>CAWJZV010000030.1:0-630256 GCA_963847445.1 uncultured delta proteobacterium | reverse complement strand
TGTTGTGCACGCGTCAGTTACGTATTGTTGCTGGTGCCACGAACGCGCGAAGATCTGGCGGCGCGCCGGCGCGCGATCAAGTTCTGGGCGGACGCCAGTTACGGATTTCTCGGCCGCTCGCCGGATCACGTCTCGTCGTTCTTTGCCGGCTTCGCCGGCTCGCCGGAATTCTATGCGCGTGGCGGCCAACGGTTTGCCGACAATCTTTTGCGCTTTGCCGCCAAGGCGGCGGACGAAGATCTTTATCTGAGCTATGTCATCGTCCATCCGACCATTGATCGCGCCAAGCCGGCGCACCAGCAAAGCGAACCCTATCTTTACGCCGGTGCCGCGGCGGAGAGCGCTGGCGGTATTATCGTGCGAGGCGCTCAGATGCTCGGCACCGGCGCGGTCATGTCGGACTATATTTTCGTCACCGTAATCCTGCCGCTCAAGCCGGGCGACGAAGACTATGCAATCTCTTGCGTCGTGCCCAACAGCGCTCCGGGCGTGAAACTCTATCCGCGCCGACCCTATGCCCTCGGCGTCTGCAGTGTGTTCGACTATCCGCTGTCAAGCCGGTTTGACGAGAGCGATTCGCTGGTGGTGTTCGACGATGTTTTTGTCCCTTGGGACGATGTTTTTATTTATAAAAATATTGAGCTGACCGCCGGCCAGTTCAGCGCGACCGCAGCGCATGTCTTGGGCAACACGCAGTCGCATATTCGCTCCTTGGCCAAGTTGCAGTTTCTCGTCGGGCTGGTGAAGCGGTGCATGGATTTGAGCGGGCGCGCGGCGGCGAGCGAGATCGCCGCGCAACTGGGCGACCTGGCGACGCGGGTGTCGACAGTCGAGGGCATGATTCTCGGCGCCGAGGCGGCGGCCGAGCCCGACCAGTTCGGCGTGATGCGTCCCAAAGACTCGCTGCTCTACGCCAGCCAGGTCTACCAGCAAGCGATGTACCCGCCGTTGCTCAACCAGATCCGCGGGCTTCTCGGCGGCAGTTTGATCCAGCTGCCGGCGAGCGTGGACGAGCTGCGCGCGCCCGCTTCGGCGGCGGATGTCGAGCGTTATGTGCGCTGGCCGCACGCGGGCGCAGTACGAACGGGTAAAATTATTGAAACTGTTGTGGGATGCGGTCGGCTCGGAATTCGCTTCGCGCCATCTCCAGTACGAAATGTTTTACGCCGGCGAGCCGCCGGCGATCCAGCTGCGAGAATTTCGCAACTTCGATTGGGCCGCCGCCGAGGAGTTGGTCGATAAGTGTCTGGCGAGCTATGACATGGATAGCCGGTGAAGATGATCGCTTACGGGTTCCATCCGTCGGACGCTACGGCAATATTTTCTTGGCGAACTCCTGGGCGGGGCGGCGCACGGACTTTAGTTTGTTTTCACTTTGATTTTCATGTTTGTGGTAGTCCTCGACGCTGATGTGATCCTTGGCGGCGCGGATACCGAACTCTTCCATCGCCTTGGTATCGACGTCGAGTCTGTCGCGTCGCTTGACCTTGGGCTTTGGAATAAATTTCCTGCCCTTCCTTGCTCAACAGCCAGTTGACGAAAACTTTGGCGGCGTTGGGATGGGGAGCGTTTTTGATCATCACCGGGCCGCCGTTGCCCATGGAGACATAGGTGCCTTCCTTGATCGGCGGTAACGGCTTCACTGGCAATCCCGCTTTCGTATACGTGACGAAGCTGTAATAGGTCGGGCCGATGCTGAGCGCGATACTGCCCTTGGCCAGAGCGTCGGTGACCGGTTTGCGCTCGCTGGCGATGACGCCAACCTGGTCGATGAGTTTCTTCAAGTAACCTTCGCCTTTGGTGGCCCAGAGAAAGGCCCACTTGCCGGCCGAGGCGCCGCCCTGGCGCGGGTCCCACAGGCCGATCTTGCCTTTCCACTTCGGCAGTAACAGATCGTCGTAGAGACGAATCTCTTCGGCTTTGACCAAGTCCGAATTGTACCAAAGATTGTCCTGCATGAAGGCGAAAGGCGAATAGGCGAAACGTTTGCTGTTATCGGTCCATTGATGGCCGCCCCACCAATTTTTCGCCTCTCTCACTTCGGGCAAGATCCAGTGCGCTTCCAAGGGCTCCACCGCGCCCATGGGAATCAGGCTATGTTCGAGATTGTCGAAGGTGCTGATGATGACATCGAAGTAGCGCACGCCGGCATGGTATTCATCGGCGATTCTTCGGACTACCCGGCCGGCCGCGGCGGGGACGATTTCCACCTCGAAGCCCAATCTTTTCGGCACGATGGTTTCCAATGCTTTACGCAGTTCGACGCTGGGCGGGATGCTGAAAACGATCTTGCCTTCCTTCTTGGCCGCTTCCTGGCGCTGGCTCCATTCGCTTTGCCAATTGGATTGGGCGACGGCTGGAAACGACAACCGCGGCAGCAGCAAGAATAGGGCGACGAGAATCTGCCGCGAGGGGCGGATCGCTGGGAATATTTTCGCGCGGTTCATTTTATTCCTGAACCACTTCTAATTTGTCATTGGCGGGACGGTGATCGATTCCTTGACGCCGTCGAACCAGTGGACGTCGTCGGGCACGGTCATGGATGCGCCACGGACGCGGTAGACGCTCGGGTCGCGGGCGCCCGGCGGCGGCGTGCCGTGCTCGCGCAGGGCCTTGGCCGAGTTCAACAATTTGAGCCGCGCCCGGATCGTGCTGATGTCACCGGCGCAAAGATGTTCCTTGGTGCGATCCATGATCGGGCCGGGCCCTTCGTTCTCGGTGACACAGACATCTTGGAGATTGACGCCGGCGATGCCGATGCGCCGGCTCTTGTGCAGATCCCAATTGATCAGATAGTCGTTGGCCCGTTTGGCCTGCATGCGGATATGGCCGAAGGGCATGGCGTTGGACGGCGGGTCGTAGGCTTCTTCGGCAAAGAATGCGCGCACGCCTTCCTCGGTCTTGGCGGCGATCTCCGCCGTGGGATACCAGCGTACTTGCCATTTGACGCAATTCTCGTCGTCCACCGGAATGAAAGCGCGGGCGGCTCTCTGATCGCCGCCCGGCGGCATGGTGTACCAGGGCATGATGAATTGGTTGACGCGCCACAGACTCTTGCCGCCGCTAAGCGAACGTCTAGCGCCGTAGGTAAAGCCCGCGTCATGCTCGACCAGCTCGACATCTTCCGGGGTTTTCTTGACGCCGAGTTTGTTGGCGGCGCGCTGCTGCGCCGGCTGTTGGGCATTCATCTCCTCGTCGTTGAGATCGTAGGGCGAGTGCAGCCACATGACATGGGTCGGATCGATGCCGCCTTCGAGAACTTGTAAATAATTGGCTTCCTGAAAAAACAAGCGATAGACACGCTGGTCGTCGGCGACCCGGAGAAATTCGAGATCCGGCAGCTCGGGCAAATCCTTGACGAGCCCCATATAGGTCCAGATGATGCCGCCGCGCTCGACGCAGGGATAACCGGGATGTTCGACTTCGTCGATGAACTGCTGGGCCGGCGGGATATTGGGCATTTCAATACACTTTCCCGCCGGCGAATATTTCCAAGCATGATAGGGACAGCGCAGGCCGTCCTGTTCGACCCGGCCGAAATAGAGCGGCGCCAACCGATGCGGACAGTAAGCGCCGATCAAGCCGACCTGGTTGGCGTGGGTGCGGAACAGGACTAAATCTTCGCCGAGGAGTTTGACGCGTAGCGGCGCGCCGCCCGGTTCGTTCAGATGCGCCGAAGGCACCACCGGCAGCCAGTACTGGCGAAACAAATTGCCCATGGGCGTCGCTGGTCCGACCCGCGTTAATATTTCATTTTCTTCGCGCGTAAAGTTGTGCAAATCCTCGCGCCGCACTTGGAACATGCTTTCGGCTTTCACAGTTTGGTTCCCCTTGGTGAGTTTGTTTGGTTTGTATCACAGGCGATGCGACTTGCAACGGTTGTGTCGCAGGTGTGCTTCATGAGGAAATGCGATCTCACCACAAAGGTATGAAGGACACGAAGGTTTCGGCTAATTAGGAAGGGCGGGTTTCAAACCCGCTCCTACGAAAATTTCGTGCTCGTAATCTGTGGTAAGCGTAGCCGAACCATCTCCTCGGTGAATCTTGGAGATAGGGCTTTTGACTCTCCGGCGTTCTCCAGATAGGTACAAGGTCATGCGCTATTGGTTTTGCCTCGCGTTTCTTCTCTCTGGGTCTGGCAACGGCGGACGGCCAGGAAAGAAAACTGGAGCGTTTTATTCTTTCAAACTCGACGCTGTCGGAGAGCCGGGCGCCGCTGTATATCGCCCAGGATCTGAAACTCTTCGAAAAATTCGGCCTCGACGCCCAGATCGTCAATATTCGCGGTTCGGCGATCAACAATGCCGCGCTGATGGCGGGTGAGATTCAGATGGCGGTGGCCAACGGGACCATCGCGATCACCGCGGCGGCGCGCGGCGCGCCCATCGTCATCGTCGGCACCATCGGTCCGACGCGCTACAGTTTGATCTCGCGGACGCTCACCTCGGTGCAGCAGTTGAAGGGCAAAACCATCGGCATCGGCGGTTTCGGCATCGGCGATTATTTTGTCGTGCGCCGCTTGTTGCCGAAACTGGGCTTGAATCCGGACAAAGACGTGGCCCTGTTGCCGACCGGGACGACATCATCGTTCGAACGGATCAACATGATGCTCAGCGGCAAAGCCGACGCTGTCATGGCGACCAAAAGCAATATCGACAGGGTCGAGATGCGCGGCATCAAATTGAACGTATTGGCAGGGACGGAGGAATTGGGTGTCGAAGTTTCCGGCGGCGACTTCTTCGTGACGCGTGAATTCTTAAAGAACCAAGCCTCAGTTAGTCAAAGCCGTGTTTCGCGCCTTTGGCGAAGCGGTGCGCATCGGCCGCCAGAACAAAGAGGTCTTTCATCGCGCTATCCGCCGCTACATGAAAGAGGACAACCCCTTGCTGATCGATAAATTTTACGACGCGCACTATTATTTCGCGGCCAAGCCACGCACCATGTTTCCGCTGGAAGCGGCCCTGGATCTCGATATTCGCGATATGCAAGCGACGGTGGCGGAGCTGCGCGGCCGGCGCGCCGCGGAGTTTATCGATACGACGGCGTTGCGCGAAGTGGAGAAGGAAGGGTTTTTCAATTGGGCGAAAAATTGAATTCAGGATCATCGCATCAGCGATTGTCGGGTGGGTGAAGGCGCATCGCGCCGATACCCAACGTTCGGGATGATGGGTATCGCTTATGCTCCAGCCATCCTGCGCACTTGGGATTTGGCCGCAAAGAACGCAAAGGCCACAGAAAAAGAATTAAATGGGGCGGGTTGAAACCCGCCCTCTAGGAGCTCAAATAGGCAATGAAACTGAGAGTTGGCAACGGCTGTTGGCATGCGGGCCATGTGCAGGCGGCGATGAATGCGCTGGAGGCGGGGTTTTTTGCCCAAGAAGGGTTGGACGTCGAGATCGTTCACGCCAAGATCAACCCGAAAGGAATCGAGTCGAGCCGCCCGGACGGCGAACGCTATGACGAAGTAGGCACGGTGTTGCGCGACATGATCGCTTTCAACATCGACATCATTCCCGATGTCCATGTGCGCACGCCGTTCGCCGAGCGCGCCTTGGGCAACGATGAGCTGCGTATCATCGGCGGTTGGCGCAACTGGTTTCCCGCCACCTTAGTCACGGCGCCGGGCATCAAATCGATTCGGGAGTTGAAGGGCAAGCGGATTGGCGACTGGTACAAGGGCGGCATCGCGACCATGTGGATCGAGCATCAATTGCGCCAGGCCGGTTTAAATCCGGCCACCGATGTCGAGTGGAAAGTCGGCTACAAGTACGGCTCCATGCGCGAAGCCTGGAAGCCGCTGCACGCGGGCGAAACCGACGCGGCGTTGGTGCGCAATCAATTCGTGCCCGAGCTTTTGGAGAAAGGTTTCAATAAACTCTATGACTTCGTCGAAGATTCGAAACCCCATGGCCGGCCGGATCGGGTCACGGTGGCGCGCAAGTCTTTCATTGCGCGCAATCCGGAACTGATCAAGCGCTACTGGAAGGCGACCATCCGCGGTT
Organism: uncultured delta proteobacterium; assembly: GCA_963847445.1. Lineage (GTDB taxonomy): Bacteria > Desulfobacterota > Binatia > UBA9968 > UBA9968 > DP-20. The sequence continues at coordinate 624,254 of CAWJZV010000030.1, read as the reverse complement.
ATCACTTCATGCGCATCGTGCCGGAGAATTTTCCCTTTCAGCGCATGGTTGAGTCGAAGATTCGCGTCAACAATCCCGACCCGTCGGAGAACATGCGCGATCTGCGGCCGATCCGCATCATGGAGAGCGCGTTCTTTCCGCTCGACGGCCAACTGACGGTGGAAGGTGTATGGCGTATCTTGGAGGAGCATCAAGAAGCCGGCGTATTGTCCAAGGCGATCATGCGCCAGGATGTCGAAGAGGTGGTCAGCCAGGATCTGGTGAAAGAAGCGTGGGAAGAGATTTCCCAAACCGACGAAGTGAAGAAAAATCTCGAACGGCTGCAGCCGGTGGTGGAGAAGTACGGCTATTGAAACATGGAAGAAGAGAACTTTTCACCACGAAGGTCACGAAGAGCACGAAGTTCGGAGGATTAACTTTCCGAAACCTTCGTGTCCTTCGTGCCTTCTTCGAAAATACCGCGCACGGGTTCGTAGGATGTGGTGAGATCCAAAGTAATTTCAGTTGGCAGCCCATTAGCTGCGATTTATAACCCAGCTCTGTCTCTCTCCCATGGCTGAAACCAACATACCGGCGGAACTCGAAACAGTCGGTGAAAGGCTGCGGCTTTATGCCAAGGCGTTAAGCGGACGGGAAATCCTCTTGGTGCCGCGCGCGGCGGGCGCTGGCCGTGGCGCCGGTTGGCTGACGCCCCGTCAAGACGATCAAGCCATCGTCATCGAACTGCCGGCCAAGATCGATCGTTTTCCCTCCGAAAAAGACAATTTCAACTGGTACAAGGTTATTCTGACCCATCAAGCCGGCCATGTGGAATTCGGCACCTTCGATTTCGTTTTCGCCAAGCCGGCGCGCCAGTTTGACGATTGGCGCAGCCATCTCCCGGCGGCCAAACCGTTAACCGAGGCGGCCGGTGAATTCGGTAAATTCTGGCAGCTGTTTCCCGATATCGACCTCGCTGCGGCGATTTTTGAGCTGGTCGAAGACGCGCGTATCGATGTCCATATCTTAACGGCCTATCCAGGAATTCGCGCGCTTTACCACTCGTATAGCTGACGCGGTTCTCGCCGGGCGGCCGCGCCTTGCGCTGCTGCCGTTGCGCGAAGCGTTGCTCGAAGCGCTAGTACAATTGGGCCTGGGCGGCGATCCACTGGCAGTGACGCCGTTGGCAATCAAAAGCGAAATTGACTTGGCCGCGCCACTACTTGCCAAGGTGCGATCGCCGAACGCCAGCGTGGAGGATTCGGCGGAAGCAACGTTGCGGCTTTATGAGCTGGCGGCGAACTTGCCCAATCGGCCAGCCCATGACTGTGACGATGACTGCGATCATGTTCGCCGCGACCGCGCTCGCCGCGAGAGCAGGCGCCGGATGAACTGAGCGAGCCCGCGTCTGACGATGACGACATGCCGTTTGCACCGCCCCAGGAAGTTGAGTTTCGCCTCGATAATGATCGCCAACGGTTGCGGCAGTTCGAAGTCAAACCGAGCAACGATGCAGCGCCACCGCTGCTTGCCGATGGCAAGACTGCCGAGGCGCCGTTGACGCGGGACCATCCGTTTACCTATCTTTATCCCGAGTGGGACTTTCGCGGCGGCGCATACCGGCAGCATTGGTGTCGGGTGCGCGAACGCTTTATGGACGAAGGGACGTCGGACTTCTATATGGAAGCGTTGGTCGAACATCGGCCGCTGGTGCGCCAGGTGGTCAATCGCTTCGAGCATTGGATTCCCGAGCTGTTGCGTAAGGTGACGCGGCGCGACGACGGCGAAGATCTCGATCTCGACGCGGTGATCGAACGATTCGTCGATCGGCGCACGGGCGGGGTGCCGAGGGAGAAGCTTTATTGGCGGCGCGAACGCACCCAACGCGACGTGGCGGTGGCTTTGCTGCTCGATATGAGCGCGACGACCAATGAGTATGTTCAGCTGGAGGCGGCCAAGGCGCACCGGCCGAGCGGACCGAGCGCCCAGGCGTACAGCGATTACTTGAAGCGCATCGCCGCCGGCGTCGATCAACGCGGCAAGCCGCTGCGCCGGCGCACCATCGATATTGAAAAGCAGGCGGCCATCGTGCTCTGCCAAGCCCTGGAAAAGATCGGCGACAGCTATGCCGTCTACGCTTTTTCCGGTAGCGGCCGGGCCGAGGTCGAGTTTCATGTGGTCAAAGATTTCCACGAGCCGTTGACGCAGCGGATCGGCCGGCGCATCGATCGCATTCAACCGGCGCATGGGACGCGCATGGGCGCGGCGATCCGCCATGCTCTGGGTAAACTGGAGCGAGTCGAAGCGAACACGCGGCTATTGTTTCTCTTGAGCGACGGCCGGCCCTACGATCGCGACTACGGCAGGGACGACGCGGATCAAGAGTATGCGCTGCAGGATACCCGCCAAGCGTTGCTCGAAGCGAAGCGGCGCAGGATCCGGCCATTCTGTCTGACCATCGACCGTGACGGCGAAGATTATCTGCGCCAAATGTGCGACGACATTCCCTACGAAGTGGTGACCCAAGTGGAGGAGTTGCCGCTCCGACTGGTCGCGGCGTATCCGAAGTTGACGACAGCGTGAAGAAAATGCTGTTCCAGTCGTTCAAATCGTTCAAGCCGTTCAAATCGTTTGCGGAAGAAGACTCGGATTCTATTTGATTTGCCGCAAAGAATGGCCTGAGCAACTTCGAAGGGAAAGCAACGAGGAATTGGACTTGTGGGGCAACCCTGTGTGGTTGCCCTGCCAATTCAATGATTTACTCGGCGAAGATCGCTTCGACGACTTCCTGGAGGCTTTTGCTCACTTCGCCGTCGTCGGTGAGTGCTTGGACGAAGCCGGACTGGCAGGCGAGGCGGGGGGCGAGGCCGGCGGCGATGAGCTGGCCGGTGTAGACCAGCAGCCGGGTGCTGACGCCTTCCTGCAGGCCATGCTCGCGGAGATTTCTCACTTTGCCGCCGAGCCGGACGATTTGTCCGGCGAGTTCTTCCGAGACACCGCTTTCATGTTTGACGATGCTGGTTTCGATCGCTGCCGATGGATAGTCGAATTCGATGGCGACGAAGCGTTGGCGCGTGCTCGGTTTTAAATCCTTCAACACGGATTGATATCCGGGGTTATAGGAAATCACCAACTGAAAATCCTCGTGCGCCTCGATCACTTCGCCGCGCCGTTCGAGGGGCAGGATGCGCCGATGATCGGATAGCGGGTGGATCAGCACGATGGTGTCTTTGCGTGCTTCGACCACTTCGTCGAGGTAGCAGATCGCTCCGGCCTGCACGGCGCGGGTCAGCGGTCCGTCGAGCCAGCGGGTCTCGTCGCCCTCCAATAGATAGCGGCCGACCAGATCGCTGGCGGTCAGATCTTCGTGGCACGCCACCGTAATCAACGGCAAGGGGCCGAGACGATGGGACATATATTCTAAAAAACGTGTCTTGCCGCAACCGGTGGGGCCTTTGAGTAGGATCGGCAAGCGCTTGGAGTGGGCCGCTTCAAAGATCTCCACTTCATGGGCCACGGGTAAGTAGAAAGGTTCGTCTTGGAGCAAATATTCTTCAAAGGCGAGATGTCGAGAAGGATTGGCATTGACTGATTTTTTGCGCGGCGATTCTTTCATTGGCTTGTTAGTACTATCTCGTTTTAGCGGATGCAAACCGGTTGTTTCGTTGACTTAAACAAGCGAGTAACGTTAAGCTCGGCAGCGCATTGAAGGATCGCCCGTGAACCTTAACCACCCATGACCACGACGAAGCGTTTGTATATCGGCAGCGATTCCGGACTCACGGTCTTGACCGGCGACGGAGCGGCATGGCTGCCTTACCGCGAGGTCTTGGCCGGCAAGTTTGTCCGCGCCATGAGCGCCGTGCGCGGCGTCAACCAGGCATACGCCTGCGTCACACAGGACGGATTGTACGCGTCGCGCGACGGCGGCGAGTCCTGGCAATTGGTTTTACCCGGCAACGTCCATTCGGTTGCCGTCGATCCCAGCGATTCCAATATTGTCTATGCCGGCACCGAGCCGGTGGGCTTGTACCGCTCTAATGACGGCGGCCAACACTGGTCAGAATTGACCGCGCTGCGCGATCAGCCGGAAAACGTCACCGAGAAGTGGTGGTTTCCACAATTTCCCCATGAGAGCCATGTGCTGTCGATTTTCGTCGATTGGCATGATCCGCGGGTGCTGTGCGTCGGCTTGGAACATGGCGGCATTCTCCGCTCCAGCGACGGCGGCGCCAGCTGGGAAGATATTTCCGCCGGCATCGAGTACGTCGATATTCATACGGTCAAAGGCGATCCGCTCCAGGCCAATCTCTACTACACGGCGACGGCGCGGGGCTTTTACCGCAGCGAGCGCTACTGGCCGCGATTGGTTGTTTGCCGAGCGTGGTATCGATCGCAGCTACTTTCACGATCTGGTGGTGATTCCGGGAAATCCACCGGCTTTATTCTTGACCACTGCCAACGGCACGCCGCCGGCTTGGCTGCGCAAGGAAAAAGCGCAGTCGGCGATTTTCCGCAGCCTGGATCGCGGCGTCAGTTGGCAGCAACTCACCGGCGGACTGCCGGCGAGCATGGAACGGATGATTTGGAATCTGTCGGCGGATGGCGATAACCCGGAACACCTCTATGCCGGCACCGGCGAGGCGCAGGGGCAAAGAACTGAAGACAGCGCCACCCGCGGCGATGTCTGGCTGAGCCGGGACCGCGGCGACTCTTGGGCGCAGATTTATCAAGGGCCGAACACCGTCCGCTCGGTGTGCGTTGGCAGCGCGTAGTAGGCCGCTCAAAAAAACTACTCATGCTTCGAGAGCCGCAGCATGAACGGAGTTTCGCAATGATTTTAGGAACTAACCCATTGGTCCTGAGCCCGTCGAAGGACTCCGAGGTTTGTCAGCATCCGGGTAGGTAACGACACTGGCGAACGGTCACGTAACCATGAAGTTAGGAATCGACTCGTGAGTCTCGGCGCGGTGAGCGAGACACCCTGGGTGCCGTTGCCGGACGACCGGCTCAGTTGGTTTCGTGTCGATGGAAGATTGTTTTATCTGCCGCGGCCGTTGGACTACACGCTGGAGATTCACGCCCTGGTTTTTGGCCTGACCTACGCGCTCGAGAGCATTGAATTCCCGCTCTACGCGCTGCGCTCGCGGCTGGTCAATGGCCGAGTCTATCTTGCCGCGGTGCCGTCGGCGGTGGCCGAAGCCGATTTAGCGCAACGGCTAAAAAATATTCATGCCCAGAGCGTGCGCTTCACGCGCAATATCGAAGCCGCCTGGGAGCGCCAGATCAAGCCGGAAGTGGAACGCTACAACCGCCGGTTTGCCGAGCTCGGCAGTTTCGCCGGCTCAGCGCTCGGAGCTGGCGCAGCGGCTGCGCCAACTGCGGCGCGAGCGCGGTAATCAATGGTTCGCCGCCATTCGCGGTGTGATCGCACCGGCGGTGCTGTTGCAGCAAAATATTGCTGAATTCGGTTTGGCGGTGGTCGAAACTGCCAAGCGGTTGACCGGCGCCGCGCTGGCGTTGGTTCCCGAACAGGGCGGCGAGTTCATAACCCGCGCTTTAGTTAGCATCGGTCAACGGCTAACCGGCGCGGGTGTGATCGATCGCGCTGAAGATATTTTTTGGCTTGAGTGGCAGGAAGTGACCGCGTTACTGCTAGTTGTGGAAGACCGATGCGCACTCGTTGCCGAACGGAAGCGCGATAGCGGGCTTAACTTTAGCGTGACCATGCCAGATGCCATGGGACCGGATTTGCCGGCCGACGCGCCGCGTATGTATCTGTTGGCGGACATTTTGCGGATGCTCGATGGCTGACCTGATGATGATAGTGGGTGGAGCTAATATGCCTTCCAGAAGTTCATTAAAGAATTCAAGACCTGGCTTCGCATGATCCCCCTTTTGAAAAAGGCGGGACGGAAAAATTTTCTTTTGCGCAGGACTCTAAATCCCCCTCAGTCCCACTTTTTCAAAGGGGGATGCTATAAGCGCTCAATAGAGATGGTTCTGCTGCTTGCGTGCCACGCATGGATTTATTCTCAGGCGTTGCCGATCTTTGCGCTTGTCCTGCTGCTGGCTTTTCCGTTTACCGTTTCGGCGGAAAAGATTCGCACCGTGGTGCCGCAATCGAGCGTCAATTATCTTTCGGTGTACGTTGCCGAGAGCAGGGGATTGTTTCATCAGGAAGGATTCGAACATGAAACGTTGGTCCTGGCCGGCCCGGTGGCGGCGGCGGCATTGGTGAGCGGCAACGTCGATTTTGGCGGCGGCGGTGGCAGCGCCATGCGCGCCGCGGCGGGCGGGCGCCGGTGCAAGGCGATTTTCTTTCAAACCGACAAGGTGACGTTCTACTTGGTCAGCGACGGCGAGATCGCCAAAGCAGCGGACTTGAAAGGCAAGAGGATCGGCGTCGGCGGGATCGGACTCGAGCCAAGACCGGCTCATCACAACGTATGTCGAACAAGCCGGTTTGCCCAGCGATATCACGCGCATCGCCATGGGCGCGGACGCGGCCGGCGCATTCTCGCGATCAAGAGCGGCAGGATCAACGCGACCATGCTCGATCCGGGCACGGTGATCTTTCGCGGAAAACGAAGGGCTGCGCACCCTGGCGTTTCTCGGCGATTTGTTTCCCTATCCGTTTCAGGCCTTCGCCGCCAGCGATCGAAAGTTGCGCGACAATCCCGAGCAAGTCAAAAGATGGCTGCGCGCCATGGTCGTGCGCTCATGTTCGTTCGCGACAATCCCGAGGAGCGCGGCCGAGATCGCGCTAAAACGGCTACGGATCGGCAACGTTGCCAAGACCGGCTTTGATCGACGGCATCAAACGCTACAATCGCGCCGTGTCGGCCGGAATTCCTGGAGTGCCTAGTGCCGAGGGTCTCAGGAACGTCATCGACTACGAGATAAAAATACCGCTCAAGATCGATGGCGAATTGGCGCAGGACAAAGTATTGAATCTGAAGCTGATGCAGCAGGTGAAAGCCGAACTGGAAACTAAGAAAGTCTCTCGATGAAAAGGTGAACTCCCATGATGACCGATCTGGCGCCGCCGCAGATACGCGGCATTACCGGCCTTGAGCTTACCGCCGGCCTGTTCAGCAAGTGTTCCGATCTCTTGGCGACGCAGCTGAAGATTTCCCTAACCTCGGGTAAGAAGGATGCCGGGCCGTTGCCGTTTAGCATCGGCATTAACGGCGATGTCTACGGCGGCATGCGCGCGCCGCTGGAAGTCGGCATGCGCCGGGTCGACATCGCCTATGTCAATCCGTCGGCGATGGTGGCGATGGCCTACCGCGGCAAGGGTTATTACAAGCAGAAGATGGAGCTGCGCGTGCTCGGCTGCTTCCCGTCCTGGGACCGCATCGCCCTGGTGGTGTCCAAGGATCTGGCCGTGAAGTCCATCGCCGATATCGTCCGGCGTAAAATTCCGCTGCATGTCTCGACCCGCTTGTCCGGCGTCGACAACGGGACTTATTTTACCATCGCGACGATCCTCGGTTTCTATGGATTCTCTTTCGAGCAGATTAAAAAATGGGGCGGGCGGGTCCAAGAGTGCGGCCGGCCATTTGCCCAGGAGCGGATGAGCGCGATCAAAAAGCGCTCGCTGACGGCGATCTTCGACGAAGGCGTCAGCACCGACGGCGGCTGGTTGGATCTGGCGCTGGCCAACGGCTACGAGATCATTCCCATCGAGCCGGCGATCGTGAAAAAGCTCGAAGCGCTGGGCTACAGCCGCGCCATGCTGCCGAAGAAGCGTTACAAGCAATTAAAAGAAGACGCCCTGACCATCGACTACAGCGGCTGGGCGTTGGTGACGCATAAATGGTTGCCCAACCGCGTCGCCTACGCGGCCATCGAAACCATCGACGAACGAAAAAAAATCATTCCGGTCGACGACGACCGGCCGCTCAACATGAGAAATCTCTGCCACAGCACGGAAAAATGTCCGCTGCGCGTGCCGCTCCATCCGGGGGCGGTGCAGTATTACAAGAAAAAAGGGTATCTGTAGGATTGGAGATTGGAGTGGTGGAGTAATGGAGTGATGGGTTTTCCGGAAAGCAACACTCCAGTACTCCAGTACTCCAACTCCAGAAGGAGAACTCATGTGAGCTATCACGTAGTCGGCCAATCGATTCCGCGCACCGATAATACCGCGAAAGTCACCGGCGACGCGCGCTATACATCGGACGTGTTGTTGCCGGGAACGCTGTGGGCGAAGACGTTGCGCAGTCCCCATGCCCATGCGCGGATTGTGCGCATCGACACTAGCCGCGCCGAGCAGGCGCCGGGGGTGCGCGCGGTACTGACCGGCAATGACGTGCGCGGCATTCTCTATGGCCGGCGCTATCGCGACATTTCCGTCTTGGCCCAGGACAAGGTGCGCTTCATCGGCGAGCGGGTGGCGGCGGTGGCGGCGGATACTCTCGAGCAGGCCGAAGCGGCGTTGGAGTTGATCGAGGTTCAGTACGAGGAGCTGCCGGCGGTGTTCGATCCGGTGTCGCAGCGGCGCAGGACGGTGCGCCGCTGGTTCACCCCGATGTGAATAGCTATAAGGGCTTGCCCAAGCAGTTCGACAAGCCGACCAACGCTTTTGTCCAGGATGTGTTTACCCGCGGCGATGTCGCGGTTGGTTTCGCCCAGGCCGATGTCATCGTCGAGAACACCTACACCGTGCCGCGGGTGCATCAGGGATTTCTCGAACCCCATTGCTGCCTGGTCTGGATCGACGAGCAGGAGCGCATTCAGATGTGGTCGCCGTGCAAGGTGCCGCAGGGGTTGAAGTCGAGCATGGCGGCGGCCTTCGATATTCCCAAGGATAAAATTCGCGTCAATCCGGTCACCATCGGCGGCGATTTCGGCGGCAAGGGCGCGCCCATCGACGAGCCGATTTGCTATCTGCTGGCGTTGCGCAGCGGCCGGCCGGTGAAGATGGTGATGGAATACCGCGAAGAGTTCATCGCCGGCGCGCCGCGCCACGCCGGCGTGATGCGTTTGAAAACCGGCGTCAAGCGCGACGGCACCATCGTCGCCCATGAGATGGAAGCGTTTCTCGATGCCGGCGCCTACGGCGGTTTTCGGCCCGGCGCGGTGATCGGCGGCGTCGCTCATGCGGGCGGCTGCTATCGCGCCGCCCATGCGCGGATTGCGGTTTCGCGGGTCTACACCAACAATCTTCCCGGCGGCCAGTTCCGCGCGCCGGGCGAACCCCAGGGCGTGTTCGCGGCGGAGTCGCACATCGATTGTGTCGCGCGCAAGGTCGGCATGGACCCGGCGGCATTTCGCTTGCAAAACCTAATGCAAGAAGGGGACGAGACGCTCACCGGCAGTCACTACAAAGACATCAAAGCCAAGGAGACGCTGTCAGCGGCGCTGAAGGCGTCCGGCTACGATGGGCCGAAAGCGAAGAACGTCGGCCGCGGTGTGGCGATGGGTTATCGCGGTCCCGGCGGCGGCAACACGGCGATGCAGCTTTCGCTCAACCCCGACGGATCTATCGTCATCCACACCGGTTTGTTCGAGCAGGGCACGGGAACTTACACGACGCTTCGGCAGATCGGCGCGGAAGTGCTGGGCTGCGATCCGGAGAAAATTCTCATAGACACCCTCGACACCGATCTCGGCGTCTCTTTCGATTCGGGTATCGGCGGCAGCCGCGGCACCAGGGTCGCCAGCGGCGCGGCTTACACCGCGGCGTGCGACGCCCGCGAGAAGCTGCTCGCGCTGGCCGAGAAGCTGCTCGGTTGGCCCAAGGCGGAAATTACTCTTGCCGGCGAGTTTCTGATGCACCAGAAGAAGCGGCAGCGCTGGGATGAATTACTCCAGCGCGTCGGCCGGTCGATCAGCGGCGAAGCGGTGACCCGCGACGACGGTCATTCGCCGGTGACCGCGTTTGCCGCGCAAGTCGCGGAAGTCTCAGTCGATCCGAGCCACCGGGGAAGTGACGCTGCGCAAGTTGACCACCGCCCATGACACCGGCGCGATCATGAACCCGGTGGGCCATCAAGGACAGATCGACGGCGGCGTGGTGCAGGGCGTCGGTTACGGCTTGATCGAATACCTGCCGGTGCAAGAGGGCAGAGTCGAAGTGGCCAACTTCGGCGAATACAAAATTCCCAACATCCAAGATATTCCGCCGCTCAAAACCGTCATCGTCGAGAGCGCCAGCGGCGTCGGGCCGTACAAAGTCAAAGGCATCGGCGAAAATCCGATTTCGCCGGTGGCGCCGGCCATCGCCAACGCCATCGAAGACGCGGTCGGCGTGCGCATACGCGATCTGCCGATCACGGCGGAGAAAGTCTACGCAGCGCTGAGCGAGAAAAGCGAACGGCATCAGCGCTAATAATCTCGCGTCCAGTTAAACATTGGCCGTCGCCTTGGCAAACAAGGAGCGGTTACGATTCCTTATGCTACGGCTGTTGCACCTGATCTCCTGGCGCCATGTGCGGCATCATCGGCTGCGCACGCTGCTGACGTTTTTGGGCATGGCGTTGGGCGTTGCGGTCATCGTCGCCATCGCCTTGGTCAATCGGGCGCTCACCACGTCGTTTCAATCGACCATCGAACAGATCGCCGGCAAGGCGGTCCTCCAAGTCTCCAACAGTGAAAGCGGCATGGCCGAAGAGGTATTGCCGCTGGTGCGCGATACCGCGGGCGTCCTCGATGTCGCCGCGGCGGTGGACGGCTTTTTGCCGGTGAGCGGCGTGCGCGCCGAACGGCTGTACATCTACGGCGTCGATCTGCTGACCGATTTCACCATGCGCGATCATCAGTTCGCCGGCGACGGTTTCGCCTTCGACCAGGCTCTCGATTTCATTGCCCAGCCCGACTCCATCGCCGTCACCGAGTCGTTTGCCCGGCGCTTGGGATTGTCCATCGGTTCAACCTTGGCGCTCAACACCAGCCGGGGGAAACAGAGCTACAGCGTGCGCGCGTTGCTCAAAGAAGCAGGCACGGCGCGGGTGTTTGGCGGCAACTTCGCCTTGATGGACCTGCCGGTGGCGCAGTTGGCCTTTGGCAAGGAAGGCAAGCTCGATATCGTCGATCTGACCGTCGAAGCTGGCGCGACAGTCGAATCGGTTCAGGAAAAACTGCGCCAACGGCTGCGCGGCGCCGCCGATGTCGAGCGGCCGAAGAAACGCGGCGAGCAGATCGAATCGCTGCTGACATCGTTTCGCGTCGGCTTGTTCTTCGTCAGTTTGATCGCCCTGTTCGTCGGCTTTTTTCTCATCTACAACACGGTGTCGGTGTCGGTGGTGCAACGCAAGCGCGAGATCGGCACGCTGCGCTGTCTTGGCATGCGCCGCTCCGAATTGCTCCGCTTGATCGTCGCCGAGGCGCTGATCCTGGCGATTGTCGGCGCCGTTGCCGGTTGTTTGCTCGGTTGGGCATTGGCGCAGGCGGCGTTGCTGGCGGTGGGCGAGACCGTGCGCAATTTGTTTTCCTCCATCGGTTTGTCGGGCAGTAGTTTGTCGCCGCGCGAGTTGGCCATCGCCCTGGCCAGCGCCGTCGGTGTCGCCTTGTTCGCCGCTTTGCATCCGGCCGTCGAAGCGCTGCGTATCAGCCCGCTGGAAAATGCCCGGCAAGCGGTTTGGCGTCCCGTGTTTGTCGCCAAGAAGTCCTGGTCCATCCGGCTCGGCATGGTCTGCTTTGCGGTTGCGCCGCTGCTGATTATTCTGGCGCCCCAGCTGAGCGGTGCGGTGCGGCAATTTAGCGCCGGCGTCATCGGCATGTTGATATTTCTCCTCGGTCTGGCTTTCTTCGCGCCGCTCATGGTTCGTTGGGTGGCCCAACTCTTGTGGCGCTCGGCGCTGGTTCTGCCTGGGGTTTCTTGGGTGGAGACGCGCTTGGCTGCGGATAGTCTGCGGCGCAATCCGTTGCGTTCGGGGATCACCGTGGCGACCATGATCATCAGCCTGGCGGCGATTTTCACCATCGCCGCCTTCGTCAATAGCGTGCGCGGCTCGCTGCTCGCCTGGGTCGATCAGATGGTGACGGCCGACATCATCATCAGCTCCGGCGCGCGCACCGCCGGACCGCGCAATGTTTCGCTGCACGAAGAGCCGGCGGCGGGGCTGCGCGCTTTAGCGGGGGTGAAAATCGTCGATCTCTATCGCCTGGTGCGCGCCAACTATCAAGGCCGGCCGATCGTCGTCGAGTCTTTTTCCGCTGTCGAATCGGCGCGCGTGCGCACCTTGCCGATGGCCCAAGGCGACGGCGCCCGCGCCTTGCGCGAAATGGGCGAAGCCAAGGGCGCGATCATCAGCGAGAGTTTTCAGACGCGATTCGCCAAGCAGCTGGGCGACAGCTTCGAACTGGTCACACCTTCCGGACCGGTCACTTTCAAAGTGCTGGGGATTTACATCGACTATTCTTCGGACATCGGCAGCGTGCTGATCGATCGCGCGCTCTACAAGAAATATTGGCGCGACGAACTGGTCGATGCCTTCGATCTGTGGCTGGAGCCGGGCGTGGACATGGCGGCGCTGATAGAAAAAATCAAAGCCGGCTACGGCGAGAAGTATCAGCTTTTTATCAGCACCCACCGCGAGCTCAAGGCCGCCGTGCTGCGCATCATGGAGCAATCCTTCGTCGTCAACTATGCCGTCGAAATCGTCGCTTTAGTGGTGGCGATCTTCAGCGTCATCAACACCCTGCTGGCGTCGATCCTCGACCGCAGCCGCGAGATCGGCGTGCTGCGCGCCATCGGCGCGACCCAAGCGCAAGTGCGCCGCATCATCGTCATGGAAGCGGGCTGGATGGGACTGATCGGCGGGTTACTTGGCTTGTTCGCCGGCAGCGTGATGGCCTATCACCATGTGGTTTACAACACCAAGCTGCTCACCGGCTGGACATTCCAATTTTTTTACCCCTACGATGTCGCCGGCCTGGTGGTCGGCGCCACGGTGCTGCTCTGTCTCCTGGCTGGCTACGGACCGGCGAAAAAAGCGGCGGCGACGCCGGTGGTGACGGCGATCGGCTATGAGTGAATGTCGGAATGGATTGGCCGCACCCTTCGGCTGGCTCAGGGTGATCGGGACGTAAAGGGCGCCAAGCTCGGAACGTGAACGACTCACCACGAAGTCTTTCATGATCCTACGCTCGTCTACAGAATATGAGAATGGATGAGATTCCGTCCATAGGCGGTCTGCTTGACGCGTCATTCCCGCGCACGCGGGAATCCAGGTTTGGTCTGCGCCCAATTAGCCTGGATACCCGCTTTCGCGGGTATGACGGAACCCAGGTGACCTCTTCATTGTGAGACCCTCCCCTTACAAGTATTTTCTAAGGAGGGCACGAAGTTCACGAAGGTACGAGTAAACAGGGCGCGGTCAATCGAGACCCGTTAAAATCAATATCCTTTGCGCGTTGTTATTAGTTGACGATTCCGAAATCTCTTTCCGTCAACGATTTGAACGGCTGGAACGGTTGGAACGACTGGAACGGACTTTTCTTGGATTTACGAGGTTGGCAGTTCGGTGAACATGACGAAGCGGGCGCGGCGGTTGCGCACGCGGCAGTCTTCGGCGAGATCAAAGCAGGCGGGAGCTTCTTTGCCGTAGCTGATGGTTACCAAGCGCTCGGCGGCGATGCCTTGGCTGATGAGAAAGTCCTTGGCGGATTGGGCGCGTTTGGCGCCGAGGGCGAGATTGTATTCCGCCGAGCCGACATCGTCGCAGTGGCCTTCGACTTCGACGCGAGCTTTCGGATTGGCTTTCATCCACTCGGCGTTTTTCTTCAAGATCTCGATCGCTTCGCCTTCCAGCTCGACGCTGTCAAATTGATAGTAAACATCCTTCAACGCCGCCCCCGGCGGTGTCACGGCGGCGACGCCGCGGCTGATCGCTTCCATGGAGGAGAGCGAACGGGCCGCGGCCGGCGTGGCGCTACCGCTGAGTGATTGCGGCATGGAAAATAGCCCGGTATTGGGCGAGTCCGACGATGAGCAGCCGAAACTATACAATAGAATGACAAGCAGGAGCGGCAGCGCGCTCGCTGGGCGGCTTGTCGGCGTCGAGATCGTTCTCGATGGCGTGAAAATGGGCATGAAAGTGGCTATATCCTCGCGATTTGGGCTGGAGTTGTCAAGTTTTTTTCGCAAGTCTGTTGGTCGACCTTCCGTGCCCCATGAGTTCGGACGCGGTGCGGGTCCGAAAATGCGCCAAATATTGCGCCGTAGCCATCGGCGTACAGCTCGTCAAGAGAGCCGGGCCCGAGGTTTGGGTTGCAACATCATGGCGTAAAGGGCAGCGGTGATCCAGCAGGTGGCGAAGAGGATCCACAACAGTGCCGCGTAGCTAGCCGTGCGATCGTAGATCGCGCCGGCGAGCACCGGGCCGAGGACGCTGCCCCAGGTGTAGAGAAAACTCATGCTGCCGCGAATCTTGGCGAAGTTTTTTCGCCCAAAGAAATCGCCGACGGTCGCCCAGGTAACCGGAAATAGACCTTCGAAAACACTGAAGAGCAACACGGCGATCCACAGCTGCCAGCTCTGCGTGCCTTCGAATAAGTAAATAAACCGATAGGCTGCCGAGTACCATGAAGCCGGCCATGAGCCAGGGTTTGTAGAGACGATCGCCCAGCCAACCGATCAGCAAATGGGTCGGCATGCCGCAAAAAGCGATGACGCCCAGATAGAATGCGCCCTCGGGTTCGCTGTAACCCTTCCACACCAGGATCGGCACGAAGTGGACCAGCACGGCGCTGGAACAGATCACGCGCAAGCTGGTGGCGACGCCGAGCAGCCAAAACTGGTAGGTGCGCAAAGTCTCGCCCAGGGTGAACTCGGATTCGCTCGCGGTTTGCGCGGCTGATTCTGTTTCACCGTTGCGGCTTGGTCTTATCGGCCGGTGTGGCGCCATCGGGCAACAGGCCGAGACTTTCCGGCGAGCGATGGATCAACAGCGACAGCGGCAAGCCGGCCAGCAAGAATGCGATGCCGGCAGCGATGGAGGCTGTGCGCCAGCCCCAGCTGTGCACCGCATAGGCGAGTAGCGGCGTGAGCAGCGCGCCGCCGAGAGCGATGGACCCGCTGGTGATCGACATGGCCAGGGCGCGCTTGCGGATGAACCAGGTATTGGCCAGCGCCATGGTGGCGTCCATGAAGCCGGCTTGGTAGGAGAGCGAGATGATGCCCATGTAGACGACCAGCAACATGGCGTAGCTGTGCACGCCGGCGAGCATGAGATAGCCGATGCCGGCGAGCGCGACGGCGATGGCGATCACCGGGCGCGGGCCGAAGCGATCGATGCAATAGCCGGCGACGGGGCCTTCGATGGCGCCCTGGGCGCGGGCGAGGGAAAATACCAACGAAGTCGCCGTGCGCGTCAGTCCCAGTTCATGGGTCACCGGCAGAAAAAACACCGACAGTCCATAGGCGTGCAGACCGCCGCCGAGGACGCGGATGGCGCAACTGACGGCGATCATGCGCCAGCCGAAATATAACCCCGAGAGTTTGGCGAAAATGTGGCGCAGCATCAGCGGCTCTTAGGCCGGCAATTTCGGTTGGCGCAGCGAAGCGTAGAGCAAGCCGGCGACCAGCGCGATGGCGATGTACGCGTTCATCAAGGGCGCGTAACTCTGATGGCGGTCGTAGACGTAGCCGGTGATGACCGGGCCCAGTGCCGGACCCCAGAGATAAAAAAAGCTCATGCTGCCGCGGATCGTGGCAAAATGTTTTCTGCCGAAATAGTCTCCGACTGTCGCCCAGCTCACCGGGAACAGCGCTTCGACGAAGGTGAAAAGAATCGTAAACGTCCACAGCGCCCACTCGCCATCGCCGTAGGCCAAGATCGCCACCGCCCCGGCGCCGATCAACATGCAGGCCGCCATCAGTCTGGGTTTGTTGACCCGGTCGGCGATCCAACCGACAAACAAGTGCGACGGCAGGCTCATCAACGCCAGGGTCGCCAGCAGCGCCGCGGCTTTGGCTTCGCTGGCGCCGCGCCAGACCATGATCGGCACGAAGTGGACGGTGATCGAATTGAACACGCCGACGCGGGTTGTGGTCGCTAGAATTAGTTTCCAGAAGGCGGCGGATTTCATCGCCTGCTTCAGGTTGAATTCGCGCTCCGGTTCGGCAGTCGCTGCGCCATTGTTTGGCGCTTGGCGCTCTTGCTCAGACGTTGGCGACACGCCGTCGGGGAGCAAACCCATCGATTCGGGTGAGCGCTTGACGTAAAGCGCGACGGGAACGCCGGTGACGATCAGGCCAATGCCGGCGATAAACGCACCGTAGCGCCAGCCCCATTGAGCGACGGTGAAGGCGAGGACCGGCGTGATCAGCGTGCCGCCGATACCGATGGCGCTGCTGATCAGCGTCATCGCCATGGCGCGGCGGCGGATAAACCAAGAGTTGGCCAGCACCATCGGCGAATGCATGAAGCCGGCGGAAAACGCCAGCGAGATCACGCCCAGATAAACGATCAGAAACGCCGCGTAGCTATCTACCGTGGCGAGCAACATGTAGCCCAAGCCGGACAAGATAATGCCGGCGAGCATCATCGGCCGCGGGCCGTAGCGGTCGATGAAGTAACCGGCGAGCGGTCCTTCGATGGCGCCCTCGGCGCGCGCCAGGGAGAAAACCAGCGAAGTCGCCGCCCGCGACAGACCGAGTTCGTTGGTGATCGGCAGAAAGAAAATCGTAAAGCCGTAGAGATGAAAGCCGCCGCCGAGCATGCGCATGGCGCAGCCGGCGGCGACCATGCGCCAGCCGTAGAATAGGCCATTGAGCTGCGCTGTGAGTTTGCCGGTCATCGGTGTATCGGTTGTGAGAGTTGCGGCAGTGGCGATTGAGTTTTCAACGTATCCGAGTGAGTCGAAGTCTGTCAACGCGGTTGGCGAAAATTGGCGCGTCGGAACTCGATTCTCGAGGTTTAGAATCTGTCCGTTCGATGTCGGCTTTTCTTTTCGTCATTCCGGCGCAGGCCGGAATCCAGGTTTTCTGTCTAGCCTGCGAGTCGTCAGGCGAAGATGGATTACCGGCCTACGCCGGTATGACGGATGGACGCCTGCCTGTAGGTTGGGTTAGCGCAGCGTAACCCAACAACTCATCTGGCATATCGCTGCGGTTCAGATATAACCATTGAATGCGCGTCACTAAAACTATTCGCTCCACTTTTCTGACCACGACTTCTCGATGCTCGCCGATATCCCGCCGCAACTGATCGCCCTCGGCGCCGCGCTGTCCTACGCAATTTCGGGGATCGCGGCCAAGCGCGGCTTGCGTTACTCGACGCCGATCACCGTGACGCTGGTGTCGGTGGCGATTCACGCGGTGACGTTGTGGATCGCGCTGCTGATGTTTCGCGGCATTCCGGAAGTCTCCTGGTGGGTGCTGTTTTTGTTTTTCTTAAGCGGTTTGTTGCAGCCGGTGCTGCGTTTCCTCACCTATGCCGGCATTCATCTGGTCGGCGCGGCGGCGGGAACGACTTTGCGCGGTTCCCATCCGCTGTTCAGCACCTCGCTGGCGATCTTCTTCCTCGGCGAGCCGGTTAGTTTGTCGGTGATCGCCGGGACGACTCTTGATCGTCGCCGGCGTGACGCTGATCTCATGGCAGGCGGATAACCGCGCGCCATCGTTTCGTTGGTGGCATCTAGCCTATCCGTTGGGCGCCGCCGTGCTCGCCGGTGTCAGCCATCCGTTGCGCCGCTACACGCTCGGTCTCGCCAACGAGCCGCTCTATCTTGCCGCGGTGATCGGCATCGTCGCGCTGCCTTGGTTGGCCAGTGCGACGTTGCTGCCGGGACAAAAACAGAAGCCAGTCTGGGACCGGCGTGCCCTTGGGCCGTTTCTTCTAGCCGGCACTTTTGAAACTCTGGGCATCCTGCTGGTGATCCTGGCGCTGAGCGTCGGTCACGTCGTCGTGGTCTCGCCGATCGTCGCCACGAGCCCGCTGTGGATCGTGCTCGGCACCTGGTTGTTTCTGCGCGACATTGAAAGCCTGACGCTGGCAAACCATCATCGGCGCGGTCTGCGTGGTGTCAGCGGAACTGTGGTGATCTCGCTGGTGCGGTGATCTTTCCATTAGTCCAATACTCCATCACTCCAACGCTTCATACGGTCGGTAGCTATGGAGTAAAGGAGTGGTGGAGCGAAGAATTAGCCCTTGCACGTCACCCATTGTCGCGGGTAGGCGTTCAAACTCTCGCAGCCGTTTTTCTTGACCACCAGCGTCTCGCCGAATTGCAGGCCCATTTTCTCGTCGTCGGTCATCAGGTTGGGCTGGATGACGATGACCATGTTTTCGCGGAAGGTGATTTCGCGGGAGTCGTGGCGTTTGCGCGTCTTGGTTTGGAAGATCGGCGGATATTGGTTGACGCCGTGGACCAGGTCGTCGTAGGTGCTGTAGCCGCGCCGGTGGATGATCTCGGCGGCTTCTTCGGCTTCGGTAGTCGTCGCGCCGTCTTTAATCACCTTGGACAATACATCGAAAGCTTCCATGGCGGCGTCGTGCATTTTCTGCCACTCCGGCGTCGGCCCTTCGCCGATGGAAAAGGTCCGGTGAATCTGCCCGCTGTAACCGGAGTAGGCGCCGCTGATTTCGCTGATCAAGGCGTCGCCTTTTTGCAGCTTGCGATTGGAATGGAATTGCGACGGCACGCAGAAGTCGGGGCTGCGCATGGGCATGCTGCTGATGAAGTGAATGCCGGCGTAGCCGCCGGCCTTGAGATAGACCGGTTCGATGAGCGCCGGAATCTCGTCTTCGCGCATACCTTCTCTGAGCCCTTCGGCCAGCGCTTGGATCGATTGATCGGTCAGCTTGGAGGCGAGCTGGATGCGTTCGATCTCGGCCGAGCTCTTGATCGTCCGCATCATGCGCAGCTTGCCGCCGAGATCGACGAAGCTGGCGTTGGGATACTGCTCGCGCAGCCGGTTATAGACTTGGTAGGAAATCGCACCGACCAGGCCGATCTTTTTCGACTCTAAACCGCGCTCGGCGAAGAGATCGACGACGCTATTGGTCGTGTTGGCGCCGGCCCAGCGCAGGTCTTCGATCCACGACATCACCCGCGCCATCGGGTAGTGATTGAACAATTGCATCAAGATCACCGGCGCTTTGCCGGTCTTGCATCAGCAGATAGGCTTCGCGGCTGCTCGGCCAATCGCTCAGCCAATAGATATCCGAGGCAGTAACGGCCGCTGCCGTAGATCAGCACGGCGTCGACGCCTTCCTGCTCCATCAAACCGTAGAAAGCCTGATGGCGCCGCTTGAGTTCGTCGTCGGAAAAGGTCGGGTAGTCGGATCGTTGGCGCATGGAATGGTCTCCAATTCAAATTGATCTGGTGCGGTGCGAACTCGCCGTTCTGTGCGTCGCGTCAATTTTTTATCATCGATGGAGTCGGCGAAGCAAGCAAGCGATCGCATGGCATGGCATCGATCATGGCCGGCGCCGACAGGGCATTGTGCTGGACATTTTATTTACGCCGTGCGACGTTTGAAGCAACGATCATTTTAAGGAGTGCCAATGAAACCATCGATGATTTTCGCAGCTCTTCAGTATTTTTATCCTGCTTGCCGGCAGTTCTTATGCCGGCCAAGCCGGCTCAGGAGTTCCAACCGCAAGTCGGCCAAGAAGGCAAGGATGTCATCTGGGTGCCGACGCCGCAGGCGTTGGTCGACAAGATGCTCGACATGGCGAAGGTGACGGCGAAGGATTACGTCATCGATCTCGGCTCCGGCGACGGCCGCACGGTGATCACCGCCGCCAAGCGCGGCGCCAAAGCGCTCGGCATCGAATACAATCCCGACATGGTCGAGCTGTCCAAACGCAACGCCGCCAAGGAAGGCGTCAGCGACAAGGCGAGTTTCGTCAAAGCCGATTTATTCGAGAGCGATTTCTCCCAGGCGCAAGTGATCACCATGTTCTTGTTGCCGGATATCAACATTCGCCTGCGGCCGAAGATCCTCGATCTGAAACCGGGCACGCGCATCGTGTCCAATTCGTTCACCATGGGCGATTGGAGCGCGGATGAAACCGCCAACGTCAAAGAGGGATGCGCGTCCTATTGCACCGCTCATCTGTGGATCGTGCCGGCGAAAGTCGAAGGCACCTGGCAAACTTCCCAGGGTGAGTTGACGCTGAAGCAGACCTACCAGATGGTTACCGGCACGCTCAAGTCCAGTCCCATCGCCAACGGCAAGCTCAACGGCGACCAGATTAGCTTCAGTGCCGGCGGCGTCGAATACTCCGGCCGGGTCAACGGCAACTCCATCGAAGGCGTGGTCAAGGGCGGTGGCAGTTGGAAAGCGACCCGGGCGGGTAAATAGTAATCTTTCTAATCAGGAACGGGATATGAACTTGATGAAGATCTCGTCTGTTGTATCGGTTCGTCTTTATAATTCTGATTGGCTTAAGCGCGCGCGAATCTAGCGCCCAATCAGCGCGCGGCTATGAACCGCGCGTCGGTCAGGCGGGAAAAGATGTGGTCTGGGTGCCGACGCCGGACGAGCTGGTCGAAAAGATGCTCAACCTGGGCAACGTCACGGCGAGCGATTACGTCATCGATCTCGGCTCGGGCGACGGCCGCACGGTCATCATGGCGGCCAAGCGCGGCGCCCGCGCCCACGGCATCGAATACAACCCGGAGATGGTCGAGCTGTCGAAACGCAACGCCGCCAAAGCCGGCGTCGAGCGAGCGGGCGACCTTCGCCAAAGAAGATTTGTTCGAGAGCGACTTTTCCAAGGCCTCGGTGATCACGATGTTTCTCCTGCCGCAGATCAATCTCAAACTGCGGCCGAAGATCCTCGACTTGAAACCCGGCACGCGCATCGTTTCCAACTCTTTCACCATGGGCGAGTGGCGCGAGGACGGCAGCGACAGCCTCGATAGCGAATGCGTCAACTGGTGCACGGCGCTCCTGTGGATCGTGCCGGCAAAGGTTGCCGGGACGTGGAAACTGGCGCAGGGAGAATTGACGCTCCAGCAGAGTTATCAATTCATTAGCGGCACGTTGAAAGTTGGCAACGATGTCACGCCGATCGCCAACGGCAAGCTCAAGGGCGATCAGATTCTCTTCAATGCCGGCGGCGTGGTTTACGCCGGCCAGGTGAGCGGCGGCAGTATGCAAGGAACTTTGAGTTCCGGCGGCACCTGGTCCGCCAGCCGGGGTAAGTAATCCGCTCGTACAAATTCGTGGATCGAGGATAGATGATCGAGGATCGACGATGGCGAGTTCAGGCCGGTGCCGGCGTGCTGGTCTTGACTTCGCGGGCTTTTCTCTATCCCTCGCTGGTGAATCCTACCAACCCAAGTCTGGCCAGCTCGGTAAAGATGTCGTCTGGGTCGGCAATCCCGAGTCAATGGTGCAGAAAATGCTCGATGTCGCGGCAGTCACGCCACAAGACTACGTCGTCGATCTCGGTTCCGGCGATGGGCGCAACGTCATCGCCGCGGCGAAGCGCGGCGCGCGCGCCCATGGCATCGAGTACAACGGCGAGCTGGTCGAACTTTCGAAAAGCCTGGCGGCCAAGGAGCGGGTCAGCGATCGCGCGACATTCGAGCGCGGTGACGTGTTCGACAGCGGACATCTCGAAAGCCAGCGTCGTGGTATTGTTTCTGACGCCGGAAATGAATATCCGATTGCGGCCGAAGCTGCTGGCGCTTAAAGCCGGCGCGCGCATCGTCGCCAACACCTTTGCCATCGGCGACTGGAATCCCGACCAGAGCTTTACGACTTCGGATAACTGCGAAAAGTTTTGCTCCGGCCGTCTCTGGGTCGTGCCGGCGAAAGTCGCCGGCGTGTGGAAACTGCCCCAAGGCGAGCTCGTCATTAAGCAAAACTATCAAAGCTTTTCCGGCACGTTGACGAGCGGCAACGGCGCCGTGCCGATAGCGGGCAGGCTGCGTGGCGACCAAATCGCATTTAGCTGCCGGCGGCACGCAATATACCGGCAAGGTTGATGGCGCGGTCATGGAAGGTTTCGCCCGGAAGTCCGGGGTGGACAGTAAGTTTCGCGGCATTTTAGTGTCCCGTTAAGACTTGTTCACCACGAAGTGATTCATGAGCTTACGCTCGTCCACGGATATGAAATTGCAACCCTCCCAGCAGCACATGTTCCTTTGACTCGTCATGCCGGCGCAGGCCGGCATCCAGGGGTGGGAGGGGGATGGATACCGGCTTTCGCCGGTATGACGGAACAGATGCAGTCGTTCATCGACGCGCAGATCATCGCGCACATGTATTTTCGAAGGAGGCACGAAGATCACGAAGTTCGGAAATGATCCATGCGAAACCTTCGTGTCCTTCGTGCCTTCGCGGTGACAGTGAATTTTCGCATGACACGCCGAAATGACAAAGGGCAGACGTGATTGCCACGCCTGCCCTTTGTTTTCGAGATATGAGTTGTCGCTATTTAATTCGCAGAAGCTTCTTGGCGTTGCCTTCCAGCATCAGCATCTTGTCGGCTTCCGGGATATCGAGCTGTTCGACTTTCTTGGCCGCGTCCCAATCGCCGAGATCGTAGGGGTAGTCGGTGCCGACCATGATGTGGTCGATGCCGCCGAGGCCGATCAGGTATTTGATCGTGTCGAGGCGGTAGATCATGTTGTCGTAGTAGATGTTTTTTAGATAAGAGCTCGGCGCCATCTTGGCCTTGGCGGCGCGGGCGCCGGCGCGGACCTGCCATCCCTGGTCGAAGCGGCCGAGATGATAGGGGAAGAAACCGCCGCCGTGGAGGATGCAGAGTTTGAGATTGGGAAAGCGGTCGAACACGCCGCTGTAAGTCATGTAGCCGAAGCAGAGCGCGCTGTCGGCGGGGTTGCCGCAGATGAGCTTCAAGCCGTAGGGATTCATCTTTGTCGGCGCCGGCGACGTCTTCGGGATGCATGACGATCATGACGTCGAGCTCTTGCGCCTTGGCCCAGAAGGGATCGAACTCGTCGGTAGTCATAGTAATTGCCGTTGACGTTGGTGCCGATATAGCCGCCGCGCAAGTTAAGATCGCGCACGGCGCGCTCCAGCACCTTGGCCGCGCGCGCTGGATCTTGCAGCGGCACCGATGCCATGCCGACGAAGCGGTCGGGATATTTTTTTACCAACTCGGCGATGCCGTCGTTGTAGACATTGCACCAGTTCTCGCCCTGCTCGCCGGTGAGGCGGTAGCCCAAGGTCGCGGTGTGGGCTTCCAACGCCGCCATGGCGAGTTTGGAGTCCTCCATCATCTTGAGCCGCTGGTCGATCGCCGGCAACTCCGGATGCAATTGGAATGGCGGTCCGCCGGCGAAAGAAAGCGAGCGATGGCCGTCTTTCTCGGTCAAGGTAACGCCGAGATGTTGGCCGCGCTTCTTCGCCTCTTCCAGCAAACTCTCCGGCACGTAATGGTGATGAACGTCGATGGCGCAGGCTTTCATAGTTACTCGTGATCCTTCTTAAAACTGAAATTAAAAATCCTCTCGCCTCGGCCCTCTCCCGGAACGGGAGAGGGTGAGGCGAAGGGATAAGAGATCGCGACCGACCGCGGGTGCGGTGATGCTAATTCAATACAGAGTTGCTGGCGGCGCACTTTGCCGGGGAATACGTCCAGGCACTGGCCGTCTTCGACGACGGTGCTGCCGTTGACCAGCACGGCTTTCATTCCAGGCGGGTGGCGTTTCACTTCCTGGGCGTCGACCAGTCAGGGAGCTTCTTGCTGACCAGATCGTCGATCTTGTCGGCATCGAAGACCGTCATGTCCGCCGGCAGCCCTTCGTTCACCAGGCCGCGGTTGAGGCGCAGTTTCTTGCGCCGGATAGCCGGTCAGTCTTGTGCACCGCGGCTTCCAAGCTCATGAGATTTTTCTCGCGGCGCCAGTAGCCCAGGATCTTGGTCGGCGCGCCGTGCCAGAAGAAGCGATCGAGATGCGCGCCGACATCGGTGCCGATCAAGCTGGTGTCGGACTTGATCATCTCGGCCAGCAGTTCCGGATGGGCGTTGGCGAGGCCATGATAAAGGATCTGCGAATTGAAGTTGTCCTCGATCCAGATGTCGAAGAAGGCGTCCACCGGCTGTTTTTCGGTGAGGCGGGCGACTTCGGCCATGTTCTTTTGTTCGAGTTTCTTGAGCTCAGGTTTTTCCAGATGCTCGAATACGACACGATCCCAGCCATGCCATTCGGGGAACTCGAGCTTGCCCTGGCAGGCGATGCGCTCTTGCTCGATCTTGCGGCGCGTCTCTTTGTCGCCGAGCTTGGCTTTGAGATCGCTGGAATTTTTGATCGACTCCCAGGTCGGCAGGCCGTTGAACAGGAAGCAGTCGTCGAGATTGAAGCGGCGAATATGCTGGTACGGAATGACCACGCCGTAAATATCTTGGCCGCGCTTCTGCGCCTCTTCCATGTATTTGATCGACTCCATGCCCGGCGGCTTTGGCGCCGGGACGGACACGGAATTCATTGCCGATCTGCAGGGTTTTGATCTTGGTCAACATTTCCGGCACGCCGGATTCCGGCTGCAGGACCATCTGGAAGCCGTTGAATTGAAAACAGCCCTTGTACTCGGCGGCGACGTTGGCGAGCTCGATGATCTCGTCATGCTCGGCAAAGGTGCTGGGGGTGCCGGCGTGAATCGCCGGGCCGCCGCGCGGGCTGGTGGAGAAACCGATGGCGCCCAATTCCATGCCTTCGCGCACCATCGCCTTCATGGCGTTCAGTTCTTCGGGATTGGCGGCGCGCTGGTAGGCGGCCTCGCCCATGACCGTCAAACGCACCGGTGAGTGGGGCATGAGCGGCAGACAGTTGATGGCGATCTTGCCTTCGAGGTAATTCAAGTATTCGCCGAAGGTATTCCAGCGCCAATCCTTGTCGTCGACATACTTGTCGAGCACGCGGCGCAGGTATTCG
This sequence comes from uncultured delta proteobacterium, assembly GCA_963847445.1. Classification (GTDB taxonomy): domain Bacteria; phylum Desulfobacterota; class Binatia; order UBA9968; family UBA9968; genus DP-20. The sequence continues at coordinate 599,459 of CAWJZV010000030.1, read as the reverse complement.
ACCAGGACTTTGCGCGGCTCGGGTTTGGGCGGCACCGGCGCGCAGGAGGCGCCGCAATCGCCGATGACGATGCTGGTGACGCCATAGTTCACCACCGGATTGCCGTTGGGATACTGGACGACGAAGGCGTCCATATGGGTATGCGAATCGACGAAACCGGGCGCGACCACATGCCCTTTGGCGTCGATCTCTTTCTTGCCGCCGCCGAGATCTTTGCCGATGGCGGTGATCTTATCGCCATCGATGGCGACATCCGCTTGGAAAGCCGGACTGCCGCTGCCGTCGATGACGTTGCCGTTTTTGATGACTACATCATGAGCCATAATTTGCTGTCCTCCCTTGGATCTGTCAGATGCTTTGCTTATCCCACTGAAATGTGACTGGCTGTCAACTGCTGAATGCGGTTTGCGGGTTCAGTGTTTAGGGTGTTGAGTTGCACGCTGGAACATTATCGCCTCTTGCCGGCATGGCGGCGGGACTTATCGCCGGCGTCCGGGTTCGGATAAACCCTAGACGCCTGGCGCAAGACTATAGACGAATTCGCGTGTTTCGTGGCGGGTAAATCTACACCGCGTCTTCCGGCCGTTCGTATTTCGCTTTGCCCATCCGTTCTTTGATGGTCGGGTAGGCGACGGTGAAGATCGTCAGTGCGATCAGTCCGAGCACGGTCGGGAACAGCAGCCACTTGGCGCCGTAGGCGGCGGTGGAGATCCACAGGTAGTTCTCGGCGATTTTGCCAAGCGTTAGGCCCAATATCAGCGGCGGGCGCGGCCAGCCGAACTTGACCATGCAATAACCGATGAACGCCGAAGAGCAACGTGACGACGATGTCGGCGAGATCGTTATTGGCGGTGAACGATCCGATAAACACCAAGAACATGAGAAAGGGGATCAATACCGAGCCGCGGATAAACGTCAGCGCCGCCAAGTGGTTCAAAATCATGAAGCACAAGGCGGCGACGATGAGGTTGGCCAAAATCAGCACCCAGACCATTGAGAAGGTCACGTCGAGGCGCGACTTGAGCATCTCCGGGCCGGGGTTTAAGCCGACGATCAACATCGCGCCTAGCAGGAGCGCCATGGCGCCGCTTCCAGGGATGCCGAATGCAATGGTTGGGATCAGATCGCCGCCGCGGGTCGAATTGTTCGCCGCGGCGGGGCCGAGAAGACCTTCCATGGCGCCTTTGCCGGCCGGGATTTGTCCTTCAACCCCTGCACGGCGTGAGCGTAAGATATCCACTGGGCGACGTTGGCGCCAAGCACCGGCAGGACGCCGAAGTAGACGCCAATCAAACTGCAACGGACGACCAACCAGAAGTGGCGAAAGGTATCTTTAACGCCTTCCATGACGCCGTGCAGCTTTTCCGTTTTGCCGCTGGCGATGCTGGTGCCGCGGACAGCGAGATCGACGATCTCGGGGATGGCGAACAGGCCGACGACCACCGGGATGAGATCGAGCCGGTCCCACAAATAGAGCGTGCCGAAGGTGTAGCGCAGCGAGCCGGTTTGCGGATCGACGCCGATGGAGGCGAGCATGAGGCCGATACCGCCGGCCAGCAGTCCTTTAATCAACGATGGGCCGGCCAAGGTGCCGATGAAGGTGATGCCCATGATCGCGATGACAAATAATTCCGGCGAGCCGAAGAGCAGGACCAGCGGGCGCATGATCGGGATCGACAGGGCCAGCGACAGAGCGCCAATCACGGAGCCAAGCACGGAGCTCATGATCGCCGCACCAAGGGCGCGGCCGGCTTCGCCGTTTTTCGACATCGGGTAGCCGTCAAGTATCAAGGCGGCTGAGGACCCCTCCCCGGGGATCCCAAAAAGAATCGAAGTTAAATCGCCGGTGGTGCCGGTGACCGCCAGCATGCCGAGGAGAAATGCAAAGGCGGAAATCGGTTCTTTGATCGAGTAGGAGAAAGGCAGCATCAACGCCAGCGTCGACAGTCCGCCGATACCGGGTAGCAAGCCGACAAAAAAACCGATACCGATACCGATCAGCATGTAGCCGAAGGCCGGCCACGCGACGGTTTGCCAAAATCCACTGATAAAAGCGTCAAGCATGAAATTCTCCTGGCGTCGTTAAGATTAACGGCTCATGCTCATTACCTTATCTAGCGATACCCGTCAACCTAATTAGCCGCAAAACTTTATTTAGCGACTACGATTATTGGCTCAGGATTCGTTTCAACGCCGTGGCGACACTCGGCCGGCTTTGACCACTTCTTCGGCGAGGCTTTGTAGCTCTTCACCGCCGACGGGTTCCATTTCCCAGTTGCGTTTTTTAGCTCGGCGACAAACTCCGGGTCTTTGAACATCTTGGCGAACGCTTCGCGTAATAAGTGCACCCGCTCCGGCGGCAGTCCCGGAGTCGCCTGTCGATGATTTTTTCAGGCGATCATTGACTGAGTATCCGTTTGATTGCTTCGCTGATTTCCGGCGGCTGATTGATGACGTCTTTGGCGAGAGCGGCGAGTTCGTCGCCGTTCACCGGGCGCGGTTCCCAGCCTCTTTTCACCATGTCTTCCTGAAATTCCGGATCGGTAAAGGTTTTCAAATACGCTTCGCGCAGCAGCTTGACCCGCTCGGCGGGCAACTCCGGGCGTGGTGACGATGGGCATGGAGCCGAAGCCCCAGAGTCCCAAATAGGTGTTGACCAGGCGGCGTTTGGCCTCGGCGACCTTGTACTGATCCATCAGCTCGAAGACGGTTGGCACGTTGGGGATCTTGGCGTGGCGCTGTTTTTCCGTGTGCAGCAGCACGTGCACGAAGCCTTTCTTGACCCACGAGATGAACGGCTCGCGGGCGAAGAAGCCGTCGATGGTGATGGCGCGGCAGTTCACTTCGTTGCGTTCCATTGCCAGGTCCTGGTCGGCGCCGCCAGGATAACCGCTGATGATCTTGAATTTCATGCCGAGGGCATCCTCGAGCAGCCGGGGAATGTCATAGCCGGTGCTGCCGACGCCGGTGGCCGAACAGCGCGGCGGGTCGTTCCCCTGGCGCAATTGGTCGACCGTCTTGGTGGGCGCGTCGGTACGCATAAAGAGCAGGTGGCCGGCGCGGTAGGGGGTACCGATCCAACCATACTTCGGCCAGTCGAACTGCGCTTCTTTGCGTCCGGTCAGCTGCGCCATAATCAGCGCGCCGCCGAAGGAGCCCAGCGTCAGCCCATCGGGCTTGGTCATGTTGTAGACATGATTGGCCGCGATCATCGAACCCGCGCCCGGCATGTTCTGAATCACGAAGGTGGGATTGCCGGGAATATACTTGCCCATGAAGCGCGCGTAGGTGCGCGCGTACTGGTCGTGATTGTCGCCCGGCTGGTAGCCGACGATGATGCGAATGGTTTTGCCTTGATAAAAAGGCGGCGTCTGCGCCGACGCCGGTTCAAGGTTCAAGGGGTTCAAAAGTTCAACGACGGAAAAAATCAGGAGTCCGAGAACGTTGAACGATTGAACCGTTGAACGTTTGAACCGCTGTTTCGATTTATTTGCCATGGCCGACCTCGCTTCGAATCGAATTATTTCGACAACAATTTTTTTAACCACTCGATCACTTCCGGCGGCTGGCTGGTGACTTCTTTGGCGAGCGCCTGCAATTCTTCGCCGTATACCGGTTCGACGCTCCAGCTCCGTTTGCCGATCTCGTCGAGAAAGTCGGGATCTTTGAGGGTCTTCGCGTAGGCGTCGCGCAGCATTTTGGCGCGTTCCGCCGATAACCCCGGCGACGACACGATCGGCCGGGAGCCGAACCGGCCGCTGCTGAGATAGACGCTGGCCATGCGCCGCTTGGCCGCGTCAATCTTGTACTGATCCATCAGTTCGTAGATGGTCGGTGTGTCGGGCAACTTCGGATGGCGCTTTCGTTCGGTTTGCAACAGCACGCGCACGAAGTTTTTCTTGACCCAGGTGAAATAAGGTTCGCGGCCGAAAAAGGCTTCGATGGTAAAAGCCCGGCAGTGGACTTCGCCCCGTTCCATGGCGAGATCCTGGTCGGCGCCGCCGGGGTAGCCGCTGATGACTTTGAATTTAAGCCCTAAGACATCTTCGAGCAGCCGCGGCAAGTCGTAACCGGCGCTGCCCAAGCCGGTGGCGGAACATTTCGGCGGATCGTTGGTCTGGCGCAGGTCGTCCAAGGTCTTATACGGCGCGTCGGTGCGCATGTAGACCAGCAGGCCGGCGGGCTCCGGCGTGCCGATCCAAGTGAACCTGTTCCAGTCAAATCTAACTTCCGCACGGCCGATCAACTGATTGAAGTAAAGCGCGCCGCCGACGGTGGCAAGCGTCAGGCCGTCGGGCTTGGTCAGATTGAAAACATGATTGGCGGCGATCATGCCGCCGGCACCGGGCATGTTTTGCACCACAAAGGTCGGATTGCCGGGCAAGTACTTGCCCATATAGCGCGTGTACATGCGCGCCCATAGATCATGGGTGTCTCCTGGCTGATAACCGACGATGACGCGGATGGTTTTACCCAAATAATAGGGCGTCTGGGCCAGACGCCCGTTCAAGGTTCAAGGGGTTCAAAAGTTCAAGGGTCAGAACAAGAAATCCGAAAAGAATCCGATTGAACCCTTGAACTTTTGCCTTCGTAAACTCGGCTGAACCGGAAGGCCCTTGAACGATCGTTAGTCGAAGTGCCATGGAGACTTCTCATTGTCAGGTTATTTGTTGAGTAGTTTTTTCAGCCAATCGACCACTTCCGGCGGTTGTTCGATGACTTCTTTGGCGAGTGCCTGCAAGGTTTCGCCGTTCGTCGGACGGATTTCCCAACCGGCTTTTTTCGCCTCGCCGAGGAAGTCGGCATCTTTCATGGTCTTGCCGAAGCCGTCGCGGAGGATCGCCACGCGCTCCGCCGGGATTCCTGGCGTCGCGAGGATGGGCCAGGCGCCGAAACCGCCAACGCCGAGATAGGTCAGCACCTGGCGGCGCTTGATCTCCGGAGTTTTGTATTGCTCCATCAGCTCGAACAACGTCGGCACGTCGGGAATTCTTGGGTTGCGCTGACGCGAGGTTTGCAACATGACGCGCACGACACCGGTCTTATACCAGCTCTGAAAGGGCTCGCGGGCGAAGAACGCCGCGATGGTGATGGCACGGCAAATCGCTTCGCCCCGTTCGATGGCTAGATCCATCTCCGCGCCGCCGGGATAACCGGTGATCAGGTTGAACTTCAAGCCGATCATCTCGTCAAACAGCTTGGGCACGTCGTGGCCGCTGGTGCCGACTCCGGTGGCGGCGCATTTGGGCGGCTCCTTGGCTTTGCGGATATCGTCGAGCGTCTTATAGGGCGAGTCCGCGCGCATGAACAACAAATGGCCGTTGCGCTCCGGCGCGCCGATGAAATTGAATTTGGGCCAATCGAATTTGGCTTGGCTGCTGCCGATCAGCTGGGCGTAATACAACGCCGGCGACGGCGAACCGAGCGTCAGTCCATCCGGCTTGGCAACGTTGTAGACATGATTGGCCGCGATCATGCCGCCGGCGCCGGGCATGTTCTGCACCAGGATATTCGGGAAGCCGGGAATATGTTTGCCCATGTGACGCGAGTAAGCGCGGGCAAATATGTCATGGGTATCGCCGGGCAGATTGCCGACGATGATACGAATAGTCTTGCCTTGATAAAAAGGCGGCGTCTGCGCCGCCGCCGGTTCAAGGTTCAAAGGGTTCAATAGTTCAACGATGGAAAAGACCAGAAAACCGAGAACCGTTGAACGTTTGAACCTTTGAACCTTTGAACGGCCGCTTGACGGCAGACTTCATGAACAACCTCCTTAACCTCAATGGCTTTACATGCCCAAGACTTTTTTCATGCGTTCAACCACATCGGCCGGCGTCGCCATGGCTTCCTTGGCCAAGGGTTCGAGCTCATCCCAAGTCGATGGATCGATTTCCAACCTGCGCTTTTCCGCCTCGGCTAAGAATGCCGGGTCGCTCACCGACTTGTTAAAGGCATCGCGGATGATTTTCAAGCGCTCGGCCGGCACGCCCGGCGGGGCGACGATGGGCCGGCCCAGGTCGCTGGCGATTAAAATAACCTTGGCGAGCTTGCGCACCGGCTCGGTGGTTTTGTATCGATCCATCAATTCGTACATGGTCGGCACATCTTTCAACCGCCCGTCGCGCTTGTTGCCGGTTTGATAGAGCACGTGGACGAATTTGCGCTTGCGCCAACTGAAGTAGGGCTCGCGGGCGTGAAACGCCGTGATGGTGAATGAGCGGCAGACCACCTCGCCGCGCTCGACGGCGAGGTCTACGTCCTGGCCGGCCTGGTAACCGGTGACGATATCGAATTTGGCGCCGACCGCTTCTTCCAAGAGTTTGGGAATATAATAGCCGGTCGACGTGGTGCCGCGAGGTGCCGCATTTGGGCGGCGTCGCGGCGCCGCGCACATCGTCAATAGTCTTGAAGGGCGTGTCGCTGCGCATGTACATCATGTGGTTGGAGCCCACCGGACTGCCGATCCAGGCAAACTTGCTCCAGTCGTATTTCACTTCCGGCCGTTTCACCAATTGATCGAAATAAAGCGCCGGATAAATCGCGCCGAGCGTCAACCCGTCGGGCTTGGCGATGCCGTACACCTGGTTCGCCGCGATCAGCGACGCCGCGCCGGCGACGTTTTGAATGATGAAGTTAGGATTTCCCGGAATATACTTCGGCATGTACTCCGCCAACAGCCGCGGGTAGAGATCGTAAACATCGCCAGCCTTGGTGCCGACGATGAACGTGATGGTTTTGCCTTGATAGAAACGGCGGCGTCTGCGCCGCCGCCGGTTCAAGGTTCCAAGGGTTCAAAAGTTCAACGACAGAAAACACCAGAAATCCGAGAACCTTGAACGCTTGAACCTTTGAACTTTGGAACGGATGTTTTTCCCCGTGCGTCATGAATCACCTCATGGTTAACAAGCGGATAACGCCGCCTATGAGTACCGCGAAGTCTAGCCTGAGTGCAATGGGGATTTCTTACTCTTGCCTTTTGTCTGCTGCCTTCTTGGTCACTCTTATCCGCCCTACAGCACTGTCTGAGGGACCGTCAGGTCAATCTGTTTCGCCGTTTGTAAGTTAATCTCTAGATTGAATTTCATCGGTGCTTCAACCGGAAGTCAGCTGGTTTCGCGCCCTTGAGAATCTTAGATCCAAAAGTTTTCCACCCAACTCTCCGGTGATGTTGGTCAATCCCGTTATGTTACCGCCAGGCCGCGCTAGGCTGGCGACGAGGCCCATGCCAACTGCATCGGTAGCACCGGTCATTACAATCGGAAGCGTGCTCGTGGCCTTCTTGGCGGCAATCGCCGCGCCCGATCCATCGGCGAAAATGATGTCAACCTTTAAGCGTACAAACTCGGCGAGAAGTTCGGCGCGCCGTTCAGTTTTCCCTCCGTCGTGCGAAAGACAAATGCGATGTTCTTGCCCTCGAAATGGCCGAGATCGCGCAACCCTTGTAGAAAAGCTTGGTTGGGCGACGAGCCGGCGTCAGCCATATAGCCGATCCAGGGGATTTTCGTTCGTTGTTGCGCGTCGGCGAGAGCGCCGCACAACGCGAATGCGGCACCGATAGCGATAAGCACGACGGATTTTCGATTGTCGGACAGGAATTCACGATCTCCGGATAGCTTTTTGATCACGTTGTTCTCCCAAGAGTCATGGAACTCAGGGCCGGGTCATTGGCTCACTTGACAACCCGTTCGAGTTGCTAGAACCTGCATGTATAAAGTTCACAGTCGTTGTAAGAAGCTAATATGTCGTCTACTTCCACTCAAAGCATTCCGCCAGGCAAGATCGTTCTGACCTACGACGATTACTGCGAATTGCCTAACGACCGTAACCGTTACGAGATCCTCGATGGAGAACTTGCCGTGACGCCTGCGCCGCGCACAAAACATCAAAGCATTTCTGGCCACCTTTATCGGATTCTCGCCAACCATATTGTGGCCAACCAACTTGGCGATATTTACGCGGCGCCTACCGACGTGATACTCGCTCCCACGACCGTCGTGCAGCCCGATCTCATCTTCATTGGCGACGACCGCCGCGGCATTGTCACAGAGCGGGCCATCGAAGGGGCACCGAGTCTCGTCATCGAGATCCTATCACCCACAACGCACCGCGCAGACCGCCAGACTAAAGCTCAGCTTTACGCCAAGTACGACGTGCCTCACTACTGGCTCATCGACCCCGATCAACAGACTCTCGAAGCCTACGAACTATCCGGCGACCAATACCAGCTCGTCATTAAAACTCAAAACGCCGAAACGTTTACCCCGTTGCTTTTCCCTGGTCTATCCATTTCGCTCCCTGATCTTTGGCGGTGAGGTTTAGCTCCTATAAAAGGGGGCTGATCCAAACTATCGCGGTTATCTTTCTTTTTTACCGTTGCCTATTGCCTCATGCCTACTGCCTTCTTCATTTGATCACCTTGGTCGCCCGCATCAGCACGATCGGTGGAATCGTCAGGCCGAGAGTCTTGGCGGTTTTGAAATTGATCACCAGCTCGAACTTTAGTCGGCTGTTCGACTGGAATGTCAGCAGGCTTGGTTCCTTTCAGAATCTTGTCGACCATAATTGGTACCCGTTTGTTAGAATCTTCAGGATCGCGTCCGTAGGACATCAGTCCGCCGCTTTCGACAAAATGTGGACGAGGATATATTGTTGGCAGCCGAATCTTTATTGCCAACTCTGCGATCTTTTTTCTGTTCGCGTCTTCCAACCCTCCGGCTATCACAGCGAGAGCGCCACTCCGCGCTTTAGTTGCTTCTCTGAACGCACTCTCATATTTGTCGGGATTGCTGACTTCCATCGAATGCAGTTGTAACCCCAGGTCGCGTGCCGACAGTTGCATTGCTTTCCATTGTTGCGCCGAGCTTAGATCCTGCGGATTCCATAACACCGCGACGCGGGAGAGTTTGGCAACGGTTTCCTTCAGTAACTCCAATCGTTTGCCTGCCAACACCGCCTCCAACCCGGTAAACCCTGTGATATTTCCACCAGGCCGGGCCAGGCTGTCAATGAGTCCCGCCGCAATAGGATCAGTCACGTCGTAAAAAACAATAGGAATTGTCCTGGTAGCGTTCTTGAGAGCTAGGGCTTCAGGTGTGCCGCGTGTGACGAGTACGTCAACATCGAGACGGATCAGCTCTTCAGCTAAGGCGGGAAGTCGGTCCAGCTTGTTGTCAGCCGATCGATACTCGAAGGAGATGTTCCTGCCCTCAACGTAGCCGAGATCAGGGAGGATACGCCGCAAAGACTGATATCTGGACATTGAGCTACCGATATCGAGATAGCCAATCTTAAACACCTTTGCCGGCTGCTGCGCCTGGGCGGGGAGGCTAAGTGCAAAGAGCAAAGCGCAAAGCGTAAGACGCCCCGCCCATTTTTGTCTGCGGGGCCGCTTGTCAGGTTCCATCACTCCACTACCGTAATATTCCATTACTCCATTCTTCAATTCCCCAATACCCACTTGATGCGCTCGATAACTTCTTTGGGTTGGACGATGACTTCCCGCGCCAGCGATTCGAGCTCGGCACCGGTCGATGGGTCGACGTCCCAGCCGCGTTTGGCGGCATCGGCGAGCAGATCCGGGTCCTTCATCGTCTTGGTATAAGCGTCGCGGAGAATTTTTGTCTGCTCGGCGGACAGGCGCGGCGGAGCGGCGATGGGGCGGCCGAGAGTGGCTGCGGTGAGGATCACTTTGGCGAGCCGTTTGCCGCTATCGGGTGTTTTGTATTGCTGCATCAATTCATTCAGCGTCGGTGTTTCCTTCAGTCGTTCGTCGCGTTTGGCGCCGGTCTGGACGACGGCGCGGACGAAGCCGGAGTTGTGCCAGCGCTTATAGGGCTCGCGGCCAAAGTAAGTGCCGCTCAAGGGCGACCAGCAAACCACTTCGTTGCGTTCGACGGCGAGGTCGATTTCCGCGCCACCGGGATAGCCGCTGATGACGGTGGTCTTGATGCCGAGGGTTTCTTCGAGCACGCGCGGCACGTAGAGACCGCTATTGCCGGTGCCGGTATTGCCGCATTTCGGCGGTTCCTTGGCATTGCGCAAGTCGTCGATGGTTTTGAACGGTGCGTCGGTACGGATGAAGTGGATGAGGTCATTTTTTTCCGGCGAGCCGATCCAGGTGAATTTCGCCCAATCGAATTTAACTTCCGGCCGCACCACCAATTGATCGAAATAGAGCGCCGGGTTGAAACCGCCGATGGTCAAGCCGTCGGGCTTGGCAATGCCGTATAAATAATTCGCGGCAACCACCCCGCCGGCGCCGACCATATTCTGAACTATAACCGTCGGATGGCCGGGTAGATGTTTACCGATATGCTGCGCCATCAGGCGTGCCCACTGATCGTAACCGCCGCCGCTCGATGAACCGACGATCACCCGCAGCGTTTTACCCTGATAGGGATTCGCCTGCGCGAATACTCGTTCAAGATTCAAGGGGTTCAAAAGTTCAAGGGCTGAAAAGAGCAGGAGTCCGAGAACCTTGAACCTTTGAACTGTTGCCTTCGATAAACTCAGGCCCTGAGTCCGCCGAGGGGAACGTTTGAGCGAATCTTGAAATCCAACGGTCATGAATGGCCTCACACTCAGCGTATATCAGATTAGACCAGAGATTCTTTGCATTGAAGCTTGTCAGTTTAGTGCTGTCGGTTGCAAGTTGTCTGTGTGCGGGTTCCGTCATTCCGGCGCAGGCCGGAATCCAGGGGCGGTTGTGGTCTTTTTGCTAGTCTGCCGAAGCCGGAAATGGACACCGGCCTGCGCCGGTGTGACGGATTTTGCAGAGTTAATACTTGTGCGCAATCGTCCACTCGCGGCCTAGAGATTAGTTCCCCAACACCCATTTCATCCGCTCGATCACTTCTTTGGGTTGGTTCATGACATCCTTCGCCAACGCTTCAAGTTCGGCGCCGGTGTGGGGCTCGACATCCCAGGCGCGCTTGGCGGCTTCGCTGCGGAGCTCGGGATCTTGCATCGATTTCGCGTAGGCGTCGCGGAGAATTTTTAATTGTTCGGACGGCAGGCGCGGCGGGCCGGCGATGGGGCGGCCGAGGTTGGCGGCGGTTAACACGACTTTGGCGAGCCGGCGGCTGGCCTCAGGGGTTTTATACTGCTGCATCAGTTCGGTGAGCGTCGGTACATCCTTTAACCGTTCGTCGCGCTTGTTGCCGGTCTGGACGACGACGCGGACGAATCCCGTCCTGTGCCAGCGCTTGTAGGGCTCGCGGCCGAAGTAGGTGGCGATCAGCGGCGTCCAGCAGATTATTTCGTTGCGTTCGACGGCGAGGTCGATTTCTGAACCGCCCTGATAGCCGGTGACCTGGGTGGTTTTAATGCCCAGGGTGTCTTCGAGCAGCCGGGGAAAGTAATGGGCGGTGGTGCCGCCGCCGGTGCTGCCGCACTTGGGCGGCTCCTTGGCGTTGCGCAGGTCGTCGATGGTTTTGTAGGGCGAGTCGGCGCGGATGTAGTGCAGCGCGTCATTCTTTTCCGGCGAGCCGATCCAGCTGAACTTAGTCCAATCGAATTTGCTCTCCGGCTTGCCGACCAGTTGTTCGAAATAGAGCGCTGGATTGAACGCGCCGATGGTCAGGCCGTCGGGTTTGGCCAGACCATAGATAAAATTGCCGGCAACCAGGCCGCCGGCCCCGGGCAGGTTTTGCACGATCACGGTTGGATGGCCGGGAATATGTTTGCCGATATGCAGCGCCAGTAAGCGCGCCCACAGGTCGTAGCCGCCGCCGGACGCTGACCCGACGATGATCTTGAGAGTCTTGCCTGGAATAATAGGGCGTCTGGCGCAGACGCCCGTTCAAGGTTCAAAGGGTTCAAAAGTTCAACGACAGAAAAGATCAGAAGTCCGAAAACCTTGAACCTTTGAACTTTTGAACCCTTGAACGGGCTTAGCATTTTATTACTCCCGCCCAAGCACCCACTTCATGCGCTCGATGATTTCCTTGGGCTGGGTGATGACTTCCTTCGATAACGCTTGCAGCTCTTCACCCTTGGTCGCATCGACTTCCCAACTTTGCTTGGCCGCTTCGGCGAGCAGCTCGGGATCGGCGATGGCTTTGGCATAGGCATCGCGCAGGATCTTCACGCGATCTGCCGGAACGCCCGGGGCGGCGCCGATGGGACGGCCTAAGGTGGCGGCGGTGAGAATCACTTTGGCGAGACGGCGGGCCGGCTCGGGGGATTTATACTGCTGCATCAATTCGTTCAACGTCGGCGAGTCTTTCAAGCGCGGGTCGCGCTTGGCGCCGGTTTGGACCATGACGCGGACGTAGCCGGACTTATGCCAGCGCCGGTAGGGCTCGCGGCCGAAGTAGGTGGCCAAGAGCGGCGACCAGCAAAACACTTCGCCGCGCTCGATGGCGAGTTCGATATCCGCGGCGCCGGGATAACCGCTGACGATCTGGGTCTTGATGCCGAGGGTTTCTTCGAGCAGGCGGGGAATGTAATGGCCGGTGCTGCCGGTGCCGGTGCTGCCGCATTTTTGCGGTTCTTTGGCATTGCGCAGGTCGTCGATGGTTTTGTACGGCGTGTCGGCGCGCATGTAGGAAACGATGTCGTTTTTCTCCGGCGAACCGATCCAGTTGAATTTGGCCCAATCGAATTTCACCTCGGATCGTCCGACCAGCTGATCGAAGTAAAGCGCCGGATTGACCGCGCCGAGAGTCAAGCCGTCGGGCTTGGCGACGCTATAGACGTAGTTGGCGCCGATGATATTGCCCGCGCCCGGCATGTTCTGCACGACGATGGTCGGATTGCCGGGAATGTACTTGCCGATGTAACGCGCCGTCAGCCGCGCCCACAGATCGTAGCCGCCGCTGGCGGTGGAAGCGACCACCATGGTGATGGTTTTGCCTTGGTAGAAGGGCGTCTGCTGCGCAGACGCTTGTTCAAGGTTCAAAGGGTTCAAAAGTTCAACGACGGAGAAGATCAGAAGTGCGAGAACCTTGAACGTTTGAACCTTTGAACTTTTGAACGGTCTTTGAATTCATAATGTTAGTTTCCCAAGACCCATTTCATTCTTTCGATGACTTCCTTCGGCTGCGCTCATGACTTCTTTTGAAAGTTTTTCCATCTCTTCGCCGGTGAGCGGGTCGATGTCCCAGCGTTGGCGTTTGGTCTCGGCGATGAGTTCGGGGTCTTTCAACGTCTTTTGATAGGCATCGCGCAGCAGGTTCAAGCGGTCGGGCGGAATTCCCGGCGTGACTGCGATGGGCCGACCGAGGGTCGCGGCGACCAGGATCACGCGTGTCAGGCGCTTGCCGGCGTCGGGAGTTTTGAATTGATCCATCAACTCGTAAATCGTCGGCACGTCGGCCAGGCGCGGCTCGCGCTTGGCGCCGAACTGCACGATCACTCGAACGAAGCCCTTCTTCTGCCAGCTAATGTAGGGCTCGCGGCCGAAGTACGTCGCAATCAGCGGCGACCAGCAGTGCACTTCGCCGCGTTCGACGGCGAGATCGATTTCGGAGCCGCCAGGATAGCCGGCGACGACAGTGTGTTTCGTGCCCAGGACTTCGTCGAGCAGGCGGGGAATATAAAATCCAGTCGTGCCGGTGCCGGAGCTGCCGCAACGCGGCGGCTCCTTGGCTTTGCGGATGTCGTCGATCGACTTGTAGGGCGAATCGGCGCGCATGTAGTGCAGGATCGTCGTTTTGTTCCGGCGAGCCGATCCAGGGAATCTTGGCGAAGTCGAACTGCACTTCTTTGCGCCCGACCAGCTGATCGAAGTAAATCGCCGGCAGCAGCGCGCCGAGAGTCAGACCGTCGGGCTTGGCGACGTTGTACAAATAATTGGTCGCGACGATCGACGCCGCGCCGGGCATGTTCTGCACGAGAATTGTTGGATTACCCGGGATGTATTTGCCGTAGTAGCGCGCTAAAACGCGCGCCCACAGATCGTAACCGCCGCCGGTGGAGGAGCCGATGACGATGCGAATCGTCTTGCCTTGATAGAAGGGCGTCTGGCGCCGACGCCGGTTCAAGGTTCAGAAAGGCGTGTCAAAAGATCAAGCGACGGTCGATACGATTCGAGATTGAGCAACCTTGAATCTTGAACCTTTGAACTCTTTGAGCGACCTTTGCATCGCCCTTCTGCAGCAGGCAGTGGCCTACCTGCGCCGTTACATGCCGATCAGTTTTTTCACCCGTTCGACGATGTCCGGCGTCGCGGTCATGACTTCTTTGGCCAAGGAATCGAGTTCTTCACCCGTTGCCGGGTCGATGTCGAGTCGGCGCTTTTCCGCCTCCGCCAAGAGAGCGGGATCGTTGATGGTCTTGTTGAAAGCATCGCGAATGATCTTTACCCGGTCGGCAGGGCACGCCTGGAGGGAAGACGATGCGGACGGCCGAATTCATCGGCGGCCAGCACCACTTTGGCGAGCCGCCGGACGCTTTCAGCGCGTCTTGTACTTGTCCATCAATTCAGCTGAACAACGGCACGTCCTTGAGCCGTGCATCGCGCTTGCTGCCGGTCTGATAGAGCACGCGCACGAAATTTTTCTTGCGCCAGGTGATAAATGGCTCGCGGGAGAAGAAGGCGTTGATCGTAAAGGCCCGGCACTGAACTTCGCCGCGCTCGACGGCGAGGTCGATATCCGACCCGGCGACATAACCTGAGACAATCTCGAACTTGGTGCCGATAGCGTCTTCGAGGAGTTTCGGCATGTAATAGGCCGACGAGGTTACGCCCGTTGCGCCGCATTTCGGCGGCGTCGCTGCGGTACGGACATCTTCGATGGTTTTATACGGGGTATCGGCGCGCATATACATGTGACTGTTGGAGCTCACCGTGCTGCCGATCCAGATGAACTTGGTCCAGTCGAATTTGGCTTCGGGCCGTTTGGCGAGCTGCTCGAAATAGAGCGCCGGATAGATCGCGCCGAGGGTCAGACCGTCAGGTTTGGCGATATTGTAAACCTGATTGGTGCCGATCAGGCCGGCGGCGCCGGGCGACGTTTTGAATGATGATGTTCGGGTTTCCCGGAATATGCCTGCCGCATGAATTCCGCGACCAGGCGTGGGTAAAGGTCATAGATGTCGCCCGCCTTGGCGCGCGACGATGATCGTGATCGTCTTGCCTTGGTAGAATGGCGTCTGCGCATGCAGGTTAAGCCGTGCGGACTGAATAGGACAGACAGGACGAATAGAACGAATGCGAGTCTTTTCATGTTGGCTTCTCCTTTGATCCGTTTGTCTTGGCGCTTTTAACTTCCCAATAGTTTTTTCATGCGTTCGATGACGTCCGGCGGTTGCGCCATGATCTCTTTGCCGAGACTCTCCAGCTCCTCGCCGGAGACCGGATCCAAGTCGAGTTTTTTCTTTTTGGCGTCATCCAAGAGCTCTGGATCGGTCACTGTCTTCATGAAAGCTTCGCGGAGAATTTTCACACGATCGGCCGGAATCCCGGGAGTGCCGACGATCGGCCGGCCGATCTCATTGGCGGCCAAGATCACCGCGCTCAGACGGCGCGCCGAGTCGGACGTCTTATGCTGGTCCATGAGTTCTTCCAGAGTCGGTACATCGGGTATTTTGCCATCGCGTTTCTTGCCGGTTTGCACGATTACCCGGACAAAGCCTTTTTTGCGCCAGGTGTGAAACGGCTCGCGGGCAAAGAAGGCGGCGATGGTGAAGGCTGCGGCACTGCACTTCGCCGCGCTCCACCGCCAGGTCGACATCGGTGCCGGAGTTGTAACCGGTGACGATGTTGAACTTCGCGCCGATGGTTTCTTCCAAGAGCTTGGGGAAGTAGTAGGCCGATGACGCAGTGCCTTCGGCGCCGCATTTGGGCGGCACGGCGGCCTTGCGGATGTCTTCGATGGTTTTATACGGCGTGTCGCTGCGCATGTAGAGCAAATGGTGCGACACCGTGGTGTTGCCGATCCAGGTAAATTTTTGCCAGTCGAACTGGACTTCCTTGCGCCCGACCAGTTGATCGAAATAGAGCGCCGGTTGGATCGAGCCGATGGTCAGGCCATCGGGTTTGGCGACGGTGTAAATGTAATTGGCCGCAACCATGGAGGCGACCCCCGGCATGTTTTGCACGATGACATTGGGATTGCCGGGAATATGCTTGGGGAGAAATTGGGCGACCATGCGCGCATAGAGATCGTACACGCTGCCTGCCGGGGTGCCGGCGACGAGCCTGATGGTTTTGCCCTGGTAAAAGGGAGTTTGGGCGTAAAGCGCAGGTCGAATAGCAGACGAGAGGAGCAATCAGGACCGATAGCCGACACGATCAGGACCGATCCGCTGATCTCTTGGTTGATCATGCAGCTGGCTTCGTTCCTGGTTGTTGCCTTTAGCCGTCACTCAGCAACTTTTTCATGCGCGCGACCACGTCGGCGGGCGTAAGCATGACTTCCTTTGCCAGGGATTCCATTTCATCCCATTTGGTCGGATCGATTTCGAGCCGACGCCTTTCCGCTTCCGCAAGAAACGCCGGGTCGGCGAGCGTCTTATCGAAGGCATCGCGGAGGATCTTGATCCGATCCGCCGGCACTCCCGGAGGGGCGACGATGGGGCGTCCCAAATCCCCCGAGGCCAGGATCACCTTCGCCAGGGTCCGTCCGGCCGCACTGGTTTTGGCCTTATCCATCAGCTCGTAAATGGTCGGCGTTTCCTTGATCCGAGCATCGCGTTGGCTGCCGGTTTGTACCAGCACATTGGTGAAATTCCGTTTGCGCCAAGAGATAAACGGCTCGCGGGCGTAGTAGGCGGTAATCGTGAAGGCCCGGCACTGGAGCTCGCCGCGTTCCACCGCCAGATCGATATCCTGTCCCGACACGTAGCCCGACACAATGTCTATCTTGCCGTTCAACACTTCCTCCAGCAGCTTGGGTATGTAGTACCCCGCGGAAGCGATACCGGTGGAGCCGCACTTCGGCGCCGTGGCCGCCTTGCGGATGTCATCCATCGACTTGTACGGTGTGTCGGCGCGCATGTAGAGGAGTTGGTTCGATTTTACCGGACTGCCGAGCCACTGCCATTTAGCCCAATCGTATTTTACTTCCGGTCGCTTGATCAGCTGGTCGAAATAGAGCGCGGGATAGATCGCCGCAAGAGTCAGACCATCGGGCTTGGCAGTATTATAGACCTGATTGGCGGCGATCAATGAAGCCGCGCCCGGGATATTTTGCACGATGATATTGGGACTGCCAGGAATATGCTTCGGCATATACTCGGCGAGCAAACGCGGATAGAGATCGTAGACATCGCCGGCCTTGGTGCCGGCGGCAATGCTGATGGTCTTGCCTTGGTAAAAGGGAGTTTGCGCGAATACAGTTGAACTCCAGACAAGAGTGGCCAATACAACGAGAGTTGAAAACATAAATTTTCTCCTTCCCGCCGAAAATTTGCCGGAGCATACCCCTCAAGGCCGCTCTGATGCAACCTTGAGGGGTACCCGGAGCTGTGTTTTATTTTCCGCCCAAAAGATCTTCCACTCGTTTTACGACGCTCAGGGCTTGCGGCCATGACCTCTTTCGCCAACGCTTCCATCTCCGCGCCATCCGTCGGATCCATTTCCAGACGACGTTTTTCCGCGGCTGCCAGCAGCGCAGGATCGCTCACGGCTTTATCGAAAGCCTCCCGGAGGATCTTGAACTGAGCAGCGGGGAACCCTGGGGGAGTGACCAGCGGCCGGCCAAACTCGCCTGCCGCCAGGATGAGCTTGCCGAGGCTTCTGCCGGCGGCGTCGGTTTTGTACCGATCCATGAGCTCGTAGATCGTCGGCGCATTTTTCAAGCGCGGATCGCGTTTGGCGCCGGTTTGCATCAGCTCATTGACGAAACCGCGCTTGCGCCACGAAATGAACGGCTCGCGCGCCATGTATGCGGTGATCGTGAACGCCCGGCACACGATCTCACCGCGCTCCACGGCAAGATCCACGTCCTGGCCGGCTTGATACCCAAGAACGATCTCGAACTTCGTGCCGAGGATCTCTTCCATGAGCTTCGGCAGATAGTTGCCGGTGGAAGTCACGCCGCTGGCGCCGCACTTGGGCGGCGTCTTGGCATTTTTGATGTCGTCCATGGATTTGTACGGGGCGTCCGCGCGCATGTAGAGCATGTGGTTCGATTTCACCGGACTGCCGATCCAGCCGAACTTGGTCCAGTCGAACTTCACCTGGGGTTTTTTCGTGAGCTGCTCGAAGTAGAGCGCCGGATAGATGGCCGCGATGGTCAGGCCATCCGGTTTGGCGATATTGTAGACTTGATTGGCCGCGATCAGCGACGCCGCCCCAGGAACGTTCTGAATAATGATGTTGGGATTGCCGGGAATATATTTGGGCATGAACTCGGCGAGCATGCGCGGATATAAATCATAGGCATCGCCCGCTTTGGTGCCGACTATAATCGTAATGGTTTTTCCTTGATAGAACGGGGTCTGGGCGTAGGCCGCCTGGCCGATCATCAAGGAAAACAAAATTGCTAATAATCTTAACATCTAGTTCTGACCTCCTAATTTTTTTCTAACGCGAAAATTACCATCGAAATTGGTTTAATCAACTAATTGCCCGAGAAGTTTTTTAACCCGCGCGATAACGTCGGCGGGTTGGTTCATGGTTTTGGCGACGAGCTTTTCGAGGTTCTCGCCGCTCTCGGGATCGACATCCATTTTCTGTTTTATTGTATCCGCGAGTAACTCCGGATCCTTTAAAGATTGATCGAAAGCATGGCGCAGGATTTTGACTTGCTCGGCTGAAGTGCCGGGTCCGGCGATGATCGGACGGCCAAACTCTTCGGCTGCAAGGATGACCTCGGCTATGCGGCGCCGGTCTTCGGGAACCTTTTCCCGGTCAAATATCTCGTACAGCGTCGGCACATCGGGAAGCCGTTTGTCGCGTTTGCTGCCGGTGAAGAAGAGCACGCGGACAAAGTTTTTCTTCTGCCAGCTGAGAAAGGGCTCCCGGCCAAAGAAGGGAGAAGCGGTCATACCGCGGCAAGAGACTTCACCTTTTTCGACCGCCAAGTCGATTTCGGCGCCTCCAGGATAGCCCAAAATCGTGTTGATCTTGGTCGGCGGCAAGGTCTCTTCGAGCAGTCGCGCCAGGATGTAGTCGCTGCTGACCGTGCCCGTGGAACCGCATTTCGCCGGCTCCTTGGCGTTCTTGATGTCTTGGATCGTTTTGAACGGCGAGTCGCTGCGCACATAAAAGATCATCGGCTCGGTGACCGGGGAGCCGATCCAAGCGAATTTGCGCACGTCGTACTTAACTTCGCCGCGGCCGATCAATTGATCGAGGTAAATGCGCATTGCTCGGGAAGCCGATGGTCAGTCCGTCCGCTTTGGCGACGCTATAGACGAAATTGGCCGCGATGACCGAGCCGGCGCCGGGCATATTCTGGACAATCATCTCGGGCTTGCCCGGGATATGCTTGGGCATATATCGGGACAGCAGTCTCGCCCAGCGATCGTAAAAACCGCCGGTGGTGAAACCAACGACGACTTTGATTTGCTTGCCTTGGTAATAGGGTGTCTGGGCTGGCAGGTGGAGAAGTCCACGCGCCAACGAGACAGAGCACCAGGATTAGGGCTTTCATGGGTCCTCCCGTCCGGCCGCTGACGACCGGCGATGGTGATGATTGGCAATTGGCAAAATATCTATTCAAGGATTTTTCTGACGCGCTTGAGCACGGCAGGCGGTTGGTTCATGACTCTGTTCGCCAGCGCTTGCAGCTGTTCGCCGGTGACCGGCTCCATGTCCATACGAGCTTTCTTCGCCTCGGCGATGAGCTCGGGATTGTTCATTGATTTGACGTAAGCCTCGCGCAGCATATTCACCCGGTCGAGCGGCGTGCCGGGACCAGCCAGCATGGGGCGGCCAAAGTCGCCGCCGCGCAAAATCACATCGGCGACCCGTCGGCTCTCATCGGCGGTGTTTTCTTTGTCGAAGATTTCGTAAAGCGTCGGCACCTCAGCGACGCGGGCATCGCGCTTCTCCGAGGTTTGCACGATATGCTGATCGAAGCCCTTCTTATGCCAGCTATCGAACGGCTCGCGGCCGAAGTGCGGCGCGATGGTCATGCCGCGGCATTGCACTTCGCCCTTCTCTACGGCGATGTCGATCTCGCTGCCGCCGGCATAACCGACGACCGTATTGATCTTGACCCCAAGGGTGTCTTCGAGAACTTTCGCGATCAGGTAGTCCGCGCCGGCGGTGCCGGTGGCGCCGCACTTAGCAGGCTCGGCGAGCTTTCTCATGTCCTGGACTGATTTGAATGGGGCGTCCGCGCGCGCGTAGAGAATGATGTCGCTCTTCTCCGGCGAGCCGATGTAGTACATCTTGGTGATGTCGTAACGGACTTCTTTACGCCCTGACAGTTGGTCGAGATAGACGCCGTAATTGGGCATGCCGAGGGTCAGCCCGTCGGCTTTGGCGACGCCGTAGACATGATTCATAGCGATCATCGAGCCCGCGCCCGGCATGTTTTGCACGATGAAGCTGGGATTGCCCGGTATGTAAAGCGGCATGAATGCGGGCGAGCAGGCGCGCCCAGCGATCGTAGAAGCCGCCCGGCGTCAGGCCAACGATGATGCGGATGGTTTTACCTTGATAGAAATTCGCTTGCGCGAATACCTGTTCAAGGTTCAAGGGGTTCAAAAGTTCAAGGGATCAGAAACAAGAATCAGCTGAATCCGAAGCTTACGCTTGAACGCTTTGAACTTTTGAACGTTTGAACCGGGTCTTGCTGAGTTTGATCATTTCATAGCAACCTCATTCCGACAACACTTTTTTAACTCTTTCGATCACTTCACGCGGTTGATTCAACAATTCCTTCATCAGCGCCTGGAGTTCTTCCCCCGGCGTGTGTTCCATATCCATTTGGCTTTTTTTCGCTTCCTCGATGAGCCCCGGGTCGCGCATCGCGCCGGCATAGGCGGCGCGCATGATTTTGATGCGTTCGGGCGGATTGCCGGGGCCGGCGACCATGGGCCGGCCAAAATCGCCGCTCGCCAGAATCACCCGTGCGACACCGCGCATGACCTCGGGAGTTTTGAATTGCTCCATCAGTTCGAACAGTGTCGGCGCGTCGCCCATGCGCGGATCTTTCTTGGGGCCGCTCTGTAGGATATGCCGGTCGAAGCCGCGCTTATGCCAGCCGTCGAACGGTTCGCGGCCAAAGTGCGGCGGGATGTCCATGCCGCGGCAAACGATCTCGCCGCGCTCGACGGCGATGTCGATCTCGCTGCCGCCCTGGTAGCCGGTGACGGTGGTCATTTTGGCCTTGAATGCTTCGTCCATGATCCTGGCGAGCAGGTATCCCGTGCTCGCCGTGCCGGTGGAGCCGCACTTCGGCGGTTCCTTGGCGTTGATGATGTCGCCCAGGGTTTTGAACGGACTGTCGGCACGGAAGTAGAGCATGGTCGGAGCTTTTTCTTGCGTGCCGATGAATTCGAATTTTCTGACATCGAACTTTACTTCACGCCGGCCAACCACTTGATCGAGATAGAGACTATTGATCGGCACCAGCAGCGTCAGGCCGTCCGCCTTGCTCAAATTATAGACATAGTTGGCGGCGATCACCGAGCTCGCGCCGGGCATGTTTTGCACGACGAAGGTGGGGTTGCCGGGGATGTATTTGGGCATATAGCGCGATAGTAACCTGGCCCAGCGGTCATAGAAGCCGCCCGGCGTGAAACCGACGATGATGCGCACGGACTTGTCTTGATAGAAATGGCGCTCTGCGCAAACGCCGGTTCAAGGTTCAAAGGGTTCAACAGTTCAACGACGGAAAGGACTAGCGGTCCGAGAACCTTGAACGTTTGAACCTTTGAACCTTTGAACGGGTTTGTGAATTGGAATTTCATAATCGCCTCAATCCGTCAAAACTTTCTTGACCAGCTCGATCACCTCGCGCGGCTGGCTGATGATTTCGTTGATCTGTGCTTGAAGCTCTGTGCCGGCGGTATATTCCAAGTCCATCTGGCCCTTCTTCGCTTCCTCGATCAGGGCCGGATCGCGCATCGCTCTGCCGTAAGCATCGCGCAGCGCTTTGATCCGCTCCGCCGGTACTCCCGGCCCCGCCATCATCGGCCGGCCCATTTCGCCGCTGGCGAGAATCACCCGGGTCAGACTGCGCATGATCGCCGGCGACTTGTATTGGTCCAGCAGTTCGAACAGCGTCGGCACCTCGGCCAAGCGCGCATCGCGCTTGGGCCCGCCTTGAAAGATATGGCGGTCGAAGCCGCGCTTATGCCAACCATCAAATGGCTCGCGGCCAAAGTGCGGCGGCACGTCCATTTGACGGCAAACGATTTCGCCGCGCTCCACGGCCAGATCGATCTCGCTGCCCCCCTGGTAGCCGCTTATGCTGATGGTCTTGGCCTTGAATGCTTCGTTGAGCAGCTTCGACACGGTATAGGCGGTGCTGGTCGTCCCGCTCGAGCCGCATTTGGGCGGTTCCTTGGCTTGAATGATATCGTCGAGCGATTTGATCGGGCTGTCGGCGCGAAAGTACATCATCGTTGGGGTCTTTTCTTGGCTGCCGATATAGACAAATTTGCGCAAATCGTACTTTACTTCTGGCCGGCCGACGAGCTGGTCGAGGTGCAGGCTGTTGAGCGGCATGCCTAGCGTTAGCCCGTCGGGTTTGGCCAAGTGGTAAACATAGTTGGCCGCCACCACGGAGCCGGCGCCCGGCATGTTTTGCACGACGAAATTGGGGTTGCCGGCGATGTACTTGGGTATGTAACGCGCCAGCAGCCGCGCCCAACGATCGTAAAAGCCGCCGGGCGTTGCGCCGACGATGATGCGCACGGTTTTGCCGTTGTAGAAGCCGTCGACCTGGGCTTGCGCGTTGACGCCAATCCATAGGCTCAGGGTCAGGCAAGCCAGAACCGATGTGGCGTGGAGTTGTCGGTGGATCATCGGTGGCAACCTCCCGAACCAGGGAGCCGATTGGAGAAACGGCTTATGATTCCCCAGGCAAGCATGGTGGTGCCGCTGGGCGCAGCTAGTTTACGGCTTGTATGGTTCGGCTTAGTCAAAGAATCCAAGCTTGGTGAGCAGCCAGCCGTCGGGGAACGGTAAAGTCAGCAGCCTGACAAACAGGGTATAGAAAAATACCCAGGAAATGGCCGTCAGAAAAATCGTCAGCTTCCAGGACTCGCCTGACTGAAATTTGAGATAGCAAAATACCAACAGCGGAATCGCGATCGGATAACCGACGAGCCAAATAGCGAAGAAGAATCCGAACAGCCAGGAGAACATGACGATGGTTCGATGTTTGACCAACGCCGGGTCCATTTCCTTCTGGGCGGAGAATTGAAAATCCATCGGCGCGCCGTCCGCAGATTCCTTGGCCTTGACGCCCTTTGAGATCCAGGATGAATTGGACGACGGCGAAGAGCAGCATCGGGATGCCGATGGCAAAGGGATAGAGCCGCGCCTGCATGCGCCACTCTTGGGCTCCATACACGAACACGCAGAAGAAAATCAGCACGACGAGGCTAAACAATGCGGCCGGTCTAAATTTCAAGTTATACTCCTGTTTTTAATGTTCTTAATGCCAACCGTAAAGCCGCGCGGCGTTGTCGCGCATGATCTTGCCTTTTTGCGGTTCGCTAATGTCGTTTCTACCCTTGACGGTCGCCGTCATATAAGGAAAACCACCATCCCAGTGGGGATAGTCGGAGGCGAACAAAATGACATCTTCGCCGACCTTTTCCAAACAAAAAGGCACGGTGCTCTCTTCCGGTTCGGCGGCAAAAAACCAATTGCCCGCGGTGATATACTCGCTGGGTTTTTTCTTTAGCAGCGGCGCTTCGGCTTTGCGCTTCTCCCATTCTTCGTCCATGCGATCCATCCAATAAGGCACCCAGCCGCAGCCGCATTCGAGAAAGGCGATGCGCAGTTTAGGAAACCGTTCCGGCACACCGCCGTAAACCAGTGCGGCGCAATCTAGCAAAGTTTCGAAGGGCCGTCCAATGGTATGGCGAAATAAGAAGGTGTCGAAGCGGATTTCGCCGGCCGGACCCTGGCGCGAGTTGTGCACCAGCAAGGGCACGTTCATTTTTTCCAGCTCTTCGTAGATCGGCCAATACATCGGTTGGCCGAGATGTTCCTTCATGCCGAAGGTGCCGACGGTAATGCCGGCGAGGCCGAGCTCCCGGATGGCCCGCTGGGTTTCTTTGGCCGCGGCGTCGACATCCTGAAACGGCACCAGGCCGACGCCTTTGAGCCTTGGGCTTTCGGCGCAGACGCTGGCGATCCAATCGTTGTAACCGCGGCAGAAGGCGGCGGCGTAGTCTTTCTCGGGCAACTGGGTGACGCCGAAACCGCCGGTGGGAAACAGCACGGAGATATCGATATGTTCGGTATCCATGTCACGCAGACGGGTCGGCACATCGGGAGATTTGGTGATCAGCTTGCCGTACATGCTGGCGTCCCAGACATCATTGGGCAAAAGAGAACCTTGGCGCCGGCAGTAGGGCTCAGGGATAAATTTGCGCAAGTTGGCATCGCGGTCCAGGACATGACCATCGGCGTCGATGATGTTGACGTTGGCCAAATTGACGGCAGACATGGGACCTCCGGAGCTTGCGGCGACTGAGTACGAAGTTTCGATAGCTGATCGGATTAGCACAGGGGTGAATCGACGGTCAATGCCTGTTTACTGTTTTTTTGTCCGAGCAAGCTGTGATAAAGGGGCGGAGGGAGATTGCGTCGCGCCATGAATTTTCATTTGTCGGCTGAAGAAGAGAGTTTGCGCCAAACGGTCGCCGAGTTCGTGCATAGCGAACTGCTGCCGCTGGAGCCCGAGTTCGCCTATGCGCCGGATATCTTCGAGGGTAGCCGGTGGAAGAGCCGGGTGAAATCGAGCAGTGATCCGGAGATCAAGCGCTATCTCGAGATCATGGAAGGGCTGGAGCAGCGTGCCGAGGCCAAGGGCTTGTGGCATTTGGACGTGCCCAAAGCCTACGGCGGCATGGCAGTCAGCAACGTCGCCATGATCGCGGTCACCGAGGAGTTGGAGAAGAGCGCGATCCCGTTCGAGTTCGGCAATCATGTCTCGAACATCTTGTTCAATTGCCAAGGCGAACAGATCGATAAATATCTCTGGCCGTGCATTCGCGGCGAGAAAACTTCCGCTTTCGGCCTGAGCGAGCCGGCGTCGGGCGCGGACCCATCGATGATGCAGACCACGGCGACCCCGGACGGCGACTATTTCGAGATCAATGGCACCAAGATGTTTCCGACCTTCGCCGATGTCGCTGACTTCGTCCAACTGTTCGCCCGCTTGCCGGGCACCAAAGGGCGCGAGGGCGTGACCTGTTTTCTCATCGACACCGGCACGCCGGGCTATCGCGTCGTGCGCAGCATCGCGACCATCGCCGGCACCGAGCCTTGCGAGCTGGTTTTCGAAGACTGCCGGGTGCACAAGTCGCAAGTGCTGGGCGCAGTGGGCAACGGCTGGGCGCTCAATCAGGCGTGGCTTGGCGCGCGCCGTTTCCAAGTCGGTATCCGCGCCCATGGCATGGCCCTGCGCGTGCTCAACGCCGTCGCCCAGGTGCTGCGCCAGGACGCCAAAGATGCGGAGAAATACACTGGCACCATCGGTCATTTTTTAGGTGAATTGGAAGCGCTCAAGGCGCTCACCTACTCGGCCTCCTGGCGCGCCGACGAGAAAATGGACGTGCGCGTCGACGCCGCGAAAGTTAAGCTGCTTCGGCACCGAGCTGGCGCATAAAGTCATCGACTTCGCGCTCGAAGCGGTGGGACCGTCGGCGCTGCGCAAGGAGCATGTGATCGCGCGCGCCTTCCGCCACGCGCGGGCGCGGCGGATCATCGAGGGGCCGTCGGAAGTGCAGCGCCATATCATTCAGCGCGAACTGTTTCGCCAAGGAACGTCGCTGCTGGAATTGCAGTGAGAGTAGAGAGAATTGGCCGCAAAGAACGCAAAGGGCGCAAATCGGAATATCTCCCGCAAAGGCGCGAAGGCGCAAAGTTCGGATTGCATTGGCGTATTGCATACGTCCTTGCTCGGGCTCGAAATTAACCTTCGTGCCTTCGTGGTGAATGATTAATCTTATGGATTTGCAACTGACTGAAGAAGAAAAGCTCATCAAAGAAACCGCGGCGCAGTTCGTCGACAAGGAACTGATCGCCCGCGAAGGCGTCTATTTGAAGCAAGCCCAGCCGTTCCTGCCGCCGGGGGCGCCGGAGCGGCGCGTGCTCGATGCCAACGTCGCCGCCGAGCTTACCAAGAAAGCGCGCGACGTCGGTCTGTGGGCCTTGGAGCTGCCGGAATCCATGGGCGGACCGGCCATGGGTCATGTCGCCCAGGTGTTGATTCACCGCGAGTTTGGCCGTTCGGTGTTGCCCTTCGCGCCGGTGGCGATTCCCGGCATTCATGTTCGAGACCAAATATGGCCAGGCGCTGGCCGCCGGCGAGCTGTCGCTGGCGCTGGCATTCGACGAAGCGCATAAGAGCGGCAGCTTGTCTCACCTGCGCACGCTTTATCGCCAAGAGCCCGAAGGGGCGATCCTGCAAGATTGCCGCTTGGACGTGTACGCGCCCCGGCCGATCTGTTTCTTTTCCCGGCGCGGGAGCAGGGCACGCAGCGTTTGGGCTTGTTCGTCATCGCGCGCGACGCGCCCGGGCTCAACATCCTTGACGAGGCCGACCTGACAACCGATGCGACCGTGGCCAGGCTGACGTTGACCCATTGCCGCATCGCCAACGAGCAGCTGCTCGGCTACGAGTATGAAGCGGGCGCGATCATCGCCGCCGAACAGCTGCGGATCGCGGCGCGATCGTTGGGCATCGGCATGCGTTGTCTGGCGGCGTCCATCGAGCATGCGAAAAATCGCGTCACCTTCGGCCGGCGGCTTGGCGGAGCGCCAGGCGATTCAATGGATGCTGGCCGATCTGGCCATCGAGATTCGCACGACGACCTGGATCACCTTGGAAGCGGCCTGGCGCGCCGACAACGATCTGCCTTACTTCGACGAGGCGGCGCTGGCCAAGAAACGCGCCGCGCGCATGGCCTTCCAAGCCGCCGACAGCGCGATTCAGATTCACGGCGGTTACGGCGTCTGCAAAGAGTTTCCCTTCGAAGGGTTTTATCGCGAGGCGCGCTTGATGCGGCTGCTCTATGGCCGCGAGGAAGAGTTGAATCGGGCGGTGGGGGAGAGATTTCGTGAAGGGTAAGGGTAAGGCATATCGATTTTGGATTTTCGATTTTGGATTTTGGATTGAGAGACGACGAGCCGAGTGAGAAAGTACGGACTCAGTTCCCGCTGAAACGGTTTGAACCGTTTGAACGTTTTGAACGCTTGACCGAGAGACGAGAGGGAGCAAAAAGATGAGACGTAAAAAAGTTTGTTTTGTCGGCTATGGGTCGACGGAATACTCGCGCAAATCAGAGGAGTCGCTGCTCGGCCAGTATGCCATCGCGATTCGCGCGGCGTTGAGTCAGACCGGGCTCAAGAAGAAAGACATCAACGGCTTGTCGGTGACGACCCAGGCGAGTCCCGACACGGCGCCGCATGTCGCCGAGCAGTTGGGTTTCGAACTCGATTGGGTGCTCAACGCCGACTACGGCGGCGCCAGCGGCGTCGGCGCGGTGAGCCGGGCGGCGGACGCCATCGAATGCGGCCATCTCGATATCGCCTTGCTGCTGGCGGGCAACTCTTTCGACCGCAGCGTCGCCCATCAACGGCAGCTGGAGTATCAGCGCGGCAATTTCGTCGATGTCTACGGCTACGGCGGGCCCAATTCGCTGATGGCGTTGATCCAACGCTTGCACATGGAGAACTTCGGCACGACCCTGGAGCAGGTCGGCAAGATCGCCGTGGCGCAGCGTTTCAACGCGATCAACAATCCGCAGGCGCTGTTCCGCGAGCCGATGTCGATGACGGATTATCTGAACTCGCGGATGATCTCCGATCCGGTGCGCTTGTTCGACTGCGTC
Organism: uncultured delta proteobacterium; assembly: GCA_963847445.1. GTDB lineage: Bacteria > Desulfobacterota > Binatia > UBA9968 > UBA9968 > DP-20. Next base: position 571,538 of record CAWJZV010000030.1, on the reverse strand, counting down.
ATGCCTTGCTCCGGCGCCGAGTGCATTATCCTGGCGTCGGAAGAGAAGGCCAAGCAGCTCACCGACAAGCTGGTTTATTTAGTTACCGACGCCGAGAAGATTCATTATCAGGTCGCCAACATGCTGCCGGAGAAAACCACCTTCGGCATGAAACTGGTGGGCGAAAAGATTTTCTCTGAAGTGAAGCGCGAGGATATCGACCTGTTCGAGATCTACGACGACTATCCGATCGCCGTGATGATTCAGATCGAGGACTTCGGTTACTGCAAAAAAGGCGACGGCGGCAAGTTCGTCGACGCCCACGATCTTACTTACAAAGGCGACTTTCCGGTCAACACCGGCGGCGGCGAATTATCCGTCGGGCAAGCGGGCTTGGCCGGCGGTTTTCTCCATGTCGTCGAAGCGCTGCGCCAGCTGCGCGGCGAAGCCGATGGCCATCAGGTGGCGAAAGCCGAGCGCGCCCTGGTCACCGGCATCGGCTGGCTCAACTACGGGCGCAACCTCGGCACAACCAGCGCGCTGGTCATGGAAAGGAGAAAGTAATGGCTGAAGCAAGAGCACCGCAAAAAAGTTTACCCAAGATCAACCCCGTCGACCGGCCGTTTTGGGAAGGGGCGGCGAAAAATAAATTTCTTCTGCAAAAGTGCAACAGCTGCGGCAAGGTGCAGTTCTTTCCGCGCGTCGCCTGCGTCGATTGCTTCGGCGAGATGAGTTGGATCGAGGCCAAAGGCACCGGCAAGATTCACAGCTTTACCCTGGTCCGCGTGCCGCGCAACCCGGCGTTCAAAGAAGAGGCGCCGATCTATTACATCAACGTGATCCTCGACGAAGGCGTGATCATCGAAAGCCGCCTGCTCGGCGACAACAAAGAAAAGGTCAAGATGGGCGACCGCGTCAAGGTGCGCTACGAGCAGACGCATAATCCGGAGATCAAGCTGCCGTGTTTTGAGTTGGCGGGATGAAGCTAATTAGGTTGTAGACTTAGTTCACTTATTAGTCTACTTTTAAGCTATGATAAAATTGAATGTGCACGAGGCAAAGACCCACTTATCCCGTTATTTGGAAAAGCTCGAGCGGGGAGAGACCATTCTGTTGTGCAAACGGAATATTCCCATTGCCGAGATTCGTCCATTGCCTAAGCGACGGAAAACGAAGCGGCCAATCGGTTTAGCGAAAGGGCAGTTCACAGTTCCAGCCGAGTTTTTTGAACCGTTACCGCCGGATATTATTGATGCATTCAATGGCAAAGAGCCGTGAAGATTTTATTAGACACCGCCACGTTTCTCTGGGCCGTGACCGGCGCCCCAGACCTGTCGAAAGATGCACGGGAACTATTCTCCGATCCGGAGAATGAGATTTATCTTAGCTCGGTCTCTGCGTGGGAAATCTCGGTCAAGCATGCGTTGGGTAAACTTCCTCTTCCGGAGTCGCCGATAAAATATGTGCCGGCGCAGCGCAAAGAGCATGGCATCGAATCTCTTGATTTAGACGAAGAAGCCGCATTGCACTTAATCCGGCTCCCGGCTTTGCACAAAGATCCTTTTGATCGAATGTTGGTTTGCCAAGCGATTGTGCAGGGTCTTGTGCTATTGACGCCGGACAAGCTGATTACGCAATACGCTGTGCGAACCGCATGGTAGAAGGTCAAAACCGGCGACCGGGTCAATGTGCGCTACGAGCAGACGCATAATCCGGCGATCAAGCTGCCGTGCTTTGAGTTGGCGGGGTGAAGCTTGCCCTCACCCTTGCCTCTCCCAAAGGGCGAGGGTGAAGATACGGAGATGAAAACGGGAAGCCGGGTTTGGAGATTCTTACTTCCTCTCCCTCTGGGAGAGGACAGAGGTGAGGGCTAGTGCGAGGGCAAACTCCGTGCACAAAAAAATCACTAGACTGGCTCTATGCGTTCTGTTCTTTGCTCATAGTTATCCCGCCGCCGCGCAGCAGCCGAAGAAAGTTCCGCGGCTAGGCTATCTATCGTTGCTCGAATGGCGGCGTCGGCGAGTCCTTCGCGGCGCTCACCGGCGGTCGAGTCGATGTTTCGCATGATCGGCTACCCCTTTGGCTTGCGCGCCAAAAACGCCGGGTTTCAGTTGCTCTTCCGGCCGTTGACGACCGAATACGGACTATTCCCAACTGCCGCCGCGCGAGACTCTTGGTTGAAGGACACCCGGAACCGCAAGGTGGCGGTGGATTTTTTGCGCGCGCTTGGCGAAGGGGTTCCGTTGGCCAGAGAAAACGCCGCCGTGACTAAGAAAGCGCTGAGGAAATTCACCAGAGTCAACGACGATTCCGACTCTGCAAGGCAGCTACGAGTTCTACAAGGACGCTTTCCCCCTGACGCTGAGAGTCGAGGAGAAGGCGATGGCGAACGCGCAAAAATTTGTCGAACATCCCAAAGCGAAAGGCGCCGATGTGAAACAGTTTTACGACAATAGTTTGGTTGAAGAGGCGGCCAAGTAATTTTGCGCGTGCTTTGCTCTGGCGCCGTTGCAATGCCTACCTTTCCCTCTCCCAGGGGGCGAGGGTTATGCAGGGAGATGGGGACTGAAGACCGGAGAGGGCTATGGGCGAGGGCTCTCCCGAATGCTGCCGTATCCACTTAATCAAAAGACTCACGCGCGTAAGCTGCGAAGGGAGATCACCGACGCGGAGAAAAAACTCTGGGCGCAGCTGCGCGACCGCCAATTGTGTGGCGCTAAATTCCGCCGGCAACATCCCATGGGTCCGTTCATAACCGACTTTTGCTGTGTCGAGCGGGGCATAGTGGTCGAGCTTGATGGTGGTCAGCATGCGGAGCAAAGCGCGGCGGATCAAGCCAGAACTGATTTTCTGGAGTCGCGCGGGTATCGCGTGCTTCGCTTTTGGAACAACGATGTTTTAACGAATCTTGAGGCGTGTCTGGAGAGGATCAGTGCAGAGCTGAAGAGCCCTCACCCTTGCCCTCTCCCAAAGGGCGAGGGTTAAAGAAAGTCAGTCCGAGTTAAAAACTTTAGTTCATGGAGGTGCCGGGTATGAGAGCGAACGCCAGACTGCTGCAATTGTTTATCTCGTTCGTATTAGTTCCGCTTCCCGCGCTTGTTATTGCCCAAGCCAAACCCTTGCGCGAACTCAAGGTCGGTTACCCTTTAGGCGGGTCGGCGAGTTATTTTTGGGTGGCGCATAAGTCCGGGTCGTTTGAGAAACATGGCATCAAAGTTGAGCCGATCTATATTCGCGGCGGGCTTATGGGTATCCAGGCGGCGCTTTCCGGCGACCTGTCTTTGCAATTGCAGGGCGCGTCGACGGTGGTCGCCGCCTGGGCACAGGGCGCGAAGGAGTTGCAGTTTATCGGCGCGGTGGGTAACCGCCTCGACTACATTCTGGCCGCGCATCCATCGATCAAACGGCCCGAGGATCTGAAAGGGAAAAGAATCGGTGTCAGCCAGTTGGGGTCGAGCACAGATTTTATCGCGCGGTTGGCGGCCCGGCGTTTAGGGCTGACTGCCGACAAAGATGTGCAAATAGTCGGCGTTGGCGGTCAGGGAGACCGCTGGACTGCGCTCACGGCGGGTCAAATTCACGCCACCGTGCTGCAATCGCCGTTTACGCTGAAGGCGCGCAAAGCGAACTATCCGGTCTTCCTCGACTTCTCCAAGGAAGATTTCGAGTACACCATCGCCGGACCGCTGACGACGAGAACGTTTATTCGTTCCGATAGAGAGACGGTGCATGAACTTCATGCGCGGACTGGCGGACGGCATGGACTTTTACCGCGACGAAAAAAACAAGGATCGCGTGCATAAGTATCTCGGCGAATACTACCGCTCCAATGTGATCGAAGAGTTGGAAGAGACTCGACGGACCTACAGTCAAGTCACCCCGGGGCTGCCGCTGATCACCGCCAAAGCGATGGAGAACGTGATTGCCAATGATCGAAACTCTGGCCGGGATGAAACTGAATGTCGGCGAGCTATTGGATTTGTCGTTTCTCGAGCAGCTCGCGCAGGAAAGAAAGGCGAAGGGACGGTAGTATTCGGACTCGGAGGGATCAGCCGCAAAGAGCGGCAAAGGACCCAATCGGAACGTTCGAAGCACGAAATCCGAAATCCGAAACAAACTCGCAGCCAAATGGACCTAAAATCCGGAAATTTCAAAACCCCGAATCCGAACGAAACCTGTTTGGAATTTGAATTTTTGGTCATTTGAATGTGTTTCAGATTGCGTGCTTTGGATTTCGATTTTCATTCAAGAAAGGTAGGAACAAGATGGCTTTTGAAACGATTCTATTCGAAGTGCGCAATCAAATCGCTTGGGTGACGTTTAACCGGCCCGAGTCGATGAACGCGGTCAACCGGCAAATGGCGCGTGAGCTGGTCGAGGCGTGCAAACAGATCGAGGACGATGCGGCGATTCGCCTGGCGATCTTCACGGGCGCGGGGGAGCGGGCGTTTTCGGCTGGCATGGACTTGAAAGAGCGCGCCGAGAGCGCGGTCTCGCCGATTGAACGGCGCGCCGCGAAGCTTTCAGGGATAACCATCAACTCGCAGAGCCGCGCCGTGGCGGCGCTGACCAAGCCGACCATCGCGGCGATTCGCGGCTATTGTGTCGGCGGCGGGCTCGAATTTGCTCTGGCCTGCGACATGCGCATCGCCGCGGAAGACGCCAAGTTGGGGCTGGCTGAAGTGAAGCGCGGGATTATTCCTGGCGCTGGCGGGACCCAGCGGTTGGCGCGCACCGTCGGCGTGGCCAAGGCGCTGGAAATCTGCCTAACCGGCGACAACGTTAGCGGCGCGGAAGCGGAGAAACTGGGACTGGTCAACCATGCGGTGCCGGCGGCCGATGTCATGAAAGCGGCGGAAGAATTGGCCAGTCGCATCCTCAAAGGCGCGCCGATGTCGGTGATGTTCATCAAAGAAGCGATCACCAAAGGCGTGCAGTTGTCCATCGACGAAGGTTTTCGCTTGGAGTCGGATCTGTCAGCCTTGGTGGGAACGACGGAGGATAGCAAAGAAGGACCGAAGGCGTTCGCGGAAAAGCGCGCGCCGGTGTGGAAGGGAAAATGAGGAATTTTGGATTTTCGAGTTTGGATTTTGGATTGAGGAATCCGACAGTGCATAAGAATATTTCCGACGTTGTAATTGTCGTGCGTTTCGCTCCGGTAATCCAAAATCTAAAAGCGGTGAGGCAAAACCCCTGCAGAATAAAATGGTTCGGCGTTCTTGTTGTCGATGCTCGTGGTGTTGGGGGTCGGGGTTGAGGCTCAGCAGCCGAAGAAGGTCCCTCGGATCGGCTATCTATCGATCGCGCGATCCAGCTAGTGAGTCCGAACCCGTGCCGAGGCAATTCGGCTGGCTCTGCGCGAGCGTGGCCACATAGAAGGACAGAACATCGCCATCGAGTACCGATATGCGGAGGGGAAGCGCGAGCGGTTCCCTGAGCTTGCCGCCGAGTTGGTGCGTCTCAAGGTTGATATCATCGTGGTAGCAGGAGGGACCATGCCAGTCCGGGCGGCCATGAATGCGACCAAGACGATTCCCATCGTTATGATGGGCGGTGGGTGCCGATCCTGTCGAGGCAGGCCTGATTGAAAGCCTTGCCCGTCCCGGCGGCAACGTCACCGGCCTTACAAACCTTGCCAGAGAGCTAGGCGGGAAGCGGCTGGAGCTGCTCAAAGAAGCCGTTCCCAAACTTGCCCGTGTCGCGGTTCTCTACGATCCGGCCACTCCGAACAGTGTACTCGAACTGAAAGAGGTTCTCCCGGTCGCGGCGCGTGCGCTGGGGTTGACTATTCAGCCTTGGGAGGTACGAGCTGCGGACGATTTTGAGAAGGTATTCGCTGCGCTAAACAAGCAGCGCCCGGATGGACTCTACGTGCTCACGGGACGCGCTAATGGGTGCTAATCAAAAACGGATCGTCGGCTTTGCGTTAAAGAGCCGGTTACCGTCGATGTACACCAGCAGAGGATGCTGTAGATGCCGGTGGGCTCATGTCCTACGGGGCGGACCAAGCGGACAGCTACCGGCGCGTCGCATATTACGTGGACAGAATCCTCAAAGGAGCCAAGCCTGCCGACCTGCCGGTGGAGCAGCCGACGAAGTTCGAGCTGGTGATTCAATCTCAAGACGCCAAGCAGATCGGCGTGACGATTCCGCAGTCGCTGCTGTATCGAGCGGATAAGGTGATCAGGTGAAGAAGGCAAGATGCAATGGTAGGGGCGGAGTAAGGGAGCGCGAGATTTCCAACTCGTGATTAACCGCGGACAAGAATGTCCGCGCTCCAATGTCCGCCCGTTCGGAGGGCGCACGCAGTCGGCTTCGCCGACAATCCGAAATCTAGAATCCAAAATGGAGGTAAGAATGGCAGACGAAAAAATTCTCTACGAAGTTAAAGACAAGATCGCGTGGATCACGCTCAATCGGCCGGAGTCGTTGAACGCGGTGAACCGCGACATGGTGAAGGCGATTGTCGGCTATTGCCGCGCCGCCGAGGACGATCCGAATGTTCAGGTCGTGATCTTCAAGGCCAACGGCGAGCGGGCGTTTTCGGTCGGCGGCGATATCAAAGACCGGGCGCGGCCAATGCCGCCGAGGCGGCTGGACCGGTGCCGTCGCCGCTGGTGGCGCGCCAGGAGAAATACAATGCGATCCCCGGCACGCCGGCGCCGGCGATCGCGGCGATGAACAAGATCACCATCGCGTTGCTGCATGGCTACACCGTCGGCACGGGATTGCTGATGAGCATGGCTTGCGACATTCGCATCGCCGCCGAAGGCGCGCGGCTCGGCGTCAGCGAAGTGCGGCTCGGTTTCATGGCCGGTTCCGGCGGCACCCAGCGGCTGCCGCGGCTGGTCGGGCTTGCCCAAAGCGCTGGAAATTTGCCTTTCCGGCGAATTGTACGACGCCGCCGAGTGCCACCGCATCGGCCTGGTCAATCAAGTGGTGCCCTACGATCAGTTGATCCCCGCCGGCGAAAAAATGGCGCAGTCGTTTCTCAAAGGCGCGCCGCTGGCGCTGCGCTACATCAAGGAAGCGATCTACAAAGGGCTCGACATGCCATTCGAGCAAGGCCTTCGCTACGAGTCCGACTTACAAAGCATGGTGATGCAGACCGAAGACGCCAAGGAAGGGTCCAAGGCGTTCGTCGAAAAGCGGCCGGCGAACTGGAAAGGACGGTAGGAATTTTGGATTTTCAGAGGTTTTGGATTTTGGATTGTCGGAATGTCGAGGCTATTGCGGTATTTCTGCGCACCTGGAATTCTTATCTGTTAATCCAAAATCCAAAATCGAAAATCCAAAATCGAACTATGGGCACAAGTATTCCAATGTTAATGGGCGACGGCTTGCGCCGGAACGCCTGGAAGTTTCCGCTCAAGATCGCGGCGCGGGATAAGTTTCGCCAAACGACCTATGGCGAGCTCAATGCGCGGGTGAACCGGCTCGCCAACGGCTTGCTGGCCATCGGCGTGAAGCGCGGCGACGGCGTGGCGTTGTCGGTGGGCAATCGGATCGAGCATCTTGGAGATTGTTTTCGCCACCGCCAAGATCGGCGCCCTGGCGATCCCGCTCGATGTGAAATGGAAGGCGCTGGAGCTGGTGTCCGTAGTCGCCGCTCTGGAGCCGCGTTTCATCATTCTCCAGGAGGACTGCGTCGACGAGTTCGCCAAGGCCAAGGAGTTGAAAGATCTTAGTTCGATCAAAGCGATTTCGCTTTCGGCTGACTTGAGCTACAGCGGCTTGCTCGACGGCCAGAGTGCCGACGAGCCGGAGGTTCGAGGTCAGCGAAGACGATCCGTTTGCCGTTTTGCTTACTTCGGGTACCACGGGTTTTCCCAAAGGTTGCCTGGCGACGCAGCGGACGTTTGTCTTTCACTGCATCAACAACGCCATCGAAAAGGGGCTTGGCGCTCACGACAAGGCGATTTTGTCGTCGCCGATTTATTTCAACGCCGGGCGGTCGTTTACCCTGGGGATTATCTACTTCGGCGGCACGATGATTTTGCACGAGCGCTTTGACGCCGACGAAGTACTACAAGACCATCGAGCGTGAAAAGGTCACCTACGTCGGCGCGGTGCCGGTGATGTGCGAGCGCATGCTGCATGTTCTGGAGTCGAAGAAATACGACACCAGCTCGCTGCGCTGTTTGGCGATCACCGGCGGCAAGGTTCATCCCGCCGTGCTTGAATCGCTCAAGAAAAATCTCACGCCGAATATCTATCGGACCTATGCATCGACCGATTCGGGCCAGATGGCGATTTCGAAACCCGGTGATGCGGCAGAAAAAGCGAATTCAGCGGGCCGGCCGGTGTGGTGCGTCGATCTGCGCATCGTCGACGATGCCGGCAAGCCGGTGCAAGTCGGCGAGGTCGGCGAGATCATCTGCCAGAGTCCGCTGGCGACTCACGGCTATTACAAAAATCCCGAGGCCACCGACGCTTCATTTCGCGACGGCTGGTTTTACACCGGCGATCTCGGCTACTTCGACGAAGAAGGCTATCTGTTCGTGTCGGGCCGCAAGAAGGACATGGTGAAGAGCGGCGGCATCAGCATCTATCCGCTGGAGATCGAGAGCGTGATTTACAGTCACCCCGATATTCTCGAAGCCGCCGTCATCGGCGTGCCCGATCCGCAGTGGGGCGAGGCATTGAAAGCGGTGATCGTGCTCAAGCCCGGTGCTAAACTGGACGGTGTCGAGTTACTGAGTTTTTGCAAAGAGCGTTTGTCGGCATACAAAGTGCCGAAGTCGGTGGAGTTTCGTCGAGTCGCTGCCACACACGGAAGTAGGCAAGGTGAATAAGATCCAGGTACGCGAGATGTTCTTGCGGCTGTAATCTAAACTCATGGAGTTTGCTTGAATCCGAAACTTTGGTCACGCGTTTTCGGCACAAGGCGGCTGCTCTGGCTCGGCTTTGGCGTGCTGACATTGGTAATGGTGTCGATCGGCATCATCGCTATCGTTCGAGTTCGCTCGGTCGCTTCGAGTTTCGAAAAACAAACTAAGGTCGCGAAACCGCGCAGCGCGACCGCGCGGGAATTGGAACTTAACGTCCTCGACTATTCCTTGGGCGTGCATCAATACCTCAGGGGCGACGATCTCGCGCGCCAAAGGACGGCCAAGTATGCAGCGAATTTGGCGCTGCAGCTCGATGGGTATACGGCGCTGGCCGAAACCGCGCGGCAACGGGAACTGGCGGGGCGGCTGCGCACCGGCTGGCAGGAGGTTTACGCGTTGGGCGAGGCGCTGATGGCGGCGCGCACGGCGAATCGCGAGGAGGTGGCACGGTTCACGGAAACAGCTGTACGGCTGGAGCGGTTTTTGGACACCGAGTTGCAGCCGGACGCGGAAATCATCTTTAACGCGCTCAGCGCCGAAACTCATGGCAGCCTTCAGAAATCCGAGATCGTTACGTTGTCTCTGCTGTTTCTTGGACTGACGATCGCGCTGTTAACGGGCTGGGCGGTGGTGCGCGCGGTGCTCGCGGGCGAGGCTCGACTGCGCGACAGCGAGGAGCGGCTGACCCGTCTCAATACGACGTTGGAGCAGAAGGTGGACGAGCGCACGCGCGAGTTGCGCGAGCTCAACGCCGATCTCGATCAACGGGTCGTCCAACGGACCCGAGCGCTGGGCGATTCGCAAAAGAAGCTCCGTGCTTTCGTCGAGCAATTGACCCACGCCGAAGAGCAGGAGCGGCATCGGTTGGCGACCGAGTTGCACGACTACCTGGGGCAATTGCTGGCTCTCAGTCAAATCAATCTCGGCCGCGCCGAAAAATTCGCCGTGTCGGAGGATGCCAAGAATGCGTTCGCCGACGTCCGGCAATCGCTGGACGATTCGATCGCCTACACGCGCACGCTCATAGCGCAGCTGAGCCCGCAGGTGCTCTACGATCTCGGCCTGCCGGCGGCGCTCGTTTGGCTCGGCGAACAGATGGAGCAGCAGCATGAGTTGCGGGTCGAGGTCGTCGGCGATCCCGCCGGCTTTGTGCTGGACGAGGCGCGGGCGATTTTGGCCTTTCAGTGCGCCCGTGAACTCTTATGGAACGTGGTCAAGCATGGCGCGACCAAAGAAGCGAAGGTTTCCTATGAGTTGAAAAATGGCGAGTTGACGCTTGAGGTCGCGGACCGAGGCCGGGGCTTCGATCTAGCGAACGTCGAAAGCCAGGCCGCCGGAAGCGAGAAGTTCGGTACTGTTCGGCATGCGCCAACGTGTGGAACTTCATCAAGGTCGGCTGGTCGTCGAATCGGCGCCGGGGCAAGGAACTTCAGTGAAAGTGATCTTGCCGGCGGCCGTCGTGCCGGCGTCGCCGGCAGCTTCGTTTGAGCCCGCGCTCGAAGAGTTTAGGGTCGCGGCGAAGAAGCCTCTGCGCATCGCCTTGGTGGACGATCACGAGATGGTGCGCCAGGGACTGCGCTGGCTCCTCGAAGACCACCAAGACATCCGGGTCGTCGGCGAAGCCAAAGATGGCCGGGAGGCGATCGCCATGGCCCATGAGCTTAAGCCCGACGTCATCGTCATGGACGTTAACATGCCGGGGCTGAATGGCATCGAGGCGACCCGGCGCATCGTTCAGGACCAGCCCGGCGTGATCGTCATCGGGCTATCGTTTGCCGCCAGCGATCGGTCCGTCCAAGCGGCGATGAAAAATGCCGGCGCCTATGCTTGCGTGACCAAGGAGCGGGCGGCGGAGGATATCTATCGAGCGATCGTCGATGCCGTGTATAAACGGCCGCCACCTGGGCGCATCGGCGGCGCCCTGTAAGGAGTTTCCAGCCACGAAGTGTCCATGAGCTTACGCTCGTCTAGAGAATATGAAAATGGCTGGGATTCCTCCAGAGGCGGTCTGCTTGACCCGTGATTCCCGCGCACGCGGGAATCCAGGTGACGGACAGCGTCCGTCATACCGTTGAAGAACGGTATCCAGATTCTGGGCGATGGGGATGGACCGCCCGGTGTTCACCGGGGTGACGCTCTCGCGGCATGACGGAACCCAGGTGATATCTTCGTTATGGAGACCCTCCCCTAACAGGTATTTTCTCAGGAGGCCATGACGAACAAAACTACAGCGGTTTGCTCGACGGCGACGGGTTTTTCCAAAGATTGCCTGGCTACCCAGCGGACCTTGGTCTTTCATTCCGCGATATCGGCGAGATCATCAGCCAAAGTCCGCTGGTGGCCCATGGCTTTTACAAAAATCCCGACACGACGGCTGGTTCTAGCTACTTCGATGAGGAAGGTTATCTATATTGTTTTGGGGGCGCAAGAAAGATATGGTTAAAAGTGGCGGCATGAGCATCTATCCGCTGGAGATCGAGAGCGTGATTTATCGGCACCCCGATATTCTCGAAGCCGCCGTCATCGGCGTGCCCGATCCGCAGTGGGGAGAGGCATTGAAAGCGGTGATCGTGCTCAAGCCCGGTGGTAAACTCGACAGTGTCGAGTTGCTGAGTTTTTGCAAAGAGCGGCTGTCGGCGTACAAAGTGCCGAAGGCGGTGGATTTCGTCGAGTCGCTGCCACACACGGAAGTGGGCAAGGTGAACAAGATCCAGTACGCGAGATGTTCTTCCGGCCTTAATCTAGCATGAAGGAATGGCCATGAAGCTTATACCGCGGTTGCGCCCTCTCGGCGCGCGATGGCTGCTCTGGCTCGGCTGTGGCGGGCTGACATCGATCCTGGTGTTGATTGGCGTCATCGATTTTGTCCGGCTTCAATCGATGGCGACGAGTTTCCAGAAAGATCATAACGCCGCCAAGCCTCGCCCCTCGGCGGGGCACGAATTGGAAATCAATATCATCGGGTATTCGTTGAACGTATGGCGATACCTGAGCGGTTTCGATGCGGCGCGCCAAGGGGCGGCCAAAGACGCAGCGGACGTGACGCTGCAGCTCGATGGGTATACGGCGCTGGCCGATACCGCGCGGCAACGGGAACTGGCGGGGCGGCTGCGCACCGGCTGGCAGGAGGTTTACGCGTTGGGCGAGGCGCTGATGGTGGCGCGCACGGCGAATAGCGACCAGTCGGAGCGCTTTGCGGAACAGGTTTTAAGGCTGGAGCGGTTTTTGGACACCGAGTTGCAGCCGGACGCGGAAATCATCTTTAACCCGCTCAGTGCCGAAACTCATGGCAGCCTCCAGAAAACCGAGATCGTTACGTTGTCTCTGCTATTTCTTGGACTGGCGATCGCGCTGACGATCAGTATGGCGGTGGTGCGCGCGGTGCTCACGGGCGAGGCTCAATTGCGCGATAGCAAGGAGCGGCTGACCAGCCTCAATGCGATGTTGGAGCAGACGGTGGACCAGCGCACGCGCGAGTTGCGCCAGCTCAACGCCGATCTCGATCAACGGGTGGTCCAACGGACCCGAGCGCTGGGCGATTCGCAAAAGAAACTCCGTGCTTTCGTCGAGCAATTGACGCGCGCCGAAGAGCAGGAGCGGCATCGGTTGGCGACCGAGTTGAACGACTACCTGGGGCAATTGCTGGCTGTCAGCCAAATCAATCTCGGCCGCGTCGAAAAATTCGCCGTGTCGGACAACGCCAAGAATGCCTTCACCGACGCCCGGCAATCGCTGGACGATTCGATCGCCTTCACGCGCACGCTCATAGCGCAGCTGAGCCCGCAGGTGCTCTACGATCTCGGCCTGCCGGCGGCGCTCGCTTGGCTCGGCGAACAGATGGAGCAGCAGCATGAGTTGCGGGTCGAGGTCGTCGGCGATCCCGCCGGCTTTGTGCTGGACGAGGCGCGGGCGATTTTGGCCTTTCAGTGCGCCCGTGAACTCTTATGGAACGTGGTCAAGCATGGCGCGACCAAAGAAGCGAAGGTTTCCTATGAGTTGAAAAATGGCGAGCTGACGCTTGAGGTCGCGGACCGAGGCCGGGGCTTCGATCTAGCGAACGTCGAAAGTCGGGCCGCCGGAAGCGAGAAGTTCGGACTGTTCGGCATGCGCCAACGTGTGGAACTTCATCAAGGTCGGCTGGTCGTCGAATCGGCGCCGGGGCAAGGAACTTCAGTGAAAGTGATCTTGCCGGCGGCCGTCGTGCCGGCGTTGCCGGCAGCTTCGTTTGAGCCCCCCGCGCTCGAAGAGTTTAGGGTCACGGCGAAGAAGCATCTGCGCATCGCCTTGGTGGACGATCACGAGATGGTGCGCCAGGGACTGCGCTGGCTTCTCGAAGACCACCAAGACATCCGGGTCGTCGGCGAAGCCAAAGGTGGCCGGGAGGCGATCGCCATGGCCCATGAGCTTAAGCCCGACATCATCGTCATGGACGTTAACATGCCGGGGATGAATGGCATCGAGGCGACCCGGCGCATCGTTCAGGACCAGCCCGGCGTGATCGTCATCGGGCTATCGTTCGCCAGCGATCCGTCCGTCCAAGCGGCGATGAAAAATGCCGGCGCCTATGCTTGCGTGACCAAGGAGCGGGCGGCGGAGGATATCTATCGAGCGATCGTCGATGCCGTGAATTGAGAGCCGCCAGGTAAGAGATGATCGGCGCCACGATATAAAGAATGTTCACCGACGAAGGCGAGAAAGACATCGATCTTAGTCAGATTTTATCCATGATATCGCGAGCAAATCTTTCGAGGGTCGTCTGCTTCGACGGGCCGCACGGGATGATCGTCAGCTCATCGATGCCGGCGGCGAGGAACTCCTGCACTTTCGCTCTGAGGTGATCTGCCCTGCCGGCTAAAGCAAAGCGCTCGAGCCATTGATCGCGAACCAGATAGCCGTGCGCGGCGTCCATGTGATGGTAGGTGTCGTATTCTTGGCGCATGCGTTCAATGGCGCTGCGGTCTTCCTCATCAGCAAGCTGGCCGCGGTCGTACAGACGGCCCAATTGCGTCATGGCGGTGCGCGCCACGACCCCTTTGACGGCGCTCCTGGCCTGCGCCGCGTCATCGTCGATGGCGCAGGGCAAACGATAGATGAACTCGACTTCTCCAGACTTTCTCCCCGCCGCTTGGGCATAGCTTTGGATCTGCTGCACCAATGCGATTAGCGAATCGGACGCGCCGGCGTGGATGAATCCCGCCGTCAGGCGGCAAGCCATTTTCATGACCTGCGGCGCGCGGGTGCCGATGTAGATGGGAATCTCGCCGCAGGGAAAAAGACATTGGGCTTCCGTGCCATTGAATTGCACCGGCTCGCCGCGCAGGAGTCGCTTCAAGTTTACGTATGTTGGCTTCGAATTCAGTCATCGTCACCGGTTGCATGCCGACGTTGGCTGGTCCGCTGGCGCCGACGCCGAAGCCGAGAAACACACGGCCTGCGGTCAACTCGTGCAAGGTCGCCATGGCGCTGGCGGTGACGGTGAGATGGCGTACCGCCGGGTGGGTGACGCCGGGGCCGATGGCGATTTTGTTCGTCGCCATGGCGATGGCGCCGGCGAGGACGTAGAGCTCGCGCCAGATCATGTGCGAATCGCCGATCCAGAATCGGTCGTAGCCGAGCGCTTCGGCTGCTGCGCGCGAGCTGCGACGGCTTCGCGGGCGTTCTCCGTGCCGTAAGCGTCGGCTGTGCGTGCCAGCTGCACCGCTTCCTGCGCGCTATCGGTGCCGTAGAGACCAACGCCAAATTTTATCCGAGCCATGGGTGTCCTCGCGCTCAATTGAGAAATTAGCCGCGAGGCCATCTTGCACCACGAAGGGCGCGAAGGCCACGAAGGTCAGGAGAATACTGCCTGAAAGCGAGGCTCCTCGCGATGACAGCGAAGATTGCTGTCATTTCGAGCGTACTGAGCCGATGACTCTTTGCCGATCTAGCTTGACGACAAAACCGTTCCCGATGTACTCCTCAATAGACTGAGAGGTGCAAGATTTCGCACTGGCGAGCGCATTACGCAGCACAGAGTACGTCGAGACGCTATGGAGCACGAGAACATGATTGGCCGTCGGCTAACTCGCGCGTGAGCGGATGGTGGGATCATGGATCGGATGAGTGATCTATCAGGAGCAATCCGACACGGTTCTGCTGGTGTTCGTTTTACCAGGTTCCGCTCGGTCAAGTTTCCGTACGCATCAGCAGAGTCTCTATGCGAGTGCGTCGCTAAGCTGGCTGCCGAATTGGAGCCGAGTGGATTCGCCGCTCTTCCGGCAGCGGTTCGGTCTGTCGGCCGGCTCGGACGCGCATATCGCCGCGGTGGAGCGCGGCGTCGATCTGTCGATGATCGGCGGCACCATCAATGGCTTGTCGCAGGTCATCATGACGACCAAACAATTCCAAACGCTCAACGACTTACGCGGTAAGATCATCGGCGCTACCAGCGCGACCTCCGGCTTGGGCTTTGCCCTGCGCCGTTATATGAAAGCCAAAGGCTTGAATTTGGCCGCGACTATCAGATCCTCGCCACCGGCAGCGCCGGGCCGACCTTGGCGGCGCTGGCGGCGGGGCAGGTGCAGGCGGCGGCGCTGGGGGTGCCGTTGAACTTTATCGCCGCCGATCAGGGTTTTCACGGCGTCGGTCGGATCGTCGACGTTATCCCGAGCTACCAGTTCGGCGCGTTCACGGTGTCGCGCCCGGTGGCGGAGAAGAATCGGCCGTTGATGGTGCGCTTCATGCGCGCGATGATCTCGGTGCACCGCTGGTTTTATGCCAACAAGGAAGCGGCGGTGGCGTTTATGGCGAAGGAGTTGGACATGACGCCGGATTACGCCCGGCGCGGCTGGGAGTATTACGTCGAGCATAAGATTTGGCCCATCGACGCCAGCGTGAATATCGAGGGCATGAATGTGGCGACGCAGATCTATTGGGAAGCGTCGCAGTCAAAGGGAGCGGCGCCGAGCGGGAGCAAGTATATCGATCAGAGTTTTCAAAAAGAAGCGCTTAAGGAACTGGCTGGGCGTTGACCTGAAGGAGGTAGCTAAATGAAACGGATTGCAGGTAGTTTTCCCCTGTTCGCGTTGGTCGCGATGCTCGTAACGTCGACAGCTCAAGCGGCGGAGCGGCCCTTTTATCAGGGCAAGACGGTTATTTTTTTCATCAACTTCAGCGCCGGCGGTCCGACCGATATCGAAGGCCGTATCGTCGCGCGGCACTTGGCGCGCTTCATTCCCGGTAGTCCGACCATCGTCGTGCAGAACATGTCCGGTGGCGGCGGTGTCACCGGCATCAACTTTCTCGGTGAACGAGCCAAGCCCGATGCGTTGACCTTGGGTTACTTTACCGGGCCGTATAATCACCAGATGATGAAGAGCTCGACCTTGCGCGTCGATCTGATGAAGGTGCCTTATATCGCGTCAGTCTCGGGTGTCACGGTGTGCTACATTCGCTCGGATGTCGCCGCCGGGTATTAAGAAACCGACCGATATCATCAAGGCCGACCGTTTTCGCGCCGGCGGTTTGTCCTTCGATAGCAATAAGGACTTGCGCTTTCGCTTGGCCTTCGACGTGCTTGGCGTCAAGTACGATTACGTCACCGGCTACAACAGCAGCAACGACGCGCGGCTGGCGGTGCAGCGCAATGAGATTCAGTACCATGACGAAAACATTCCGGGGTACCGCGGCGTGGTCGAGCCGCAGATGGTCAAGACCGGCATGGTGACGCCGCTTTATTATCACGACGTGATCGCACCCGATGGCACCATGCGTAAGAGCCCCGATTATCCCGAACTCAGCTCTTTTACCGAGGTTTATACGCAAATCCACGGCAAAGCGCCGAGCGGGATCAAATATGAAGCGCTCAAGGCTGCCAACATGGCGAGTCAGAATCTTAACCGTGTGGCGCTCTTGCCGCCAGGCTCGCCCATGGAAGCGGTGCTGACCATGCGCCAGGCATTCAGCCAGCTCGCCAAGGATGAAGAGTTCATCGCCGAAGCGAAAAAAGTCATGCGCTTTCAGCCGCGCTTTGAGATCGGTGAGGATGGCGAAAAGCTGCGCGAAAAAGTTCTGCGAGCGCCCGCGGAGGTCGTCGATTTCGTGCGCAAGTATGTTGAAGAGGCGAGGAAATAGACCTACGTTCAATGGTTCAAGGGTTCAAGGTTCAAGAGTTTTCGGAGGGCGGTTTTCAATGACGAAGTTTCTGCTGCAATTGTCACTCGCTCTGTTTTTTGTTTCGGCAAATGCTTTGGCGCAGGAGAAAGTCAAGTTCCCGATCAGCGCGTCGTCGAAGACACTGGGCTATAGTCCGCTCTGGGTGGCCGAGCAAGCTGGGCTTTTTCGACAAGCAAAACTTGGATGTCCAGCTCGTGCTGGTGGCTGGGGCCGACAAGTCGACCATGGCGCTGGTCGGCGGCTCGGTGAACGTCTCCAGCGGCGGCGCCGATACGGTGATCGCGGCGGTGGAGCAGGGCGCGGATCTTGTTATCCATCGGCGGCGTCATCAATGGCCTGACGCACTACATCATGGGCGGCAAGAAATTTAAGTCCTTCGAAGATCTGCGCGGCGCCAATCTCGGCTCGTCGGGGCTGACTTCCGGCACGGCGTTCGTGCTGCGCCGGGTCTTGCGCGGCGAAGGGGCTGGAATATCCGCGCGATTATAATCTGATCAACGTCGGCGGATCGGCGCAGGCGTTCTTATCGTTGACCGCGGGACGGATCGACGCGGCGATCATCGCCGTGCCGCTCAATTACGAAGCCGCGCAGATGGGCTATCCGGTGATCGGCTAAAGTCGTCGACTTCATTCCCAACTATCAGTTGACCGAAGTCACGGTGAAACGGGCCTGGGCGGAGAAGAACCGTCGGCTTGACCGTGCGCTTCATGAAAGGTTTGATTCACGCCATGCGCTGGATGCACGACAATAAGGAACCGGCCATCGAGTTTCTTGTCGAAAGAAATGCAGTTAAAGCCCGAGCAAGCGCGCCGCGGCTGGGAGTACTACACCGAGAACAAGATCTGGCCTCCCAACGCCGAGACCAACGTCGAAGGCGTGCGCACGGTGATCCAAATCGCCGCCGAGCGCGGCCAGTTCAAAGGCGGCGCGCTGCCGCAGCCGGCGAAGTATCTCGATCACAGCTACGTTGAGGAAGCTTTAAAGGAGTTGGGAAGAAGATAGGATGAAAAAGAAAACTAGGAAGACAACCGACTAAGACAACCACGAAAAAAACTAAAAGTTCCAAAGTTAGCCCGGCGAAAAGTAAGACGAACCCCAAGGCGAAATTTCGCGCTGCCAAAGCCGCGACGAGTTGGCAACCGCAGCGGCGTCACTTCGTTCACGACGGTTTGAAACTGCATTATTGGGAATGGGGCGATCCCAAGGAGGAGACTTACGTCTTCGTCCACGGCGTGCGCGATCAAGGGCGCAGTTGGGATCATTTTCTTGACGAGCTGATCAGCCGCGGCGTGCCGATCAAGCATGCGGTGGCGCTCGACCTGCGCGGCCATGGCGACAGCGAGTGGCCGAGCACCAGCCGCGGCTACGCCCATGAAGACTTTCTCACCGATCTCGCCGGATTGCTGAAGCACTTGGACAAAGATCCGGTGACGATCATCGGCCACTCGCTGGGCGGCAGCATGTGTTTGCTCTACGCCGGCACGTTTCCGGAAAGGGTCAAGCGCATGGTGCTGCTCGAATCCCTCGGCCCATTCGCGCGCAGCGACGACGAAGTGCCGAATATCATGGCCGAGCGCTTGAAGGGCCGGGACTACGTCGAGATTCCGTTTCCCCATGAAACCTTGCAGGCGGCGGCTAAGGCGATCCAGAAAACTTTCCCGCTGATTCCCGACAAGGCGGCGCTGCATATGGCGCAGCATGGCACCAATACCAATGGCGGCCGCTATCGCTGGAAGCATGATCCGATCCTGCGTTACCGCACGACCACGGCGATGTCCGAGAGGACAGATCGAAGCATTTATCCGCCGGCTCAAATGTCCGATCCTGTTCGTCTACGGCACCGAGAGCGATTTTATGAAGTCCGTGCGCGGCCACCGCGCGCAGCTTTTTCCCAACGCCAAGATCGTTCCCATCGAAGGCGCGGGGCATCATATTCCGCATGAGAAACCGGTGGAATTGGCGGAGGTTGTCGTGCCGTTCTTACTCTGCCGAGTAAGAACGGACGTTCAAATCGTTCAAATCAGTTCAAGTCGTTCAAATCGTTTCGCGAGGTGTGAAGCCAGACCGGTCCGACGTTCTGAACATTGTGAACGGCTTGAACGATTTGAACGAAACTATCTTCGAGGTGTTTATGTATCTTATCCGCTGAAAAGATCGCCGCCATGGAAGGCGAGCATCGCGTGCATTTCGTCAATCCGGCGGCCAAGCGAATCAACAAGTCGCTGGGCGATGCCGCGGGTCTGAAGAATCTCGGCGTCCATATGATGACCGTGGCGCCGGGCGATCGCTCGTCGGAGTATCACAGCCATCGTTACGAAGACGAAGCGATCTATGTGATTTCCGGGCGGGGCACGGCGGTGATCGGCGAGGATTCGTTCAAGATCGGCCCCGGCGATTTCCTCGGCTTCCCAGGCGGCGGTCCGGCCCATGAGACCATCAACGACGGCACCGAGCCGCTCGTCTGTCTCGTCATCGGCCAACGGCTGGCGCAGGATGTCGTCGACTATCCGCGTGCCGGCAAGCGTCTGTACCGCAACAGCGGCCAGCGCGATATGGTGGACTATCCGAATATTACCAAGCGTTGAGCTATTTCTTTTCGCTGCGCTCGCCAGTTAATTTCAAACTGTGCTATGAAAATCCTATGACTCGAAGTATTCGTCTGTCTGGAGGTATGCAATGGCTGAACTATCGACAGTTCTACAGAAAATCGATGAAGAAACCGGCGTCGCTTGGCTGACCTTTAACCGGCCGGAGAAGAAGAACGCCATGAGCCAGAAGTTCATGGCGGAGTTGATCAAGGCGCTGAAAGATATCGCCGAGAACGACAAGATCAAATGCGTCGTGACCATGGGCTCGGGGGATTCTTATTCGTCGGGGCTCGATCTTTACGATCTGCGCGAGTCGTGGAAGCGCAAGCGTCCTTGGGATCAGGCCGGTTCGACCTACGAGATCGTCCGGCTCTTGCGCGCCATGCCGCAGATCACGGTGGCGGCGGTGCGCGGCTGGTGTCTGGGCGGCGGTCTGGCGTTGATCAACGGTCATGATCTCTGCATCGCCGGGCAGTCGGCGAAGTTCGGCATGCCGGAAGTGATCCGCGGCAGCTACGGCGCGGTGGCGACGTCGACGTTGTTCCACGGCGGGCTACCGGTCAAGAAGGCTTTTTACATTCAGCTCACCGGCCGCAATTTGTCAGCGGCGGAAGCCGAGCGGGTCGGCTTGATTTCCGAAGTGGTGCCGGACGATCAATTGCTGGCCAACGTCGAGCAGCTGTCCAAGGAGCTCGGCAGCCGCAATGCGGTGACGCTGGAGAGCGCCAAGATCGCCGCGTACATGATGAAGGACATGGATTTTGCGACCGCGCTCAGGACCGACGACTTGGTGTCGCACCGGATGCGCTACTACACCAATCCGCTCAACGACGTCGAAGGTTATCTGCACTCGCAAAAGGGCGGCGGCACCGTGAAGTATGTCAAACCGGAGGATCGGAAGAAATAATTTCGTTCAAGGGTTCAAGAGCCTGCCCTGAGTATGTCGAAGGGTTCAAAAGTTCAAGGTTTGTCGGATACGAGGTTCGCGCTAGATTGCTTTAACCTTGGTTTCAGGAGGAGGTTTTATGTCTTTACATACGCCATTATGTGATTTGTTGCATATCAAATATCCGATCATCCAGGCCGGCATGGGCTGGGACAAGGAAGGGCTGACGACGCCGCCGGCGCTGGTGGCGGCGGTGTCGAACGCGGGTGGACTGGGCTGCATCGGCGGCAGCTCGATACGGCCTGAAGTCATTCGCGAACGCATCCGCGCGGTGCGGCAACTGACCGACAAGCCCTTCGGCGTCGATATCACCTTGCCGAAGATGGAAGATGTCAGAATTCCCGACCCGGACGAAGTGCGCAAAGAGATCCAAGAAAAATTTCCCAAGCATGCCAAGTTCAACGACGAGCTGATTCCGCGACTGGGCTTGACGCCGCAACCGCCGGACCGCAAGAGCTGGGTGAAAACCCCGGCGGCTACGCGCGAGCAGCTGCGAGTCATTCTCGAAGAGAAGGTGCCGATTCTGATCATCGGCCTCGGTGATACCGCTGAAGTCGTGCCGCTCGCCCATGAACGCGGTATTTTGGTCATGGCGCTGGCCGGCGCGGTGAAGCATGCGCTCAGCCACGCGCGCAAGGGCGCCGATGTGATCATCGCCCAGGGCTACGAGGCGGGCGGCCACACCGGCACGATTGGCAACTTTCCCGCTGATCCCGCAGATCGTCGATGCGGTGCGGCCGAAGCCGGTGGTTGCCGCCGGCGGTATCTCGGACGGTCGCGGTGTCGCCGCCGCGCTCGCTCTCGGAGCCGTCGGTGTTTGGTGCGGCACGACTTTCCTGGTGACCCGCGAAGGCGGCATCAATCCGATTTACAAAAAACAGATTCTCAACGGCAGCTCGGAAGACTTCGTGCGCACCGCTTACACCAGCGGCCACTTCGCGCGCCATTACCGCAGCGATACGATCAAGGCCTGGATGGCCTCCGGGCTCGATGCCATGCCGACGCCCTACCAAGGTAATGCCATGGATGAAGTGCGGCGCGCCGCCGAAGCCGCCAATCGCGTCGATGTCCTGCATGTGCCCGGGCGGCCAGGTGGCCGGCATGTTGAGCGAAGAGCGCAACAATGTTCCGGCCAAGGAAATCGTCGACCGCATGGTGAGCGAGGCGTCGCAGATTTTGAACGACCTGCGGGCGCAGTTTGTTGGAGCGTAATGAGATAGCACGAAGCGGACCGAAGTGCGAAACAAATCCAACACCTTAGATAACCGCCATTGTTTCAAACGGGGGAATACTGTTTGGGATTTTCGATTTGAGTTTATGTTCCCCTCGTTTGTTTCGAAAGATTTCGGGGTTCGGAGTTCGAGATTTGTTTGTAGATTTAGGCTCGGCAGCAATAATTTTCAATTCGAAGGACAAATAAGCAGGAAAATGAGCGGAGAATTTCTCAAAGGTTATAGAGCGTTGGATCTTACCGGTTTGAGCGGCCAGCTGTGCGGCCGCATGCTCGCTGACTTGGGCATGGAAGTGATCAAGATCGAACCGCCTGGCGGCGACCCGGTACGTAATCTGGCTCCTTTCATCACCGCAGCCAATGGCGCCAAGCTGAGCACGACCTTCGCGCACTTGAACGCTGGCAAGCACAGCAAGGTCATCGATCTCGACAGCGATGCCGGCCGCGCTACGTTGCGCAAGTTGGTTGAGTCCGCCGACGTTGTCATTGAAAGTTTTCAGCCGGGTGATTTGGACGCCAAGGGCTTGGGCTACAAGGATCTTGTCAAAGTAAATCCCGGCATCGTCATGGCATCGATCACTTGCTTCGGTCAAACCGGACCGAAGAAAAATCTTGTCTACAACGATCTCGTCGGCTTGGCCGAGAGCGGCATTCTTTACGTCTGCGGCGATCCTTTGACGGCACCGTGCAAAGCGCCCGAGTCGCAGGCCTATTACTTCGCCAGTCTGTTCGCCACCGCCGGTGTTTTGGCAGCGCTCTACCGGCGTGAAAAGACCGGCCAAGGCGACCATATCGACACGTCGATGCAGGAAACCTTGGCGACCCATGAGCATATCATTCGGCTGTGGGCCAACGATAAACAGATTCTCAAGCGCGCCGGCAGCCAGCATGGCTCGGTGGCGCCGGCGAAAATCTTCCCGGTCAAAGACGGCTTCGTCTATCTCTACGTGACGCGCCAGCACTGGAAGCTTTTTCTTTCCATCTGGAAGGATCATCCGGCGACATTCGACGAGGCTGCTTGGCTCAACAACGTCTACCGGCGCGATCATGCCGATGAGCTCAATCCCGCCGTGGAAGCCTTTCTTGGTAAATTCACCATGGCGGAGGTCACCGAATTGTTGCAGGAAAAGGGCATCCCTTGTGTGCCGGTGAATACCCCGATGGGGTTTGCCAACGACGAGCATGTGCAGGGTCGAGGTTTCATGACAGCGGTGCAGCATGCAGGCTTCGGCAGCGCAAAGCAGCCGGGCATGCCGTTTATGATCGACGGCAGCCGTCCTGCGGTCGGTAGCGTGCCGCTGCTCGACAGTTGGCGCGACGATGGCGCGAAGAGGTCGGCGCCACAGCAGCCAAGGTCGACGGGCACGAGCGGCAACGGCCCCCTCGACGGTATGCGCATCGTTAGCTTCGATCACGTGCTCGCCGGCCCCTATGGCACGACGATTTTGGCGGAGCTCGGCGCCGATGTCATGAAAATCGAGTCGAGCAAAGGCGGTATGGACCCGTTTCGCTTTTTCGGCACCGGCGAAGATCCCAACCTGTCGCCGCGGTTTTTAGAATTCAACCGCAACAAACGGTCCTTTACGGTCAATTTGAAACATCCCAAAGGCCAGGGCGTTTTGCACGATCTGGTCGCCAAGGCGGACGCGGTGCTCGACAACTACAGCGTCGATGTCGTCGATCGCATTGGTTTGGGCTACAAGCAGCTCTGCGCCGTGAAGCCCGACATTATCAATCTGCGCATGCCCGGCCTCGGCACCACCGGTCCCAAGCGCCATTTCTCGACAGTCGGCGTGAACATCACCGCTTTCACCGGTTTGACCTATATGTGGAACCACCCCGGCGTCACCAATCCGCCTATCGGTGCGCAGCTGGTATATCCAGATTATGTTTCCGGCGTCCTGTGCGCGATCATCATCATCTCCGGCGTGCTTTACCGGGACCGGCAAAAGAAGGGCGCGTTCATCGATTTGGCGCAGTCGGAGGCGACGGCATTCATGATCGGCGCCAATCTGATGGAAGCGGCGTCGAGCGGCAAGAATCCCGAACCCATCGGCAACATGTCGCTCTCGGTGGCGCCCCATGGCTGCTATCCGTGCAAGGGCGAAGATCGCTGGTGCGTGATCGCCGCGGAAACCGAGGCGCAATGGTCGGCCCTCGCCAACATTCTCGGCGGTGACGTCGCCGGCAATTCACGCTTTGCCACCAACGCGGCGCGGCTCCAAGAACGGGAGGCGCTCGATAAAATTATTTCAGCTTGGACGCAGACGCGAGACGCCTTCGCCGTCCGCGATCAGTTGCAGAAAGCGGGGATTCCCTGCGGCGTGGCGCAAACCGGCGAGGATTTGGTCAACGACCCGCAGCTCAAGGAGCGCGGCTTCATCGTCGAAGTGGATAATCCTAGATTGGGCAAGGTCGTATTGCCGAGTTTTCCGCTGCACTTCACCAACGCCAAGCTGACGCGCCGTTGGGAATTTCCCGTGCTCGGCAAGGATACCGAGGCGGTGCTGCGCGATGTCGTCGGCTACGATGCCGCGACCATCGCTGCGCATAAGCAGGATGGGGTGTTGGAATAGTGGAGTGTTGGAGTGATTGGAGTACTGGGTTGATCATGCATTCAGGAGAAAGTCGATTATGATCGTATTGCTGCTAGCCATTCTGGTTTTGTTTGGATCGTCGACGCTTTCTGCTCAGACCCGAACCACCGCGGACATCGCTAATTATCGCGGCGCAGACCGCGAGGAGATGCTCAAAGCCGGCGCGAAAAAGGAAGGGAAACTGATCTGGTACACGAGCCTGACCGCCCATCGCGACATTGCCAATGTGTTCGAGTCGAAGTATCCGGGGGTCAAGGTAGAAACCTACCGCGCCGGGCCTAACGATCTCAGCCGGCGGTTGCTCTCCGAAGCGCAATCCAAACGCAGCATCGCCGACCTGGTTGAAACCACGCCGACGACGATGATGATCATGCGCGACAATAAGTTGCTGATGCCATACACATCGCCGCATCTCGCCAATTATCCTGAAGACTCTAAAGAAGAAGCGGATAAGACCCGGGTGTTTTGGACCACCGATCGCGAATCCATCGTCGGCTTGGGCTACAACCGCAACATGATGCGCGCCGCCGAAGTGCCGAAAAATTTCGCGGACATGGCTAAGCCGGAAAACAAAGGCAAGATCGGCGTCAGCGGCGACACCACTGGCGTGCGCTTTATCGGCGCGATGATCGCCGCCAAAGGCGAAGAGTACGTCAAGCAGCTGCGTAACTTGGAGATCAGACCGCATATGATCTCCGGCGGCGCCATGCATGAGTTGATGGCCGCCGGCGAAATGCATATGTCGATCTCGATCTTCCGCAATCACGTCCTGGCCGGCAAGCTCAAAGGCGCGCCCACCGAGTGGGTGCCCCTCGATTTGAGTCAAGCCAACGCCGGCAGCGTCGGGCTTCCAGCGGCGACCAATAGTCCCCATGCGGCGCTCTTGTTCATCGATTTTCTGATCAGCCCCGAGGGTCAGAAGATTTTTGAGGACAAGTTCCGCTTCGCGAGCTCGACCAAGAACTACGGCTTCAAGCGCTGGTATCCCGAAAAGGGCAAAACCCTCGAGCAGTACGAGAAAGCTGAAGAGCGCTGGAAAAAACTGCTGCACGATCTAGTGCGGCGGTAAAAGTCAGAAGTCAGAAGTCAGAAGTCAGAAGTCAGAAGTCGGAGATCTTCGCCTGCAGACTCCGATCTCCGGCTTCCGACCTCTGATTTCTGACCTCCGGTTGGCCCGCGATTGCAGTTTGAACGCAACTGGAATAAGACCAGATGTGATATTAAAAAATTAGAATTCTAAGGAGGAAAGATCATGGCAAATTATCAAACTTTATTAGTGGACAACAAAGACGGCGTGACGACGATCACGCTCAATCGGCCGGAAAAGCGCAACGCGATGAGCCCGCAGCTGCATCGCGACATGTACGATTGCTTGACCGATCTGCGTTACGACAAAGATACCCGGGTGATTATTATTACCGGCGCGGGTGAGAGTTTTTGCGCCGGCCAGGACTTGAAGCAATATTTCATCGAAATGGACTCCCAACCTGAGCGCGTGCGCGATGAAGTGCGCGAGAAGTCGCGCCAATGGCGCAACGAGATCCTGCGCAAGATGCCGCAGCCGGTGATCGCCAAGATCAACGGCTGGGTGTTCGGCGGCGGCTTCACCGTCGTCACCGGCTGCGATATCGCCATCGCGGCGGACGATGTCCAGTTCGGCCTATCCGAAGTCAACTTCGGCCATTTCCCCGGCGGCGAAGTGACCATCGTGTTGACCGAGCACTTGCAGCCCAAGCATGGGCTCTATTACGCGCTCACCGGCAAGACCATGAACGCCAAGGAAGCCGAGCGCATCGGCCTTATCACCAAAGCCGTGCCGCGCGCCGATTTGGACAAGGAAGTGATGGAGATCGCCAATAATCTAAAAGAGAAAGCGCCGTCGGCGTTGAACGCGGTCAAAGAAGCCTGGTACTACACTTTCTACTCGAGTCCCGATGTCGCCTACGAAATCTCCGGCTTGATCTCCGACAAAGCCAAGGCGGCGATCGGCGGCCGGCCCGGCTTGCAGCAGTTCGCCCGTAAGGAATATCGGCCGGGGTTGGGGTCGTATAAGGTCGAAGAAAAGAAATAAGCGCGTTCAAAAAGTTCAAAACGTTCAAGCCGTTCAAATCGTTAATCAATCCGGACAACGTTGAACCATTTGAACGAATTGAACGGAGCGAAGCGATTGAACGTTCGAAGTGGCGCTTCGGAGGAGAAGCATGGATTTTAATTTACCTGAAGAATTGCAGATGCTGAAAGACACGGTGCGCAAGTTCGTCGACAAGGAGCTGATTCCGATCGAGATGCACACCATCGAGAACATGGAGCTGAAGCCGGACATTCGCGAAAAGTTGGAAAAAAAGACCAAAGAGATGGGGCTATGGATGTTCGACGTGCCGGAAGAGTACGGCGGCGGCGGGCTCGGCAGTTTGGCCCAGGTGTTGGTGTGGGAAGAGCTGTCGCGCACGGTGGCGTTGCCGTCGCGCGGCCAGGGCATCTTCGGTCCGGAAGTGCGGCCGATTCTCTACGCGCTCAATCCGGAGCAGAAAAAGCGTTTCATGGACCCGGTGCTGGCCGGAGAGAAAAAGCTTTGCTTCATGCAAACCGAGCCTGATGCCGGCTCCGATCCGGCGTCGATGAAAACTCGCGCGGTGCGCCAGGGCGATCATTATGTCATCAACGGCACCAAGCGTTTCATCACCGGTGCCGGCGATGCCGACATCGGCCAGCTGATGGCGGTTACCGATCCGGCCAAGGGCGCCCATGGCGGCATCTCTTGTTTCATGGTCGACATGAAGACGCCGGGGCTGACGCTGGGGACGCGTTACAAAACCATGATGGGCGAGGAGCCTTGGCATATCACCTTCGACGACATGAAGATTCCCGCGGAAAATATCGTCGGCAAGGAAGGCGAAGGGTTCAAGCTGGCGCAAAAATGGCTGGGCATCGGCCGCTTGAAACATGGCGCGCGCGCGTTGGGCGTCGCCGAGCGCTGCATCGAAATGGGCGCGAGCTATTCCAAGCAGCGCATTACCTTCGGCAAGCCGCTGTCGGAGCGCCAGGGCATCACGTTCAAATTGGCCGACTCCTACGTCGAACTGCATGCGGCGCGATTGATGGTCTATCAGGCGGCGTGGAAGAACGACCAGAAACAGGACATTCGCAACGAGGCCTATATGGCCAAACTTTTCGCCGATGAAATGTCGTTCCGGGTGGTCGACCGGGTGCTGCAAATCCACGGCGGCATCGGCTTGACCCTGGATCTGCCGCTGGCGAAATGGTTCGTCGACCAGCGCAGCCGGATGATCACCGAAGGCGCCTCCGAAGTCATGCGCATGGTCATCGCCCGGGAAGTGCTAAGAAAATATAATTAGGAAGTTTTGGCCGCAAAGAACGCAAAGGTCACAAAGTTCGGATTTCGTGTAGGGGCGTATTGAATACGCCCTGGGGTGGCGGTGCGGCAATCGCGTGATCGCGAAGTTTGCGCGCGCCGCGCAAAGTTTTTGCGCAGCCGATCGGAGGGCGACCGGCCGGTCGCCCCTACATCCTTTATGCGTCTTTTGCGTTCTTTGCGGCTAATCTTTCCTAATTCTCTTTGGCGAACGACAGTTCCCAGCGGTTGCCGTCGGGGTCGAAGACGTTGATCGAATAATTGTCGGTGCCGCGGTGGGGCCGGATTTTTTCCACCATGGCGCCGGAGTCTTGGAGCATTTTGAGCGCCTGGTCTTTTTCCTGCCACGGAATATTCAGCGTATGGTGCGGGTCGGCGGCGCGCGGGCCCTTCGACGCGTCGAAGATATGCACCTCGAAGTTGCCGAGGCGGACGTCGACCTCTTTCACTTGGCCGGCTTTGAGTTGCTCGTCCGTCGGATCGACGGTTTTGACGACTTTCCCGCCGATCGTCTTGGTATAGAACTCCACCGCCTTGTCGAGATTCTTCGCGCTCATGGCGAAGGTGCGGATGCTTTTGATTTCGAACATGGGAGACCTCCTGATTGATGGATTCAAGGTATTGCCGTGTAACGCGGGTTGTCAAGCTCTCGGTGCTCGAATGGAGCGTGAGCGCGGTCCGGCTTCCGCGCATTCCGTCATTCCCGTGAAAACGGGAATCTAGGTTCGCAGTTTTTGTTGCCGATCAAATTAACCTGGATTCCCGCAGGCGCGGGAATGATGGCAAGGGTGGTCATCTCCAGAAGGCGAGTTCGCGTTTTTATATGTTGTCTAGATCGGTCAGGATCGTTTCGATGCGGGTTTTGAGAACCGGCAAGTTCTGTTGCGTTATCTCCCAAACCGCCTTGATGTCGACTCCCATGTAATCGTGGATCAAAACGTCTCTTAGTCCAGCTATGCGGCGCCATGGGATATCGGCGTGCTGTGAACAAAGTTGCGTCGATAATCTCTTGGTTGCCTCACCGATAATTTCAAGTTGCCGGATGACTGCGTCCTGCCAGTGAGACGAGGACATGAAAGTTTGGTAGCCTACGAAGACGTATTCCTCCACCTTTTCGATGGCGTCTAGTATGTGTTGGAGATAAAGCCTATCGCCTTTCACAGGCTGATAGCATCCTTGAGGATTTGTTCGCGGATATACGGACTGACCGCATCTTCAGTGACTACATCCACTTTACAGCCAAGCAAATCTTCAAGGTCCTGCTTGATCGCGACGATGTCGAGGAGGGTTCTACCGGGGTCTAGATTGATTAAGAGATCGATGTCGCTTCTCGCGGTTGCTTCGCCGCGGGAAACCGAGCCGAAGAGCCGGAGATCCCTCGCCCCATGGGCGCCAGCGATTCGCAATATTTCGTCGCGCTTGTTCGATAAGGTTTTGCTGACGTTCATGGTCGCGTTCTCCCCTGGCCAGAATACTAAGCGATATGGGTTAGCCTGACAAGCGCAGGTGAAGGACAGTTATCGATGATGAAAGCGCTCAACCGACAGAGGGCGGCCAGCCGGTTACCTACGAAGATAACGTCACCTGATGCGGTGTCACGTAGGGGCAGGTTTCAAACCTGTCCGGTCCGGAACACTCCGCACCGCTACCCCACGGGCGGGTTTAAACTCGCCCCTACGTTCGCAGGGATGTGGTTGCAGAATGAAAACATTGCGGCTAGGTAACAGCAGCGATGAAGCACGATGCGGACAAACAGCAGCGCCGTTCGATCCGTCTGCCCGGTTATGATTATGCGCAGGCCGGCGCGTATTTCGTCACGATCGTGACGAAGGATCGTATGTGTTTGTTCGGCGAGATCGTCGATCGAGAGATGCTGCCAAATCAATTCGGTCGCGATCGTTCAATCGACTGGAACGATTTGCCGGATCATTATCCCGCTGTTGAATGTGATTCCTTCGTGGTCATGCCAAATCATGTTCATGGAATCATCGAACTGGCGCATGGTGGCGCAGATGGTCGGCATATCCGACGTAGGGGCAGGTTTGAAACCTGCCCGGGGCGTGGTGGCTGGTCCGAATTCGCTCAGGGCGGGTTTAAAACCCGCCCCTACGTTGGCAGAGATCATTCGGGCGTTCAAAACATTTTCTGCGCGCCGGACTAACGGAATGCGCAATACCCCCGGCGTGCCCCTGTGGCAACGCAACTATTACGAACACATCATTCGCAGCGACGACGAACTGATGCGTATCCGTGAATACATCGCGAATAATCCCCCGCAGTGGGAAATGGATCGAGAAAATCCAAATCGCACCGCGGTGAAATCGATCGGAAAGCGCGAATCGTGGGAAGTATGATTAAAATGAAATGTAGGGGCAGGTTTTAAACCTGCCCTGATCGGAGCGTCATCAACCACCGCGCCACGGGCGGGTTTAAAACCCGCCCCTACACAGACGCACGGCATGGGTTCAGTATTTCTATTACTACTCCATGAGCGTCTTCACGCGCGCCACTACTTCAGGGGTCTGCACCATCACCTGTTTGGCTAACTCTTGGAGTTCTTCGCCTGGGGTGGGCGTGATGTCGAGGTTCTTTCGTTTCGCTTCGGCCAGCAAGTCGGAATCGGCCAGAGTCTTGAGGTATGCGTCGCGGAGGATTTTGACTCTGGCCGGCGGCACGGCTGGGGGAGCGACCATGGGGCGGCCGAAATCGCTGGCGGCGAGGATCAACGGCAGCAAGCGCCGTTCGGACTCGGCGGTTTTATGTTCGTTCATCAGCTCGTAGATGGTCGGCGCGTCAGCGATGCGCGGGTCGCGGGTCTTGCCGGTCTGCATCAAGATGCGCGCGAAGCCGGTTTTACGCCAGGTGTGGTAGGGCTCGCGGGTATGGTACGCCTGAATCGTCAGGGCGCGGCACTGGATCTCCCCCCGTTCCACCGCCAGATCAATTTCGGCGCCGCCCTTGTAGCCGGAAATGATGGTGAATTTCGTGCCGAGCAGTTCTTCCAATAGTTTGGGCATATAAGTTCCGGAAGTACCGGGGCCGGTGGAACCACATTTGGGCGGCTCCTTGGCCCTGCGCACATCCGCCAGAGTTTTGTACGGCAGGTCGGCGCGCATATAGAGCAGGCTTTCGGACTGGTCCGAGCTGCCGAGCCAGTTGAACTTTGCCCAGTCGTACTTGGCCTCGGGCTGCTTGTACAGCTGGTTGAAATACATCGACGGTTGCAAGCCGCCGATCACCGTGCCGTCGCCTTTGGCCAGGCCGTAAAGATAGTTGGTGCCGATGAGCGATCCGGCGCCGGCCATGTTTTGGACGATGAAGTTGGGGTTGCCGGGAATATGCCTGCCCATGAACTGAGCCACAAGCCGGGCGTATATATCGTAAGCGCTGCCGGTGCTCGAGGTGCTGATGACCGTGATGGTCTTGCCCTGGTAGAATGGCTCCTGCGCCCAGAGTTCCGCGCTCCAGAGAACGATCGTTACTAATAGCAGAGTTCTTTTCATAAAGCCTCTCTTTCAGATCAATTCCATCCGTAGCTTTTTGTTTTTACCTGCGTGGATCGCCTCGGCGCTAACTTGGGCCCATGGTTCAAACTTGCCGTCACTGCTCCATCAACCGTTTGGCTCGGGCGATGAGTTCCGGTGTCTGGGTCATCACTTGCTTGGCAAGGCTGGCGAGATCGTCGCCACTCGTGGGCTGAATGTCGAAATTCTTACGTTTCGCTTCGGCCAGCAGGTCGGGATCTTTCATGGTGTTTAGGAACGCTTCACGAAGCACTTTAAGCCGGTCGGCCGCCAGGCCCGGTGGGGCGACGATGGGGCGGCCGAAATCATTGGCGGCCAAGATCATGAGAACCAGGCGTCGATCGCTTTCGGGGGTTTTATATTCGTCCATGAGCTCGCGCAGCGTCGGTGTATCGGCGATGCGCGGATCTCTCGTCTGTCCGGTCTGCATGAGGATTCGGGCAAAGCTTTTCTTCCTCCAGGTGTGGTACGGCTCGCGCGAATGGTAGGCCTGGATGGTAAACGAGCGGCAGTGCAGTTCGCCGCGTTCGACGGCGAGATCGATTTCACCGCCGCCCTGGTAGCCGGCGACGATGGTGAATTTCGTGCCGAGGACTTCTTCCAGTAGTTTGGGCATGTAGCTACCGGAGGTGCCGGCGCCGGTGGAGCCGCATTTGGGCGGTTCCTTGGCCTTGCGCACATCGGCGAGCGTCTTATAGGGCAGATCGGCGCGCATGTAGAGCAGATAGTCGGATTTGTCCGAGCTGCCGATCCAGGCGAACTTCGCCCAATCGTATTTCACTTCTTTCTGCTGCATCAGTTGGTTGAAGTAGATCGACGGTTGAATCGCGCCGATGGTCAGGCCGTCGGGCTTGGAAACGTTGTAGAGGTAATTGGCGCCGATGATCGAGCCCGCGCCGGTCATATTTTGCACGATGAAATTGGGATTGCCGGGAATATGCTTGCCCATGAATTGCGCCATCAAGCGGGCGTAGAGATCGTAGGCGCTGCCGGCGCTGGCGGCGGCGATGACGGTGATGGTTTTGCCCTGATAGAACGGGGTCTGGGCATGGAGCTCCGCGCGCGTGCCGAGAAATAGTGCGATGAGTAGTATGATGATCATTATCGTTCCGTGGTTTCTACCGGTATGGTGCCTTCGACGAGCTCAGCACGAACGGAGCAAGATTTGAGTGAATAAAAAATCCGTTCATGCTGAGCTGGTCGAGCATTCTCTAATTTATTCGCCGGCTCTATGTCAATCCATAGAAGCGCCTTGGATTATCCGAGAAAATCTTCTCAACTAAATCTGCGACAGATCTTCGCGCGATCTCATGGTCTGCACCAAGGCTTTTTCTTCCGCCGGATCGTTGTGGCCGTAGTCGGAGCCGATCAGTAAATTATCTTCGCCGATAAATTCCGCCAGGTAGGGGATGTCCTCGTCGGCTTCGCAGGCGACGTAGATGCGGTAGTCGCGGAAGAGTTCCTTGCACGATGAAAACTTCCAGCGCGCGTTGGGAAAACTCGGGCGCGGCCGCGCTGAGCGCTTCAAGTGGTGATAGAGAAACGGCACCCAGCTCGCCGAGACTTCGAGGAAGCCGAACTTCAACGTCGGGAAATTTCTCGGGGATCGCGCTGGCGACCAAATCGCGGAAGCCGACGATGGGCGGCACATGGGAAGTGGCGAAGGTGCCGTTCAATTCGAGATCGAAAAAGTCGAGCAGGTGGCGGCTGCTCTGGCCGGTGTGCACGCAGATCGGCAGGCCAAGCTTTTCCGCCTCGGCGTAGATCGGCATGAAGTGGGGATTGTTCAACGTCAGCGAACCGATGATGCCGCTAAAGAAGATGCCGACGGCGCCGTTTTGTTTGGCTTCGTGCATCTGCTGGATCGATGCGTCGACTGATTTTAGCGGCAGCACCGTGACCCAGCGCAGCCGGTTGTTGGATTTGCCATAAACCTCGCCGAGGAATTTATTATAGGCGCCACAGAGGGCGATTTGAAGATTGGTGTCATCGGTCACGTCGATGAGAAACAGGGTGGGGTAGATGACTTGGGTGTCGACGCCGGCATGGTCCATGTCGGCCAACCGCGCGGCCACGTCGGTGATCTCGCGGCAACCGAGCGCGATGTCGGTTCGATTGGCTTCGCGTTTCGACGCGGTCGGGGTGATGATACGAAAGCCGCCTTTGCCCGACGCTTTAGGAAAGATGTTGCCGTCGATCAACCACAGAACGTTGAAATCTCGATAGAGCGTGTCGTCCGGCGCCGACAGCATGACCGGGCGGCGATGGTGCATGCTCGGATCGAAATGCTTCCACATGCTCTCCGATTCGGCGATATGGGTGTCGGCGTCGATGATTCCTGCCATGTTCATCTACCTCCGGATACGTATGTTTACCATGAAGTTCCTAGTGCGGCATAGCTGTAACCAAGTGGGAAAGACTTTTCCACCACGAAGTGTTTCATGAGTTTGCGCTCGTCTACAGATCATGAAAATGGTTGGCATTCCCAGAACATGCTTCTCTCCTCGATTCGTCATTCCCGCGCACGCGGGAATCCAGGTTTGTTCTGCGCCCAATTAGCCTGGATACCCGCTTTCGCGGGTATGACGGAACCCCGGAGGCTTTTCGTTGTGGATGTCATCCCCTCACATGTATTTTCGAAGGAGTGCACGAAGATCACGAAGTTCGGAATATTAATTATCGGCAACCTTCGTGTCCTTCGTACTACCATCCGTGATAGTTTGCGCGGCTTGGGCAAATTTCTTGATGCGCCAAAGCCAAGAGGGCGGGTTTCAAACCCGCCCCTACGATTCTCGATTCTTTTTTTGCGCCCTTTGCGTTCTTTGCGGCCACTCTTCTTTTCGGTTGCGGCTTCGCCGCGCTGGACCCTTCGTGCTGAACGTGTTTAGCCCCAGTCACTGCGCTTTCCAGCCGAGCTCGTCGGCGCTGAAGCGCGAATATTTTTCGATTTCCTCTTTGACCAATTTGTCGCTGCGGATCCTCGGACAATCGCGCCGCGATCACGCAGCCCGCCGAACCGCCGCCGGCAACGATGACATCGTAAACCTCCGACATCTCAAACTCCTAACTCGTTCAAGCCGT
Source organism: uncultured delta proteobacterium (assembly GCA_963847445.1). Classification (GTDB taxonomy): domain Bacteria; phylum Desulfobacterota; class Binatia; order UBA9968; family UBA9968; genus DP-20. The sequence continues at coordinate 537,233 of CAWJZV010000030.1, read as the reverse complement.
TCAATCGCTTCGCTCAGTTCAATCGCTTGCGCTCCGTTCAAATCGTTCAAAACGTTCAAAACGTTTTCGGAGGTTCCGTCGGCTTGAACGGAGCGCAGCGGTTGAACGGCTTGAACGGTTTGAACGTGCTTAATTCCACTCGACTCCCATTTGCTTCAGCCGCCGGCGGTATTCCACCGCCGGGGTGTCGGGGCCGCGCAGATGCAGCTCTTCGGCGAGGTCGAGGGGCAGTTCCCAGGGACGCTGGGACTCGACGATGGCTTTGTCCTGCTCGAAGATCTTGCGATGCTGGGCGTTCAATTGTTCGTCCGGTTTGGTATCGCGGTAATTGCGCCCGGCGAGACGGAAAAATCGAGTTTCGTTGTTGGCCACCGGGGTGCACAAATAAATATTGGTATGGCGCTCGTCGCCGCCGGGCTGGCTGCGCTGGATGATCACCATGAACGGCAGGATGACGGTGTAGCGTTGCTTCGACGGGCTCTGCGGCGCGCAGGCGATTGACCGGGGTGTCGATCTCATATTGAAAACCGCCGGTCACTTCCTGGAGTTCAATCACCGGGGACTCGGCTTGCTCGGGGTCGCCGAGGATGCCGGCGTGGACCCAGGGAAAATGGGAGAAGTCGGCGAGGTTCTCGATCATGCGCGCGGCGTTGGCTTTCCACTGGCCGTCGGAATTGTACGGCGCCCAGACGAAAGCCGGATCGTCGATCTCCGGCGGAAACTCGGGGAATGTCTTGTCGCGGTTCGTCGAGACAAACCCAGATCAGACTATGGCGCTCCTGCACATGGTAGGATTTTGCCCGCGCCTTGGCGGGTATTTCACGGTCGGGGGGCAGCGAGGGAATCTTCACGCAAGCGCCGTCCGCGCCGTAATTCCAGCCATGGTAGGGACAGACGAGCTTATCGCCATCGATCCACCCCAAAGACAGCGCTGCGCCGCGATGGAGGCAGAGATCATAGAACGCCGAGACTGTGCCATTGACACGCCAGAGCACCAACGGCTGGTCGAGGAGCTTGACCGACATGGGTTTGTCGGTCAGATCTTTCGACCACAGGACGGGATACCAAAATTGCCGGAGAATATTCATGCGTATGCTCCTGATAAATCGATCACCGATTGTATTAGCAGATTGTGGCACGGTTGTGTCAAGCGAGCGCCGCCACGGGGTCACGGTTCAGCTTGGCTAGATCCCTCTCTGCGTTCGGGATGACGACGAAACACAACCTGTCATTTCGAGCGTAGCGAGAAATCTTTCTAGGTGTCTCAACCTGCCAGAAATCAAACTGAAGCACGACCTCGCTACGGCCTAGCATTTTGCTAGGCAATCGCCCTACGCCGTGTTACAAGGCGGCGAGTTTGACTGAGATAGATGTGGCGGGAAACCGCGAGGAAAGCGAATATGAAACTGATTCTGCTCGCATTTGTACTGATCTTGCAGCCGCCATCGCCGGCAGCGGGCCAGGAGCGAATTAAATTCCCCGTCGGCGTTTCGTCCAAGGTCTTGGGTTACGGGACTCTATGGGCGGCATGGCGGCGCGGTTATTTCGAGCGCGAAGGGCTCGATGTCGACGTCGTGCTCATGCGCGGCACGGCGCCGGCGGTGCAGGCGTTGATCGGCAACTCGATCTCAGCGGCGCTGCTCGCCAATGACGGGCCGATCACGGCCGTCGAACAGGGCGCCGACCTGGTCATGGTCGCCAGCGGCAGCAAGATCACCCATATGCTGATGGGCGCGAAGAATTACAAAACCTACGAAGACCTGCGCGGCGCGACCATCGGTTCGTCCACCTTAACTTCCGGCACGACCTTCGTGTTGCGCCGAGCGCTGAAACTCAAGGGCTTGGAGTATCCGCGCGATTATAAACTTCTGAACGTCGGCGGCACGACCCAGGCTTTTTTGGCAATGAACGCGGGCCAAACCGCCGCGTCGATGATGGCGGTGCCCTATTCATTCCAAGCGCAGGATCTTGGCTTCAACTTGATCGGCCGCATGGTCGATGTCTTTCCCAATTATTTGCTCTCGGCATTTTCCGTCCGGCGCAGTTGGGCCGAGAAGAATCGCCCGGTGGTTGTGCGCTTTCTCAAGGCGGTGGTGCGCGCGAAGAAATGGTTCGAGCAAGATCGCAAGGCGGCGATCGAATATTTGGCGAAGGAATTTCAGCTGACGCCGGCGCTGGCGGAAAAAGGCCTGGATTATTATCTTCAGGCTCCCGCCTGGCATCCTGAACTGGAGATCGAGATGGACGGCTTGAAGACCGTCGTCGACATCTACGCCGAACAGAACAATTTGAAGGGGCCGATCCCCAATCCGGAGAAATATGTCGATCAGAGTTATCTGCGCCAGGCGTTGAAGGAACTGGGCCTGAGATAGGAGAAATAGCCGCAAAAAACTTAGCGCAGCAGAGCCGCAAGCAAATGGGAAAGAGTTTTCACCACGAAGTACTTCATGAGCTTGCGCTCGCCTCCAGAGCATGAAAATGGTTGGCATTCCCAGAACACGATCCCCCTCAATTCGTCATTCCCGCGCACGCGGGAATCCAGGTTTGTTCTGCGCCGAATTAGCCTGGATACCCGCTTTTGCGGGTATGACGGAGCCCCGCAGGCTCTTTGTTGTGCATATCATCCCCTCACATGTATTTTCGAAGGAACTCACGAAGGACACGAAGGGTTCGGAAAATTATTTCTCCGAACTTCGTGCTCTTCGTGTCCTTCGTGGTGAGATTAAATTTCTTCATTGGCACGGCAACTTAAGAGTACCGGTACGGAAAATTTGCGCAAGCCACGCAATCTTTGAGCTATTGCAGTGCAAAGTTCGCAAGAAGTAATCGAATTCGTAGGGGCGGGTTTAAAACCCGCCCTCATGGCCATAGCAGCTGACAAGGCGCAAAGGTTGTGAGAGGAAGGGTTAAAATCACCATGAACATCGATCTGCACTCTCATTTCTTTCCCGTCGAGGCGCTGCAGAATCCCGGCAAGTTCGAAAACCGCGCGCCGAAGCTGGTGTTGAATGACGGCAAGCTCTCCGTTACCTCGCAGATAGGTTCCCGTCCCGGTTTGGGCGCGGGCGCTTACGATCCGCTGGCGCGGGTCAAAGCACTTGACGAGATGAAGATCGACATGCAGGCGATCTCGCCGTCGCCGAAATTAGTTTTTTCCCAACGATGATTATCGGCGAAGCTGGGGATTGGCGGCGAAAAATTGGGCCGGCGACTGGATCACGATCTGCCGGTAACGACGGATTGAAAGTAGATCTTTGTCACCGGAGATGATCACTCGCGCTTTTCCCGCGACCGCGCATTCGACAAACTTGTCATCCGATGAGTCACGCTCGACCACGCGCAGGCGTTTTCGGGGATTGACCACTTCCACGAAAGGGAGCAGTTCCTCCTGAATCAAAGCCCTGATCTCTGTTTCGGAGAGTTTGAATTTGGGGTAGCTGAAGACGCGCAGATGTTCTTCTAAGATCGCGCGAGAAAGCAGTGGAGTGATAGCACCGGTTTGCCAGAGGGGGACGAGTTCAGATGTTTTACCTTTGAAAAGAAGCGCCGATACCAGGACGTTGGTGTCTAAGACGACGCGCACTACCGGTTCCTGGCCCAGCGGATTGCCGCGTCGACATCTTTTTCCGTAACTCCAAGGGCCTTCATTTTAATCCGGACCTTGTCCAGTTTCGTGCTCGTGGCTGCGATGAGAACGGGTTTCAGGACAATTTCTTTGCCTCGCAGACTAACTTCGAAGTAATCGGTCTTAGGAAGTCTCGCGACGATCGCCTTCGGCAGCGTAATTTGGTTGTTCACAGTCTTCTTAGCGAGCATAAACCATCCTCGTGAACTCAAGATACCTGACATTCAGCTCGAATCCAATCGACACGGAACAGATGTCTGGACCGCTCTCACGTATCACTTTGTGCCGAGCTTGACGACGATAACCTCTGGTACAGTACGGACCGGATGGTGTATAGACAGTTCGTCATGAGGAGACCGGACGCACCATGAACATCGACCTGCATTCGCATTTCTTTCCCGTCGAGGCACTGCAGAATCCCGGCAAGTTCGAAAACCGCGCGCCGAAGCTGGTGTTGAATGACGGCAAGCTGTCGGTGACCTCGCAGATCGGTTCTCGCCCTGGTCTGGGCGCTGGAGCGTACGATCCGCTGGCGCGGATCAAAGCACTTGACGAAATGAAGATCGACATGCAGGCGATCTCGCCGTCGCCGATTCTGTTATTTTACTGGGAAGATGCCGCTGTCGCCGCGCATTTCTCGCGCCGGCAGAACGAAGCGATTCAAGATGTCGTCAAGAAGCATCCGGATCGATTCATTGGCTTCGGCAGTGTGCCGCTGCAGAGCGTTGCCGAGTCCATCGCCATCGCCAAGGAAGCCAAGAGCATGGGGCTCAAGGGGCTGGAGATCGGCAACGCGGTGGGGGACAAGCCGCTCGACGATCCGAGCTTCGAGCCGTTCTTTCAAGCCGCGCAGGAGTTGGAGCTGCTGCTGTTCGTCCACCCATTAGAAGGCGGGCTCGACGCCGACGATCCGCTGTCGCCGATTCTTGGCAACGTTCTGCAGTTTACCTTTCGCACCACGCTGATGGTCGAGCGCATGATTCTCAAAGGCATGTTCGAGAAGTATCCCAACCTGCGCTTGTGTCTGTCCCATGGCGGCGGCCTGTTGGCGTTCAACATCTGGCGGCTTGGATCATTCCTACGGTCTGCGCGCGGATTTGCAGAAGCAGTTGCCACGGAAGCCGTCGCGAATATTTGACAACAAATGTACTTCGACACCATCGTTCACTCGGTAGCGGCGTTGGACTATCTTGTGCGAGTCGTCGGCGCCGACCGGGTGGTGATCGGCACCGACTATCCGATGGCGATGGGCGACTTCGATGCGGTGAGTAAAATCATGCAACTCGAGATCGATGACGCCGAGCGCGCTTTGATACTGGGCGGCAACGCTGTGCGAGAATTGCGGCTGTGAATCGGTCGAAAGATAATTCACCGCACAGGCGCAGAGATCGCAAAGAGTTTAAAGAGCTATTCTCTGTGTTCTCTGTGTCTCCGCGGTGAGTAAACTTTCCCTCAACTAAAGCCCGTAGAGTTTTCTGGGATTGTCGTCCAAGATTTTTTGCGCGAACGACGCGCCGATCTTGCCGCCCTCGGCCAAGGTCTGGATCGCTTCGATGTCGTTGGAATAGTCGGCGTGGCCGTAGTCGGTGCCGACGGTGATATGGTCTTCGCCGACGCAGTCGACCACGTAGGCGAGATCGTCGGTGGTTTGGCAGGCGACGTAGACGCGGTTGTCGCGCAGGACGGTGGCGGCTTCGATGGTGCGCTCCTTGGGGCGCGCCTGGGTGAGCACATGGCCGGCATACTTGCGCTGGAACTCGCGTTCGGCCTGGGTGCGGATGACCAGATCGTTGACCGCGTAGGGCAGCCATTGCGAGGTGGTTTCGACAAACGACCAGCGCAGCTTGGGAAACCTCGCCGGCACGCCCTGATAGATCAAATTATTAAACGCGCCCACCGACGGCAGCTTGAAGCGCGAGAAAACATCCTGGCCGTACTGATCGTAGTAGTTGAAACTGCCGGTGCCGGCGTGGACGCAGATCGGCAGGTCGAGCCGTTCGGCTTCTCGATAAATCGGAAACAGCGCGGGATCGGAGAGCAGCCATTCGCCCTCATGGCCGCGCATGAAGACGCCGCAGGCGCCGTGGGCTTTGGCGAAGTTGATTTCCTCGATGGCTTTGTCCATGGAGCGCAGCGGCGGCAGGACGATCCAGCGCAGGCGATTGTTGCCGAGCTGCCAGATATGCGCGAGCCAGCGGTTGTAGCCGCGATAGAGCGCCAGCTCGACCTCGGCGCGCGCCGTCACCGGCCGCAGGAACAGGGTCGGATAGAGCACCTGGATGTCGATCTTCAATGCGTCCATATGCGCCAGGCGGGCGGAGACATCGGTCATGTCGCGGGCATCTTCCGGGACGTTCAGACCCGAGATTGGAGTTGGCGATGACCCGGTCGTCGACGCGCCAGAAGTGGATGCCGTTCTTTTTCGAGACCAAGACTTCCGGCGTGAAGCGGCGCTCTTCTTCCAACATGAAGTCCCAGGTCTGTTCGGTTTCGATGACATGGGCATCGGCGTCGATGATTGCCATGGCGATTGGACCTCCTGGTTGATGGTTGCTTTGCTGGACAACTTGTAAGACCGCGGGCGGCTCGCTGTCAAACGAAAGCCAATCTGTGATTACCGGATCCTCGGCCTGGCAGTTCGCATAATAACTCGCAGATCTTCACCTCGTCATGCCGGTGAAAACCGGAGGGATGGGTCCGTCATACCGTTGAAGAACGGTATCCAGGTGGATGTTGGGTCTGGATTCCGGCCTGCGCCGGAATGACGGAAATAACAGACCATTCCCGGACGGCTGGCGCTTACCGTGGGAAATTCCCTAAGATTCTCTTTCCTCAGTCGAAGGTTCGACGGAGGCATCAGATCCATGGTCAAGAAGATCCCCACCCGGCTCGAAACCCATGGCCACGTGCGCGTCGACGACTACTACTGGCTGCGCGAACGGGACAATCCCGAAGTCATCCGCTACTTGAACGATGAGAACGCCTTTGCCGCCAAGGCGATGGCGCATACTCAGGAGTTCGAGAAAAAGCTTTTCGAAGAAATCAAAGGCCGGATCAAGCAGACCGATTTGTCGGTGCCGTACAAGCGCGACGACTATTTCTACTACACCCGCTTCGAGGCGGGTAAAGAGTATCCGATCTACTGCCGCAAGTTGGCTGCACTCGATGCGCCCGAGCAGGTGATGCTCGACGGCAACGCCTTGGCCGAAGGCCATGAGTTTTTCTCCATCGGCGGGTCGGCGGTGAGTTCGGGGCAGGATCTGCTCGCTTACGCCATCGACACCCAGGGACGGCGGATTCACACGACCTATATCAAGAGCCTGACCGGCGGCGCTGTGCTGCCGGACGTGATCGCCAACGTCACCGAAAATCTTGCCTGGGGCAACGACAACCGGACGCTGTTCTACGGCAAACAGGACGAAACCACGCTGCGCCAACATCAGATCTGGCGCCACATCGTCGGCACCGATCCGGCGGCCGACCAGCTGGTCTACCAGGAGGACGACGAGACTTTCAGCGTGTACATTTTCAAGACCAAGTCGAAGCGGTACTTGCTGCTGGTGTCGGCGCAAACGATCACCCACGAGTACCGTTATCTCGATGCCGATGAGCCTCTTGGCGAATTCAAAATATTTTTGCCGCGAGCGCGCGGCCATGAGTATCAGATCGATCATATCGCACGACCGCTTCCTCATCCGCACCAACGATCAGGCGAAGAACTTTCGCTTGATGGCGACGCCGGTGGCGCAGCCGGGACGCGAGCACTGGCGCGAAATCATTGCCCACCGCGACGATGTTTACCTGGGCGATTTCGATCTGTTCAAAGACTACCTGGTTTTGGAAGAGCGGGCGCGCGGCCTGACGCAGATCCGCGTCGTGCCGTGGTCGGGCAGCGGCGCGCATTATTTGGAATTTGCCGAGCCGGCCTACCGGGCGCACCTCGGCGCCAATATGGAATTCGACACCAAGATCGTCCGTTTCGATTACACCTCGATGAAGACGCCGCAGTCGATTTACGACTACGACATGGACACGCGCCAGCGCAGATTATTAAAGCAGGAGGAAGTGCTCGGCGGTTTCAACGCCGATGACTATGTCACCGAGCGGCTCCATGCCCGCGCCGCCGACGGCACCGAGATTCCGCTGTCGCTGCTCTATCGCAAAGGGCTGAAGAAAGACGGGCAGAATCCAACGCTGCTGTACGGCTACGGATCCTACGGCGTGAGCATCGATGCCGCCTTCGCGTCGCCGCGCTTGAGTTTGGTCGATCGCGGCTTTGTTTTCGCCATCGCCCATATCCGCGGCGGCCAGGAGCTCGGCCGCCAATGGTACGACGATGGCAAGCTGCTGAAGAAGCAAAACACCTTCAGCGATTTCGTCGCTTGCGCCGAGTTTTTGCTTAGCGAACGGTTCACCAACTCGGAGAAACTCTTCGCCATGGGACGCAGCGCCGGCGGGTTATTGATCGGCGCGGTGAGCAACTTACGCCCGGATTTATTCAAAGGTGTCGTCGCCGAGGTGCCGTTCGTCGACGTCGTCACCACCATGCTCGACGCGTCGATTCCATTGACCGCCGGCGAATATGACGAGTGGGGCGATCCCCACAAGAAAGAGTTTTACGACTACATGTTGTCCTACTCGCCCTATGACAACGTCGCGAAAAAAAACTATCCCGCCATGCTGATCACCGGCGGTTTGCACGACTCGCAAGTGCAGTACTGGGAGCCGGCCAAGTGGGTGGCGAAACTGCGTGAGCTCAAGAGCGATAACAATCCGGTTCTGCTCAAGACCAACATGGAGGCCGGCCACGGCGGCGCCTCGGGACGTTTCCGGCGCCATCAGGAGACCGCATTCAGCTATGTATTTCTCTTGGATTTAGCGGGAATTCGCGAATAATTCTTCAATCGCTATGGGGTGATTCCGCGCAGCTTACTGCGCTGTGACTCTGGCGTAGGATGGGTGGAGCGTTAGCGATACCCATCATTCCGAACGGTGGGTATCGGCGCGTGGCACCTCCACCCACCCTACGACTGAGGTACTCGAAGCATGAACGGAGTTTTCACACAGTCTGGCGTTCGCGATGACCGACAGTCACAATTTGTCATTTCGAGCGGAGCGAGAAATCTATCTTGCCCAGTCTTGCCAGGCCGACAGCACACTGAACTATTGCCAATAGGTGATTGACACCTTGCCGAGGGAGAACAGCGACTTCAAGGCTTTGTCGACGCGCTCGAAGTGGGTTTGCTTTGATACCCCGCAGCTTGCTGCGGAGTAGTTCATTCTGCGGCAGGGCGGTTCTAGAGTGGTCCGTGGCAGATGCTCGCTCCGTACTTGTTCAACCAGTATCGCGAGAATTCCTGTAGGAACGTCAGGGTGGAAAAATCGCCCATGCGGTCGAGATAAACCTTGCCGTTCAAATGATCGTATTCATGTTGGATCACCCGAGCGTGGAAACCCTTGGCGACGAAGTCGAGTTTATTGCCGTCGCGATCGAGCGCGGTGACGTGGATACGTTGGTAACGCGGCACCTGGCCGCGCAGGTCTGGGACACTGAGGCAGCCTTCCCAGTCGGTTTCCATGTCATCCGACAGCGGCGTGATTTTCGGATTCACCAGGACAGTGAGCGGCACTTTGCCTTTATCGGGGTAGCGCGGGTTGTCGGCGACTTCGAGCACCGCGAGCTGTTTCGAGGTAAACACCTGATCCGCCGCCAGCCCGACGCCGTCGTACTCTTTCATGGTCTCGACCATGTCGTCGATGAAGCGCTGCATCGCCGCGGTCTTGAGTTCTTTGACGGAAATATTCTCGGTGACTTTGCGCAGCACCGGATGCCCCAAGCGAGTGACTTTAAGAATGGCCATGGGGAGTTTTCTTAGCATAGCCGCGGAGCGGGAAAAAGAGCGGCGGCTAGTGGCCGCGCCTGGCGCGGCTCATTACCACACGTCCGGAATTCCGGAAACGTGGAAGTCTCCGTGCGAATCTGACCTTGAACCCGTGAACGGGCCTTGTCGAACGGCTGGACACCTTTGGAAACCGACGTTGAACTTTTGAACCCTTGCACCTTCCCGGCAATAGAGTGACGAAAATTTGGGTTGAATGATGATTGTGCCGGTGACAGTTGCACGGTTACATATTGATCGCGGAAGCTTAAGCTCGGAAATTCTAGCGTTGCTGTAAGGGCCAGCCAGGTGAGAGTTCGGCAAGCTCTTGCCCTATCGCCGGCAGATCGCATAAGGTTCGCCATTGTTATGTCACCACAAGATCAAATCATTCCGCCGCAACGGATCGAGAAGTCGATCTTTCTTATCCGGGGCCATAAAGTTATGCTGGACGCCGATCTGGCAGAACTCTACCAAGTGTCGACGAAAGTTTTAAACCAGGCCGTCAAACGAAATCACGACCGGTTCCCCGCCGACTTCATGTTTCAACTCACTGCTGAAGAGTTCACGGCTTTAAGGTCACAAATTGTTACCTTAGAAAGCGGCCGGGGACGACATCGGAAGTACCTTCCCCACGCATTTACCGAACAAGGCGTGGCCATGCTTTCAAGTGTTCTACGAAGCAAGCGAGCCGTCAGCGTGAACATTGAAATCATGCGCGCGTTCGTTCGGTTGCGGGAGATATTGGCAACGCACAAGGATCTGGCCAACAAGCTCGAAATGCTTGAGCGAAAATATGACGCGCAATTCAAGGTCGTCTTCGACGCCATCCGCCAACTGATGACACCGCCGGAGCCCAAGAAGCGCAAGATCGGCTTTCTGGTCGAGGAACGCGCCGCGCGCTATGGCAAACGATAACCCGCATCCATTCCGTATCGGACCTTGAACTTTTGAACCCTTGAACCTTGAACGAAGCTTAATCTTAATTGGATAACGTCTTGAACGGAGCGCCGTTCGAGATCCTCACTGGCCCTGAGGGCAATCGAAGGGCAGCGGTTGAACGGCTTGAACGATTTGAACGGATCGATCTTAAAATGTTTTGAACGTAGCGAAGCGGTTGAACGATTGGAGCGATTTGAACGGGCCGATCTTTAAATGCCTTGAACCTTTGAACCCTTGAAGCTTGAACGGTTATCGGAACCTGTATTGAGGTCTTGAGCTGGTTTGTAGTACACTACTGTATTACATGGGGGAATCGCGTTTATGCCTTTGAGCGTTCGCTTAGATCAAAAGACCGAGTCCTTGATCGGACGGTTGGCTCGCAGGAGACGACAGACCAAATCCGAAGTCATCCGGGACGCGATCGGTGTGCTCGCCAAACAGGAAGAGACGGGCGCCGTGAAAACGCGCCCTTATGATCTGGTGGCTCATCTGATTGGCTGTGTCAAAGGCGGACCTCGGGATCTTTCCGTAGATGCGAGCAAGAAGGTTCGAGAAATGCTAGTCGAGCGAGCCCGCAAGCGTCGATGATCCTTGTCGACGCAGGGCCGCTGATCGCCCTCATACACCAAGACGACAATCAACATGAGCGTTGTCGAGACGCCTTTGCCGCGCTCGACGAGCCGCTCGGCACAGTGTGGCCCGTAGTCACCGAAGCCCTCCACCTTTTGAATTTTTCCTGGCGCGCCCAGGATGCGCTTTGGGAAATGATCGCGAGCGGCGCGATAGAAATCATGCCGTTAGGAATCGACGACGTCCCGCGCATTAGAGAATTGATGCACAAGTACCGCGATTTGCCGATGGATCTGGCGGACGGTGCCTTGGTTCGCGTTGCCGAGCGCGAGCGGTTGCGGCGAATCTTTACCCTCGACCGTCGCGATTTTCAGGTTTATCGGCCTGCTAGGCTCGGTCGCTTTGCGATCATACCGGCCCGGTAGCTTTCAACTAGCCGCTCGATCTCTCTAATCCGCTGCTGGTATTTGGAACGGTTCATATGTTTAGCCGTTGAACTTATCCCGTCCGAATCCGTGTACGTTGAACCCTTGAACCTTGAACGAAGCTTAATCTTAATTGGATAACGTCTTGAACGGAGCGAAGCGGTTGAACGGCCTGCCTTCGATAAACTCAGGCCCTGACCCATTCGGCACTCTCAGGGTCATGGTGAGCCCCGTCGAACCATGAGACTTGCCGAAGGGAACTATTTGAACTCCGTGTGTCGGTTTTTGAAAAGGTCGAACATTTGAACAGTATTTCCCCCCGCCGTCAGCCAATCCAAATCCGTCCTTGAACGTTTGAACCCTTCGACATACTCAGGGCAGGCTCTTGAACCTTGAACGGGCCGATCTTTGAATGCCTTGAACCTTTGAACCATCCAAGCCATCCGCTGGAACCTGTGGAACGACTGGAACTGTTGGAACGGTTCCGATCTGATAGTTGATGGCTAATTTGCCGCTAAATTTATGGTTTGATATGCTGCTTGGGTGTCGAGGACGACTGGGATACAATATTTTATCAAACGCGGGGAATATTGGGATTGCGGTTGTTTGGAACGGCGACAAGGGCAGTGTGGATAGGAATTGGAGAACAAAATGCATACACATAAGCTTAAGGTCACAATACCCAGCAATCACCAGGTTTCGGTCACATTGCCCGATGATTTTCCGGCTGGCCCGGCTGAAGTTGTGTTTCACACCGAAGAATCGGCGCAGTTGAAAATCCTTAAGCTTGCCGGCGTTCTTGCGCCGAACAGTGAGCCATCCATGACAGGCGTTGACCCGATAGCGGAAGCGCTCGCAGAGTTGCGCCGGGAACGCCGCCAAAGTGGAGATAAGTTAATCACAGAGGTGCAAGACCGGGAGGAGCCGTAGGTCGTGGATTACGTCACTGATACGCACTCGCTGCTCTGGCACTTGTACTGGCCACAGCGTTTAGGGCCAGCAGCGAAGCAGGTTTTTTCTGACGCGGAAACAGGACAAGCCTGTATTCATGTTCCTGCGGTGGTTGTAGCTGAGGTGTTGATGGTTATTCAAAAAGGGCGGCTTTCCGGGGTGGATCTGAACCGCGTTGTGCCGCATCTCGAATCGATGGAGCAGAGCAGCAACTATTCTTTAATGTCCTTAACGCCTGCAACCGTAATTGCTAGCCGTCTATTCACTCTGATTCCGGATATCTTCGATCGTCTGATCGTCACAGAGGCGAAACTGCTCGGTTTCCCGCTGTTGACGAAGGATCCAATAATTCACGATTCCGGAATCGTTCCCACAGTCTGGAACTGATCATTTGTTTTAGGAATTCCGGAAAAGAAGGAGTCCGCACCCGAGTCTGACCTTGAAATATTGAACGAACCAGCGTCATCGCTAGAACCTGTGGAACGGTTGGAACGGTATTCTTCCGAATCTGACCTTGAACTTTTGAACGTTGAACCCTTGAACGGGCCGATCTTTAAATGCCTTGAACCTTCCTGGCTCGGCTGGATGAGGCTACGGATATCAAGCACATGGCGTTGCCCGCCTTTGGACTGCATCCGCTCAAGGGCGGTCTTAAGGGCTTCTGGGCGGTCTCGGTGTCGGGCAATTGGCGCATCATCTTTCGTTTCGGTAACGGCAATGCGTACGACGTAGATCTCGTCGACTATCATTAGGAGAGCACATACATGTCCATGAAAAATCCGCCGCACCCTGGATTGTCGGTTCGCTGCGATTGCCTTGAGGCGCTGGGTATTTCGGTGACCCAGGGAGCGAAAATCCTTGGCGTCACAAGGCAGGCGCTAAACAACCTGGTCAACGGTAAAGCGGCGATCTCCCCAGAGATGGCGATCCGGCTCGACAAAGCTTTCGGTGGCGGCGCTGAAACGTGGCTCCGACTCCAGGCGGCCTATGACCTCGCCCAGGCAGAAAAATACGCTGACAAAATTAAAGTCTCTCGCGTCGCCTAAGTTGATTTAATACCTATTAATAATTAACCATCAGCGGAAATTAACCGCTGGAACCTTTGGAACGGCTGGAACTATTGGAACGGGCCTGATCGTTTAACCCTTGAACCTTGAACCTAGAACGCGTCCTAGTCAGTTCATGTTTTGAACGAAGCCCATTCTGACCTTGAACGTTTGAACGACTGGAACCCTTGAACGGTCCGATCTTTAAACCTGACCTGGAACATCTGGAACCGGGGTCGCGCGGTGTGCCGAGCAAATTTTTCTAGTCGTAGAGTCAATTGCAGAGATAAGGGGCCAATGATAATCTTTGGTGGCCAGCGAGGTGAGTTCCAATGAAAGCACGACGAACGCGAAAAAATCCTGAGATCGTGATGCGCGGAGGAAAGCCGACCGCCGTCATCCTCGGCATCGAGGAGTATCGCAAGCTGCTCGAACAAGCCGAGGATGCCCAAGACCTCAAAACGCTCAAAGCCATGCGGAAAAAACCGCTGAAGTTTCGCAAGCTCGACGACTTTTTAAAGGACCCCGCTGGTGTATGACGTTCTTATAGAACGGACCGCCGAGCGCGAACCTCAAATCTCTACCCACCGCTCTCTTTGATCGTATCCTGCCTCGCATTAAGGCGCTTGCCGATAATCCACGGCCAACTGGATGTCACAAACTTGCCGGATCCAAGAACGACTGGCGAATACGGATCGGCGACTATCGGGTCGTTTATGAAATCGATGACGCGCGCAAACAGGTTAAAATTTTCCGGGTTCGGCACCGCCGAGAAGTCTATCGATAACTAAAATCCTCCCTGAGCCACTGAGCTAGCTCGGATTTAACGTTTTGCCTGGAACGCAGCCCCGAGCACAGGGAACCGCGTCGAAGTAATGGGTTAAACCCTTCGGCAATCTCAGGGGCAGGCTTTTTAAACGATAACCGCTGGAACCTCTGGAACGACTGGAACTATTGGAACCGCCCGATCTTTAAATGCCTTGAACCTTGAACAATCCTTGTCGGTTAACGACTTGAACGGAGCAAAGCGATGGAACGTTTGGAACGATTGGAACTATTGGAACGGCCCGATCTTTAAATGCCTTGAACCTTTGAACCTTTGAACGAAGCTTAATCTTAATCGGATAACGTTTTGAACGGAGCGAAGCGGTTGAACGGCTTGAACGATTTGAACGGATCGATCTTTAAATGTTTTGAACGAAGCGCAGCGATGGAACGTTTGGAACGACTGGAACTATTGGAACCGGGTTGTTTTAAGAAACCCTTGCCACCTCCCCCGCGATTCCAGTAGAGTGACGAAAATTTAAGCTGAGCTGTCCCAGCGCAGTTAGCAGTCTAATGTTTTGAATGCAGCGCGCCGAATCAGTGCCTCTACCCCGAATGAAGCTGAATATCAACCCAATATTTCTTAGCGTGAACCAAAATGGACAATGAAATAGACGCGCTGCGTTTGGCGATCCGCAAATTCGCCGAAGATAGAGACTGGGATCAGTTTCACTCGCCGAAAAACCTCGCATCCGCGTTGACAGTGGAAGCTGGCGAGTTGCTAGAGCAGTTTCAGTGGCTCACGGAAGAGCAAAGCAAGGGCCTTTCCGACGAGCAGAAGGCCAAAGTCAAAGATGAAATCGCCGACGTTTTAATTTACCTAGTGCGATTGGCTGACAAGCTCGATGTCGATCTGATTGCGGCGGCACGAGACAAAATTGTTCACAACGCAAAGAAGTACCCCGTAGAGAAAGCCCGGGGATCGAACAAGAAGTACACAGGAACTCTGACATGCGTCTCTACGCAGGAATGTCCCCCGACTTCGTTCGGGACTCAACGCACAACCAGATTGCTGACAAGCTGAAGGTGGCGTTCCGCAGTCAGTTTCGTTACGATCCACCTCCGTCTGAAATTCGATCATGGCAGGAATCGCTCCGTGCCCTGGCTCAAGTGTTTACAGAGGCCGATCTAAATGACCACGGCGTAATTCTTGAGTATCAACTGCCTCTGACTTCCAAACGTCTCGATTGCATGATTACTGGACACGACAGCTATAGTCGGGACTCTGCCGTCATTGTGGAACTGAAGCAATGGGATAAATCCGAAGCTACCGAAGGCGAGGGCTTGGTGCGCACTTACCTAGGGGGCGCTGAGCGCGACGTTCTACATCCGTCGATGCAAGCCAACCAATATCGTCGATATCTTCTGGACATGCACGAGGCTTTCTACGAGAAAGAGCCAGTGCAACTCGCTGCGTGTGCGTACCTTCACAACTACGTGTCTACTGCTGATGATCCCATCAAGTCTCCGAAGTTCGATGACATCCGCGGCATCACACCATTGTTCGATGCTGATTCAGTGGGCGATCTCGTCACCTATTTGGAGATGAGACTAGAGAATGGACAAGGAATGCCGGTCTTGGCTCGGGTGGAGCAAAGTCGATTCAGGCCCAGCAAGCGTTTGCTCGACCACGTCTCTGGTGTCATCAAGTGTGAACCTCGCTTCGTGCTATTCGATACGAGCAACAGGTCGTGTACAGCCGAATCCTGGCGAGTGTGAAGAAAGGTATAGCACAGAGAAGGAAGGCGGTTTCTCTTAATTAAAGGCGGCCCAGGTACAGGCAAGTCCGTGCTTGCTATCAATTTGATGAGCGAACTTTCAGGCAAGGGGTTTAATGCTCAGTACGTAACGGGTTCGCGCGCATTCACTAAGACCTTACAGAAAATCGTAGGTCGTAGAGCGGGTCAGCAATTTCGCTATTTCAACCAATACGGTAGCGCAGATCCGTCGTCAGTAGATGCGCTCATTTGCGATGAGTCGCACCGCATCCGGTCATCAAGCAATCATCGCTTTACACGGAAAGAGAAGAAGTCTTCGAAGACACAAATACAGGAGCTAATCGACGCTTCAAAGACGGTGGTGTCTCTTCATTGATGACCGTCAGATCGTGCGACCTGGAGAAGTGGGTGCCAGCGATTTAATTCGGGACTATGCCGGGCGCAACGGCTGTTCGCTCGAAGAGCACAAGCTGGAAGCACAGTTTCGTTGTGCGGGCTCCAGTGGTTTCGTAAATTGGATAGACAATAGTCTTGGCGTTGAAGAGACGGCCACACCAATATGGGATCAGCGAAACGAGACATTTGAGTTCCAAATCGTCAGCTCTCCCGAAGAACTCGACCGTCGAATACGCTCGTTCAGTGAAACTGGCCACAGCGCAAGATTGGTTGCCGGTTTCTGTTGGCCCTGGTCTACGGAGACGACGCCTGACGGTTCGCTCATCAATGACGTTGTAATAGGCGACTTTAAGACGCCCTTGGAATGCTCGTTCGGAGGCTAAACGTCTCAAACCCGGCATTCCTCCGGAAGTTCTTTGGGCCTACGACCCACGCGGTATCGATCAAGTGGGGTGTGTATATACGGCACAAGGGTTTGAATTCGATTACGTCGGCGTAATCTGGGGACCCAGACCTCGTGTACAATCTGGATCGGGGAGCTTGGCGCGGCCAGAAAGACAAGTCACACGACACTGTCGTAAAGAAGGGCGGCGATCAGTTCACCGACCTAGTTAAGAACACGTACCGTGTGCTGTTGTCGCGCGGCCTCAAGGGCTGCTATGTGCACTTCATGGATAAGGACACGGAGCGCTTCGTTCGCAGTCGAACGGAAGGTTTAGGGTTGCAACCTCGAGTCGTGAAGGAACCCCTGCCGCAACCTAAGCAGTCTTCTGTTTCTAACTCGCGTAATTTTCCGTTTCGAAAGCTTCCCTTGTCTGAAGTGAAACGTTACGACAATGCGGTGCCACTCGTCGATCTCAAGTTCGCCGCTGGCACGTTCAGTGAAACGCAATCGATTGATCCCGATGAAGTCGAATGGGTAGAACTTCCCGATCTCTTCAGACCAAGGCCGGGATTGTTTGTCGCTCAAGTCATTGGCGAATCGATGAATCGCAGAATTCCCAACGGCTCCTGGTGTTTACTCAGGACTAATCCAACAGGGACGCGGCAGGGTAAGATTGTTGTGGCCCAGCATCGGGATATTCACGATCCGGAACTGGGCGGGTCTTACACCGTAAAGATCTATAAGAGCGAGAAGGTTTTCTCAGAGCAGGAAGAGTGGCGACACGAGAGAATAATTTTAGTGCCAGATAGCGATGACTCCAGTTTTCGGCAACTAGTATTTGAGCCAAACACCCGCGGCACCGTACAAGTCATTGCAGAGTTGGTTGCTCTCCTACCAGAAACGATTTGAGTGGCAAGCGGTATCGCCGAATGTCCAACACATCTCGGTGCGAGGGTTCTATAAATTAAAATTACCATACAACTAAACCGGTCCTAATTGGCGCGCGAGCCTAGGCTACGGCGGTGTCTAGCTAACAAGCATTTATGTCATGAAAATCTATGTCGGCGTAACAGACAACGACTGGCATCGCTTCTCTAAGTAAACTCGTCAATGTTGACGAGGTGAATTTCTGGCAGCCGGGCGGGAAACAACGCTTCCAAAGTCTCGGGCCTGGGGAGCTTTTTTCTTTCAAATTGCACAGCCCGCAGAACTTCATCGTGGGCGGCGGGTCTCTTTACTCACTCTTCAATCCTGCCTGTGAGTTTGGCGTGGGAGGCGTTCGGCGAAAAAAATGGAACCAGCACGTTCGGCGAAATGCGATCAAAGATTTTGAAGTATCGTGGTTCCAAGGCAGACGCTAGGGAAGATTTTGAGATCGGTTGTATCCTCCTACAGCAGCCTTTCTTCCTTTTACGTAACGAGTGGATTCCAATTCCGAAAGACTTTTCTTTGAACATTGTCCAAGGCAAAACGTACGATATTGGTTCCGGAACGGGAAAAGACCTATGGAATGCGATCCAAATGGGGTTGGCATCTCAACCAGTCGTGCAGTTTCAAGTCGGCGACGGTACTGTCATGTGGAGTGACCCCATCTCTATCAGACAACGGCTCGGTCAGGGCGCTTTCCGCATCCTCGTGACCGATGCCTATCAACGTCGTTGCGCTATTACCGGGGAGAAGGCCCTTCCGCACTCGACGCAGCACACATTAGGCCCGTGACCGAAGAAGGCAAGCATCGTGTAGACAACGGTGTCCTTTTTCGCTCCGATATCCACAGGCTATTCGACAAAGGCTATGTAACGGTCACGCCCGACTACAAGTTCCGAGCCAGTCATCGTCTTAAAGACGACTTCAACAACGGTGAAGAATATTTTCGTATGAGCGGGAACACGATCTGGTTACCGAATAACGCTGAATCCAAACCAAACCGCGAGTTCCTGGAGTGGCATTCCGAAATAGTGTTCCGGCGATGACAAGACAGAGTGAAAGGAAGATTGAGGGTCAGTGAAGGGTGAGATTGAGGTCTTAACTTTTGACGTCTTTCCCAGTGCTGAGAAATGCGTATTTTCGAGGCTCAGCTCCACTTTTTGAAAACCCCGGCCAACGCGTAGATTTGATCGACCAGCCTGCTTTGTCGATTCGCTTTCGGCTAAACATATTGTCCAACCTTCTAATCCAGACGCAGGCATACAAGATGCAGTTTGCGCTTGTTTAGATTATGGTATGGTACATTCCATGACACTTCGAGAAGTAACCCGCACCGTCATTAAACTAGTTGAAGACGCGAGCGGCTGTCCGGTCGTCGTCAGCGAGGACAGCTTCGCTCAAAACTTTGGCGGCTGCACGCATCGCGCGCGGCGCGAACAAAATTCACTTGATTTCATTCAACCCCTCGGCGGTTGGCGAGCCGGATTATTTAATCTGCTTTCAGTGCGGCTTTATCCTGCGGCTGTTTAGCATTGCCGCTGCTGACCGGTTCGATTTCGCGGGCACGGTTGAGGGTAGACAGATCGTTTACCAGCTTCTTACCGCGCCTGACGGGCCGGGAACAAAATTGAAATTGCCTCCAGAAAGCATTGCAACGCTGCGCGATCAACTTTTCGACGGACTCATGACCCAGCTGAGATCCATTCCGATTGGCTTTCGCGTCGACTCGTGGATCATGCGCGAGTATCCGGAGCTTTCTGAACTTCAACAGAAGGCGGCAATGCAGCAATTGCAAGAAAACTTGCAGGTACTTAGTCCGGAGATCAAGAAGATTGCTGCCACAAAGGTCCTTAACGCCAACCTGACGATGAACGCTGCGTTCGCCGAGTTCTGGGCCAGCCATCTTGCCGATCCAAGGCTTTCGCTCCCCTATAAAGCGGCTGGTTTTGCCAAAGCTGGCGAGGAACTCCTGCGGGCTCTAGACGAAGTGCCCGATGATGCTTCCGCGGATTGCCAGCTCATCGATCTCTGGAGCAAACAGTTAGGTCTTACGGGTTGGTATCAGTGGCGTCCCTATAACCCGCCAAGCCACTCCTGAAGACCCAGACGGGTCTCTTCCTATATTCCAGCACCCAGGCTATAAAACTTTCATTATGACCGAACCGAATGTGGTGAAATTTACCTTGGCAACGGAGGACTTCGATCTTTCACTTTTGCCCAGCGAGGCGCGCCAGCGCGGTACTGCACTTTTCCGAGACTCAGTAAAAGCTTATCTGACCGCGGATTTTCAGGCCATCGGCGGCTGGCATTCGGTCGAAGTTAGCGACCAGACTATCGAGATAAGTTGGACACCTGATCGCCAGTCGCCCGATGCTCTGGCGCAAGTCGTCGAAAAACTCAAGCGCGGCGAGTACGCGGGAGCCGTCACACTATTGAGACTGTTCTTGAGCGATAAACCGACAGACGTAAACATCATGTACAATCTCGGCATGGCGCTCAGCGACATGGGACAATTGGCCGAAGCCCAGGAGCATCTGCGTACAGCCGTCAATTTGGTTGCCGATTTCACCAACGCGAGGATTGCTCTCGGAGTTGCGCTGCAAAGGCAGGGGAACAATACGGAAGCGATTGCCGTTCTCAATGAGGCGGTGCGAAGAGATCCAGAAAATCCCTGGGCACAGCGGAATCTTGGCGCTTGTCTCTTCAAGGCTGGCCGGTCAGAGGAGGCGGAAGAACATCTTCGGCAGGCGGTAATGCTCGCACCAAGAGACCAGGCGGCGGTGTTCGGCCTGGCCGAGGTCCTGGTCGCTTTAGGACGCACCAAAGACGCTCATGACGCGTACAAAAAAGTTATCGATCTTGATGAATACAGCAAAATCGCCGACGCCGCGCAGGATGCCTTGCGAAAGATGGCCGAACAGAGCTTCAAAAGGCATACACCAGGAATGCCACGTCCGGACGCCGTGATGTATTGCCTTGGCGCATTGGAAACATTTGCCAAGATGCCGCGCGCGGAGGTGCAACAGATCGGTTTCGAAATCGCGGCAACGGGACAACGCGGTCTGGATACCAACGATTCCACGCCAAAATATCAACTGAAGAGCCTTGCGGGAAATTTCAGCGGGCTCCACTTAGTGTGCCTCATGTACGTAGCGTTCAAGTCCATCGCCCTGGATACGGACATAGGATTCGACCTTTCCAAGGAATACGCCGCCGCACAGGCGTTGCATGGTGGGGCAAGGCTCAATTAGCCATCGCAAAGGGGTCGGGGAGTCTACAGGTTCGTCCGGTTTGAGGTGGCAACGACTCGCGCCACATTTGATCGGACATGGCTGGCTGCATAATGATTCCACGACCGCTCGACGGACGAAGACGGCGGAGCGGTTCGGGAGTTTCAAAACACTGCCGGCGACTCCCAGTTGTGGACGGAGCGAAGTTGATTGCGCGAAGACGAAGGGCATAGTGGCTTGCCAAAAAGCAGCGCGGTTAAGGGTGTGGTTTGACGAAGAAGGTGACTTCCTTGAGGTCGACCTTCCTAAACGTCAAGGGATCGTTCCGAACCATAAGTCCCGGACGTTTACGAGCGCATCGACAGCAAAAGGGAATGTTATCGGATTTGCCATTCTTTAACTTTTTGAAGCACGACCGAAAAACCATCGAGATTCCGTTAGGAGGAAGCTGAAGTTCGCCGTCGGACGATGACGGCCGGCAATGCCTTGGAAATGACTCGCAAGCCCCGAGCAAACCGTCAATGAATGCCTCAGAAACGTCTCACCCATCGATCCCCGCCGGAGGGCCCTGATCTGAATCAGCTGCTTCCCGCACCAGGGTCATCCCGGGGTCGGACCAGCGCGAGCTATTGAATCAGCGATAGAAGATTGCAGAAATTGCGTAGCTTGAAGGCTTAGCGATCGTTTTTTGCACTGAAACGGACGCTCTAAGACATACCGATTTCGCGCGCCAACCGTTGTATCTGCCGTCTAAATGACTTTCGCAGCCGCAGGCAGCGCGTCCTAACTAATTGCCCAACAATTTCATCATCCGATCGACGCCCTTTTCGCCGGCGCGGGCGGCGATTGCTGCTCTCCAGCTGTTGCTGTCGCGCTTCAGCGTTCACCGTGAAATCACCAGCGCGATCGACGCCGCGCAAGCTACCTTGACATAGTAGACCTAACGAGTCTATATTTAAAATGTGAAACGCGGCAAGCCCAAAAGCGAACGCAGTTCGTTGATGAACGTCGGACGGCGGGTCGATTACGCCGTGCGGGCGTTGTCATTTCTGGCTGGGCAGCCGGCCGGGGCGATCGTCAGCCGCACCGAGATCGAGAGGAGCCAGGATATTCCATCCTTTTATCTGTCCAAGATCATGAAGGATCTGGTCGCCGGCGGTTTGGTGCGGTCGCATATCGGTTCCAAGGGTGGCTTCACTCTGGCTAAGACATCCGCGGCGATTACCATTAAAGATATTTACGAGACGGTGGAGCGGCCGTTGGTGTTGATGGAGTGTCTCGAACAGGGCGCGAACTATTGTTCCTACTGCGCGGTGTGCACGCAAAAGTCGATCTGGCAAGAGGCGCAATCGGTGCTCGCCAACTTTCTCGCCGGCGTGACCATCGCCGACATCGCCGATCGCCAGGGCTTGAAGGGGCGCATGCTCAAAGCGCCAATGCAGAAGAGCTGTTTAGTTATTTAGATAAGGATTGCCAATGTTAGATATCAAAAACTTGCACGCCAAAGTCGGCGATAAGGAAATCCTGCGCGGCATCGATCTGCATGTCGGCGCCGGCGAGGTGCACGCGATCATGGGGCCCAACGCTTCGGGCAAGAGCACTTTAGCCCATGTTCTCGCAGGGCGGGAAGCCTATGAAGTCACCGCCGGCACCGTGACCTATCAAGGGAAAGATTTGTTGGCGATGGCGCCGGAGATCCGGGCGCGCGAAGGGATTTTCCTGGCGTTTCAATATCCCATCGAAATTCCCGGCGTCTCGACGACCTATTTTCTCAAGGCGGCGCTCAACGCCGTGCGTAAACACCGTGGCCTGGACGAACTCGACGCCATGGAGTTTCTCAGCTTGATCAAGGACAAGATGAGTCTGGTGGAGATGAGTCAAACCCTGCTCAACCGGCCGCTCAACGAGGGGTTTTCCGGCGGCGAAAAGAAGCGCAATGAAATTTTACAAATGGCGGTGCTCGATCCGACGCTCGCGCTGCTCGACGAAACCGACTCGGGATTGGATATCGACGCCCTGCGGGTCATCGCCGGCGGCGTCAATGCGCTGCGCAGCCCCAACCGCGCCATGATCGTGATCACCCACTATCAACGGCTGCTCGATTATATCGTTCCCGACTTCATTCATGTTCTGTACAACGGCCGGATCGTCAAGTCGGGCACCAAAGAACTGGCGTTTGAGTTGGAAAGTAAAGGTTACGATTGGCTCAAGGGTGAAGGTGTCGCGGCTCGTTAGAATCCGCGAAAGCGACGTTGAACATGCTCAGTGCTGAAAGCAAAGAACCTTATATCGCCGCCTTCAAGCAGCTGCGCGCGGGCGGAGCGTTAACCGGACCGGCGTGGCTTGAACAGCTGCGCCACGCTGGGATCGCCAGCTTTGACGCGATGGGCTTTCCGACGCTCAAGCACGAAGACTGGAAGTATACCAACGTCGAGCCGATCGCGGCGCAGTCCTTCGCCCAGGCCAACGGTGAAGCGAAATCGATTGTCGGCGCCCAAGTATTTTCCCGGGCGCTGATCGATACCGACGCGCCGCGGCTAACATTCGTCAATGGCATTTACAGCGCGGCGCTGTCCAACATTTCAAGCCTGCCGCAGGGATTGCGGCTTGGGCCGCTGGCGGAATTCATCGATCAGGGTGACCCGGCCGTGGCCGCGCAGCTCGGGCAACTGGCGCGCGCAGAGCAGCAACATTTTGTCGCGCTCAACAGCGCTTTTCTCGGCGATGGCGCGGTGGTTTCGTTGGCGCCGGGGTGCCGTCTTGAGCGGCCGATTTATTTATTATTCGTTTCTACCTCCGGGGCCCTGCCGGTGATTTCCCAGCCGCGGATTTTGCTTTTGCTCGGCGCCGGCAGCGAGGCGAAGATCGTCGAGAGTTATTTAGGCGAAAGCGGCAAGGTTTATTTCTGCAACGCCGTCACCGAATTGGTCGGCGCTGAGGACGCCAGTATCGAGCACTACCGTTTGCAGCAGGATAGCGACCAGGGGTTTCATGTCGGCACGCTGGCGGCGAGCTTGGCGCGGGGATGTCATCTGACCGCCCATGCGGTGACCTTGAGCGGCGCGCTGGTGCGCAACAATGTCCGCGTGCTGTTGAACGGCGCGGGGGCGGCGTGCGTGCTCAACGGCCTTTATCTCGCCGATGGCAAGCAGCATGTCGACAACTACACTTTGATCGAGCATGTCAGTCCGCGGGCGTCGAGCTTGGAACTGTACAAGGGCGTGCTCGGCGGCGCCGCCCATGGCGTATTCAACGGCAAGATCATCGTCCACAAAGATGCCCAGAAGTCCGACGCGCGCCAGACCAACAAGAACTTATTATTGTCGGACAGCGCGGTCATCGACAGCAAACCGCAGCTGGAGATTCACGCCGACGATGTCAAATGCAGCCATGGTTCGACCATCGGCCAGTTGGATGCCGATGCGATTTTTTATCTGCGCTCGCGCGGCCTGGACGTGGCCGCGGCGCGCAGTTTGTTGAGCTTCGCCTTTGCCAGCGACGTGGTGCGGCGGCTGGGTATCGAACACTTGCGCCAGCGTTTGGACGAGTACCTGGTCGGGCGATTCGGAGCGTGGTGAAATTTTTATGAAGGCGTTGTCGCAGAAATCCGCTGGGATCTTGGCGTCAGAGAAGTTTGACGTCGCCCGGTTGCGCCAGGACTTTCCGATCCTAAGTCAGAAAATCCATGGCAAACCGCTGGTCTATTTCGACAACGGCGCCACGAGTCAAAAGCCGCAGTGCGTCATCGACGCCATCGACCACTACTATCGGGCGGAGAATTCCAATATCCACCGCGGCGTGCACCACTTGAGCGAGCGCGCCACGGCGGCCTATGAAGCGGCGCGCGGCAAGCTGCGCGGTTTTATCAACGCCGGTTCGGATCGGGAGATTATCTTCGTGCGCGGCACCACCGAGGCGATCAACCTGGTGACGCAGAGTTACGGCCGGGCGTTCTTAAAAGCCGGCGACGAAATCATCGTCTCGGCCATGGAGCATCACTCCAACATCGTGCCCTGGCAAATGTTGTGCGAGCAGGTGGGCGCCAAGCTGCGGGTGATTCCGATCAACCATGACGGCGAGATTGTCATGGAAGAATATCAGCGCCTGCTCAATGACCGAACCAAGTTCGTCTCGGTGACCCATGTCTCCAATGCCCTCGGCACCGTGGTGCCAGTCAGAGAGATTATCGCCCTGGCGCATGGCCGCGGCGTGCCGGTGCTGCTCGACGGCGCCCAGGCGGTGCCGCACTTAAAAATTGACGTGCAGGAACTCGACTGCGATTTTTACGCCTTCTCGGGTCACAAGATGTTTGGGCCGACGGGGGTAGGGGTGTTGTACGGCCGCGCCGAGTTGCTGGAAAAAATGCCGCCCTATCAGGGCGGCGGCGACATGATCAGTCTCGTGACTTTTGAAAAAACTCATTACAACGTCCTGCCGTACAAGTTTGAAGCGGGCACGCCCAATATTGCCGATGGCATCGCATTGGGCGCGGCGGTGGACTATTTGCGCGCCCTCGATTGGCCGGCGGTTGTCGCCCATGAGGACGAATTACTTCGCTACGCCACCGAGGCGTTGGGAGAAATCCCCGCGCTGCGCATTATCGGCACGGCGAAGGAAAAGGCCGGGGTGTTGTCATTTGTTTTCGACCAGGTGCATGCCCATGACGTCGGCACCATCCTCGATCAGGAAGGCGTCGCGGTGCGCGCGGGGCACCATTGCGCCATGCCGGTGATGCAGCGTTTCGGCGTGCCGGCGACGGTGCGGGCGTCCTTTGCATTCTACAATACCATCGAAGAAATTGACGTGCTGGTGCGCGCCATCGAGCGCGTCTTGAAGGTGTTTGGCTAATGTCGGAACTCGACGATCTCTATCAAGAAGTCATCCTCGACCATAACAAGAGTCCGCGGAACTTTCGCGTCATGGCCGCGGCCAATCGCCAAGCAGAGGGTTATAATCCGCTGTGCGGCGATCACGTCACGGTGTTTCTCCAGGTGGAAGAGGGTGTGATCAAAGATATCAGCTTTCAAGGTTCGGGCTGCGCCATCTCGAAAGCTTCGGCATCGATGATGACCACCGAGCTCAAGGGTAAACCCGAAAGCGCGGCCTACGAACTTTTTGACAATGTGCATCACATGTTGACCGGCGAGCCGGAGGGCGCAAGCGGCGCCGAGCGGTTGGGCAAGCTCGCGGTGCTCTCCGGTGTGTGCAAATTTCCCGCGCGGGTGAAATGCGCAAGTCTGGCCTGGCACACCGTGCACTCGGCGCTCAAAGGCGAAAATCAGCCGGCCAAGACCGAATGAATTGAACCCATAACGAAATGAGACCGCGATCATGACAACTGACCAACCGATTATTCTTAAACGGGACTGTGCGGCGGTGATGGTGCCAAGCGGCGAACCGCTGTCGCTTCGCGCCGGCGGCAAGGTCTGGCTCACCCAGGCGCTGGGCGGCGGCTACACCGTGATGACCGATCACGGTTATACGGTGCGCGTCGATGGCCGCGACGGCGACGCTCTGGGCTTGTCAGAGGGGCCGTCGCCAAGGGTTGAAACGCCGGCAGCTTCGGGTTCGGTGCAGGATCGCGTCTGGGAGCAATTGCGCTCTTGTTTCGATCCGGAAATCCCGGTCAATATCGTCGACTTGGGATTGATCTATGACTGCCAGGTCGAGGCGCTGCCCAGCGGCGGCCACAAAGCCACGATCCATTTTACTTTGACCGCCCAGGGATGTGGCATGGGCGAGTTTCTCAAAGCCGATATCAAGCGCAAGTTGCTCGAAGTGACGGATGTGCGCGAGGCGGCAGTCGAACTGGTCTGGGAGCCGCAGTGGAACCAGAGCCGCATGTCTGTGGAAGCCAAACATCAACTCGGTATTGAATAGCCAAGTGATAAAAATGGAAAGCATCAATCAAACGATTATCGAAGCTGAAGTCATCGAGGCGCTGCGCACCATCTTCGACCCGGAGATCCCGGTGAATGTCTACGAGCTCGGTTTGATCTACCTGGTCGAGGTCAGCGGCGAAGGGGCGGTGGCGATTCGCATGACGCTGACCTCGCCGCATTGTCCGGCGGTGCAGTCGATGCCGGCGGAAATCGAAGCAAAGGTGCGAACGATTTCGGGCGTCAGCGATGTCTCCATCGATCTGGTCTGGGATCCGCCTTGGGAGCAAAGCAAAATGTCCGAAGCTGCGCGGCTGCAGTTGGGAATGATGTAGCATTTTCGCGCGGCTCGGGATGGCCTGTGAATTGACTTCGGAGCCAATTCAAGATTTCCACGACCATGACGCCATTTGAGCAATTAGGCGGCGAAGTCAAACTTCGCGCCGTCATCGATACCTTCGTCGACCGCGTGTTCGCCGATCGCATGATCGGTTTTTTCTTTCGCAACGCCGACAAGGCGCGCATTAAAGAAATGGAGTACCAACTCGCCGCCGGTTTTCTCGGTGCGCCAGTGGAATATCACGGCCGTCCGCTTGACCAGGTCCATGCCAAGCATCCGATCATGGGCGGCCACTTCGCCAGAAGGCGGCAGATCTTGCGAGGAGACCATCGAGGCCCATGGCCTGCCGGACGACATCAAGCAACTTTGGCTCGATCACACCGATGCGCTGCGTCGGCTAATCACTCCGGAAAGTGATTCGGGGTGCGACCCAATCGCCGCCCGCGAACGGGTCAAAACCGTGTAACCCTGGAAGATTTTTGCATTTTCTCTCGCTGTACATTTGTCGACGCCAGAACCATTGTGCTACTAATAGTAGTGAGCGCCAGGTAGTCATCTAGGACTTGTGTGAGATTAGCCGAGCTTTACAGCCAGCCTAGCTTGACCCTATCGGTTGAGTTCTTTCCTCCAAAGACAGAAAAAGGCGAGGAAAACCTCTTCAGCGAAATCGAGCTGATCAAGAGGATAAACCCCGCCTTCTGTTCTGTTACGTACGGGGCGGGCGGAAGCACGCGCGAAAAAACCGTCGATATCGTGGAGACGATTCATTCCGGTTGCGGTTTCGATGTCATGTGTCACCTAACCGTGGTCGGACAGTCTAAGGACGATGCGCGCGCCGTGCTGAGAAAACTCAAAGAACATGGTATTGAAAATATTCTCGCTCTGGGCGGCGATCCACCCCAGGGCATGACCGACTGGCAGCCGCATCCGGACGGATTCCATCACGCCATCGAATTGGTTCGCGAGGCGGTAGCGATGCGGTCTTTTTCTGTGGCGGTGGCGGGCTTTCCGGAAGTCCATCCCCGGGCGGTGAGCCGGGAAGCTGATTTGCGTTTCCTAAAAGAGAAAGTCGATGCCGGTGCCGATGCGATCATCACCCAACTTTTTTTCGATAATCAGTATTTTTACCGCTTCAGCGACGATCTGCGCAAGCTTGGCGTCACCGCGCCGATCATTCCCGGGGTTTTACCGCTCCTATCGGCGCCGCAGGTGCGCCGTTTCACAGCGCTTTGCGGTTCGAAGATCCCAGCGAATCTGGAGACAGAACTGGGGAAAGTCGAGAACGATGACGACGGCGCGGTTGAACTGGGCATCGATTATGCCACCCGGCAGTGCGAGGAATTGATTAAGTTTGGCGTGCCTGGGTTGCATTTTTACACGTTGAATAAGTCCTATTCGGTGCTGGCGATTCATCGCAATCTCGGTCTTTAATTTTTTCTCCTGCGGGCAATTTTTAGATATTCTTCCGCCGGCGCCGCCGGTCAGCGAAAGCATCATGTCTGATAACGCAACCTCTGGTCGTCGCAGAAGAAAACGAGCAGGTCGAAGTCCGCAAGCAAAAGCTCGCCAAGCTCCGCGATGCCGGCCAAATCGTTTACCCCAACGATTTCAAGCCGACTCATTCGCTGGCCGCTGTCTTTGCCGCAGCCGGTAGTTCGAGCGACGAAGAGCTGCATGCCAATCCGGCGCAGATCGTCGTGGCCGGCCGGATCATGGCGATCCGGCGCATGGGCAAGGCGTCCTTCTTTCATATCCAAGACCGGCGCGGCCGGCTGCAAGTCTACGCGCGTAAAGATAAGCTCGGCGATGATGCCTACGGCTTGTTTCAGAGCTTCGATATCGGCGATCTGGTCGGTGTGTCGGGCCATCTGTTTCGCACCAAGACCAATGAGCTGACTGTCGAGGCCGCTGGCTTGCGGCTGCTCACCAAGTGTCTGCGGCCGCTGCCGGAGAAGTGGCATGGTCTGGCCGATGTCGAGGCGCGTTACCGCCAGCGTTACGTCGATCTCATGGTCAACCCTGAGGTCCGTGAGGTGTTCGAAAAACGCTCGCGCATCGTCCGCTTGGTGCGGCGGTTTTTCGAAGAGCGCGACTTTCTCGAAGTCGAGACGCCGATGATGCAGTCGATTCCCGGCGGCGCCGCGGCGAAGCCGTTTACGACCCATCACAACGCTCTCGATTTGGAGTTGTATCTCCGGGTCGCGCCGGAGCTGTTTCTCAAGCGGCTGCTGGTCGGCGGCTTTGAGCGGGTCTTCGAACTGAACCGGAATTTTCGCAACGAAGGGATCTCGGTGCGGCATAATCCGGAATTCACCATGGTTGAGTTCTATCAAGCCTACGCGACCTTCGAGGATCTTATCCAATTGACCGAGGAGTTGTTTGTCGCCATCGCTGAAGATCTCGCCGGCGGTTTGCAGCTGGCGTATAACGGCGCCGCCATCGACCTGACCCGGCCTTGGCGGCGTTTAACCATCCGCGAAGCGGTGTTGCTTCATGGCGGCGCCGAAGAGAAAGACGTGGCGAGCTTGGCGGGTTTGCAAGCCTTCGCCAGAGAGCGCGGTTTGAAGATCGATCTCGATGTGCCTTACGGCAAGCTGTTGGTGGCGGTATTTGAAGAAGTCGCCGAAACGAAATTGATTCAGCCGACGTTTTTGACCGGCTTCCCCGTCGAAGTCTCGCCGCTGGCGCGCAAAAACGATTACGACCCGGCCATGGTCGATCGTTTCGAGCTTTACATTGGTGGCCGGGAGCTCGCTAACGCATTCTCGGAACTTAACGACCCTGCCGATCAGCGGCAACGCTTCCTCGAACAGATGCAAGCCCGCGCCGCCGGTGACGAGGAAGCCAATCCCATCGACGATGATTATGTTCGCGCGCTTGAGTATGGCATGCCGCCGGCCGCCGGCGAAGGTATCGGCATCGACCGCTTAGTGATGTTCTTCACCGACTCTCCGTCCATCCGAGATGTTATCCTTTTCCCGCTATTGCGCCCGCACCGTTAATCTTCACGTCAATCCACCCGATGCGCTACGAATTTTTTATCGGCCTGCGTTATTTGCAGGCGCGCCGGCGCGAAACGTTTATCTCGCTGATCACCCTGATCTCGATCTGCGGCGTCATGATCGGCGTCATGACGTTGAACGTCGTCATGTCGGTGATGACCGGCTTCGAAGAAACCCTGCGCGACCGCTTGCTCGGCATCAACGCGCATATCGCCTTGGTTCGCTCCGGCGAGCCGATGAGGGATTATGATAAACTGGCGCAGCAAATGAGTAAGGTGCCGGGTGTCGTGGCGGCGTCACCGACGATTTACGGCCAGGTGATGCTGACCGCGGGGCCGCGCGTTACCGGCGTGGTGGTTCGCGGCGTCGATCCCGATCGCGTCAATGGCGTGGTGAATCTCCAAAGTTTCATGCGCGAGGGCAGCCTTGACGGTCTCAAGCGCCAGCACCCGATCCAGGTCGATGAGCGCACCGTAAGTTTGCCGGGGATTATTCTCGGCGAACGGCTCGCCAATCAGTTGGGTGTCTTTCGCGGCAGCGCGGTGCAGGTGGTGTCGCCGTTGGGCAGTCCCACCGCCATCGGGGTTATTCCCAAAGTGCGCCGTTTTGTCGTCAGCGGCATTCTCAAGAGCGGCATGAGCGAGATCGATTCGACCTTGATTTTTATGAGTCTCACCGATGCCCAGAAGTTTTTTGAACTGGGCGATAGCGTGACCAATATTGAGATGCGCGTTCAAGACGTCAGCCGCTCGCGAGAAATCGCTGACCGGATTCAGCGGCAGCTGGGATTCCCCTATTTCGCCGAGGATTGGACCCGCTTGTGGCCCAATCTGTTTTCCGCGCTGAAATTGGAAAAGACCGTTTATTTTCTGGTCTTGCTGCTGATGGTTTTGATCGGCGCTTTCAATATCGTCTCGACCCTGGTCATGGTGGTCATGGAGAAGCGCAAGGATATTGCCATCCTCCGTTCCATGGGCGCGACCCAAAAGAGCATCCGTATGATATTTTTACTGAAGGGCTGTTTGATCGGTGTGGTGGGAACGATTCTCGGCGTGGTCTTGGGTTTTTTGGTCTGTATCCTGATTTCCAAGTATGAATTTCAATTGCCGGACGGCGTCTTCCTGATTCAAACGGTGCCGGTACGAATTTATTGGAGCAACTTTCTCCTGGTGGCTCTGGCGTCGTTTGTCGTTTGTTTGTTGGCGAGCCTCTATCCAGCGCGCCAGGCGGCCAAGCTCGACCCCGTGGAAATCATTCGTTATGAGTGAACTGCTTGCCGTGCGCGATTTGCGCAAGTCGTTCACCGAGGGCGCCACCGAGATTCATGTCTTGCGCGGCGCCAATTTCGCATTTGGCCGAAGGCGAGCGCGTCGCGGTTGTCGGACAGTCGGGGGTCGGCAAGAGCACGTTGCTGCATATCCTCGGTACTCTCGACCGGCCGACCTCGGGGCAGATTCTTTTCCGCGGCAAAGAGCTGCCGTTGAACGATGAGACTTCGCTGTGCCAGTTTCGTAATCGCCAGATCGGTTTCGTTTTTCAATTTCACTATTTGTTGCCGGATTTCTCGGCCATTGAAAACGTCATGTTTCCGGCTCTGATTCAAGGGATGGATGCGCAACAGGCGCGCAGCGAAGGCGAACGCTTGCTGGAAAGTGTCGGACTAAAAGACCGCATGAGCCATCGGCCGGGCAAGCTTTCCGGCGGTGAGCAGCAACGGGTCGCGGTCGCCAGGGCGGTGATTCTGCAGCCCAGTTTGGTGCTCGCCGACGAACCCACGGGGTCGTTGGATCTGCGCATTGGCGAAGAAGTGCAAGAGCTGTTATTTCAGCTCAATCAGGAAAAGAAAATCGCCCTGATCGTCGCCACCCATAACCATGAGTTCGCCAATAGAATCGGCCGGCGCATCGAACTGCGCGACGGTCAGTTGTTCGCAGGTTAGTTTTAGGCCCCGAATCCTTTACAAAAATGGTTCGATTTGCTAATAAATTGGAATCGTTGGCAACTTTGGAGAGCGATTTGACCGAAGCCATCCATGAAGCCCAGCAAATTTCTCAGCAGCTTTTTTATTTTTCTATCGGTCGCCGTCGCTGGATTGGGCGTCAGTGCCGGTTTCGCTCAAGAGGGGACTCGGCTCAAAGACGTGCGCATCGGTGGCAATGTCCGGGTCGAGGAGGACGGCATCCGTTTGCACGTCAAGAGCCGGCCGGGCGATTCATTCAACGCTGCCGCCATCGAACAAGACGTCAAAGCGATTTTTCGCATGGGTTTCTTCGACGATGTGCAGGCCGAGTTGTCGCCGGACAATGTCCTGACTTACGCGGTTAAAGAAAAACCCTATATCCGGGAAGTCCGCATCCAAGGCCAGTCGCAGGTGTCGCGCGACAAAATCGAGACCGCTCTGGGGGTGGCCCCGAGAACGATCTTGGACCGCAATAAAGTATCGGAAGGTGTCGACAAAGTCCGTAAGCTCTACACCGATCAGGGCTATGTGAATGCCGCGGTGGACTTCGCGGTGTCGGCGGAAGCGAACAATCAAGTCTCGGTGGTGCTCGATATCAACGAAGGGAATCGGTTGCTGATCAAGCGCATTTCGTTTGAAGGCAATCGAGCGTTCTCCGAAGGTGAACTCAAGGATTTGCTGGGTACGAAAGAGGAGTGGATTTTTTCTTATTTCACCAACCGCGGCGTGCTCGATCGCGATATGTTAGCCAATGACGTGGCGATTCTGTCGAATCATTTCAACGACAATGGTTACGTTGATAACAAAATAGACGAACCGGTCATCGTTAGGGCGCGCGACGGTCTCGAAGTGATCTTCCGGGTCAATGAAGGCGCGCAATATCGCGTCGGCAAAGTGGAGATCGGTGGGGACTTGATCGACGACGGTCAGAAAATGCTCAAGTCGGTTAAGCTTACCACCGGACAAATCTTTCGCGGCAGCCGCTTGCGTGAAGATATCACCGCGCTAAACGAGACGCTATGCGAACAAGGGATTCGCGTTCGTGCAGGTCGATCCGATAACCCAGGTCAACCAAGCGAAGAAGGTCGTCGATGTCGCCCTGGTGATCGCCAAGGGGCCGCCGGTATATTTCAACCGGGTGCTGGTCGCGGGAAACACCAAGACACGCGACAAAGTCGTGCGCCGCGAATTGCTGGTCAACGAACAAGAGCTTTATTCCGGCGTCAAAGTGACCCAAAGCCGCAATGCCCTGCAGCGCACCGGCTATTTTGAAGATGTCCAGCTAAACACGAAAAAGACCGACCAGCCGGATGCGCTGGATCTCGTGGTCGATGTCAAGGAAGGGCCGACGGGGACCTTCCAGGTCGGCGCCGGGTACAGCAGCGGTGATGGGTTTCTTTTCAATGCCAATGTTTCGGAAAAGAACTTCATGGGGCGGGGCCAATCGATGAGCGGCAATTTTAGCCTTGGCACGAGCCGGCAAGATTACATCCTCAACGTGACTGACCCCTATTTCCTGGATTCTAAAGTATCGCTGGGGCTGGACGCGTTTAACACTACTCGCGAGTATGACGATTTCGACGAAAAGAAGATGGGTTTCGGCGTCAATAGCAGTTACCCACTCAAGGATTTTTCCTGGCCATTCTTCAAAAGCTCAGCTAATGCCGCGGCGTTGGGATCCGACGCTAGTCCAACCCAGCAAGTTACCTTTTGGGATTTCATGCGCGGTGGCTTGTCTTATGCCTTCACCCGAGATGATATTACGCAGGTGTCGGCGACCGCGTCTTCATCGATTAAGGATGAACAGGGGAGTCACTCTGACCAGTAGCGTAACGCCGGGGCTAACCTATGATAGCCGCGATCATTTTTTTGCACCGTCATCGGGCGCTAAAGTAGGTTTATCGCAGACGATGGCAGGCCTGGGTGGGGATAGTCGCTTTCTGAAAACCGATTTGACTGCCCGTTGGTATTACCAGTTGTTTAAGGATCCGAACTGGGGCGGCTCCTACGTCTTAGGACTTGGCGGACAGCTCGGTTACGGTGTCGGCTTTGCTGGCAACAGCGGCGGCAATGATTTGCCTTTGTTTGAGCGTTATTTCCTCGGCGGCATCAATTCGGTGCGTGGGTTCGAGGATAGAAGTATGGGGCCGCGTGAGCCTTCCGGTTGCACGACCACGAATGGCGTAACCAAATGTACCGGTACTGAGGTGGTCGGCGGCGACCGAGCAGCGGTGTTCAACGCCGAGATCGCATTCCCAGTCATGGAGCAATACGGGTTGCGGGGTGTGGCGTTTTTTGATGCGGGCAATTCTTTCAACTCGTTTAACTTCAGCGATCTGCGAAGTTCGGTTGGCGTCGGTGGCCGCTGGATGTCTCCTTTTGGTCCTTTGCGCGTTGATCTCGGTTTTGCCATCATCAAGAAATCTGTTGACGAGACCGCAGTGCTCGGCTTCTCCGTCGGCGCACAGCCGTAACCGTTTGCTTCTTTGCCATCACAAAATTGACTGGAGGTTTTGAGTGAAATATTGGCTCGTGCTGTTACTACTAGCTCTATCTTGGGTGCCGGGTTGGGCGCAGGATCGGATGAAAATCGGTTTTATCGACGTGCGACGCGTGGTCTCAGAGTCCGCCGCCGGAAAACGTGCCGGTGATCGCTTGCAGACACAGGTCAAGAAAGCCGAGGCGGATACGCTTAGAGAGCGTCAGGAGCTTGAGCGCATACGTAACGATCTCGATAAGAAAGGGCCGTTGCTCAAAGAGGAGGAGCGGCGCAACCTCGAAAGCGATTTCCAGAAACGATCGGTCATGTTGCAGCGCACCATGACCGATCTACAGCAGGAAATTCAGTTGAAAGAACGCGAGATGATGCAGGATATTCTCAAAGAACTCGAAGGGGTGGTCAACGAATTTGGCAAAGCCGAAAAGTTTACCCTGATTCTCGATCGTTCGCAGATTCTTTTCGCCGATCAAGGCGTCGATATCACCACCAAAGTGATCGAGACCTTCAATAGCCGGGCAAAAAAATAAGTGTCCCTGGAGAGAACTTTAACGGCATTGGCAGCCGTTGGTCGGCGGTAAGGTGATCGGCGATGGTGACGTGGCCATTCGCCGAGTGGCACCGATAGACGAAGCGACGGACGGTGAGATCACATTTCTAACTAACCCCCGTTACGCCAAATACTTGGATCGCTGCCGCGCCAGCGCGGTGATCGTCGGCAACGGTAGCGCCGCGGCGCTTGCCGGACGGTCGCCGATGTCGTTTCTCGAAGCCGCGGATCCCTACATCGCCTTCGCCAAGATTCTTCAGCTGTTTGCGCCGGCGCTTGCGCTGGCGCAAACTTGTAGTCCGCAATCGAGCATCGATCCATCGTCGGTCATCGGTGCCGGAGTCACGGTTTTCCCCCATGCGTTTGTCGGCGCACGCGCCAAAGTCGGTGACAATTCCGTGCTCTATCCGGGAGTTTTTGTCGGTGCCGATGTCGAGATCGGTAGGGACTGCATGCTTCATCCCAATGTCGCGGTCAGAGACGGTTGCCGCATCGGCGACCGGGTGATACTTCACGCCGGGGTGGTGATTGGCAGTGACGGCTTTGGCTATGCCGGCCGGGGCGAGAGTCGGGTCAAGATTCCGCAAGTGGGCATTGTCGTGATCGAGGACGATGTCGAGATTGGCGCTAACACCACGGTCGATCGTGCAACTTTGGGTCAGACCGTGATTCGGCGCGGTGCTAAGATCGATAATCTCGTGCAGATCGCCCACAACGTAATTATCGGCGAACATTCCGTCGTCGCAGCGCAGGCCGGTATCGCCGGCAGTACGAAGGTTGGCAAGAATGTGACGATCGCCGGCCAGGTGGGCATCGTCAATCATGTGGAAATCGGCGACGGTGCGATGATCGGTCCGCAGTCAGGCATTCCAAAGTCGGTGCCGCCTGGGGTGATTTTGTCCGGCGGTATCGCCGCGGCGCCGCACCATGAGTGGCTCAAAGTCATGACCCTGTTGCCGCAACTGCCCAAGCTCTGGGCTTCGGTTCGCGCCATGGAGCGGCAAATTTCCCAACTGCTAAAAAGGTAGGGAACGCCATTGCTTACATTGGATGCTAAGGAAATCCTCAACTATTTGCCGCATCGATATCCGTTTCTCTTGGTCGACCGGATCGTTGAAATCGAGGGCGCGGAGCGCATCGTCGGCATCAAAAACGTTTCATTCAACGAACCATTTTTTCAGGGCCATTTCCCGGATCATCCGGTCATGCCGGGGGTGTTGATTTGTGAGGCGATGGCGCAGGTCGGCGCGATCTTCGCTCATAATACCCGCGGCGGCATGAATGATAAGCGGATTTTTATGCTGACCGGCCTCGATCAAGTCAAGTTCAAGCGCCCGGTGGTACCCGGCGATCAGTTGCGCATCGAGCTGACCTGTCGAAAAGCGCCGTGGCGCCTATTGGAAAATGCAAGGTGTCGCCAGCGTGGATGGCAAGGTGGCGGCGCAAGCGCTGATCTCAGCCATGGAAGTTGCAATGGCGTAGGGCGGTCGGCGCAATTGGCTAAGATTCATTCCACCGCGGTCGTCGATCCGCATGCCGAGCTGGCGAGTGACGTTGAGATCGGTCCCTATGTCGTGGTCGGCGCTCAGGTCAAAATCGCCGAGGGAACGAAGATTCAATCCCATGCTGTGATCGACGGGTTAACGACGATTGGGCGGGGTAACGTTATTTTCCCATTCGCCACCGTCGGGACGATTCCTCAGGATTTAAAGTACCAAGGCGAACCGAGCGAGCTGGTGATTGGCAACGACAACCAGATTCGCGAGTTCGCGTCGCTCAATCCCGGCACGGTCGGCGGCGGCATGATCACCCGGGTGGGGAATCATAACCTGCTCATGATGTATTGCCATATCGCCCATGATTGCATTGTCGGCAATCGTAATGTCATCGCCAATGGCGCCACTCTCGGCGGCCATGTGACGATCGAGGATAATGTCATCGTCGGCGGTTTGGTCGGAATCCATCAGTTTGTTCGCATCGGCAGCGGGGCGATTCTCGGCGCGGGCTCGATGGTTTCCAAAGATGTGCCGCCATTTTGCAATGCCACCGGCGACCGCGCCAGATTGCATGGCCTCAACATCGAAGGGATGAAGCGGCGCGGTTTTGACAAAGCGAAGATCGACGCGATCCACAAAGCCTACCGCATTGTGTTTCGTTCCAAACTCAAGATTCCCGCGGCCTTGGAGAAAATCCGCAGTGAGTTGCCGGCGCTACCGGAGATCGAGCAGTTTGCAACTTTTATCGCCGCTTCCGAACGCGGCGTGTGCCGTTAGCGCGCTCGCCCGCCAGGATTATTCGTGGTGCAGCGGCGATCGAGGCGAAACTCTTCCGGCGCGAAGGCAAAGCAGCTCTGCGCAGCTTTGCCTTGATGAGGCAAGTGAAGCGATCTGCTGTGAAACCACCTGTGAAAAGGTCATACCTCTTGCCCAGCGCCGAGCATGACGGTGAAACATTTGGCGCCGATGCCTTCGCTCGACTTTTCAGCTGGGGTTCCACCTCGATAGACACTCTGTCTTTGGTTCTTGCGAGCATGAATAACCCAAACTTGCTTTTTCAACCGTGCCGCAGCTTCTTACCAATCCACAGCGATGAACAAGATCGGCAAGATCGGTTTAATTGCCGGTAACGGCAAGTTGCCATTGATCTTTGCCGAGGAAGCGAAGCGTCAGGGCTACTCGGTGGTGGCACTGGCGCACCGGGAGGAGACCGACGCGGCGCTGGAAAAACGCGTCGACGAGTTCACTTGGATCTATGTCGGCCAGTTGGGCAAGATTATCCGGACTTTTCAGAAAGCCGGCGTGACCGAGGCGGTGATGGCCGGCGGCATTCGCAAGGTCAGACTGCTGGGCAACTTTCGCCCGGATCTGCGCGGCGCGCGATTTCTTACCAAGATCAAAAGCCGCGACGACGACGCGCTCTTGCGCGGTATCGCCGATGAACTGGCCAGCGACGGCATAAGGATCATCGACTCGACTTTCTGTTTGTCCAGTATCATCCCGCAGGAAGGGGTTCTGACGCGCCGGGCGCCCAACGCCGCGCAATGGCAAGATATTGCCATGGGCATTCGTATGGCGAAGGAAATCGGCCGCTTGGGAATCGGCCAGACGGTGGTGGTCAAGAATCAGGTGATCGTCGCGGTGGAAGCGGTGGAAGGCACCGACGCGGCGATTCAGCGCGGCGGCCAATTGGCCAAGTCCGGCTGTGTCGTCGTCAAGGTCAGTAAGCCAACGCAGGATTTGCGCTTCGATGTGCCGGCCGTCGGTGTCGAAACGATCAGGGCGCTTCGCCAGGTCGGCGGCGCCGTGCTCGCCATCGAGGCGGGCAAGGCGATCTTGATCGAAAAGGATGAATTGCTGCGCGAAGCGGACGCCTCGGGCATCGCCGTCGTCGCGGTCGCCGCCTAAGTAACACTGAAAAATGTCGTCAGAAATATTACCCGTAGCGGTGGTCGGCGTCGGCTATCTCGGCAAGTTCCACGCCGAAAAGTATGCGTCGTCGGAAAAGGCGCAGCTTATCGGCGTAGTCGATGTCGACGGCGATCGCGCGCGGGAGATCGGCCAGTCGGTGGGCGCGCCAGCGTTTACCGACTATCGCGAACTGTTTGGCCGGATTCGCTGTGCCAGTATCGCCGTGCCGACGCGCTATCATCACCAGGTTGCCCGTGATTTTCTCGATGCTGGCATCGATGTGCTGGTGGAAAAACCTTTGACGGCGGATTTGGCCCAGGCCAAGGAGCTGGTCGCGTTGGCGGCGGCCAAGGGAGCGTTACTGCAAGTCGGCCATTTGGAACGGTTCAATCCGGCGATTCGCCGCCTCGAAGGCATCATCAAGGATCCGAAGTTTGTCGAATGTCACCGCTTGGCGCCGTTCATCGAGCGCGGCACCGATGTCGACGTGGTTTTGGATCTGATGATCCACGACATCGACGTCATCACTAGTTTGGTGCGCTCGCCGATTCGTGCGGGTCGAGTCGGTGGGGGTGCCAGTGTTGACCGAAATGCCCGACATCGCCAATGCCCGCATCACCTTTGAGAACGGTTGCATCGCCAATGTCACCGCCAGCCGGGTGTCGATCAAGCGCGAACGCAAGGTGCGCTTTTTCCAACCCGACGCCTATATCTCCATCGACTACGATCAACGGCGCGCGCAGATTTATCATAAGCCCAAGCCGGGCGCCGGCTGGCTCGACATCCGCGCTGAGAATATCGAGATCAAGGATGGCGACGCCCTAGCCGACGAGATCGATTCCTTTCTCGATTGTGTGCGCACGCGAACGCCGCCCTTGGTCGGTGGCACGGAAGGGCTGCGGGCTTTGGAAATCGCCTCGACGATCAGCGCTCAGCTGGCCAATCTTTCGACTCAACCTGCGCGTGGCTAAGCAAACGAAGCAGGTCATGCTGGTGGTTGGCGAAGCATCCGGCGATGTTCATGGAGCTAATCTGGTGAATGCCTTGCATCGCCGGGATGCCCAGCTCAAGATATTCGGCGTCGCCGGCGAACAACTGCAGAAAACCGATTTCGAGGCGCTTTTTAACGTAGCGAAACTGACCGGTATGGGGCTAGTGGAGCTCGCCGGCAACGTGAAAAATATTTGGCGGGCCTACCAACTGCTGCGCGGCGCGCTCAAACAGCGACGGCCCGACCTACTGATCCTCATCGATTTTCCCGACTTTAACCTGCGGCTGGCGCGAGTCGCGAAAGCTCTGCGAATTCCCGTGCTCTATTACATCAGTCCGCAAATTTGGGCTTGGCGCCGCGGGCGGGTGCGCCAGATCGCCAAATCGGTCGACCGGATGGCGGTGGTGTTTCCCTTTGAAGTGGATTTTTACCGGCGCCATGGCGTTGACGTGGAGTTTGTCGGCCATCCGTTGTTAGAGACGGTCACCACGAGTCAAAGCCGGGATACGGTCCTGGCGCATCACGGCCTCGATCCAACTCAAAAAACCGTCGCCCTGTTGCCCGGCAGCCGCCATGGCGAGGTCAGCCGTCATCTGCCGGTGATGCTGGCGGCCGCGGCACAGATGCGCGCCCGCGACAATGTTCAATTCTTTTGTCTGCGCGCGAGCACCATCGATGCCGGCGATTTGACGGCGATGATTGGCGACAGCAAAATTCCCGTCGTCGAACAGGATCGCTATGACGCGGTGCGGGCGGCTGACCTGGTTTGGACGGCGTCGGGCACGGCGACTCTCGAAACCGCGCTCCTGACTCGGCCCATGGTGATCATCTACCGCATGTCCTGGCTCACTTATTGGATTGCCCGGCTCCTGGTCCGGGTTGAGCATATCGGCATGGTCAATCTGATTGCCGGCAAGCGTTTGGTGCCGGAGCTGATCCAGGGCGACGTCAATCCGCAGCGGCTCATCGCCGAAAGCCGCCGGTTGTTAACCGACGACAAATTGCGCGCCGGCATCGTCGAAGAACTTACCCGCCTGCGCGAGCGCTTGGGCGCGCCGGGCGCCGCCGACCGCGTGGCGGCGATAGCAATCGGTATGATGGCATGAAAAAAACCGAACGATCCAATTCAATGAAAACCTACCGCCGTTTGTTGCAGTTCTTAAAGCCGTATATCTGGCCCTATTTCGTTTTGGCGATGATTTGTATGGTGGCGTTCGGCGCCACCGATGGTTCGATTCCATTTCTGGTCCAGCCGATCATGGACGATGTGTTCGGCAAGCGCGATCAAGCCATGCTGAACTTAATTCCTTTTCTGGTGATCGGTCTGTTCGCGTTTCGCGGCTTGATGAACTTTGGTCAAAGCTATCTTACCGACTATGTCGGCCTGCGCATCATCAACGATGTGCGCAATGCGCTCAATCGCCACTTCCAATCGCTGTCGCTGTCGTTTTTCTACCGCCATCCCACCGGAACGCTGATCGCCCGGGTCAACAGCGACGTCGTCTTGCTGCGCTTCGCGATCACCGATGCGTTGGCATCGTTTCTAAAAGATACCACGTCGCTGATCGCTCTGGTCACGGTCGCGTTCCTCAAGGATTGGGTGCTCGCGTCCATCGCCTTTTTCGTATTTCCCGCCTCCGTGCTGCCGATCATCCGACTGAGCCGGAACATCAAAAAATTTACCAAGCGCGGGCAAGTGAGCACCGGCAGGCTCACCGTGCTGTTGCAAGAGAGCATTCAGGGCAACCGCATCGTCAAAGCTTTCGGCATGGAAGATTACGAAGACCGGCGCTTCATGGCGGAGAACTGGCGGCTGTTCAAAGAGTCGCTGCGCGCCAGCCGGATCAAGTCAATCGTTGCGCCGTCGATGGAGCTGTTAGCCTCGTTCGGCATCGGCGGCGTGGTTTGGTACGGCGGTTGGAGCGTCATCGGCGGCGGGCGCACGCAAGGCGAATTCTTTGCTTTCATGGCGGCGATGTTTTTGATGTACGCGCCTTTCAAAGGGCTGAGCCGCACTTACACGGCGGTTCATCAGGGACTTGCGGGCGCCGAACGGGTCTTCGAAATACTCGACGAGAGACCGGAGATTAGCGACAAGCCGGGAGCCCAGCCCGCCAAACCGTTCTCGGGCAAAATCGATCTGCAACATGTCAGCTTCGCCTATGGCGAAACGCCGGTGCTGAAAAATATCGATCTGACCGTCGAAGCCGGCCAAATGGTCGCCCTGGTGGGCATGAGCGGCGTCGGTAAAAGCACCCTGGTCGACTTGATCCCGCGCTTCTACGACGTCAACTCCGGCCGCATTCTGCTCGACGGCGTGGATGTTCGCGAGCTCACCGTGCAATCACTGCGCGGGCAAATCGGCATCGTCACCCAGCACACTTTCTTGTTCAACGATAGCATTCGTAACAATATCGCCTACGGCGATCCCGAGCGCGATATGGACGGCGATCATCGCCGCCGCCAAGGCGGCTCATGCCCACGAGTTCATCGCCGCGATGCCCAACGGTTATGATTCGGAGATCGGCGAAATGGGCTTGCAGCTCTCCGGCGGACAGCGCCAACGCATCGCGATCGCGCGGGCGCTATTGAAGGATGCGCCGATCCTGATCCTCGACGAAGCGACTTCGTCCTTGGATGCCGATTCCGAACGTTCGGTTCAGGAAGCGTTGGAGACTCTGATGAGCACGCGGACGACGATCGTCATCGCCCATCGGTTGTCGACGATTCGCAAGGCCGACCGAATCGTCGTCATGGTCGACGGCGCGATCGCCGAACAGGGCACCCATGACGAGTTGATGGCGCGGGATAGCGAATACAGCCGGCTGTACTCGCTGCAATTACTCGAAAATCGCCCAGTGAACGAAGTCGAATTGGTGCACTAGGAAGCCGGCGGGTTCATGTGGTTTCTCGGCTATAATATCCTTCTCACCATGGTGTTTTTGCTGATCTTGCCGTTTACGCCATTGCTGCAATTAATCGGTAAGCGATTCAGCGCGGGACTGGCCCAGCGCTTGGGTTATTTCCCGCATGCCCAGCTGCGCGCCGTGGCGGCAGCCAGGCCGGTGTGGATCCATGCCTCGTCGGTGGGCGAAGTGGGTTCGGTCACCGCCCTGGTGCGCGAGTTGAAAAATCGCCATCCCCAGCGGCGCATCGTGCTCTCGACGTTCACCGCCACCGGTAATGAAACCGCGCAGAAGTTTGCCGGGGTCGATGCGGTGATTTATTTACCCTTGGATTTTTGCTGGACCGTCAGGCGTGCCTTGACCCAGTGGAACCCGTCATTGATGCTTTTCGTCGAGACCGAGATCTGGCCCAACTTGTTGAGAGAATGCTTTCGCCGCGGCATCCCGACGGTTCTAGTGAGCGGCCGCTTGTCGGCACGGTCCTTGCCTCGTTACGAAAGATTCCGCGGTTTTTTTCGCCAGGTGGTGCGGCGGTTCGCCGCCATTGGCATGCAGACCGGCGAAGACGCGGCGCGGATCGTTAGACTTGGCGCCGATGCCAATAAGGTGTCGGTGGTCGGCAGTCTCAAATGGGCCGGAGCGGCGCCCCAGTCGTCGCGATTCACCGACGTGCCGCGGCACGGCAAGAAACTTCTGATCGCCGGCAGCACCCATGCGGGCGAAGAGCAGATGCTGCTGGCAAGTTTCGCCGCGCTACGGCCACGCTTTCCCGAGCTGTCGATGGTCTTGGCACCGCGCCATCCCGAGCGGTTTGCCGAAGTTGAGGCGCTCTTGCGAGGTAGCGGCTTTAGCTGGTGCCGCCGCAGTGTCGCCGCGGATGATCGGTTATTTGCAACGGACATTTTGCTTCTCGATACGGTCGGCGAGCTCAGTGATTTTTTTGCATGTGGGCGATGTCGCGTTTGTCGGCGGCAGTCTGGTCGATGTCGGCGGCCACAATATCCTCGAACCGGCGCGGTCCGGCAAAGCGATACTCTTCGGACCCTACATGGCCAATATGCAGGCGGTTGCCGAGCAGTTCAAAGCTCAAGGCGCCGCCGTCGAAGTCGCCGATGGCGATGCCTTGTCCGCCGCTTTGGCGAATTTGTTATCGGACGATGCCAAGCGCATCGCCATGGGACGGCTAGCCGCTGGCGGCTTCGGCCAATGGCGATGGCGCGGTTCAACGAATAACTACGCCCTGGCGGCGCGTTATTTGTCAGACTCGCTAGTGGCGCGCGGCGCCGGTTGGATAATATAGCAAGATAAATGGAGCACTCGATTTAGCGTGCTATGGCTAGTCGGACGGTGCGCGGGGTGTGGGAGCGGAGGGGTTTCGCTGGCAAGCTGCTGGGAATCCTATTATGGCCGGCGTCGATCGGTTATTCCGTGGTTGTTCAACTGCGCAATGTGCTTTTTCACTCGGGGATGGATTAAGTCGGTTCGCCTGCCCAGGCCGGTGATCAGCATCGGCAACCTGACGGTCGGCGGCACCGGCAAGACGCCGACCTGTCTTTGGCTCGCCGGTGAATTGCGCCGTCAAGGCCTGAAAGTGGCGATCCTGAGCCGGGGCTACCGGCGCAAGGAAACTCAGCCGGTGATCTTGCAACCGTGCAAACTGAGCGGCGATATGGCGCAAAACGAGGCACGAGCTGGCGCAGGCTGGCGACGAACCTTTGATGATGGCGCGTCTCTACGACCAGACCGTGGGTGTCGGCGCGGACCGCGTGCAATCGGCGCGAGGAATTGTTGCGCCGCGACGAGATGATCGATGCGTTTATCCTCGACGATGGCTTCCAGCATCGTCATGTCAAACGCGATGTCGATCTAGTGCTTCTCGGCAGCGACTGTTCCGGTGTCGTGCTGCCGGCCGGTCCGTTTCGTGAACCGCGGCGCAACTTGCAGCGTGGCGATTTTTGGCTGGTCACCGGGGCGGAGGCGCAATGGCGCCGTTACTTGCCGCCTGATCGTTCCAGCGCGGTTTTTACCGGTACGTTGCAACCCTTGGATCTGATCACTTACGATGCCCGCCGCTGGAAGCACTATCCGCTGACCGTGCTGCATCATAGCAAGATCCTGACGGTCACCGGGATCGCCAATCCAGATAATTTTTACCAGACGATCCATGAGTGGGAAGGGCAAATCGT
This sequence comes from uncultured delta proteobacterium, assembly GCA_963847445.1. GTDB lineage: Bacteria > Desulfobacterota > Binatia > UBA9968 > UBA9968 > DP-20. Next base: position 492,596 of record CAWJZV010000030.1, on the reverse strand, counting down.
CCATACCTTGGAGTTTCCCGATCACCATGTTTACAGCGCCAAGGACTGGCAGGAGATTAGCCGGATGGCGCGGTTGGTCGATTTGATCGTGACCACCGAGAAAGATATTCTCAAGTTGATTCGCTTTCCCTTCGCGCGCGATAAACTGCTGGCGCTCAGGGTTGGCATGGATGTCGCCGGCGGCGATCGACTGGTGTCGGCGCTGGCCGCCAGGATTCGTCAAGCGCATTGCCGGGAATCATGACTTGGCGAAACTCCAACCGGCGATATTTCTCGACCGTGACGGCACGTTGATTCGTGAAGTCGGCTATCTTTGCCGTCCCGATCAGATCGAACTGCTGGACGGCGTACCGGCGGCGATCCGCGCCTTGCGTGATGGCGGTTTCAAGACCGTGGTGGTGACCAATCAGTCGGCAGTGGCGCGCGGCTGGCTCAGCGAAGCGGGGTTAAAGCAAATTCATCGGCTGCTACTAGACGGCTGGCGCAGCAGGGAGCGCTGTTGGACGCGATCTATTATTGCCCGCATCATCCGAGCGAGGGCATCGACGGCTATCGGCTGGCCTGCGATTGCCGTAAACCGAATCCAGGGATGATTCACCGCGCCGCCAACGATCTGGCCTTGGCGCCCAAGCGATCCTACGTGGTGGGCGATCAGAATGTCGATCGTGAGCTCGCCCTGCGGGTGGGGGCCACGCCTGTCTTAGTGCGCAGCAACGGCGAACAGGTTCTCGTCGACGATGTTTCTCATTCAACCGGTTTTCGACAATCTAAAATTAGCCGCCGAGTGGATATTGGCGCGCCGCTCAGGCGCCGATCGAGGATATTGAACTATGAAGTCTCTCGTTACCGGTGCTGCCGGATTTATCGGTTCGCATCTGGTTGAAAAGCTGCTCGGCGCCGGCCACGACGTGGTCGGTGTCGATAACTTTCTCGACAACTATCCACGTCATTTTAAAGAGAACAACCTGGCCGGCTTCCGCGGCACGCGAAATTTACCTTTGTCGACGAGGATCTCACCCAGACCGATCTAAAGCGTTACTGCACGACGTCGGTTATGTTTTTCATCTCGCCGGCCAGCCGGGTGTGCGCTCGAGCTGGGGCAGCGAGTTTTCGCGCTACACCGAGAATAACATCAGCGCCACCCAGCTGCTGCTCGAAGCGGCCAAGGATCTCAAAGCTCGGCAAATTCGTCTATGCCTCGACCTCTTCGGTCTATGGCGATACCACCGATCTGCCCATGCGCGAAGACGGTCTGACGCGGCCGGTGTCACCCTATGGCGCCACCAAGTTGGCCGCCGAGCATCTTTGCCATCTTTACAGCAAAGCCTATGGTGTTCCCACCGTGGCACTGCGCTTCTTTACGGTCTACGGACCGCGTCAGCGGCCCGATATGTTTTTTCATATTTTCATGCGCGCGCTGTTGAACGGCGACGACGTGCCGCTCTACGACGATGGCGAGCAGACCCGCGATTTCACTTTCTGTTCGGACATCGTCGACGGATTGTTCAACGCGGCGGAGTTCTGCTGCCCAGGGCGAAGTGTTCAATCTCGGCGGCGGCTCCCAAGTGAGTCTGCTCACGGCCATTGCCTTGGCGGAAAAGATCGCCGGGGTCAAGGCCAAGCTCCAGCGCTTCGACCGCCAGCGCGGCGATGTCCGCCATACCAGCGCGCAGTTGGACCTGGCGCGCGAGAAATTGAACTATCGGCCGCAAGTCGATTTGGCAGAGGGACTGAAACAACAATGGCAATGGATTCGTTCACTGGGGAGGTAAACCATGGGCGACTATAGCGAAGAGGATGTCGGCAATATCATTTCCCTCGAACATGTCAACGTGCAGATTCCCGATCAGAGCTTGGCGACGTTATTCTATGTCGTCGGCTTGGGTTGCACCCGCGATCCGTATCTCAACGTCGGCCTCAACAACATGTGGGCCAACATCGGCGAGCAACAATTTCACTTGCCGACGCGCAGCCCTCAGGTGATCGATGGCTACATCGGCCTGGTGGTGCCGCATTTGGAAGGTTTGGCGCAGCGCTTGGAAGCGGTCGCCGATGGGCTCAAGGACACCCAGTTCGCTTTTCAACCAGACGGGGATTGCATGATCGTTACCTGTCCCTGGGGCAATCGCTTCCGCTGCCACGCCAGCCAACCGGCGGCGTTCGGCGACATGGCGGCGGGGATGCCTTATGTTGAGTTTGCCGTGCCGCGCGGCGCCATGGCGGGGATCTTGCGCTTCTACCAAACGGCATTTGGCGCGCCGACCGTCGTCGAGTCAGACGGCCAGGGCGAGTTCGGCCGGGTCAAGATCGGCCGCCATCAGTCGCTGTTGTTCCGCGAAACCGACCGGCCCATCAGACCCTACGACGGTCATCATATCGCGATCTATGTGGCGAATTTTTCCACTCCCTACGGATTTTTGCAAAGCCGCGGCGGGATCTCGGAAGATGTGCGTAACCATCAATTTCGCTTCAAAAATATCGTCGACCCTGTCGATGGCAGTGCCAAGTTCTCTCTGGAGCATGAAGTGCGATCGCTGCGCCATCCGATGTATAACCGCTTCTTCGTCAATCGCGATGTCAGTCAAAGCCAGCGCGCTTACCGGCGCGGCTGGGACGCCTACACGCCGTATCTGCGCTAGGCTAGGCTCATTCGAATCTGCGTTTGCAAGCGAAATTGGAGGCTGTAACCATGGCAATCAGTAAAGATCTGCTCGACATTCTCGCCTGTCCCAAGTGCAAAGGGGACATCCATCTCAATGACCAAGGCGACGGGCTGGTTTGTCAGTCCTGCCGGCTGATGTACGCGATCAAGGACGACATCCCGGTGATGTTGATCGACGAGGCGGTGCCGATGTAAAAAATGCTCGCGGTGAATTGGGACAATGCGCTGGTGTTGCAGACGAGCTTTCTCGGCGACCTGGTGCTGACGTTGCCCTTGATCGCCGAAATCAGGAGCAGATTTCCGGTCAGAAAACTGTCGCTGATGTGCACCCCGCTCGGTCGAGAACTCTTGCAGGATCATCCGGCGATCGACGAGATCCTCGTCGATGACAAGCAAAGAGCGCATCGCGGCTGGCGCGGTTTGACCACGCAAGCGGCGATGCTGCGGCAGCAACGGTATACCGTGGCCCTGACGCCGCATAAGTCGGCGCGCAGCGCTTTCATGCTCTATCGAGCGAACATTCCGCAACGCATCGGCTTTCGCCAGAGCAAAGGTTGGTTTTTCTTTCATCATTGCGCCGAGCGCGATCCCGCTCGTCATGATGTCGAGCGGAACTTATCGATTTTGCAGCCCCTCGGGGTGCGTGTGCAAGATTGTGCCAGGGAGCTCGATCTGCCGCCGCGCCGGCAAATCGACGATGCCGTCGCCGATAAACTTCGGCAATTCGGCGTCGTTGATGGCAAACCGGCCATCGGCGTAAATTCCGGCTCGGTATGGCCGACCAAGCGCTGGTGGCTGGAAGGGTTCGCCGAGTTCATTGGGCTGGTCAAGGCAAAGCTCGATTGTCAGGTTTTGCTTTTCGGCGCCCCGGAAGATGCCGAGGTGGTCAAGCGATTGTTCGAGCGCTGCGGCGGCGCGGCGCTCGATCTTGCCGGCAAGTTTAGCTTGCGCGAGCTACCCGCCGCCATCGGGCGCTGCCAGGTTTTCGTCACCAACGACAGCGGTCCGATGCATATCGCCGTGGCGCGCAAGGTGCCGACGGTGGCGCTATTCTGTGCGACCACGCCAGATCTGGGGTTCTATCCGTACAGCGGCAATGCCATCGTTATTCAGAAACAGCTCGGTTGCCGTCCCTGTACTTCCCATGGCGGCCGAAGGTGTCCGTTGGTCCATGAGAATTGCATTCGCCAGATTCGCGCTCAAACGGTTTTAGCCGCGGTGGAAAAACTCCTAGCCGGCCAGGCAAGCGGCGATCGCGAACGCTTTCTACCGGAATTTCTCGCCGCTTAAATATACCGTCACCGCCAGGGTAACATCTGCTAGCCTGGATTATTCGTGGTGTAGGCGCGATCGAGACGAAACCTTTCAGGAGCGAAGGCAAAGCGGCTCTGCCTTGATGAAGCGACGAGGGAATCTGCTGTGAAACCACCCGTTAAAGGGTCAAACCGCTTGCCGCGCGCTGATCACGACGATGAAACATTTGGCGCCGATGCCTTCACTCCTATAGGGTTCCACCTCGATCGCCAGTCTGTGGCAGTTTCCAGGTAGCATGAACACTCCAGGCTAAACTGTTCCCGCCGGTATGTTTTCCGACAATATGATCTGGGGCGCGATACCTGAAGGTTTTCAAAAGTTGACCGACCCGCAGGGCAATCGCTTGGTGGTCAGGGCAGATCGACAGCGGGAAATTTTGTTTTCTACCTGCTTGGAGATCGAGCGATACGGTACGCGTGGCGGGCTATTATGGGCGCGGCGACATGCGCTCGGTGCAACTGGCCGATGGCACCACGGCATTGTTCCGGCGCTATCGTCATGGCGGGATGTTGCGCTCGATTACCGGCAAATGGTTTTTTTCCTGGCCGCCCCGGCCGTTTCGCGAGCTGACTGTTACCGAGGAGCTGCGCCGCAGAGGTTTCCCGACGGTGGAGGTTTATGCCGCTTGTGTCGGAAAAATCGCCGGACCGATTCTACCGCGGCTGGTTGGTGACGCGGCAATTGGAAGGCGCCCATGATCTTTGGGCTGCGCTGCACAGCGGATTCTGCCAAAGCGTCGGCATCGAGGCGGTCTTGAAGGCGGTTGCGGCGGCGATTCGCCGGATGCATCGCGAGGGTGTGTATCATCACGATCTCAACCTCAAAAATATTCTGGTCCGTTCGACCGCCGCGGGCGTGGAGAGTCATGTCATCGATTTCGATAAAGCGATTTTGTTCTTGGGGCAACTACCCGTGCCGCTGGCCCAAAATAATCTCCAGCGCTTGTCGAGATCGATCGGCAAACTCGATCCGCAACGGCAATACTTCCCGCGAGGAGCCTGGGACGGTTTCCTAGAGTATTACAATGCCTCCAGCTAAAATCGATGCCCAGCGTATCCTGCTGGTCTTGCATGGCTCGATCGGCGACGTGACCCGCGCCTTGCCCCTAGCCGGGTTGCTGCGCGCCGGTTATCCCAAGGCGTTTATTGCCTGGTCGGTGGAACCGGCGGCGGCGCCGCTGCTTGAAGGCAACTCGGCGATCGACGCAGTGATCCTGTTCGACCGGCGCCGCTGGTGGAAGAGCTTTGGCGCTTTTCTCAAACAAATTCGCCGCCACAACTTCGATCTGGTGCTGGACTTGCAGCGCCATCTTAAGAGCGGTGTCATCAGCCGCTTCAGTGGTGCGCCGCACCGCTTGGGATTTCACCGCACTGACGCCAAGGAGTGTAATTGGCTGTTCAATAATTTGTTCATTGAACCCTGCGGCAATAACATCGCCAAGCTCGATCATTACCTCAAGTTCGCCGCATTTCTTGGGCTGGCGCTCACGCCACTGCGCTGGGATTTCGCCTTGACTGAGGCCGAACGACATGCGGTTGATGGCCATCTCAAAGACATCGAATCGCCATTCGCGGTTTTGTTTGTCGGCACTCGTTGGGAGAGCAAAAATTGGTTCGCCGATCAAATCGCCGCTTGCGCCAATCTGCTGCGGCGCGACCACCGGCTTGGGGTGGTCTTGCTTGGTGGTGTCAATGACCGGCAGTTAGCCGAGCAGTCTTTAGCATTGAGCGAGCCGGGCGTAGTCAATTTGGCCGGTAGCACTTCGTTACGTGAGGCGATCGGGATCATCGCCAGGGCAAAAGTGGCGGTGGGACCCGACACCGGGCTGATGCATATCGCCGCGGCGCTGACTGTCCCGGTGATCTCGTTATGGGGAGCAACCGATCCGGCGAGAACTGGGCCTTACGGTTTCGCCAGCTTGGCGATCAAAGGCGAGGCCCCTTGCAGCCCATGTTATCGCAAACACTGCCGAATTGGCCGGCAGTGTATGCGGTCGATTGGCACGGATGAAATCGCCGCGAAGCTTAAGCGAGTTTTTAACGGCGGTATTGCGGAAGTAGTAAAACATGCCGAGTGTGGCTGACTACGGAGCCCTCCGGTCCGGTAACTGGGACTTCTGGGTGTTGAGGGACATAGCAGACGCCCAGATGTTAGAGAGGCTCGCCGCCATCGTCGACCGCCAGCCATATTCCAAACATCCGCAAACTCTGCCATTCACTTGGCCGCCGGATACCAACAAGAGTCATTATTTCTTGAAAGTTTTTCATCGCCGCCCTGGCCTGACGATGGTTAAAGATCTGCTGCGCCCAACCAAGGCGCGCCGGTTCTGGCAACAGGGTTTGGCACTCAATGCCGCCGGATTTGCTGTGCCGCTCACCGTCCTGTTTGGCGAAAGGCGTCATTGGGGCTTGGCTGAGTCGTCCCTCGTGCTGACAGAAAAAATCGACGGTCAGCCAGCGCCAGTTTTCTTGTCCGGCTTGACTTATTCCCGTGATAATTGTGCTCAGGTCAAAAGAAAACGCAGCGCTCTGGTGCAACTCGGGCAGATGGTGCGCCGTTTCCACGACCTGGGTTTCGTGCATGGCGATCTGGTAGCGACGAATATATTCATTTCGGGGTGGAGTGCAGATTTCCCGAATTTCTACCTCATGGATAACGACCGCACCCGGCTCTATCCGCCATGGCTGACCGGTAAGTTAAGGAAGCGCAACTTGGTGCAGCTCAACCGATTGCCCTTGGCGCATATCACCCTGCAAGATCGCCTGCGTTTCTTACACGCCTATCTCGGCGTGGTGAAGTTGACGACACAAGATTGTCGGTTCGCCCGCTGGCTTGAGGCGCGCACACGTCAGCGCCGTAACGAATGTGATGGCATAGATCCGAACGGAAGTTTCCGCAAGCTGATGTGCTGGGTTCCGGACAGGACTAGCGCGCGAAACGGCTAGATATCGTTCCCCAGGGCTGAACGATCATCGAACTACGGACTACCATGGAGAATGAGAAAGTAACTTTACCTCTGTCCTGATAGCAAGGACCCGAGCAGCTGGAAAATGCCTAACAACGCTATTTTCGACGCAATATCTTCGGCGTGGTCTACGGAGGACCCGGTTGGAAAGAGAATGTTGGATTTGAGCTGCGGTGGCGGCGATAGCGCTGAAATGTTGGCTCGGCTTGGCTATGATGTAGTTGCCACCGATTATTCTCCGCCCCCCGCAATGACGCCGGGAATCGAGCGTGTCGCTGGGGTCGACCTCAATGCGTTCTTGCCGTTTCGCACGGCAAGTTTTGACGCCGTAGATTTGGTCGAAGTGATAGAGCATATCGAAAATCAGCCCCAACTGATTCGCGAACTGGCCAGGGTCCTCAAGCCGGGCGGGGTAGTGCTCATCAGCACGCCCAACGTGCTTAATCTGATGTCGCGAGTGCGGTTTTTGTTCACCGGGTTTTTGCGCGGCCGGGTTCGACCGGCGCACTATTCGAGCAAGCCGGGTCAAGCTCCGAATATCTATTTGTTGCATTTCTACGAGCTCTATTACCTGCTGTTTCATTATGGGTTCGAAGTTGCCGGGCTTTCCAAAACGCGGGTAAAATTTGCCGCGCGGCTTTTTACGATATTGTTTTGGCCGTTCATGTGGCTCTTTAGTTTCATCACGGTGATTCGCGCCGAGAAAGACCCTGTGCAGCGGCGCTACAATTGGCAAATCCTATCCTTCCTTTTTCATCCTGCGCTTTTGTTGTCGGACAATATCGTCGTTAAAGCCAGGAAAACTCAAGTTTGAAAATCGCACTTGTGCATAAACGGCTTGATCTCAACGGCGGCACCGAAAGGGATCTCTATCAGACTGCTGAGGGGTTGCGTGATCTCGGCCATCAGGTGCATTTATTTTGCAGTGAGTATGGCGTGGCGGCGCCGCGCGGCACAATCGGCCATACTATTCCAGTGCTTCGATTGGGACGAACGTGGCGATTGTGGAGCTTTGCCCTGCTCGCTCCGAGAATTATCAAGAATCACCGATGCGATCTCGTTGTCAGCTTCGGGCGCCTTTTGTCCCAGGATATCCTCCGCAGCGGCGGCGGTACCCATCGTGGCTTCCTGCTGCGAATGGAGCAACAACGGGGGGTATGGCGGCGGCTCTGGCAACGTCTGAGTTTCTATCACCAAAGTCTCTTGCGGATAGAGAAAAAACAGTTTTCCGACGGGCACTTCAAGAAGGTGATCGCAGTGTCCGACGAGGTCAAGTGCGACATCGCGTCGAATTACCGGGTCAAGAAGGACAAAATTGCCGTTCTCTACAATGGCGTCGACCAGCAGCGCTTTCATCCGTCTCGGCGCGCGAAGGTCGGCGCCAACCTGCGCGCGCGCTGGAAAGTTCCCAACCAGGCGCGATTGGTTTTGTTCGTCGGCAGCGGATTTTCGCGCAAGGGATTGGACCGTCTCATCGCGATTTGGCATCGCCCACCCTTGAGCCAGGCCTACTTGATGGTTGTCGGGGACGATGGGCGCATGGGCCACTACCAAAATTGGGCTAAGTCGGTCGCAGGAGATCGTATTCTTTTTGTCGGCCGCCAGGATGACATCGAGAATTATTACGCCATGGCGGATCTGGTTGCCTTGCCGGCGTTACAGGAGGCGTTCGGCAATGTCGTGCTCGAGTCTCTCGCTTCCGGTGTGCCGGTAGTGGTCAGCCGGGAGGTTGGCGCCGGCGCCTTATTGACCGGCTGCTTGAGGCAAGGAGTCGTCGAAGATGCCGGCGATTCTATGCAACTCGAAACGCGGCTGTCGAGCATGCTCGAACAGTGCGTCGAAGCCGGAATTTCGCAATGCGGCACGACAGCTCGGAGAACAGTACTCGTGGAATAGCCATTTCCAACGGCTTGAAGCCGTCCTCAACGAAGTTTGTCATGGGCCGGCCGCCATCCGTGTATCCTGAATTTGTTTTACATCGCTCTCGGGGATGTCAGATCTGGCTCGATCCTAATTATGCCGATCCTGCCGTGGTGGCGCTGTTAAAAAATCCCGATGAGCTTTTCGATCATCCCGGCTGTGAAGTCATCAAAGATCAACGCAAGATCAAGGTGGCGAGAGTGACGCTCGACCTTGGCGGCGCGCGGCGGTGTATTTATGTCAAACGTTACAATACATTTTCGCTGCGTCATCGTTTAGCATCGATATTTAGCCCTTCGGGTGGGATAAAATCACTGCGCGGTGCAGCTATTTTGAAACGTAATGGCATCGCAACGGCAAAACCGATCGCTGCCGTCGAAGAACGGATATGGGGCGCGGTCACCCGGAGTTTCTTTCTTTCCGAAGAGATCCGAGGAGGCGTGACCGTGGACTCCCTATGGCGGGAAACCCTGAGTTGCCAGCCGACTCAGGCGGGAGTCAGGTGCCGCCGCGCATTTCTGACTACCCTGGGATCGCTGTTTCACGCGCTGCACAGTCAGGGCGTCTACCATAACGACCTGAAGGACGCTAATATTCTCGCGGCAATGTCAATCGGTAGCGAGAGGATCGCCTTGTATTTGCTCGATCTCGAGGGTGTGCGCCAGTTTCGCGTCTTATCCGAAAACCGCCGGATCAAGAATTTGGTTCAACTGAATCGTACTCTCGGCAGGTATTTAAGCGACGTTCAGAAAATGTTCGTCCTACGGAGCTATCTAGGTCGAGATTACGCCAGCCCTCAGTTGCGGCGCAGGATCATCGAAAAGGTGGTCCGAGAGTCGAATCGCTTGGACGCCGTCAAGTCGCGGCAACGAGTTTGCGCCCCAGCGTTACTACGCAATTAGTTATCTGAAACTCCATGGCAGTTGCTCCGGACAAGCCGAAAGTGATCGTAGTCATGCCGGCCTACAATGCCGCCAAGACATTACGAATCACCTACGACGCCATTCCCATGGAGGACGTGTATCAAGTGATCCTAGTCGACGACGGCAGCCGGGACGAGACCCTCACGATTGCTAAAGAACTCCATTTGGAGGTGTTCGTTCACACGCGCAATTTTGGCTACGGCGGCAACCAGAAAACCTGCTATACCGAGGCCGTGAAGGCCGGCGCGGATATCGTCGTCATGCTTCATCCCGACTATCAATACGATCCGTCATTGTTGCCCAATCTGATTGCGCCGATCAAGAACGGTGACGCCGACGTGGTCCTTGGTTCGCGCCTGCTCGGCGGCGACGTGGTTAAACAAGGAATGCCTTGGTGGAAATTCCTCGGCAATCGCTTCCTGACCGGTATTCAGAACCAAGTGCTCCATCAGACGCTTGCCGAGTATCACACTGGATATCGGGCTTTCTCCCGGCGGGTTTTGGAAGAAGTGCCGTTCCTGTTGAATTCGGATAACTTTGTTTTCGACCAGGAAATGTTAGTCCAAGCGGTTCACCTGGGATTTCGCATCAAAGAGGTGCCCGTGCCGACGCGCTATTTTGCCGAAGCTTCGAGTGCTAGTTTTAGCGCCAGCGTGGTCTACGGTGTGAGCATTCTGGTCGTGCTTTTACGGTATATACTGCATCGCTCCTCTTGGATCGCGCAGAAACAATTCGAATGTTTTCCCGCCCGATACCGGAGGGCGGAGTGAGGGACGAGGCAAAAGCCCAAGAATTCAACTACCGGTTAAAAAGTTTTAAGTACAGTAGTCACTACTGGATATTGAAATTTTTAGATGATTTACAACGCCCGCTAAGAATTTTGGACGTGGGAACCGCAGATGGATACTTGGGGGCGGTCCTCAGGCAACGAGGGCATTACGTGGTTGGGGTTGAAAAAGACGAATTCTTGGCAAAGGGCGCCCAGCCGTATTATGCTAGGTTTTATCTTGCCAATCTCGAAACCTTTGACTTCCCGTTCGAGGCGGAATTCGATTTTATTATTTTTGCCGATGTCTTAGAACATTTGCGCGAGCCGGAGGTGGTCTTAGGACGCTCTCTAACCTGCCTAAATTCGACAGGCCAGGTTATTATTTCGGTTCCGAACATTGCAAATTTATTGATTCGGATCATGTTGCTGTTCGGTAAATTTGATTACCAAGATCGAGGGATCTTGGATCGAACCCATCTGCGCTTTTATACGTTGTCGAGTTTCAAGGCACTGTTACAAAACGCTGCTTGTCGCGTTGTCGACGTTGTGCCAACGCCGTTGCCAGTGCAACTGGTTCTGCCGTGGACGCGGAGTCCCCATGTTGCGCCAATTCACGAAATACATTTCGCTATGGTTAGACTTTGGAAAACTTTACTTGCATATCAGTTTGTCGCTCGAGCCCTGCCATACCCGAATCGCAATGGCTTACGAGACTCTTAGCGGTAATTAACTTTGGTTGGTGTATCGCGGTATCTCCTTTGCATCTCACGAGCGACCGTTCCGTAACGGCGCGAATTCGCCAGAGCTGTCGGGTTTCTTGAGCGGCGCTGCGGCAGTGATTATTTTAACTGACGCCACAGGACTACGAGGAAATGAAACCCGGGTTCATAGTCGGGGTTCCAAGATCGGGAACCACGTTGCTGATTAATCTCTTGGGGCAGCATCCATTGATCGCACCGCTCTATGAAACACGGTTTTTAAGAAACTTGTTGGTGCTGTGTCGGTCGGCTTCTTGGTATTATGGCGATGGGATCTCTCGGCGAATGGCCCGGCTCGCCTGCGAACCGCTAGTGCGTGCGTCTTTTCAAAGAACCTGCAATACCTATGAACGGAAGGCAGTTCGCTATAGCATTGTTCCAGACGAGGGAAATGGCCTTAAGCAACGTTACGAGTCATTTCCATTCGGTGAAAGTTATTGCATTCATTACCGCTTGGATGAGCTGGTCAAGGAAACCGAAGATTGGTTAGCTCCATTGCGCATGGGGCGTGTAGAACCCGAAGAGGTCTATAGTTCTGCACGACTGTACGTTGATCGGCTTTTCGCAATCCATTGCGCCCGCATGAATAAGCCCAATTGGATAAACAAGACTCCCGGGCTGCTGACCTATCTAGACACTCTGCCAAAGCTTTTCCCGCACAGCAAGTGCATACATATCGTTAGAGACGGTCGAGACGTCGCGGTTTCAAATTTATCGCTATCGTGGGGTCCGAAGACGGTCCGAGCAGCTGCCCGCAGGTGGAAAAGGCTTATCATGGACGGCAGAAAAGCAGCTCGTGCATCTGCTATCGATTATCAGGAGATTCGCTATGAAGATGTCGTTGAGAATTCTCAACGAATGTTGCGGCAAGCGCTGCGATTTTTTGAATTAGAGGATAATATTGTTTCGACGATGGTCGTCACCAGTGGACGCAAGGACGCCTGGCGCAACAAGTTGAGCGCCGAAGATCGACGTGTCTTTGCTCAAGAAGCCGGAGATCTTTTAATTGAATTCGGCTACGCGCAAGATGATAGTTGGGTATAGTCGCGGTTTAATTGACGCCTCATGCGCCCCTGTGATGCGCGAATCATAATGGGAGATGGTTTTGCGCCGGTCTGTGGCGAACCGTAAATATTCGAGATCAACAGATCAGTCTCAAAGAGAGTTGGTGCGGATGGATATTGATTGGACGCTCATCAACCAAGCGAAAAATCTCGTCGAGCAGCAGATCCCCGAACCGATCTTGAAAATCAAGATTATTCCGGATTATCGAGACCCATTGATAAAGTTTTTACGTCCTCATATGCGGGTTCTCGATATCGGAGCCAACGATCGGTCTCTCAAGGCCTTCATTGACCAACAATCCCACCTCCCGGTGGAGTACAAGAGCATGGATGTCGATCGTACCTATGAGCACGACTTCTATGATCTGACGGCGGTCCAAGGAGCGTATGATGCGATCACCTGTTTCGAAGTCATAGAGCATATGCCGCCAGGAGTAGGATTGGAGTTGCTCCGTCAAGCTCATCGACTGCTTGTTCCAAATGGACGGCTTTTCGTTTCAACGCCTAATGTTTATCACCCGATGTCATTCTGGTCCGACAGCACGCACATTACTCCATACCGTATTCGTCATTTAGCAGGATGGATGGCCAGCGCCGGTTTTGTCAAAGTTTGGGGTTATCGCGTTTGCCGGATGAATTTGCGAAAAAGGCTGAGGGCCTGGCGTTATCGGGGTTTGCTTCGTCTTCTGAACATAGATTTTGCGCCGGGGGTGGTTGTTATTGGAGAAAAAGCCTAAATCCAATGTTCATACTTCGTTGCCGTTAAGGGATTGTGAGGGTAGGAGAGCTTGGCCTTGGGGCACCATGCCGTGCTTTCCCAATAGCCTGAATTTCCCGGCCGTACTGAGTTATTGAAACTAGAGTGTGTTGATCTTCAGCATTATTATCCCCACCTGTAACCGTAGCGGAAGTCTTCAGCGGTTGTTGAAGAGCGTCGACGCGTTGGTGATGCCCGCCGCGTGCAACGCCGAAGTGATCGCTGTGGATAATGGCTCTGTGGATGACACCTCGAGGGTGCTTGCCGAGCATGCTCAAGCCGGTCGCGACGTACCGTTTCACGCGCTAACCGAAACGCGTAAGGGTAAAGCCAGTGCGCTGAATCGCGGTCTCGCATCAGCCAAAGGCGACATCGTGTTGATCGTCGATGATGATGTTGTCGTGGATTCTCAACTGCTGGTCAAGCATTTGGAAGCGTATGACGGTAAGGGCTTTGACGCGATTCAGGGCCGAATTCTACCCGGGGTAGATGCGGACGGGAATCATGCTGACCGCTCAAGGTTGCGTGAGTACAATATCCCTTACATTGATTATGGAGAAAATATTCACGAAATCCGGGGTTTAACCGGCACAAATATGTCCTTTACTCGGCAGGTCTTCGATAAGGTGGGATTTTTCGATTCTCGGCTTGGACCCGGTGCGGCTGGGTTTAGTGAGGACACCGAGTATTCCATCCGTATACGCAATGCCGGATTTAAGATTGGTTATACGCCGGGCGCTATCGTTTACCATGAACTCAATCCCAACCGCTATGGTCGGGCCTACAATAGAATGGTCGAATATCGAAAGGGATTGAGCCGAAGTATTTATCGGCACGATTCGATAGCTTTCCGGGTGATGCCGAATTTGCTGGCTAATTCTTTGCGCTACGGTTTGTATCGCATCGCCGGAAAATCTCAGAAGGCATATAAAACCGAAGGTCGGATCATGAAATGTTGTGGCTATTTGATGGGCAAACTGCGCGGCGTCAGAGACCTGGATCGTCATAGCCAGGTTTAAGCATCAATCGCATGCTACCGTCGCCTAAAGTTTCGATGATCATCGCGACTTACAATCGCGCGGAATTATTGCCTGCGACCATCGATAGCGTTCTGCAACAGCAATTTCAGGATTTTGAACTTATCATTGTAAATGACGGATCGACGGATGACACGGAGAAACGTCTCGAGCCCTATCGAGAGCGTATCCGCTATTTACATCAAGACAATTCTGGTCCATCTGCGGCTCGCAATGCCGGGGTCAAGCTGGCTCGGGGCGAATGGATCTCGATTCAAGACTCGGACGACCTGTGCGCGCCGAATCACTTGGCCACTCTGTATCGTTATGTCGAGAGCCATCCAGAATGCGGCATGGTCTTTGCCAATGGCGCCTATCTTGGCGGACCCTCGCATAATCGCGAGACTATCATCCCGGCCGAGAAATCCCGGCGCTTAGCCAATCAGGGCGTAGGTCTCGCGGATTTGTTCGATAAGAGTCTCGTGCGACTGCAGGCCTCATTGATATCGAAAGCCTGTTACGACGAATTGGGGGGGCATGACGAAACCCTTAGAATATCAATGGACTTGGACTTGTCGTTTAGAATCTTCCGGCGCTATCCGATCGCCTACATCGACGAGGTGGTGTTTTATTACCGAAAGCATTCCGGTAACACGAGTGGCGATCAGGAGCGGAGGTTGACGGAGAATATTAGCGTCATTAGAAAACTCCTTGCAGAAAACCCGCAAGCCGAAATAACTTTGGGCCAGCAACGCGTGGCGTCCCGCCTGGCTTACCGTTATTACCGCCTGGCCAAGGGTCTTTGGAAGAAAGACCGGCAAGTAGAAGCCCAAGCCGCCATAGTCGAAGCCTCGCGGCTCTGTCCATGGTCGCTAAAATATCGATTCTATCGTCTACGATGGGTTGCTGAAAACTAGCAGGATTATGGAATTTAGCATTGTCATCGCAACCTATGACCGGTGGGAGTTGCTGCGCGGTTTGCTGAGCTCTATTCGTGAACATTTTGATGGCTCAGGCGTCGAGCACGAAGTGATCGTGGTGAATAATTCCCGAAACGTTGAAATCTCGAAAAAGATCGAGCAGGTCGTCGACGGTTTCCGCGGCTCCGGACGCGCCGAATTTCGCATGGTTGAAGAACCTCTCCCAGGCAAATGTCGGGCGCAAAATGCGGCGATCAAAGTGGCGCGAGGCGAGATTATCGCTTTCTTCGACGATGATGTCGTCGTCACTCCCGACTGGCTGAAGGTGGCGGCATATTTCTTCAAGCACGAAACCTTCGATGTCATGCAGGGGCCGATCCTTGTGCCGCCGGAAATCGAACATGATGAAAATTTCATTCGTGCTCAGAGGAAGTTCAGAACCATAAATTTTGTTAAATATCCATTGGGCCTCAGGGAGATTAAAACTCTCACCGGCGCCAATATGGCGGTGCGCCGGGAAATGTTTTCAAAAATCGGTGCATTCAATGAGGAACTGGGTCCTGGTAGATCCGGCATATCCGAGGACGTCGAATTCGCCAAACGCGTCCTCAAAGCCGGAGGGCGGATCGGTTACGAGCACCGTGCCGCGGTCTATCACATCGTTGACTGGAGCAGGTTGACGGAGGAATTTTTTCGCGATCGCCACGAACAGCAAGGGCGGAGTCGGCTCATTTATAAAAAGCAGTCGTTAACATCCATCGTCCCGAACTTGCTGCGTTCCATGTGGACATTGGCGTGGTATTCAATGATGGGTGACATCCGACAAAAATATCGCGCCAAGGGACGCTATTTTCATTACCGCGCGATGCTCGCTGAGAAAACCAAAACCAGCAGTCGCGTCCAGGTTTGAGCCGTGACTCTGCTCAGAAGCGTCCTGCCGATCTCTTTGGATTTGGGAACGCCGATTTTGCGTGCGGCGATATAGGCCGCCCGTGTTGAAAGGGTTAGCGCTTTGAGACATTTGGCTTCGAAGGACGCTTTTTTCACCTTTCTCACCGCCGTGATGTTGTCGACGATGGTAATTTCTTGGAAACGCTCCGACCGGAAAACATTTTCCCAAAGCACGCGCTTAGGTCCATTTTTTCTAATCGTATCGTGCATCGCCAAAATACCGCCTTCGACTAAATGCGGCTCCCATAATGAAAAGTCGAGCTTGGTCGGTTCGTAGCGATGGTCGCCGTCGATCCAGAGTAGGCGAATCGGCTTATCCCAATGTTGCGCCGCCGCTTCCGAGGTCATGACCAATGGGACAATCTGATTCGCGACCCCGGCCTGTTTGATGTTCGCCAGAAAATCCGCTTCCGTGTCTTCCAGATAGCCTTCTTCCGGCATAATCCGATGGGGATCGATCGCGTAAATCTTTTCTGCGTTGACTTTTGCGGCGCCGAGCGCGAGGGCAACGGTGGACTTGCCTTTCCAGCTGCCGATTTCGACGATGACACCTTTTTGCTCGTTGAATTGCCCTAATCGATACAGGCAATCGACCTCATGCGTCGTCAGCATGCCGGGCAGTTGGTAAACACTCTCCAAGTTTTTCACGGCGATAACTCCTGCGCCACTTATAGCAAACTCGCCAATCATAATGAAGAGAGTTTGAGGCAAGCATTAGTCGCATGACCATTTCGGCAATTGTGGTTTGTTTTAACGAAGAAGAACGCATCGAGGATTGTCTAAAGAGTCTCGTTTGGTGCGATGAGATCGTCGTTGTCGATGCCTTCAGTAGCGATCGTACGCCGGAGATTTGTCAGCGTTACACCCAACGATTTGTCCAGCGTGCATGGGCCGGCTACAGAGATCAAAAGGCCTACGCCCATTCCTTGGCGACCATGGATTGGGTGTTATTGGTTGACTCCGATGAGCGGGTGACCGACGAACTGCAAAAGGAGATCGCCGAGAGCTTGATCCAGGATAATGGCGATTACACAGGTTACGCGATTCCGCGCTTAGTGCGCTATCTTGACCGCTGGTGGTGGCGCGGCGGCTGGTATCCGGATTATGACGTGCGCTTGTTCCGGCGCGACCGCGCGACCTGGGGTGGCGTCGATCCCCATGAGAAAATCATCGTCGATGGCAAGGTGCGCCGGCTGCAACAGCCGCTGCATCACTTCTCCTATCGAAGCATCGATGACCATATTCAACAGAATCAATCGTTTTACCTCGATTTCGTCGGCCGAGCTGAGAAAGTCCGGCGGCCGGTGGCGGCTTGAGCGATGCTTTGCTGCGGCCGGCGGTGCGGTTTTTTCGCTCGTACATTCTCAAGCGTGGTTTCATGGAAGGGTTCGCCGGATTTCTATGTGGCGTTGACGGCGGCGGTTTACGTATTTTTGAAGTATGCTAAATTATGGGAACTTGAAATCGAAGGAGAAACGTGACGACGAGCGGCGGCAGTGATGGCCGCAAGCTGCTGAAGATTCTGCACGTCGATCCGGAACGAAACTGGGGTGGCGGAGAGGCTCAAGTCTTCGGTCTTGCTATCCTACCTAGCGGCGCAGGGGCATCGTAACGATCTCTTGACTCATCCAGAAGGCCGATTGTTCGCTGAAGCTGGCAAGTTAACGGTCGGCCAGATTGCCCATTGGTTGTTCGCAACGATTTGGATCTACGGGCGATCCCGAGGCTGCGGCGGCAGATCGATGACGGCGAGTACGACATCGTTCATCTGCACACCAAAAGAGCCCACGCGCTTTCCTTGTGGTTAGCCGCGCGGCGGCCGGCGCCCGACAGTACATCGTCACGCGCCGGATGGATTACGCTGAGAGAAAAAATTGGTACACCCGCTGCCTTTATAATCGCCGTGTCGACGGCGTGGTCGCGATCTCGCAAACCATTCGTCGAGCTGCTTGGTCGATGCTGGGGTGGAGCGGCGCAAGATTCGGCTGATTCATAGCGGCATCGATCCCAGCCGGTTTGCCGCCGTGGCATGACCGCGAGACATGCCACGACGGGTTGTGACTTTGGGGTGTCTCGCTGTCCTGGAAGAGCGCAAGGGGATCGAGTTTCTGCTCGAAGCGGCCGGCGCATCTGCAATCTCAAGGAGTGCGGCTTGAAGTGGCTGATCGGCGGCGACGGATCTCGACGCAACGCTTGGAAAACAAAGCGCGCGCGCTTGGGCTCGACGATTCGGTGAAATTTCTTGGGCTTCGTTGCCAAGCCCGAGGAGTTTCTTCGCGCGTATCGATATATTCGTCATGCCCTCTTTGTTCGAGGGTTTGGGGGTGGCGGCACTGGAAGCGATGGCGGCCGGCAAACCGGTAGTGGCCAGCCGAGTCGGCGGTTTGGCGGAATCGATTCTTGACGGGCAAACCGGCTTGTTGGTTGCGCCGCGCGACGGCAGGGCGATCGCCGATGCGGTTGCCCAACTGGTCAACGATCCGCCCATGGCTCGCCAAATGGGATTGCAAGGGCGGCAGCGGGTGTTCGATCACTTTACGCTGACGCAGATGGCGGCGCAGAACGAAGCTTATTATTACGAACTTCTAGGGACCGGAAATTAGCGGCAATTGCATTTTGCATCGATGAACAACCTCCTCGAGATCCTCGGAAGATTCAAAGACGCGCATCTTTTGGTGGTGGGCGATCTGATGCTCGACCGTTTTGTCATGGGCGATGTCGAGCGGTTGTCGCCGGAAGCGCCGGTGCCGGTGTTGCGGGTGGTGTCTGAGGATCGCCGTCTCGGCGGTGCCGCGAACGTTATTCATAATATACGAGCATTGGGCGGACGGGTGACCGCGTGCGGCGTCATCGGCAACGACGACGCCGGCAAGCGCATTCTCGGCATCCTGCGCCGCGTCGGTGCTTCGACGGCCGGAGTTTTCACCGATCGCAAGTTTCAAACCATTCAAAAGAGCCGGATCATCGCCAGCCCGCATCATCAACAGATTGTTCGGCTGGATCGCGAGAGCCGCGAGCCGATTCACTGTGCGACCTTGAAACGGCTGCGCGAGTTTATTCTCGACCGCGCCGAGCGTTGCGACGGCGTGGTGATCTCGGACTACGGCAAGGGAGCCGTGCACGCTGAACTGTTGTCGGCGCTTGCCGCTCGGGTTGGCAAACGGAAAATTCATCTGTGTGGTCGATCCCAAAAAAGAAAATTTCGCCCGTTATCGTTCCCCGACGCTGATCACGCCCAATAAAAGCGAAGCGGCGGATGCGGCCGGCAATCGACATTCGCGATGACAAGACGCTGCTCGCCGCCGGGGCGAAATTACTGCGCCAATGGCGCGCCCAGGGCGTGCTGATTACCCGCGGCGCGGACGGCATGAGTTTGTTTCGGCCGCGCTGCAAGCCGAGACATTTTCCCACCGAACCGCGCGATGTTTTCGAGGTGACCGGCGCCGGCGATACCGTGGTGGCGGTGTGCGCTCTGGTGCTGGCCTGCGGCGGCGATTTTGAGGCTGCCGCGGTGATCGCCAATGTGGCGGCGGGATTTGTCGGTGACGAAATCGGCACGGTGGCGGTGCCTTTCAACAAGCTGAAATTGAAAATTGAGGAACTCACCATGAAAAGTATGACCGGATATGGCGAGGCGTCGCAGAATATTCACGGCGCCACGGATCACCGTGCAAATTCGCAGCGTGAATCACCGTCATCTCGACCTGCAAGTGCGCACGCCGCGCGAGTATATGTCCTTCGAGGAGGAAATCCGCAAGCTCCTGCGCGAAAAGATCTCCCGCGGCCGCATCGATCTGTTCGTCAACCGCTATGTCGGCCAAAGGGCAAGCGCGCAAACTCGAGATGGACGAGGCTTTGATCGGTCAATTTCTTTCCGGGGTCGCGCAGCTCAAGAAGAAATACAAACTCGGCGGCGAAGTCGATGTCGCGCTGGTTTCCAACATTCCCGATGTCTTTCATGTGCGCGAGGTCGAGATCGACAGCAAGAGCGAACGCCAGGCGGTGCTCAAGGCGCTCAACGGGCGCGCTCAAGAAGCTCGAACAGTCGCGCGAGCGCGAGGGGACGCATCTGCGCACCGATATGGAGTCGCAGATCGGTCACCTGCGGGAAATCGCCGCGGCGCTGGAAGCGCGCGCGGCCGAGAACGGCAGCACGCCAGCAAAAGGGCGCCGGTGCGGATGGACCGAACGGCGAGAGGCCGGAGCGAAATAATCCGGATGTTTCCACCGCCATCGCGAAAGGCGACATCAACGAGGAGCTGGTGCGCTTGAAGACCCATGTCGTGGCGTTGGCCAAAGTCGTGCGCGAACGGGAACCGGTGGGCAAAAAAGTCGACTTCATGCTCCAGGAAGTCAATCGCGAACTCAACACCATTAGCTCCAAAGTCGCCCTACTTGCCGGTGACCCAGTTGGTGCTTCAAGGCAAGGAACGGGTCGAGAAGATTCGCGAGCAAACCCAGAACATCGAATGAAACAGCGCGCACCTCCAACTGGCCAAACGGCAAGGCATTGATCTTTATTCTTTCGGCGCCGTCCGGGAGCTGGGAAGACGACGCTGTATAACGGCCTGCGGAAAATCTATCCCGATATCCAGCTTTCGGTTTCCTGTACCACGCGGGCGCGGCGGCGCGGCGAGGTGGCCGGCCGAGATTATCGTTTTCTCAGCGATGGCACAATTCGAGGCTCTTGAAACAGCGCGGTGAATTTGCCGAATGGGCGCAGGTGCACGACTATCTACTACGGCACGCCGCGAAAGCCGCATCGATCGCGCGGTCATGGCGGGGCGCGACATTCTGCTCGATATCGATGTCCAAGGGGCGCAGAAGATCAAAATCGCCTACCCGCGGCGGTTGCGGTGTTTGTCCTGCCGCCGTCCATGGCGGAATTGGAGCGCCGTTTGTCCTTGCGCGGCACCGACGACCGCCAAGTGATCCTGCGCCGTCTGGCCAACGCCCGGGGTGAAATCGCGCCAGATAATCCATTATGATTACTTTGTCGTCAATCACGACGTCGAGCAGGCGGTGCGCGTGCTCAGCGGGATCGTCGAAGCCGAACGATCCAGGGTCTCCAGGGTAACCGAGTGGCGCATCGAACCGCTGCGCGCCAAGCGCGGCCAGAGCAGCCATGAGCAAAGAAACCAAACTTCACGACCTCGTTGAAAAGGTCCAGGCTTATTTCCCCGCCGCGGATGTCGATCTCATCCGCAAAGCCCACGATTTTTCCGCCAAGGTCCACACCGGGCAAAAGCGTTTGTCCGGTGAACCTTATCTGATCCACCCCATAGCGGTTGCCGATATCATTGCCGATCTGAAGCTCGACGTGCCGAGCATCGTCGGAGCTTTGCTCCACGATACGGTCGAAGACACATCTGACGACTTTGGATGAGATCAAGAGTTTGTTCGGCCGCGAGATCGCCGCGCTTGGTCGACGGCGTCACCAAGTTGAGCCGCACCAACTTTACCAGCCATGAGGAGAAGCAGGCGGAAAATTTTCGCAAGATGATTCTGGCGATGGGCAAGGATGTGCGGGTGATTCTCATCAAGCTCGCCGACCGCGTGCACAACATGCGCACGCTCGATCATATGCCGCCCGACAAACAAATTCTCACGGCGCAGGAGACCATGGATATTTACGCGCCGCTGTCGCACCGCTTGGGCATCGCCTGGGTGAAAAGCGAGCTGGAAGACCTGTCGCTCAAGTATCTTCATCCCGGAAGTCTACTATCAGCTCAAACGCAATGTCGCCAAGAAAAAAAGCGACCGTGAAAAGTATATCGAAGAAGTGATCTCGATCATCAGCAAGAAACTGGAAGCCGAGGGGATCGACGCCGAAGTGACCGGACGGTCCAAGCATTTCTTACAGCATCTATCAAAAGATGGAGAGCCAGAATCTGCTTTACGATCAGATTTACGATCTGGTGGCTTTTCGTATCTTGGTCGACACGCCGCGGGAATGTTATGAAACCCTGGGGGTCGTGCACGCGCAGTGGAAACCGGTGCCGACGCGCTTCAAGGATTACATCGCGCTGCCCAAGCCCAACATGTATCAGTCGCTCCACACCACGGTGATCGGTCCCTACGGCGAGCGCATCGAGATCCAAATCCGCTCCCACGAGATGCATCGGGTCGCCGAAGAGGGCATCGCGGCGCACTGGCGTTACAAAGAAGGCGAGGCCTTTCAGGTGAGCGATATTCAACGCTTCTCATGGCTGCGCCAATTGCTCGAGTGGCAGGAGAATCTGCAAGATCCGCAGGAATTTCTCCACAGCCTCAAGGAAGATCTGTTTGCCGCCGGCATGTATGTGTTCACGCCCAAGGGCGATCTTGTTGCACTTTCTGCGCGGCTCCACGGTGATCGATTTTGCCTACCGGATTCATACGGAGGTCGGCAACCGCTGCTCCGGTGCGCGCGTCAACGGCCAACTGGTGTCGCTCAAATATATACTGCGCAGCGGCGACACGGTGGAAATCATCACGACGCCGCAGCAGGTGCCGAGCCGCGATTGGCTCAAATGGGTCAAGACGCCGCGGGCGAAAATCGAAAATCCGCAACTGGCTAAAGACCCAGCAGTACGAACGCAGCGTGGTGCTGGGCCGCGAGATCTTCGAGAGCGACCTGCATCGCTATCAGTTGGATTATGCGCAGCTCAAGCAGGAAGGCAAGATCGATTGGTTGAGCCATGAGCTCGGCTTGAAGGATGAAGAAGCCTTGCTGTCGGCCATCGGTTATGGCCGGATCACCACGCGCCATGCGATCGTCAAACTCGTGCCGCCGGATAAACTCGACAGCGGCGCACAAAAAGGCCGACGGCGCGCTCGAGTCGTTGTTCAAGCTGGTATCCAAGCAAAAGCGCAGTCTGGGGATTCGCGTCAAAGGCGTCGACGATGTATTGGTGCGCTTCGCGCTTTGTTGTCATCCGTTGCCCGGCGAACATATCGTTGGATTTATCACCCGCGGTCGGGGTGTGACGATTCATACCGTCGGTTGCACGACCGTGTTGGAGAGCGATCCCCATCGCAAGATCGAAGTCGCCTGGGAGGAAAACGGCCAGCCGCCGCGGCCGGTCAAGATCGAAGTGACCTGCGTCGATCAACCGGGGTTGCTGGCGGCGATCAGCTCGGCGATCACCAGCGCCGATGCCAATATCGCCCGCGCGCAGGTTCGGACCTTCACCAGTCAGCGGGCGGTCAACACGTTCGAGGTGATGATCAAGAGTTCGGAGCACCTGAAAGAGGTGCTCCAGAACATCTCAAAAGTAAAAGGAGTTTACAAAGCGGTGCGCGGCCGTGGCCGCGCCGGCAGTAATCTCGATTCCGATGGCAACGGTCAAGGAGGAGTTGCACTGAAGGCCGAGTCGTCTAGGCGACCTTCTGCACGCGTCCCGAATGGATGCAATCGGTGCACACCAGCAACCGTTTGACTTGGTCGCCGAACTTGCCCCGAACAGTTTTTAGGTTTGCCCGCCACGAACGTTTGGTCTTGTTGTTGGCATGGCTGACGTTCATTCCGACCGAACGGCCTTTGCCGCAAATTTTACAAACTCTAGCCATCTAAGTTTCTTATCCTTTCAATTATTTCCGTTGTCGAAAATCCTTTTAAGTACGGTATCAGCGCGACCCGGCCGCCGGCCGCTTCGACGATATCGGCGCCGATAATCTTATCGCTGCTCCAGTCGCCGCCTTTGGCCAACACTTGCGGCTTGATCGCCGCGATCAGCTGGTACGGATCGGGTTCGTCAAAAAGAATGACGTAGTCTACCATCTCCATGGCAGCGATCAACTCAAGTCGGTCGGTTTCCGGTAAAATCGGCCGTTGCGGCGTCTTGATCGATTTCACCGATCGATCGCTGTTGACGCGCGACGATCAGCAAATCGCCGGCGGCTTTGGCTTGGCGCAGCGTGTGCACATGGCCGCGGTGCAACAGATCGAAACAGCCGTTGGTGAAAACCACCGTTTGACCTTTGGCGCGCGCCGCCGCGGCGATTGCCGCCAATTCTTCCAAGCTTTTTAATTTTTCCGGCACAGTCTTGGGGTAACATGATAAGTCGTTGTTTTCAATTAAATTTTGCCGCGGCCGTGTGACAGCGCTGTCTTGAATCGACGGGAGAATTTAGCTAAGGTCGTCGGCAAGTTGGTTTCGGCCAAGTTAGAGCTTCGGTTTCGAATTTATATTAGGAGGACATAATGGAATATCAGGATCTGCGAGACTGGATTCAGATCGCCGATGAAATGGGTGAGCTCAAGACCCTCAAGGGCTGCGACTGGAATCTGGAAATCGGCGCGATTACTGAAATCGTCGCGCACAAAGAAGACGGACCTGCGGTCCTGTTCGAGGACATCAAGGGCTATCCCAAAGGATTATCGGGTGCTATCCAATTCGTTGTCGTCGCGCAAGCGTCTCGCGCTGACCCTGGGCCTGCCGGCCGGCGAAACCAAGATGGATTTCGTCAAGATTTGGAAAGACAACTACAAGAAGATCAAACCGATCCCGCCCAAGTTCGTCAAGAAGAGCGGGCTGTTCGACAACGTCTACCGCGACGGCGAAATCGACATGTTCAAGTTTCCCACGCCGCAAGTGGCATGACAAAGATGGCGGCCGCTACATCGGCACCGGCAGCGTCGATATCACCCGCGATCCGGACGAGGGATGGGTCAACTACGGCACCTACCGGGTCATGATCCATGACAAGGACAAGGTCGGATTTTATATTTCTCCCGGCAAGCATGGGCGCATTCAACGGGAAAAATACCAGGCCAACGGCAAGCCATTCAAAATGGCGATGTCCTTCGGCCATGATCCGTTGACGTTCCTGGCCGGCAGTATCGAAGTGCCCTACGGCGTGCCGGAGTATGAATTCATCGGCGGCATCCGCGGCGAACCTTTTGAAATGATCGAAGGAGAATACTCCGGCCTGCCGATCCCGGCCAACGCCGAAATCGTCATCGAAGGCGATGTTCGTTTCGACCAACCCAAGGTCGAAGGCCCGTTCGGCGAGTGGACCGGCTATTACGCCAGCGCCGAACGCGCCGAGCCCTGGGTCGAAGTGAAACGTTTGTATCATCGCAACGATCCGATCATTCTCGGCTCCCCTCCGGGCCGTCCGCCCGCGGAATTGGGTTGGTACCGTTCCTATCTCCGTTCCGCATTGATCTGGGATGAGATGGAAAAGGCCGGCGTCCCTGACGTTAAGGGCGTCTGGCTCACGGTTTCCGGCGGCAGCCGCTTGATGATGTGCGTATCGATCAAGCAGCGCTACCCTGGACATGCCAAGCAGGCCGCAGTGATCGCCTCGCAATGTCACGCCGGTGCTTATCTCGGCCGTTTCGTGATCGTCGTCGACGATGACATCGATCCATCGAATACCGACGACATGATCTGGGCGATGTCGAGCCGGTGCGAACCCGAGGCGGATATCGACATCCTGCGCCGTTGCTGGAGCGGACCGCTCGATCCGGTTATTCATCCAACCAAAAAGGGTTTCAACTCGCGGGCGATCATCGACGCGACCCGGCCCTATGAGTGGATTAAGGACTTTCCACCGGTCGCCGAGTCGAGCCGGGAAGTGCTTGACGCCACCGCCAAAAAAGTGGGGTGCCGAACTGTTCGGTAGTACGGCAAGAAGTAAAGTTCGTCGTTGGTTTACCGTGAAAAGGGCAAGCCGCTGAATGCGGGCTTGCCCTTTTTATTTTTCGGCAGAATCGATCGAGTCGTTGACCCAATCTTTTGCCCTAGGTTATGGTTTCTATACGAAGCCAGACAAATTTGAAGATCCATATTCTATCCGACGAAATGGCCAGCCGGATCGCCGCCGGCGAAGTGGTCGAGCGGCCGGCCTCGGTGGTCAAAGAGCTCATGGAGAACTCTCTCGATGCCGGCGCCACTGAGATCTTCGTCTGGCTCGAAAAGAGCGGCACCGCCGTCATTCGCATCACCGACAACGGCGAGGGAATGACGCCGGAGGATTTGGCCCTGGCGGTGGAGCGTCACGCCACCAGTAAGCTCAGAGAAGCCGACGATCTGTTTCGCATCGCGACATTGGGATTTCGCGGCGAGGCGTTGCCGAGCATCGGCTCCATCGCCAAGATGGACATCTCGTCGCGGCCGGCATCGAGCGCCAGCGGCGCCAAGTTGACGGTCGATGGCGGCAAGAAGGGTGAAGTACACGCCGCTGCCGCTGCCGTGGGCACGACCATCGAGATTCGCGACATATTTTTCAACACCCCGGCGCGGCGCAAGTTTCTCAAGGCGCCGGCGACCGAGCTAAGCCATGTCTGCGATGTAGTCAACCGTCTGGCCCTGGCTCACCCGCAGGTGCACTTTCGCCTGCAGCATGACGGCCGCACCGTGGCGGACTACATTTCGGTGCGGCAGGAGCGGGATCGTTTGCAGCAGGTGCTGGGTGATCGATGTGGCCAAGAGCTTGAAGCCCTTCTCTTTCACCCAGGGCGAGGTGACCGTCAGCGGTTTCCTGAGCACGGCGCCGACTTCATTTCCCAACGCGCGTTATCTGTTCACCTTCGTCAACCGCCGCTACGTGCGTGACAAAGTGATCACCCATGCGGTGCTGCATGGCTACGATACTCTGCTGATGAAAGGCCAATATCCGGCGGTGGTGTTGTTCTTGGAAATGCCTTTCGCCGAGGTCGATGTCAATGTCCATCCGGCCAAGTACGAGGTGCGCTTCCGCCGCCAAAGCGATGTCCATGAAACGGTGTCACGGTCGATGCGGTCGGCTTTGCAGCGCGATGCCAAAGCGCCGGACGGTGTTGTACCGCTGTCGAGCTAACGCAGCTTCGCCGCGCCAATGGCGGCCGGCTTATTCCTTTGCTTCCGGCCGCCGATCCGACGGTACGAGAGTCGTTGTTGGGCCATTCAACTCGCGGGCTTCCAAATGTCGAATCGCATGCCATCGCGCGACGTGACTGTTTACCGTGCCGCAGAACGAGCGGCCGGGGCGGGTAGGTTTCTTCTCATCGCTCACTATCCACGATCAGATTCTTGGCTGCTATCTGGTCTGCTCCGCCACCGACCGCTTGATCCTGATCGATCAACACGCCGCCCATGAACGAATCGCCTTCGAACGGCTGCGCCATCAGTTGCGGGCCAACGCCGTCGAGCGGCAGGATCTACTGATTCCCCAGAGCGTCGAACTTAGCGCCGGTGAGATCATGATGCTGGAAGAGAAATTGGCCGTTATGGAACGTCACGGTTTTAGTTTGGAGCCGTTTGGGCCGAGTTCCTTCGCAATCACATCTGTACCCGCGCTGTTGCCCGAGGGGGACTACAGCCAGTTGGTACGCCAGATGGTCGCCGAGTTGGCTGAGGTCGATACCTCCTCAAGACTTCGCCAGCATCTTGAAGACCGCCTGGCGACCATGGCTTGCCACAGCGTGATTCGCGCCAATCGCAAATTGGCGATGGAGGAGATGCGGGCGCTCCTGCGCGATCTCGACCAGGTCGAGTTTGCCACTCAGTGCCCGCATGGGCGGCCGGTCTTGGTCGAGCTGAGCCGCGACCAATTGGAGCGTATGTTCAAACGCATAGCGTAAAACTCTCGTGCAAGGTTCAAGGGTTCAAAAGCCTGCCCTGAGCCTGCCGAATGGGTTCAACGTCTGATTCGGACTTCGGACCGAAAGCTTTGAACGATTGAACGTTGAACCTTGAACGGAAGTTATCTTTTATTCGATGAAGCCGAAAATCGTTGATCATCCTCGGGCCCACGGCGGTGGGCAAGAGCGCGTTGGCGCTTGGAACTCGCCGGGCAATTGAATGGCGAGATCGTCAATGCCGACTCGCAGCAGGTTTATCGATTCATGGATATCGGCACGGGCAAGCCGACCGCTGGCGGAGCGCGAGCGCGTGCGCCATCATTTGATCGACGTGGTGAAACCAGACCAGGAGTTCAATGCCGCGATGTTTCGCCATCTGGCGAGCGAAGTGATCTACCAGATCGATGAGCGCAAGCGTAACCCGATGGTCTGCGGCGGTACGGGGCTCTATCTCAAGGCGCTGACGCGAGGATTATTCGAGGGCCCGGCGCAGGATGTGATATTTCGCAGCGAACTGGAAAAGGAAATTGCCCAGAGCGGCTTAGCATTCGGTCTACCGGCGGCTGGCCGAGATCGATCCGACGGTAACATCGACAATTCATCCCAACGATCGCTCGCGCACAGTTCGTGCTCTGGAGGTTTATCAACTGACCGGCAAACCGATTAGCCAATGGCAAAATGAGCATCGTTTTCCAGAAGACTCCTTCGATGTGCTGAAGGTGGGGTTGAACCTTGATCGCGCCGAGCTCTACGAGCGCATCAATCGGCGCAGCGCGGCGATGATTCAAGCGGGTTTGCTCGATGAAGTGCGCGGCCTGGTGGCGCGCGGTTATTCGCTCGATCTAAAACCCCTGGGCAGCGTCGGCTATGCGCAGATGGGTAAGGTGATTCGCGGCGCTTTAACGATTGACGCGGCGCTGGAAGAAATGCAACAGCAAACTCGCCACTTGGCCAAGCGCCAACTGACTTGGTTCCGCGGCGACAAAGATGTGCGTTGGTTTCATCCGAAGCAGATTTCGGAGATTTTCGCAGCTCGTCGAAGGAGTTTCTTTCAAACTAATGTGCACGGAGGGGTGGATGAAAAAGTTCTGTCATAGCTGGTTGTGATCTGTTGGCGGTGCCTTTATCACCGAGTGCAGCCGTCAGCTTCGGCGCCGATGCCAAACTCGACTGGAAGGCGCTCGAAGACGAAGCGGTCTGCGATGCTAAGCCGCTACGTTCAGATCGACACGACCAATCCGCCCGGCAACGAGTTGAAAGCGGCGGCGTTTCTCAAAGCGATCTTGGACAAGGAAGGCATCGAAGCGCGCGTCATCGAGTCGGCGCCGGGCCGGGCGAACCTATATGCTCGGCTCAAAGGCAACGGCGCCAAGAAAGCGATCCTGCTGATGCATCACATGGACGTCGTGCCGGCACAAGCCGAACTATGGCGCGAGCCGCCATTCAGCGGTGCGATAAAAGACGGCGTGATTTGGGGCCGGGGTGCGCTCGATAACAAAGGCGGCGGCGTAATGGCATTGATGACGCTGCTCGCGCTCAAACGCCAGAACATCCAGCTCAAAGGCGATTTAATTCTTCTCGGCACGGCCGACGAAGAAGCCGGCGGCGTGCTCGGCGCAGGTTTTTTGCTCGACAAGCATCCAGAGCTGTTTAAAGACGTCAGCGTGGTGTTTAACGAAGGCGGCGGCATCCGCGTTGGCGATGATGGCCGCGCGCGTTTGTATAGCGTCGGCGTCGCGGAAAAAGTGCCGCTCTGGTTGAAGTTGACGGCGCCAGGGACGCCGGGTCATGCGGCTTCGCCGGGAGATAATCAAGCGGTGCTCAAATTGATCGCTGCGCTCAACCGCTTGGCGAGCTATCAGAGCCCGGTCAAAGTGACCCCTGAGGTGCAGAAGTTCTACGCCGATAGCGCGGCGACGGCGCCGGCCAACCGGCGCGAGCATTACTTGGACCTGCGCAAGGCGCTGCAAGAACCGACGTTCGCCGCTGAGTTTCTCAAAGACCGCAGCAACAATGCCCGGGTGCGCAATACGATTTCCATCACCGGCATCAAAGGCTCCGACAAAATCAACGTGATCCCCGCCGAAGCTTCGGCCGAAGTCGACGTGCGCTTGCTGCCCGGCGAACAGCCCGAGGCGTTTATCAACGAACTGCGCCGCGTGCTCGCCGACGATTCGGTCAAGATCGAAATTTTGCTCTCGCGCACGGCGGCGACTTCACCGACCAATCCAGAAGCGATGAAAGTGATCACCGAGTACGCGAAAGCCCACGATCCCGGCGCAGCCGTGTTGTTTTCGGTCGGCAGCGGCTTTACCGATTGCCACTTTTTTCGCGCCAAAGGAATTCCCTGTCTAGGTTTCCTACCCCAGCGCAGCACGCCGAGCAGTGAAGGCTTGGTCCACGGCGTCGACGAACGCATGCCGGTGGAACGTCTGACTGCGGCGATTCGCGCGATGTATGAGATCGTTGCCAAGTTAGTTGTAGAGTGAGTGACGCAAGCAGTTGTAGCCGATGGGCAGCGAAACAATCGCAGCGAGTTGCGGCGAGCGGATCACGAAGATTCAAATATCGCCAATCGCGGGTAATTTGAGACGCCATCGGCGCCCTCTCGGCCTGAAGCCTCTAATTAACCGTTGATAAAGATTCGCTATGATGACGTTTGTGGTGGCCCGGATTCTTGTAGCCAACCGGCGTCGCTGTGCCGTCCGTATGCCGGTTAGAAGCGACATGGGCTTCGCGGTCGTGGCATATTTCGTCGTGGAGCGCCGACATGCTCTCGGCATCTTTGAGTAAGTGCGCCTTTTCTGAGTGAGACAACGCCGCCAGACCCTTTTTACGCGCGAGCTCGCAAAGGTCTCTGTTTCGTTCTTTAGGTCGGGACGGTTTCGGCGTTCGCCCGCGCAGTAGTTTCACATGAAGCCGGTTCGCCCAGGAATCCATCACGGTGTATAGGAAGCCGCCGCCGGGAAAGTCTTGGCCGCGGCGCCGCTCAAAGCTTGCTTGGGTTGCGGCAACTACTGGCGGCGGACAACTCTCTTCGGGAATTTGAAACAGATGCCATCGCTTGGCGGCCTGGCCAAGGCCTGGCCGGCTTAAATACACAGAAAGCGGCACCGACAAGGCGAGCGCCAGGCAAATCGGCAGCATCCACAAGAGCACCGCGGGATTGATCCAGGACATCACCACAACCCAAGCGCCGGCTAAGAATGCCGAAAATCCGTGGGCGTTAATCGCTGCGCGCCAATCGGTGGCACTTTCCGTGCGGCATTGCGTTGTCCAACGGATCGGCCGGCCCAGTAACGTCAGCAAGACAAATTTACTGTGAAACCACATGCGGATCGGCGCCATTAGGGTCGACAGCAAGATTTCCGCAGCGATACTCGCGCAGAGAGAAACCAAACCGCCGTAGAGCCGCGTTTCACGGTTTTTTAGAATCAATAAAAAACTCAGGAGCTTGGGCAACAACAACAATAGCGCGGTGGTGCCGACCAAAGCGAGCGCCCATTCTGGATGCCACTCAGGCCAAATTGGAAACAGCCTCGGATGCGGTGAAAAATAGACCGGCGTAGTGACCGACTGCACGATCAATTCGACGGTGTTGAGAAACAAGAAACTCAGCCACAACAGCGCCGATGCATAGGCCATGACGCCCATGATGAGAATCGCGCGATGGCCGGCTTTGATGCCGTTACCGAACCAGAGCCGCAGATGCTGCAAGTTTCCCTGGCACCAGCGCCGGTCGCGCTTGAGCTCGTCCAATAGGCTCGGCGGTGATTCTTCATAACTGCCGGTCAAACCACGAGCAAGCCACACTTCCCAACCGGCGCGACCGATTAAGGCGGCCTCGACAAAATCATGGCTCAGGATTTCTCCGCCCAACGGCGGTTTGCCGAACAGTCGCGCCAATCCGCAATGTTTCACGAACGGCGCGACCCGAATAATCGCGTTGTGGCCCCAATAATAACTCTCGCCAAGTTGCCAGAAATGCAGACTGGCGCTGAACAAAGAGCCATAGCAACGACTGGCGAACTGTTGCGCGCGCGCGAACAACGACTGGCCGTTGACGATGGTCGGTACCGTTTGGATAACGCCAACTTTTGGATAACGCTCCATCAAGCGCGCCAGCTGCACGAGGTTTTCGCCGGACATCACGCTATCGGCGTCCAATACAACCATATGGTCATAATTCACTCCCCAGCGCCGTAGGAAATCGGCTATGTTGCCACTCTTGCGCTTAACGTTGTTGCGCCGGTGGCGATAAAATATTCGGGTGAATCCATCGACGTTGCGACAGGTCTTGGCCCAGGCGATTTCTTCCTCGACTTGCCGCTCCGCGTCGCTGGAATCGCTCAACAGAAAAAACTCGAAATGATCCAGCTCGCCGGTCTGGGCAAGCGATAAATATATCGCTTCGATCGCCGCGAGGCAGCGGCTGACATCTTCATTGCAAATCGGCATTAGCAGTGCGTTATGCGACCGCAAGGGCTGATCGGCACAGCGTTTGGCCGCTTCAGCCACCGGGCAAACGGGACCGGCACGCCAGAGCGTCCAGAAACCGGCAACGTTGCTCCAGAAGGAAAAAGAAATCCAGCAAAACAGAATAGAAAAGTTGACGATGATGGCGATCTGTAAAGCGCTCAACTCCGGGCTGGAAAATGATCGCGCCAGGGACCAACTTGCAAGCACGGTCTGCGCGAGCACGACGAGTGCTAATGCGTTGCGCCGGTGCTTTGCCGCGCGCCGCCAGCCGATCTGAATTTCCGCACTCTTCGATACGTCACCGTCGACTGGCTTGGCAGCCGAGAGTGTTTTTGATTGGGTTCTGTCCTGTTCGCCAATTTAGCCATGAGACGGCGCCATAGCCCGACTTCGATCTTGGTCGGCACCATGGAAATGCGTCGGATCTCTGGCGTGGCGAACCGGCTCGGACAGTCCCGCCAATGGTTATTGAATTGGCAGCACAATTGACTGGCGCGATGCTTCTGCGCGGCGCGGCGCCGCACCCTGGGCCGGTCAAGTTGAGCAGCGGGATCGAAGTCACGCCCGCCCGCGGACGGCGCTTTGTGACGATGGCGCTGGTTGATAATTAGATTCACTCATGACTCGAGTTGGTAGCTCCAAGTTTCGCTGAGCGCGCGATTACCGTGCTGCAGAAAAGCGCGCAGCTCCAACGGCTTTCCCTTTGGTGGCTTAACCTGGAAACTCACGCGCCAGCCGCCGTTCACTGGGTTTCGCGATACGCTTTGTTGCACGAGTTGGCCGTCGCTTCCCACGTCGATAATTGCTTTGACGGGAGTAGCATTGCCCAGAGAGCGAAGTTTTTGTCCTTCAAAATCGATAACGAATCTCTTCCATTCTTCTTTGTCGCCGACGCCGATGCGCATGGCGGTCACCCGGCCCGCATTAACGTCAACCGGATCGGCGCTGTGAAAGTCGATCCGATAAGCGAAGTCGAAGGCTTGTCCGACCGGCGGTGTCGTGCGTGGCAGCCAATAGGCGACTATATTATCGTTGGCCTCTTTGCGGCTCGGAATCTCGACCAACTTCACCTGTCCTTTGCCCCAATTGCCGACGGGCGTGATCCATGCGTTAGGGCGTAATTCTTGCCGGGTTTCCAAGTCTTCATAATTATGCAAGCGCCGATCGCGCTGCAGCAGGCCGAAGCCGCGCGGGTTGTCGAATTCGAAATAGCTGACTCGAAGTTTTTCTGGATTGCCCAATGGGCGCCAGAGCCACTCCCCGGCGCTGGAATGCACCAGCAACCCGTCTGAATCGTGCACTTCCGGCCGCCAGTCATCTGCCGGCCGAGGTTTATCCTCGCCGTAAAGAAACATACTCGTGAGCGGCGCGATGCCGAGCTCCTTCACCGGTTTGCGTAGAAACAACCGTGCGCGCACATTCACAACGGTCTGCTCTCCCGGTTGGATCACAAACGAGTAAGCGCCCGTGACGCTGGCGCTATCGAGCAACGCGTACAGTGTCGTTTGGCGCGCGTCGCGCGCCGGCCGCTCCAACCAGAACTCCTTGAAATATGGAAACTCCTCTCCAGTCGGCAAGCCGGTATCGATCGCCAAGCCGCGCGCGGACAAGCCGAACACTTGGCCTTTTGCCACCGCTCTGAAGTAACTTGCACCGGCGAATACGACCACATGATTAAATTCGTTCTTCGGATAAAACGGATAGGCGATACGGAAACCGGCAAAGCCTAGATCGGCGGGGATTTTGTCGGCGAACTTATTTCTCCCGTAAGTAAATTGTTCAGGCGAAAAGCTTGCCGGCCGCACCACCCCGCCTTCGACGGTGTTCATTTTCACCGCGTGACCGTAAAACAGGCCGGGATGAATGAACTGAACTTGAAAGTTGCCGCCATCACGCCACCATGACCGCTTGGTGTCGAAGCGAATGTCGCGATAATCATCGTAGGACAGCGATCGCAAAAAATCTGGAATAAGTTGCGGCGGACGAAATGTTTCGGCGGCACTTTTTTTTGCCAGGGCCGCGACATCGTCAAATTGGAACCGGCCGTTCGCTTGAGCGAGGGTCGGTATTATGCAGATAAATGTTGCCAGCAGGCGCAGCATGCAACGCAATGCAGTGTGTATACCTGTGCAATCATCCGACCTGGAGGTTTGCGCTGAAGTCAGTGCGTCAAATTTGAGAATGGCCACGATGGTATCCGGGAAATATTTGTCATGCTTTTCGAAGCATTGATCGTAGCAATGAATATGCCACGATCGCGTGGGAAAAATTCTGTATCCTAACGGAACGGCGCCAAAGAAAAAATTTTATTTCGATGCGCCGCCCGATCCGCCTGACATATATCTGAAATCTCGATTTCTGTGATGCGGGTTTGCGTTTCAGTGCCAACGAAAATTGGCGTGGAGCAGACGAGACAGCAGCGGCAAGTTCAAATCTTAGTGCCGATACAGAAGGCAAAACCCTTCAAGCAATCAGTCAATATCAGACGCAGCCGATGCGTTGATGATTTTCCGCACCTGATGAACCCATGAGTTTGGCTCCATAGTGGCGGCAGTTTCTTTTACCGCTTGCCCATCAAGAAACTTTCACGATGATCTACTACGGCAATTCAAGCGAAAAAGGATTTGTGCGACTAACGGCGTATCCCGGATAGGAGCAAATGGCTACAGAAACTCAGCACGGGCAGCGCGTCACTTGTACCAGGTTATCGGACCGGCGCTCGAGCTTTCCCCGATCTCCCGTGGTCTGATCGAACCCCCCGGTCGGGGAAAAGCGTAAATCCAGTGGTCGACTCAGTCCATAGCGGACCTTGGAACTGACGAGCATCAAATCCGAGCGGTTGTCCCGGACCGCGTCATCTGCGCGCTGGCTATTCTTACGGCGTCGTTCTCGGTAATTTGAGGCTTAGTCATTAGAGTATGTCAGACTTAGCCACGCAACTGCGACACCAACTATGTTGAAGAATTCACGCGACTCTTCACGGGGTCGCAACAATCTACCTATCAATTCTTTATTGTCGTTTGAGGTGCCTTAAAGAGTGGCAAGCAGACGATGAACTTATGAGCAGCGACAAGACTCTAGAACTAGATATGATCGTTGTCCTACTTCTTACTGTCGGACGTTCCCCTCACCGATGTTGTAGGGATATTATTGGCTGGGAACTCTCCAGTTCGACCGTTGGCTTATTTCAGGTTACGTGTAAGTGGTTGTTCCTTGCTGTTATTGTACTCTCCATAGTTCACTTGAAAAAGAATCTTGGGCGGAGCTCGGTGACGAATTCACCGGTCGCGGTTTGGTGCGGGTTCGCCGTCGGTGGGCAGGCGGCTCACTAGGCGCGACACCGCAACGAAGATATGTTGCGTGCCCATGTTGACGACCACCACGCGAAATAGGTGAAACGCCACCACCAGCGGCACGCTGATATGCAGCGCCTGGGCGGTAATCGTCATCTCGGCCAGGCCGCCGGGCGAAGTGGCGATGATCATGGTCGCGATCGGCAGGTCGAAGGCCCAGGCGAGGGCGGCGCCGGCGATCGCCGAGGCGACCAGGATGAAGAGTGAATTGAGCAGGGCGAAGGGAATGAACAGTCTGTGGCGCGCGAAAAAGGCCCGTTCGTAGCGCGCGCCGAGGACCAAGCCAAACATCAGCTGGGCGAAGTCGGTGAGCGTGTGCGGCACGGAGGATAATTCAACGCCGCCCATGGTCAACGCCGCGCCGAAAAATATCGGCACCAACAGGCAGCCATTGTGAAAATGAAATCTTTCGGAAATCTCGCCGAAGACGCCACTGATCAACAACCAGACCGCCAAGATCGCTGGGAACAACGGTATGTCCGGCTTATAGGCGGCGGCTTCCAGCGGAATGCCGCTGTAGGTTAGGACAAACGGAACGACGATGACGACCACCGAGACGCGCAGACTGTGCGCCACCGCCACTGGCGACATCTGCGCGCCATAGCGGTCGGCGAGCACCGCCATGGCCATGGCGCCGCCGGGGATCGAGGCGAAGAAGGTCGACTTCCAGTCGACGCCGGAGGCTTTGCTCAAGGTCAGCGCGCCGAAGATGCCGACGATAAATACCGCGACGGTGGCGGCCAATACCGCTGGGAGATTGGCAGCGAGGCTGGCCACCACCGGCGGCGTGAAGTACAACGATACCGCCGAGCCCAAGATGACCTGACCCAACTGGCGGGCATAGGGCGGCGAGTGCATGGTCACGCCCATCAGATTCAGGCTCGCCACCGCGATCATCGGTCCCAACATCCAGGGTATCGGCGTGTGCAGCCAGGCGAAGAGAAAGCCGGCCGGGACGCCCACCGCCAAGGCAGTCAGAATACCGCTCATCCGTTGTCGAAGGTGGGTAAACTCGTTCATGGTGTCGGATCGATCGGCGCTGGCGAATCTTGGGCGTGGGAGACGCGCGATGAGCTAGGAACTCTTATATCCGGTGCGCGGCGGGATTACGACCTGCTGGCCAATTTTTGCCGCCGGGTTAGTTGTGGACAGCTTAGTCCCAGTCAGGTAATTATTCACAAGCAGAAGGAGTTGGCCAGATGAACTACAAAACCGCCGTGATCGACGCCGATGCCCATGTGGTGGAGAGCGAACGGGTCTGGGACTACCTCGAAGGCGGTGAAAAGAAATTTCGCCCGACCTTGATGCCGTCGCCGGAAAATCCCAAGCGGCAATTCTGGGTGCTCGACGGCGAAAATCTCGGCCACAAGTTTCCCTCGCCCGATGAGCAGGAGTCGGCAGCGCATCTGCAACGGTTTGGCCGGGAAGTCGCAACGCCGGTGGCAGCGCGCGAGCTGTCCAACGTGCAGCAGCGGCTCAAGCACATGGACGAGCTCGGCATCGACATCCAGGTGCTGTTCAACTCGCTGTGGATCACGCCGCTCACTGCCCGCGCCGATGCCGAGATCGCGCTCAGCTGGGCGTGGAATCGTTGGTTGGCCGATGTCTGGCGGCTCGGCCGAAGACCGCTTGCGCTGGACCTGCGTGGTGCCGGCGTTGTCGCCCAAGGAAGCGGTTCCGCAGATTCGCTTCGCCAAAGAACATGGCGCTGTCGGTGTGTGCATGCGCCCCTTCGAACGCGACCGCATGATGACCGATCGGTTTTATTACCCGATCTACGAAGAGGCGGAACGTCTCGATATCCCGGTCACGGTGCATCTGGGCAACGGTAGTCCGGAACTCTTCAAGCTCATGACCAACGAAGCCGGCGGCGGCTTTTCGACCTTCCGCGTGCCGACGGTGACGTCATGTTACGCGCTGATCATGAGCGAAATTCCGCAAGTATTTCCCAAGCTGCGCTGGGGCTTCATCGAGGTGTCGAGCCAATGGGTGCCCTGGGTGATTCACGAGGCGATGCGCCGCTCGCTGGGCAGTGAGCGGCCGATCTCGCGCGATTGTCTGTGCGAATACAATATCTACGTTTCGACCCAAAGCGATGACGATTTTCTCTATATTCTTTCCTACGCCGGCGAGGGCAATCTGGTCATCGGCACAGATTACGGCCATGGTGACACTTCCAGCGAACTCAACGCCATCGCGAGATTCAAGGCGATGGCGGAGCTGAGCCCGGAGGTGAAACGAAAGATTCTGTTCGATAATCCCAAAGCGCTTTACGGGCTCTAGGATTTGCCACTCTGGATGTGCCGCCATGGCGACGTTAGTTTCGGCCGATAAAGAAAAACAGCTCAGCGAGCGCATGCTCGCGCTCGGCGTGCGCGAGTCCGATATCGACGAGCAGTTCGTGCGTTCTTCCGGCGCCGGTGGCCAGAACGTCAATAAGGTTGCATCCTGCGTCGTGCTCCATCACCGCCCCACCGGTATTCGCGTCAAATGCCAACAGGAACGCTCCCAGGCGCTCAATCGCTTTTTAGCGCGCCGGCTCTTGCTCGATAAGATCGACACCCAAAAGCGCGGTGCGGCGAGCGCGGAGATGCAGCGCATCGAGAAGATCCGCCGGCAGAAGCGCAAGCGCTCGCGGCGCGCCAAAATGCGCATGCTCGACGACAAACACCATCAATCGGAAAAAAAAGGGCGGCGATCGACGGTGCAGCCGGGGCGAGAAGAGTAAATTGCTCCAGATAGGGCGTTGCCGTTGCCGCCATTGAGGTTCATCCGGCATTTCGCGCTGTGGCGCGCGTCACCAGCCGTCGCCATAGCGTACTGCAACTGAACGATCGTCGTTCGATTGTCATTCTTGTCACTTTTGCCCCCCGTTGACAGTGTCAGTGTTATCGCTCCCTCAAGCTAACTATTTGAAAAATAAGCGCTGCGGAGTGGCCTGTGGGTTGCTGTTAAACCGACCCTGAGGAGTAGCACGACATGTTGACCGACCTGATCTTACTAACCTTGGTGGTGGTGCTGGTGCCGCTGGCAGCGGTCATAATTTTACGCATGCTCGGCAAGACCAAAAGAACCAAACGACCGATTCGTGACTTTCGCGTCCGCTAAGGTAACCGCTAGGATTTTCGAACCCATCCGCTTAATCTCAGTGACGGGCGATCCGCCCTGGACCATAGTCTTTGGTTATTTGCCCTTCTTCAGCTGATCGAGCAGTGCTTGGATCGGTTTGAAATCCATCCATTCAGGCCGGTTGATAAATAAGTATTC
The DNA here is from genome assembly GCA_963847445.1 of uncultured delta proteobacterium. Classification (GTDB taxonomy): domain Bacteria; phylum Desulfobacterota; class Binatia; order UBA9968; family UBA9968; genus DP-20. The sequence continues at coordinate 453,927 of CAWJZV010000030.1, read as the reverse complement.
CTTATCTTTGCGTCGGCGCGCCAGCGGCGGCAGAATTTCCTGCGGTAGATCCTCGCGCATGGAGCCAACCCGCAATTCGTCGGTGTTGGCTTGGCGAAAGGCGATCTGGCCTTCCAGCGACAAAAACCAATTGAGAAAAACTTTTGCAGCGTTGGGGTGGGGGTGGCGATTCATCAAGACAATGGCCCCCGATCCAGAGCCGATGCCGGGCCGCTCGGTGATGGCGTAGGGATCGAGTTCGGCGACCGGCAGTCCCTGCATCTGCGCCCGGTCGATGCGCCGGCAGAGAAAACAGATAGGGAACTTTCCTTGGGACAGCCAGTCAGTGCCCTGGCGCAAATCGCGGAAGAAGGTCGGCTCCATGTCGCGGTAGACGCGCTCAATGAACTTGGGCCCCAACTGGGGATGATGATAGACGAAGGCCAACGCGGTGGAACCCTGAGTCGCGTTTAATTGCAAGACGGCCAATTTACCCTTCCATTGCGGCTGGACGAGATCCCAAGCCGACTTTATTTCTTTTTCATTGACGATACTGGTGTTGAACGACAGCGGCGGACCGTAGAGAGCGCTTTCGTACATGAAGTTGTACTGCCCCTCGGGGTCGACGTAGTGATGTTTGCCTTGCCACCATTTAGACAGATCGGTGACATTTGGATGGACCAACGCCGGCGGCATCGGGTCGAGGACTTTGGCTGGGTAGAGGTTGAGATGGACCGCGGTGGGTCCGGCGAGAAAGACATCGGCGAGATACTTACCGGCGCGCCGTTCGCTAAAGAGCTTGGGGAACAGATCGCTGCCCCGGCCCACCGAGGTGCCGATCAGCTTGATCTTGGGATAACGCTTTTGAAATGCCGCCCAGATCGACTGAGCGTTGCCGATAGAGTCAGTGGCATAGATGGCGACTTCGCCTTCTTCCTCGGCTTTCTTCACCAAGGCGTCCCATTCCTGGCCGCTGGCCGGCTTGGGTTCGGCGGCTGCCCCGGTATCCACTAGCAACAGCTTCAGTATCAGCACGGCGATTAGGTTGGGCCACTTGCGGGTCATGCAAAAATCTCCTGGGTTATTTTCCACCGGTGTTGGGGTTCATTGCAATCATTCGCAGGTCGGCAGGGCGCGGTCAATCCTGACAAGCGCGCCGTGCCTGACAAGGTTTCGTCTGGCACTGCGATCAAAAAAGCCGCGATTATTTCAAGCAGTAAGCTCTGGCATTACTGTTGCTCAGGAACTTGCCAGGAGAAACACTGCCATGATGTATGACATGTTCAGAAGGTCGTTGATTGCCGCTGCCATGTCGCTCGGTTCGTTGTTCGCCGTGCTGGCGCTCGGGAAGAAAAGAAAAAACCTGTTGGCAGTTAGCAGGCACCGACCGGAGCCATGAGGCGAATGGGTCTGGGCAAATTTTGCCAGTTAAAATAGTATCCCCTGGAGTCTCACGTCCAGTCAATTCGTTACTCTGCCAATTGTCCAATCCTGTCATCTCTTCACTCACGTCGTTCAGTTAAGTTGCCCCGTTGCTGTGCTGCCGCGCAACGGCAGCTATCTTGAGATCAGCCGGCGGCGGCTCTTGTCGAGACCGAAGATCTCGATGAACTCGCCGAACACCCGATCGCTCAGCTCATGGAGCCGGGCGATATGACGGGCGGTCTCGGTGTGGATTCGATCCGGGTCGATGTCGCCATGCAGGCGGGCGATCTCGTGACGGTTCTCCGGCACCTTTAGCCAACGCAGGATCATCGGTTCGTCGACTTCGAGATGGAATTGGAAGGCGTACACGTTGTCGCCGTAACGAAACGCTTGATTCAGACAGTGGCGCGACGACGCCAGATGGATTGCTCCGTTGGGGATGTCGAAGGTGTCGCCGTGCCATTGAAAGAGCGTTTCCCGTTCTTCGAACTCGTCGAACAGCGGGTCGTCATCGGCATGCGGCGACGGCGCGACATCGTACCAGCCGATTTCCTTGACATGGTTGGCGTAGACGCGCGCGCCCAGGGTGCGGGCGACCAGCTGGCCACCCAAGCAGATGCCCAACACTGGCAGGTTGCGCTCCATGGCGCTCTCGATCAGCTTCATTTCAACCGCCAGGTGGGGAAGCCGCTGGTCGTCATAGGCGGACATAGGGCCTCCCAGTACAATCAGGCCGTCGTATCCGTCCAAGCTCGGTTGCGCATCGGGATGGCGGCCAAAATTGACATAGCGAATCCGAAAGCCGGCGCGCTTGAGCATGGGATTGAGGGTGCCCAAGATCTCGTGGGGCACATGTTGGCAGACTAAGAGTTTTCTCATCTTCGCTGACGTCCAGACGAAAATGATTTTAGCATGACGGTTTCGCTTGGCTCAAACTGGCGCGGTTAATTTTCCCGCAGCGCGCGCAAGCCGGTGCCATGGGCGGTTTGGCGCTCCAGCGCTTGGCTATAGCGGGACATGGGATAACAGAAAGCGAAATATCCCAGGGCGGCGAACAAGTACGCCTCGATGCCGAAACCGCTCCAGGCCGGTTCGCTCAGAGAGACTTTGATCGTGGTGAGAAAGTCGAACAGGCCGATGATGACGACCAGTGATGTGTCTTTGAAAAAACCGATGAAGGTATTGACCAACGGCGGTATGGCGACGCGCAAGGCCTGGGGCAGGGTGACGTAACGGACGCGCTGCCAGTAGCCAAGGCCGAGCGCAAGAGCGGCTTCCTCCTGCTGCGGTGGGATCGCCTGTAATCCGCCGCGGATCACTTCCGCCAGATAGGCCGCGGCGAACAGGATCATCGCCAGCTGGGCGCGCAGGAGCTTGTCGATGGATACTCCCTGCGGCAAGAACAGCGGCAGCATGACCGAGGCCATGAACAGCACCGAGATCAGCGGCACGCCGCGAATCAATTCGATATAGCCAATCGAAAACCAGCGCACCAGCGGCAGCTCCGAACGCCGCCCAAGGGCCAAGAGAATCGACAGGGGAAACGCCAGGGCGATACCGAAGGTGCTGAGCAGGAGAGTCAGCGTGAGTCCGCCCCAGCGCTCGTTTTCGACGTAGGTGAGGCCGAAAACACCGCCCCACATGAGTAGGCCGATGCCAACTAGCCCAGCCAGCCAAAGCCAGAAAAGATTCAGCCGGCGCACCAGCTGAAACGCGCTCACGCCGTAGAGCGCGAGCAGGAATGCGATCACCAGTGCCGGGCGCCAGTGCTCGTCAGCAGGAAAAGTGCCAAATAAAATAAATCGGTACTTTTCGGCGACGAAGGCCCAGCAGGCGCCGCCGATGGCGGCATCGCGGCAGGCGGCGGCGTTATGCGGCGACCACAGGGCGCGGATCAATGCCCAATCGATCAGCGCTGGCAGCAACTTTACGGCCAAATAAATAATCACCAGGGAAGCGATCGAAGACGGCCAACTGCCAAACAATCGCGTCCGTGTCCAGTGCCAAATGGCGGCGCGGCATCCTGCGCCGCGGTTCATGTTCGAGCTCCGCGCAGGGCGATGCGTTGGTTGTAAACATTCATGGCCGCGGATATTGCCAGGCTGATGGTTAGATAGACGAGCATGATCACGGCGATGCCTTCGATGGCCTGGCCGGTTTGGTTGATGGTCGTGTTGGCGATGGACACCAGATCGGGATAGCCGATGGCGACCGCCAAGGAACTATTCTTGGTGCAGTTCAAGTATTGGCTGGTGACCGGCGGCACGACCACGCGCAGTGCTTGGGGCAGGATGATCAGACGCATGAGCTGGGTTTGGCTCAATCCCTGGGACTGCGCTGCCTCGTACTGGCCGCGGTCGACGGCGAGGATGCCGGCGCGGACGATTTCGCCGATAAACGCCGCGGTGTAGAGCGTCAGGCCAAGCAGCAGCGCGGCGAATTCCGGCGACAGCACCACGCCGCCGGAAAAGTTGAATCCCGAGAGGCTGGGATACTCCACTTCGAACGGTAGCAGGCTGGCGATCGATGGCACCGCCAGGCCGCGGTTGCTGAGAAAGAAGCCCGGCAGCGGATGCAGCGCCTGGGCCGGCGCCGGCAAGCTTTCGGTGATCACGGCGTACCAAAAAAATAGCTGCACGACCAGGGGAATATTGCGCAGCAGTTCGACATATCCGGACGCGAGCTTGGCCAACAGCCAGTTGGGCGACAGACGCGCTAATCCGACGGCAACGCCGATGAAAGTCGAAAAAACCACGGCGAGCAGCGCCACCCGGAAAGTGTTGAGCAGTCCGACGGCGAGCGCCTTCAAGTAACTATCGGCGGCGCTGAAGGAGACCAGAGTACTCTCGCCGATCTCAAAGCCGGCCTCGCGAAAGAGAAAGCCAAAGCCACTGGCGATACGGCGTGCCAGCAGGTTGTCCACCGCATTGCGAATGAAATACCAGCCGACAAGGCAGATGGCGGCCACCAACAGGATTTGATAGAGCGCGGCGCGCTGGCGGGTGTCGAGTTGCCGGGCCATCGGGAATTGCCGCTTTCGCAGTGTCTATCAGCCGGGCTTAGCGCAATGGCGGCGCGTACATGATGCCGCCTTTGTTCCATAGCTTGTTGATGCCGCGGTCGAGACCCAGCGGGGTCAGATGGCGCTCGAAGCTTTCGCCGTAGTTACCGACTTGTTTGACGATGTTGTAAGCCCAGCGGTTGTCGACGTTGAGCATTTTGCCGAAGTCGCCGGTGGCGCCGACGAATCGCTGCACCACCGGGTTGGCGTTTTGGCCTTGCTGGTCGATGTTTTTCGATGTCAGGCCGAGCTCTTCGGCTTCGATCATGGCGAACAGTGTCCACCTGACGAGGTCATGCCAATGGTCGTCGCCATGGCGCACCACCGGACCGAAGGGTTCCTTGGAGATCACCTCCGGCAAGATCACATGATCGGCCGGATTAGTCGCCCGCGCCGCGCGCACGGCGACTAATCCGGAGACGTCGGTGGTAAAGACATCGCAACGGCCAGTGAAATAGGCGTTCAACACCTCTTCGAGCTTTTCGATGACTACCGGTTTGAACTTCATCTTATTGGCGCGGAAGTAGTCGGCCATATTAAGTTCGGTGGTGGTGCCGGGCTGCACGCAGATGGCGGCACCGTTCAATTGCTTGGCGCTTTTGACGTTGCGTTTTTTCGTCACCATGAAGCCTTGGCCGTCGTAGAAATTGACCCCGACGAAGTTGAGGCCGAGGCCGGCGTCGCGCGCGAAGGTCCAGGTGGTGTTGCGCGAGAGAATATCGACCTCGCCCGACTGCAAGGCGGTGAAGCGCTGCTGGGCGGTGAGCGGCGTGAAGCGGTTCTTTTTGGCGTCGCCGAATAGCGCCGCGGCCACGGCGCGGCATAAGTCTACGTCGATGCCGCGCCATTCGCCATTGCTATCGGGCTGGGCGAAGCCAGCGAGGCCGGTGTTGACGCCGCACTGAATGAAGCCCTTCTTGAGCGCGCCATCGGCGGTGGGTCCGGCCTGGGCGCTGGCGAGCGGCAGGACAAAGAGCAGCACTGCCCTCGCTAAAGTGGTTATTGCGATGGTCATGGTCGTCCTTCCTCATGGTGGCGTTGGTTTGAGTCTGTGCTGCCGAACTTAATACACTCAGCCAATTGTTGACAGCAATTCGTCTGCGTTTATAAATATTCTTTAGAATGAAAAGCAAGATTTCAGCATGGCGGAGGGGCGATAATGACGGATAGCAAGATTGACCGCGGCAATATGGCGCAGAGTTCCTACCAGCAATTGCTCGACGACTTGCCGCGCACCGGCCCTGGCACCAAGGGCGGCGCGATGCTGCGGCGCTACTGGCACCCGGTCTGTTTGTCGGCCAACCTGCAAGACATCCCGATCGCGGTGCGGATGTTGAGTGAGGATCTGGTGGTCTTCCGCGATGGCAAGGGGCGGCCCGGTCTGTTAGGTATTCGCTGCCCCCATCGTTTGGCTTCGCTGGAATATGGCCAGGTGCGCGAGGATGGTTTGATGTGCTCCTACCATGGCTGGAAGTACGACGTTATGGGACGTTGCATCGACACGCCGCTGGAGCCTTGCGATAGTAAAGTAAAGGATAACATTCGCCATCTGTGGTATCCGGTCCAAGAGTGGGGCGGCGTGATCTGGACCTACATGGGGCCGGAGAAAGAAAATCCGCCGCCGTTGCCTAAGATCGACGTGCTGGCGCGCGACGACGGGGTCGTCAAACTCGCCGACGGCGATATTCGCAACTACAATTATCTCAACTGGATGGAGAATTTCGCCGATATGGGCCATGCGACGATCCTGCACGGCCTGGTGGTGCGCGATATTCCCGATGAGCTGAAACCCTACAACGATTACAGCATCAAAAATTGGTCGCCGTTGCCGCTCGAACATGTCGAAACCGACTTCGGCATGAAGACCGTCTCGGTGCTCGACACCGGCGATCCTCAGGTGAAGTTCGTCAACACTTGGAGCCTGGTGCTGCCGGTGCACTGGCGCTTTTCCGGCATCCGCTCGGGTTTTCCGCCCGATTTCACCGATGAACGGCAAGAAGGCGGCGGCATGATTCGCATCATCGACGACAGCCATTTCGAACTGATTCGCTACAGCTTGACGCGCCAGGGCAATTTTACCGGCGGCTGGCTGTTCGGCTTGCCGAAAAATTTAAAAGGCACGGCCGAAGAGAAGCCCTACGACAAGCGCCGCTACAAAGGCTGGGAAGGTATCCCGGCGCTAGAAGATCTGGTATTGCAGGAGTCCCAGGGCGAGATTCCTGAGCGCCGCCTGGAGCATCTGGCATCGTCGGATCGCGGCGTGATCATGCTCAGGCGGATCTGGCATAAGGCGATGGCCGATGTGGCCGAAGGGCGCGATCCCAAAGGCGTTCATCGCGAAGCTAAAGCAATGCTTGAAGTTGATACTTTCCACGGCCATCTGCATGTCAACGATCTTAAGATCGGGCCGGAAAACCTGCCGACGTCGCGCCACGGCGCCGGGTTGATTCGCGATCAAAATGGCAAGCTTGGTCTTTGCCTAGCGCGCGACCTCAGCCGGTCACGGTTTGGCTAAAGTGCCGGGCCACAATTAAGGCTTTTACTCGGTGTGAAGTTAAATTATCATTAGCGAATAAAGACTCACCAGTAAGGAGAATTTGTCGATGGATGAAGCAGCCAAGCGCCTGTTTGTCGGAATCAAGATCACCAGGGCGATTCAGGAAGACTTGGATAATCCGGCACCCGACGTCAAGCAATATTTCGACGCCAACAACGATTATTTACAAATCGTCGAACTCGGGGCGGCCAAGTTTATTGGCCGCTATCTCGACGATGGCTTCCCGGTAACCAATCTGGGCGATATCAGCCGCAACGTTTGCAGTATCGTCAAGCTGATTACCCACGGCAAACGCATCGAGGAAAACGACGTGCAGATTTATACCTGCTATTCTGCTATGCCGCTATTGTAACCCTGCTGCTTTCAAGTATTGCAAGTCGATGAAACGCTCCGCTTGAGGTAGCGGCGGCGCTAGCTCCCCATCTTCACCTATCACATGAATTATCTGAGCAAAGCCTTGGATGGATTGACTTCATCTATCCTCTCCAGCGATCGGGGTTGGGTCCATGCACAGCACCGCTATTGCGCAGTCGCGAGCCGGTTATCGACGCGCCGGCCGATCAATCACCAAATCGCCCGTAGCTCTGAATCAGCGAGATTTTTCTGCTATAACTGGTCGCTATGAAAACTCTTCAAGTGACGCTCTGGCTCTACACTATGGCACTCAGCAAGTCTTGGGACTGCGTGCGCAAGAACTGGGTGGTGAGTCTCGCGCCGGTGGCCTACGGCATCATCTTGACTCTAGCCGGAGTCGTCGCTGGGCCGCTCGGGATCGTTGGCGGCTTGGTCTATTCGTTGGTCAGTTCCGCCTGCGCCAGTTCGGGGCTTTATCTGGTTAAAAACATGGTCGAGAGCGGCAAGACCGACATCAACGATTTTCTTAACGGCTTTCTGGTCTACTTGGGCGATTTGATCACCTTCTTCTTCATCCTCTGGCTGCCCATGTGGGCGGCAGCCAATCTGCTCGGCGGCGTGCCCAACGGCTGGTTGGTTTATCTGTTGCTGCGGCTCGGTTTATTCGTCCTGCTCAATGCCGTCCCAGAAATGATCTACCAGGGGCGGGTCTCGGGATTGGAGCTGATCGGTGCTAGCTACAACTTCATCGTCGAGAACTGGATCGAATGGCTGGTGCCGAATTTGATTTTGTTCGCCGCCGGCTATTTCTTCTTGGATTTTTTTTCGTCGCTGCTTTTCGGTCTACCGGCGATTGTCCAGTTATTCGTTGCCGCGTTGGTGCTCGGTCTACTGCTGGCTTATTATATGACCTTTCGCGGTTTTCTCTTCAGCCAGCTTCACGGCACCACCCGGCGCTCGCGGATTTACCGCTACGATGCCCGCGCGTAGGGCTCACGCGTAGCGCTAACTTGAACTCGTTCAACTCTTATGGTGTCCTGTTGGGACGCTGAAAATCGCCGCCATGAAAATCACCAGCATAAAAGGCTTTGCCGACATCTTTCCCGGCGAGGTGGAGACTTGGCAATGGGTAGAAGTCCAGGCGCGCCAGGTTTTCAATGCTTACAATTTCGCCGAGATTCGTATTCCGATACTCGAAAAGACCGAGCTGTTCAGCCGTTCCATCGGTGAGACCACGGATATCGTCGAGAAGGAGATGTACACCTTCGAAGATCGCGATGCCCGCGCGGGGGAGGCGGCCGAAGGTACTAAGCTGACATTGCGCCCGGAAGGCACCGCCGGGGTGGTGCGCGCCTATGTCGAAGCCGAGATGTACAAGGTCGAGCCGGTGCGCAAGCTCTATTACATGGGGCCGATGTTTCGCCGCGAGCGGCCGCAAAAGGGGCGCATGCGCCAGTTCCACCAGATCGGCGCCGAGGCGCTGGGGCGGGGCGATCCCTATATCGACGCCGAGATGCTTTTGCTGCTCCATGATTATTTCCACTCATTGGGCTTGAGCCGAACCTGCATTGCAGATCAATTCCCTCGGTTGCTCGGATTGCCGGCCGCAGTATCGCGCAGAGTTGCTGGCGTTCTTGAAAGACCGGGAGGCGGCATTGTGCGGCAACTGCCAACGGCGCATCGACCGTAATCCGCTGCGCGCCTTGGACTGTAAAGAAGTTGGCTGCATCGACGCGACCAAAGACGCGCCATCGATCGTCGATAGTCTTTGTGCGGTCTGCCGCGACCACTTCGAGACCGTGCAACGATTGCTCTGGGAAACCCAAGTGGAGTTCGCGCTCAATCCGCGCATGGTGCGCGGTCTCGATTACTACTGCCGGACCACCTTTGAGTGGACCACCAAGCTGTTGGGTTCCCAGAGCGCGGTGGCGGCGGGCGGACGTTACGACGGTTTGGTGCAGCAGCTGGGCGGGCCGCCGATACCAGGGGTGGGCTTCGCCATGGGTGTTGAGCGCTTGACCATGTTGTTGCGCTTGCAAAAGCGCAGCGACATGGGCGGGCCGGCGGTTTATTTTGCCTGGATTGGCGCTAAGGCGCGCGATTGGGCGTTTCCAGTGGTGCATAGACTACGCCAGAAGGGCATCAGCGTCGAGATCGAAGCCGAGGCGCGCAGCTTAAAAAGCCAAATGCGCCGGGCCGATAAACTGAAAGCCCGTTCGGTGGTGATCCTCGGCGACGATGAACTCGCCAAGGGGCAAGCGGTACTGCGCGATATGACCCATAAACAACAAGAAGAAATCTCGCTGGACAATCTTGAATCAGCGTTGACGGCTAGGAAGGCAAATTGATGGCGGAGCGAGTTTTTAACGATCAGTTGGGCGATTGGCAGCGCAGTTGTTATTGCGGCGAAGCGCGGGCGTCGTCGGTGGACCAAGAATTGACTTTGGTCGGTTGGGTGCATGGCCGGCGCGATCATGGCGGCGTGATCTTCGTCGATTTACGTGATCGCAGCGGCATTTGTCAGATCGTCTTCAATCCCGAAGGCGATGCGGCTTCGCACGAGAAAGCCAAACAACTCCGTTCCGAAGATGTCATCGCCGTGCGCGGCATCCTCGCCAAGCGGTCGCTAGAAAACATCAATCCGGAACTGCCCACCGGTGCAGTGGAATTGAAGAGCCGCGGCCTGCGCCTGCTCAACGCTTCCCAGGTGCCGCCGTTCATCATCGACGATGAAACCGACGCCAATGAAAACACCCGGCTCAAGTATCGCTACTTGGACCTGCGCCGGCCCCAGAGCCTGGCACCGCTGCTCTTGCGCTACCGCATGACCAAGCTGATCCGCGATTATCTCGACGGCTTGGGGTTCATCGACGTCGAGACGCCGGTGCTGACCAAGAGCACACCGGAGGGGGCGCGCGATTATCTCGTGCCGAGCCGCATCTATCATGGCAAATTTTACGCCTTGCCGCAGTCGCCGCAGTTGTTCAAGCAGATCTTGATGGTCGGCGGCCTGGATCGCTATTTTCAGATCGTCAAATGTTTTCGCGACGAAGATCTGCGCGCCGACCGCCAGCCGGAGTTCACCCAGCTCGATATGGAGCTGTCGTTTGTTCAACCGGAAGAGGTCATGGAGATTGTCGAGGGTATGATCTCGCTCTTGTTCAAAGAACTGAAGGGAATCGAGCTTAAGCGGCCCTTCGCCAAGCTGACCTATGAAGACGCGATGAATCGCTTCGGCTCGGACAAGCCGGACATGCGCTTCGGTTTAGAGCTCAGCGATTTTAGCGCTGCGCTGCGTAACTGCCAGGCCAAGGTCTTCACCGGCGCGATGCAAAAGGGCGGTGTGGTCAAAGGCATGCGTATTCCCAATGGCGGCGCCATGTCGCGCAAGGATTTGGACGACATGACGCCGTTCGTGGCGACCTTTGGCGCTAAGGGCGTCGCATGGGCGAAGATTACCGCTGAGGGTTGGCAGTCGCCCATCGCCAAGTTTTTGTCCGTTTCGGAGCAAAAAGAAGTCGAAAGAATTTGCCAGGCGCAGGTCGGCGATGTCGTGCTGTTCTCCGCCGACAGCGCCAAGATCGTCCATGATTCATTGGGCAACTTGCGTTTGCACCTGGGCGAAAAGCTCGGGCTGATCCCGGCCAAAGATTACGCACTGGTCTGGGTGGTGGACTTCCCGTTGGTGGAATATGACGCCGAGGAAAAACGATACGTCGCCTTGCATCATCCGTTCACCGCGCCTTTGGACGAAGACCTGCACCTGCTCGACAGCGAGCCGGCCAAATCTCGCTCCAAGGCCTACGACTTAGCGATGAACGGCACCGAAGTCGGCGGCGGCAGCATCCGTATTCATCAGGTCGAGTTACAAAAAAAAATTCTCGGCCTCATGGGCATTGACGCCGAGGAAGCGCAGGCCAAGTTCGGTTTCTTGCTCGAAGCGTTGAGCTTCGGCGCGCCGCCCCACGGCGGTATCGCCATCGGCATCGATCGCTTGGCGATGCTTTTGAGCGGCGCCAAGTCGTTGCGCGACGTCATCGCCTTCCCGAAAAGCCAGCGGGCCGTCTGTATGCTTACCGAGGCGCCCTCCGAAGTGGCGCCACGCCAACTGCGCGAGTTGGGCATACGTCTCAGCGGTTCAGACAAGTAGGTACTACTTTGAGAATTTGAGCGTTGTTAGCCGCGCCAGCGCAAGTTTTTCTTGAGCCGCGGCAGCGCTTCTGTTATTTTCACCGGCACCCCATGTACAAGACGATTATCCTTGGGCTTCTTTTGCTCGCAACCGGTTCCAGCTGCGGTATTTTTCCGGAGACCTTGCAAACCAAGCAGTCCAGCGATTTGGAAGGTCGGCGGATTCGCCGCATCGCCGTGCTGCCGCCGGTTATATCTGTGCCCGCACCGGCTCCGAGCGTGCCGTTCGGCGCCGCGACGGTGGCGCGCGCTTCGGAGAAGGAAGCGCCGGAATCCTTGGCGCGTTATACCCACGCGGCGATGGCGGCGCTGCCCAACTGGCAAGTGGTTTCCGAGAGCGAAGTGCGCGAGGCGGTCATCAGTGTGCCGCCCAGCAGCGAGGAGGCTCGGCTCAAACGGGTCGGCGAGATGGTCTACGCCGATGCCGTAATGATGGCACGGGTGCAGCGTTTTCGTGAGCGGGTCGGCGATGAGTGGGGTGCCAAGAGCCCGGCCTCGGTGGCGTTTATCCTCGACCTGGTCGATGTTCGGCGCGGTGATATCATCTGGACGGCGCGCTTCGACGAAACCCAAAAATCCCTTAGCGAAAGTATCTTCTCTCTCGGCGATATCAGCCAGCGCGGCGTGCGCTGGTTGAGCGCCGATCAACTAGCCCAAGAAGGGGTCAAAAAAGCCATTGGCCAACTGCACGATATTTTATCGCGCCGGCCGGCGTCGTGATTCGCCGGACTTTTCACCGCAGAGACGCTGACGTCGCTATTGTCCTTCCGCGCCAAGGCCGAGGAATCTCGGCCTTCGTAAGCGGCATACTAGGCGAGATCCTAACTTTGCTCAGGATGACACGACCGGGAAGATTGCTCATAATTTCAAAGTCTCAGAGGCGCGGAGTTCAGCTACTTTATCTTTTGGGTTTCGCACCGGGATCGCCGCTGGCCAGCTCCGGCGCGATCTCTAACGGCTTACCTATTCTCGCGGCGATCTTTTTGCCGGTATCTTCCAGCCGGCGCAGGCTGCCGCGGTCGAGCAGGGCGGCGTCGACGCCGCTAAAATGAATTCGCAGCGCCGGCACCGGAAAGCTTTCGGCCGAGGTCGAGCCGCCGATGGCAAAGCCGCTGAATACTTGGTCGATGCTCAGTGTGATATTTTCAATCTCGTCGAATGACGCGATGAGTTTGGTCTTGCGGTAAAAACTCTGGCGGCAAAGCTCGAAAGACCTGGCGCTGCTATCGAGGACGATGGTGCGCCGCTGGGTGACCAGAAAAATCGCGATGCCGAACAGCACGAGATTCATTAAAGGGAAATACCATAGCGAGCCGGCCGGCCCGACGAAGCCGCGCAGATGCAGCGCTTGAAGAATCGGCACACTGACGAATAAGAGAAGCACAGCGATGCCGACACAGAGAAAGGCCGGGAAGCGCGCGCCTTGCCAGCTCAAGCGCAGCCGCTCAGGGGAGTCTTCAACAATATCGAAGCCCAGGCGATTGCCGATGGCTTCGAACTGACTGGGATCGCCGATCATCGCTAAGAATTACGCTGCGTGGCGGGGGAGTCGCGACCTTATTGCTTGGGACTGCGCTGTTCCTTGTAAAAATCGCGGAAGCGGTAGTCTTTGAGGTGAATTAGATTCTGATAGGAGCCGAAGCGCTGCGCCGGGTCGTTGATCTCGTCGAGCAGGTCGCGGTGATTGTCTTCGGTCTCGAAGACGCGGACTTTTTGATAGGTGGTCGAGCGCTCCGCCGGGATGCGGCTCATTTCACGGATCAGGCCGCGGAATTGCGACGGCTTCATCAGCTGGCCGTAGCCGGCGCCGGCGGCGGTGGAAATGCTCTCGTTGATCAGCGTGCCGCCGAAATCGTTGGCGCCGGCGAGCAGGGCGATCTGCGACAGCTTCGGCCCTTCCTTGACCCAAGAGACCTGCAAGTTGGGAATCCAGTTGTTGAGCATCAGTCGCGACACGGCGTACATCTTCATCACTTCCGCGCCGCTGGCGCCATGGCGCAGTTCGGGCAGCGCCTGGCGATGCGACATCGGCGCTTCTTCGTAGACAAAGCTCAACGGCACGAACTCGGTGATGCCGCCGGTGCGTTTCTGCACGTCGCGCAGGACGCTCAAATGAATGGCGCGATGGCGCGCCGTCTCGATATGGCCGTACATGATCGTCGAGGTGGTCGGGATGCCGACTTCATGGGCGGTTTGGATCACCTCGATCCAGTTGTCGATGCTGATGCGGCCGGGGGAGATGCGCTGGCGCACCGCGTCGACGAATACTTCAGCCGACGTGCCCGGCAAGCTGCCGACGCCGGCGTCTTTAAGGGCCAATAGGTAATCGCGGATGCTGGCGCCGGTGAGCGTCGAACCGTAGAGCACTTCCTCGGGCGAAAAGCCGTGAATATGCAGTTCCGGCAGGGCTTCTTTCACGGCGCGGCAAAGTGTGACGTAATGCCAACCGTCCATGCCGGGTGCCAGTCCCGCTTGAATGCACACTTCGCTGGCGCCGAGGTCGCGCGCTTCCGTAGCGCGCCGGATGATTTCCTCAATCGGCAGGAAATAACCTTCTTCGGCGAGATGGCCTCGGCTGAAGGCACAAAAGCCGCACTGCTTGACGCACACGTTGGTAAAATTGATGTTGCGATTGATGACGTAGCTGACCACGTCGCCGACGGTCTGAGCGCGCAGCTGGTCGGCGGCGGCGAGCATCGCTAATAAATCGGACCCGTCCGCCTCGAACAGCGTCGTTGCCTCGTCGACTGACAGATCCTGCCCGGAAAGGGCGCGGTCGAGAATCGTCGCGGTGCCCCGCGACACGGTCGTCAGCAGCCGATTGAGAGACGATTCGAGGTGCGGCAAATTCATGGCGCGACTCTAGCCTGTCACTTGGGGAAACTCAACGCTGTCGCGCAGAGATCGCCTGGCGGGACAGAGCCAACGAAAAATCGCTGTCCTGCAAGAAATATGCGCCACGAAGTGGTTCATGTGATTACTTACACCTGCGGACAATCAAAATGGCGAAACCTGTAGAATGGGGTGAGTCGGCGAACCGCATCGAGCGAGTGCGACTCATCAACGATGCGCTTCCCTTGGGTCAACGCATCCGACAAACCTTGCCGGCTTGTGCGCTACATTCGCTTACCCTGGAATCTCTCCGCCTAATGAACGCCATTGCTGCTTAGATTGTAAAGCGCCTTGGCGTTATGCGAGAGGATTTTTTCTTTGACCGACGCGTCCAAGCCTTCCATCCGTTGAAATTCGTTCAACGCGGTCACCGCGCTTGACGGGTCGGTGTGGCCGTAGTCGGTGCCAATCACCAGGCGATCCTCGCCGCAGCAATTGACCACATAGGGCACGTCGTCGTTGGTCTGGCAGGTGACGTAGATCTGGTATTCGCCGAAAACGTTCTCGGGAAAAGTCCGTCCTTGGGCGCGGTAGCGGATCGCGGTCTCGCGGGCGATCCAGGGTACCCACTGGGCCGACGCTTCGATAAATCCCCAACGCAGTTTGGGAAACACTTGGTGCAGCTCGCTCATGATGACATCGAAGCAGGCGGTGACCGTCGGCACGCGGAACTGGGCGAAGCGGCCGGCCGGCGCTTGGCGATAGAGGTCGGCGTTCGCTGGATTGCCGTTGGCGATATGCACGGCGATCGCGAGGTCGAGATCGCTGGCGGTTTGATAGATCGGATAAAAATAGGGATCGGATAAATGGCGGTCGCCTTCGAGGGGGCGCATGCAGACGGCGACACCGCCGTTGTCCTTGGCGAACTTGATTTCGGCGATGGCTGCGTCGATGTCGAGGGCCGGCACGACGCAGGAGTAAAATAGCCGGCCATGGCTTTGCCGCGAAATATCGGCGAGCCAGCGGTTCCAACTGCGGCACACCGCGACTTCGGCTTGACGGTTGCTGGTCACCTGTTCGATCCAGAAGGTGTTGTGCAGCACCTGAACGTCGATGCCCAGCTCGTCCATGTGTTTGAGGCGTAGCTCGACATCGTCCAACTCGCGCGCCGCCTGCGGCGTGGCGAAATTCCTGCCGGCGCGGTCGGCGAACTCGCGCAGCTCGCGCTCGCTCAGCGTGAGAAAGCGAAAGCCGGCGATCTTGTCTTCCAAGACCCAATACTGGCGCATTGGCTCGTTGGGCGTGGAATAAAGCCGCGGCCGGTACTTGCGGTCGGATTCATCGAGATAGTCCCAGGTGCGTTCGGTTTCGATGACATGGGCATCGGCATCGATGATCGGAAATGACTGAGTCATAGGACGAACTCCTTTCGGCCAAGAGACGAATGGTCGAAACTAGTGCGGATGTCGCGCCGCTGTCAAGCAAGCGGCAGGTTTTACCTTGACTCCCGCGCGCGGCGGCATATGATCTGCGCGATATTGTTCGGTCGGAGTGGCAGGCAATGAAGAGCGCCTACGGTCTCAAAATTCCCGAACCCGATGGCGAGTTGACTCGTGTTGGACCGGGCACGCCATGCGGCGAGCTGATGCGCCGGTACTGGCAACCTGTCTGTCTCTCCGCCGATCTCAAGGATCTACCCAAGCCGGTCAGGATTCTCGGTGAAGAGCTAATCGCCTTTCGCGACGGTCAGGGGCGTGCCGGCCTGCTGTTCTTTCGTTGCAGTCATCGCGGCGCTTCACTCGAATACGGCCGGGTCGAGGAGCGCGGCCTGCGCTGCTGTTATCATGGTTGGCTCTACGATGTCGCAGGCAACGTCATCGAGATGCCGCTCGAGCCGACGCCCAATCCATTTTTAAAGCAAATCCAACAGCCGGCTTATCCGGTGCGTGAGTTTGGCGGACTCCTGTTCGCCTATATGGGGCCGCTGGAGCGGCTGCCGGAGTTTCCGCTGTACGATGTCTGGCAAACTGCCGGCGGTACGCTCAAAGCGCGCATGGGGCCGCGGGTCGGCGGCCCGGTCAATTGCAATTGGCTGCAGGCCGAAGAGAATTTGATGGACGCGCTGCATACCTTTTGGTTGCACACATTGCACAGCGGGCCGCAGTTTCCCTCCCACGCCTATGGCGTGACTCCCGATGATTTGCAATACGAAGAGACCGCCATGGGCATGCGCTTCATCCTCACGCGCAAATTAGCAAACGGCAAATGGTGGGAACTCATTTGGGAAATGCTCATGCCGCTCAATGTCCACCTGGTTTACACCGACGAGCCCAAGACCGAGCGCGTGCGCGCGGTGACCTACTGTGTGCCGGTCGACGATACCCACCAATTGGGCGCCAGCGTGCGCTGGCTGGCCGACAACGAAACCGAGTCGTTGTCCGGGCGCGAGCAGTTGGCTCCCGGCGCGCGCAAGAACTCGAGCTTCGAATACACCCAGCGTCATCCCGACGACAAGGAAGCTGTCGAAGGGCAGGGGCCGATCGCGCTGCATGGCTTGGAGCATCTGGTCAGCTCGGATAAGGGAGTCATGTTGTTTAGAAAAATTTTGCGCACGGCGATTCATGAAGTGCGCGAAGGACGAGATCCCAAAGGCATCCTGCGCGATGCGGCGGATGCCGCGTCATGTTCGCACCAGCGCCGGCAGCGTCGTGCGGGATTGAAGAAGTGGAGGGGAAGCCATGCTGCTTCGAGCGTCGCTCTAGCTGACGTTCTGCTCGGTTCACGGAGTCGGCTCACGGCGCCGAGATCGTCGGCAACGATTTGGTCGAAAAGGCCAAAGCCGAAGGCGAAGTGGTTTGGTATTCGACCTTGCCGCTGCCGGAAACTCAGGCCTGGGCTGCGCTCTTCACAAAAAAATACGGCATCAAGGTCAGCCTGTTTCGCGCCGGCGCCACGGCGATGACCCAGAAGCTGCAAACCGAAATTCCCGCCGGCCGCTGGGGTTTCGACGTGGTGATGAATCGCGCCAGCAATCTCGAACTGTACCGGCGCAAAAACTGGCTGCAGAAGATGAACTACCCCGAGCGCCATCGCTTTCTCGACGGCTTCATGGACCCGGACGATTATTGGGCGGCGTATTACATTCAATTCTGGTCGGTGGCCTACAACACCAACATGGTGAAGCCCAACGATTTGCCGAAGAGTTACGAAGACCTGGCTCATCCCAAATGGAAAGACAAGCTGACCATGGACGAACAGGACGTCGATCTCTACGCCACCTGGCTCAAGCTCATGGGCCGCGACAAGGGCCGCGAATGGTTTAAAAAGTTGGTCGCCAATGGTTTGCGGCCCCGGCGCGGTCACACCATGGAAGCGCAGTTGGTCAGCGCCGGCGAGTTTGCCCTGGGCATCAGCGCCTATGCTTCGGTGATCGAAAACATCCGCGCCAAGGGAGCGCCCATCGATTGGGTCGCCTTCGAGCCGGTGCCGGTGAACGTCTTGGCCTGGGGCATCGGCGCCAAGCCGCCCCATCCCAACGCAGCGCGGCTGTTTCTCTATTGGGGGTTATCCGTCGAGGGGCTCAAAGCGATGAATGAAATCTCCGACCGGGTGCCGGCGCGCAAGGATGTGCCGATCAAAAACAAGCGGCTCGAACGCATGATGCAATCGAAGCTCGCGCCGGTGGACATGTCGATCGCCGACCGTTACGCCGAGTACAATCAGGAATTTCTTTCCCTGCTCGGGTTAAAAAATTGACTTGATTAAAGTTTGGATAACGGCTACGCGCGAGTGCTGCGATCGTTAGCGTTCGCATTCAATGAGAAGATCCCGTCTCACCACGAAGATCATCTGAAGGGCACGAACGCGTTCGGCATAGTCGGATAGTTTGAACCCCGACCTCGTGATCTTCGTGTCCTCCTTCGAAAATACACGTGCAGCGATGATCTGCGCATCGATAACGACTCTCTGTTCCGTCATGCCGGCGCAGGCCGGTATCCATCGCGAGCCCGCCGCTGGATACCGGCCTGCGCCGGTATGACGATCTAAGGAATGAACCCCGAGAGGGGGATTCCGGTATTTTCATGCTCTGTAGGCGATGCGTAATCTCATGAATCACTTCGTGGTGAATACTCTTTCCCATTTGGTTGCGGCATAGCCGCGCTGTGGCCTTGGTGGTGACGACTTGTTTTCTTATGCAGCTAACGTTTGTGCTCGCGGCGCGCGCTTGGCTTGTCGATGGCTTCGCCCCAGCGCGACAGGAACGCGCTGACAAATCCATGCTGGTGCGGCGCCTCGACGGCAAGCGGCGCCAGCGCCATCGCGACCGCTAATGCGATGTGGTAACCGACCGAATGCGAGGCTTGGGCGCGCCGGTAAGCCGGGTGGGCGCGGTTGACCCAGACGGTCGATTCGGTCAAGCGGCCCAGTTCGATGTCGTCGGGCCTGTCTGCGAATTGAATGTCCAAGCCGTAATGCGCTGGACGGCGGACGATGGACTTACTCGGCAATTGAATTGAGCTGCCGTCGGTGCCGTAGCCATCGTTAGCTTCATGCACCACTGCTGACGCAGTGGCCGGGCTTGAATCTGTTGAAGCCGCCGCGGTGGCTGGCGGGTTCTCGGTTGGTTCGCTCTGCGCCGCCGCGGTGAGTGATGCCGCGACGAAACCACGGCCATCGCTGCCGGCGCCGCGTATGCCCAGCGGCAATCGTTTTTGTCCGCCGGCTCTTTGCTCGACCAGGGAGCCGAGCAGGGGGAAGTCCAGCGCCAGGTCTTCCAATACTTGCACGAGGTCGCGCTGTAGCGGCCGCACTTCCCGTGGTGGCGCTTGTTCGGCGCCGCTCCGGCCATCGCCCCAGAGGGCGAGTTGCCTGCCGACCGCTTCTTGGATCGCTTTGCGAAATCCTAAATAGGTCGCGCCGCGGGCGCCGGCGCGGATGAAGTCGCCCTTGTTGAGGGTCAGGCAGGCGGCGAGCTCCGGCACTTCGATGATGCCGCCGACGCAATCGGCTGCCGCCGGCGTCAGACCCAGCCAGTCCCAGCCGCGCCGGATGACTTTCCCATAGGTGCTGATCGACAAACCCTGGCGCTCCTCGGGCAAAGGATGATCGGCGCGAATCAGATAACCCGAAGCGGCGGCTTTACGTTTGCGCATGAGGCGAATTTCCAATGGCGCCGCGCGCGGCGCGCTCCAGCCCTGTTTGTCCAGCCGTCGGCCGTCGACCTCGATGGCGACGCCACTGGGATAATGGCCGCGCAAAAACTCGTCGAAGCTGGGGTCCAGCAGGGGTTGAAAATGGCGCCGCAGGGTCACCGCTAAAAAGCCCGGATCGAGCAGCGGCGATAATGGATTCTCGACTTGCAAGCGCACCGCCGTGCCGCGTTCGGCGATCAGCTTCAGGGGTGCCACCCATTTCCACGGCGCGCGATTGCGCGTCGCCAGATGCCAGGAACTGGCAATATGGGTTTTGCCCCGGCGGGTTTCGGTGAACACTTCCTCACAGACCAAAAGCCCCAACTTGATGCCGACGCCGGCAAAACCGATGCCTTCGCCGCGGCTCTTGGTGCTCGACGCGATGTTGTGAAAACGCGCCAATTCGCGGCGCTGCATGCCGCTACCGTTGTCGGTGACGGTCAAAGTGCGCGCGGCAGGATCGGTGAATAACTGGATCGTGGTCGCGCCGGAATCGAGCGAGTTGGCCATGATCTCGGTGAGAATGGTTTCCTCGATGGAGCCAGGGTAGGCGTCCCGCAAGTCTTCGAGTAAATGTTGCAGATCGACGCGCGTCTCACCCATTGGAAAAGTCCTATAACCGAAAGTTATTCAGCGCCTTGGAGATGAATTGCCAAGGGTTGCTCAAACTAGCTAGCGGCAATCGCTTGGCCGAGTCAAGAGCCGCTTCAATCAGCGCCGTCATCGGCATGTGTTAGCGCGGGTTAAATCGACCCGCCAGCCATTGTCCGGCGATCATCGCCAGGACAAACAACCAGACACCGCCGGAGCCGCTGGCCAAGCCAGCAATCGCCGGTCCGGGGCAGAGACCGGCGAGACCCCAGCCGGTACCAAAGATCGCCGCGCCAATGACCAGGCGGGCATCGATATGTGTTTGGGTCGGCAGATAAAGCCGTTCGCCGAGGAGCGATTTTTCGCGCTTATGTATCCATGGGAAAAGCGGCAGGGTAATGGCCAGCGCGCCGCCCATGACGAACAGAAGTGTGGCATCCCAATGGCCCGGCAATGTCGAGGAAGCCGATCACCCGCGCCGGGTCGATCATTTCTGAAATGGTAAGTCCGAAGGCGAACAGGACGCCCAGGGCGAAGCTGCTGATGAGCAAAAGCATTAGAATACATGCCTGGTCAAATACACCGTCAACATCCCGCAAGCGATGAAGGTCGCAGTGGCGGCCAAGCGAGCGCGGCGAGCGGCGCGCTAAGCCGCACACGCCATGGCCGGAGGTGCAACCGGAGCCTAGCCTCGTGCCGAAGCCGACCAGCAGTCCGGCGAGCAGCAATCCGGAGTTACTGGTTTGAAGTTGTAGGGGAAGACCGCCATGAAGCCAGGCGTAGACTGCCGCGCCGCACACCAGACCGATGATGAAGGCGCCGCGCCAGAGCCGTTCGCTTGGGAAATTGGCAGTAATCAACCCGCCGAGGATGCCCGAGATGCCGGCGATGCGGCCGTTGACGAGCAAGAGCAGGGCAGCGGCGAGTCCGATCAGCAGGCCGCCGGTCAATCCGCCGAAGAGATTGGTTTCCGCCATGAGAGTTTGCTTGGTTTACTTGGCGGTTTTCTTCGCCTTGGCTTTGGCCTCGGCGATCACCGGTTCCAATTTTTTCTTGAGCGCCGGATTCAACCGATAGGCTTTTTGGAAGTCGGCGTCGGCGTCTTTCTCGCGATCCTGGTAGATGCGGATGAGGCCGCGATAGACGTAAGCGTCGGTATGTTTCGGTTGCAGACTGATCACTTCGGTGAAATCCCGCGCCGCGAAATCGTTCTTATCGACGCGCATGTAGGCCAGGCCGCGATTGAACGGCGCCTCGGCGTCCTTGGGATTGAGCCGAATCGCTTCGCCGTAATCGTCGATGGCCGCATCATACTTGCCCAGTTTGCCGTTGGCCAGTCCGCGATTGTAGAAAGCTTCGGAGTTTTTCGGATTGAGCTTGATCGCGGCGTCGAAGTCGCGCACGGCGTCGTCAAGTTTATTCGAGTCGGCGTGGGCGATACCGCGGTTGTAATAGGCATCGGCGAGCTTGGGATCGCGGCTGAGCGCGGCGTCGTAGTCTTTGATCGCTTCGTCTTTTTTATTCAGCGCGAGATAGCTGTTGGCGCGGTTGAAATAATGCTGGGCATCCTTCGCGTCGATGCGCAGCGCTTGGTTTTGGTCCGCCAGCGCGGCCTCATAGCGGCGCGCGTCGAAGTGAATATTGGCGCGATTGGTATAACTCTTGGCGTCGTCGGGATTGAGCTTGATGGCGCTGGTGTAATCGTTGAGCGCGGCCGCGTCCTGTTTCAAGCGCCGATAGCTATTGCCGCGACTGAAATAAGCCTCGGCGTCCTTGGGATTGAGCCGGATCGCCTCGCTGTAGTCTTTGACCGCTTGTTGGTTCTGTCCGAGGTCGAAATGGGCGTTGCCGCGGTTGAAGTAGGCTTCGGCCAGTTTGGGGTGGGCCTTGATGACCTTGTCGTATTCGGCGACGGCTTCTTTGACTTTGCCGCTGTCGTGCAGTTCGACAGCGGTTTTCAGTGGATCTTCAACCTGGCCCGCCCAGGCCGGAACCGTACCACCGGTGAGCCCGAGTAAATAGCCAATTATAAGCAGCGCGCGCGCCATGATTTACTTGCCTTTTGTCGGCAGCGATGAATGAGGCGAGCTTGTCTTTCAGGCTGGGGTCCAATTCCACTGCTTTTTGAAAATCCTTCTGGGCTTCGTCATCCTTTTTCA
The DNA here is from genome assembly GCA_963847445.1 of uncultured delta proteobacterium. Classification (GTDB taxonomy): domain Bacteria; phylum Desulfobacterota; class Binatia; order UBA9968; family UBA9968; genus DP-20. The sequence goes on along the minus strand of CAWJZV010000030.1, from coordinate 431,586 downwards.
GCCGCTGCTTGATGACGCCGCGGTTGGCGTAGATTCTGGCGTCCTTGCCGTTTAACTTGATCGCCTCGTCATAGTCTTTCACCGCTTCGTCATATTTGCCGAGCAGCGAGTAGGCGTTGGCGCGGTTGTTGTAGTTCTCGCCGTTTTTCGGCTCGAGCTTGATCGCCTCGCTGTAGTCTTGCACCGCCAAATCGTTCTTGCCGAGGCGCCGATGGGCCAGGCCGCGGTTGTAGTAGATCTCGGCATCCTTCGGGTCGAGCTTCTGCGCCTGGTTGAAGTCCTGAACCGCTTTGTCGAACTGTTTGAGATGCAAAAACGCCAGTCCGCGCTGGACGAAGACCCGCGGCGCTTTGGGGTCCTGCTTGATCACCTCGTCAAAGTCTTTTATCGCTCGATCGTATTGCTTCTGGTTGAAAAAAACGTTGCCGCGGTTGAACTGGGCGTCGGTGAGATTGGGATTTAGCTTGAGCGCCTCGTCGTAGTCCTTGAGCGCGTTGTCCTGCTGGCCCAATTTGGCGTAGGCCAGGCCGCGGTTGTTATAGGCTTCGTCCGATTTGGGCGCCGCCTTGATGGCGCGGTTGAACGCGGCCACGGCTTCTTTGTACTTGGCTGCTTTGTACTGCTTCACGCCTTCGTTAAAGGCGTTTTGCGCCTCGGCGCCAAACAGCGCTGCGGGGATCAATAGGACGGACAAGCAGCGCAGAAAATAACCCTTGAGGGATCTCATGATTGATAAAATGTTTTACGCCATGCTTTGGCGAAAGTCCATTCTGCGGATGGCCAATTTGCCCTAGACAAAAGGCCCAAAAAGGAATAAATCAAAAGAAAATCAGTGTTAAACAAGAGGAGGACATAGAATCATGACTACTGCTACAGGAGTCAAGCGGACCGCCGAGCAGGTTCTTGGCCAGGACAAGATCGTGTCGTCGGACTCACATATCATGGAACCCGAGGATCTTTGGCTGAAGAATCTCACGCCGAGTCTTGCCGCCAAATTCCCGAAATTTCCGCCGCGCAATTCTCCCGGTGAGAAACCCGGCGGTTGGAACCCCAAGGCGCGCCTGGATGAAATGGCTGTCGATGGCGTCAGCGCCGAGGTGCTTTACGCCACCTACGGCTTGCGCCTTTACGCGATGGAAGACGCGCCGCTCCAAGAGGCGTGCTTCGAGATCGCCAACGATTGGATGATGGAGTACTGCAAAGCGGCGCCAGGAAGGCTGTTCGGTATTCCGATGATCTCGATGTACAACATTCCCAACGCGATCAAAGAACTCGAGCGCTGCAAGAAGAACGGCATGGTCGGCTGCATGATCTGGCAGGTACCGCCGGACCATCTGCCGTTTACCAGCGACTACTACAATCCTTTCTGGGAGGCGGCGGGCGAGCTCGATATGCCGGTTAACGTGCATATCTTGACCGGCTTCAACTACAGCCGTTTCGATCGCAAAGGTTTGGACACTTACCGCATGACGGTCAACCAGAAGCTCACCGACGCGGCGAACACTTTGTTCGACTTCGTCTTCGGCGGCCCCCTGGCGAAGTTTCCCAAGCTCAAATTGGTCTACGTCGAAAACGAAGTGGGCTGGATTCCCTTCTACTGTCACGAGTGGGACAAGTACTACGTCCGCCACAGCCCGAAAGCGCCGCTGGCCTACATGAAAAAGCTCCCCGGCGAATATGTCAAAGACCAAGTGTTCGCGACCTTCTTCAGCGATCCCGCCGGCGGCCGCATGATGGATTGGTTCGGCGAAGACAATTTCATGTGGTCGAGCGACTATCCCCACGCCGCCTCCACTTGGCCGCACTCGCGCCAGGTGATCGCCGATGAGTTGGGCCATCTGCCCAAGAACGTCATCGACAAGGTGGTGCGCCAGAACGTCCTCGATCTGTACCACATCAAAGTCGACGGTATTAACAACTAAAACTAAACCCCAGAAAGGAAGAACGATGGAACCAGCAAAGAAATTAGCAACGACGGAGAAACCGCGCACGCAGAAGTTTTCCCTGCGCACGCCCTACATGAAGCAGGGCCGCATCACCCAATTGGTGGCGGAAACCGAGAACATGTGGATCCACACCAAGATCAACTACGAAGGCGGTGAGAATGAGATTCACTGTCATCTCGACGAAGATCACTCCTTCATCGTGCTCGAAGGCCAGATGAGCGTGTTCGACGAAAAGGGCGGCGAGATCAAAGTCGAGAAGCACCAGGGTGTCATGATCCCCAAGGGCGCCTACTACCGCTATCTCAACACCGGCACTGAGAATCTGGTCGTGCTGCGCGTCGGCGCCGGCATCAAGGGCAAGGCCCAGGGCGGCGAAGAGATGCGCGTGCGTCCGGACGGCAAGCCGTTAATCGCTTCCTCCGAAGAGAACAAGACCGTGCCGCCGATCGAAGATACGCGTTTCTACGCGGATTCGGCCGGATAGTTTTTCGCTTCGACCCACTTATGTCAGTAACCGCCGGCCACTGAGAAATCAGTGGCCGGCGTCGTTTTGGGAGGTCCCATGGCCCAGGCGATTCGACCGATGCCCGAAGAAATGCCGAAAGAACTTTGGCGCGGTTACCAGCCGGCGAGCTCAACATGGCAGGGGAATGTCAAAGAGATCTTCATCACGCCTGCTTCAGCGCAAGCGATGGTAGCCGTGCCCAGCGTGCGCGCGGTTGCCGACCGCGGCCTGGAAGGCGACCGATTCTATCGTGAATCCTGGAACGCCGTGAAGCGCTCGGACAAAGCGGTGAGCTTGATCGAGGATGAAGTCTTGGCGCTTGCCGCCAAGGAGATCGGTGTCGAGGCGATCGGTATTCTCACCCGGCGCAACATCGTCACCCGCGGCGTGCCGCTCATCGAGCTGCTCGGCCGTGAGTTCACGGTCGGCAATGTGCGCATGCGCGGCATCCGCTTGTTCGAACCTTGCGGCCATCTGGTCGCCGTGACAAAAATACCGGCGATCTTCAAAGCTCTGGAACATCGCAGCGGTCTCAAAGCCGCGGTGCTGAGCGACGGCGAGATTCAAATCGGCGACGCCGTCGTGCTAGAGTCGGCCGTCAAAATCGCCGCGGCGATCTAGCCGCATAAGGATGCAAATAAATCGGAATCTTTCTCGCAAAGTAATTCATGTACCAATCGGTACAACACAGCAAATGAAAATGAGCTGCGCCACGTTCAAAGCAACGACGGAAAATCCCCCAATGGCCCCCTTTGCCAAAGGGGGCGGGCCGAAGGACCGGGGGATTTTTGCCTCTAGTCGGCATTTTCATAAGAGCTAAGCGCAAAGGGTGGAGACGAATGTCACTTCGACCGAAGGGATGACGGCTGAGCCCGTCACTTAGCGGCTTTGCGCCTTTGCGAGAGAACGAATCGATCCCAATCATTCAAAACAACGAGGTAGAGATTTCATGCAGTACGGCTTACATCTGCCGGCATCGAGCGCGACAGTCAAACCTGAGGAGCTGGTTCGTTTCGCCCAGCGCGCCGAGGCGTTGGATTTTTCTTTGCTCACGGTGGCCGATCACGTGATCGTGCCGACCCATATTTCCGTGCCTTATCCCTACACCGTCGACGGCAAGTATCCCGGCACGGGCTATCATCTCGAAACCTTGATGACCATGAGTTATCTCGCCGGCGCGACCCAGCGCATTCGCTTCGCCACCAGCGTGATGATCTTGCCCTATCGCAACCCGGTCGTGACCGCCAAGATGTTGGCGAGTTTGGACGTGCTTTCCGGCGGCCGGGTGATCGTTGGCGTCGGCGTCGGTTGGATGAAAGAAGAGTTTGAGAATCTGCAAACGCCCAATTACGAAGCGCGCGGCCGGGTCACCGATGAGTACATCCGCGCCTTTCGCGAATTATGGACCAGCGATCGGCCGAGCTTCAAAGGCCAGTTCGTCAACTTTAGCGATTTGATCTTCTTGCCCAAGCCGGTGCAAAAAACCATTCCCATCTGGATCGGTGGCCATAGCAAATCGGCGCTCAAGCGCGCCGGCCAGTTGGGCGACGGCTGGCATCCCATCGGCGGCGTGCCGACGATTCCCCTCGAACCGGAAGATGTCAAAAAAGATTTGGCGACCATGAGTGAGTATGCCGTCAAAGCCGGCCGCGACCCGAAAACCATTCATGTGGCTCTCAAAGGCTCGCTCTTCGACAAAGAGAAAAAAATCGCCGACCGCCGCCGCCGTTTCATGGGTCAAGCGGAAGAGATCGCCGCCGATATTCGCGAATACGGCGCCGCCGGTGTCAACACCATGATCTTCGACGTGCGCCGGCCGAGCTCGGCGGAGACCTTGGAACGCATGGAGTGGATGGCGAAGGATGTTTTTCCGAAGGTTTAGTTGGCCATCTAGGAGACACTTGATGAATGGCATGCACTTGATGGTTGTTGGCCTCTTTGCCGCGGCGCTCCTGGGCGTGGACGTGGGCGAGGGATCGGTGTTCCTGTTGATGGCAACCGCGGTAACTACTCCTCCCTCGAAGTTCACGGGATACGCCGATCTGCCGGGCGTGCGCTTGTGGTACACCGACAGCGGCGGGAACGGCGTGCCACTGGTGCTGCTCCACGCCAACACCGGCAACGCCGACGGTTGGCAGTACAACATTCCAGGTTTTGTCGCGGCGGGATATCGGGTCATCGCCTTCGACCGGCGCGGCTGGGGCCGCAGCACGGCGAATCCGGCCACCGGTCCGCAGCCCGGCACCATCGCCGATGATCTGCACGCTCTTGCGGAATATCTAAAACTCGATCGATTTCATCTCGTCGGCGTGGCCGGCGGCGGCTTCGCGGCTTACGACTACGTGCTCTGGCATCCGGAGCGGCTGCGCAGTCTGGTCGTCGCCGCCAGCGGCGGCGCCATCGTCGACGAGGAATTGAGCCAGATTCGCGAGAGGACGGCGCTGCCGAATTTTCGCAGTTGGCCGCCGGAGTTTCGCGAAGTCAGCATGGGTTACATGGCGACCAACCCCGAAGGTCTCAAGCTCTGGCTGGAGATTCATGACAACTCGAAACAGAAAGAGGCGCCGGCACAACCGCAGCGCCAGACGATCACGTTTGCCAAGCTCGCAACGATTCGCGTGCCGACACTGCTGATGCCCGGAGATCAAGACCTGCAAGCGCCGCCCTGGGTGATGCGCCGCCAGCTCGCCCATATCCCCGGCGCACAATTTATCGTATTGCCCGAGGCCGCGCACTCGATCAACTGGGAGCAACCCGAGGCCTTCAACCGCAACGTCCTGGAGTTCATCCGCGGGCTTTAGCAAGAGCTCAAAGGGAAACCCGGATTGCGATTCTGATGCATCTGCAAGCGAGGCAGTTCGCAAGGTCAGCTGAATCGACTTTGCAACGTTGCCATGCCTACCCCCCGAATCCTGCTATCGACTGCATGTAACGAAGATTTAACTGCCGCATTGCCAGATAGAAGCGCAACTTTTGGATACACTTTGTATCCGAAAGTTGCGCTGGCAGTTGTTCCGAGCAGCGGGCGGAATTGCAAATTGCGATAAAAGCTTTTGCTGACCGCTACTTGGATTTTTACCCACGGATTTTCTGGCCAGGCACAGTCTTTGCGCTAACCAACGAAGTATAGATTACTTGACGGTCCTTAACGGACTTCCGCTCATGGTTTTTAGCCCCTTCAACAGCGGCTGGAGGGACCGAGCTGGAGCAAACCGATCGGTGGAGGTGTTTATGTTCAACTTCAAATCACTGGCAAGCGTAGCCATTGTCCTCGCGGGTTCATTCGGACAATCCTTTGCTAAAGATGATCCGTGGTTCTTCACGGCCAAGGAGATCGCCGATGCCTATCGCTATCAGCAACAGTTCGGCGCGCGTCTGCACAATCCCTTGGAGCCCGAAGCCTGTTTGCACGGCCGAACTGGAATTCGCCGCGTCGTCCCAGGGCAGACGGTTTGCGGCGCCTTGCCGGTTCATCACCGAGACCACTCGCCAGTTAAGAGAGCTATTGGAATCGGGGGTTGCCAAGTATCTCTTCCCGCTGGATGTCGATTATGCCGACCTGGCGGTCCCGGCAGATATATACGAAAGCAAATATAAACATTTATCGAGCGGGGAGATGTTGCCGGCGCTGCTCCATGAACCGGCGCTGGTAGCCATCTACCATACGGCGCTGCATCTGGCGCCGGAGCCAGGCAATAATGGTTCGCGGACGAGCGTGTGGGGAGAAAAGCGCACTGTCTCTGGCTTCTACGATGGGCGGCCGAACCAGCTCCTGGCGCGACCAATGGAGGGTGGAGGCTATGATCAGCCGGAAGGGTTGGTTCGAGTGGGCAGCTTTGCCATGTTGAGCCATTTCTTGGGGGAACTAACGTTTGTCGCGGGTGAAACCGTCGTGACGTTTGATTTGTCGTTCGACAACGATCGCGCGGCGGCGCCGACGGCAGACATCGTTACCGTGAGGGCGACCGCAAGGTAATGCCACGCCCCGCCGACGGCAGGGCGGATTTGTTCTCCGGGCTGAGCCTTGGACTACTAGAAACCGGCCGCGGCTGACTTGCCACACTTCGCAAAGATCATTCGCCACCTGCCGTTTGACTTTAAACGCAGCATCAAGCGGTCGGTCGATCCGCAGGTTCAGTTTAAACCATTTGACGACACGCCGTTACGAAGTGAGTCACGCGGATTGAGGAAAGATAAATTAACCAGCGGTGTGACCGGGGCCAATGAATCAAACTCGCAAGCTTTCTATGTCTCACCTCAATGCCAAACTATTGCCCAAGTTGCAGTAACGACAGTTTTCGCGCCGTGAATCCAGGGTAACAAATCAGCCACGGTTCCATTACTCATCTGAGCGATGGGTAGTCGGGAATGGCTTTGATTCGATCCCGCAGCCTTCCGGGTCAGGACTTTCGATTCTGAAAATTCTCCCGAAATTGTTTGACTACAAGCTCTATCAGACGCGGCATCCAAACAATCCTCACGAACGCAACAATGATCAGGGTTAGACTTTGATCAGACAACAAAGATCGTCAGCTCGACACTAGTATGACGCTGTGGCCTAAGGTATAAGCCATAAAATAGGTCGAGGAATTGTAATTTATCTGTAAGGAGAAATCATGCGCGAGATCCTGACGGATATTTTCACTTGGCCGTGGTTTTCGGAGCCGCACGGTTACAATTTTAACGGTCACTTCATTCGGCACGCTGATGGGAATCTTTGTGTCGATCCGGTGGAGCCGAGTGAAGAAGATCTGGCGGAGCTGGCGCGGCAGGGTGTCGCGCGCATACTCATCACCAATCGCAACCACTCGCGGGCGGCGAACAAGATTCGTGCGCGCACCGGCGCGCGGACGGCGATCCATCCGGCGGACGCGCCGCACGCGCGCAGCGAGGGAGCTGTGCTGGACGACGAATTGAACCCAAGCGACAAGGTCGGCCCGTTCGTGGTGATCGACTCGCCGGGAAAATCGCTGGGTGAAGTCGTCCTTCACTGGCCGGAAAGAAAAATCTTGCTGGTCGGCGATGCGGTCGTCGGCGATCCGCCTGGGAAGTGCAAGCTCTTACCGGACAAGGTTGTCGACGATCCGCCGCGCCTACGCGATAGCGCGCGACAGCTACTGGCGCTCGACTTCGATATTCTATTGGTTGGCGACGGTGAGCCGATTCTTCAGTCTGCTAAGGATCGGCTGCGCGAACTGGTGGATACTTTTCCTCGGTGAGAAATCACTGCAATGCGCGACGATCGACAATTCTCCGACCACACTCCTTCAAATAAGAATGGGATTTGTGATCAGGTTCGGCTTTTACGTCTAGACGATCATTTTTAATTGTTGTGACGTGGATGTCTGACACTTCGCATTGACACGATTCCCTATGATTTGCCTCGCCCCAATATTTTCGCCTTGACAGCGAGTCGGCGTTCTCTATACAAGTCGGCCATCGAAGGAGGAAACTCTATGCGTTCGACTTTATCTCGGTCTTCGCGCTTCCTTTCCTTTTTATTTCTTCTCGCGCTTGGGTTTTGCTGCCGCCGCCGATGCGCAACCGTTACCGCGCTCGGTGACGGTGGGATCCAATCCTCCGGGGACGGTTTTCTACGCTCTGGCCAGCGGCCTTTCCAAGGTTGCCAGCGAGGGAGCGCCGTTTCAGATGGTGGTTCAGCCGTACTCCGGCACCAGCACATTTTTGCCGCTGCTCGACAGCGGCGAGATCGATTTCGGCATCAACAACGCGGTCGACATGGCGCTGTCCTACCAGGGGCCGGAGCGCTTGAAGATCGGCGGGCGCAATCCGTTTCAACACACGCCCAATGTCCGCCTGGTGATGCGCGGCGCGATTCTGATGACGGCGTTTCTCGTGCGCAAAGACTCGACGATGAAAACCGTGCAGGATATTCGCGGCAAAAGAGTGACCGGTGAATACCCGGCGCAGCTGGCCAATTGGTACAACGTCTTCGGCTTTCTCGCCGGCGCTGGAATGAAGTTTGAAGACGTGAAGATCGTTCCGGTGCCGGGCGCCAACGAAGGCGTGGACGCGCTCATGCAGGGACGCGCCGACGTTGCCCTGCACGCGGTCGATTCAGCCAAAGTCAAAGAAGCCGACGCGGCGATCGGCGTGCGCCATCTCTCGCTCGACTGTTCGGCGCAGGGTGAGAAACGTCTGCGCGCCGCAGTGCCCGGCTACTATCCCCATTGGCTCAAACGCGGCCAGACCGCCGGTATCGCCGACGACACTTGCGTGAATGCCTACGATATTTACCTCACGACTCACAAAGGCGTGGCCGATCGAGTCGTCGCCGCGGTTGTCAAAAATATTTGGGACAACGTCGATAAGCTTCCGCCGCTCCATCCCAGCTTCAAAGATTGGACGCGGCCGCGGGCGGTGGATGGCGACGTGACGATGCCGTACCATCCGGCCGTTGTGCAGTTCTACAAGGAGCGCGATGCCTGGCCGACGGCCATGGACGAAGCGCAACGCAAACTGCTTGCTCTGAATCCGTAGCAGCAGCTTGACTGTTCGCCTGAAGGTTTGGATTCGGATATTCCTCGCGCCAAGGTGTCAAGTGACAGGTTAGAAGCCTGTCATCCCGAGCGAATGGGAGGGATCTCAGAAGGATTTCTCTCTCCGTTCGAAATGACAACGTTGTTTCTTTGCGCCCTTTGCGGGCTTTGCGCGAGATACTCTGAATTTCGATTGCCGCTCTGCCGTGCTTGGCTACCTGCGGTTAATAACCCAAGTCCCAAACCCTTACTCGGATGGCGCAATTCGTTGCCGGACTGACAACTGGAAACTAATTCGCCGGCTTGGGCGCTTTCGCCGGCTTGCGCGGGTCGTCGCCGTCGGGGAGACAGAGGTAGGTCATGGAGGAATTGTTGCTGGTGAAGATGACGGTGTTCTTGTCGAATTTGGCGTCTTTGAACTGCTTCCACATGTCGAGTTTGTCTTTGACACTGGCCAGGCACTTGTCGCGAGACCCCAAGCCGGGGGCGGCGGACCAGCTGTCTGAGGTCGGCGATATGGTGCGGGTCCAGATCGTCCAGGTGAGTAGCAGCATCAAATAACCGGCTTTTTGCATATATCCCTCGCTACGGTCAACAGTTTAGACGACTTGCCCAACAAAAGCTTGTCAATATAATTAGCGCGCCTTCCTTGAGAATCTGCGGTAACAGGCTGAAATCGAATCATCCGGGATAGGAGGCGCAGTCTTTTGGGGTTGATGCTGCCGGCAAGTTGATCGTCGCCTAGAGGTCCGCGCCAGGCTCGGATGAGAGACGTTAATGGTATCGACAGCGGCGAGATTTGTTGAGCTGCCAACCCCTAGCAGCGTAGCGATCGTCACGACCAGACGAAGCGCATGGCGGTGCGATGACTTCACGATCTCTTGGTACATCTTTGAAGCCATTTAACTCAAGAAAATTCTTAGTCTGTGAGACCTCAGGGTTTCCCTTGACAGGGTGCGTCGGTCAGGCGTACGAGGGATTATCTAGGGCAAGGGAGGAACTGAATTATGGCAAATCTTGAAGTCATCGATGCCGACGGCCACATTACCGAGAGCGACGCGCAACTGAAAAAATACATGCCGGAGAAGTATGTCAAACGGGTTTCGTCGCTAACGCCGGGCGATAGTTGGGACCGCTCGCTCAGCGGCAAGCTCGGCAGCCGGGCCGGCGATGCCAAGAGTTGGCTCGACGCGATGGATCGTGGCAACGTTTCCACCGCGGTGCTCTATCCGACCAACGGTCTGAGCGTCGGCTGGATTCGCGAACCGGATGTCGCGGTGCAGTATGCTCAGGCGTGGAACAATTTCTGTTCCGAAGAGTTTCAGAAAGTCAGCCCGCGCTTGAAGTGCGTCGCCTTGGTGTCGTTTCAAGATGTCCCCGAAGCGGTCAAAGAGCTGCGCCGGGCGGTGCAGGAACTAAAACTGGTCGGCTTGATGCTGCCGGCCGTCGGCCTGCGCCAGCCGCTCGGTCATGAAAGCTTTTGGCCTATCTACGAAGAGGCGGAAAAGCTCGACTGCATGGTCGGCGTCCATGCCACCGTGCGCGGGCCGCACTACTTTGCCGGCGATATGTTCGACCAGTTCATCGAGGTGCACACGCTGTCGCATGCGTTCGCCCAGATGATGCATTGCACCAGCCTGATGTTTCGCGGCGTCTTCGACCGCTTTCCCAAGCTGCGCGTGGCGTTCATGGAGGCGGGCTGCAGCTGGGCGCCCTACTGGTTCGGCCGCATGAGCGAGGAGTGGGAGATTCGCGGCGAAGTCGAGGCGCCGATGTGCAAGCGCAAGCCGATTGATTATCTGAAAGATGGCCGGATCTATTTTCACGCCGAGGACTACGAGCCGTTGATCGGCGCGACCGCCGAAATCCTGTCCCATCGCAATATTTATTACGCCTCCGATTTCCCGCACTGGGATACCGAGTTCCCGGAGAATATTCAGCATCTAAACAGGCGCAAAGACTTGAACGACGAAGCCAAGAAGTGGCTGTTCGCCGAGAGCGCCAAGAAACTCTATAACCTGAGTTAAGGATGACTATGGGCGCTAAAGCGTAAAGTTTGCATGACCGGTCCCACTGGGTCTGACGGTGGTCGCCGACGCCTTGCGCCAAGCGGGCTGCGAGCTGGTGCTCGGTAAGCCGCTGGACGATTTTCGCGAATTTCGCTACGAGCGCAAGGATCTGGTCAAGCTGATCGGCGACGCGCCGATTGTCTTTCCGGCCGGACGCGATTTCATCGGCGCGGATATTTTGGACTCGTGTCCGGATTTGCAAGCCGTGGTGAAGTCGAGCATCGGCATCGAAACCGTCGATGTCGATGCCGCCACCGATTTGGGCATCATCTGCTGCAACAGCCCGACGCCGGAGAATTACCTGGGTGTGGCCGAGGCGACCGTCGGACTCATGGTCGCGTTGTTCAAGCGCTTGAAGCGCAATGAAGCCCACATGCGCACCCAGGGTTGGAAGGAAGCACGCAACCACGGTGTGCTCATGTTGGGCAAGACGGTGGGCATCATCGGTGTTGGCCGCGTCGGTCAAAACGTCGCCAAGCGCTTGGCTGGCTGGGGCATGAAGATCTTGGCCTACGATCCCTACGTCAAGCAGGAGAAGGTGGCGGACCTGGGCGTGAAGATGGTTGCTCTCGAGGAGTTGCTGCGCGCAGGCCGATGTCGTGACCCTCCATGTGGTCTTGACCCGCGAGACCCGCGGCATGCTCGGTCTGGCGCAGTTGAAGTTGATGAAGCCCAGCGCCTTTCTCATCAACACCTCGCGCGGCCCGGCGATCAAGGAAGCCGACTTGATTCGAAGCTTTGAATGATCAGGTGATCGCCGGGGCGGCGCTCGATGTCTTTGCCGAAGAACCGACGCCGATGAGCAATCCGCTGCGCCAGGTCGACCCGGAGAAGCTCATCCTCACGCCGCACACCATCGGCACCAATCCCGGCTCCCAGACGGCCGGACAGAAGCTGGCGGTCGCAGAGCATCCTCGCGTTGCTCGACGGCAAGGTGCCCGACACCGTGGTCAATCCGTTGGCGATTCCGCGCTGGCGGGAACGGTTTTGGTCGTGATGGTTTCGAGGGAGACGATGATTCCGTCATCCGCACGCGGGATCCGGTTCCGTGTACAATAGCCTGGATTCCCGTTTGCGGGAATGACGACAAAGATAAATCATCCCCGAATCGAGCGATCCGGATTTTACGGCATACAATTCGAAGGTTTTCAATGACTCTTGGCATGGTCGGCAGGCGGTGACTATGGTGAACTGGAGTTGGTTATTACGCTGCCAATTTTACTGCTGCTATTGGCAACGCAATTATTTGCCGCCAGCGCGACGATGCGCGTCGGCTATCCGCAACCGAGCGGGGCGATGCTGCCGCTCTGGCTCGTCAGCGAAGCCAAGCTCGATCAAAAATACGGCGTGCCGGTGCAGAATATTTTTATCTCCGGCGCCGCGCGCATGAATCAGGCGATGGTCGCCGGCGATATCGATCTCGCCAGCATCGGCGGCGCGGTGGTCAATACCGTCTTGGGCGGCGGCGATCTGGTGGCGATCGCCGTGGGTGTGCCGACCTATGGTTTTTCCTTTTACGCTCGCGCCCGAGGTCAAGGATATCGCCAGCCTGCAAGGCAAAGTGGTCGGCATCATGAGCAAGGGCGCGTCGTCCGAGCACGCGGTGATCGCCTTGCTCCAACGGCACAATCTGCAACCCGGCAAGGACGTGAAGTTCATCTATCTCGGCGGCGTGCGTGAAGTGCTCGCCGCCATCGAGCACGGCATCGCGGCCGCGGGGGTGTTGTCGTCGCCGACGACTCTGGCGGCGCGGCGCCTGGGGCAAAAGGAGCTGGTGAATATCGCTACCCTCGGTTTGCCCTACATGCACAGCGGCGTGGCGACGCGGCGTGCGTTCTCGCGCCAGCAGCCGGAACGGATCAAGGCTTATCTGCGCGCCTACATCGCCGCCATCAAAATCGCCAATGAAGATGCCGAGACCAGTAAGCGCGCGCTGCAGCCGCTATCTAGTTACCAGCGACAGCGCCATCCTGGACGAAGCCTATCAAACCTTCCGGGGTATTTTTCCACGGGTTCCCTATGTCACCGAAGATCAGATCAAATCGAGCCTGGTGCTGTCCGAACATCCCAAAGCGGCGGGGGCCAACCCGAAAGACTTTTTCGACACGCGGTTGTTAAAAGAAATCGAAGACAGCGGTTTTGTTCAGGAGCTTTATGGCCGGCGCTAATTGGCTTTATCGGGTGGTAGGACATCGGATCTCACCACGAAAGTTAATCATGTCTCACGCACGCCCCGGAAAATGAAAATCGAGGGAATTCCCTCCTCGACTCGTCATTCCCGCGCACGCGGGAATCCAGGTTTGGTCTGCGCCCAATTAGCCTGGATACCCGCTTGCGCGGGTATGACGGAACCAGGGGACCTCTTCATTGTGGGAGACCATCGCCTTACATGTATTTTCAAAGAAGATCACGAAGGCCATGAAGGTTTCGGATAATCATCATTCCGAACTTCGTACACTGCGTACTACTATCCGAGATAATTTGCGCGAATTGCGAATTTACTCGATGCGGGAAAGCCAAGAGGGCGGGTTTCAAACCCGCCCCTACGACTCGCGATTCTTTTTTTGCGCCCTTTGCGTTCTTTGCGGCTATTCTGCTTTTCGGTTGCAGGCATGATCGTGAGTTTTGCGCTGCTGCTCATGCAAACATCGGCGCGGGAGAGTTTCGCCGCGTCGGCTAACAATATTCGCATCGGCTATCCGCAACCCTCCGGGGCGATGTTGCCGATTTGGGTGATGGCGGAAGCGAAGCTCGACCAGAAATATGGCGTCGACCTGCAGAACATTTACATCTCCGGCGGCGCGCGGCTGACGCAGACGTTGGTGTCCGGGGACATCGAGTTGGCCGCCACCGGCGGCGCGGTGGTCAACGCGGTGTTGAGCGGCGCCGAACTAACCTATGTCGCCGCCAGCGTGCCGACTTACGGTTTCTCGCTATACGTTCGCAACGATGTGAAAGATGTCCCTTCGCTCAAAGGCAAGGTCGTCGGCTTGATGACCAAGGGCGCGTCGACGGACCATGGCCTGACGGCGCTCCTGCGCCAATACAATTTGCGCTCGGGCCAAGATGTCAAAGTGCTCTATCTTGGCGGTGTGCGCGAGGGCTTGGCCGCCCTGGATCGCGGCATCGTCTCGGCAACGACGATATCGGCGCCGACGACATTGATGGCGCGGCGCATGGGTTACAAGGAACTGGTCAATTTTATCGATCTGAAAATCCCGTACATTCAACTCGGCATCGTTGCCCACCGGGCTTTCCTGCGCCAGCAACCGGAGCGCATGAAAGCGTTTCTCAGAGGCTATGTCGCGGCGATCAAAGTCGTCAACGAAGATAGCGACACCAGCAAACGGGCGCTGGCCAAGTATCTGGCGACCAGCGATGGCGCGATCCTAGACGAAGCTTACCAGGCCTACCGCGGCATCTATCCGAAAGTTCCCTATACCACCGAGGAGCAGGTGCGCTCGATCCTCAGCGTCGCCGATCATCCCAAGGCGGCGGCGCGCGGACCCGAAAGAGTTCTTTGACAACCGCTTCATTAAAGAGTTAGAAGATACAGGATTTATTAAGGAACTTTACGGTCAACGCTAGAATGTGGAGTACCTCATGGGACAACGGATTACTGCCGGCCTGATCGGTCTGATCGTCAGCCTATACTTTACCATCGCCAAGGCGCGGCGGCGCCGGACAAGCTTGTCGGCGTTCACTCGGCGCGGGTCATGTCGCAATCTTTTCCCTGGGTGGCCCAGGAAGCGGGGCTGTTCAAGAAGTACAATATAGATTTCAATCTGGTGTTTATTTCCTCGTCGGCCATCGTCACCGCGGCGCTGCTTGGCGGCGATACCGAGATGACGGTCACCGGCGGCATCGGCAATGTCGCGGCCTATGTCAAAGGTTCCACCGATGTGGTTTTCATCGGCGGTGTCAAAAACGTCATGACGCAGACCCTGGTCGCCGGCGGCAATATCAAAAAGCCCGAGGATCTCAAAGGCAAACGGATCGGTGTCAGCCGCATCGGCGGCAACTCACATTACTTTACTGTCCAAGCCTTGCGCCGGTATAACATGGAACCTAATCGCGACTACAGCTTTCTGCAGACCGGCGGCGATCCCGAAGCGCTCGCGGCCCTGCTGAGCGGCTCCCTCGAAGTGGCCAACCTGACGCCCCCGACTGACGCTCAAGCCATCGCGAAAGGTTATCACTACGTGGTCTACGGACCCGATTTGAAAATCCCTTATACCGCGACTGCGTTTGTCACCAAGCGTTCGGTGATCGCCAAACGTCCGGCGATGGTTGGCAATTTCATGCGCGCCATGGCGGAGGCCTCGAAGATCGTGCATACGGATCGCGAGTTTTTCTACAAAGTCTTGGGCAAGTATCTGCGCTTGTCGGATCGTAGCGTCCTGGACTCGGCCTACAATGCCGAAATCAAAGCGTTGGAGCCAAGACTTGACGATAAAGCTGGAATCTCTGCAGGCGATCTTGGATGAAGTGACGGCGACCGATGCCCGGGCCAAGAATATCAAGCCGCAAGAAATGGTCGATAACCGCTATCTCGACGAGATGAACAAGAGCGGTTTTATGGATCAGTTGTGGAGCAAGAAGTGATGCCGGCGTGCGCTTTTAAGCTTAATTCTCGGATTGTGACGTTCATGCCGGCGAACTCCCGCGCCGCGGAGAAATTCACCACCATCTACTCAGCCCGGGTGATGGCGCAGGCGCTGCCTTGGATCGCCGAAGATGCCGGCTTATTCAAAAAATACAATCTCGACCATAACCTGGTTTTCATCGCCTCATCGAGCATCGTCACCGCCGCGCTGCTCGGCGGCGATCCCGACATGACCATGACCGGCGGCGTCGGTAACGTCATCGCTTTCGTCCGCGGCTCGACCGAGATCGCCTACGTCGGCAGCGCCAAGAATCTCATGACGCAGAACATCATCGCCGGCGGCAACTTGAAACGGCCCGAAGATTTGAAAGGCAAACGCATCGCGGTCAGCCGCATCGGCAGCAACTCGCACTACTTTACGATTCAGGCGTTGCGGCGCCACGGCATGGAGGCCAACCGCGATTACACTTTCTTGCAATCCGGCGGCGACCCCGAATCGCTGATCGCGCTGCTGAGCGGCGGCGTCGAGGTGGCATGCTTGACCCCGCCGACGGACGTCCAAGCGTTGTCGCGCGGCTACCACTACGTCATCTATGGACCCGATCTCAAGATCCCCTATGCCGCGACGTCCTTTGTCACCAAACGTTCGACGATTGCCAGGAGACCGCAGCCGCTGGCGCAATATATGCGCGCCATGGCCGAGGCTTCGAAGATCATGCACAGCGACCGCGAAGTCGTTTACAAAGTGCTCGGCAAACAGCTGCGCATCAACGACCGGACGATCATGGAAGCTGCCTATAACGCCGAGATCAAAGCGATGGAGCCGCGCCTGGCGCTCAAGGCCGAGGCGTTTCAAGCGATTCTCGATGAAGTGGCGCAGACCGATGAGCGGGCCAAGAAGGTAAAGCCACTGGAATTGACCGATCCGCGGTTTTTAAATGATATGGAAAAGAGTGGCTTTTGGGATCAAATCTGGGCTAAAAGATAGGAAAAAAAGGAGGGGCTATGGAACAATCAATCGTCTCATCGGATTCTCATGT
Source organism: uncultured delta proteobacterium (assembly GCA_963847445.1). Lineage (GTDB taxonomy): Bacteria > Desulfobacterota > Binatia > UBA9968 > UBA9968 > DP-20. The sequence goes on along the minus strand of CAWJZV010000030.1, from coordinate 414,920 downwards.
AATCGAAGTGCCGGATCTGTGGGTAAAGGGAATGCCCGCCGCGTTCAAGGATCGTGCGCCAAAGGCGTTCTTTGACGAGAAGCGCGATGCCTGGATGTTCGGTTCGCCGGAGGTGCAGATTCAAGCCGTCGGCGGATTGTTCATGGCTGGCCAGCAGCCGGAAAATCGTAGAAAAGTTTCGCAAGGCGGGCTTCGCCGTGGCGCGCCCCGGCGGTTGGGATCCGCTCGAACGCCAAGCCGACATGGTCACCGACGGCGTCGCCGCCGAAGTGCTCTATCCGAGCTTGGGTCTCGGTTTATACTGCGTCGAGGACGCCGGACTGCAAGAAGCATTGTTCCGTGCCTACAACGACTGGATCATCGATTACTGCCAAAAAGTTCCCGACCGCTTGTACGGCATCGCGTTGATCTCGATGTACAACGTCGATCACGCCATCGCCGAAATGGAGCGCTGCAAGAAAGAAGGCATCGTCGGCACGATGATCTGGCAGGTGCCCCATCCGAGCTTGCCGTTCACGTCGGAGCATTATGAACGCTTCTGGGCGGCGTCGGCAGGCATCTCGATCTGCCGGTGCATCTGCACATCTTACCGGTTTCGGCGACAGCATGAACCGCCAGACCGCCCACGGCCCGAAACGCTTCCGCATCGGCGTCGAACAGACCCGCGAAATCGAGAACGCGCTGTTCGAATTGATCTTTCACGGTGTGCTCGAACGCCATCCGAAGCTGAAGATCGTCTCGGTGGAAAACGAAGTGGGCTGGATGCCGTTCTGGATGGGCCAGTGCGACAAAGGCTTCAAACGCCATCGCCACTCGGAAAAAGTCCAGATGAGCAAGCTGCCGAGCGAATACTTTGCCGAGCAGATTTACGCGACTTTCTTCAACGACCTGTGGGCGGCAAAATGTTTTCCTGGTGGGGCGCGGATAACTGCATGTGGTCCAACGACTACCCGCACCAGAATTCCACCTGGCCCAATTCCCGCGCGGTGATCGAGCGCGACATGGCCGATGTGACGGCCGAAGACGCGCGAAAAGTTGCTGATCACCAATTGCGAAAAGCTTTACAACCTGAAAGTGCCAGTGTCCTTGCCCAGGCGTGGCGGCGTTAGGACGCAGTCCGGTTAGCGAGTTTCGCAGGTGAATTATCGTTTGCGAGTTCGAACCTCCGAGTTTCTTCCGCATAGACGGGGAAGAAACTCAGCGAATGGATTCAAATCCCCGATCCCCTGTTCCAAGGGGAAGTCTCACGAAATTTGTGCGGCTATTTCTGACAAAGTCATTTGACGAGGAGTTTATGGAGTTACGTGAAGCGATAAAAGTTCTCGATTCGGACGCCCACGCGCGCGATCTCGACAACGACATCAGGCAGTACTTGCCGGAGCCGTACCGCAGTCAGAAAGCATCGTTTATCCCGAGCGAGCATTACGATCGCAATTTGGGCGGCACCTTGGGCAGGTCCGGCGCCAAGGTCGAAGACCGTTTGGAAGCGATGGATCTGCAGCAGATCGACACCGCGGTGATGTTTCCGACCAGCGGCCTCGGTGTCGGCCGGGTGCGGGATACCAAGTTCCAAGTGGCGCTGTGCCGCGCCTACAACGATTTCATCTCGGATTACTGCAAGGCGTCGCCGCGTCTTGAAAGCCGTGGCGAATCTGCCGGTGAACGATCCCGCCGAATGCGTCAGGGAGCTCAATCGCGCCGTTACCAAGTTGGGTCTATGCGGCGGCATGATGGTCGCCCAGGCGCACCGCAAAAATCTCGGCAGTCCGGAATACTATCCGCTCTACGAAGAAGCGCAGCGGCTCAACACGCCGGTCTACGATTCATGCCTTCGGCGGCGACGAGCCTGGCAGCGAGGTGTTCGACCAGTTTATTAGCTTGCATACCTGCGGCCATCCATTTCCGATGCTCCGTCAGCTGACGGCGATGGTGTTCGGCGGCATTCCGGAGATGTTTCCCAAGCTGCGCATCGGCTATCTCGAAGTCGGCTGCGGCTGGCTGCCGTACTGGGCCGAGCGCATGGACGAAGAGTGGGAGAAGCGCGGCAAAGTCGAGGCGCCGCTGTGCAAGAAGAAAGCCCAGTGAATACCTGTTCAGCGAGAACAGCTACTATGGCTGCGAGCCGGAAGAGAAAATGATCGGCTACGTGACCAAGGAGATCGGCTCGAAGACCCTCATGTACGCGTCCGATTATCCGCACTGGGACATGAGCTGGCCGGAGTCGGCGACGATCCTGTGGAATCGCGACGATATTTCGCTCGACGTGAAAAAGGATCTGTTGCTCAATAACGCCAAGCGTTTCTACAACATTTAATCGAACTGTCATTCTCCAGGGAAACGAGGAATCGCGATTGGCCGCCCGCGGCGAGTCGCGATTCCTCGTTGCTTTCAGCGCCCGAGGATGACATAGAAAATGAGGCGCAATGTCGCATCGTGCCGATTGAACAACAACCGTAATTTTTGAGAGGAGTCGAGCATGATTCAAACTAAAGGATTGACCGGCGCGCAGTCGATGCTGCGTGTCCTGGGGAAAATGGGCGTCGAGAAAATCTTCGCATCGCCGGGGTCGGAATGGTCGCCGCTATGGGAAGCGCTGGCGGAGCCGGGCGTCGAAGGCATGCCGCAATACTACAGCACGCGCCATGAAGAGATCGCCGTCGGCATGGCCAGCGGCTATGCCAAGTCGACCGGCAAGCTGCCCGCCGTGGTGATTCACACCACCGTGGGCGCGCTTGCACGCCACCATGGCGATGCGCGCCGCGCTGCACGAGCAGGTGCCGATGGTGGTGTTCGCCGGCGAGTCGATCGGTTTCGGCGAAGATGAAGGACCGGATGTCGGCGGTCAATGGCAGGGCCACCTGGGCGACATGGGCGGGCCGGCCAAGCTGGTCGATCACACGGTCAAATGGAGCTTCGGCGTCAACACCAAGTCGATCGTTCCTTCCACCGTGCAGCGCGCCTGCCGCCTGGCCATGGCCGGTCCGCGCGGGCCGGTGTTCGTGTCGATGCCGATGGAATATATGTTCGACACCATGACCAAGGATGTGCCGTCGGATCTCGGCAGTTCGCCTTTGGCCACCGCCGATCCCCAGGGCATCGAAGATCTCGCTAACCTGCTCGCCGGCGCACAGCATCCGGTGATCGTCGCCGAAGACGCCGGCAAGACGCTGAAGAGCGTCAATCTCTTGGTCGAGATCGCCGAACTGCTCGGCTGTCCGGTGGTGGAAACCCGCAGCACCGGCGTCATCAACATTCCGCGCACCCATGCGCTGCACAGCGGCTATGACGTCAAAGAAGGCGTGCAGGGCGCCGACGTGATTTTTCTGGCCTGGCGGTGATCGCCCCCTGGCATCCGGCGTCGATCACGCCGTCGAAGGGCGCCAAGGTGGCCATGCTCGATGAGAATCCGCTGCGCATCGAGATTCCCTATTATGGCTACCAATCGGATCTTTGCCTCACCGGCGAGATCGAGTCGTCGCTGGAGCATTTGCTCGGCGCCTTGAAGAAAAAAGTTTCCAAGGGCGATCCGGCGCGCACGCGCCGCGCTGAAGATCTCAAAGCCAAGCAACGACGCGCGGCGCAAGAAATGGCGCGACGAAGCGATCGCTCTCGGCAGTCAAAAGCCGATGGACACCCGCTGGGTGGCCCATGAGATCAGCCAGGTGCTGCCCAAGGATGCCATGGTGGTCGAAGAGACGATCACGCACCGCTTGGCGGTGCATCGTTATCTAGATAATCTGACGCCGGGATCGTTCTTCAACGGTTGCATCGGCGGCCTCGGCACCGGCTTGGCGACCGCCCTCGGCGTCAAAGCTGCCAATCCCAAGCGGCCGGTGATCTGCTTGATCGGCGACGGCTCGTTTAACTACGATCCGGCACCGGCAGCCTTTGGCGCGGCCCAGGAGCACAACCTGCCATTTCTGACAATCATGTTTAATAATCAGGGCTATCTATCGCAAAAATCAGGCATTCCAAAATACTATCCAGGAGGTTGGGCGGTCAAATCGGGAAATTTTTCGGGCTTGCACATCACCCCCTGCCCGGAATATTCGCAGATGATAAAAGCCTGGGATGGCTACGGTGAGAAAGTCGAAGAACCCGGCGAAGTGCGCAAAGCCGTCGAGCGCGGCCTGCGCGCGGTGGCCGGCGGACAGTCGGCGCTGTTGGATATCCGTCTCAAGACCGTCGAGTCAGATAGTCGAGCGCGGCGAAGGATAGTTCGCTGCAAGAATTGTCCGGAGTCGACGCCGGCCGGGTATCGTATGCGGATATTCGGCCGGCGTCGTTATTTTTGCCGATGCTAAAATTAGCGGCGAAGATTCTGCAGCCAGGATTCGCTAGAGGTGAAATATGAGCAACGCTTTTCACGATCAATTGGTCGCGACACGCGACAAGAAGCATAGCAAGAACCATCCGTTCTTCGAGCTCTGGTCGCAGGGTAAGCTGACCAAGGAGCAGACCGCTTTTTACTGCACCCAGCATTATCACTTCGTCGGCGAATTTTTGAACTGGCTGGCCTATCTAGCGTCGCAGATTCCCGAGCGCGATGTGAAGAATTACCTGTATGAAAATCTCGGCGATGAGGAGAATCCCGACGATCGCCATCTCGACATGTTGAAAGACTACGTCGCCGCCAGCGGCGTCGATCGTAACAGCGTCGAGAGCTCGATTTTGCTCGGCGGCACCGAGCAGTTGCAAAACTGGGGCTGGATGATGGTCTACCAAAAACCCTGGCCGGTTGCCGCCGCCGGGCTGTTCATCGGTCTGGAATCGCAATTCTTGGATATCTGCAAGAAGATCGTTCCCGCCCTGCACCAACACTACGGTTATAAAGCCGCGCGCGGGAGATCCGCTTTTTCGAGGAACATATTTACGCCGACGAGATCCATGGTGCGAAAGGCTTCGCCATCGTCGAAAAGTATTGCACCACGCCGGAGCTGCAAGCCGCGGCCATCAAGCAAGTCGAGGACGCCACCATCCGGCGCTGGCGTTATATGAATAATATTTACTGGTACGCGCTGCACGGCAAGGAAGACGATACGCCGGCGCTTGCGGGCGTAATGCGAGTTGCTGTCGCTGAGCTTGTCCTACCCTCGCCCTTTGGGATGAGGGAAGGGTCGAGGGCAATTGTCGAGTCCGGCGCGCCCTCACCTCTGTACTCTCCCAGAGGGAGAGGATGTAAGATCTCAAGAAGGAAGTCAGCATGAGTATCCGCATAGACGGCGGGGTCGTCGTCGGCTGGTCCGGCACCGGCCACGAAATTATTCCCAATGGTTCGGTCTTGATCGACGGCGACTCGATCAAGTCGGTGGGCGCCGATAAATCGCCAGCCGGCCGACCGCGTCATCGACGCCAGCGGCAAGATCGTCTGCCCCGGTTTTATCAACCTGCATGTGCACTCGCAGCTCAACGTCGGCGATTATTTGCTGACCGATGTCACGAAGAAAGATTATCTCGCCGCCAACTGGTTCGTGTTCGGCGCGCCGTTGAAAGAAAAGGTCGAACCGCCGGCGCCGCCGGCGGTGGCGTTGGGACGGAAGTATGCGCTTTACAGCGCGCTGCGCAACGGCGCGACGACGGTGCTCGATCCCGGCGGCGGCCCGGGCGCCCTCGACGATTATGTCGCCATCGTCGGTCAGACCGGCGGGCGGGTGTTTTTCAGTCCGCCGTTTCGCAGTCACGATATTTTCACCGACGCCGAGGGGCGGCACTACTATGAAGAACGGCCGGACAAAGGACGGCCCGGACTCAAAGTCGCCGTCGACTTCATCAAGAAATTTCACGGCGCCCACAATGGCCGCTTGCAAGGCATTTTGAATCCGGCTCAGGCGGAAACCTGCGAGCCGTCGTTGTTGAAAGAGTCGGTGGCCGCGGCGAAAGAGTTGGACGTGCCGCTGCATATTCATGCCGGCGGCAACTTCCGCGAGTTCTTGGAGATCCTCAACAAGTATCGCAAACCGGTGGCCGAGTATCTCGCCGATGTCGGCATCCTCGGCCCGCGCACGACGTTGGGCCATATGGCGATCACCGGCGGCCACTCGCGCGTCGACTATCCGCTCGGCGACGAGATGAAGATTCTCGCCGAGTCCGGCGCCACCGTCGGCCACTGCCCGCATAAGTGCGCCAAGATGGCGTTTGCCATGGAGTCCTTCGGCCGCTACTTGGAAGCCGGCGTGCGCATCGGCTTGGGCACGGATACTTATCCGCTCGATATCGTGTCCGAGATGCGCTACGCGTCGTTGATCTCTCGACTCGTCGATCGCCAAGCTGCCGGCGCCCGCGCCGCCGATGTTTTTAACGCCGCCACCATCGGCGGGGCGACTGCGTTGGGCCGTGCCGATCTAGGCCGGCTTGCCGTTGGCGCAAAGGCCGACGTGGTGATTATCAATCTGCGCAGCACGCGCTACGGCCCGATGCGCGATCCGATCAACGCGCTGGTCGAATACGGCAGCGGCGCCGATGTCGAAACGGTGCTGGTTGACGGTGAAGTGGTGGTCGAAAACGGCCGGTCGACGCGCATCAACGACGACGAGCTGTTCGCCCAAGCCGAGGCCGGCGCCAAGCGCGCCTGGGACGCCTGGTCCGCGCGCGATTGGAATGGCCGCAGCGTCGAGCAAATCATCCCGCCGGCGTTTCCGACGCGTGGATAGAATAGCAGAAGGTTCGGAATCGGAAGGCGGGCCGCAAAAAACGCAGAGTGCGCAAAAAGGAATCGGACTTGTAGGGGCAACCCCCTGTGGTTGCCCTCCGATACTATCCAATAGAATCTGATTCGTCTGCGTAAAGTTTGTCACCGGGCGGTCGCCACTCCGCCACCCGAAGGCGTATGCCATACGCCCCTACGTTCGGATCTCCGCTTAGGATCTATTTTGCGTTCTTTGCGCGCTAATAATCCTAAGATTTTTTCGCCATTCAATTGACCCCGCCTGAACATTCCTGCTATCAGAGTCGAAACTTTTAATCATTATAGATAGTTAAGTTAGTTGATCGGAAAGGTTTATAATGCGTTACGGATTTCTCATCGATCAGCATCGCTGCATCGGCTGCCACGCCTGTACGGTGGCCTGTAAAGAGGAGCACGACATCCCGCTGGGCGTTAACCGCACTTGGGTCAAGTACGTCGAGAAGGGCGTCTATCCCGATACCCGGCGCCATTTTGCCGTGCTGCGCTGCAATCACTGCGACGACGCGCCGTGCATCGAGATCTGCCCGACGGTGGCGCTGTTTCGCCGTCCCGACGGTATCGTCGACTTCGACAATGAGCGCTGCATCGGTTGCCAATCCTGCATGCAGGCTTGCCCCTACGACGCGCTTTACATCGATCCCGAGCGCAACACCGCGGCCAAATGCAACTTCGATGCTTCGCGCGTCGAGATGGGCTACAAGCCGGCCTGCGAAGTTGTCTGCCCGACCCAGGCGATTCTTTCCGGCGATCTCGACGATGCCAACAGCACGATCAGCAAGCGCATCGCCATGGAAAAAGTCAGCGTGCGCAAAGCCGAGAAGGGCACCAAGCCGAAACTTTTCTATGCCGGCGTCGACGGCGATCTGTTGAATCCGACCATGATGGAGCCGCAGGAGAGCCACTTCTGGGCCGACAAGGCGCCCGGTGAAGATCTCTACGCTCTCAAGATGCGTGACGGCGAGCGCTCCACTCCGGGCGCGGCGCGGGAAGTCTACGACGTGCCCCATGCGACGCCTTGGGGTAAGAAGATCGCGTCTTATCTGTGGACCAAATCGATATCCGCCGGCGTGCTGCTGTTGTCGGCGCTGTTTTTGAACATGGGCTTCGAGCAGGACGCCGGCGTGTTGAGTTTGGTCAGTCCGCTGGTCTCGTTGATTTTTCTCGCCGCGACCATGGTGCTGCTGGTGCTCGATCTCAAAAAGCCCGGCCGCTTCTTTTACATTCTGACCAAGCCGAACCTTAACTCCTGGTTGGTTCTGGGCGGCTACGTGTTGACGATCTTCGGCATTCTCTTGTCGGTCTGGTTGGCATTGATCCTTACGGGCAACGGCATCCATCCGCTGTTGGTGTGGGCGACGGCGACCTTTGCCGTGGCTTCGGCAGGCTATTCGGCTTTTCTCTTCGCCCAGGCGCGCGGCCGGGATTTTTGGCAAAGTCCGCTGCTTGTTTTGGCATTTGTTGATTCAAGCGATCGCCGCCGGCGCGGCGACGTTGACGCTGATCGGCAGTGTGCTCGGTGTCACGCTGCCGTTGTTCAGCTGGCTCGGCCATCTGTTGGTGATCTCGTTGTGTTTGAGCCTGGCGATGATCTTCGGCGAGCTGTTCATGAAGCATGGCGCCGAAGACGCCGTGCGCGCCGGCGAGATCCTGTTGCGCGGGCCATTGAAGAAATCGTTTTGGCTCTTCGTTGTCGGTCTCGGCAGCCTTGTGCCGATTATTCTCGTGCTATGGCCGATCAGTTCGCTGATACCGAATATCGCCGCCGCCTTGCTGGCGCTATTCGGTCTGTGGATGTACGAACATCTGTGGATCAGAGCCGGGCAGGCTGTGCCGTTGAGCTGATGCAAGCCAGAAGTCGGAACCAGAAGTCAGAAATCAGAAGTCGGATTCGACGAAGGATTTGACATAATGAAGTGAATCTGACGCGCGATACCGCTAAATCCCGATGCTTTGAAACTGGAGCCGAACGGTTTGGTCAATTATCCGCCGGTGGAAAAGTGGGACGACTGGATGGAGTACGACACGGCGCAAGTGGCCGCGCAAGGTCGAGAAGCACTGCCGGATTATCCCGACGATTTGCTTCAATTGCGAAGCCGCTTGCGGCCTGGTTGCTGTGGTCGAAAAAGACACCAACAAGATTCGCCGCTTCGAGGGCAATCCCGAGCATCCCGGCAGCCGCGGCCGCAACTGCGCCAAAGGGCCGGCGACGCTCAATCAAGTCAACGATCCCGAGCGTATTCGTTATCCGTTGAAGCGTGTCGGCAAGCGCGGCGAAGGCAAGTGGGAGCGCGTCAGTTGGGATGAAGTGCTCGACGATATCGCCGGCCGCGTGCGCAAGGCGCTGCAAGAAGAGCGGCGCAACGAGATCATGTACCATGTCGGCCGCCCCGGCCATGAGTTGCTCTACCATCAGCGCATCCTTCATTCCTGGGGCATCGACGGCCACAATAGCCATACCAACGTGTGCTCCGCCGGCGCCCGCGCCGGCTACGCCTTCTGGTCCGGCATCGACCGGCCGTCGCCGGACCACGCCAACGCGCGTTTCATTTTGCTCCTGAGTTCGCACCTGGAGACCGGCCACTATTTCAATCCTCATGCGCAGCGGATCATCGAAGCCAAGGAAGCCGGCACCAAGATCTGCGTCATCGACACGCGGCTTTCCAACACCGCGTCCAAGGCGGATTACTGGATGTCGACCTGGCCGGGCAGCGAGTCCGCCGTGCTGCTGGCGATGTGCAATGTCTTGCTGCAGGAGGAACTCTTCGACCGCGAATTTTTGCGCCGCTGGGTCAACTGGGAAGATTATTTGCGCGAAGAACATCCCGACCAGCCGCATAAGTTTTCCAGCTTCGTCGCCGTGCTCAAAGAAGTCTATGGCCAGTACACGCCGGAGTTCGCCGCCAAGGAAGCCGGCGTCGAGCCGGCCGTGATCGTCGAAGTGGCGCACGAGGTCGCCAAGGCCGGTTCGGCGTTCGCTTCCCATGTCTGGCGCAACACCGCGGCCGGCAACCTCGGCGGCTGGCAAGTCGCCCGCGCTCTGCAATTTCTCTCCGTCTTAGTCGGCGCCGTCGGCACGGTCGGCGGCACCGCGCCCAATGCGGCGAATAAATTCATTCCCGGCGCCGCCGCTGATGCCGCCGCCGTCGAAAGTCTGGAACGAGCTGCTGATTCCCAAAGAGTTTCCGCTGGCGTTTTTCGAGATGAGCTTTCTTGCTGCCGCATTTTCTCAAGGAAGGGCGCGGCAAGTTGGCGATGTATTTCACCCGGGTCTACAACCCGGTGTGGACCAATCCCGACGGCATGAGTTGGATCGAGATGCTTTCGGATGAAAGCAAGGTCGAGCGCCACGCTTGTTTGACGCCGACCTGGAGCGAGACCGCCTGGTTCGCCGATTACGTCTTGCCGATGGGCCATGGCTTCCGAGCGCCATGACTTGATGAGCCAGGAAACCCAGGCGGCGCGCTGGATTGGCTTTCGCCAGCCGATTTTGCGCGTCGCGCTGGAGAAGCAGGGCAAGAAATTCAACACCACCTACGAGGCGCATGAAGCCGCCGGCATCGGCGAGGTGTGGGAGGAAGACGAATTCTGGATCGAACTGTCCTGGCGCGTCGATCCCGACGGCAGCCTCGGCATCCGTAAGTATTTTGAGTCGCCCTACGAGCCCGGGCAAGAAGATGACGGTGGACGACTACTATCGCTGGATCTTCGAGAACAGCGTGCCGGGGTTGCCGCAAGCGGCGGCCAAGCAGGGACTCAAGCCGCTCGAGTACATGCGCAAGTACGGCGCGTTTTTGATCGAAGACAACGTCTACAAAGTCCACGAAGCCGCGGTGAAAAGCGCCGATCTCGCCGACTCGACCGTCGATGCCGCGACCAAGGTCGTGGCCAAAAATGGCGCGGTGCTGGGCGTCGAGATCGACGGCAAAGCGGTGGTCGGTTTTCCGACGCCGTCGCGCAAGCTCGAATTCTTTTCCAAGACCATCAAGGATTGGAAGTGGCCCGAGCATGCCATCCCCGGCTACATCAAGAGCCATGTCCATCCGGACAATATCGACATCAATGCCGGCGAAATGTTGTTGCTGCCGACCTTTCGTTTGCCGACGTTGATTCACACGCGCTCGGGCAACGCCAAGTGGCTGTACGAAATCTCCAACCGCAATCCGCTGTGGTTGAATTCCAAGACGCCCAGAACTTCGACGTGAAGACCGGCGATCTGCTGAAAGTGCATACCGAGATCGGCTACTTCATCGATAAGGTTTGGGTCACCGAAGGGATCAAGCCCGGCGTCATCGCCTGCTCGCACCATCTCGGCCGCTGGCGCTTGCCGAAGATGCCGGCGGCGAGCGCTGGTCGACGGCACTGGTGGACTTGAAACAAATGGGCGAAGGCAAATGGATGATGCGGACGATCCACGGCATCCAGCCGTTCAAGAGCGTCGATCCCGATTCCTCGCGCATCTTCTGGCAAGACGGCGGCGTGCATCAGAACTTGACGTTTCCCGGTGCAGCCCGATTTCATCAGCGGCCAGCACTGCTGGCATCAAAAGGTGCGCATCACCAAGCCCGGCCCCGACGACAAGTACGGCGATGTCTTCGTCGACACCAACAAGTCCCACGAGGTCTACAAAAAATGGATGCTCAAAACCCGCCCCGCCCCAGGACCGGACAACCTGCGCCGGCCGCTCTGGCTGCCGCGGTCGTATAAACCGGCGCCGGAGGCGTACTATTTCAAGAAGGATGAAGAGTGAAGACGGGATGATTTAGCCACAAAGAGCACAAAGGGCGCAAAATGATTCCTAAGAGGAATTCCGAGCGTAGGGGCGGGTTTTAAACCCGCCCTTCGTCGTTTGACAAGAATTCATCGAGTGCGTGATAGTCGGCGCATTAGTAATTTTCGCACGATCCGCTCTACGTAGACTTTTACGATCCAGGCCACTCGCTAGATGAACATCGTTTTCTCATCGTAGGCGAGTCGCGGCTCGTTTATTGATTGTGTCGTACACGGAACGAGGAAACGTTACGCGGTTAATTAGCGCCAGAGAAGTTACCGCTGCGGAGAGAAAAGCCTATGAAGAAGAGTAAACCCGACATAAAAGATGATCTGCGGCCAGAGTACGACCTCAAAAGTTTGCCGGTGCGGCGATTGGGCCCTGGTCGAAAGAGTTTCGGAGGCTCGGTGGTCCGCCTAGAGCCCGACGTTGCAGAATCGTTCCCCACGGCGGACGCGGTGAATGAAGCGCTGCGTTTTCTCATCAGGATTACCAAAGAAAATAAACCGACTTCCCGTGGGCCTGGAAGCAGAACGTAATATCACTCGACGCTTGACCTCCGTCTGCATCGGGTTTGAAGCAACTGGGAAACGGTGATGGGCACGAAGACCGCGAACTTTGTTAGAAGCCGGAAAAGCTTGGACGCGAATTAAAATTGGTATTATGTCCCCGGAAGTTCCGTGCTGGAGCACGGATATCAAGCGTCGGAGGTTGCAAGTTTTTTAGGGTGCCATGCGTCCAATGTGAGCCGTGCGTTGCAAAAGTGGGAAGCGAAATTTGAGTATGAATCGCAAGTCAGAGACCGTTCTTCATGTGCTCGCATTTCGCATGAAAGCCATTCTGCTGTTCCTGTTTGCGCCTAGACGCTTCAATCGTCTGGCTGTTGAGTATCACAAGGCCAAGAAGATTACGCACCCAGTTCCCTTCGATGAGGCGCAGTTCGCAGAAGCCAATCTAAAGCAGGCCGCCGCAATGCGGCGAGGTTTCATTGGCACATTCTGCGTGGTGTTTGTCGCACTCCTGGCTGCGGTGCTTCTGGGAAGGTTTGCGCAGTATTATATAGGGCCGCCGAGTGCGTATGTTACGATGGTGCTGCAACTGTTCGGGGCATTCATGTTGCTTGCCGCCACGTTGTGGCAGATCGGCCCTGAGGTTGAGTCAGCGTCTCGTGGATGGCTCGCGGAAGATGTCCATAATCGCCTGTTCAAATTATTCTACGTCTTGGGAACGTTCCTGCTTGGACTCGCGGCTTCATGGGATGGTTTCGCGAAATAACTTCTCCCTATGGCAATGACCATTTAGCAGGACGAGAATGAGGCGATTTAAGGCACATTTCTTAGCGATCTGTTCGGTTGAGTCATTAGGATCTTAGGATCGCATCTTTACTTTTGACATTGGCAGCTGTGGCTGTGATGCCGTTTTACGGTATCTCAGAACAGTTTAAATGTTACAGGGTGCGACCTATCAGCTTTGTCAATCTCGCCTTGTATGGATTCTTCATGAACCAGGTTCAATCGCATCTTGCTCGTGTGATTGTCGAACTGCCTGCCTGGCGCGGGTGTGTCGGGCGCTGCCCAAAACTGACTCTGAAGCCGCATGGCAGCGTCGCCATCAAGAAAAAACTATCGGCGCCGATCTCAACCTTCACCCACAGCCCGTTCCATCGTTAACGAGGCGCCACACTCGATGTGGCTGCGCCGTGTCAAAACCCGCCATAACCGACGCTGCACAGCTGCTCCGCGGTTTAGTCCAACACGTTTTATCCCCTTGGCGCGACTTCGGCGCGATCGCCGCGACTTGATTGCCTCCAAGCTTTGAGGGATAAAACGCTATACGTTAGAGCGCATCGATGAACGGTATCGCGCTACAAATATTGAAAGAGGTCGAGAAACGCGGAGAGGTTTCTCTTTCGCGGGCGATTCGACTTGGAGGCTGACCGTCATAAAGACCACCTCGATCAATATCCGCTGGCACTTCTTTTGGAGGAAGGATATCTGGGAATGACCATTAATCACACGCCGCCTAGCGGTGCCGAGGAAATGCGTGAATTTTCTTTAGCCACCACGCTTCATATGTTTGGTCTTCATTAGAATACGCAGGGTGAAATTCACTATGCTTGGATATTAAATCTCCTGGAAGCATCAATCCGGAGAAGGACGCGTTTTTAGAAAGCTAAGGGCGCACTCTACTTGACGAACAGAGACGAAAGTATTGCGGATCGACTCTGGTCGTTTCCTTCTCCGGGCTTTCTGCTGGCTTATTGGCCGCCTGGGCCAAAGGCGTATTGAAGTTGCCATGAAGCAAACGTTGAGTTACCGCAATACCGCCTATAACTGCGCTCTAACCTTTTGCTGCTGCGGACGGACCGGGAGCGTCGTACCATTGTTCGCCGCCGTGCTGGCCCGCCCAGAGCACAACGTTTCGACTGAAATAGTATGCCTTCAGCGTATGACGAGTACAAATCTGCCAGGGAGGCATTTCTGTCTTCGGATGGGATGATGCTTCTGTCCGAGTTCAAAAGAATAACCTATTCGTGTCGATTTGTTTTTTGGCAATTATCGCAATCTAAGGATTTTCACGAAAAATTATTAGCACCATCAGGAACTATTGGGTTGGCCATTCACTATTCAAAAACGAGAAAAAGGAAAAGTATTTAATGGAACTGTATTAAGGTTGCTGCACAACTACTGTGCCGCGATAATGACTTTGGTTGATCACACGCGCAATGTGCATCGGGACCGGCTAGATGAGAAGGGGGTCAAAACAGAATATGATGCTAAAGTAAAAGAATTGTTTGTTGACTCGGTTCAATCACAGATCTTACAAGAACTCCGCAATTACCTCCTTCATTACGATCCGTTTTCAATCACATATTCCATTCGAATGGGAAAGAGACATTCACACAATCTATCTTGGACAAGCGGCTGCTGCTACGGTGGACAAAATGGCCTCGGCCAGTAAAAGAGTTTATCGAAACCCAAGACAGAGGGGTTGCATTTGGCACATCGCTAGAGAGCTACTATAGAAAAATCCATAGAATTCTATCATGGCTTTACAATCGTAACAGGGAATGGTTGCAGCAAAGAACTTTCGAAATGGATCGCCTATTCGATCAGGCGCTTAGAAAAGAGGAGGAACTGGAAATCGAACACGCCAATTCAGCCGACCCTAAAACCACTACGCGCTCTTAGGTCGTCTGATTGAAACGTTTTATATTTTTATCGCGTCCCCTCGCCTGAATAGAAGAAAAATTCCATGCCGCGACTGACCGAACAAGAACAACAAGAGATCATCCGCTTTCTGGAGGCCGACAAGCCGCTGCCGGACAAGTATCGCTTCCTGCTCTTCGACGACAAGCGCGAGGTGGAGCTGGTCTGGAACGGCAAGACCAGCGAGGTCTGCAATGTCGTGCTGCCGTTTCAGGTGATCGAGCAGGTCGATGAGCCGCGCGCGAAGAAGCCAGAGGACACGGCGATCCACAAGGATTGCGTTTTTGACGAGCGCGGCCGCCAGCTCAAGGGCTGGACCAACAAGCTCATCTGGGGCGACAACAAGCTCATCCTCTCATCGCTGAAGAACGGCCCGCTGCGCGAGGAGATCGAAAAGCAGGGCGGCCTCAAGCTCATCTACATCGATCCGCCCTTTGACGTCGGCGCCGATTTCAGCATGGACATCGAAATCGGCGACGACACCTTCACCAAGAAGCCCAACATCCTCGAAGAAATCGCCTACCGCGACACCTGGGGCAAGGGGCCGATTCGTTCATCGCCATGATCTACGAACGGCTGATCCTGATGCGCGATTTGCTGGCGGAGGATGGGAGTATTTATGTGCATTGCGATTGGCGAGTAACGGTTTACATTCGTCAGGTTGCTCGACGAAGTGTTTGGAGATCAAGCATTTTACGAATCGAGATTAGTTTGGAAACGGACGCGTCGCACGCAATGATCGGCACAGGAATCGAATGAATTCGCGACACGATTTATCTTTCTACGCAAAATCAGATGACTTCATCTGGAATCAACAATGATCCGCCGTATACCGAGGAGTATATCGAAAGCACGTTTCACAAACATCGATGAAGACGGTCGCGCAGATACACGACTTGAGCATCGATTAATCCCGGCACTAGCGGCCAGAATCTGATTTATGAGTACAAGGGATATAAGTCCGCCTCCGAACGGCTGGGCGGTACGAAAGAAAAGATGGAAGAATTTGATGCGCAGAAGGGCGTATTGATTTCCCCAAACAATGGAAGAGCCACGTCTAAAGAGTATACCTCGATGAAGCTGCAAGGGCATGCCGTTCAGAACCTTTGGGCTGATATTTCACGCGATCAACTCACAAGCCTACGAAAGACATCGGACTATCCAACCCAAAAACCCGAAGCCCTCCTCGAACGCATCATCAAGCGCTTCCTCCAACGAAAACGACATCGTCGCCGATTTCTTCTGCGGCTCCGGCACGACGGCGGCGGTGGCCGAGAAGCTGGGCCGCAAGTGGATCGTCAGCGATCTCGGCAAGTTCGCCATACACACCACGCGCAAACGCCTGATCGGCGTGCAGCGCGAACTTGAAGGCCGAAGGCCAGGACTACCGCGCCTTTGAAATCCTCAACCTGGGCAAGTACGAACGGCAGCATTCGTCGGCGTGAACCCGAACCTGCGCGAGGAAGAACAGCGACAACAACTCGACGCCAAGGAAGCCGCGTTTCTCGATCTGATCCTCCAGGCGTACCAGGCCGAGAAGACCGACGGGCTTCGCCACCTTCCACGGCAAGAAGGCGGGGCGGATGGTGGTGGTCGGGCCCGTCAACCTGCCGGTGACGCGGCTGTTCGTCGAGGAGATCATCCTCGAATGCCGGCAGAAGCGCATCACCAAGGTGGACCTGCTCGGCTTCGAATTCGAGATGGGCCTGTTCCCCAACGTGCTGGACGAGGCGAAAGCCAAAGGGCATCGACATTCCGCCGAAGTACATCCCGGCCGAGGTGTTCGACAAGCGGGCGGTCGAGAAGAACCAGGTGGTCTTCCACGACGTGGCGGCCATCGAGGTGAAGCCGCTGGTCAAGGGAACACGGTGGCGGTGCAGCTTACCGATTTCTCGGTGTTCTACTCGCAGGATCCATCGCCAACGCCGCGGCGAATCGCTCAAGGAGAAGGGCAGCAAGATCGTCGTGGAGAAGGGCCAGATCGTCAAGGTGAGCAAGGACAAGAACGGCGTCGTGACAACGCGAAGCTGACGAAGACCTGGACGGACTGGATCGACTACTGGTCGGTCGATTTCGATTTCGAGAGCAAGCGCGAATGATCATCCGCGTCGACAGGACGAAGCGCTGAACCCGGGCGAGATCGGAAGAGAAATGGACGGGCGACTACATCTTCGAGAACGAATGGCAGAGCTTCCGCACGAAGAAGGATCGCTCGCTGGAACTGACCGCGTCTACCGCGAGACGGCGACGGAAGCGCGTGAAGATCGCGGTGAAGGTGGTGGACATCTTCGGCAATGACACGATGACGATCGTGGATGTGTCGCTGGGAGGGAAGAAGTAATGGCCCTGCATTCCAGCTTTCCGACCGACCCGCACGCGATCCTCGATCCATCGATCCGCTGGTTCCCCGCCGACGAAGCGTCTGCGCGAAAAGCGGGCCGATCAGCTGATGCCGCCACTTGTGCCGCATGCTGCGAAAGGAAGTAAAGGCGTGGCGCGATCGCGGCTATGAAGACGCGACCGACGACGAGCAAGAGCCTGTTGCGCTGGTGGTTTTACGAGCCACATTTGACGCCGGCCGCTTACGCCGGCTCGCTGATGCACGAGTTCCATACTTCTTCGCCCAACGCGAGGCGTTGGAGACGATCATCTATTTGATGGAGCGTACGCCGTTCAAGGACAAGTTCGGCCTGATGCGATTCGATTCCGTTCCGGTGAAGTCAAAGGCGAGCCTGTTCGATGAGACTGGCGCCGCCTGGTCGTGAAGATGGCGACGGGCACGGGCAAGACGAAGGTTCTGAGCCTGGTGTTGGCGTGGAGCTTCTTTCACAAACTGTATGAGCCGGATTCGAAGCTCGCCCACAACTTTCTCGTGATCGCGCCGAACATCATCGTGCTCGACCGCATTCGCAAGGACTTCGACGGCCTGCGCATCTTCTTTGAGGATCCGGTCTGTGCCCGACAACGGCTTCGATGGCCGCAACTGGCACGACGACTTTCAGTTGACGTTGCACGTACAGGACGAAGTGCGCAGTCGTCCGCAACACGGGCAATATCTTCCTGACGAACATTCATCGCGTTTATGCCGGCGATGAGTCGATCCCCACGCGCCGACGACGAAAACACGATGGACTATTTCCTGGGGCCGCGCCCAACCGGCGGAACCACCGACAGCAAGGTCGATCTTGGCTATGATCGTGCGCGACATCGACGAACTGATTGTGCTCAATGACGAAGCGCACCATATCCACGATCCCGACATGGCGTGGTTCAAGTCCATCGAGGACATTCACAACCGCCTGAAGCAGAAAGGGGCGGCGCTCGCTCTGCAAGTAGACGTAACCGCCACGCCCAAACACAACAACGGCGCGATCTTCGTGCAGACCGTGGCCGATTACCCGCTGGTGGAAGCTATCAAGCAAAACGTGGTGAAGCATCCGGTCCTGCCCGATGCTCCGAGCCGGGCCAAGCTGGTGGAGCGCCAGAGCGCCAAGTACACCGAGAAATACGCCGACTATATTCACCTGGGCGTAATCGAGTGGCGCAAGAGCTACACCGAACACGAAAAGCTCGGCAAGAAGGCGATCCTGTTCGTGATGACCGCCGATACCCGCAATTGCGACGAGGTGGCCGAATATCTTGAAGGCCACTACCCCGATCTGAAAGACGCCGTGCTGGTCATCCACACCAAGAGCAACGGCGAGATTTCCGAATCAACGTCAGGCAAGAGCAAAGAAGAGCTGGATAAGCTGCGCGAGCAAGCCAACGCGATTGACAGCTTGGACAGCCCTTACAAGGCGATCATTTCCGTGATGGTGCTCAAAGAGGACTGGGACGTGCGCAACGTCACCACCATTGTCGGGCTGCGCGCCTATTCCGCCAAGAGCAACATCCTGCCTGAACAAACCCTCGGGCGCGGCCTGCGCAAGATGTACCCCGACGTGGAGGAATACGTTAGCGTAGTCGGCACGAATGCTTTTATGGATTTCGTGGAATCGATTCAGGCGGAAGGCGTGGTGCTGGAGCGCAAGCCGATGGGCGAAGGCACGCAGCCTAAGACGCCGCTGGTGGTGGAGATCGACAAGGAGAACGAAAAGAAGGACATCGACGCGCTGGATATTGAAATTCCCGTGCTGACGCCGAGGATCTACCGGGAATATAAGAATCTGGCAGCGCTGGACGTGGGCGCGCTGGGGAATCAACGCGTTGCCTACCGGCAGTTCAGTGAGGAGGAGCAGCGGGAGATCGTTTTCAAAGACAGCATTACCGGCGTGGTGAACCATAGCATTGTCCTCGACACTGGTGGCGTTGCCGATTACAGCAGCGTGATCGGTTTCTTCGCACAGACCGTGATGAAGGACTTGCGCCTGGTCAGCGGTTACGACGTGCTCTATGGCAAGGTTAAAACATTTGTCCAAGAGCAGCTGTTCGACCGCCCGGTGGACCTGGACACCCCCAACACACTCCGCAATCTGTCGGAACTGGCCGCCACCAAGACCCTGATCGAAACGTTTAAAAAGGCAATCAACGCGCTGACCGTGCAGGACAAGGGCGACGCCGAGATTCGTGACACAATCAAGCTGCGACAGACGCGCCCCTTCGTCGCAAAGGATCAGGGCTACTTGATCCCGAAGAAGAGTGTCTTTAACCGCATCATTGGAGACAGCCCTCTTGAATTGCGCTTCGCGCGCTTCCTCGAAGACTGCGACGATGTGGTGTCCTACGCCAAGAATTATCTGGCGGTGCATTTCAAGCTCGACTACGTGAAAGCGGACGGCGATATATCCAACTACTACCCGGATTTTCTGGTCAAGCTATCCGATAAGCGAATTGTCATTGCCGAAACCAAGGGGCAGGAAGATCTTGACGTGCCGCTGAAGATGCGACGGTTGCGACAATGGTGTGAAGACATCAACCGGGTGCAGGCAGACGTGGAATATGACTTCGTTTACGTGGACGAAGCGAGCTTCGAGAAATACAAACCAAAGACGTTCCGGGAGTTGACAGGCGGCTTCAGGGAATACAAAGCGGAAGCATAACAATGTGTCGGACGCACAGAGTCGGCACAAAAGGGGAGCTTGCCTGTTCGAAGGCGAAGGGTGCGGAAGTAGATGATGATCCTAGACTTCGATCTGGATTTTTTCTTGAGGCTGCGGCGGCACTTGTTGATACGAGGCTAGAACGCCAGGACAAAGAGGCGCAGGCAAGCTGGGATCCAGATTCGTTTGGAATCTTCGATCATATTGAATATATCACCGGATTCGGATTCGTTGCATGCCAAACGTACGCCACAGCTGCAATGAATCGACGCCAGATTGACAAGCGCAAAGCTCTCGCACTCGGTCCGAAGCATGGAACAGGTCGATCCGTGGCCGAACTGATAAACGCTGGCGCCAATCACTGGAAGCACAGTCCTGAGTGGTCTCTCGGCGCGCCCAGTAATCAGACCAAGCAAACGCTCGAAGTGATCCAGAGTCTGGGTGTCGATACCAACCGTCCTTATCCGCTGACGAGCACCCTGTATGAAATCCTTAACCCGCTTCTCGCTCGGTTCGTGAATCTCGTTCCATTTCTAACGCGGTGGCGCGATGCAGTACTGAAATGAATTTGCCGTTTCGGGTGCCGATCAGCCGTTCTCACTTTACTGGCGTCATGCTGGGATCCGAAACCGGGTGTTTTAACTGTTCCGATTAGCAAATCATACAAACGCCGCCGAAGTTAATCGACACCCGGAACGTTCAGCATTGAGTCTGTAGAGTTCGACCGCAGGCGCACGATACGTTGACCGCGCAGGACTTCCCATAATGATTTGCTGCAGTACACGGCGCGAGTCCTGACTAGCGGCGCGTGAGCCGCGAGCGGGCGGTTAGCCCTTGCTCCTTGGACCATGCAGCGACCTTGTCTCGGTGTTGAAAAACGACTCGTTTGACTTGTCGGTCCGTTCGCTGTCCAGCGCCGTGTCGATTTCGTCGAGTTCGTCCTCGGCGAGCGGATCGAAGCCCAGCAAAAGCGCGCATATCGACTGTTGCTGATCTCCAAATTCAAATCGAGCAAGGGGTTGACTAGTCGTTCGTTCAAAGCGTCGTCAGCTCGCGCCGGCAGTCGGTGCTCCGACCGCGTCTTAACCGCTGCGAAGGCAACTTTCGTAATGGGAAATCTCAGTACATAGGGCGAAATCGTCAAGCCGACCTGCTTGGCCACCTTGTGATGGATGACCAGATCGAACTTAGTGGGAGGTCCGACCGGATCTCAGCAGTATTGGCGACTCGAGGATCTCATGTTGCGCGAGGCACCTTCAGCTGTTTCAAGCTGTCTGTGCGCCTGGTAGACAACGACACAGTCACCCCCGGCATGCTTGGCGTCATACATGGCGCTGTCCGCGGCCTGGAGTATCTGAGCGGCCGTGAACCCGTGCTCGGACGCGCCAGCAATACCGGCCGATATCGTGATGTCTGGTCTGAGCGCCATTCTGAGTAGGATAGTTCTGTGACCAGAGTGAGGATCTGCTCCACGCGGCGCTCGGTGTCCGCCACCGAGGAATCGGGCAGCACCAGGACGAACTCATCGCCCCCATAGCGGCACGCGATATCGCTCTTGCGCAGGTTATCGTGAAGCATCTGGCCCAACTGGCGCAACAGCGAATCGCCGGCATCGTGGCCGAAGGTGTCATTGAAGGGCTTGAAGTTGTCGAGGTCGAGCATCACGACGCTGAGCGGCGATTTGCCGCGCTCCGCTCGATACAGCTCGCGCGATAAACTTTCTTCCAAATAGCGCCGATTGCACAGGCCGGTCAGCGGATCGTGGATGGCCTGTTCGCGCAGGTCCTCTCTTAGTTTCAAATTATGGAACGACAGCTTGATCGTATCGCCCGCGGCCACGGCCAGTCGCTGGCGCGTGATCGAACCGATCACCTTTTCCGGCGCGCCGGTGAGACACAACAGGCCGATCGTGCCGCCTTGGACCATCAAGGGCACACACAAGTAGCCGATCTCCGGTTGATGGGTAAAATGATTACACACCAAACCCGCCTGTCGATCGATGACCTCATGGAGTTTGCCGCGCCGCAACGCCCAACAATCCTCCAATGAAAAACTGGGCACTAGCGCGGTCTCGTCGCCCCACCGCGCCACCGTCTCCAAATCTTGATCCGGGGCATGCAAAATGGCTAACCCACCACTGTCCCCGGGGAAGAGTTCGTTCGCCATCAGCTCCACCACCCGGTAGGCCTCGGCCTTGGTGGTGCACGATTGCAGCAGATCATTGAGCCGGATGAGCGACTTCATGGTCTCGTCACGCTTTTGCAGTTCCGTCACCGAAGCCGCAGCTCGTCATGGGCCGTCCGCAGACCCTCCTCGGCCTGTTTGCGGGCGGTGATGTCGCGGACGTTGCATTGGATCACGCGCCAGCGATCGACGAGGTAGACATTGCTCACGAACTCCACCTGGATTTGCTGTCCGGCTTTGGTGACCAACGGCAGATTCTCATAACGGATGTATTCCAGTTTCTGCAAGTTGCGCATGGCGTCCTGGCTCGCGGTAATGTCCTGGACCGGGCCGATCTCCCAGAGCGCCTTGCCGACCAACTCGGTGTAGAATAACCCAACAGGTCTTCCAGGAATGGGTTGACGTCGGTGATCCGTCCCGTATCCGCATCGAAGAAATGATGCCGTCCTTGGCCGCCTCGAACAGGCGCCGGTAACGAGTTTCGCTACTGTGCGACTTCTCGCACTCCCCATTTCGCTCAATGATTATCTCGGTCTCTTCCAATGTAGGACTCCCTTTTCGGCAAGAGCAGTGCCGTAGAACAAATCATCGGATTCACTGGCCGGCATATTTGAGTGGACTGTTTTCTCCCCGAGCACAAGTCTATATGTGCCCAACGCAAGTGCTGGTCCAAAGAGGAAACTCAGCAGCATTTACCGCTAATTTTTTTAGGATAGAAAAGCAGTTAAGGGGCGTGCTGTACGCTCAGATCGGAAGGAACTTACAGAGATAAACTGGCCGCATAGAAGGAGGTAACAGTTGACTGGAGTGATGTCAGTTACGCCCGCTTCAGAGCACTGTTATTCCTTTTGTCTCCATCCTGAGTGTCGTGAATGTGTCGGAGATTTCCTGGCATCTCCTGCTGTAAGTTTTGGGTCGGAAAAGCATCAGCCGCTTCACATATTTTTCAGAAAAAAACTATCGGACTACGCAGACTTCAATTCCGTAACCGTGATCAGTAGGATGTGCCACAGAATAAAGCGGTGTCCCAATACTGAGGCAAAAAACATAAACTCTGCTCCAGCCGTGGGACAAACCGCCAAGTTCAAATCTAAGGCAACGCAACGAATTATGCTAACCTTTCCAACTATCGACACCAATAGAATTCCGATGTAACCGCACCGACACGCGCCGCTTTTCTTAGGTTCAACCGGGGACTTTCGCGGCTCGTTACGAGAAGAGCGGCGGGATTAGGAGTGACTCACCAATCGATTTTACAAGTGGTAGATTAACGCGGTTGAAAAGGAAATTGCGACGTTGCACTGGCTTCGTATATGCTTTCGCAGCAGGGTTTCTAGCTCGGAGAATTTAAACGGCTTGTGCAAAACTTCTACGGCGCCGGCTACGATGGCTCGGTTTACTCTGCGGCCGGCATCGTAAGCCGTACAGATAATAACCGGTATCTCCCTTGTAGAAGGTAGATTTTTTAACTGCACGATTGCATCCTCACCACTCATTTTAGGCATACTTAGGTCCATCAGGATGAGGTCGGGTTTCTCAGCGAGTGCCTCCTCTATTGCTGCAGCTCCATTGTTGGCCTCAATCACCTCATACCCTAGACGCCTGATGACGACGGCTTGTAGCTCTCGGCAATCCTCATTGTCTTCGACTATAAGAATTTTTTTGTTGGTGTTCACTCACGAATGTGAAACAAGCAGTAATTATGCCGTACAAGACTACCGGTTGCTCAACGCTACGGTGCATGGTGCAGTACTCACTCCTGAAATCTCAATTTTTGAGTCGTCGCCGAGGCCAAATCTCGACGTCGACGAGCGTGCCGGTCGGCAGAAGTTCGCTTGCTTTTGGCAATTGCTGGGAACTGAGACGTAGAGCATTTTCTCCGCGCGACCATAGACTTACGCCGGCGCTGGATTTGACCGAGATCACGAGTGACAAAGTAGGGGGCAAAAACAGAGATTCTGGCTAGCGGCTAAAGTTGCGGGAGTAACAGCGCCGCCGCCGAGTGCCTTAGTCCACAACTGAAAAGTCCTGACTATCGGCGCGTGACCCGCGTCCGGGCCGCTAGCCCCTGCTCCTTGAACCACGCGCCGACCGCTTGCCGTAGACTCGCGCTTCGCAGCACTCCGCCGACGATGTCGAAGGTGTTGGCGAGCTTGCCCGCCAAATCCGCGCGGCTGTGCTTGAATCCGCTGCTGCGCATGAGAGCGACCGGATGGTCCAGAGCCTTCATGAAGCCGTACTCGAGCGCGACGTTGGGATTCAATTCGCTGGCGACCTCGTCCTCCAGGACCGCGATCCCATACTTGGAACCGATGATGTACACACAGATGTTTTCCCAAAGCTGGTCGTGATAGCCCTGCAGGTCGGCTCGTCTCGCCTCGAGGCCGTGGCGGGCCGCCTGGGAGCTGATGACCTCCCAGACATCGTTGAGGAGCCGGATATGCCGTGCCGGCATGCTCGTCTTGTCCGGGAATTTCATCATGACGAAGACGTTGCGCTCGAACGGAGAGTCTTCGCAGAAGCGGCGCACTTGCGTGCTCAGGTGCTCGTATCCTGAGGGCACGGTAACACCCAGCAGGGCAGCTGAGCGTCGGAGGTGAGCCTTAACCGCCTCGTCGATCTTTTTGACGGCCTTTCGAACTTCGCGTGTTGAGCTCGATGGAATGCGAATGGCGTAGATGTCCTGAACCACCGGGTGAATAGGCAGGTCGCCGACAATCACTGGAATGAGGAATCGGCGCGACGATGCACGCGCCGAACCGATCTCGGAGAACACGAACGGGGAGCCGACCGCGTTCGCGGTCAGTAGCACCACGACGCCGTCGCAGAGCAGCAGTTTGTCCATCAGCTCCCGCCGCCACTCGATTCCCGGCACCAACGAATCGACGTCAATTGCGATTTGGTGGCCATAGGCACGGAGCTGCGCGGCCAGCTGCAACGCCAGGGCGCGATCCCTCGAGCTATAGGTGATGTACAGACGGGCCATCGTGCCCTCCATTCGTGCAATGGCATTTTCGCTGCGATCGATTACGCGATGCTTCGACGAGCCACCGCGTCGGCGCCCGATGGACGCCCGCGGCATTGAATCCGCTCTAGGCTGACAACTGTCTCTTCACGTTCACTCGGATCATGACGGTATCGCCTATTTTTCAGGGCCGGCCGCTCTGCCGACTCACAAATCCAACGCCAACCGCTTCTCCCGACAGTAATTCGAAATCACGTCAAGAAATGGCTGGCCGATATCCGCCAGCTTCTTTTCACCGACGCCGCGAATATTCAGCAGTGCGCTTGCGGAGCTCGGCCGCGTGCGCGCCATATCTCGCAGGGTGGCGTCGTTGAACAGGACGTAGGCTGGCACGCCGCGTTGATCGGCGAGTTTGCGGCGTAACGCTCGCAGCGATTCAAACAAACCTTCGTCGACATTTTGCCAGGACTGTTCGTCGTAGCGGGTCTTCTTCACCTTCGCTTTGATTTTCGGCTGGAGAAGTTTGACGGTGCGTTGGCCTTTCAGCACTTCGCGGGAAGCGTCGTTCAAGCGCAGCACGGGATAATCTTCATCGGTGCGATCGAGCAGGCCATTGTCGATGAGCTGGTAAAGCATGTTCGTCAGAGACTTGCGGTCAGTGTCTTTCATCAGCCCGTGGGTGCTGAGCTTTTCGTGTTCCCAGCGGCGCACTCGCTCGGTGTTGGCGCCGGCCAGGACATCGACGATATGGGCGATGCCGAAGCGTTCGCCGACGCGGGCGACGCAGGAAAGGATCTTTTGCGCCGTCACCGTCGCGTCGGCGAGACCTTCGACTTCGCTGAGACAGACATCGCAGGCCTCGCAATTGGGTTTTGGGTAGGCCTGGCCAAAATATTCAGATAGCTTCTTATGACGGCAGTGCACGCCGCTGCAGATCTGGCGCATGTGATCGAGCAGTTGGCGCGAGGCGGCGATGGTTTCCGGAGTGGAGTCGGCGTCCGTCGCATTGCGCGTGATCAGCGAGTCCCAGCGCAGCACGTCGGCGGCGGAGTACAGCAGCACGCATTCCGCTTCCAGACCGTCGCGGCCGGCGCGGCCGGTTTCCTGTTGATAGTGCTCGACCGACTTCGGCATGGCAGCGTGGATGACGCAGCGGACGTCGCTGCGGTCGATGCCCATGCCGAAGGCGACGGTGGCCGCGACCACGTCGAGGGCTTCGGACGCGAACTCTTCCTGGGTGCGCCGGCGCTGCTCGGGTTCCATGCCGGCGTGATAATGGGCCGCGCGAATTTTATTGGATTGGAGAAATGACGCCATCGACTCGGTATCGTTGCGGCTCAGGCAGTAGACGATCGCCGCTTGATTGGCGTGGCGCTTGCAGAATTTCCAAAACTTGCGCGCGGGCGTCGACCCGCGGCACGATGCGATAGACTAAGTTGGGCCGGTCGAAGGTGCCGACCAGCAGCTCGGGATTGCGCAGTTTCAACTGCTGGGCGATGTCGAGGCGGACTCTCTCTGTAGCCGTCGCGGTGTAGGCATGCAGGCTGGCCTTGGGAAAATGTTTTTTCAGTTCGGCCAGACGGCGATATTCGGGTCTGAAGTCGTGGCCCCAATGGCTGATGCAGTGCGCTTCGTCGATGGCGAAGGCGTGAATTTTGATCTTCTCGGCGAGCTCCATGAAATGCGGCGTTAGCAAGCGCTCCGGCGCGACGAACAGCAAGCGGTAGCGCCCGGCAAGGAACTGCGCTTCGGTCTCGTGCACGGCGTGGGGCGGCATGCCGCTGTAAAGGGCCGCGGCGGGATAGCCGCATTCGCGCAGACCGTCGACCTGATCTTTCATCAGCGAGATCAACGGCGAGATGACAATATCCGTGCGCTTCGCCACCGCGGGGGGGATCTGGTAGCACAGCGACTTGCCGCCGCCGGTGGGCATGACGACCAGCGAGTCGCGGTGCGCCAACTCCGCCTGGATCGCCTGTTCTTGGAGCGGTCGCAGCTCGTTGTAGCCCCAGTAACGGCGCAGGGTTTCGAGGATGTCGGGATTTGTCGAATCTGTGTTTGATGGCTCGCGTTTCACACCATCATTCAAAACACGAGATACGTTCTAGAGTCAATGCAGCGAAGTCGAGGCAACGGGGATCAAGTAGCAGTAAGAATGAGATTAAGGAAACCGATTTGGAATTTGGAATCTGTAATTTGAAATACTTCAGATCCCTTCCCCCAAGCCGCGCTGCCGGTAGATCGGCGTGCGGTTCCACTCCAGCGCTTCTTGGATCTTGCGCGGCAGGGGAGGGTGGCGCGAGGTCATGAACTGGATGAATTCGTCGCGCGACGGGATGGTCAGGCGCGGGTTTTTTTGCTTTTCATCGCCGAGAGTCGACACGGCTTCGCGATAGTCATGGCCCGGATAGACGCGGAGTTCATTGCCCAGCGCTTGCAAGCGGCGCAGGCTGTCCCACTGCTGCTCGGCGCTGCCGCCGGGTAAATCCGTGCGGCCGCAGCCGCCGATGAGCAAGGTGTCGCCGGTGAAGATGCGGTCGTTGAATAGCAGGCACATGGCGTCTTCGGTATGGCCGGGGGTGTAGATGACTTTTAATCTCTGCGTACCGAAGTGAATTTCCTCGCCGTCCTCGACTCTGATATCGACGTAGGGGGCGTCGGTGGCGCGATGCATGACGACCTTGACGCCGTAGCGTTCGCGCATGAGCTTGCAAGCGGAGTTGTGGTCGGCGTGGGTGTGGGTGTCGATGGCGTAGACGAGTTTCGAGCCGAAGAATTTTACCAGGCTGGCGTAGTCGTCGGCCTTGTCGATCTCGGGGTCGATGACGATGCAAGTTTTTTCCCGGGCGCAGCCGAGCACATAGGAGAGGCAACCGCTGGAGCGGATTTGCTCGAAGAGGATCTCGTTGCCACTCATGGGAAAATGTCTTCGTTACGCTTTTGTCCGGAACTCGGAATATCTCTCGCAAAGACCCCAAGGCCGCAAAGGTGACGGGCGATGCCCGTCATCCCGAGGGAACACGAGGGATCTAAGAAAGATTTCACCCAAGGGTCGAAATGACAGTAAGGGCGATTCATGAATCGCCCCTACCTTGGCGCGCCTTTGCGAGAGCCATTTCCGAATCCGGTTCCCTACCTCTTCACAGTAATCCAGAAAAACCGCGTTTAGCGCGCCGGCACCGGGATGACCGTGCCTTTTTCCATGTTGTAACGGCTGCGGTCGATCTTATCCAAGTCGTAGCTCAAAAAGCGGAAAACCACCCCTGGTCCTTGAGCCGCGTGGGTCGAGTGGATGTCGCCGGTGACGTAGGGGACGACCACGCCGGCGGTAAGCGTATCGAGGCGGTCTTTTTCGAGAGCGCATTTGCCCGGCTGCGAGCCGTCGTCAGTCCGTTTGTATTTGGTGATCTCGGTGATGCCGCTGAAGGCGCCGTAAACGACCCAGCAAGGCCCGTGGTCATGGGGCGTGTTGCCGTGGCCTTGCTTGTGCACATGGCCCATTTGAATGAAGCCATGGTCGGGATCGCGATAGAGTTCACGGGATGGTTTGCCGTCGCGAATGATCTCGGCCATCCAGGGATCGTTGGGGCTGGTCGAGGCGAACAGCTTTTCCATGAGTGCAGCCACTTTGTCGGGTAGCTGCGGGTCCTTGCCGTCGCCCCAGACGGCGCGCACCTCGGCGATATAGCGGTCAAAAGTATTTTCGGCTTTGCGTTCCTGTACGGCCATACGAAATCCTCCTTCAAGTAATTAGTAGATAACACTTTTCACGCCGTCGCGTCTAGCGCAACAGCAGTCGATTGACAGTCCTCGGCGGGCTCTGCTACCACTTGGAAAAGTTTTGTTTAAACCGGGAGAAAAAATGGCCATCGAAGCTCAAGAACTGCGCCGCGTCATGGGGCACTTCGCCACCGGTGTTACCGTGATTACGGCCAGGGACCAGGACGGTGCGCCGCAAGGCTTGACGGCCAATGCGTTCATGTCGCTGTCGCTCAATCCGCCGCTGGCGATCATCAGTGTCGATAAAGGCGCGACTTGCTACGGCTGCTTCGCGCCGGGCAATGGTTTTAACGTGAATATTTTGAGTGAAGATCAGGAAGATGTCTCGCGCCGCTTCGCGACCAAGGGGATCGACAAATTCGCCGATTTGAACTGGCACGCCGGCAGCAACGGTGTTGCTCTCATCGCCGGCGCCTTGGGTCAGGTGGAGTGTAAAATCACCGCCTGCCACGACGGCGGCGATCATACCATTGTCGTCGGTGAGATCCTCAACGTCGCGGCTGACGGCGAGCGGCCGCTGTTATTTTTCAAAGGCAAGTATCAGAAGTTGCCGGCGGCGTAAGCAAAACCTGTTTCGAGTCACGGGTTCCGGGTTTCGAGTTCCCCCTCCCAACCCGAAACTCAAAACCCGAAACCCGAAACGAATTTTATGCTCCCAAAGCTAGCGCATTGATGCATGGCACACCGCTAACCAATGTGCGGCTCTTGCCATTGGAATCGACGTTGACGACTTCGCCGTCAGCGGTGGCGATCAAGACGCCGTTGCCGTCGGCGTTCGGGCACATTTCCATGACACCGCCGCTCATCTGGTCGGTTAGAAACTCCCAGTTGGCGCCGTCTTGGGATTTGAAGATCGCCGTCTTGGCGCGTCCGGCGCGGGTCCAGGTGCGTGGGCGGTCTTGGGTGATACCGAGATAGATATTGCCATTGTCGTCTTCGGCGAGGGCATTGCCGTATGTCCGGCCGCCGGCAGGGGTGACTGGTTGCCATTTGTTGCCGCGATCGGTGCTGCGCGCGACCCCTTCGCCGCAGGCAGCCACCAATAGGCCGGGCTTTTTGCTTGCCGATAAAATCTGGTGCAGGTCGTGATCGGTTAGGCCGTCGTTGCGTTTGACCCAGCTCTCGCCGTCGTCATCGCTGACCAATATGCCGCCGACTTCGATGCCGGCATAGAGCCGGTTACCGGGAGCTTTCTCCGCGGTCAGCACGCGCGTGCGCGGCGCCAAATCAGGATTGGGCGGAAACGTGCCGCCAAAGGCGCCTTGGCGAATGCCTTTAACTTCCTGCCAGCCGCTGCCGTTCTTCGCCATATACAGGGCCGCGGGGCGGGTGCCGACCAAGACTTTCCCAGGTAAGGCGAGCATTGCCGACATTTCCAAAATCGGTACGTTGGGTTCGGCGCGCTTCCAGTCCTTGCCGCCGTCTTTGGTAATGAACATGCCGGAATGCTCCGTGCCGGCGTAGACATGCTTGGGGTTGTCGGGATCAACTTGAATACAACTCATTTGCCAGAAAGTCAGTGCGCGGTCCGTCTGTTGCCAGTTTTCGCCGCGCCGTTCATAGCGATACCAGCCCGAGTGGGTCGCGAGATGCAGGGCATTTTTTTCGTTAGCAGCCATAGAATCCTCCAAATAATTTGCTTGAGTTAATTCGCCAACGAGAGCGAGCATACGCCGTGAGGGGATTTTGCGTCAAGTAGTGTGATGGTGCTTTCACCACGAAGTGAATCATGATCTTACGCGCGCCCACGGTGAATCAAATAGAGGGATTTCCTTCTACCAACCCGACCATGGCCGGTTATTTTCGGAAGACTCGTCCGCAGGCGCCAATTTCGCAGAGATTTCGTCGCTACGCTCGAAATGATTCGAATTGAACTACTTTGCCTTGTCGCAAGCCGATATCTAAACAGCTGCTTAGCCCTGCTCCCAGAGATCCTCAAATTGTTTGACCGATCCGGGCGAGAAGCCGGCGTAATGATTGTTGAAAAATGCGTAGGTCTTGACGCCCTTGTCGGTGATCTTCTTGAGTTCGCTGACCCACACTTTCATTTCCGGAGTTTTATCTTCGATCAGTTTGTCCCAGCGTTTGGTTTTCGCCTCGATGGCTTTGCGGTCGCCGATGAAGCGGACATAGGCGAAGTCGCTGGTGACCAAATCGAGCGCCTTGGCCAAGGTATCGATGCTCGGCATCCAGGCCTGGGCGACCAAGGCGTAGGCCACCTGGTGCTCGCGCAGCATTTCGAGAAAATCCCAGCTGATCCAGTTTTTATTGCGAATCTCCAGGGCGAACTTGAACTCTTTCGGCAGACTTTGCAGGAACGGCTTGAGCAGTTTGTCGAAGGGCTGGCGCGACGGAAAAGCGTTGCGATTGAAATAGGGGAACTGCAACAGCAGCGGCCCTAAGCGGTCGCCCAAAAGCGAAATGTTGTTGAGAAAGCTGGTGAACTCGGCCTGGCAATCTTTCAATACCTTCTCGTGGGTAATCACGCCGGGAATCTTCGCGGTAAAGATAAATCCCGGCGGGGTTTTTTCGCGCCAGCTCGCCACCACATGGGCCGGCGGGATGCTGTAGTAGGTGGAGTCGATCTCCACCGCGGGAAATTTGCGCGCGTAGGCCTCGATGAACTGCCCGGGTTTTAAGTTCGCCGGATAGAATGAGCCCAGCCAGTCGCTGCTCGACCAGCTGGAAGTACCGACGAGCAGATTAGCGGGAAATGGCATGGCTACTCTTCACCATATCGGCGGTGCCCGTTCAATAGTAAACGCGGTTTCAGTGATCGGTAACGCTGATGTGCAATCAAGACGAGATTTCTCGCTACGCTCGAAATGACAGTTTGCGAGTCGCTGTTGTACTGGCTCAGTAGAGCAGCAATGCCTAAGCCGGCCGGCGGCTTTTAGTTGACTTCCCGCTACCTTGCGTTTACTTTGATGAAAACATTATTGTTTCCATTCTCAACCCTGACCCATCTGGACATCGACTTGGATACCTACGATAGCAAGACCGCTAGCCGCATTGTCGGGGTCAGTCTGCGCCAGCTGCAATATTGGGACGAGCAGAATTTTCTCCGGCCGTCGATCAAGCTCGCCGGCGGGCGCGGCACCAAGCGGCTTTATTCATTTCACGATCTAGTTTGCTTGAAGGTGGTCAAGGATCTGGCGCACTACGGTTTTAGCCTGAAAAAGATCCGTCGCTGCTTGCGGCCGTTGCAGGAACAAACCGACCCGGCGGCGCGGCCGCCGGAGTCGCTGCGCTATCTCACCGACGGCGAAGAACTATTCGTCTTGACCAGCGACCGGCAGAAAATTCGCCATGTCATGGAGCGCCAGTTCTTAATTTCCCTGGGTATCGGCAGCTTGGTGCGCGAACTCGATGGCGCGGTCAGGCGCTTTGGCGGCTTGGCGGGTAAGGCCAGTCGCGCCACACGGCGGCTCGACGAGGGGCGGAGCGGCTCCGCCTGATCGCCATGGATGGAACCAAGGTCACACCGATGATGCAGCAGTACCTCCAGATCAAGGAGAGGCATCAGGACGCCATCTTGTTCTTTCGGCTCGGCGATTTCTACGAAATGTTTTTCGAAGACGCCCATGTGGCGTCAAAAGTTCTCGACATCACGCTAACCTCGCGCCACAAGAGCGACGACGGCGGGGTGCCGCTATGCGGCATACCGTATCACTCGGCGCAGCCCTATATTCAAAAACTCCTCGAAGCCGGCCATAAAGTAGCAGTCTGCGAGCAGGTGGAAGATCCGGCCCTGGCCAAGGGCGTGGTCAAGCGTGAAGTGGTCCGGGTAATTACCCCGGGCACGGTGACGGCCGATGAAGCGCTCGACGGCCGTGGCAATAATTTTCTCGCCGCGGTCTGCCAGGGCGAGGCGAGCTACGGCCTCGCGGTCAGCGACATCACCACCGGCGAGTTTCGCTGTACCGAGATCGCCGACGAACCGGCGTTTCTCGACGAGCTCGGCCGCGTCCAGCCCAGTGAAATCTTGCTGGCGACGCGCGACAGCCGATTGCGCGAGCGCATTTACAAGGAATACCCGGCGATCCATCTGACTTCGGTTGCGCGACGATACTTTCACGGATTGCCCGGGTGTTGGACCGAACCATGCGGCGGATCTCCCAGTCGAAGGCGCGCGGGCGGCGGCGGCTATTGTTAATTATCTCAGCGCTAATATCCCCGAGTCGGTGAAGCTGTTGCGCGATCTGCACGCTTACGTGGTTTCGAACTTTTTGATTCTCGACGAGACCACCCGGGTCAATCTGGAACTGATCGCCACCGCCAGGGGCGAGCGGCGCGGTTCGCTCCTGGCGATCCTCGATCGCACGCAAACCTCCATCGGCGCGCGCCGGCTGCGCCAGTGGCTGCTCTATCCATTGCTCGACGAAGCGGCGATCGGCGCGCGCTACGACGCCGTGCAGGAACTCGCTGAAGGGTTCGCCTCGCGGGAAGAACTCAAGCTGCGCTTGGCGAAAATCCAGGATCTCGAAAGACTCAGCGGCCGGGTGTTGGCCGGCAGCGCGACGCCGAAAGATTTGGTCGCGATCAAGCAGACTCTCGGCGCCGCCAGCGGCGTGCGCGAACTCAGCCGCCAGTTTCACCGCGCCACTGTTGGTCAACTTAAGCGCGAGTCTTACGGAGTTACCCGAAGTCGTCGGGCTGATCGAGCGGGCGATCGTCGACGATCCGCCATTCGCGTTCAAAGACGGCGGTTTCATTCGCGCCGGTTTCGACGCCGAGCTCGACGAGATTCGCGGCATGCGCAGCCATGCCAAGGATTGGATCGCCCAGTTCGAGGCCGGCGAGCGCCAGCGCAGCGGGATTGCGTCTTTGAAAGTTCGTTACAATCGGGTGTTCGGCTATTACATCGAAGTCACCAGCAGCCATTTGAAGTCGGTGCCGGCGGATTACATCCGCAAGCAGACCATCGCCAACGGCGAGCGCTATATCACGCCGGAGCTAAAGGAGTACGAAGCCAAGGTGCTCAACTCGGAAAGCCTCATGGAGAAGATCGAGGCTAATTTATTGACCCAGGTGCGCGACCAGGCGGCGCTGCACTATGCCGCGCTCAAGGCGATGAGCAATGGTTTGGCGATCTTGGACGTGCTGGTGGCGTTGGCCGATGTCGCTGAAGCGCAGCGCTTCGTCCGTCCGCGCGTCGATGGCAGCACGAATTTGAATATCCGTGAGGGGCGCCATCCGGTGGTCGAGAACGCCATCGGCCGCGGCGCCTTTGTGCCCAACGATTGTAAGATCGACGCGGAGTCCGAGCAGATCATGTTGCTTACCGGGCCGAATATGGCGGGTAAGTCGACCTACATGCGCCAGAACGCGCTGATCGTTATCCTCGCCCAGATGGGCGGCTTTGTCCCCGCGGCCGAGGCGCAGATCGGCATCGTCGACCGGATCTTCACGCGCATCGGCGCGGCCGATTCGCTCTCCCGCGGCGAGTCGACCTTCATGGTCGAGATGAAAGAGACGGCGAATATCTTGCACCACGCGACCCGGCGCAGTTTGATACTGCTCGACGAAGTGGGCCGCGGCACCAGTACCTTCGATGGGATTTCCATCGCCTGGGCGGTGGCCGAGTCGTTGCACGAATGCCGCGAGCGGCCGCGCACCCTGTTCGCGACCCACTATCATGAGCTCACCGAATTGGCGCCGGCCCATGAGCGCATCAAGAATTTCAACTTCGCCGTCAAGGAATGGCGCGGCGAAATAATTTTTCTGCGCAATCTGGTCGCCGGCGCGGCGAGCCATAGCTACGGCATTCATGTGGCGCGTTTGGCGGGTATGCCGGCGCCGGTGATTGAGCGGGCGAAGGTGATTCTGGCACAGTTGGAGGATAACCAATCCGTGGCGCCAAGCTCCGTGGTCAAGCGCCGCGTTGAGGGAGCCGCCGAGGCTCCCGTGCAAATGGCGCTGTTCAGCGCCGCCGATAATCGGCTGCGCCAGCGCTTGACCCAACTCGATGTTGCCAATCTGACGCCGATCCAAGCTCTGAACGTCCTCCATGAGTTGAGCGAAGAAGCCAAGAAGTGATGGGCCGAAATCATGAGTAATAGTGATGGTTATTAAGCTAGGTAGTCAGGTTAGCATCGGATTAGTTGGATTGGCGGCAGTGTGGCTGTGCTCTGAGAGCAAGCTTTCAGCGCAAGTCCGCAGCGCTCCGGCGGTGCGCCAGTCGCTATCGACCGATGCGCAATCGGGCTCGCCCAAGCGCGGAGAAAATCAACCGCTGCCGCCGCTACGCGCCGTCGAGAAAGACAAAAAGCCAATGGCTGTCGCGGCGGCTTCAGGCACGGTGTCGACCGCCGCTGCGGATAAAGTTCAAGTCACCGGCGTGCGTTTGTTATCGTGGAAAAATTTCACCCGCGTCATGTTGGAGCTATCGCATGACGCCCAATACGAAGTGCGCCGGCTCAAGGACGATCCTGCCAAGGGCATACCGCCGCGCATGTACGTCGATATCCGCGGCGCGCGCTTGGCGCTGAACTCAAAGGAGCCGGTGCCGGTGCCGGTAGATGATCGTCTGTTGCGTCAGGTGCGCGTCAGCCAATACAGCGCTGAGGTCGTGCGCGTGGTCTTAGATCTAACCAGCCTGCGCGATCACAATGCGTTCATGCTGCCCGACCCGCATCGTTTGGTGATCGATTTACACGGGCAGCAGACGCCGGTGCGCGCAGCCGTCAAGGAGGAGGCCGCCAAGGGGGAAAAATCTCCCCGTCTCGGTGCTTCGCGAGACAATAAGGCGACCGCTGCCGCTGGGCTAACGCTACCGGCATTCGCAAGATCGTCATCGATCCGGGCCATGGCGGTAAAGATCCCGGTGCCATCGGCGTCGGTGGTATTATGGAGAAAGACTTGGTGTTGAGCATCGCCAAGAAGCTCGCCCATAAGCTCAAGAATGAAATGGGCGTCGAGGTGGTCTTGACCCGCGATGACGACCGCTTCGTCGCCTTGGAGGACCGCACCCATCGGGCCAACGCCGAGAATGCCGATCTGTTTATTTCGTTGCATACGAACGCCAGCGCCAATGGCGAAGCGCGCGGCGTCGAGACCTATTATCTCAACAACACCAGCGATGAAGCGGCGCTGCGGCTGGCGGCGCGAGAGAACGGCGGCGCGCGCAAGCCGGTCTCCGATTTGCAATTTATCCTCAGCGACATGACCCAGAACATGAAACTCGAGGATTCGATCACGCTAGCGCACCGCTTGCAGCAGTCGATGGTCGGCGGCATGACCAAAGCGGTCGGCGAGGTGCGCGACCTCGGCGTCAAGACGGCGCTATTTTATGTCCTGGTCGGCGCGCGCATGCCGAGCGTCTTGGTGGAGATGTTTTTCGTCACCCATCGCGTCGAGGGACCGGCGATGAGCCGTGAGGACAATCAAGATGCCATGGCCAACTCGCTGTTCGAAGGCATTCAGAAATATGGTCAGTCGATCGCCATCGCCAAACCGCTATAATATCAATCATGGACGCAGTCGCTATTTCATTAGCCTTACTTCAAGACAGTCAGGTCGAAGTCAACCTCAAAGCGCTGGGCCGGAGCTATCTGGAGCGTGGCCGGCGCATTTTGTTCGAGCGCCATCGTCAGGGCGCCGGCGGCATGGAAGTCGCAGCGGCCTACTCGACGGTGATGGATCATATCATCCGCTATTTGTTTAGCTCCTTGGGCGCTGAACTCCTGCCGCGCTTTCGCGGCCAGGGGGGCGGGCTGGCTTTGATCGCTCAAGGGGGGTATGGCCGCGGCGAACTAAGTCCTTATTCCGACATCGATTTAATATTTTTGCACAACGGTCGGGTCAATCCGTTTGTCCAAGCGCTCAACGAACGCTTGCTGCACACGTTGTGGGATTTGGGTTTGGCGGTCGGGCCCGCGACGCGCACCATCTCCGATTGCGTGCGCTTGGGCGAATCGGACATGAAGATTCGCACGGCATTGCTTGACACGCGCTTTCTCTGCGGCGATTTTCCGCTGTTTGGCGAATTCAGCAAGACCCTCGACAACAAATTGCTCAAGAAGGGAATCGGCCGATTCGTTCGTGAGAAGCTCAATGAAAGCATTGTCCGTCACAAAACCTATGGCGGATCGGTCTATTTGCTTGAACCCGAGGTCAAAGAGGGTTTGGGTGGATTACGCGATGTCCAGACCGCCCGCTGGATCGCCCGCGCACAACTTAAGGTCAAGGAATTAGACGGTCTCGTCAATCACGGCGTGATCAGCGCAGCCGACGTGGTCGGTCTCAAGGAATCGCAGGATTTTCTTCTGCGAGTGCGCAATGAAATGCACTTTGCCACCGGCAAGCATCAGGACCAGCTGACCTTCGAGCAGCAAGAAAAAGTCAGCGAGGCCTTGGGATTTCAGAGCGAGGGAACGCTGCGCGGCGTCGAAGTGTTTATGCGCGTGTACTACTTGCACGCCATGCAGATTTGCCGGATTTCGGATCTGATCGTGCACCGGGTCACCGACTGCGACAAGCCGCGCTTCAGCGACAAATTGGCCTTCGGCCGCACCCTGCGCGAAGGCGTGCGCATTTCGAAAGGTCAACTCACCCTGACCAAACCCGAGGTGCTCAAAAACGATCCGAGTAATTTGATCCGCCTGTTCGATGATGGGCAGAAATATCGCTGCCGCTTGAGCCATGAGACCCGCGAGCTACTGCGCGGCCATATCGACTTGATCGACGAGGAGTTTCGCTGTTCGGCGGCCGCCAACCAGCCGTTTTTCGCGATTCTCGAATGGAAAGATTCCGTCTATGAGACGCTCTTGGAAATGCATCGCTCGGGCGTGCTCGGCGCGTTTATCCCGGAATTCGGCCGCTTGCTGTGCATGGTGTTGCACGACGCCTATCACACCTACACGGTGGATGAGCATTCTCTCATGCTGATTCAAGAGATCGAACGGCTGCGCGCCGGCAATCTACGAAGCGACGCTGCCTTTGCTGACGCAAGTGGCGCGCGAGGCGGAAAAGATCGAGCTGCTCTACCTGGGCATGATGTTCCATGACATCGGCAAGGGTTTCGGCGGCGGTCATTCGGAAGTCGGCGCCAACATGGTGCGCCCGATCGCCCGGCGCATGGGGCTTAATGCCGATGATGGCGCGTTGGTGGAGTTTCTCGTGCGCCACCATCTGCTCATGACCCACACCGCCCTGCGGCGCGACCTCGAGGACGAGAAAACCATTTTTGAATTCGCGAAAACCATGGGTAGCGTCAACAACTTGAAGATGCTCTATCTCCTGACCTTCGCCGATGTCAAAGCGGTGGGGCCGGATGTTTGGAATCCTTGGAAGGGTTCGCTCCTGGGCGAGCTCTATGTAAAAACTTTGAACCTCCTCGAAGAAGCCGAGAAGGGCGAGTTCCCGCGCGCAGACGTGCGCGCCGTCTTGCAGCGCATCCAAGGCCGCGTCCGGCGCCAATTGCTCGCGCTGCCGCAACCCGAGGCCAAGGTCGATGATTTTATCGACGCCATGCCCGACCGGTATTTCCTCTCCACCTCCGAGGCTGAGATCCCCAAGCACTTTGCTTTGATGGAGAAGTTTCGCGGTAAAGGCGCGCTCTCCTATGTCGAACATTTCCCTGAACGTAACTGTAGCTCGGTGATAATCTGCACCCAGGACCGGCCCGGACTGTTCGCCTCCATCACCGGCGTCTTGACCTCGCTCAACCTCGATATTCTCAACGCGCGGATCTTTACCGCCAGCGACGGGCGCATTCTCGACGTCTTCCGTATCTCGCATCGCGGCCGGCCGGAACTGGTCATGGCCGATGCGAAATGGGCCAAGTTCAAAACCGTCTTGGACAATGTGTTGGATGGCAATAGCCGATGTCGTCCGCCTGGTCGAAGCGGCCAAACCTTCGCTTTACCTGCTCAAGCGCGCGCCCAAGGTATCCACTGTTATCAATATCGACAACCGCGTATCGGACGATTTTTCTGTCGTTGAGATTTTTACCGATGATCGGATCGGCGTGCTGTTTACCATAGCTCATAACTTGCATCGGTTGGGACTGTCGATCCATGTCGCTAAGATCTCGACCAATGTCGATCAAGTGGCCGATGTCTTTTACGTCACCGAGAGCTCGGGCGAGAAAATCGCCGGGGCCGAAAGGGTCGAGGAAGTCAGAAGCTCGCTTTTCCAAAGTCTGGCGCCAGAGAATGTTACCAACGAACGACTCGCTGAGTCCGTACATTGACTCGTTCCTCTCGATGCTCGCCGTCGAGAAGGGGCTGGCGAAAAATACCCTCGATGCTTACAGCCGCGATCTCGCCGGGCTGTCGGGCTTTCTTATCGGGCAAAAGGTTTCCGACTGGCGCGAAGTTGACACGAACCATATTCGCGCCTACGTCGGCGCGCTGCGCGCCAAGGGACTGAGTCCAAAGAGCGTCGCGCGCCATGTGGTGACACTGCGCCGGCTATTGCGCTTCCTCCAAACCGAAAACCTGCTCAAGGAAAATCCCATGCCGGCGCTCTTGCCGACGCCGGGACAGAGAAAGCTGCCGCAGACGCTCTCGGCGGCGGACATTCAATGCCTGCTCAACCAGCCGGACGCCAACGAACCGCTGGGCGCGCGTGACCAGGCGATGTTCGAATTGCTCTACGCCACCGGCCTGCGGGTGTCGGAGTTGGTGCGATTGCAGACACAGCAGGTCAATTTCCAGGGCAACTACGTCATCATCAAAGGTAAGGGCTCGAAAGTGCGCGCCGTGCCGTTCGGCAATTACGCGCGCGAAAAGTTGAACTCCTTCATGACCGATGGCCGGCGGCGATTGCTCAAGGGGAAATTGAGTCCGTTCGTCTTCATCAACCGTTCCGGCAAACCGCTGAGCCGCCAAGGCTTCTGGAAACTCATCCGCCGCTACGCCCTGATCGCCGGCATCGATAAACGAGTCACACCGCACACCCTGCGCCACTCCTTCGCTACGCACCTACTCGAAGGCGGCGCCGACTTGCGCTCAGTGCAGACCATGCTCGGCCACGCCGATATTTCGACGACGCAGATATATACCCACGTCGACGGCGCAAGATTGAAGAAGGTGCATCAACAGTTTCATCCGCGGGAGAAGGGAAGCGGGTAAGCAATCCTAACCTCGGCCTCTAAGAAGATCGGTATTCAGTCGCGTTCGTCTCGCCAAGATAAATTAACCGGTCCTGAGAATAAATTATTCTGATTGCCGTCCAAAATTGAACTGCGCAATCGCTCGAATTACGGTGAAATATTAAAATGAACATCGCTTTTTCAGTGTCACCGCGAAACGACGAGCTTTTCGACTTTCGCAATCATCTATACGAACCTTCGCCTCCCTGACAGAAAAAATGAACTCAGCCTAACGTTCACTTCAGGCGAGAGCATTGTATGACTCCGCTACTTCAAATCAAGCAAAGCTGTTAGTAAGATTGGAGTAATAGTGAGGTGGACCGGAGCGTATCTCACTCCGGCAGTAATTTTATGGATAGGAAAATAGCATGCCCATAGTCCATCGTGAGCGGCACCGTACACAACATATAGGCTGGCTCCGCGCAGCCGTTCTGGGCGCCAACGACGGCATTGTCTCAACCGCTAGTCTGGTTGTTGGAGTGGCCGCGTCAAATGCAACACATACTGCGGTACTGGTGGCAGGTGTCGCAGGTTTGGTTGCCGGAGCCATGTCCATGGCTGCGGGTGAATATGTTTCGGTCAGCTCTCAGTCAGACACCGAGCAAGCGGACATCGGACGTGAACGGCGTGAACTCGCTGCCAACGAATCCAACGAGAAGAAGGAGCTTGCCGCTATCTACGTCAAACGGGGTCTCGATCCGACTCTGGCAAACCAAGTCGCAGAGCAACTAATGGCTAAGGACGCGCTTGCCGCACATGCCCGGGACGAACTCGGCATTTCAGAAACCATCAGTGCCCGGCCTGTTCAGGCGGCATTTACTTCCGCCGGCACGTTTGCAGTGGGTGCCGCGCTGCCTTTACTCGTCGTTGTGATCGCGCCTGTCACGAGCCTCGTGGCCCTTGTTACAGGAACTTCGTTATTCTTTCTCGCGCTTTTAGGTGCCCTGGCGGCTCAGGCCGGCGGTGCGGGCATCCTGACCGGAACCGTGCGCGTGACATTCTGGGGAGCACTGGCCATGGCAATAACGGCAGGAATAGGAGCCCTGTTTGGCACGGTTGTGTAAAGCGCTGACTGGTCAAAACTCTGTGTGCTGTGCCACCAGTATAGCATCATCGCTGCACAGACGCTCGGCGAATGCGTCATGCGCCGGACGAAATCATTGAGACGCCCATGCAAGCACAAAGAACCTAGACCCGGAACATTTCGCGCAAGGCAAGCAAAAGCGCGCAAAGGTAAGAGAAATAGCTCATTTCGACCGAGGGAGAAATCTTTCCGATATCCCTCGCATCTCATCGGGATGACCGGCCTCGGCCCGTCACTTACGACATTGGCATCCGTGGCCCGAGGAATATCCGAATCCGAGACGTTCTGGGCTATACGCAGCCAAGTAAAGAGCCGGAAAGCTGAGCGGCCAAGGCGGGGCTATTCCGCGGTAAAAGAGCCGGCGACCGTCAACTAATGAACCTAGTGAAAGGGAGAATCATGCAACCAGAAACCCCATCCAAGCCCAAAGGACTTGCCGGCGCCGAAGCCACGACGGCCGCCGGGTTGGTGAACTACCAGGACGGCGCCGTTGTCAGCCGTGAAATTATCAAGAAGCCAACGGGTAGCGTGACTATTTTCGCGTTTGACGAAGGGCAAGGCTTGAGTGAGCACACGTCCCCGTTCGATGCGCTGGTGCAAGTGGTGGAAGGCGCGGCCGAGATCGTGATTGCTAGCCAGTCCCATCCGTTGCAGGGCGGCGAGATGATTCTCCTGCCCGCCGGCCAGCCGCACGCGCTCAAGGCGCTCAAGCGGTTCAAAATGATTCTGACGATGATCCGATCCTGAACCAATACTGCCATGAAAACCAAAACGAACTCAAAGACACTTAGTGCAGAATCGCTGCGCAAGATCGACGCCTATTGGCGCGCGGCGAACTACCTCTCGGTCGGACAGATTTATCTGTATGACAATCCACTGCTGAAGCAGCCGCTCAAGCTGGCCCATATCAAACCGCGCTTGCTCGGCCATTGGGGCACGACGCCTGGGCTGAACTTCATCTATGTGCACTTGAACCGAGTCATCAAGGAACATGGCCTTAACGTCATCTACATCACTGGCCCGGGCCACGGCGGGCCTGGGTTGGTGGCGAACGCCTACCTCGAAGGCACCTATAGCGAAGTCTATCCCAACATCGCGCAAGACGAAGACGGGATGCAGCGGCTGTTCAAGCAGTTCTCCTTTCCCGGCGGCATTCCGAGCCACGTTGCGCCGGAGACGCCCGGTTCGATTCACGAGGGCGGCGAACTGGGCTATTCGCTGTCGCACGCTTTTGGTGCGGCGTTCGACAATCCCAACCTGCTGGTCGCGTGCGTTGTCGGCGACGGCGAAGCGGAGACCGGCCCGCTCGCCACCAGCTGGCACTCGAACAAATTTTTGAATCCGGTCCACGACGGCGCCGTGTTGCCGATTGTGCATTTAAACGGCTACAAGATTGCCGGCCCCACCGTGCTGGCGCGCATTCCCCATGACGAACTGGAAGCGCTTTTCCGAGGCTATGGTTACACGCCGTATTTCGTCGAGGGCGAGGACCCGATCAAGATGCACCAACTCATGGCCGCTACACTCGACGTTGTCGTGGCCGACATTCGGCGCATCCAACGCGATGCCCGTACCAACGGGTTCAAGGCACGGCCGCGCTGGCCGATGATTATTTTGCGCTCGCCGAAGGGTTGGACCGGCCCGAAAATGGTCGATGGCAAACCGAGCGAAGGCACGTCTCGCTCGCACCAGGTGCCGATGGGCGACATGAGTCATCCAGGGCATGTGAAGATTTTGCAGAAGTGGCTGAAGAGTTACCGCCCGCAGGAGTTGTTCGACCGGGCGGGCAAGTTGCGCGCCGAACTCGCAGAGCTCGCGCCGAAGGGCGAGTGCCGCATGAGCGCCAATCCCCACGCCAACGGCGGGCTCCTGCTACGCGACCTGCGCCTGCCTGATTTCCGCAGCTACGCAGTGAAAGTGCCAAAGCCCGGCGCCGTCGACGGCGAAGCCACCCGCGTTCAGGGCGAGTTCATCCGCGACGTGATCAAAGCGAATCGGCAAAACTTCCGCGTTTTTAGCCCGGACGAAACCTCCTCGAACCGCTGGGGCGGCGTGTTCGAAGAGACGAACCGTTGCTCGACGGCGGAAATAGTTCCCGGCGACGATCACGTCGCCCCGGACGGCCGCGTGATGGAGATGTTGAGCGAGCATCAGTGCGAAGGCTGGCTGGAAGGCTACCTGCTCACCGGCCGTCACGGGTTTTTCTCCTGCTACGAAGCGTTCATTCACATCGTCGATTCGATGTTCAATCAGCACGCCAAGTGGCTCAAGGTCACGCGCGACATCCCCTGGCGTCGCCCCATCGCCTCGCTGAATTACTTGCTCACGTCCCATGTCTGGCGCCAGGACCACAACGGCTTCAGCCATCAGGACCCCGGTTTCATCGACCATGTGGTCAACAAGAAGGCGGAAATCATCCGGGTCTATCTGCCGCCCGACGCCAACACGTTGCTTTCGGTGACGGATTACTGCCTGCGCAGCCGCAATTGCGTGAACGTCATCGTCGCCGGCAAGCAACCCGCGCCGCAGTGGCTCGACATGGACGCCGCGATTAAGCATTGCAGCGCCGGCATCGGCATCTGGCCCTGGGCGAGCAACGATCAGGGCGGCGAGCCCGATGTCGTCATGGTGTGCTGTGGCGACGTGCCGACGCTCGAAACCCTGGCCGCGGTGGAATTGCTGCGGCAATATTTTCCCACACTCAAAGTCCGGCGGTGATCATCGTGGTTCGCGCATCTGATGAGCTACCGCTCGACTCCGAGCGCAAACATCCGCACGGTGTTCGCAAGATGCCGGATGGGAAGCTCCGCGCCTTCGTTAACGGCGCGCCCGACGTGTTGTTAGAGCGTTGCGCAAACCTTTACAGCAGCACCGGAGTCCGTCCCATGACGGACGAGGACCGCCGGAACATCGTGGCGCAAAACACCGCGATGGCCGAGCAAGCTCTGCGTGTGCTCGGTTCGGCCTATCGCAACCTGGACAACGCTTCGCCCGCCGGCCTCACGGCGGAGGCCGTGGAGCACGATCTCGTATTCGTGGGTCTATCGGGAATGTATGATCCGCCGCGTCAGGAGGCCAAAGATGCCGTGGCAAAATGTCGCGCCGCCGGCATTGGCGTAGTGATGATTACCGGTGACCATCCGCACACCGCGACGGCGATTGCGCGAGATATCGGTATCGCTTCAGCCGACGATTTGGCCATCGCGGGCGTCGAGCTGGACAAGATCTCTGACGACGAACTGAGCGATAAAGAGTTCGACGTGCTCTTCACCACCGACAAACCGATCATCTTCGCCTATCACGGTTATCCCTGGCTGATCCATCGGCTCACCTATCGGCGCACCAACCACGAAAACCTCCATGTGCGCGGTTACAAAGAGGAGGGCACGACCTCGACGCCTTTCGACATGGTGGTGATGAACGACTTGGACCGTTTCCATCTCGTCGCCGATGTGATCCTCCACGCGCGCGTTCATGAGCTCCGATCGCGCCGACTTGGCAAACGCTTTCACAGCTTCCTCCGGCGACTGCACCGAACGATCGCGTGGCCCAACTCGGCCCCAAGGCCGCCTACGCCAAACAAGCCATTCGCGGGGAGCCGTCATTATCGAGGTCAGAGATGGCACT
This sequence comes from uncultured delta proteobacterium, assembly GCA_963847445.1. Lineage (GTDB taxonomy): Bacteria > Desulfobacterota > Binatia > UBA9968 > UBA9968 > DP-20. The sequence continues at coordinate 370,481 of CAWJZV010000030.1, read as the reverse complement.
CAGACGAAATAGGGCGTCGAAGCGACCTCTGCTTGTTTAGATTACTTTTACGACAACAAACTCATCGAGCAGTCGAGATGACCGGCTTTCAGTTGCAGCGCTTGCGGCAGGTGATGGAGCCGGAACCGCGCAATTTGCTGGAGGCTGAAGGTGTCCTCAATCCGGCTGCCATTCGTGGACCTGATGGCAAGCTCTACCTGTTTCCGCGACTCGTCGCGCGCGGCAATTATTCGCGCATGGCATTGTCCGAGTTCGGTTTGATGACGCCGGCAACCCGACAGGCGTCGAGCGGCTCGGCATTGCACTGGAACCGGAAGCGGATTACGAGCTTCGGTCTGACGGCAGCGTCGGCTGTGAGGATCCGCGCATCACGTTCGTGGAAAGGTTCCAGAGCTATGCGATGACTTACACGGCGCATTCGTCCATCGGCCCACGGATCGCCCTCGCCGTATCGGCGGATTTGTTTCAGATGCCCAACCTGAGCGCGCATGGACCTCGTTCGACATGTTCAATCTGACGGTGAGTCTTTCAATGCTAATGTTGCACCGCCCCGAATAGCCCGCTCTCGCCTTGTGTTTTCGCATTTCATACCGTATTTCTATAGCAGCATCTCGCCGCGAGAAGTTATTGGAAGACACCATCCAGAAAATTGCCATTTGGGCGTTTCCCGTTCTTGTAGCTGTGGTTTTTCATGAGGTTGCCCACGGTTGGGTGGCGAACCGGCTGGGCGATCCGACGGCTAAAAATCTGGGCCGGCTGACGCTCAATCCGATCGCGCATATCGACTTGTTTGGGACGATTCTCGTGCCGGCGATGTTGATCTTGGTCAATTCGCCGTTTGTCTTCGGTTACGCCAAGCCGGTGCCGGTGAATTTTTACAACCTGCGCAATCCCAAGCGCGACATGGTATGGGTCGCTTTGGCTGGACCGGTGATGAACTTGTTGCTGGCGTTGGGTTTCGTGCTGATGTGGCGGCTGTTCCTGCCGCAAAGCAGGGCGGATTTAGGAAACTCCGCCGTCTTGACCACGCTGGTGCTGATGGCCCAGGGCGGTTTATTGATCAATATCTCGTTGGCGGTGTTTAACATGTTTCCGATACCGCCGTTGGATGGCGGCAGAGTCCTGGTTGGCTTGTTGCCGGAGCCCTGGTCGTCCAAAGTCGCCGGCGTCGAGCGCTTTGGCATGTTGCTCCTCATTGGGCTCTTATACACCCGCGTGATCGATCGGTTCATCGACGGGACCGACGGAATTCTTGTTGAAACTTTATTTGGCGATTTTCTAATGTCCTTCTCGGGGAGGATTGCATTTGTCACTTTTAAGCGAGGACATGCTTTTTCATCGGTATGACGGGATGCTGACCGTCACCGATTCCCGCCTTGGCGGGAAGACGAAAAAGACAAAGTGGCCATTGCGACAACGTAATCAGAATCGCCCCGGCATATAGCCGGCGGATGTTTAATTGAGGAGAAATGGACACCATCGTTAGCGGCATGCGGCCCACCGGACGGCTTCATCTTGGACATTATTTTGGCGCGTTGACCAATTGGCTCAAGCTGCAAGACGACTATCGATGCTACTTTTTCGTTGCCGATTGGCACGCGCTGACGACCGATTATGCGACGCCGCAGGGGATCAATCAGAACACCATCGAGATGGTCATGGATTGGTTGAGCGTCGGCCTCGATCCGGCCAAGGCGGTGGTGTTTCGCCAGTCGCGGGTTAAGGAGCATGCCGAACTGCATCTGCTCTATTCGATGATCGTGCCGGTCCCTTGGCTTGAGCGTAACCCGACTTATAAGGATCAGATCAAGGAGTTGATCGGCAAGGATCTGTCGACCTATGGATTTCTCGGCTATCCAGTGCTTCAGGCGGCCGATATTACGATGTATAAGGCCAACAAAGTTCCCGTAGGTGTCGACCAGGCGCCCCATGTGGAGTTGACCCGCGAGATCGTGCGTCGTTTCAATCAGGTTTACACGCCGATCTTTCCAGAGCCTGAGGTTCTGCTGACCGAAACCCAGAAGCTGCCAGGGCTCGACGGCCGTAAGATGAGCAAGAGCTTCGGTAACGCGGTAATGCTCTCGGACAGCCCCAAGGAGATCGATCAGAAGCTGAGCAAGATGATCACCGATCCGGCGCGGGTGCGGCGCAGCGATCCCGGCGAGCCGGAGAAGTGCCCGGCGTTTCAATTTCATAAAATCTATTCGACGCCGGAAGAAATCGCCGAGGTGTCTCAAGGTTGCCGCACGGCCGGAATCGGCTGTCTCGATTGTAAAAAAATCATGATCAAACATGTAGTGGCGCAGTTGGCGCCGATCACGGAGAAGCGCGCGGCGTTGGAGCAGCGGCCGCAGGATGTCGAAGATATTTTGCTCGCTGGCAACCAGGCGTCGCACAGCACAAGGCCAGCGAAACCATGACTGAAGTCAGAGAGGCTCTGGGACTGTGAGTACCCGCGTCGAATTGGAAATTTTCGAAGGTCCTCTCGACCTGCTGCTGCATCTGATCAAGAAGAACGAAGTCAGCATCACCGATATTCCGATCGCGACCATCACCGAGCAGTATCTAGCGACCCTCGACCTGTTGCAGACCTTGAGTCTGGATGTCGCCGGAGAGTTTTTGGTCATGGCCTCGACGTTGATCCACATCAAGTCGCGCATGCTGCTGCCGGCGGGCGACGACGGCGGCGACGATGAGGATGAAGGGTTCGACCCGCGCGATGAGTTGGTGCGCCGTCTGCTCGAATACCAGCGCTACAAGGAAGCGGCGCAGGATCTCGACCAGCGCGAGGTGTTGAGCCGCGACGTGTTCGCCCGTTCGGCTTCACCCACCGAAGAGGCCGGACCGCGCGGCTTTCGCGAGGTGTCGGTGTTCGAGCTGCTGGCGGCGTTGAAGCGCATTATCGACCGCTTGCCCAAGGATACTTTTCACGAGGTTACGCTGGAAAAGATCACGGTGCGCGAGAAGATGACCCATCTGCTCGATATCCTGCGGGCGCAGAGCTCGATCCTGTTCGAATCGCTCTTCGCCGAGGTCAGTTCGCGCATGGAGATCATCGTGACCTTTCTCGCCATGTTGGAGTTGGTCAAGGTCCGGGCGATTCGTATCTTTCAGGAGGAAATGGCCGGGCCGATCAAGATCGAGGCCGCGGCCGACATGGACGGCGTCGCTGAGCAGCGTGGTGCTCGATCAGGCTGAGGAAGATCCCTATGGAGCGTGAGGAAGTCAAATCGATCTTGGAAAGTTTGCTGTTCGTCGCCGATGGGCCGCTGACCGTGCAGCGATTCGCCGAAGTTGTCGATGGCGTCGACAAGGAGATGATTCACGGGCTGCTTCAGGAACTGCAAAGCGATCTCGAAGCGCCGAGCCGCGGTTTGCAATTGGTTGAGGTGGCCGGCGGCTATCAACTGCGCACCGCCAAGATCAACGGCGATTGGGTAAAAAAACTCCTCGGCGGCCGGCCGGCGCGCATGGGCCGGGCGACCTTGGAGACCTTGGCGATTATCGCTTACCGCCAGCCGATCACCAAAGCGGAGATCGAATCGATTCGCGGCGTCGATGTCGACGGCGTGATTACGACGCTCTTGGAGCGCAATTTGATTCGCGCGGTGGCGCGCAAGGATGTGCCGGGACGGCCGTTTCTATATGGCACGACGGCGGAGTTCCTACAGTTGTTCAATCTCAAAGACTTGACCGATTTGCCGACACTCAAGGAGACTGACGAAATCTCGCTGCCGGAGATATCCCGCGACGTGATCCCGCTCGAACAGGCCGAAGAAAGTTAAGCGCTAAACCAGATGGAACGGCTGCAAAAAATTATCGCCCGGGCGGGCTTGGCTTCGCGCCGGGAGGCGGAGCGCTGGATCGTCGAGGGGCGCATTACGGTCAATGGCACCGTGGTCGACAAATTGGGCTCCCAAGCCGATCCCTTCAAAGACAGCATCAAGATCGACGGCAAGCGGGTGAAGTCCGCCGCCGAGCCGCTTTACTATGCGCTGCACAAACCGCCTGGCGTCATCACGACCTTGAACGATCCGCAGCACCGGCCGGACATCACGCCGTATGTCGCGCGCCTGGGCGAGAAAAAGCGGGTCTTTCCTGTGGGTCGCTTGGACTACAACACCACGGGGTTGTTGCTCTTGACCAACGACGGCGAGCTTGGCCATGCGCATCGCCCATCCCAGGTACGGCATTCCAAAGCTCTATCAAGTGAAGCTTGAGCGCCTGTCCGACTGAAGATGACTTCGCGATCTTGCGCAAAGGCATCCGCCTGGAAGACGGCATGACCGCGCCGGCGCGGGTGCGGGTGATCGAGAAGCTGCGCAAAAACGCTTGGGTCGAAATCGAAGTTCACGAGGGCAAGAAGCGCGAAGTGCGCCGGATGTTCGAAGCGCTCAATTACTTCGTCGAGAAACTCATTCGCATCAAGGTCGGGCCGATTGAACTGGGATCGCTTGCCGGTCGGTGAACTGCGACCGTTGTACCAAAGCGAAGTCATGGCGCTCAAAATTGCCGTGGGTCTGGCCAAACCAGGCACGATCAGGAGTCGAGCGCCGCCCGGTGATCACGCCAAAAAAAAGCGGCGGCTTCAACAGCCGCCGCTCCACCTACTCGAACAAACCGCCATCGTCTAGTGGCGCAAGGAACAGAACTCCTCGTAGTCGATAAGCTCTTTGATCGTCGGATTGTCGCCGCACATCGGGCAGTTGGGATCGCGGCGCAGCTTAAGCGTGTTGATCTCCATGGTCAGCGTGTTGAAATGCAGCAGCCGGCCGACCAAGCTGTCGCCTTTGCCGAGAATTAACTTCACCGCTTCCAACGCTTCGATGACGCCGATCAATCCAGGCAGCACGCCCAGGACGCCGGCTTCGGCGCAGCTCGGCGCCATTTCCGCCGGAGGCGGCTCGGGATACAAGCAGCGGTAGCAGGGGCCTTTGCCCGGATAAAAAACCGTCGCCTGTCCCTCGAACTGAAAAATACTGCCATGGACGTTGGGCTTGCCGGTGAGCACGCAAGCGTCGTTGACCAGATAGCGCGTCGGGAAAATTATCGCAGCCGTCGATCACCAAGTCGTAATCCTTCAAGATCTCCATGATGTTCTCCGACGTGAGCTTGGCCTGATACGGGATCACCTTCACGTCCGGATTTAGACCTTCCAGAGTTTTCTTCGCCGACTCGACCTTGGGCATGCCGACGCGGTCGTTGGCGTGCAGGATTTGCCGCTGCAAGTTGGAAATATCGACGACGTCGTTGTCGATGATGCCGATTGTGCCGACACCGGCCGCCGCAAGATAGTAAGCTGACAGGCGAGCCCAGGCCGCCGGCGCCGACCATCAAAACTTTCGCTTGGAGCAATTTAGCCTGGCCGTCTTCGCCGACTTCCGGCAGGAGAAAATGGCGGCTGTAACGGATCAGCTGCTCGGGTGTGTACTGAAAATCCTGCACCCACTTGAAGCCGCCGTTCTTCCAGGCGCCGTAACCGCCGGCCATGGAAGTGACGTTTTGATAGCCCATCTCGCGCATGACTTTGGCGGCCAAAAGCGAGCGCACGCCGCCGGCGCAATAGGCGACGATCGGCGTGTTCTTGTCGGGAATCGCGGTTTCGACTTTGATTTCGAGAAAGCCGCGGGGCAGCGGAATCGCTCCCTCCAGATGACCCTGGCGCCACTCGTCGCTCTCGCGAACATCAAGTAAAACCGGCGACTTGCCGTTGTTCTTCAACAGTTCGCTGACTTGCTGCGGCGACGCTTCGGGGATCTCCTTGCGCGCCTCGGCCATGATATCTTGAAAACTCTTGGCCATGTTTCCTCCTAGATGGACCTTAGAGGTCTAAGTTATGTCTCGGTCGGGTCAAAGTCAAGTTCGACTGCTGCATATGTGGTGGTTCAGTTCGGAAAGATCCCTCTCTTCTTTCGGGATGACAGCGACCGGAATCTGTCATTTCGAGCGACGCGAGAAATCCTTTCCGATCCTTGCAGCCCGGCCAATAATTAAACTGAACCACTACCCGCAGCGGACTCCCGTTTCGCGCGTCAGCACGGCAGACGCGATTCCATTTTGAGGCCGTTGCAATCTTGCATGAACCCGAGAATTTCCGAAACGTGAAAGTAACCGGAAAGGATTCCCGCCGTCAAGCCGGCTTGGCCTTTCAGGGCGTGCTACTCTGGCGCGCGAAGCCGCTTCTCTCCAACTGGCGGGCGCAGCTTTCGACGGTGTCGGCGAGCATCTCGCGATCGGCCCGGCCCAGATCGCGGGCTTCACAGTTAAGCGTGGTGTTGGTCTGGGCGTTGAACATTTTGATCGACAGCGGGCGCTGTCCGACGGCACAGCCATGGAGTAGCGTTAGAAAAATTGCCAGTGCTGCCGGTAAAAAAATCACCGTGAGCCTGGTTTGTGGTCTTTGCCGCGCTGTTTTTCGTTTCATAAAAGTCGCAATCACGCTTCCTTGCCAGAATGTCGCCGCCTCGATTGACCCGACTTCGCCATTGATGGTAACAAATAGCCGAGCCAGCGACAAAACAACACTGGCTTCGCCAAGAAAATCCATTCGCCCCCGTAGCTCAGGTGGATAGAGCGCAGGATTCCTAATCCTGAGGCCGCGCGTTCGAATCGCGCCGGGGGCATTTTAAATCTACTACTTGCAGCGATTGGACCTGTCTTAAATCGGTAAAGTGTCCAAAAAGTGTCCACGATTTCGATCTTTTGCAGGCAAATTGTGAATTTCGCAGCCTCGCCAGTAAGTGAGTTTCTATGTGTTGATGATCTCGTCATGCCGGCTCTTCGCCAATTCCCCAAAGCTGGTATACTTGATATCGCCGCTGGGAGTGCGGAGAAGTCTGGAAAAAAATGTTCAAGCTTGTGGTTAAAACTGTAGCGTTAGTTCTTTGTGGTGCTTTACCGGCTTGCGGACAAATTAAAGAAGCTGGTCGAACCATTGGCCACACGACCCGCGATGTGAGTAAAGAAATCGGTCATGGCGCTCGGGATATTACCAGAGAGATCGGCCATGGCACCCGGGATGTCACTCGCTCAATTGGTGCGGGCGCTCGGGATGCGACTAACGGTGCGGCTGAGGAAGTAAAAAAAGTTGTGAAACCGGCGCCGTCGGAATATTGAGCGCACTTTCATGGAAGGCAAACGGTAGGTTCTGCGGTAGAGCCGTGAGCATCGAGGTTTGCCTTATCGCCAACCGTCCAGGCAAATTTCACCCGGTGACGTGAGCCAACGGCCGCGGCCGTTTCGCCACTCGCGCCTATCGGCGATGATTGCCATGATTGCGATGATTCGGGCCTGGCCTTAGTTCATTGACTTTTCTTCCCCTCAGTATGAATCCAACCGGACAACCGCTTAGCCGAGATCTGGTTTCCGCTAACGGCGATTGTGCTGCAACAAAAATCCCAGTGCTCGCCCGTGGCTCGGCACCGCTGCGCGATAAACTAAAAAAGCCTCTGCGTACGCACCGCAGACCCGGTGACCGCGATGACTCGAACAATTCGCTGACTTTGCCATCGAGTCAATGAATCAAGATTCGCAAACCAATCTGCGCGTCACAGTGCACCGCCACTTGGCCGAGGAGTGGGAGCTTGTGCTCATCGCTCAAGGGCTGTCGCCGCGCCTGCGGCTGACACCGGACGGCTATGCTCTTAGCGTGGCGGAAACCGAGGTAGCCAGAGCGCTTGCCAGTCTGTCGGCATACGATCGCGAAAATCCGGGCAAACAAGCGGAGCGAGGCGAGCCCATGGAGTCGGGCAGCTTGGTCGCCGGCGTCGCGGTCGGCCTGACGCTCCTGATATTTTATTCCATCACGGTGCAATGGCCGGCGGCGCTGCCTTGGTTTGCGCGCGGTGCCGCCGACGCTGCGCCGATACTTCAAGGTGAACTCTGGCGCACCGTGACCGCTCTCACGCTCCATGCCGATTTTGCCCATGTACTGAGCAATGCCGTCGCCGCTGCGTTATTTCTCAGCGCCGTATCCAGCTTGATGGGTGCGGGGCTCGGTGGCGCTCTCGTCCTGCTGGCCGGCGCGGGCGGTAATCTTGCCAACGCATTTGTCCATGGCTCGCCCCACGTCTCGGTCGGTGCCTCGACGGCGGTTTTTGGCGCGGTCGGTTTGCTCGGCAGCCTCGGGCTGACGCGGCGCCGCCGCAGCCCCATAAGCCGGTGGCGCGCTTGGCTGCCGGTGGCCGCGGCTCTTGCCCTTCTCGGAATGCTCGGCAGCAATGGACAGCGCGTTGACATCTGGGCTCATCTCTTCGGCCTCCTGGCTGGCGGCGTACTGGGAATGCTCTGCGCGTTGGTTACGCCGCGCGCACCGGAGTGGCGTATCCAATGGGCCTGCGGCACCACTGCACTAGCCGCGGTCATATACTGCTGGCTGGTTGCGCTTTGCTGAAGCGATCACCGCCTAAGGGATCGGGGTGCTTGCGGCTGCGATTGCCGACGGGGCGCGATCTTTCTCTAAGCCACTTGGCCGCGGACTATATGCGCATTGGAGATCGGGGAGGTTGGGGATCAGACGGACAGCGTCGAGGTGTTGCCGGTTGCTTAGCCGGCGAAAGGTTCTCTGCGCCGGATCGATAGTGCACGCGCACCGAGGCGCGCTGTCAGCCACCAGCGGGGGCATCCGGAGTCCGATGATATTTGAAGGAGGTCTGGTTCACTGGGCCTTGGACAGGGTCTCCAGCGCATCTCGCAGGGACGCGGCCCAGTTCTTTAGGGAAGACTCGCTAATCTTGCCGTCCGGTGTGTTGATGCCTACGCCGTCGGTACTGATATCCAACAGAATGGCTTCCAGGTCGGCAACGACCTTGTGGTACTTGGTGTCGGATAGGACTTTGTAGTTTTCCGGCACCGTCTTATAGTTCTTCTTCGCCGAACCGTTTTTTTCGCTGCCTGAGGGGGTTACTGACCAGGGGGTTGTCGGGGCCATGTTCGGGGCATCTCCTTTTGCGTGTCGCTAGTCGTTTCTCACTGCGCAACGGTATAACGAAGCAAGCCGCGCGCCAATCTCAAAGTAAATGCCAAGCGCATGTTTGGCGAGCGATATTGCTAACTCATGGGGTTACTGCCCGGTAAGTCTCTCTAGAGTTTAGGAACGCGACCTTAACCCGTTCCCATTCTTAGAATTACTTGATCTTCTTAAAATTGCTTCAACGTGGCGCCAGCTTGATGCCTAGCCATGCAGATCGCGTCGTAACGCGACGTGGCAGAGCATACGAAGAGGCGGGACGTGATCGGCAAGATCGTCGAGCGCAGCCGCGTTGGTGGCGGACGGGCTGTCATTCTCCTAAGGGGACGCTCATTGGCTGGCAGATCAAGTGTACACAGCCGTTGTCGCAGAAATGAATTTGTTCTGCTTACCTCGTTTTCCCGCAGTCGAGGCCAGATGCCGGGCCACAGCAGTCAGCCACCAGGATTGCGGCAAGCGACCACCACGGCCCGGCGCGATTTCTATAGGCAACGGCTCCTCGCCGCATCTACGGCGGGGAACGCTGACCTGAGATTCGAGCCGAGCTTTTATCGGAAAGCTGTTGGTGGCATGGTGGAGTCGTAGCGATATTTGGCTATTGGTAATGGCAAGGAGGCCAAGATGTATAAAAAAATCCTGGTGCCGTTGGACGGTTCGGCAACGGCGGAAGCGGTGCTGCCCTACGTTGAGGCGTTTGCTGCCGGATTCAAGACCTCGGTGGAGCTGCTGTCGGTCATCGATATCGGCGCGATGACGACCCATGTGGCGCCGGACAAAGTCCGCCAGATGGACAGCATCATCGTTGCCGAGGAAAAGAAGTGCGCGGAGTATTTGGCAAATGTCGCCAAGCGCTTCTCCCACGCGGCGACCGAGTGCCGGATGATTCGCGGCACACCCGCGGAAACCATTCTTGAAAGCACCCGTCAGGAGCGCGATACCCTGATCGCCATGGCGACCCACGGTCGCTCAGGGGCGAAGCGCTGGTTGTTGGGGAGTGTGGCCGAGAAGGTGCTGCGTGGCACAACCAATCCATTGTTCCTGGTGCGGGCGGCGGCGGCGAAGACATCGCCGCAGCGGATCATCAATTCGCTCGTCGTCCCCCTGGACGGTTCGCCGCTGGCGGAGCAGATACTGCCGACCGTTTGCCGTTGGGCGCGAGCGCTTGACGTCGAGGTGACACTGATTCGCGCTTTCGAGTTTCCCGCGAGAGCGTACGTTAGCAGCGAAGCTTACCTGCCCGACTACGACGAGATGCGCGAGGATGCGCGCAGGGAAGCGGCCGCCTATCTCAAAGTAAAAGAAGATTTTCTGGTTGGCGAGGGCGTGCGGACGGTGTCGGTTCTAACGATCGAAGGCGCAGCCGCCAACGAAATAATCAGCTACGCGCAGACGGCGCCGGGCGCAGTGATCGCCATGTCGACCCATGGCCGCTCCGGCATCCAACGCTGGATACTCGGCAGCGTCACTGAAAAAATCGTGCGTCACGCCGACGATCCGGTTCTGGTGGTACGGGGTGAATGAAAACAATCGCCGGTTGGGCATGAGCGCCGCTCAATCTCGGTCGCTGCGGTTTATTTCTTCCGCGGGTCACGCAGCTTTTCGTCCGGCGCATGATACTTTCCCGTGCGCATGAGTTTTATCATATTGGCGAGCGCCAAGGCGGCGTTGCCCACTTCGGCGAATAAGGCCTTATCTTTGTCGAGATCGTCGTGACTGGTGGCGTAGGGTTGGTACCAGCCGACCCAAGTATCGATCAGCGCCGTTGCACCGGCGGGAACCATTGCCATATCGGTGAGCCAATCGGTCAACATGCGGCGGAGAGTTTCCGGGCCGGCGGCGTCGCCATGGACGATCACCGAGAACGCACGCCCGGCGAGATGCTTGGGATAGCTCCAGCCTTTGAGCTCAAGCTGCTTTGCCAATAGCGGATTTTTCCCTTTCGTGGTCGTCGGATCGGGATTGCCGCCGTCGGCGCAGACAAGCCGATCGATCATGAGCTTCAAACTAGCGGGTGCCTGATACCAATGCACTGGGCAGAGGATCATCACGCCATGGGCGGCCACCCAGCGCGGATAAATCTCGTTCATCCAGTCGTTGACCTGACCCATGGCGTGATTGGGATAACAGGAGCAGGGCCAATGACAGAGCGGCATAGCCGTTGAAACACAGGCCTTGCACGGGAAAATAGTTTTGTACGGCTCGTCGGCGAGGGTCGACAGGTCGAGAAAATCGACTTCGAAGCCGCGCAAGGATTCGATTGTCTTCTGCGCCTGCTGCGCCAGGCGGCGGGTTTTGGAAACCTCACCCGGACAGCTGTGCTCGCTGCGGGTCGAGCCGTTGACGATCAGGATACGAGAGGGTGACTTGGGATCTTTCTGGCGCTTCGCCGCCGCCAGAATCTTCGCGCGGGTATCGAGCCACTCGATCGGCAGCGCGAATCTCGGATCGGCAAAGCCCTTACCCGCGGGTATTTTACGTGGTGACTTACGGTAGACAATGTAGCCGTCCCAAGCTTTCTCGAAAACCTTCTCCAATTCTAGCTTTACTTCGTCGAAGGCCGGGTCGTAGAAGCGCGCAAAGAAGCGCTCGCGAAACTGCGCCTTGGTCAAAGCCACATACTTGGTCTGACGGCGCACGGTCGGTTTAGCCACCTGTTCCTCCGTTAATAAGACTAATTGCCAGTTGGCGCGCTTGGGTTGCAACGATTGCCCGTGGCGGCGGTCGAAAAAAATCTAAGCCGCGCAGCAGTCCGCCATGAATGAATCCATTAGCGCCATGGATGGGAGATTGATTAATCAAGCATCGAGTTGATTCCATGCACTAACGAACGCTGGCGGGATCCTTAGCCTCCTGCGGAAACCAGCCGCCGAGCCGGTGATAGGCCTTCAAGTAGCTGATCTGGCCTTGATTGGTCATGGCATTTTCCAGCACGCTGACGAGGCGCACGGCGACTGTCGGCAACGGTTGAAACCGGGGCTCGTCAAGCTGCCGCGCGAGATCTTCGGGGGAGAGCGTTTCGAGGTACCCCTTCATTCGCGCGTAGGTCGCATCGTGATACGCCAGAAGCAGTTTCGCCGAGGCGCGAAAGACTCGCACTTGCGCGCGTGTGTGGGCGGCCGATCGGCCAAAGTCGGCGGGCAAAGGCGGCATGCTGAATCGAGCGGCCCAACCCTCGCCGATCCAAAGTTGCTCCCGGCCGGAGAGCCGCGACACATTGCTGTCCATGACTCGAGTAAGCCGCCAGGCGAGCCAGCCGATGGGCGGATGCGGCTCTTGGATCAGTTCCGCTTCGCTGAGATCAGCCAAGGTGCGGTGCAGCGATTCGTAAACCCGTGTGAAGGCGTCCAGTAACACATCAGATTCTGCCATGGCAAACCACCTTGCCGCGAAATAGCTGTCGCGTGTTTTTCCAGCGGGTCAATTCCTCACCGAAGGGACACGCAGGGTTACTGCATGAGTTGATCGATCACGATATCCACGTTCTTCACGCCCACCTCCGCGGGATTTTTCTTGTATTCGCCGGTGAGATCGCCGGCGCCGCGGCTGGTCGGGTTGCCGTCTTTGTCTAAACGGACGGTGAGGTTGATCTTGCCGCTGAACGGCGTGCCTTGCATCATGACGTTCTCTTGGCTGAGGGAGTAATTGCAGCGGAAACTTCGGTTTGTCGATTTTCTTGACGGCTAGCGGCGGGCCGCCTGGGTTGCCGGCGGGTCTGGCGATGATAAATAGTGCGGCGTTGGGATCGATGTTCGATTTCAACTTTCGCATCGACGGTGATTGTGCCGGCGATTGTCTGGCCGGATGACGCTGCGACGGGTTGAACCGGTTTGGCTGGGCCGCCGGTTGTCGGAATCTCGCCAAGATTTTGGTGATTTCATTTCGCTCTTCGCCGGGTGGCACGATTGTCAAGAGCTTCTCGAAAATCTCTCGGGCGCCGGCAAAATCTTTTTTGTCCTGGTACAGCACCATGCCTTTGCCCCACAATGCCATGGGAAAATTGGGCGCGCGCGCAAGGGCTTTATCGAAGGCCATGAGCGCGCCGTCGCCATGGCCAGCCTGCATGAGAATGAAACCCATGTAGCTATGCGCCTCGGGATGAGCCGGATCGGCATCGAGGACTTGCTTGAAAGCCTCGATGGCCTTGGGAAATTCTTGGCGTTGGAATGCTTGTTTGCCTTCGGCCATGGCTGCGCCTGCCGCGCCACTCATGGGCGTCGTGCCGGTCATGAAATCACCGGTCATGGTGTCGCCCTCTCCCTGGCGCGGGCGGATCGATTGGGTCAGCATGACGCCAAGGGTGAGACCGAAGAGCAAGAGAAACACGCCACCGCCGATCAGTTGCCAGCGCTTGAAACGGCTTTGCGCGACCGTGTCTTTCTGCGCTTTAGCCTTCATGTCTGGCGGCTTTACTTTCGGCGCTGCGGGCAGGACACTCAGCTGTTGCAGCACACTGACACCTTTGCTTTCAATCTCTTGTCGCAGTTGCGTGTAATCGGCCTGCGACAATTTGCCGGATTGAAAATCGAACTCCAACTCGTTCAGTTCGTCGCGCACATGGCCGCGCCCGCGCAGCAGTTGGGCGCGCTCGGTCTCGTCGTCGATATCCGGTAGCTGGAATTCTTCCCGCAGCGAGTCACGCTGGGTTTGGTTTGCGGCCAGGCTTTCGCTGGTGGGAACTTCGGCGGGCGGTTTTTTTGTCGTCCAGCGGCGAATGAACCATAGCGCGGCAATCATACCGCAAACGAGTACGACGTAGGGCAATATCCACAGCAGCGCGCTGACGCCGGTGGTTTTGGGCCTGAGCAAGACCCAATCGCCGTATTTGGAGACGAAGAATTCTTTGATCTGCTCGGTGCTCTTGCCCGCTTGGACTTGCTCGCGGACGATGGCGCGCATCTGCTGGGCCATCTCCGACGGCGAGTCGGCGACGGAAAGATTTTGACAGACGACGCAGCGCAGTTCGGTTGAGATCTCCCGGGTGCGGTCTTCGATCTCGTCGGTGGTGGACGCCGCATGGAGCGGTTGGAAGAACACGACCCAGAACGACAAAGCAGCAACAACCTAGGATAGCGCATCGTCGTCAGCGCACTCCCTGATAATCGCCGCGGCCTTCCTGGGCGCTGGCGATGCCTTTGGCCGCTTCATCGAGTTTGGTCAGCACCAGCGCGGCGCGGATGGCGCCGACATGCTTATAGGTAATGCGCCCCTGCGGGTCGATGAAAAAGCTTTCCGGGATGCCCCAGGTGCCGTAGTCGACGGCGATCTTGCCGGACTCGTCGCGGCCGTTGGGATAGGTGACGTTGAATTCTTGCAAAAAGGCTTTGGCGTTGTCGTCGAGATCCTGCAAAGCGACACCGAGAAAGACCATGTCCTTGTCTTTGATCTTTTGCCAGGCGGCTTCGAGATCACGGGCTTCGGCGCGGCAGGGCGCACACCAGGACGCCCAAAAATTTAAGAACAGCGCCTTGCCGCGGTAATCTTCCAGCGTAACCTTCCTGCCGTCATAAAGGGTGACCGAGAATGGCGTCGCGGCTTTGGCCAGCAGCGGCGACTTGATGTACTTGGCGTCGCGGGTGAAGCCGTAGGCCAACAGCGCCAGGATCGGGGCAATGATCAGCAGGGTGATGGTTAAGCGACGTACGGGCATGACAAATTCCACATTGCAAATTCAAGATTACAAATTGCGACAAACTGTGGGGTAGGCATGGCAATCTTCTTGCGCTTTCACTGTGCCCATGGGGACCAGGCAGATGATTGTGCCGAAGGCGATGACGAAACCGCCGATCCACATCCAGATCACCAGCGGGCGAACCAGGACTTTGAGCGTGGCTTGGTTGCGGTTCACTTCGCTGAAGCCGGAGAGGATTAAATAAATATCTTCGCTCAAGCTGCTCTGATGGACGGCGCGGCCGATGGGCGACTGCTGGGTTGGGAAGAATTTTAGCGCCGGGGTAACGATGCCTTCGTCGCTGCCATTGTGAAACACGCGAAAGACTCCTTCGACGCGGAAATGGGTCGGCTGCTGCGAGCCCTTGAGCCCTTCGAATTGCACCTTGTAGTTGCCGATATCGAGGGATTGTCCGACCGCGAGCGTGGCGTCTTTTTCACTGCTGTAGGTCATCGAGCCGGCGATGCCCATCATGATCAAGACCACGCCGAGATGGACCACCAGGCCGCCGTAGCGCCGTTGGTTGCGCCGGGTCAGGGTAATCAGGCCGCGCAGGATGCCTTCGCCGGCAATGCGCTTGCGGGCGCGCAGCGCGAGCGCGGTGTCATAGAGCATCGAGGAAACGACGAAGGCGAGCAGGGTAAAGCCCAACAGCGGCAGAAAGTCTTTCACCTTCCAAACAAATAGCAACAAACCGAAGGTTAGCGACGCCGCGGCGGGCCAGAGAAAGTTCCGTCTAAGATTATCCCAGGAGGCGCGCCGCCAGGCGATCATCGGTCCGACCCCCATGAGAAATACTAGGACGAGAAACAACGGCACGGTGACCGAGTTGAAATAGGGCGCGCCAACGCTCACCTGAGTGCCGGCGACGGCTTCGGAGATCAGCGGAAAGATCGTGCCGAGAAAGATCGTGAACAAAGCGGAGACCAACACGATGTTGTTGAGCAAGAAGGCCGACTCACGGCTGACCATGGAATCGAGCTCGGGCTGTTCCTTCAAAAGATCGGCGCGGTAGGCGAGCAGGCCGAAGGAACCCAATAGGATGAACGCGAGAAAGCCCAGAAAAAAACCGCCCACCGGGCCCGATGAAAAAGCGTGGATCGATGAAATGATTCCCGAGCGGGTGAGAAAGGTGCCGAAGATGGTCAAACTGAAGGCGACGATGATCAGCGCCAGATTCCACACTTTGAGCATGCGCCGGCGCTCTTGGACTTGGATCGAATGCAAGAATGCCGTGGCCGGCAGCCAGGGCATGAAGGCGGCGTTCTCCACCGGATCCCAGGCCCAGTAACCGCCCCAGCCGAGCACATGATACGACCACCAGGCGCCGACGAGATTGCCCGCCGTCAAAAAAAACCACGCGGTGATCGTCCAGCGGCGGGTGCTGACCACCCAGGCTTCATCCAACTTGCCGACGATCAACGCCGCCATGGCAAAGGCGAAGGGCACCGTGAGACCGACGAAGCCGGTGTAAAGCAGCGGCGGGTGGGTCATCATGTTGGCGTCTTCGAGCAGCGGGTTCAAACCGCGGCCGTCGAGAGGGATCGGAAAAATGGTTTCAAAGGGGTTGGACAAGAAACCGATGACGCCAAGAAAGAACGCCGAGACGATGGAGAAGATCATGATCACCCAGGGCATCATCTCATGGTGGCGCTGGCGGTAGACCCAAGCGACGATGCCGGCGAAGATGATCAGTATCCATTCCCAGAGCAAGAGCGAGCCTTCAAGCGCCCCCCACAGCCCGGTGACACGATAGTAAACCGGCGTGGCGCGGGTGGTATTGGACGCGACGTACTTGATCGAGAAGTCGGTGGCGATCAGACCATAGATCAGGGCGACAGCGGCTACTGTGACGAAAACGAATTGGCCCAAGATCGCGTAACCCGCCACCATGCGAAAGCGATCTCCCGCCGAGCGCGCGGCGACGATCGGACTCATGATGCCGATCAGCGCAGCGATGAACGCGATGACGATCGAGCTATGACCGATACTCGCGGTCACTTGGCGCCGGCTTCCTGGGCGGGAATAAAACTTTTGCTGGCGTTTTTGCCGTCGGCGTGGGGACTATAGTCTTCGGCATGCTTGGCCATGATCGTGGTGGCGTGAAACACGCCGTCGCTTTCGACCCGCCCTTCGACCACGGCGCCTTTGCCTTCAACGAACAGATCCGGCGGCACGCCTTTGAAATAGACCGGGAAGCTGGTGCCGCCGTCGGTGATTTGGAATTTGTAGGTGAGATTTTGCAAATCTTTTTCCATGGAGCCTTTGACCACCATGCCGCCCATGCGCACGAACTTGCCCTTCATAGCGCTTTCTTCGGCGCGGAGCTCGGACGGCATTTTGAAATACACCAGCGCCTGCTGCATGCCACCGTAGATGATGTAGGCGAGCGCGGCGAGTATGACGACACCGCCGATTAGGAATCTTTTACCCTTTGTCATGGCTATTAACCGCCTCCGAGGACTTCAACCGGTTGAGCTCCGCTTCGGCCTGACGATAGCGGCGCTTCAATATTAACCAATACAGGACGATGACGGCGCAAACAATTCCATACGCCAATGAAACAAATCCCCAGGGTCCCATCAAGCACCTCGCTCCAGGCGCAGCGCTTTGATCTCTTGGCGCATCTCGCCGACCCGATAGCGCAGCGACAATAGGTAGAAATAGAGCAGCAGAAAGCCGACAAAACTGATGGCCAGGGCGGTGAGCATGGCGGGATGGACATTTTCCCAAGGCTTTTTGTCAGGCCGCAGGATCGACGGTGGCTGGTGCAGCGTGCGCCACCAGTAGACCGACATGTGGATCAGCGGGATGTCGAGGAAGCCGATGATGCCCAAAATCGCCGCCGCCGAGGCGGCGCGCTGCTCATCATCGATCAGCGAACGGAGCATTAAATAACCGGCGTAAATCAGCAGCAGGATTGCCGTCAAAGTGAGCCGGGCATCCCAAGTCCACCAGACGCCCCAGGTTGGTTTGCCCCAGATCGAGCCTTCGACGATGGTCAGCGCGGTAAACAGGACGCCCAATTCGGCGGCGGCGTGGGCGAGCAGGTCGTCTTTCTTCTCGCGCTTCCACAGATACATGCCGCTACCGATGAAGACGAGAAAATAGGAAAGATAGGCGGTCAGAATGCTCGGCAGGTGAAGATACATGATGCGCTGCACTTCACCCTGATAGGCGTCGGGCGGTGCTACGAACAAACTCCAGCAAAGTCCGGCGATGATGGCGAGCAAAGCCAAGCCGCCGAGGATGCCTTTGCGTTTCTTTACCGCTGCCGTGGACTGCGCCATGATTAGCTTTCGATCACCCAATCAAAGATCAAAATCCCGATGGTCAAAAAAATTACATCGAAGCCGGTGAGCAGCCGCAGCCATGGCATGGCTGCGGTCATGCCGCCAGTGGTCATAATGCTTTCCATGCAACGAATGGTGGCGAGGATTACCGGAATCATCAAGGGAAACAAGACCAGGGGCAATAGCAGTTCGCGCGCCCGGGCGCGCAACGTGATCGCCGCCGTAATCGTGCCTAAAACGCAAAAGCCCACCGTGCCCAGTAAAGTTACCAAAAAGAGTTGCGGTAGCAAGTTCCAGGCGGACAAGTTGAATAAAACCCAGAACAGCGGGATGACCACCAGTTCGACGACAAACATCAGGACGAAATTAAAACCGGTCTTGGCTAAAAACAGCGCGCCGCGGTCGAGCGGCGACAACAGCAACGCGTCCAAGCAATGATTGTCTCGTTCGGCTTGAAACAGCTGCGCTAAGCCCAAAGTTCCGGTAAACAAAAATGCCAACCACAGAAGAGCCGGCGCCAGCTCGGCAATCTTGTCCGGCGGCAAATCGAAGGCGAAGTGAAAGACGAACAAGAGCAGCGTGCCGAAAAAAAACATCGTCAACAGGCTATCGCGCCGGCGCAGCTCGATCAGCAAGTCTTTCGACAACAGCAAGTATGTCTGGCGGAGCAGGATCATAGGCCGCCGCGGGGTAAAAATTCGCCAAAGGCGCGATCGAAACTTGGCCAGGGGACCTGCTTGGCCTGGTTAAAACTCAACCGTCCCTGATGCAGCACCAGGGCGCGGCTGCACAGGTTGACGGCGCGCGACACATGATGGGAAGCCATGATGACGATGCGACCCTTGGCGCATTGTTGCCGTAAGAATTCTTCCAACAGGTCGACACCGCTGCCATCGAGGACGCCGTAGGGTTCGTCGAGGAGGAGTAAGCCGGGTTCGAGCAGGCGCCATTTGGCGATGGACAGGCGGCATTTCATGCCGGCCGAAAGGTTGCCGGTGAACTCATCGGCGCGGGTCGCCAGGCCGACTTCTTCCAATACTGCCGCCAAGGCGTGCCTTTGGTGCTCTTTGCCATAAAGCGCGGTGAAGAACCGGAGGTTTTCTAAAACCGTAAGTTGATCGTAGAGATGGTCGGCCGGGGCGAGCAGACCGATTTGGCCGCGCAGGGTGGCGGAATTTGCAGCGAGGGTTTTGCCGTCGAGCTCGATGCTCCCGGCCGTTGGCGTGGACAGGCCGGCCAGGAGTCGCAGCAGCGTCGTCTTGCCGGCGCCGTTGGGGCCGAGCAGGGCGACGAACTCGCCGGGCACGAGTTCGAGATCGAGGGGGCGCAGCGCCCACAAGTAGCCATAGGCTTTGGCGAGCTGGTTAACGATTAGGCGCAAGTGTCGATCCCAAGTTTCAATCCATCGAAGCCCGGCGAGATTCGCTTCGCGCTGCGAGCGGCTCGACTATAGTGAGCGCCAGTGCTGGATTCAAGCAGCGAGATAATATTGTTTCTTTCGGCCGTTTGGTTGACTTTTTAAGGCGGAGACCACTATGTAAATACTGCATCAATAGGCAGTCAAATAGGAGGAATCAATGAATCCCGTGGTTACGGTCACCGGCTTTTGGGACGCATTCGTTACGAAGATAGCGGTGTTTCTACCCAACTTGCTGTTCGCCGTGGCGATTATCTTGCTCGGTTGGGTGGTTTGTAACGTGATTAAACGGGTGGTCGTCCGGCTGTTGAAACTCTGCCAGTTCGATACCCTGGCGGAACGCTCCGGCATCAAGCGGATCCTCGAACGGGGCGGCGTGCGCCAGACGGCATCGGACATCGTCGGCCTGTTGGCGTTTTGGTTTCTCTTCCTGATCGCCATCGTTACCACGCTCGAGACCCTCAATTTGAGCGGCGCCACCGATACGCTCCATACCATCTATCTCTACATCCCCAAGATCGTCGCTGCCCTGGTAACGTTGATTTTGGGACTTTACTTCGCCAATTTTCTCGAGTCGGTGACGCGGACTTCTTGCGCCAATGCCGGCTTGGAAGCCGCTGAATCCATCGGCCGGGCGACCTATATCGGTACGACGATTTTTGTCGTTGCCGGGATTTTCGAGATCCTCGATATCGCCTCGGAGATCGTCATTTGGGCGTTCATCTTGGTGTTTGGCGCCGCCTGTTTGGCGCTTGCCTTGGCTTTCGGCTTAGGTGGCCGCGAGGTCGCCGGCCGGTTACTTGAAAAGTGGTTAGAGCAGAAGAAAAGCGAGTAGTTAGTCACCTTGACTCCCAATAGTTAATCAGTTAGTTTCGAGCAGTTCAAAATCTAGAATTACGCAAATAGCCTAAAGCGCGCGGAATCGCTCGACGCTCTTAGGCTTTTTTTGCACGTGAGGAGATTATGGCAGATTACAAAGTGGTAAAAGTTCCGGCTGGCGGCGCCAAGATCACCATGGGGCCCAACAAGAAACTTCAGGTCCCGGATAATCCGGTCATTCCGTTTATCGAAGGCGATGGCACGGGGCGCGATATCTGGCGCGCGTCGGTGCGCGTATTCGATTCGGCTGTGCAGAAGGCGTACGGCGGCAAAAAGAAGATCCACTGGATGGAAGTCTACGCCGGTGAGAAGTCGTTTAAGCAGTATAACAGTTGGTTGCACGAAGAAACCGTGCCGGCCTTTACGGAATTTCTGGTTGGCATCAAGGGGCCCCTGACCACACCGATCGGCGGCGGTATGACTTCATTAAACGTCGGTCTACGAAAATTGCTCGATCTTTACGTATGCCTGCGGCCCGTGCGTTATTTTAAAGGCGTGCCTTCGCCGGTGAAGCATCCTGAATTTGTCGATATGGTGGTTTTTCGCGAAAACACCGAAGACATTTACACGGGCATCGAGTTTCCCAACGGCACCGAGGCCAACGCCAAGTTCAAATCGCTGCTCAAAGAAAATTTTCCCAAGGAATATGCCAAGATTCGCTTTCCCGACACGGCATCCGTTGGCTTGAAGCCGGTTTCCGTCGAGGGCACCGAACGCTTGGTGCGCGCGGCAATTCAATGGGCGCTGGTCAATAAGCGCAAGAATATTAACTTTGTCCATAAGGGCAACATCATGAAATACACCGAGGGCTCATTCATGGAATGGGGCTATGCCCTCGCCAAGCGCGAATTTCGCGGCGACGTGATCGCCGAACGCGAGTCGTGGATCTTGGGTAACAAAGAGGCAAACCCGAATATCAGTGTTGCCGATAATGCCAAGGCGATCGATCCTGGTTTTGACATGATGTCGCCGGACCAACAGAATGATATTAAGAAAGAAGTCGAAGAAGCGCTCAAGCTCTGGCCGACCCACGGCGACGGTAAATGGAAGTCCAAGCTGATGCTCAAAGACTCCATCGCCGACGTGACGCTACAGTTCGTGCTCATCCGGCCCAAGGATTACGATGTCATCGCGACGCTAAACTTGAATGGCGATTATCTCTCGGATGCCCTCGCGGCCCAGGTCGGCGGCATCGGCATCGCCCCGGGCGCGAATATCAATTACGAGTCCGGCCACGCGGTGTTCGAAGCGACTCACGGCACGGCGCCGAAGTATGCGGATCTCGATAAGGTGAATCCAGGTTCGGTAATTCTCTCCGGCGAAATGATGCTCCGCTATATGGGGTGGGGCGAAGCGGCTGACTTGATCATCAAAGGCATCGAAGGGGCGGTCGATAACAAGACCGTGACTTACGATTTCGAGCGGCTTATGCCGGGTTCGAAACTCGTTACCTGCTCTGGATTCGGCGACGCGATTATCGCCAATATGTAACTTTCGAAGAGGATAAAGTTGTGGCTAGGAAAAAGATTGCTTTAATTGGCGCCGGCAACATCGGCGGTTCGATGGCCCACCTGGCGCTGCTCAAGGGATTGGGCGATGTGGTGTTGTTCGATGTCGTCGACGGCTTGCCCCAAGGTAAAGCCCTCGACCTTTCGCATGCCGGTCCCGTTGAAGGGTTCGACGGCAATGTCATGGGCACCAACAAGTATGAAGATATCGCCGGCGCCGATGTCTGTATCGTCACCGCCGGTATCGCGCGCAAGCCGGGCATGAGCCGGGACGACCTGCTCGGCACCAACTGCAAGATTCTCAGCTCGGTGGCCGAGGGCATCAAGACCCATGCGGCGAATTCGTTTGTCATCGTCATCACCAACCCGTTGGATGCGATGGTGACTTTGATGCAGCGCAAGCTCGGTTTCCCCAAGAACCGCGTGGTCGGCCAATCGGGGATTCTCGATTCGTCGCGTTATCGGTCGTTCATCGCCAAAGAGCTGAACGTTTCGGTCAAGAGCGTTCAGGCGATGGTGTTGGGCGGCCACGGTGACGATATGGTGCCGGTGCGCAGCTCGTGCAGTATCGGCGGCGTGCCGGTGGAGAAGTTGATTTCCGGCGCGCGTCTCGATGAAATCGAAGCGCGGGTGCGCAATGCCGGCGGTGAAGTCGTCGCTCTATTGAAGACCGGCTCGGCCTATTTTTCACCGGCGTCGGCGGCGATTCAAATGACCGAGGCGTTTCTCTTCGACAAGAAAGAGCTGCTGCCGTGCGCGGCATTGTTGGAAGGGGAGTATGGCGTTAACGGTTATTACTTCTGTGTGCCGGTGCAGATCGGCGCCGGCGGTGTCGAGAAAATCATCGACATCGGTTTGAACGCCGCAGATAAGAAGGCCTTCGACGAATCGCTCAATCATGTCAAGGATATCGTTCAGGCGATGGACCGCGTTCTGAGCGTGGCGTAACAACAGACAGAGTATAGAGACAGAGATATAAGCTCGGGCCAACTCTCGGTCTCTCTCCCTTCTCTATCTTCGGCCATGAATATTCACGAATTCCAAGCCAAGGAAATCCTCAAGCGTTTCGGCGTAGTCGTGCCGCGCAGCATCGTTGCCTCAACGCCGGCAGAGGCGAAGCAGGCTGCCCAGGATCTCGGCGGCGGCGTCTGCGTGGTCAAAGCGCAGATTCACGCCGGCGGCCGTGGTAAGGGTGGCGGCGTCAAGGTCGTCAAAACCCCGGACGAAGCCGCGGCAAGAGCCGGTGACATGCTCGGCAAGAATCTGGTGACCCATCAAACCGGTCCAGAAGGCCGTCTGGTGCGCCGGGTGTTGGTCGAACAGGGGCTCAATATCGCCCGCGAGCTGTATCTCGCCATGGTGCTGGATCGCGCGCAATCCCGGGTCACCGTCATTTGTTCGTCGGAGGGTGGCGTCGAGATCGAAGAGGTCGCCGAAAAACATCCGGAAAAAATCCTCAAAGAGACCATCGACCCGGTGATCGGTTTGGCGGCGTTTCAGTGCCGGCGCATCGCTTTTGCATTAGGGATTCCCGCCGCGCTCACGGGTAAGTTCATCGGCGCCATGCAGGGGCTCTACCGCGCCTTTGATGAGTGTGACGCAGCGCTGGCGGAGATCAACCCTTTGATCCTCACCAAAGAGGGCCAGGTGCTCGCCCTCGATGCAAAAATGAACTTCGACAGCAACGCCTTCTTTCGCCAAAAGGATATCCTCGCTCTGCGCGATACCGATGAAGAAGATCCGCGCGAAGTGGAGGCGAGCAAGTTCGATCTGTCGTATATTTCCCTCGACGGCAACATCGCTTGCATGGTGAATGGCGCCGGCCTGGCGATGGCGACCATGGACATCGTCAAAGTGTATGGCGGCGAGCCGGCCAATTTTCTCGATGTCGGCGGCGGCGCGGACAAGGAGAAGGTCGCCAACGCCTTCCGCATCTTGCTCGCCGATGAGCGCGTCAAGGGCGTGCTGATCAATATTTTCGGCGGGATCATGCGTTGCGATGTGTTGGCCCAGGGGGTGGTGGATGCCGCCAGGGAGTTGAGCATCAAGGTGCCGCTGGTCGTGCGCATGCAAGGGACCAATGTCGAGCAGGGAAGAAAAATTCTCGCCGATTCCGGGCTTACCATCATTTCTGCGGACACCATGGCGGAAGCGGCGGAGAAAATCGTCAACGCAATCAAGTAATTTTGGATTTTGGATTGCCGATTTTGGATTAGGGAAACGTAGAGAAAAGGCTTACGGCGTTAGTGAATTTGTCCGATAATCTAAAGTCTAAAAGCGAAAATCCAAAATAAATTCATGGCCATTCTAGTTAACAAGAACACGCGGGTTTTGACCCAAGGCATCACCGGCGCGACCGGCCAGTTTCACACCAAAGCGTGCCAAGAGTATGGCACGCAAATGGTCGCCGGAGTGACGCCGGGGAAGGGCGGCACGGCCTACGAGGGGATTCCGATCTTCGATACCGTCGACCAAGCGGTGCGTGAAACCGGCGCCAATGCCACGGTCATTTATGTGCCGCCGCCGTTTGCCGCGGATGCGATTCTTGAAGCCGCCGATGCCAACATCCCGTTGATCATATGTATCACCGAGGGTGTGCCGGTGCGCGACATGGTTAAGGTCAAGCGCTTTCTCGCCGGCCGAACCTCGCAGCTGCTTGGCCCCAATTGTCCAGGGACGATTACCCCTGGTGAGTGCAAGATCGGCATCATGCCGGGCCATATTCACCGCCCAGGGAGCATCGGTGTGGTCTCGCGCAGCGGCACGTTGACCTACGAAGCGGTCGACCAGCTGACCCGCCTGGGTCTGGGCCAATCGACCTGTGTTGGCATCGGCGGCGATCCGGTGCATGGTTTCGACTTCGTCGATGTCTTGAAATTGTTCAACGACGATCCGGCAACCGAAGCGGTGGTGATGATCGGTGAGATCGGCGGCAGCTCGGAAGAGGAAGCGGCGGTGTGGATTAAATCGCATATGACAAAGCCCATGGCCGGATTTATCGCCGGCCAGACGGCACCGTCTGGAAAACGCATGGGCCACGCCGGCGCGATCATCTCCGGCGGCAAGGGTACGGCGAGGGAGAAAGTCACAGCGATGCAACAAGCGAATATTCGCATGGCGTCGTCGCCGGCGGAAATCGGTCGCTCAATGCAGGAGGCACTAGGAAAGTAATATGGCTATGGAAAGAACCTTATCGATCGTTAAACCTGACGCGGTGGCACGCAACCTGATCGGCGCGATCCTGAGAAAATTCGAAAGCGCCGGGCTAAGAATCGCCGGCGGCAAATTGATTCGCCTCTCACCCGAGCAAGCCCAGGCTTTTTATGCCGTGCATAAAGCGCGGCCGTTTTTTCAGGGCTTGTGTGACTACATGTCATCTGGACCGATCTTCGTATCGGTGCTCGAAGGCGATAACGCGATCACCAAGAATCGCGAAGTGATGGGCGCGACGGACCCGGCAAAAGCCGCTCCAGGGACGATTCGCCAGGAGTTTGGCCAGGATATCGAGAAGAACGCGGTGCATGGTTCAGACGCGCCGGAGACTGCCGCCTCTGAAATCGCTTTTTATTTTAAACCTGAAGAATTGTTTTAAGGTTTTGCCATATTGGCTGGTTTGACGTGAAGGCAGACGAGAAGCCCAATATCAAGGATTTGAGCGCGAGCGAGTTCGCTGAATTTCTCGCCGCGGCCAAGCAGCCTGCCTATCGCGCCAAACAAATCTGCCAGTGGCTGTTCCGTGAGCACGTCACCGACTTCGCGGCCATGACCAACCTGCCGGCTGCCTTGCGCGAGCAGCTGGACAAGTCTTTTACCATCGGCCGGTTAGCGATCCTGCGCCGCCATGACGCCCAGGACGGCACGGTAAAATTCCTCTTTGGCCTGGCCGACGGTCAAAGCATCGAGAGCGTTTTAATTCCTGAAAAGCATCGCTTAACCCTGTGTATTTCCACTCAGGTTGGTTGCGCTTATGGCTGTGCCTTCTGCGCCACCGCGCTTTTGGGTTTTAAGCGCAATCTCACGTGCGGCGAGATCGTTGAGCAGATTCTCGAAGCCGGCCGCACGCTGTCTGACGACCGGCGGATATCCAATATCGTCGTCATGGGAATGGGCGAGCCCTTGGCCAACTATGCGCAGACCTTGCGTGCCATCGAAATCATGGTCGACGCCTCCTGGGGGCTGGGAATCGCGCCGCGGAAAATCACCTTGTCGACTGTCGGCTTGGTCCCGCAAATCGAAAAGTTGATGGAACAAACCAACGTCACGCTGGCGATTTCTTTGCACGCCGCCACCGAGGAATTGCGTGGCCGCTTGATGCCGATCAACCGCAAGTACTCGCTCGAGCAGCTGATCGACTGTTGCCGCAATCTGCCGTTGCCGCGGCGCAAACGGATCACCTTCGAGTATGTCTTGCTCGGCGGCGTGAACGATTCGCTGGCGGACGCCGCCGCGCTCTGCCGGCTGTTACGCGGCGTGCCGAGCAAGGTGAACTTGATTCCGTTCAATCCCCATCCGGGCAGCGAATTTCATCGGCCCAGCGATGAGGCCGTCAAGCGCTTTCAACAAGTTCTTTTCGATCATAAGCTGCAAGTCAACGTGCGCCGGCCGCGTGGCGACGATATCGCGGCGGCCTGCGGCCAACTCCAGGGGCAGGTACAACGGGAATTGCTCGTCTCCGTTGCGCCGGTCGCGGCAAACTAGATACATGAAACCTCCAATCGTCGGCGTGATCGGCGGCAGCGGGCTGTACCGGATGGACGGTCTCAAAGGGGTACGGGAAGTGGCGGTGTCGACGCCATTCGGCAAACCCTCCGACAAGCTCGTGCGCGGCAAACTCGGCAATATCGATCTGGTGTTTTTGCCGCGGCACGGCAGAGGCCATCGCTGGCTGCCCACGGAAGTCAATTTTCGCGCGAATATTTTCGCCATGAAGAAGTTGGGCGTCGAGCGGATTATCTCGGTCAGCGCGGTGGGCAGCCTGCGCGCGGAAATCGCTCCCGGCCATTTGGTCGTGCCCGATCAATTCATCGATCGCACCAGCCAACGGCCGAGTACATTTTTTGGCAAGGGACTGGCCGCCCATGTCAGCCTGGCCGATCCATTTTGCCAAGAGCTCTCCGCGGTTCTGGTGCAATCGGCCGAGCAGGCGGGCGCCACCGTGCATCGCGGCGGAACCTACCTGTGCATCGAAGGGCCGCAATTTTCGACCCGGGCAGAGTCGCATCTGTACCGTAGTTGGGGCGCGCATGTGATTGGCATGACCAATTTGCAAGAAGCCAAGCTGGCCCGCGAAGCGGAGATCTGTTTCGGCACATTGGCCTTGGCCACCGACTACGATTGTTGGAACGAGCAGGCCGGCGATGTCGAAATCGAGCAGGTCTTGGCCGTATTGCATAATAATGTTGCATTAGCGCGGCGCACCATCGGCGCTGCGCTTGCCGCTCTGGCAGAGCCGCGCCTTTGCAGCTGTGCGAGCGCGCTAAAGGATGCTATTATTACCGATCGACGGGCGATTGCTAAAAAACTGCGGCAAGATTTGCGGCCCATTATAGGAAAATATCTATGAGTGTATTGGTTGTCGGCACGGTTGCTTTCGATTCCATTGAGGCGCCGGCGGGTTCCGTCGAGAGAATTCTCGGCGGCTCGGCGTCCTATTTCGCCCTGGGCGCGAGTTATTTCGCGGCGGTGCGCATGGTTGGCGTTATCGGCCAGGATTTCCCCCAGGATCACTTGGACCTGTTTACCCAGCGCGGCATCGATATCGACGGCATCGAGCGCGAGCAGGGCGATACCTTTCATTGGCGCGGCCGCTATCATGAAGACATCAATCAGCGCGATACCATCGAACTGCACTTGAATGTTTTAGCGGGTTTCAAGCCGAAACTGCCGGAAAGTTATCGCGACGCGGAGTATGTATTTCTCGGCAATATCGATCCGGTCATACAGATGGAAGTGGTCGAGCAGATTCGCCACATGAAGCTCCTGGTATGCGACACCATGGATTACTGGATCCGCGAGAGCAACGCTGATCTCAAAAAGCTCCTGCGGCGCGTCGAGATGTTGGTGCTGAACGATTCCGAAGCGCGTCTGCTGAGCGGTTACGATAATATCGTCAAGGCGGCGCGGGCGATTCTGCGCATGGGCCCGAAGATGGTTTTGATCAAGCGCGGCGAGTATGGGGTTTTGCAATTCTCCGATTCCGCGATTTTTGCGACGCCGGCCTATCCCTTGGAAGAAGTCTTCGATCCCACCGGCGCCGGCGATTCCTTTGCTGGCGGCCTGATGGGCCAACTGGCCCGCACTGGCGATTTGAGCCAGGGCGGCCTGCGCCGGGCGATCGTCTACGGCTCGGTGGTGGCGTCGTTTACCGTCGAGGACTTTGGCGTCAAAAGACTCATCGATGTCTCACTGCCGGCAATCGAAGAACGCTACCAACGTTTTATCGAGCTTACCGATTTTCATTCTTGAGCCGATGGAGCTTTCTGTCGTCATTCCGGTCTACAACGAGGAAGAGAACGTCGAGCCGCTGATTGGCGAGATTAAAACTGCAATGTCGGCGTTGGGAAAAAGCTATGAAGTCGTGGTTGTCGACGATGGCAGCAGGGACGGAACATTCCTCAAGCTAAGGCAGATTCACCAACGCGTGCCGCAGCTCAAGGTCATTGGTCTCAAGCGCAACTTCGGCCAAACTGCGGCGCTGGCGGCCGGTTTGGCCCACGCCCAGGGCGATGTTGTGATCCTCATGGATGGCGATGCGCAGAACGATCCCGCCGATATTCCCGCGTTGCTGGCCAAGCTCGACGAAGGCAACGATCTGGTGGCGGGCTGGCGGCATAATCGTCAAGACCCGTTTTTCACCCGGCGGTTGCCGTCGATGATCGCCAACCGGCTGATTTCGTTGACCACCCATGTGAAGCTCCATGACTACGGCTGTACTATGAAAGCGCTGCGCCAAGATGTCGCGAAGAGTTTGCGCCTGTACGGCGAAATGCACCGGTTTATTCCGGCCATCGCTTACGAGCGCGGCGCGCGCATCGCCGAATTAAAGGTTAACCACCGGCCACGCCTGCGCGGTCAGTCGAAGTACG
Source organism: uncultured delta proteobacterium (assembly GCA_963847445.1). Lineage (GTDB taxonomy): Bacteria > Desulfobacterota > Binatia > UBA9968 > UBA9968 > DP-20. Next base: position 341,663 of record CAWJZV010000030.1, on the reverse strand, counting down.
GTATCACGCGAACGTTGCGCGTGGTGCTGGATCTATTGACGGTAAAGTTTTTAAGCAGTTATTCGACCCGGCCGTCCCATGTATTCGGGCCCATCGGCATCGGCAGCGGCCTGGCGGGCTTTGCCATCGGCCTGCATCTGACGGTGCAGAAGGTTTTCTACGGCCAGGATATTGGCGCCCGTCCGTTGCTGTTGCTCGCCATACTGTTAATCTTCATTGGCTTTCAATTCGTTACAATGGGCTTATTGGGTGAAATGTTGGCGCGGACCTATCATGAATCCCAGGACCGCCCGGTCTATGTGGTCGGCGAAATTCTCGAAGGGAGAACTGGCGCATGAAATTGGCAGTTGTGGGAACCGGTTATGTCGGTCTGGTCGCGGGAACTTGCCTGGCCGAGAGCGGCAACGACGTGATCTGTGTCGATATCGACGCAAAAAAAATCGACATGCTGAAAGGCGGCAAGGTGCCGATCTACGAGCCGGGATTGGAAGAGATGGTGCGGCGCAATGCCGAAGATCAGCGCTTGAGCTTCACCACGGATCTGCCCAGCGCGGTGCAGAAATCGGATGTCATTTTCATCGCCGTCGGCACGCCCCAAGGCCCGACGGGTCATGCCAATCTGGAATTCGTCAAAGCGACCGCCAAGGGCATCGCTAAAGCGCTCGATTCATTCAAGATCATCGTCACCAAGAGCACCGTCCCGGTGGGCACGGCGGACCAGATCAAACAGTGGATCGGTGAAGAAACCACCCAACCGTTTGCCGTCGCGTCCAACCCCGAGTTCATGAAAGAGGGCGCAGCGGTGGAAGATTTCATGAAGCCCGACCGGGTGGTTTTGGGCGGCGATAATGCACAGGCGCTGGCGACACTACGCGAACTCTACGAGCCTTTTGTCCGCACCGGCAATCCCATCCTGATCATGGACAGCCGCAGCGCGGAGATGAGTAAGTACGCCGCCAACGCCATGCTCGCGACCAAGATCTCGTTTATCAATGAAGTCGCCCGGCTGTGCGAGGCGATGAACGCCGACATCGGCGAGGTGCGCCGGGCGATCAGCCTCGACCGGCGCATCGGGCCGCATTTTATTTTCCCCGGCGCCGGTTATGGCGGTTCCTGTTTTCCCAAGGATACCCGCGCCATGATCGGCATGGGCGGTGAGCGCCAGGAAATGGTCCTGCTCAAGGCGGTGGAACAAGTCAACGAACGGCAAAAGCAATTACTGTTCGACAAAGTCCGGCGCCACTTCGGCGATAAACTCGCTGGACTGACTTTCGCAGTGTGGGGGTTGGCGTTCAAGCCGCGCACCGACGACATGCGCGATGCGCCGGCGATCAACCTCATCGAAGCGCTGCTCGGCGCCGGCGCCCGGGTGCAGGCCTTCGATCCCGAAGCGATGGAAGAAGCGCGTAAAATCTTCGGCGACCGCATTCAATATACCCATCGTAACTACGATGCGCTGCATGGCGCGGCGGCGTTGCTGATCGTCACCGAGTGGAATGAGTTTCGCCGGCCGGATTTTACTCGGGTCAAAAACCTGCTCACCCATCCGGTTATTTTCGATGGCCGCAATGTCTACGATCCGGCGGATTTGCGCAAACTGGGATTTACCTATTATTCCATCGGGAGAAATGATGGCTAGATATTTAATCACCGGCGGCGCGGGTTTCATCGGCTCCCACCTGTGCGAGTATTTTCTCAATCAAGGGCACCAAGTCTTGTGCATGGATAACTACTCCACAGGCGCCAATGAAAACATCAGCGCGTTTCTGAAAAATCCCCGCTTTCGCTTCATCGATCACAATGTGAGCCGCTATATCGAAGTGCCGGAGCCCTTGGACTTTGTCCTGCACTTCGCCTCGCCGGCGAGTCCGGTGGATTATTTAGAATTGCCGATTCCGACTTTGAAAGTTGGCGCCTTGGGCACCCATAACTCTCTCGGCCTGGCGAAAGAGAAAGGCGCAACCTATCTGCTCGCTTCGACGTCGGAGGTTTATGGCGACCCACTGGTGCGGCCGCAGAGCGAAGAGTACTGGGGCAACGTCAATCCGATCGGGCCGCGCGGCGTTTACGATGAAGCCAAACGGTTCGCCGAAGCGATGACCATGGCGTACCACCGGTTCCATCAGCTCGACACCCGGATCGTGCGCATTTTTAACACCTACGGGCCGCGCATGCGCATCCGCGACGGCCGGGTGGTGCCCAACTTTATTATGCAGGCGCTCAAAGGCGAGCCGCTGACGGTCTATGGCCAAGGGCAACAGACGCGCAGCTTCCAATACGTCGACGATCTGGTCGCCGGGCTCGACAAGCTGCTCAAGTCCGATCACCATCTACCGGTCAATATCGGCAACCCTTACGAGATGACGGTTTTGGAATTCGCCAAGAAAATTATCGAAATGACCCAATCCAAGAGCGAGATCGTTTACAAACCGCTGCCGGAAGACGATCCGCAGGTGCGCCAGCCGGATATCACCAAGGCGAGAAATATTCTCGGCTGGGAGCCCAAGGTCAAACTAGAAGAGGGCTTGGTCAAGACCATCGAGTATTTCAGAACCAAACTCTAGGAGCGAGACTGTGAAAATCGTCGTTACCGGCGGCGCCGGCTTTATCGCCTCGAACATTACCGATGCCTATATCGAGCGCGGCCATGAGGTCCATATCCTCGATGATTTTTCCACCGGGCAGCGCAGCAACGTCAACGCTAAGGCGACCTTGCACCAGATCGATATCGCCGACCGTCAAAGCAGCTAAGCTCATCGAGCAAATCAAACCCGATATTTTGAGTCATCACGCCGCGCAAATGGATGTGCGCCACTCGGTGGCCGACCCGACCTTCGACGCGCGGGTGAATATTTTGGGTTTTATTAATTTGCTCGAGGGCTGTAAGAACGCCGGCGTCAAGAAAGTGATCTTCGCCTCTTCCGGCGGTGCGGTCTATGGCGAGCAGGAGAGTTTTCCCGCGGCGGAAAGCCATGCAACCCAACCGGCCAGTCCCTACGGCGTGAGCAAGCGCACCGGCGAATTGTATCTTTCGTACTATCGCCAGGCGTTCGGCTTGCCGTACATCGCCCTGCGTTATGCCAATGTTTACGGCCCGCGCCAGTCGGCCCAAGGCGAGGCTGGTGTGGTGGCGATCTTCCTGTCCCTGCTATTGACGGGGAAAACGCCGGTCATCAATGGCGACGGCAAACAAAGCCGCGACTATGTTTACGTCGGCGATGTCGTCGCGGCCAATGTCGCGGCCCTCGATAGTGACTTTGTCGGACCGGTCAACATCGGTACCGGCATCGAAACCGACGTGGTGGCGATCTACAATCATTTGCGCGATGCCGTGGGCAGTCAGCTGCAAGCACAACATGGCCCGGCAAAACCGGGAGAACAGCGGCGCAGCTGCATCGATAATCGGCGCGCCGGAGAAGTTTTGGGCTGGCGGCCGCAAGTGACACTGGCCGACGGACTGCAACGCACGGCGGCTTATTATCGCGAACATTTGGCCAAATGAAACTCGATCATATTCGCAATTTTTCCATCATCGCCCATATCGACCATGGCAAGTCGACTTTGGCCGACCGGCTGCTGGAGTTCACCGGCGCGGTCAGCGCGCGCGAAAGAACCGATCAGATTCTCGATAGCATGGAACTGGAACGGGAGCGCGGCATTACCATCAAGGCCAGCCCGGTATGCCTGCGCTACCGCGCCAAGGACGGCAAAGAGTACAAGCTCAATCTCATCGATACGCCGGGTCATGTCGATTTCACCTATGAAGTGTCGCGCAGTTTGGCCGCTTGCGAAGGCGCTTTATTGATCGTCGACGCGGCCCAAGGCGTCGAAGCGCAGACCGTCGCCAACGTTCACATGGCGCTGGATCTCAATCTCGAAGTCCTGCCGGTGATCAACAAGATCGATTTGCCCAGCGCCGAGCCGGAACGGGTCAGACAGGAAATCGAGGATGTCATCGGGCTCGACGCTTCGAATGCGATCCTGGCCAGCGCGAAAGAGGGCGTCGGCATCGAAGATATCCTCGAAGCGGTGATCCACTTTTTTCCGCCGCCCCAGGGCGACGTCAACGCGCCGTTGACGGCGTCGATCATCGACTGTTGGTTCGACCCTTATCACGGCGCGGTGGTGATGGTGCGGGTGATGGACGGCCAAGTCGCCAAGGGCTCGCGGATTCGCATGATGTCGAGCGGCCGGAGCTTTGAAGTAACCCGGACCGGCGTCTATTCGCCCGGTCCGGTGGAAACCACCGGACTCAACGCCGGCGAAGTCGGTTTCATCATGGCCGGCATCAAAGAAGTCTCCGAAACCCGCATCGGCGATACGATTACGCTGGACGATAATCCCGCCAGCAAAGCGCTGCCCGGTTACAAACCGATGAAACCGATGGTCTTCAGCGGTCTCTACCCGACCGAGGCGCATCAGTATCAGGCGCTGCGCGACGCCCTCGACAAGCTGCGTTTGAACGACTCGTCGTTTACTTTCGAGCCGGAAACGTCCCAGGCTTTGGGTTTCGGATTCCGCTGCGGCTTCTTGGGCCTGTTGCATCTGGACATCATTCGCGAACGGCTCGAACGGGAATTTAACTTAAGCCTGATTACCACCGCGGCGACGGTCATCTACCAGGTGACCCAGGTGACCGGCGAAGTTTTGCTGATCGACAATCCGGTGCGCATGCCCAACGAAGGCGATATCCAAAAGATCGAAGAGCCGATCATCGACGCGTCGATCCATTTGCCCCAGGAATTTTTGGGCGGCGTCCTGGGGCTGTGCCAGGAGAAGCGCGGCACCCAGAAAGAGATTCGTTATCTCGGCCCCAAGCGGGTGATGCTCGCCTATGAGTTGCCGCTCAACGAGATCGTCGCCGATTTTTACGATCGCCTGAAGTCGGTGAGTCGCGGCTACGCGTCAATGGAGTATGAGCTGGCCGGCTATCGCGAATCCGACCTGGTCAAACTCGACGTGCGCATCAATGGCGACATCGTCGACGCCATGTCGATGATCGTGCACCGCGACAACGCTTATTACCGCGGCCGCGATCTAGTGCAAAAGATGCGCTCACTGATCCCGCGGCAGATGTTCGAAGTGGTGATCCAGGCCGCGATCGGCAGCCGAATCGTCTCCCGCGAAGCGGTCAAGGCGCTGCGCAAGAACGTCATCGCCAAATGCTATGGCGGCGATATTACGCGCAAACGCAAACTGCTGGAAAAGCAAAAGGAGGGGAAGAAGCGCATGAAGCAGGTGGGCAAGGTGGAAATTCCCCAAGAGGCTTTTCTTGCCGCGCTAAAGGTGTAAATTGGAGACTTCATGGCAGAAAAAGTAAAAGATCAATCGGTGGCTGAGGGCGGCGTGGCGCCGAAAGCCAAATCGACGTTTCGCGAGTATGCCGAAGCGATCTTGACGGCATTGCTCCTGGCGTTGTTTATCCGCACCTTCATCGTCCAGGCTTTCAAAATTCCGTCGGGTTCGATGATCCCGACGTTGGCGATTGGCGATCATATCCTCGTCAACAAGCTCTCCTACGGCGTGCGCCTGCCATTTTTGGAAAAGTATCTGATCGACTTCGGCGCGCCGGCGCGCGGCGATGTGATCGTCTTCATCTACCCCGAGGACCGCTCGAAAGATTTCATCAAACGGGTGGTCGGTGTGGCCGGCGACAATGTCGAAGTGCGCAGCAAGAAGGTTTTCATCAACGGCAAAGCGGTGGAGGATAGCCACGCCCACTTCGAAGGTTACGATCCCCAGTTGGGCGGCACGGTGAACGGCGACAACTATGGGCCGAAGGTGGTTCCCGAAGGCCATGTCTTCGTCATGGGCGACAATCGCGACCGCAGCTACGACAGCCGCTTCTGGGGTTATGTAAGCTTGAGCGAAGTGCGCGGCAAAGCCTTCTTGATCTATTGGTCCTGGGACGGCATCGACCGCTGGGTGCGCTGGGAACGCTTGGGCAGTTTGATCCGCTAGCCGCTGACGCCATCGGCAACGCTTGAATACCGGCTGAAAGTACGAGTTCGTGCATGACGAAAAAAAGCAAAATTCTGCTGACCGGATTGTCAGTGTTGGTCTTGCTCCTGGTGTTGGTCAATATCTTTATCGGCATCGGCAATCAGTCGATCCAGAGCGATGTCAGTGAGCGCCAGCAAATCATCAGCCAGACTATGCAGCTCGACGCGCTCAACCGCCAGCTCATCAATGTACTTGCCAATCTCGCGATGAAGACAAACGACGAGCCGCTCATGGGCGTACTAGCCGCGGCCGGCATCAACCTGCAAGCGGGTCCAGAAACCAAGCCGCCGGCGAAGTGAGACATCCATGGACAACGAAAACAATAACGACACCAACGCCAGCGAAGAAGAATTCGCCAGTGCGCCGATGGCAACTCAATCGAACCTGCCGCTGATTATTACGTTGGTCGCACTGATCACCTATTTCGGCTTTCAAACCGTCTCCTTACTCGCCGAACGGAGCAACCTCGGCCTGATCAAGAACAGCCAAGAGACTGCCCTCCAAGAAGCGCAAAAAACCCAAGCCCAATTCAGAACCATCGTTACCAAGACCGGCGAACTCGCCGACAAAGGCCACGGCGGCGCCAAGATGGTGATGGAAGGCTTGCAGCGCCAAGGCATGGGCATGGCCGGGCCTACCAACTCCTTCTGAGAAGGTTCCAGATAAGGCGGAAGCCAAACCCGCTAAGTAGTTTCTCGCCTGTACATCGCCAAACTGTCGAGTGCACTTCATCTCGCCGGGGCACCGATTATTTTCACACCAACGATTCAACAGTCGAACGACGGTTAACCTTTCGCCGGCTGGTGGAGAGCTTCGGGGTAGTCACCGCCGAGGTTGGCCGCCAAGTAGGGCCTTGATCTCGGAGGTGTAAGAATCCTGACAAAGAGTTTGTCCAGCTAGTCAACAACGTCGCCTGAGTTCCCCTTCGATTCCCAAATCACTTCGTGATCTTTCGTAGAATATTTGACGGAATAATGTTGTTCTATTATCTTTGCTGTTTCCAATGAGTAGTAAATTGAGTTGGTACCGGCGCATGAATCCAACCGAGGTCGCTACGCTCACAAGGAAAATAACGAATGTCGCCGACGCGCATAAGATCGCGATCGAAAATGCTAGGATTCGCGTGAGGTCGAAATCGACTTGTCGATAGGCACGATTGGCAGAGCGGAAAAGACCGGTCCAACGAAGAAACAGGACACGATGGAGTAGTGCTCGAAAGCCAAGCATTTTACGTACATTCCCCTGGGGCTTACCGTCGGGAGAGATGAGATTGGGCGCGACTGCGGATATCTTCGGGATGATTTCCCGCAAAGTTTACTAGCCCCGTCAAAGCGCCATACTGGATTTTGGTGTCGTTATTAAGGAATAGTAAAAGCTTCCCCCGCGCGCGCGCGGCCGCCTCGTTGTTAGATGCCGCTACCCCTCTATGACGCTGATTGCATATTAAATGAACGGCAGGAAATTCCGCTTTCACTAGCGCCGCTGGAGCAGTCCGTCGAGGCATTATCGACCACGATAACCTCAATCGAAACTTCGTCGCGCTCAGATTCGATCGAAGCTAATAAAGCTCGCAGGTGTTCGCAGCAATTCCAGTTGACGATACAAACGGACAGGACAGGACAACTGTCAGATTCCGCCACGACCTTTTACCTCCGGTTAACTCCCTCTGCCGTGATACCAGCGGCACAAGATTGCTGTGCGTATCTATCGTTCCCCAACTTGGACAAATCCCTAAACACCCCCACTAACTTTTGCACAACCAGTCTGCCTGCCTCCTCAATCTGTCGCTATATTCCAGGTCGCCACATACGTTCCGCGCTGGAGCGGATTTCATCCGGAAATGTAACTCAAGGCTATTTGTCTCCGCAGTAGACGGACTATGAGCTGCATGCTCATCGCCCGGAGAACCACCCGCAAGCTCTTCAATTCCGGATCCATTTCGACGAAAGCGTGTTCGCGTTCAATCTTGCGCTGCGGGCTAGCTTCGATACACCGCCGAAAGCTTCGGACATACGGCGTAACGCGAGCGTCAATTTGTCTTGATCTCCTGCGGATTTTCCTGGTCTCGTCTGTTCAGGAAGCGCGCCGCACGGCACGGGATTTGGCATACGCCGGGGAGCTTTCCTGTATTCTCCGCATTGCCTGGGGAGGATAAACTTTTTCTCGACAATTTGGACACTCGAAATATTCGAGCGCAGTTTACGGTAAATGTCTTGCCGCGATAAGTGCCGCTCCACTTTCCTTTAATTTTGCGAATAGCGGAGCTGCCGCAGGACGGACAGCTAGAAATGGACAATGTTTCTTTTTGCAAGTTTGTCTTCATAGCGCCCTCTTGGCTGAAATAAGAAAGCAAAAATGATCCTCACCGCGTTCCCGAACGAGCTTGCCCTTGAATATACCACGACGCCTTCCAAGTTGGTCGCCTGAATCACATAAAGATATTCAGTGCGTCGGGAGTGCTGGCGGCTTCGTGAGTGAATCCGGGACCATGCCGAGAATCTATCATCATTGGCGGCGATGACGAATAGTGAAAGATCACCTCGCAAGGCGCAACCCGACGTACGTCTGCTTCCGCATACCTGACGATTTACCATCTCTTATTGACCCTCAGTAAAATTCCCTTTAGCTTGAAATTCTCCATACTGCGGAGAATTCCTGCTTGAACGAACTATTTCATCCCTTAGTCGAGCGCTGGTTTACCGAACGATTTCACCAGCCGACGCCGGCGCAAGCCGCGGGTTGGCAGTCTATTGCCGCTGGTAAGGCGACGTTGATTGCCGCGCCCACCGGCTCTGGTAAGACACTGGCGGCGTTTCTTTGGTCCATCGACAGATTGATCAAGCAGGCGCTCGGCGGTGCGCTGCAGGAGCGCACCAGCGTCGTCTACGTCTCGCCCTTGAAAGCACTCGGCAACGACATCGCCAAGAACCTCCAGGCGCCGCTGGCGGAGATTTATCAACTGGCCGGACGCGAGGGGATTCTTCTGCCGTCGATCCGCGTGGCGGTGCGCTCGGGCGATACGCCGGCGCGGGAGCGCCAGGCGATGGTGCGCCGGCCGCCGCATATTCTCATCACCACGCCGGAGTCGCTGTATATTCTGCTCACTTCGGCGCGCAGCCGGGAGTTTCTCCGCTCGGCCGAAACTTTGATCCTCGACGAAATTCACGCCATCGCCCAGGACAAGCGCGGCGCCCATCTAGCACTTTCAATCGAACGGCTGGCAGCCTTGGCCGAGCGGCCATTGCAGCGCATCGGCTTGAGCGCGACGCAGAAACCGATCGACGAAGTGGCGCGGCTGTTGGTTGGCACAAAACGAATTCGCGCTGACGGTACACCTGATTGTGCGATCGTCGACGTCGGCCATCAGCGCGAGATGGAACTGCGCATCGAAGTGCCGGACGAAGAGCTGGGACCGATCATCCGCCAGGATATCTGGGCGGCGGTCTACGACAAGCTGGTCGAGCAAATTAAAGCGCACCGCACGACATTGATCTTCGTCAACACCCGCCGCCTGGTCGAGCGGGTCGCGCATCAACTGAGCGAACGGCTGGGCGAAGACAAAGTCGGCGCGCATCATGGCAGCCTGTCGCGCAAAACCCGGCTGGAGGTCGAGGAGAAACTCAAGTCCGGTCATTATCCGGTGGTGGTCGCCACGGCGTCCCTCGAACTCGGCATCGATATCGGCCATGTCGACGTGGTCTGCCATATCGGCTCGCCGCGCAATCTGGCGGTGCTGCTGCAACGGGTCGGCCGCTCGGGCCACTGGCTGGGCGCGATTCCCAAGGGGCTTTTCTATCCGCTCACGCGCGACGATCTCATGCAGTCGATCGCGGCGATCCGCGCCGTGCGCCAGGGGCAGTTGGACAAGTTAAATTTAATTCACAAGCCGCTGGATATCCTGGCGCAGCAGATGGTGGCGACGGTGGCGAGTTCCAGATTGGCCGCAAAGAACGCAAAGGGCGCAAATGACGAAGAGGGGATTTCCGAAGAAGCGCTGTGGCAACTCATGCGCGCCGCCTATCCGTACCGCGATTTGCCAGCGGCAAGAGTTCGAGCAAGTTCTGGAAATGCTCAGCGAAGGCGTCGAGACGCGGCGCAGCCGGCGCAGCGCTTATATTCATCGCGATCGGATTAACGGCATGCTGCGGCCGCGCCGCGGCGCGCGCTTGACGGCGATCACCAACGGCGGGGCGATTCCCGATACCGCCGATTACAATGTCGTGGAATTTGCCAGCGAGACCTTTGTCGGCACGGTGCACGAAGATTTCGCCATCGAGAGTTTGGCCGGCGATATTTTTCTGTTGGGCAACCGCTCCTGGCGCATTCGCCGCGTCGGTTCCGGCAAAGTCTGGGTCGACGACGCCCAGGGATTGCCGCCGAGTATTCCATTCTGGATGGGCGAGGCGCCGGCGCGCACGCTGGAGTTATCTCAGGCGGTCGCCGATTTGCGCACCGCGGTGGCCGAGCGGATCGGCGATCGCATCATGGCGGCGAGCTGGCTTCAGGACGAAGTATCGATGCCCCAAGCCGCGGCCGAGCAGATCGTCAACTACGTCGCCGACACCGTCGCCGTCCTCGGCACCGTGCCGTCGCAGGATAAGATCATCGCCGAGCGCTTTTTCGACGAGGCCGGCGGCATGCAGTTGATTCTCCATGCGCCTTGGGGCGGGCGGATCAACCGCGCCTGGGGCTTGGCGTTGCGCAAGCGTTTTTGCGTCAGCTTCGACCGCGAGTTGCAAGCGGCGGCCACCGACGACGGCATCTGTATCTCGCTCGTCGAACAGCATTCCTTTCCGCTCAGCGACGTGTTCGCCATGCTCAAGCCGGCGATCCTCGAATACAATCTAACCCAGGCCGTGCTGGCGTCGCCGATGTTTACCAACCGCTGGCGTTGGAACGCGACCCGCGCACTGGCGCTCAAGCGCAGCAACGGCGGTAAAAAAATCCCGGTGGCGATCCAGCGCATGCGCGCCGAAGATCTGCTCGCGGCGGTGTTTCCCGAACAGGTGATGTGCCAAGACAACCGCAGCGGCGGAGTGGAGCTGCCCGATCATCCGCTGGTCAAAGAAACCATCGGCGACTGTTTGCACGAGGCGATGGACATCGACGGCCTGTCGGCGCTGCTCGCCAAGATCGACAGCGGCGAGATCGCCACTCTGGCCATCGACACACCGGCGCCGTCGCCGATGGCCCATGAAATCTTGAACGCCAATCCCTACGCTTTCCTCGACGATGCGCCGTTGGAGGAGCGCCGGGCGCGAGCGGTGTCGCTGCGCCGGGTCGATCCGCGGTTGGACCGGGAGTTTGGCCAGCTCGATCCCCAGGCCATCGCCGAGGTTTGCAAACAAGCCTGGCCCGAGGCACGCAATGCCGATGAGTTGCATGATTTGCTCCTGGGCGTATGCATACTGCCGGCGGACTTGCGCCGCGATTGGCAGTCTCTTGCCGGCGAATTGATCGACCGCGGCCGCGCGACGGTCGCGACCTGGCAGGATTCAAATGGCACGCAGCGCGCCATCATCGCCGCCGAGCGAGTCGATTTGATCAAGATCTGTTTACCGGAGGTTTCTTTCTCGCCGGCGATCGCGCTGCCGCTCGGTTTTGCCGAGACCCTTGCGACGGCGGAAGACGCCGTCAAGAAAATCGTTCAAGGCTGGCTCGAAGTGAGCGGGCCGATCAGCGCCGCGGCGCTGGCCGCGCGCATCGGCCTGCCGGTCAATAGAGTCGCCGCCGCGCTGCTCGCCTTGGAAAGCGCCGGGGTGGCGATGCGCGGCCAATTCACCGGGCGCGTTCTTGGCGCCCAAATTGCCCAAGATGCTCAAGATGGCCAAGATGGCGAAGCCGTCGAGTGGTGCGATCGGGTTTTGCTCGCGCGCATTCATCGTTTGACCCTGGGCAAGATGCGCCGCGAGATCGAACCGGTATCGGCCGCCGACTTCGTCAATTTTCTCATTCACTGGCAGCATGCCGCGCCTGGCAGCAGATTGCGCGGCCGCGACGGCGTGCTGCGGGTCATTGAACAGTTACAGGGCTTGGAATTGCCCGCGCCGGCCTGGGAGCAGCATGTGCTGCCGGCGCGCATCGAAACTTACGACCCCGCCGACCTGGAGTATCTCTGTCTAGGCGGCATCGTCGCGTGGGGCAGGCTGCGCAACGATACTCTGCCCGAAGAGCTCAGCCAGCCGAAGACTACTTCCGGCAAAAGGTTGAAACGGTTGCTGGCGCCGGCGCGCAATGCGCCCATCGGTTTTATCCTGCGTGACGAGCTGGAAAATTATCTCGAACCGATGCACGGCCGCTACACCGATATCCCGAGCCTGTCGGCCATGGCGCTGGAGGTGGCGCGCTATCTTGAGCAGCGGGGTGCGTCTTTTCTCGCCGATATCGCCCGCGACACCGGCCTGCTCAAAGTGAAAGTCGAAGAGGCGCTCTGGCAACTGGTCGCTCATGGGTTAGCCAGCGGCGACGGCATCGCCGGCTTACGCGTGCTCCTGACTCCCGAACACAAGCGTGTCGAACGGCGCCGCAGTCTGCGCTTGATCAGCGGCGGGCGCAATTCCGAGCGGGCCATGCCGGCGGGCCGCTGGTCGCTGTGGCGCGGGCAATTCTCGAAACTAGAAGTCAGCAGCACGAGCCGCATGGAACGCCAGGCGCGCCAGCTGTTACAGCGCTACGGCGTGGTGTTTCGCGACCTATTGGCGCGCGAATCCAGCAATGGCTGCTGGGGCAGTTGGCGTAATTTACTGGCGATTTACCGCCGCTTGGAAGCGCGCGGCGAGATCCGCGGCGGCCGTTTTGTCAATGGCTTTGTCGGTGAGCAGTTTGCCTTGCCGGCGGCGGTGGAGCGCTTGCGTGAGTTGCGCCGCGGCCAAGCGGCAACCAGCGAAATATTGCTGGCCGCCGCCGATCCACTGAATCTTGCCGGGATACTGACCCCTGGGCCGCGCATCTCGCCCTATTCCAATCAATCCCTCGCTTACCGCAACGGCGAAATGATCGACTCGGGTCTTCTCGGCGAACTGATGAGTCGTCTGCAGCCGCCAGAACGCAGCAATCGAACTTGATCGTTGATGCTCACGGTAGACGCAAACTAGCGGGCGCGAATTCTGGTGGAGTGTCTCACGCTGTTAGTCATTTATCCGGAGTCGCTCACCACGAAGTTCATGGTTCGACTACGCTCACCACAGACTCCGGCCACGAAGGGTTCGGATGATCGAAGTAAGGGCGAAAAAGCGGCCCTGCTGACTTTCGCGCTTCTAATGCATCTTCGTTTACTCCTTCGAGAATATATGTGCGTGGATGATCTGCGCAACGATTAGACACATGGGTTCCGTCATACCCGCGCACGCGGGTATCCAGGCTAATCCCCACCTGGATACCGTTTTTCAACGGTATGACGGACTGTGTCCGACACCTGGATTCCCGCGTGCGCGGGAATGACGAGTCGAGGACAGGAGCATTTGGAGGGGATGCCATCCATTTTCATAGTCGGTGGACGAGCGTAAGCTCATAAACACTTCGTGGTGAAAAACTCTTTCCCATCTCTCCTTTTACGTCGTCCATGGGATTCCTCCGCCGAGAGCTTGCGGTGAATTTGGGGTTGATGTAACTCTCTCACAACAGTTGCGATGCAAATACAATCATTGGCTAACGCAAATAATTTTGCAGAACTTGAAGCCGTTAGCGATAGCTAAGGTTTATCCACGACACCTCTGAAAGGTTTACGAGGGAATCATCATGGCAGAAATCCGTAGCGTCGGTATTCCGAGTCCCCGAGTCGAAGGCGAGCATAAAGTCGGCGGTGGCGCCAAGTACGCCGTCGACATAAGTTTGCCCGGCATGCTGTGGGCCAAAGTGTTGCGCAGTCCGCTGGCTCACGCGCGGATTAAAAAAATCGATGTGACCAAAGCGAGCGCGCTTCCCGGTGTCGTTGCGGTGCTGACCGGTGCCGATCTCGCCGGCGCCAAGATCGGCAAAAAAATCATCGACATGCCGCTGCTGGCCGAAGCCGTGGTGCGCTTCATGGGCGAGAAAATCGCCGCGGTGGCGGCGCAGAGCGAAGCGGTTGCCGAGGCCGCGCTGGATTTGATCGAAGTCGAGTACGAAGAACTGCCGGTGCTGATCGATCCATTGGCGGCTGCTAAACCCGATGCGCCGCTGATCCATCCCAATGTCGCGGACTACAAAGGGCTGCTGCACAAGATCGATACGCCGAGCAATGTCTTCGTCAGCCTGGTCTGGAAGAAGGGCGTGGTCGAAGAGGGCTTTCGCCAATCCGACGTGATCGTCGAGAACAGCTACACCGTGCCGGCGATTCACCAGGCCTATATCGAACCGCATTGTTCCTTGGTGCGCGTCAACAGCCGACGGCACGGCGGAAGTGTGGTCGTCGAACAAAAGCCCGTTCAATATGCGCGATCAGGTCGGCAACGCTTTGCAGATCCCACCGGCGAGTTTGATCGTCCATTCCTGCTACGTCGGCGGCGATTTCGGCGGCAAGGGCGACGGCAACGATGTCGCGCTTTGCTATGCGTTGGCTAAGAAAACCGGCCGGCCGGTCAAGCTGTTGATCGACTATACCGAGGAGCTGATGGCGGGCAATCCGCGCCATGGCGCGGTGATCAAGATCAAGACCGGGGTCAAGAAAAATGGCCTGATGATCGCCGAGCATATCGAGTTTATTTTCGACAGCGGCGCCTACGGTGCCTACCGCCCGCAAGGCTATCTGGTCGGCGCCCATGACGCGCCTGGGCCCTATCGGGTGCCCAACTGTTTGATCGAAGAAAAATATGTCTACACCAATACAATGCCGGCGGGCTACATGCGCGCTCCGGGCCATCTTCAAGGCATGTTTGCCTCCGAGAGCCACATGGATGTCGTCGCCAAGCGCTTGAACATGAATCCCATCGAGTTTCGCCGGATGAATTTCATGCACGATGGCGACCCGTCGCCGCTGGGCCATGTGATTCCACATATCAAAGCGACCGAGACGCTCGCGCGCGCTGTCGAAGTGTCGGAGTTTGCCAAGCCCAAGAAAAAAAATAGCGGCCGCGGCTGCGCTGTCGGCGACTGGGTTTCCAAAGGCGGGGAGTCCTACGCGCGCATTGCCATTGACGAGGAAGGGACAATAACTTTGTCTTCGGCGGTCACCGATACCGGTCCCGGTGTCTTCACGATGATGCGCCAGATCGTCGGTGAAGAACTGAAAGTGCCCCTCGATGCCATCGCCGTGGAGATGCTCGATTCCGATAAAGTCCTTAAAGATACCGGTGTCCGTGGCAGCAGCAGCACCCGCGTCCATGGCGGCTCGGCGTTAAACGCGGCGCAGCGGGCGCGCGCGGAGATTCTCCAGATTGCCGGCGTGGCGATGCAAGCCGGTGCCGGACGAACTCCTGCTGTTCGACGGCGGCGTGACCCACGGACGGGCCGAGCGGCGTATGACCTACGGCGGAAATCGCCCGCGCCAATGGCGGCCCGATTCTGGTCGAAGGTCATTACGCCAACATGTCGGATGGGCCCGAGGCCTCGTTGGTTGCTCAAGTCGCTGAAGTCGAGGTCGACGACGAGACCGGCGAGGTGCGCGTGACCAAACTCACCACCGCGCATAACACCGGCGCGATCCTGAATCCGTTGACCCATCAGGGACAGATCGACGGCTCCGTAGCCATGGGTTTCGGTTATGGCCTGGTGGAAAACCTCGCTTACGACGAGAGCGGCAAAGTGCTGGCGGCCAATCTCGGTGAATACAAGATTCCCAACATCAAGGATATGCCGCCGCTGCACACGACCATCCTGCAATCCGAGTTCGGCAGCGGACCTTACAATAGCATGAGCATCGGCGAGACCGCCCTGATCCCGACTGCGGCGGCGATCGCCAACGCCGTGGCGGATGCGGTGGGGGTGCGGATTACTTCGCTGCCGATTACCGCCGAGAAGGTGCTCAATGCGCTGAAACAGCGGGGATAGTGAGTTAGTGAATCGGTGATTTAGCTAGTAGGGTGTCTCACGTGGTTGGTTGTTTATCCGGAGGAACTCACCAAGAAGTGAATCATGATCTTAGGCACGCCCACAGATAATGAAAATACCGGAAGCCATTCCTTAGACTCGTCATGCCGGCGCAGGCCGGCAGGGGCGGGAACGGGATGGATACCGGCCTGCGCCGGTATGACGGAACAGAGAGTCGTTATCGATGCGCAGATCATCGCTGCACGTGTATTTTCGAAGGAGGACGCGAAGGGTTCGGATGAGCAAATTTCTGAACTTCGTGATCTTCGTGAGCTCCTTAGAAAATACCTGTAAGGGGAGGGTCTCCACAATGAAGATGTCACCTGGGTTCCGTCATACCCGCGAAAGCGGGTATCCAGGCTAATTGGGCGCAGGCTAACCTGGATTCCCGCGTGCGCGGGAATGACGCGTCAAGCAGACTGCCTATGGAGGGAATCCCATCCATTTTCATTATCCGTGGGCGTGCGTAAGATCATGATTCACTTCGTGGTGAAAAACTCTTTCCCATTTGGTTGAGGTCGAGCGCGCTACGACAAATAGATTCGAGATACAAAACGATGGCGCAGTGCTTACCGACATGACGGGAAACGACATCAGCCCGCTCCAGCGGCTGATCAATGCGACGAGGAACTCGCTGAACGGGTTGGCACGGGCATGGAGGTCGGAAGCGGCGTTGCGCTACGAGATTTATGTTTTGTCTCTGGCGATTCCGGCGGCGTTGGTTGCTCGCGGCGAAATGCCGTCGAACGCGCGCTCATGATCGGCAGCGCCCTGCTCGTCGTGGTCGTCGAGATGCTTAATACCGCCATTGAGACGGTGGTCGACCGGATCGGTCCGGATCGACACGAGCTGTCCGGCCTGGCGAAGGACTTAGGTTCCGCCGGGGTGTTCTGCTCGATCGTCTTGGCGGTGGCGGTCTGGAGCATACTGTTGCTCGGCTAGGCGAACTTTCCCCGCACGATGAGGATGCAAACTGCCGATGCGGCATAGTGCCAGGCCGGAGCTTGTCAAGCGGTTCGATTCACTTGGCGAATTAAGCTGTGCTGAGTCGCGATTATCGTTTACATGCCCGGTTTCGCAGCGCATGGAGCTTGACAAACAGTTCGTAGAACGAGCCCAGGCTGCGTTCTTCCATCTCCGGGTAACCGGTGGTGTTGCGTGAGAGAATCGTCACGCTCAGCTGCTTCTTGTGCAGCTCGATCAGCTCGGCGTTTTTTTCATCCAGATAGGCGCCCACCGTTCGCAGTGTATTCGCCAGGCTATGAAAATCGGGGATCCGGTTGGCCTTGCTGCGGTTGCCAGAGCCCTGGTGGTCTATTTCGTCAATGTCTTGGCTGGGTGAACGCCAACGAAGTCGTCATTCCTTCGCTGCGCAGCCGTTTTTGCCAATTACGCAAGGCCGCTAACAGCGAGGTTTCTTTTTCCGGGTCGCCGCGGGCAGTATAGTTTTCGCCTTGACGGGTTAGCTCGAAAACCTGGATGCGCTGTGCTTCGAGAGATTGGCCGATGCTGCGCAGTTGCCGGTCGTAGGTGGTGTTGTCCGCCATTGATGAATCCCTCATTCATGACTATTGGCCCCGTGGCAAAATCCGGGTGTTCGGCCATCGGCGTCATAGCACTGGCTCGACGCCCGATCGACAAGAGCCCGGCAAGTCGTCACTTTCTTGACAAGGTTAAGGGCTGAACGTAAGGTGAAAAAACTTCAACTTTCAACGGCTCAATTTCTAGGAGGATTTCATGGCACGTCCGGAACGCGCTGGCGCGGCGCAGAGCAGCGTAACCTATCGCGGTTTGCGCGATTGGATCGAGCAAGTCGGCAAGATGGGTGAGTTACTTGAGGTCAACGGCGCCCACTGGGACCGCGAGATGGGCGCGATCACGCAGATGCTGACCGAAGGCGGTAAGGGCAAAGCGCCGGCAATCGTGTTCGACGAAGTGCCGGGTTATCCGAAAGGTTATCGGACTCTTTACGGCCAGTTCTCAACCATCAAGCGCGTCGCGCTGACCCTCGGCTTGCCGCTCGAATACGAACACAAGGCCGATATCGTCAAGGCCTACCACCATGTCATGACCGACATGAAGCTGCTTAAGCCCAAGATGGTCAAGACCGGGCCGATCTTCGAGAACGTTTTGGAAGGCGACAAAGTCGACGTGCTCAAGTTGCCGGTGCCGATCCACCACCAGGCCGACACGCACCGTTATGTCGGCACGGCGGATATGTGCATCACCAAAGATCCCGACGCGGATTGGTATAATTTCGGCGCCTATCGCTGTGAAGTTTACGACGGCAAGACCATCGGCTGCCAGATCACCGAAGGCAAACATGGGCGGATTCATCGCGACAAATATTTCGAGCGCGGCCAGAGCTGCAAGTTTGCCATCGTCTGCGGCCAAGATCCGTTGCTCTATCTGCTTTCCGCCAGTCCGTTGCCCTCGGGCGTGTCGGAGTATGATTTCGCCGGCGGCATCCGCGGCGAACCGGTGGAAGTGGTGAAGGGGCCCTTTACCGGATTTCCGATTCCCGCCGATGCCGAGATCGTCATCGAAGGTGAAGCCGTGCCGGGACAGACGCAGCCCGAAGGACCCTTCGGCGAATGGATGGGCTACTATTCCGACGATGTCGTGCCGCGCCCCTATCTCAATGTGAAAACCGTCATGTACCGCAACAATCCGATTCTCACCTGCGCGCCGCAGCATAAGCCGGTGGATGAAACTGGCCTGCTCAAAGGCATCGCCGGGGCGGCGGAGATCTGGAACGCGCTGGAAGCTTGCGGCTTGCCCGACATTCTCGGCGTGTGGAACCACGAAGGCGCGCCGGCGACCCGTTTCACGGCGATTCAAATCCGCCAGCGCTATCCCGGCCACGCGCGCAACGTGTTGCACGTCGCGTCCAACTGCATGGCCGGCGCCTACAACGGCAAGTGGACCGTGGTCGTCGACGACGATGTCGACTGCTCGGACATCGATCAAGTGCTCTGGGCCATGGGCACTCGCTTCGATCCGATCACCGACATAGACTTGGTGCAGAAGGCTTGGTCGTCTGGGCGCGACCCGATGTTCTTGCCGGGCAATTTCAACAACCGCATCTTGATCGACGCTTGCCAGCCGTATAATCGCAAGCTGAAGGGCGAGTTTCCCAAGGTTGTTGAAGTGCCGGAAGATTACCGCGTTAAGATGAAGGCGAAGTTTCCGCAGATCTTTAAATAAACGAAGACGGTTCCAATCGTTCCAATGAGTTCCAGAGGTTCCAATGGTAAAACCCGAAGCCTCCGAAACACTTGGAACGACTGGAACCCCTGGAACGATTGGAACTGATTTATGGTTTTTACCAGTTGGCGTGGCGTGGTCGGGGTCGTCAAACCGACCCATCGGCCGGGGTCGTTGGAAGAGTTCATCCGGTTAATGCCGGAAGGCGTCGGCGTCGTGCCGGTGTATTTGAACTTCAAGCGCGGCACCGAAGACGAATTTGGCGCGGCACTCAACGCTGTTCACGAAAAAGTCGCCGAGCTTGCCAAGGAAGGCGTCGATTTGATCCACCCCGAAGGCGCGCCGCCGTTCATGATCCAAGGCTTCAAGGGCGAAGCGAAGATCACCAAAGAGTGGGAAGACGAATTTAAAATTCCCATCGTCACCGCGGCGCAGACCCAGGTCGAAGCGCTGCGCGCGTTGGGCGTGAAGAAGTTCGTCGGCGTGACCTACTTCGTCGGCAGCATCAACGACATGTTCAGCCGCTACTTTCAGGAAGCCGGCTTCGAAGTGTTGGCGATGGAAGGGATGAAAGTCGACTTCGCCGATGTCGGCCGTCTAGCCTCGACCGAAATCTACGGCCACACGCGCCAGGCGTTTCTCAAGCATCCCGACGCCGACGGCATCTACATGCTCGGCACCGGCTGGCGCTGTTTAGATATCATCCATCTGCTCGAAGAAGATTTGCAGGTTCCCGTGGTGCACGCCGTGCCGGCGCGCGTCTGGTCGGTGCAGAAGCGGCTGCATATTCGGCAGAAAGTTAAAGGATTCGGCAAGCTGCTCGAAGAGATGCCGTAGACATACGAAATCGATGATGGGTATCGCTTCGCTCCACCCATCCTACATGACCAATCCCGTTTAATTCGGGTCGTTTCTGTAGGCTCGCAATTCACTGCGCCCAATGGCTGGCGTGAGGTGGTAACGTCAAAAGGGCGCGATAAATCGCGTTCCTACATGTTGGATCTCGGAGATGGCTTTTAGAACCGTGCCTTCCTTCTCCAGCTTCCTGACAAACCGGTCATCGACTAACTCTTCCGCTTTGAGTTTGCGGATCTTCTCATTGGTCTGGCCGAGCAAGCGTATGACATTGCGCACGCCGTCGGCGCGCGGGTAGATTTTGTGTTCGTAGATATTGGCCAGGGTGTCGTAGCCTTCCATCGCCTGTTCAACATTCTTCAACCGCAACCCCTTCATTAGACTTTTCAGCACCGCCGGCTTGTTTTCCGGTTTTTCGACGAACTGTAACGCGTCGACCACGCCGCGAAGGACGTTCTCGATGATCTCGGGATTGGCGTTCATGTAGCGCCGAGTGGTCATGATACCCGTGCTTTGGAACGGAATCGGCAGCTTGGAGAGGTCACCGAGATTGGTGAATCCTTTGCTGATGAGCGGCGCGGAAAAGGTGTAGCCTAAATGCGTCGCGGCGACGCTTTCATTGAGCAGCGCCTGGCTGCGCACCGACTCGTCGCCGAGTATGCGAAACGTGATGCCGTCGCGCTTGGCGTCCAGGCCCCAATATTCGAGCGCCAGTGTCGTAAACATCCAGCTGCCACCGCTGGCGCTGGTGACGGCGATGGTTTTGCCTTTTAGATCCGCGGGGATTTTGATTTTTGGCGAGGCCATGATGTTGCCGATGAGTTTGTTGATGATGCCGGCGACAAAGACGATGTCCATGCCTTCGGCGGCGGAGCCGAGCACCGCGCCAGTGGCCGAGCCGGAGTGGAACTGGGTTTCACCCGAGGCGAGTGCCGCCATGCCGACCGGTCCATTGCGCACGGTGACAAAGGTCAGTTCCAAACCGTAGCGGCGGAATATCCCTTGATCCTGGGCCACGTACATGGCCGCTTCCCGTTCGCTGAACGAGCCGCTGGTCATGACGACTTTAGTGACCGTTTGGGCGCCGAAGGCGGGCACCGCTGTTGTCATCAGACAGCAAAGCAGCAAGTGTCGGAATCCAAGTTGAAGTTTCATAAACCACCTCCGCGAACCCGACAGTAAAGAAAAGTCGTGACACGGTCAAGGCGAAATACCCTTGCGCGCTTGGACATGCTATAAGACCAGCGAGATTCCACGAACCGTGAACTGAAGATGATCCGTGACCCGGAAAAATTCCGCAGTTTCGAATTGGCCGGCTGGCAGGAAATCCCTACCGGTTATCATGATGCCTTCGGCCCATTGACCACCCAGACCATCGATTCGTTGCTCGATGCCGTGCGCTTGAAGAAGGGCATGAAGTTTCTCGATATCGCCAGCGGGCCAGGCTACGTGGCGGCTGCCGCTGCCAAGCGCGGCGCGACGGTGCTCGGCGTCGATTTCTCGGCGGCGATGGTCGCTCATGCCCGGCGCATTCACTCCGGCGTGGAATTTCGCGAAGGCGACGCCGAGGAGCTGCCTTGCGGCAACGCTCTGTTCGACGCCGCGGCGATGAATTTCGGCATCCTCCATCTCGGTCAGCCGGAAAAAGCTCTGCTCGAAGCCCACCGTATACTGCGCAGCGGCGGCAGGTTTGCTTTCTCGGTGTGGGCGAAACCGGAAGAGACCATCGGCTTCGGTATTGTCTTGCGCGCCGTCGAGCTTCATGGCGAGCCGCGCGTCAAGCTGCCCGAAGGGCCGCCGTTCTTTCGTTACAGCGATCCCGATGAGTGTACGCAGGGCTTGATTGCCGCCGGCTTCGAGTCGCCGGCTGTGAATAAAGTTAAACAGCTCTGGCGTTTGCCGGCCGGCGATGGTCTGTTTAACGCCATGAAAGATAGCACCGTGCGCACGGCCGGGCTCCTGCGCGCGCAAAAGCCAGCCGTATTAGAAAAGATCCGTGCAGAGATGCGCGGCGCATTGGCCAAGTACACCAAAGGGGAAGTTGTCGAATTGCCGATGCCGGCGTGGGTGGCGTTCGGGGATTAAGTCCTAACTCGTTCAATCGCTTCGCTCAGTTCAAGTCGTTCAAATCGTTCAAGTCGTCTCGGCCATTCGGAGGTTCGTCGTAAAGGTAGGCGTGGTTCGATCCGGAAAACGATTTGAACGGCTTGAACATATTGAACGATTGCAACGTGTTTTTCTTTTTACGGTCCGTGATGGGTTGCCAGCGGGCTCGTGTCGGTCATCTCGATCATTTTGCGCGCCAACTGTTCGGTCAGTTCTTGGCGCAAGGGTTGAGCGCCGGGCTCATTCCAAAGATTGTCGAGCTCCTGTGGATCGGCGGCGAAATCGTAGAGTTCGCCCCAACCGACGCCTTCGTAGATCGTCAAGCGGTGTTGCTTGGGTGATCAGGCTGCGGGCGCGGAAGTTATTCGCCAATCCCATATAGCCGCGCCGCTGGTGCTCTTCGATGAGCATTGACTCGTGGCCGGTCATGCCGCCGTCGAGGGCCGGAATTAAACTTTTTCCCTGCATGCCGTTATGACCCGCCAGTCCGGCCCGCTGCAAAATCGTCGGCGCTAGATCGATCGTGCCGCATAAGCCGGCATTGAGCTTGCCAGGCGTTTCGATCTGCGGGTCGCTCCAGATGCACGGTACCCGCACCAGGCCGCGGTAATGCAGCGCGCCTTTCAACAACAGCTGATGATCGCCCATGAAGTCGCCATGATCGCTGGTGAAAATCACCACCGTGTCGTCGTCGAGGCGGAGGGTTTTCAACCAGGCCAAAATGCTGCCGATGGCATCGTCGATCATCGTGATCATGCCATAGGTGAGCGCGGTGGCTTCACGAACTTCTCGTTCGGTGACGGCAAAGGTGCGCTGCCCGTCCTTGTTCGCCTCCTCGGCGGTACGCTCTTGGTAGAGCCGGCGCAGGTGCGGCACGATCGGTCGCTCGCCGGGATTGAACGACGGCGGCAAGGGGATCTCCGCCGGATTGTACATGTCCCAATAGCGCCCCGGCGGCGTGAACGGATGGTGTGGGTCGGGAAACGAGCATTGCAGGAAAAACGGCTTGGCGCGGTCGCTACGGGAATAGTTTTCTAAATACTTGATGGTCCGCTCGGCGACGTAGGCGGAGGGATAGAGCTCTTCGGGAATCGCCGTGCGCCAGGCCTGCGGTGCGATATAATTGTTCCCCGGCAGCTGATTCTTGCGCCCGCGCAGTGCATCGCCATTGGCAGCGCGCTGCTTGAGCCAGCGATCGTAATGGCCGACTACTTCGTCGCCATGGCCGACGGCGAGCTCGACTTGGCTAAAGCCGTAGTAGGGCAGGCTAAGCTCGAAGTTGGGGTCGCTTTGCCAAGTGGCGCGCAGTTCCTGATCGTAACGGCCATGGTTAAGCCAACTCTTATCGGCCTCGCGCAAATGCTCCGGCGGCTGAACTCTGTCGGGGTCCGCCTCTGGCATGCCGATGGTCGGGCGTGCGCCGCTGATACTTTGCAGGTGGCATTTGCCGATCAGCGCAGTATCGTAGCCCGCTGCCCGCAGGATCTCGACGAAGGTAGTCGCGGTGAGCGCCAGCGGGATGCCGTTTTGGCGCGCGCCGTGCAGCGACGGCATGCGCCCGGTCATGAATGTCGCGCGATTGGGCATGCAGATCGGCGTGGCGACATAGAAATTGTCAAAGCGGGTTCCCGCTTGCGCGAGCCGATCGATGTTCGGGGTTTTGACAATCGGATTACCGTAGCAGCCCAGATGATCGGCACGGTGCTGGTCGGTGATGATGAAAAGAAAGTTCGGCGCTCTATCCATGGGTGATCCTCGACATCGCCTGTCTTTATCATATCGCTGCCGCTGTGCAATTGTTAAAACCCCGCCGATCTTTGCTACCAGCCGGGGAATTGTAGTAGAAGCGGATAAGGACAATGACGATGATCGACGCCGCCGTGCTCATTCCGGTTTATCGTTCGCAGCAAGGCGAACTGCATATCGTCATGATCCTGCGCAATCCCGGCGGCGTGCACGGCGGTCAGGTCGCCTTTCCCGGCGGCAAGCACGATCCGGCAGATGACACCATGCTCGATACCGCGTTGCGCGAAGCGCGCGAAGAGCTCGGTTTGGTGGTGCCGCGCGAAGATATCTTGGCCGAGTTGCCGATGGAGCAGACGCGCACCACGGGCTATCGGGTTTTTCCCTATGTGGCGCGCATCACGCTCCCGGACCGGTGGCAGATCGCCGAGCGTGAGATTGCCGAGATCATCGATGTCCGGCTCAACGATCTCGCTGGTCCCGGCGCCCACGACAAGATGATCGACCGCTTCCCGACCTGGCGGAAGGCCGAGCAGGTTTCGTATTATCGAATCGGCGAACATCGGCTCTGGGGATTGTCCTATCGGATCTTACATCCGGTCATCCCGCGTCTGGTTGGCGGTGATTGGAATGTGTGATGGAAAGATTGGTAAGGGGTTAGGGGTAAAGGGTAAGGCGTCCGGTCAGATACGCTTTACCCCTCACCCTTTACCCCTTACGCTCGTGTGCTCGGAGCTGAGATATTTCGAAAATTAAGAAAAGTGAACCGTAATCAAAAAGGAGAATAACAATGGACTTCAATTTACAGCCGGATAGCCCGGAGATCAGCGCGTTTCGCCAAGAGGTGCGCGCCTGGTTGGCGGAAAATATGAAGGGCAGCGAGCATCTGCGCTGGTCGGGCAACTGGTCGACCCGGGAAAACGACGAGGAATATAAATTCCGCCGCGGCTTGGCGGGTAAGTTAGGCGCGAAAAGGTGGCTTTTCCCCACCTATCCAGAGAAATATGGCGGCGGCGGTATGAGTCTCGATCACCAGTTCGTTCTCGAAACCGAGATCGATCGTTACGGTCTGTCGCTGGGATCGGTTTTCTATACCCTGTCGCGCTTGGTGGCGCCGGCCGTGATGAAGTTCGGCACCGAGGAGCAAAAGGCCGAGTTTCTGCCGCCGATGATGCGTGGCGAACTGGCGGTATGGCAAGTGCTCACGGAACCTCAAGGCGGCAGCGACGTCGCCAACTGCCAGACCAAGGCGATCCGCGACGGCGACGATTACATCGTCAACGGTCAAAAAGTCCTGGTCGGCCATCATTTGCCGCCGGACTTTCTCTGGACGTTTGTCTGCACCAATCCCGCCGGCAAGCGCCATGAAAATCTTGGGCTGGCTGTATATCCCGGCGACGCTTCCCGGCATTACCATTCAGCATATGCACTTGATGATGGGCATTAAGAACGCCGTGTTCTTCGACAACGTCCGCGTGCCGGCGAAATATCTGGTCGGCGGCGAGAACAACGGCTGGAAGGTCGCCAACAGTTATTTGGAACTCGAGCATGGCGGCGGCGGCAGTGTCGCCGAGCATCCGCTGTTCGCGCGGCTCATCGCCCATTGCCAACGGACTAACTTTGACGGCGAGAGTTTGATGGAGGATCAGGACGTGCGCGATGTCCTAGCCGAGATGCTCATCGATTTGGATGTCCAACGGCTGATGGGGTTGCGCAATTTTTGGCATCGTTATGTCAAGCAGCCCCATTCCTATGGCGGACCGCAATTTCTCTTTTTTCAGCGCATGGTGCGCTTGCGCAATGCCGAGCGCGTGCAAAAGATTTGCGGCTATGACGCCCTGGCGCCGGATGATTCGGTGCATGAAGTGGCCGACTTCGAATACACCGTGCGCAGCGGTCCCGGTTGGCTCCATGGCGGCGGCACGCTGGATACCGACCGGCTGATCATAGCGCGCCGCTTAGGTTTGGGCCGGCCGTCCCAGGAGGACGCGCCGACGACGGTTTAAGATTAGAGAGGATTGGCCGCAAAGAACGCAAAGGGCGCAAAAAGAATTCGGACTTGTAGGGGCAACCCCCTTGGTTGCCCTTGCCGACCGCGCGCGTTGCACCGAATGCGAAAGGATACGGATTATGGATCTCAAATTAAACGACGATCAAAATATGATGAAGAAAGTGGCGGGGGATTTTTTGAAGGCCGAAGCGCCGTCGCATGTCATTACTGAATGGTATCAAAAGAAAATCGCCCATCTTCCTGAGCTGTATAAAAAGACCGCCGGCGTCGGTTGGCTTGGCATGACGGTGCCCGACGAGTTTGGCGGCGGCGGATCGTCCGCTACGGACTGCGCCGTGGTCTTTGAAGAACTTGGCCGCGGGCCGCTTGCCCGGCCCGTTTTTTTCCAGCGGCGTCTTGGCGGCGCAATTGTTTTTAGAAGGAGGCAGCGCGGCGCAGCAAAAGTCCTGGTTGCCGAAGATTTGCGATGGCACTGCCATCGTGATTCCTGCGCTCTCCGACGACCCCATTCAGTTCGGCCCGAAATCAGTGCAGACCCGCGCGGTTAAGAGTGCTAGCGGATTCACTCTCAGCGGCACCAAGCGCTACGTCCAGGATGGCGCCGCGGCGAGTCAGTTTATTTGCGCGGCGCGCAGCGACAGCGGTGGCGTCGTGCTCGCTTTGGTCGACCGCAATGCGCCGGGAGTTTCGGTGAAGCCGGTGTTTGGCTTCATGATTGGCGCGGCGGAAGTGAGCTTTGACAATGTTGCCGTCGGAGCGCACGCGCTCATCGGCACGGTGGATTCGGGATGGCCGGTGCTGGAAGCGGCGCTCACCAAAGCTTTGCCGATTCTGTGTGCCTACCAGGTGGGTGCCTGCCAAGAGATTTTCGAAATGACCAACGAGTATACCCGGACCCGCGTGGTCTTCGGTCAGCCGATCGGACGCTTCCAGCGGGTGCAGGATCACTGTGTCGATATATCAATCCACCTGGACGGCGCGCGTTGGATTACCTACGAGACCTTGTGGAAGATTGACACGGCCGTTGCCGCCACCGCCGGAGCACATCAATCCAAAGCAGTGGCTAGCGAAGCCTACTACCAGTCCTGCCATTTTGCCCACATGGTGTTTGCCGGCGCCGGCACGGACTACAAACATCCGCTGATGGCGCACAGCGTGCTGGCCCATGCCCTCTATCAGTATTTGGGCACGCCGCTGTATCACAAGCGGGCGATGATCGATGCCATGTATCCGCGCCAGGCGAAGGTTGGTTAGGAGTGAAGGGTAAGGGGTAAGGGGTTTTCGCGATGAAGATTTGCCCAAAGTGTTATTCGCTAGTTGTGGGGATGGCGTTGCTCGTAGCAGGTGTCGCGTCCGCTCAAACAGGCAAGGGTGTTGCTGAATTAGCCAAGTATGCCCGGGGTGATCGCGAGAAGATGCTTTACGATGGCGCGAAGAAGGAGGGCAAAGTCGTTTGGTACACGTCCCTGGTGCCGTCCAAGGACATCGCCAAAATCTTCGAGGCGAAATATCCCGGCGTTGCGGTGGAAGTCTATCGCGCCAGCGGCATCGAGCTGACGAATAAAGCCTTGGCTGAGCATAAGGCGCGTCGTTACATCGCTGATACTGTCGAGGCGACCCCGGGGGCGTTGATGATCTTGCGCGACGAGCAGTTTTTTGCGCCCTACACCTCGCCGTTTCTCAAAAATTATCCCGATAGCGCCAAGGAGAAGACTAAAAGCGGTTTAGTCTATTGGACCACGGATCGCGAGTCGTACATCGGTTTAGCCTATAACAAGAACGCAGTGAAAGGCTTGGAGCTGCCGAAAAAATTCGACGATCTGCTGAAACCGGCGCTTAAAGGCAAGATGGCGATCAGCAGCGATGAGAGTAGCGCGCGCCAGTTTGGCGCCATGGTGTGGGCCAAGAGCGATAGCTTCATTCGTAAACTCAAAGATCAGGAGATTACGCTGCA
The DNA here is from genome assembly GCA_963847445.1 of uncultured delta proteobacterium. GTDB lineage: Bacteria > Desulfobacterota > Binatia > UBA9968 > UBA9968 > DP-20. Next base: position 313,779 of record CAWJZV010000030.1, on the reverse strand, counting down.
CGGCGCTTCCGGGCCGGGTTTTAACGAGCTGATCGTGTCCGGCGAAGTGCCGATGTCGTTCGTCGGTTTTTCCACCAACGTGGCGCACTCGGCAAAGAAGGGTGCGCCCATCGCCTGGCACGCCTTGGACCTGGCAGTCGCCAACGCCGGCGGAGTCGGGGTATCGGCCAATGCCACCCATCCGCATGGGGCGTTGCTGCTCGTCGACTTTTTGATCGGCCCTGACGGGCAAAAAATGTTCAACGAAACCTTCGCCTACGGCAGCGGTGCGAAAAATTACGGCTTCGAGAAGTTCTATCCCGAGAAAGGTTTGACCACCGACGAGTATGCCGATCGCGTGGAAAAGTGGATGCGGCTGATGAAGGAGGTCACGCGGAAGCAGTAATACGGTCTCAGAACTTCACAAAAATCTCTTTGGCTTCATCCCCGGTCAGCTGCTTGATCGTCGAAATCCGGTCGCTGAACTCCTTCAACGTGCCCAGGGAAGCCGGCCCCATGTCGATGAGGATGGAGAAGAGCGAGAAGCCCAGGCGCTCCTTTTGTTCTCTAAACTGTTCCGCCCACTGCGGATCGACCTGGCACTCGCCATCGGTGATGAAGATGATGTCGCCTTTCTTGAAGCGCGAGTCGCCTAGACATTCCAGCGCGGCGTCCAGCGGCTTTTGAAAGTCGGTGCCGCCGCCGGGGAAGTATTCCGCCAGGTCCATGATGGTTTTGGTTTCGACCTCGTAGCGGTCGCGTGGGTTCATGTCGAGAACTTGCAGCGGCGTTTCCGCCGACGAGAAGCAGATCGAGCGAAACAAGCGGCGCTGTTTGCGGGCGATCTCCAACAGGGTCAGGGTCACGGCTTTGGACCAGATCTCTTTGTCACCGGACATGGACGAGCTGCCGTCGAGGCAGACGATCATCGGTCCTTTGCCTTTTTCTTCGATGCCGCGCAGCGAATACTGAATCAGCTCCTGGTCGAGGAAGCGGCGAAAGAAATCCTTGCGCAGTAGCGGATGGTGCAGGCTCAGCATTTCGTGCGGCAGCAAGCGGTGCAGGGCATCGCCTTGCTCGACTTCCAGGAGTTCTTCGTTGGACCTCTCAAAGACTTTCTTGCGCAGTGCCTGGGCGTGAAACTTCATCCGGCCGACCATGCGGGCGAGCTTTTTCAGCTTGTCATTTCCCGCAAGGCGCCGGCCGAGTTCGAGCTTTTGCCCTGGCGGCGATTTCTCACCGGTGCCGATGGTATTGCCCCAGGTCTCGGCTTCTTCGGTGGCATCTTCGAGCTCTTGGGCGACCTTGATGGTTTCGGCCTGGAGGCGGTTTTTGGCTTGCCCTTCAATGCGCTTCAAGTCTTCCTTGAGTTGCGTCGTCTTATGGCGCAACAACGCTTCGGCGCCCTGGACTTCGCCGGCCATTTTCTCTTTGGCTTTTTGCAGCGCCTTTTTACCTTGCTTCGGAGAGCTGGTCTTCGGGGATGGTGTCGGCGTTGTCATACTCTTCCATCTTCTGGCCGACCAGTTCTTCTTGCTTCTGGATATCCCAGAGGTCGCGCATATCGCGGCGGGTGAGCAACTTTTCTTCGCGGATGAAATTCAATAGCCGTTCACCGAGAATCAGCGTCGACAAGCCGGCGTGAGCCTCGTTCAAAAGCGTTTGCTCGCGCAGGTAGTCGTACTGCGTGCCGGTATGGACCGAGCGGAGAAACTTCTGGTTGAGCAGGGCGCTCGGCAAGACTGCGGCGTCCTTGTGGTAATTGACCACGTACTTGAACAGCAAACAGAATATGTCCTGGAGCAAGGAGCCGAAATGAGGCAGTAAAGTGGTGCCTTTGTCCTCCAATTCGCGCAGTGACGGCGATTCCGAGCGCAGATGCTGCCAGACGCGCCGGTCGTAAGCATCATTCTCGATCCAAAAGGTATTCTTGGGCAGCGGCTCGAAGCGCCGCCTGGCAGGCGTTGTCTGTGGACGGCGTGACGCCATCAGAACTGCTCCAACAGCTCTTTCTGCAGCTGTTCGATCTCACCGCGCACGGCGTGCACCCGTTCGAGCGGGCGGCCGAGCCTTTGGGCTTTGTCCTTGATGCCATCGACTTTGGTTAAGATATTTTTCAGCTTGGTGTGGACTTCGATCAGGGCCCGGGCGCGCTCGTCGGTGCTGCGGCCGGCCTGCAACGCCACTTCGCGGATCTCGCGCGATTCATACAATAGCTCGGCGATCTCTTCTTCGTAACCGAGCAAGAGCTCGCGAATGGTGCCGCGCACCAGCTCCTGTTCCGCCGGGTCGCGCCACAGCACATGCTCGAGAAAAAATAAATCCTTTTCCGCCACTTCTGTTTGGCCTTCGAGAAAGGCGTGGCCTTGCAGTAACGCCAGGCACTGGCGGTAGCGCCGGTCCGAGGCTTGGATGTTTTTCTTATTGAGCTCGCGGCGGATATCGGCGATGCCGCGGAAGACATAGGACGGGATGGCCACTTGCCGAACTTGCGTCTGTAGCTCGGTCAACTCGGCAAAGGTCAACGTCGTGCGCTCGGGCTGAGCCTGCGACTCCAGCATGCGCAGGAAACGAAAGTCTTCAACGATGTAGCCGACCACGAAGCGCACCAGGAAGCGGTCATAGAGCGCGGTCAATTCTTCTTCCTCGGGCAGTTCATTGCTGGCGCCGAACAAAGTGAGCAGCGGCACCTTGACGACTTCCTTGCCGTTGTGAAAAAGCCGCTCGTTGATCAGCGTCAGGATCGAATTCAAGATCGACGAGTTGGCTTTGAAGATTTCATCGAGAAAGGCGATGTGGGCTTCGGGAAGTTTGCGGCTGGTGACGCGCCGATAGTCGTCCTGTTCGAGGGCCTTGAGACTGACCGCGCCGAAAATCTCCTCCGGCGTGGTGAAGCGGGTGAGCAGCCACTGAAAATAGTTGGCGCCGTCGATGCGCCGGCACAGCTCGTCGGCGAGCATCGACTTCGCCGTGCCCGGCGGGCCGATGATCAGCAAATGATGCGCCGAGAGCAACGCCGACAGCGCGCCATCGATCAGCTCGGCGCGTTCCAGGAACATCTGTTTCAGTTCGTCACGGAGTTTTTTGAGCTTCTCTTGACTAGTCATGATCAGTTAGGTGCAGGTTAGCAAATGGCGATGGGGCAGACAATCGAATAAATAAATTGCCGTAGCATGCGCCGTGTAGGGAGTGAATTCTAGACATTGCCGGAGCTTTGAGTTATGCACGGTACAGCTGAAAGGAGCCATGTCGCGATGAAGTTATCTCAAACATTGATTGGGGCTGCCACATTACTTTCCTTGCACTGTGCGGTGCTGGCCCAGGATGCCAAGTTGATTGAGGCAGCCAAGAAGGAAGGCGGCAAGGTGATCGTCTACGGGTCGTTGGAAAACGAAACCATGGATCTGATCGCGGCGGCGATGAAGAAGCGCACCGGGCTCGATGTCGAGTATTGGCGTGCGGCGTCGAATAAAGTTACCGACCGTATCGCCACCGAATCCCGCGCCGGCAAGCCGGGCTTCGATGTCGTCCTGACCACCGATGTGACCTTGCAATTGATCAGTAAGGACGGCTTCCTCGGCAAGTACGATTCGCCATCGGCGCGCGCCTTTCCCAAGGAGGTGATCAACAACACCCTCGGCTCGCCGAGCTATCGCAACAGTATTATCGGCATCGTCTACAATACCAGCGCGTTGAAGCCGGCCGACGCGCCGAAGTCTTTGGAGGATCTGGTCAAGCCGCAAAACAAAGGTAAAGTGGTATTCCCCGATCCGAGCCAACATGTCACCACGGCACAGTGGCTGACGAGCCTGCACAAGATCCTCGGTAAAGAACGGGCCGACAAGTTTATCCGCGATCTGGCGGCGTCCAAACCGCTGCTGGTGGAATCCTTGACCCCAGCCGGCGAACGGATCACCACCGGCGAAGCGCCCATCGGCGTGGCGTTTCTCAAGAACGTCGTCTTCTACGGCAAGAAAGGCGTGCCGCTGGACTATTCTCGATTAGGCAAATTCATGGGCGACGGACAATCGATCGCCCTGGCCGCCAAACCGGTCCATCCCAGTGGCGGTCGCGCTTTCATCGATTATTTCCTTGGCGAAGAGAGCCTCAAGATCATGGCCGGCATCGGCGAGTTCATCACCCGTAAGGGCATCTATCCGCCCTTGGCGGACGCCGACAAAATCGAGCTGGTCGAGATGCTCGATATGGATGCGGCGGCACTGAAGGAAAAGATGGCGGAGTATAAGAAAATATTTTTGCAGAACTAGTTCTTGCAAAAAGCTTCCAGCGGTTCCGGTCTTTGGAGGAATTCTGTGGTCGATAGCGAGTGGGATGTCATTCTGATCGGTGCCGGGCAGAATAATTTTGCCCTCGGCACCTATCTCGGCATGGCGGGTCTCAAGACTGTCATCTGCGAGAGCCGCTTGGAGAACGGTGGGCGGCTCGCCAGCGAAGAAATCACCCGGCCCGGTTACTGGCATAACACGCTGGCTTATTTCCAGAATAACCGCCAGCTCTCGCCAATCTGGAAAGAATTGAAATGGGATGAGGGCCACCACGCTGAATTCGTTTCGCCGCCGGTCATAAGCGCACTGTTGCTCCCGGATGGGCAGTCAATTGCGCACCATCAAGCCATCGAACAGACCGTCGCTTCGATCAGCCGGTTCTCGACCAGGGACGGTGAGGCTTGGCGCAATCTCTATCAACGGTTTCATCCGCTGATTCGCGATTATTTGATTCCCTACTACTATGAGTCGCCCCAGACGGGTGCGGCGATCTTGCAGAAATTGGCCAGCGCGCGAGACGGCCAGGAATTTAGACGGCTCTGGCAAATGACGCCGCGCCAAGTGGTCGACGAGCTGTTTGACAGCGATGCCGTTAAGACCTTGGTGCTGTCGCAGATGGCGATTCCGCGCGGCGTCGGCATCGACTACGGCGGCTGGCGGCATTGAAGTGTTAAAGCTGATCGCCGGTGACGAGCAGCCGGAGCTAGCGCGCGGCGGGTCGCATTCCATCGCTCAGGTTTTGCAGCGCGCCTATGTCTACAACGGTGGGCAAATTCGCGCGGTGCACCATGTCGACAGGATTCTCGTCAATGACGACGGTCGGGCGGTAGGCGTGCGTCTGCGCGATGGGCGCGAGTGGCAAGCGCGCTTGGCGGTGGTGTCGAATGGCGATCCTTATGCGACTTTTGTCGAGATGGTGGGAGAGGATTATCTGCCGCGGACGTTTGTCGAACGGGTGAAAGATATCCAGCTCGACGAGTTTTCCTATTTCCAGGTGCATTTGGCATTGCGGGCACCGGTGCGTTACGCCATCCACGAAGCCAACAACCCGGCGGTGAGTCAAGCGATGAACGTAAATATCGGACCTGAGAGGCCCGGCGATCTGGAAACCATGTGGCAAGAGATTCGCGCCGGTGAGTTTCCCACCCATGGCTGCCTGCACGCAATCTGTCCGACCGCCTTCGATCCGTTGCAAGCGCCCGCCGGCAAGCATGCGGCGTCGGCCTACCTGCCGGTGCCGTATCAATTGAAAGGCAAGCAGCCGGAGGATTGGGTTAAACTAAAGAACGGCTTTCTCGATACGGTGGTCAAAACCTGGCGCCGTTACGCGACCAACTTGACCGACGAGAACATCATCATGAAAGTGGCCATGGAGCCCCACTACATGGCGGGACGTTGGCCCAACATGCGGCGCGGCTCGGTCTGGGTGGCGCGCAAGATTCCGACGCAGATGGGCGAGCAGCGGCCGATCGAACAGATCTCCGACTACCGCACGCCGATCCAAGGGCTGTATCAAGTCGGCGTCGCGATGCATCCGGCCGACGCCGTGATCGCGGGCTCGGGGTATAACGCGTGGCGCGTCATTAAGCAGGATCTCGGGTTATAAGGGGCCGAACATTTTGAACGGCTTGAACTATTTGAACGATTTGAACCACGCGCCGTTCAAGCCGTTCAAATAGTTCAAAACGTTCAAGCTGGTTCGGAGCGGATATTATGGCAAAAATCCTCGAATACGACGGCGTCGTCATCGGCGCCGGCCACAACGGCATGATCTGCGCCGGTTATCTCGCCAAGTGCGGCCAGAAGATCATGGTCGTCGAGAAGAATATGGAAGTGGGCGGCGGTTTGGATTCCCACGAAGACCGCAACTATGCGGGCTTCTGGCATAACATCCATTCGGTTTTTCACCGCGGCTTGATGATGCTGCCGTGGTACAAGGATCTGGAGCTGGAGAACTTCGGCATTCACTACTACCGGCCCGATCCCGGAGTCGTGCACCATTTCCTCGACAAGACTTATCTCGGCTGGTTTTCGGATGTGAAGAAGACCGTCGAGACCATCGAGCGTTTCTCCAAGAAAGACGCGGCGTCGTTCATGGATATCTGGACGCGCTGGCAGCCGGTGGTGCAGAAGGTTGTCTTTACCGAAACCTATGCCGTGCCGCTGCCCTTCGACGAGAAGAAGCCGCTGCTCGAAAAGACGCCGGAAGGGCGCGAGTATCTAAAATATTTTGACACCACGCCGGAAGAGTTCGTCTTGCGCCACTTCGAACATCCGCGCGTGCGGGCTTTTATTGGTTTCCTCGGTGTCATGCGCGGCTACGAGCTCGACGCGCCAAAGACCGGTTATCTAATACCGGCGATGATCGCCTGGGGCGTCAATCCCCAGCTCTGCCGCGGCACCTCCCACGCCTTGGGCGATAATCTGGCGCATATGATGTCGCACAATCACGTCGACTATATCGAAGCCAACGGTGTCGAGCGCATCTTAGTCGAAAAAGGCCAGGCGACCGCCGTGGTGCTCGAAGACGGCACGGTGATCAAAGCGCGCAAGTTCATCGCTTCCAACGTCAACCCGGTGGAGACCTTCATCAAATTGGTCGGTCGGGAGAATCTAGAAAATAAGTTCGCCGACCCTTGCCGAAAACTTTCGCTTTTCCAAAACCACGCCGATCTTCGCGACTAATCTGGCGTTGAACGAAAGACCCAAGTACATCACCGAAGAAAAACATCCCGAAGTCGCCGGCTCGTTCATGCATATCGTCGGCCTGGAGGACTACGAAGATTTGCAAAATTTGTTCGAAGATTGCCGCACCGGCCAGCTGCCGCGCAAACCGTTCATGAATGGCGCGACGCCGTCGTTTCACGATCCGACCCAGGCGCCGCCGGGCAAAGCCACTGCGTTCATGTGGCAGCTCATGACCTACAATCTCTGGGGCAACCCGCTGAACTGGGACAAAGCGCGCGACGATTGGTTCAACAAACAACTCGCCGTCTGGCAGAAGTTCGCGCCGAATCTGACTGACGCCAACATTCTCTCGACCGATTCGACTACGCCGCTCGACATCGAGCGCCATGACAAAAACATGTACTGCGGCGACTGGATGGTCGGCGAATATTCCGGCGATCAAGCTTTAGAGAACCGGCCGTTTCCCGGCTGGGGCCAGTACAAGACGCCGATCGACGGTCTGTTCATGTGCGGCTCGTCCTGCCATCCCGGCGGCAACATCACCGGCGCGCCGGGTTACAACGCGGCGAAAGTGATCGCCGAATCGCTGGGACTGAAAACCTGGTGGAATCCGGTGGACTTCCGCGAACATCTGAGGGGGATGATATGAAGATGAATTGGAGTGATGGAGTAATGGAGTGGTGGAGTGATGGGTCCGGAACCCAATACTCCAGTACTCCAACACTCCATCACTCCGGGCGGTTGTTGTGAGGCTGGGCGGCCGGGTTGCCATCGTCACCGGCGGCGCGCGCCATATCGGCGCGGCATACTGCCGGCGCTTGGCGGAAGAAGGCGCCGCGGTCGTCATCGCCGATATTCTCGACGGCGAACCGGTGGCGAACGAGATTCGCGCCAAGGGCGGCAAGGCGCTGGCGCTCAAAGTCGATGTATCGAAGGAAGAAGATACCAACCGCATGGCAAGCCGAAGCGGTGAAAGCTTTCGGCCGCATCGATATCCTGGTCAACAACGCCGCGATCTTCATCAACATCCAGCGCCATCCGTTTTACGAAATCAGCGGCGACGAGTGGGACAAAGTTTCGGCGGTTAATATCAAAGGTCCGTTTCTCTGCGCCAAAGCGGTCTTCGCACAGATGAAAGAACAGAAGAGCGGCAAGATCATCAACATCTCGTCGTCGACCGCCTACTGGGGCACGCCGAACTTTCTGCACTACGTCGCATCGAAAGCGGCGCTGATCGGCATGACCCGCTCACTGGCCCGCGAAGTCGGCGAGTTCGGCATCTGCGTCAACGCCATCGCGCCGGGATTGGTCGAGCACGAAGGTCAGAACGCGCCCACGGCGCTGACGGAATTGCAGTTGAAGGAACGCTCGATCAAGCGGCTGCAAACGCCGGATGATCTGATGGGCACGTTGGTTTTTCTCTGTTCGTCCGACAGCGACTTCATGACCGGGCAGGCGATTGTCGTGGACGGGGGCAGCATCTTTCACTAAGAAATTATTCCGTCCGCGCTTGGATCCTTTGTAACATTCGCCTTTATCAATTTTGATTGGTTCGATAGCCTACCTTTCGGATGTTAAACTTTCGTATGGTCGGATTGGCCAGATGAAAGTGCGCGAGGTTGTAAACTTGCTAGAGGATGACGGTTGGTATTTGGCCCGCCCGAAAGGCAGGTCTGGAACGTTGCCCGGAAAAGCAAGCGATGATCTTGCTCCCGGGACATTGAGCTGCATTCTCTCCGGTCGGCTTCAAGCTGGCGAAAGAATCAGTACTTGGTCGTTATTGAAAAACCTCCACGGGGTTTTCCGCCCACTCGCCTGAAGTTAAAGGTTGCGTTGTAACCGGTTCTTGTAAAGCCGAGGTTGAATAGAACATGCACGATGCCATTGGATTTCATCTTGAAGGCATTGTGCCAGGTCGGCAGAGATTAAAAGGGGTTTTCGAAGGCCTCTGCTAACCTTGTGGGATCTACTTCACAGACACGACACGGATCATTTGTTACCGTGCCTAACTGCGAACAGCCTCAAGTGTGTGGCTGACCGTAAGCCCATTTGTCCCCACATCGCGAACTGTGGGCAGCCCTTGAAAATCTCCGCGCAGCGACTTCAGGGCGTACCGCTCTTGCTCGATCTCAAAACTCGTTCGGACTCCGAGTCGGCGAAACACGGGCACGGGCGGGCACCAGCCCTGAATGGCATGTTGTAGTAGGAACCCGCAGACGATCACGGGAAACATAAACCACTTCCGGTCGATCAACGCACCCAAGCCGAGTCCGATTAAAGAGATAGTTGCAGCATTCGTCTCAAGAGTGCGTTCAATGTCCCATTCCTCGTCAAGCTCACGCAACCTTCTATCAATCGCGGTTACGCCGCCAGAGACACAGGCTGAAACAGTCTCATCGGTTTGGCGCCGGATTCGCTCATTGATGTCTTCCGCCGTATGCTTCGAAACGCGTGTAGTAGTCGGGGGTATCATATGAAAGTCTCCTGAAACAAACAGTCACGCAAATCGCATGCGGTTTAAGTTCATTCACTCGAAGGCGAGGTTCAATGTGTCATTTTTTAATGTAAATAAATTTGACGGAGCGTAAACCGTCCCAATCCTAGAACATTGAAATCCGGAAAATCTTACAAACGAGAAACTAGTATAATAACAGGGCTGGGTGTATTTGTTGAGTTCCCGGATCTTGTTAGCTCACTTAGCCGGTCTATGGCAAAAAAGACTTCATCATTCCACCAGAGCATATCTACCCCGTGTTTAGTACTAACTTTACAACGAGTGTTGTTGCGCCTGAAAAGTGACTTTGCGCTTTTATTAACTTAGGTTTGGTCTATCGCTCACTGCCCCTGGTGTCATTGTGGCCGTGTTTTTGCTGAATAAACGAATTGGTCGTAGGAGTAAGTTAAATATGTATCGAGCAGGCACCTTTTCATCAAAACGCGTTTCCATAGGAATCCACATTATCGCCTTAGCTCTCACTGTTACAAGTTGTGTTGGCAGTCGTGATCCCCTGGTGCGTCCATCAGGAGAGGATGCTACGACGAAAACCGAAGTGCTTAAGCTGGGTGCCAAACTTCTTCAGAAAGATTCCCCGCTAGATCCAATTAATGTCTATCTCGTCGGGTTTCACCCCATGAAAAACGATCCTAGTCACCAGACGGAAGCGCACCATTTTTGTACACAGGTAAATGAAGACTTTGCCCAATGCGTCTTATTCGATGGGAACACTCGGGCTGCTAATATGAATGGAATCGAATACATAATTTCGGAGCGGCTTTTTGAAACATTAGCGCAAAAGGAAAGACAGTACTGGCATCCGCATAACGGAGAAATTCTCTCCGGTCAGCTGATAGCGCCAGGACTTCCAGCGGTGGCTGAGAAGGAACTCATGAAGGGAAAGATGAATAGTTACGGAAAGACCTGGCATTTATGGGCAACAGATCATGGGGATAAACTTCCAATGGGAGAACCGATGCTAGCATGGTCATTTAATCGTGATGGAGAGGACAAGCCAGGTCTCATCGCAGCTCGTGATAACAAACTAGCCACCGATACAAACGAGAAGCGCCGCGAGCGTCAGGACCTAGAAAAGTTCGCCAAGCCACAATCCGGAGTCGATGCGTTGAACGGTAAATTTACCGGTTCGATTAAACAGATACCGGGCGTGGTCGATAAGAACTCATCTCAGGTCAAAGGACCTAACTAATGGTTCGCATTCTGCGTGAGCAGATCTTATAGGTATGGAAACGTTGGTGAGCCGCGAAGTTAAAGGAAATAGCTATGCTTTTCAAAAGAATTAAAACAAAAGGACTCGGTCAAAACTCTTATATCCTCGAATGTGGTGAAGGAAAAGCCGTCGTAATAGATCCTAGGCGCGATATTGAGGAGTATTTGATCGCTGCGCGAGACAACGGACTCACCATAACTCATGTTTTCGAGACACATCGCCAGGAGGATTTTGTATATGGCACGCGATCGCTCGTGAACGCGACCGGTTCAAAAATCGTTTCAGGTCGCCACGAGCTTTTTGGGAAGACTGACATACGACTTAGAGACGGCGAGGAATTATCTATTGGAACTGCCCGGATTAAGGCATTCGAAACTCCTGGGCATACTCCGGAAAGCATGTCTTACGCTATTTACTTAGAAGACACGGGCGAGAGCGCCTGGGGAGTCTTCACGGGAGACGCCCTTTTTATCGGAGAAGCGGGTCGGACCGATCTTCCCGACCCTGAAAAAACGGCCGAGAACGCCGGCATCCTTTACGATTCTATTCATGCAAAAATAATTCCTCTCGGAGACCAGACGCTGCTTTTTCCCGCACACGGGTCGGGCTCAGCCTGCGGGGGAAACATCGCCGACAGAGATGACTCCACGCTGGGCTTGGAGCGTGCCGAGAACCCGGCTTTCACCTTAAACCGTACAGATTTCATCTCTCAAAAAGAAAACGAAAAGCTGCCGCGTCCTCCCTATTTCAAAAATATGGAAAAAGTAAACTTAGAGGCAGGCCTCCCCATGCCGGAACCGAGAACTTGCAAAATTTTTCAACCGAAGGAATTTCAGCGAGAGATGAAAGGGGGAGTAGTGATCGATACCCGATCCCCTGAGGCCTTTGCAGGCGGTCACGTTCCCGGCTCTTACTCGATTTGGATGGAGGGCCTTTCGACTTTTGGTGGCTGGGTGGCCGATGAAACAACCAAGATATTCCTAGTCGTCGGTTTGTCTGATCACGTCGCAGAAGGCATGCTGGCTCTGTCCCGTATCGGGCTTGACACCATCGGAGGAATTCTCGCCGAAGGGATGGAATCCTGGAGAAAAGAAGGACTTCCGATTGAGCGTATCGATACCACGACCGCACTCGAAGCGTCTCGTCATCTCGAAACCGGCGGATCCCACATTCTCGATGTCCGGGACGATATGGAGTGGGAGGATGAGCACATTTCCGGCGCCCTGCATACCTACGTCGGTTATTTAGATAACAATCCGCCCAAGGTGAACAAAGAAGATCAGCTTATTGTTCACTGTAGCGTAGGGCATAGATCTAGCCTTGCTTGCAGCATCTTAAAAAGACACGGTTTCAATCATGTCACCAACCTCCTCGGTGGGTTGACCGCGTGGAAAAAGCTGGAATTACCCATTGAGAAGGACAAAGCGAAGGAGGCTGCGTGAACGCGCCTCCAGAAGTTTACTCCTCGCCGGCGTGGTCCCCCTATCTCGTCGGAGCTCTCATCGGTGTTCTCTCGATGTTCACTTTTTACTTTTCTAATAAGCCCATCGGAGCCTCTTCGGCCTATGCAAGCTTTGCTGGACTAGTTGGAAATCTATTTTCCAAGCGCCACACGATGTCTTTGAAATACTTCCAAGACAACGCGCCCAAGATTGATTGGGAAGTTATGTTACTCGTTGGAGTGATCCTAGGCGCTTTCGTCTCGTCCGTTTCCACTGGCGATATAACGAACGAATGGGTTCCCAGGATGTGGGCGGAAAGGTTCGGGACAGAAATTCCATTGAGACTCCTGGCTTGTTTTGCGGGAGGAGCCGTGATGGCTTTCGGGGCTCGCATGGCGGGGGGATGTACAAGTGGACATGGAATTAGCGGTACCCTGCAGCTTTCTGTTGGCTCATGGATAGCGTTGATATGCTTTTTTATCGGAGGAGCAGGAACCGCAGCTCTTCTCTTTAGGAGCTAACAGTGGCGGCAAGAGCCCAAAAATTTATGAAAGTAGAAGCAAAAGAGGAGGATAAGGACAAAGCGAAATCTCCAGCTCTTTCTTTATTTCAGGGACTAGTATTTGGTCTTATCTTTGGCTTTCTTCTTCAAAAAGGAGGAGTTGCAAAATATGACATCCTCTTAGGGGCTCTTCTCTTCACGGATGCTACCGTCGTGAAAGTAATGTTGAGCGCCATTATCGTTGGAATGGTCGGCATCTTTTCCATGTATGCGCTCGGCCTCGTAAAGCTTCACGTAAAGCCAACCCGATACGCTGCTAACATAATCGGCGGTTTACTTTTTGGTGTCGGATTCGCTCTGTTTGGCTACTGCCCTGGTACGGGAGGCGCGGCACTTGGGCAAGGTAACTATGATGTCATAGCTGGCATCGTGGGATTAATGGCCGGTTCCTTTCTTTTTGCGGAAGCTTCACGTTTCTTAGAAAAGAAATTTATGAAATTGGGATATCGAGGGAACATCATGTTCCCCGATCTTCTGAACGTACGTCTCTATCCGTTTATATTCGTGGTCGTTCCGATTTTGATGCTCGTTTTGTGGGGAGTGGATAAAATTGGAGGCAACTGAGATAGGGAGAAACGTAAGTTGTTGGTTTTCTTACGACAAGGTCTTCTTTGGGCTTGCGCCGATGTCCCGCTCTAAATGGTGTGAACATTTGAAATGTTGATATTGTTCAGCAGGTTGTTTGGAACACGGTCCGTCCTATCGAAGATGCCCGCTAGAGCCATTGGCAAGGCGGCTTCAGATGGAGCTTCGCTACGATTTACCACGCTCACATCAAGCGCGGCATTCAGCCTCAGAAATTGAATACCTTTATACACATCGATGAAGACGATTTTTCGCACTTGCTTTGCGACTTCGGTGAGCAGTTTGGCCTTGTCGTTGGCCAGCTCGCGGCTGATTGTCATCAGGCCGCAGTCAGGCGCCAGCCACAAATTTTTCGGCTCAATATATTTTAGCGCGGTGTGCACCCGTTCGACGACCTTTGCCACCTGTGGCACCGGCGTGTCGCTGGGATCGACGCAGCCGAACATCACGATCCGGCCTTTGGCGATGGCCAGCACCGCCGGGTCATAGTCGCTGCGCGCGAATTCGACGCCGAAGCCGCTGATCCTGGTTTTCATCAGCGCTTCGAGCAGTTCGGGATATTCGTATTCATGCTGTTGCCCGCCGCCGGGATAGCCGTAGCAGAGATGAACGACAGTGGGGACATGGATCCCTTCGAGGCAGCGGTCGAGGGCTTTAGCACCGTAGGCGAAAACTTTCTCGTGGTAACGAGTCATTGCGGGTTCGTCGATCTGCACCACATCGCATCCTGCCGCTTGCAAGTCGAGTAGCTCCTCGTTGAGCGCCGCAGCCACGTCCATCGCCATGGCGGCTTCGTCTTTGTAGAATTCATCCAGCGTGCTGTCGACCACGGTCATCGGCCCCGGCACATCCATCTTGATCGGCTTGCTCGTATGAGCTTTGGCGAAACGGAGATCGCCGACGATGGTGGGCGCGCGTCTTTTTATTTTGCCGACGACGCGCGGCACCATGCGCTCCATCGCCCGGCGCCGATAGATATGTTTCAAACCTTCGTGAGCGAGGTCTATGCCGTCGAACGCGGCAAGGATATGATTGATAAAACCCGTGCGTCTTTGTTCGCCATCGGAGAGCAGATCCAGGCCGAGTCCATCTTGTGTATGAATGCTTAGCGCCGTCGCGTCATCCTGCGCTTCTTTGAGGGCCGCGCCCTCCAGGCGAAAGATTGCGCGGGTGCGGTCATTTTGCGCGAGCCAGCCGGGACGGGGAAAGCTGCCGATAGTGGTGGTGGCGATGGGCGGAAGATTCATGGACTCACCTCTGGTACAAGTTGTCTTTGCCTATATATGCGTAGTGATAAAAAGGCAAAGAAAAAAGTTTTTCACGCGGTTAAATCTAATATTCCCCGTAGTTTGCTGCGAGGACAAAATTGCTAGGGTTTCCAAAGGGGATTGATCATCCCCTTTGGTCGCGAGCGGGGTTCTTACCCCGATCGCGAAATGCCCGGTTGATTGTTTGGCAACCTGTGAAAGTTTGATTCAATGAAACCCCGTCATGCAGGCAATTTGACGTTGCGGAAAGGCGATCTTGCTATATATAAGTGTGAATGATCGCGTCGCGCTCGACTTCCATCGGAAGCTGCGGCGCAGACTGCCCGCTTAACGCCGAAGTCGTCTCAAGGGCAGCGGAGTCGACGTCCGTAAGACGGCTAGATTTCTTCGAGCGGGTCATGGTGGTGATAGGACATATACAGACGGAAGCCGATCCATCGAATGCCGCCGTATCCGGAATCGGTACGCCGCTAGAAACAGGGATCAATCGACGTGGCTTTGCTTGAAGTCGACAATCTGAGCACGTATATCTACACGCGGCGAGGCGTCAATCAGGCCGTTAACGGCGTGAGCTTCGCCCTCGACCGCGGCAAGAGCCTCGGGCTGGTCGGAGAGTCGGGAAGCGGCAAGTCGATGACGGCTCTCTCCATCCTGCGGCTCGCTCCCCAGCCGGCAGCGCGGATCATCGGCGGAGAGATTCGCTTTGCCGGGGAGGACCTGCTCAAGAAGCCCGAAAAGGAGATGCGGCGCATCCGCGGTGGCGGCATCGCCATCATCCTGCAGGACCCGCTCACCAGCCTCAACCCCGTGTTCACCGTCCAGTATCAAGTAGGAGAGTCCGTCAGCCTGCACCAGCAGCTGTCGGGCAAGGCGCAGACTCGACCGGGTGATCGACAGCCTGCGGCGCGTCCATGTACCCTCGCCCGAGATCCGCATGAAGGATTACCCGCACCAGTTCAGCGGCGGCATGCGCCAACGCGTAGTGGGCGCCACGGCCATCGCCTGCGAGCCGCAGCTGTTGATCGCCGACGAGGCAACCACCGCTCTGGACGCGACCATCCAGGCACAGTACTTGGAGTTGTTGCGCGGCCTTCAGACGGACCTGAACCTGGCGCTGCTTTTTATCACCCACGACTTCGGCATCGTCGCCAAGATGTGCGACGATGTCGCGGTGATGTACGCAGGTCGAATTGTCGAATACGCCGACGTCCGGGAAACCTTTAATCGCCCGGCCCACCCGTACACCCGCGCCCTGCTCGAAGCCGTGCCCAAAGTCGACGGCCGCGTGAATCGCTTGTACGCCATTCCCGGCTCTCCTGCCACGGGATGGACGCGAGAGCCCGGGGTGCCCTTTTGCGTCGCGGTGCGCCTTCGCCTTCGAGCGCTGCACCCAGGAGAAGCCGCCGCTGGTCACGGTCAAGGCGGGGCACACTTCGGAGTGCTGGCGCGCCGAGGAGGTGTACGCCAGAAGCATCGACTTGCCGGCCAACGGACGCTTGGACGTAGGGAGTCGGATGCATCTTCGCCGCAAATATTCAACGCTCCCGCACTGCAACAATGATCACAAGATCCTCCAGGTGGAGAACCTGCACGTTTTTTTTCCGGTGAGACGTGGCCCGTTTTTCAAGCGTGAGTCGCTGCTGATCAGAGCGGTGGACGGAGTCTCGTTCGACGTTAAAGAGGGTGAGACCTTCAGTCTCGTCGGCGAGTCGGGCTGCGGCAAAACCACCACCGCCCGTGCGATCCTCAAGGTCGAGGCGCCCAGCGAGGGGCGTGTCCTCTGGCAAGACAAAGACATTCAGGAGCTGAGCCAGGAGGAGATGCGCGCCTACCGTTCGGCGGTTCAGGCGGTGTTCCAGGATCCGTACAGCTCCATGAACCCGCGCATGCGGGTCGGTGACTTCATCACCGAGCCGCTGCTGATCAACAGCAACGATGTCCAAGAGCGAACGCCGGCGAGCGGGCCGAGGAAGTGCTCCAACAGGTCGGGCTCAGGGCCGAAGAAATCGACAACTTCCCGCACGAATTCAGCGGCGGTCAGCGCCAGCGCATCGCGATCGCGCGGGCTCTGGCGTCTTCGCCGCGACTGATCGTGCTCGACGAGCCGGTTTCCTCTCTCGACGTTTCGATCCGCGCCCAGATCATGAATCTCCTCAAAGATCTGCAGGAACAGGAAGGGTTCAGCTACCTCTTCATCGCGCACCACCTGGGCACGGTCCGCTACATGAGCCACACCGTGGGGGTCATGTATCTTGGCCGGCTGGTAGAATCGGCGGAGTGCGAGGAGCTTTTCAAAAACCCGCTCCACCCTTACACCAAGGCGCTCTTTTCCGCCGCCCTGCCCGATCATCCCGACGTCGAGCGGGAAGAACTACTGCTGCACGGCGACGTGGCCGCTGCCACCGCTGTCCCCGAGGCTGCCGGCTCCACCCGCGCTGCCCCATGGCCCTGCAGGTTTGCGCCGAAGTGGAGCCCGAGTGGAAAGAGCTCGCGCCCCGGCACTGGACCGCCTGTCACCTCTACTAACTAAAAAACGACGTAAGAAGTTCAAAACGTTCAAGCGATTAAAAAGTTCAAGTCCCCCGGAAGATATGCGCCGGTGCGCGAACTTTCGGTTCATTGGTTGAGCGATTCGAACGAATTGAACCTCTTGCCTGGTTTGCGATTCACCGCTTGGTCACCAGCGCGGCCAGATTAAGCGGCCCTCGACCACGACTCCGCTCCAGTCCCCAGTCGGGCAACTTCTTGCTGACGAACCACACCGAGGAGGCCCAGAAGAAACCCGGACCGTAGGCGCGTCCGTGAACCAGCTTACCGAGCTTGGCCGTGGCCTCGGTGTATTCTTCGACGGTCGCCGCACTCGACGCCGCTGCCAATGCATCGATGACGTCCTGATCGTGTTTCGGTCCGAAATTCAATTTTGGGCCAAATACGGAATACGATCCGGCCAGCGACGTAATGCGGCCGCCGGAGCCAAAAAATAAAATCGAATCGATATATCCTTCGCCGGATTGCCGCCGGCGGGCATACTCCGCTCGATCGATGGGATCGATGGTGACCTTGAACCCAACCTTTTCCAACATCGGTTGAATCGCCTGAGCGAAATCTGCTTCTTCCGGGTAATTGCCCCAGTAGACCAATTTGATGCTCGGTACGCGTCCCGGTGGATAACCGCCGGCAGCGAGCAGTTCGCGCGCCTTGACCGGATCGTACGGATACGGCGTGGCGCAGGCCTCGACGAACTTTGGATTCATCGTGGAAAGTTCCGTCGACGGCGGCCACGTGCAACCCCAAGGCGTCACCCCGATGCCGCGCCAGATCGTTTTCGTGATTAGCTTGTGATCGATGGCGTAAGCCGCGGCTTTGCGCACCCGCTCGTCGTGGAAGACGTTATGTTTATGCCAGGTCTGAAAGAAGTAAAAACCGATCATGTGGGCATCCGGCTTGGTTGCCACCCTGCCTCCCATTGACGTGGCGCGCCCCATGAGATCGCGGCTGCCTTCGATGATATCCAACTGCCCCGTACGAAATTGAGCGAGGCGCGTGCCGAGTTCCCCGACGTTCCTAATTTCGATGCGCTGATAGACCGGGCAGCCGAGCAGAGGATCTTTGCGCGCCGCCTCCAGCGTGATCGATCGTTGCGCCTGGCGCTCGACGACTCGATAGGGCCCCCCTGCGAGCGGATTTTTCCGAAAGCGGTCGAAGGCCTCCTGGGAGGTTGCGCCGTCGGAATGATATTTTCTAGAAGTCACGTAAATCGGAAACACCAGCGGCGACATTTCGTACACGAAGGTCGGCGCCCCCTGGCCGAACTCGATGCGAACTTTGCGCTTGTCGATAACCTCGGCGGTCACTTTGATGCCTCTCAAGGTCGCCCTGATCTGGTCCTCGGCAAAATCACTGGACGCCAGCTTCACCGAAAACACCACGTCCTCGGGTGTAACAGGATCGCCGTTATTAAAGGTCAACCCTTCGCGCAGTGTAACGATCAGCCCCTTGGCACTTGGTAGGAATTCCCAGGATTCGGCAATACCGAAAGCGGCATCGAGCTTCTCATCGCCCGGATCGGAGCCGAACAGCGTCATCTGGTGGAGTCGCGTAAAGTGAATGGTTGCGAAACGATTCTCCGCCGGATGCGGCGTGAACTCCTCGTTGAAATGGCCTGCGATCCGCAGCGTCGGCTTGCGTGCGGGGCAGCCGGTCAGTGATGTGTCGGTCGGTTTTCCGCCGCTATTCGCTGCGACCGACACTTTTGGGGTGGCTTGCGCGTATCCCGGCGTCTGCTGGAACATAGTCAATGCCGGCAGTGCAAGCAGCAAGAGCAGACCCTTGCGCGCCAACCGATTGCGCCTTTGCTTAGACATGAAAATACCTCCTATTTGTATTTATGGGTTCCGCTTTTCGGTCCCTATCACAGACGCCACGCGGCTTGGCGCGGGTCACAGCCAGCGGCGTTCTAATGATCCGAATCGAGCTCAGCTTAGCCGCTCGCCGCCCTGCAAAGCTCGCGCGCCGTTCAAACGCGGCTGGCTCCACACAGTTCCTCAAAGCTGGCGCAACCGAGGATCGGTGTGATCCCGGAGCCAGTCTCCGAGAAGGTTGAAGGACAACACGACCAGCGCGATGGCGAGTCCGGGAAAGATCGACAACCACCAGCCAACCTCCAGGTAATCTCGGCCGCTGGCGACCATTTGACCCCAGGTCGGCGTCGGCGGTGGAATTCCCGCCCCAAGGAAGCTCAGGGTCGCTTCCAAGATGATGACGAATCCGAGCTGCAAGGTAAGCAGCACCACGACGCTGTTGAGCACGTTGGGCAAAATATGGGCGGTCATGATACGCCAGTTCGACGCCCCCGCCACGCGCGCCAGCTTGACGAAGTCGCGCTCTTTGACCGTGAGAACCTCGCTGCGGATGAGCCGGGCGAACCGAGCCCAGAGAACAACACAGGCAGCGATCACGACTGTAGGCCCACCCGGGCCGATGATCGCTGCCAACAGCAGCGCAGCCAAAATGAGCGGGAAGGCCATCGTGCCGTCGGCAATGCGCATGATCAGTGCATCTGTTCGTCCGCCGAGATAGCCCGAGATCATGCCGATTAAAGAACCCAGAACCGAGCCGAAGATTAATGCCGCCAGCGCCACTTTGAAAGAAGGTAACGCTCCAACGACGATCCTACTGAAGACATCGCGCCCCAGCCGATCCGTGCCGAGAAGATAATTCGAATCGCCGCCCTGCATCCACGCCGGCGGGAGCAATCGTGCTCCGAGGCTGGTTTTATATGGGTCGTTGGGCGCAAGCCAATCGCCGAAAATTGCCAGGATCACGAACAGGCCAATGACCGCGAGCGGAAACAGCGGCAGCCGCCGCAGCTTGCTCCATCGGAGCCAGCCGCCGAGCGCATCCTGTCGCGCCGCGACTTCGGTCCGTTCGAGTGCAACTTGCTCGGTATCGATAACGGACATCGCTTATCCCCTTGCTAGCGCTTTCTGCAAAGTGACTGTGGTAAACCTGATGCGCGGATCGACGACGCCGTAAAGCAAATCGACGATGAGGTTCGCAGACAGGACTGTCACCGCGACCACACCGACGACCGCCTGGATGATCGGAAAATCGCGCGCGATAATCGCGCTCAGAAATAGATTTCCGATCCCTGGCCAGTCGAACACCACTTCGGTGACCACCGAGCCCGAGACCGCGGTGCCGACCCAGATGGCCATGAAGGTCATCACCGGCAGTAAGCCGTTGCGAAAGACGTGGATCCATACCACTTTCCACTCGGGCACGCCCTTCGCCCGCGCGAGTTTCACGAACTCCGCGTCCAACGACTCCAGCATCGACGAACGCAGAAGACGCGTCATTGCGGAAAACAGAAATAAAGAGGTGCTGATCGCGGGCAGGACGTAATACTGCCATGAGTCGAGGCCGCCGGTGCCCATGCCTCCCGCCGGCAACAGCCGAAGATGGACGGCGAAGATCACCATTAAAACCAGGCCGACCCAGAAGCCCGGTGCGGCCTGGCCGACCGCGGCCAGCAACTGTGTGACGCGATCCGGGAGTCTACCGCGTTTCGTCGCGGCGAGAACACCCAGAGGAAACGCTGTCATCAGGATTAAAACCAGCGACGCCAGTTGAAGTTTCAGGCTCGCGATAAAGCGCGGTCCGATGAGTTCCAGCACCGGCTCGCCGTAAACGATGGACCGGCCGAAATCAAACGTCGCCATGCCCTGCACGAAGATAGTGAACTGCACGGCGTAACTGCGGTCCGTGCCGATCCGCTCACGTGCCGCGTCAATATCCGCCTGGGATGCATCCGCTGGCAAGTTGAGCACGGCCGGATCCCCCGCAGCGCGCGTGGCCACAAAGATCACCACCATGAAGAAGATCAGCGTGATAACGGCTTGAGCGACACGACCGATAACGTACTTGATGGCAACTACCTCCGATCCGAGCCAGCGAATCGGGAACGGCCCTTCGATAGAGCAAGTACTGCCTGTAGCTAGCCCGTGCTCACATGGTTACGCGCAATATGCTTAATTGTCGAGGGCCAATATGCACCGTTTATTGTGATAAAAATGTGCGTGTTTAACTAAAGCAATTTTGCCCTCGCAAAGTACTTCAACTTGATCAAAATTACTGCGCCGTAAACTCGCGAGTGTAATGGAGTTTGTTCGACAAGTTATTATTCGCCGCACCGTGATGGAGTATTGGAGCATTGGGTTATCTGCAGAATGCGCCCAAGGCGCTAACGGAATTGCAGTTGAAGGAAAGGTCGATCAAGCGGCTGCAAACGCCGGATGATCTGATGGGCACGTTGGATTTTCTCTGTTCGTCCGACAGCGACTTCATGACTGGGCAAGCGATTGTCGTGGATGGGGGGAGCGTCTTTCACTAAACATGAGACCAACAGAACACGTAAAGCTTAGATAAGGCAGCAGATCGAATCTAGACCTAACCACCTTCGTGACCCCTTACAGTACTTAGGTGCGAGGCTTGCCGGTCATGGGGACAAATCGCACGGGAAGCGTCCTTAGCGTCTCCATCCCCGTCGGGGTGCGCCGCAGGATGAGCAGTTCCTGAACGCCGGTGCCGACTGGGATCGCCATCAAGCCGCCAATCTTTAATTGTTGCACCAACGCCGCCGGTACTTCGTCCGGTGCCGCCGTCACCATGATGCGGTCGTACGGCGCATGTTCAGGCCAGCCGAGGTAGCCGTTGCCGGTGCGGACGTTGATGTTGCGATAGCCGAGGCTCATGAGTATCTCACGCGCCCGCTCCGCCAACGGCGCGACGATCTCGATGCTGTACACTTCCTTCGCTAGCGCGCCGAGCACTGCCGCCTGATAGCCGGACCCCGTGCCGATCTCAAGCACGCGATGACCGGGCTCGATGTCGAGCTCCTGAGTCATGAAGGCAACGATATAGGGTTGGGAGATCGTCTGACCATGGCCGATTGGCAGGGGAGTGTCGCTGTAGGCGCGGTCCCGTTCGGGCTCGGGAACGAACAGATGGCGCGGCACAGTGCGCATAACATCGAGCACCCGCGGGTGGCGGATGTCACGCCCGCGAAGTTGCACTTCCACCATGCGCCGGCGCTCCGCGTTCCAGTCGCGCGAACCGAGCTGGGCCTCGCTGCCAGCGCAACTGGCGACGATAACCAGGTTGGCGAGGAAGAACGCGGCGCGCAAGGCAAAACTGCTGGAGGTGCTTACATCGGTTCGGCGCATCTTACTCTTGGTAATCAGCATGCCATCAGGTTCCTGTGATTGAAAGTAGCATGTTTAGAGCAGTTACCAGGCCACAGCGGGAATGGCGAAGGCGCCGGAGTCGTTGAGGGTAGACTAGCTACTTGAGCAATTCGTCAAGAACCGGCGGACCACGAAAGCCCGTGCTCCTCTATTACTTCAGCAACATGGCAACGGATTCTCGATCAAGTTGTAGACATGATCGAAATTCACGTCGTTGATGCGCGCGAGGATTTTGAAGGTGCGCGGCGGTTCGTTCTTGAGAAAAACCATCAGGGCGGTTTCCACCGGTGGGCAGCCGGCTTTGACGCAGGGGACTTCTTTGATGACGATCGGCAGGTCGGGAGGAAATTCCAGAATGGTTTGCACCCAATAGCGAATTTGCTCGAGGGTGAATTTAGAAACTTCTTGCTTTTTGCCGTAGGGATCGACGTCATCGGACGAGGCGTATTCGCCGTCCGTGGTAATGCAGTTCATGAATCCTTGAGTGATTTTTTCTTTATTCAAATTGCGGCCGATGAAGACTAACCGATTCATCCGCTCTTCGGTTTCCGCCCAGGACCGGCCGGGGCGGCCTTCGAAAAGCAAATGGACTCCCTGGAAGACAAACTGATCGGGGTCCTTGCGCAGGTTCAAGATCCCCTTCATGCGCATGATGCGTTCGCCGAATTCACCGATCAGCTCGCGGAACCATTGGCTGATCTTGACGCCGTCGAGATCGCCGGCGATTTCGATGGCGACGGTCTCGATATCTTCGGTGTGCGCATGGTTGTGGTCGTGCTTGGCGGCTTTGATTTCGAGATCGAGGGCGCGCAGGTCGAGGATCGTGCCGATGTCGATGTCGGAATTTCTCGTCTGGCAGACACGCGCGGCGCCGTTGAGATTTCTCAGCTTGAATTCCAGCTCCGGCAGATCTTCCGGATTGATCAGATCGATCTTGTTGAGCAGCACCATGTCGGCGAAGGCGATCTGTTCTTTGGCTTCCGGTGAACTGCTCAGTTGCTGCAAGATATGTTTGGCATCGACCACGGTGACGACGCCGTTCAATGCGTATTCATTCTTGATTTGGTCGTCGATGAAGAAGCTTTGGACCACCGGCGCCGGGTCGGCCAATCCCGTGGTCTCGATCATCAGAGTGTCGAACTTTTCGCGGTGTTCGAGCAGTTGAAACAGGCTACGCAGCAAATCGCCGCGAACGCTGCAACAAATGCAGCCGTTGCTCATCTCGACCACTTCCTGGTCCGACGAGATCAACAGATGGTGATCGATGCCGACTTCGCCAAACTCGTTGACAATGACGGCGACGCGCCGGCCATGGTCGGCGGTCAGGATGCGATTGAGTAGCGTGGTTTTGCCGGCGCCGAGAAATCCCGTCAAGAACGGTTACCGGTATGCGTGGATCGTTGCTTACTGCCATTGTGAAATTTCCTCGTAGTCGACTCGCTAAAAAATAACAACGGCCGATAGTTGAGTCAACCTTGCAGCAATTGTATATCTTGAGCTGTTACGGAGGGTTTGGCGATGAAACTCAAAGGCAAGGTCGCGTTGGTTACCGGTTTCGGCTCCGGCTTGGGTCAAGCGATCGCGATCATGTTCGCCAAGGAGGGCGCGGCGGTTGCCGGCATTTCCAAGACCGAAGCTAAAGGGTTGGAGACCGTCGCGGCGATCGAGAAGGCCGGCGGCAAGGCGTTGTTTCGCGCCGGCGATATCTGCGATTCGGCGCAAATGAAAGCTCTCATCGACGCAACGGTTAAACAGTTCGGCGGCCTCGATATCCTGGTCAACAGCGCCGGCGTGCGCACCAATGGCAGTATCACCGAGATCAGCGAAGATGATTGGGACCGCACCCTGGATACCAATCTTAGAGCCGTGTTCGTCGCCTCGCGTCTGGCGATCCCCGAGATGAAAAGGCGCGGCGGCGGCGTGATTCTGCATATCGCGGCGCGCTCCGGCATGCTCGGCCAAGCCGGCCGGGCGGCGTACTGCGCCTCCAAGGGCGGGATGGTGACGCTCACCGAAGCGATGGCGATGGATCATGCCCAGGACAAGATTCGCGTGAATTGCATTTGTCCCGGCCCGACCCGCACGCCGATGGTCGACACCTCGACGCCGGAGAAGCTCGCGCGTTATAAAACCAGAGTGCCGATCGGCCGCATCGGTGAGCCCGAAGACATCGCCTATGCGGCGGTTTATTTGGCTTCCGACGAGGCGTCGATGGTGACGGCGGCGATCTTGCCGGTGGACGGCGGCATGCGGCTGACTGGGTCGTGAAAGTAGTGGCTAGTGCTCATCAAGGACACTTTGAATGCTCGATGTTAGGCCGATAGGCATCGAAGATTACGCGGAGCGGTGCAGTAAACCGTTGTCGGCACTGCACGATAAGCTGTGGGTGGAGACTTATACCAAGACGCGCAATCCGCAGATGATGGTAGGCGCTCTGGAAGGACAGTTTCTCAAAATGATCGTCGGTCTCACCGGCGCGCGGCGGATCTTAGAAATCGGCATGTTCACCGGTTACAGCACTCTGGCATTGGCCGAAGCGTTGCCCAAGGGCGGCACCATCGTCGCTTGTGAGATCGACCGGGTGGCTGCGGACATCGCCAAGCGTTACTTTGCCGAGAGCGCCCATAACGATAAAATCGAAGTGCGGGTCGGCGCCGCGGTGGAAAGTTTAAAGCGGGTCTGGGGTCCCTTCGATCTCTGCTTCATCGACGCCGACAAGGAAAACTACGGCGCCTATTATGACGCCTGTCTTGAATTGACCAGGGCGCGCGGCTTGATCGTCCTCGACAACGTTCTGCGCGACGGCCGCGTGCTCTACCCGCAAGACGAATGCACGAAATCTCTCGACGCGCTCAACAGAAGAATTCGCAGCGATCCGCGCGTCGAGAATGTCCTGCTGCCGGTGCGCGATGGCATCATGCTGGTGCGCAAACTGTAATTTGGCTATGCCGATATCGGCGAATTCTTCCGCAAGTCAGTGAACTACAGGTTTTGCTTCGACAGCGCTGCGAGAGTTCGATCGAGATCCTTCGGCAGTTTTGCTTGCCACTGGCAAACTTTGCCGGCGAAGTTGAGGCAGAGCTTTTGCGCGTGGAGGAACTGTCGTTTCAAGCCATATTCCTTGCGAAACTGCTTATTAAAAGCGAAGTCGCCATGCTGGTCGTCCATGACGACGGGATGGCCGAGCTCGGCGAAGTGCAGGCGGATTTGATGGAGGCGACCGGTTTCGATGGCGACCCGGACCAGCGTGACCTCCGAGTAGCGTTTGACTACCCAATAGCGCGTCAGGGCGCGTACCGGGTTGCCGTCGCGCCCGGGCAACGGCGTGTCGATGACGCCTTGATTGTGTCGCTAACCGGCCCACAACCAAGGCGAGATACTCTTTATCGACCGCACCGGTTTCGAAGGCTTGCTCTATTTCTTCGGCGGTCTTTGGGTTCTTCGCGACTAGGAGAAGGCCGGAGGTATCCTGGTCCAGGCGATGGACGAGCTGCGGTTTGGCCTGGCTTTCGCGGTATTGCCGCTGCAATATCCCCAGCACCGAGTCGCGCTTGCTGACCGTCTTGCCTTCGTGCACGGCCAAGCCAGCCGGTTTGTCGACGACCAGCAAGTTGCTGTCCTCAAAAACGATGTCGAGCTTCGGCGCCACCACCCTCGGTGGGGTACGCGACCCTTGCTTGTCGAAGGGAATGTAGAGTTGGATCTTGTCGCCGGCGCGGAGTGCATCTGCCGGTTTGGCGCGCTGGCCGTTCAAGCGAATGCCGTGCTTGCGAAACAGCTTGCGGACATAACCTATTGGGAATTCTTTCTTGAGGTAGTTCTCTAGTTTCTTGCCGCTTTCGTTACTCCCCAGGACAATTTCCCGCATGGCACCGCAGAGTAAACGGTAGAACTCCCGCGGAGTCAAGCTTGCGCCCCAGCAATATTTGCAATTCTCTAATTATTAAGATAGCTTACGTCGCACGGCGCCAAGGAGCCTATCCTTGTTGGTTTGCGCCGGGTGAGGTCGTCATTGAGTCGAAACGAGTCGGTCGATGTTCTAAGAAAAAAAATCGATCAGATTGATGAAAAAATCGTTAACCTTCTAAACGCTCGGGCCGCGCTGGCACAACGTATCGGACACAGCAAGAGCCTTTCCAGTCAAGAGGTTTACGTTCCCAACCGCGAGAAGGAGATTCTGCAACGCGTCTCCGCATCGACTCGCGGCCCACTTGCCGCTGACGCCATCCGTTCGGTATTTCGTGAAATCATTTCGGGCTGCCGGTCGCTTGAAGCGCCGCTGCGGGTCGCCTACTTCGGTGCCGAGGCGACCTATAGCCATCTGGCGGCGAAAGAAAAATTCGGTTCGTCAGCCGAGCTGCGCTCGACGGCGAGTATCGCCGAGGTCTTTCAAGAGGTCAGCCAAGGGCGCTCGTCATTGGGCGTGGTACCGATCGAGAACTCGACTGAAGGCGTGGTCGCGCATACCCTCGATTGTTTGGTCGAATCGGACCTGCAAATTTGCGCCGAAGTTTATCTGGATATTCATCACCATCTATTGTCCAAGAGTGGCAACGCCAAGGACGTCAAACGGATCCTGTCCCATCCCCAGGCGCTGGCGCAGTGCCGCGGCTGGCTGACGGCGCATTTCCCCAAAATTACCGTGGAAGAAGTGGCGAGCACCGCCCATGGAGCGATAGCAGCCGCCAATGACGGCAGCATCGCCGCCATCTCCAGCGCCTTGGCCAAAGAGGTTTATAGCCTGGCGGCGGTGGCCAGTAATATCGAAGACCGCAGCAACAACATCACACGCTTTTTGGTCATCGGTAAGCTGCTGACCCAGCCCTGCGGTGACGACAAGACTTCGCTGGTATTTTCCGCCAAAGACAAGCCAGGCGTGCTGTTCCAAATGCTTCAGCCCTTCGCCAAGAGCCGGATCAATTTGTCCAAGATCGAGTCCCGGCCGATCAAGAACAAACCCTGGGAGTACCTGTTCTTCTTGGATCTCATGGGTCACCGGCAACAGGCTGCGGTGAAAAAGGCCATCGCCGAGCTGGAAAAAAATTGTGTTTTTCTAAAAGTCATGGGTTCCTACGCGAGTGGCCGATGAAGATCGTCGAGCAACTACCCGAGTATATTCGCAGCTTGATCCCCTACGAGCCGGGCAAACCGATCGAAGAGGTGGAACGGGAGTATGGCATCGCGAACTCCACCAAGCTTGCGTCGAATGAAAATCCATTGGGGCCGTCGCCCAAAGCGCTGGCAGCGATTCGCGCCAAACTTGATGAACTCCATCTCTATCCTGACGGCGATTGCTTCTATCTAAAAAACGGCTTGGCGAAAAAGCTTGGCGTGGCGCCAGACGAGTTGATCTTTGGCAACGGTTCCAACGAGATCATCGAGTTGGCGGTGCGCGCCTTCATGCGACCGGGGGATCAGGCGGTGATGGCGCGCCAGGCGTTCGTGGTCTACCAGCTGATCGTTCAAGCGGTGGGCGGCAAGAGCGTGCAAGTGGCGCTGCGCGACTTCACCCATGATCTCAGCGCCATCGCCGCCGCGGTGACCGCCGCGACCAAAATCGTTTTTCTCGCCAATCCCGAATAACCCCACCGGGACGATCTATCGGCGCGCCGAGTGGGAAGCGTTTCTCGCCCAGCTGCCCAAGGACTTGCTGCTGATCGTCGACGAGGCTTATTTTGAATACGTCCAGGACGCCGGCTACCCGGACTCGCTCAAGTACCATCGCGAAGACCGGCCCATGCTGACGCTGCGGACCTTTTCCAAGCTCTACGGCTTGGCTGGCTTGCGCGTCGGCTATGGTGTCGGGCCGCGGCAAATTATTTCAATGATGCAGCGGGTGCGCCAACCCTTCAACGTTAACGCGCCGGCCCAATGGGCGGCCTTGGCGGCATTGGACGATGGCGATCATGTGCGGCGCAGCCTGGCGCTGAACCGGGAGGGGCTGGAGTTCCTCGGCGCGGAATTTAACCGGCTCGGTCTGCAGTTTGTGCCGAGCCATGGCAATTTCATCTTGGTGCGCGTCGGTAAAGGCCAGGAAGTGTATAAGCAGTTGCTCGCCCAAGGCGTGATCGTCCGACCCATGGGCGGTTACCAGTTTCCCGAACATATCCGCGTGACCGTCGGCACCATGGATGAGAATCGAAAATTTATCGAGGCATTGCAAAAGGTCATCAAGAGTTTTTAGCAGCGGGAGTGATCAAGATCGTGGCCGTAAAGTTCGAAAAATTGGTGTTGGCGGGGGTTGGGCTGATCTGTGGCTCTTTGGCCCTCGACATGCGCCGGCGCAAATTAGTCAAGGAAATAATCGGTTACGGCCGCAGCGAAAGCAATTTGAAGATTGCCAAGAAGAAGGGGCTTATCGACAGTTATTTTGTCCGCCCAGCCGATTTCCCAGCCGGCGTCGATTTTCTCATGATCGGCACACCGGTGGAGACCATCGTGCCGCTGACCCAAACGTTTCTGCCCAGGCTGGAGAAGGGCTGTATCGTCAGCGATGTCGGCAGCGTCAAAGGCGAGATCGTCCGCGGCATGGAGAAGATCCTGCCGAAGCATATTTCGTTTGTCGCCGGCCATCCGATCGCCGGCAGCGAGCAGTGGGGTGCCGAGGCAGCGCGGGAGAATCTGTTTGTGCGCCATCGCTGCGTGCTGACGCCGACCAAGAAGACCGATAAAAAAGCCTTGAAAAAAATCGCCGAGCTGTGGCGCCAGGTGGGCGCCGATGTTGAGATCATGCATCCCGATACTCACGACCGGGTGTTGGGCGTGATCAGCCATCTGCCTCATGTGTTAGTCTACGCCCTGGTGAACGCGCTCAACCGGACAAATTTAAAAGGCGTCGATCTAAAAACCTACTGCGCCGGTGGTTTCAAGGATTTCACCCGCATCGCGTCGAGCCGGCCGGAACTATGGCGGGATATCTGTTTGATGAACCGTAAGGCCCTTGGGCCGATCGTTAACCGATTACATCAATTACCTGGAACAACTGAACCGTTGGATTCGCGATCGAAAAAGGCGGCTTGCTGGAGAAGGAATTTGCCCGCGCCTACGATACCCGCGCGCAAATTCCCTAACGACGAAATCATGAAGCGACGCATCGAACCGATCGACAGACCGCTGCATGGAGCCATTACCGTGCCAGGCGACAAATCCATCGCCCACCGCGCGGTGATCTTTGGCAGTATCGCCGAGGGACGCACGCGGATCTTCAATTTATCCGGCGGCGAGGACAATTCGCGCACGGTGCGGGCATTTCGCCAGTTGGGTGTGGAGATCGGCCGGGATGGCGATGCGCTATGCATCGAGGGCCAGGGCTTCGCTGGGCTGCGCCAGCCAAGCGCAGCGATCGATTGCGGTAACTCCGGCACGACGATCCGGTTGATGTCCGGCCTGCTTTCCGGCTTGCCGTTTTACAGTGAACTCGATGGCGATGCGTCGATCCGCCAGCGGCCGATGCAGCGGGTGATCGATCCGTTGACTGCAAATGGGCGCGCGGATTCGCAGCAAGAGCCGGCAACGGCTTGGCGCCGCTGGAAATCGACGGCGGCGGCCTGCACGGCATGCACTATCGCATGCCCATCGCCAGCGCCCAGGTGAAGTCGGCGATCCTGTTGGCGGCATTGCAGGCCGACGGCGAGACCAGAATCGAAGAGCCGCAGCGATCGCGCGATCACACCGAAGTGATGATTCGCGGTTTCGGCGGCGCGGTCAACGTCGACGGCGTTCATATCGGCTCAAAGGTGGGCAGATCTCTGCGTGGCCAGGATGTGCGCATTCCGGGTGATATCTCTTCGGCGGCATTTTTTCTCGTCGCCGCGGCGCTGATTCCGGGCTCGGATGTGACGATCCGCAATGTCGGCTGCAATCCGACCCGCGACGGCATCGTCGAGATGTCTCCGCGCCATGGGAGCGGCCATCGAATTACTCAATGAACGAACCGAGGCCGGTGAGCGGGTGGTGGATATTCGCGTTACCGGCGGGCAACTGCGCGGCGTCGATGTCGGCCCCGAACTGGTGGCGCGCACCATCGACGAATACCCAATCCTGGCCGTCGCCGGCGCGGTTGCCGAGGGAGTGACCCGTTTCGTCGATGTCAAGGAGTTGCGGTTCAAAGAGTCCGACCGCATTGCCGCCATGACCGAGGGCTTGCACAATCTTGGCGTGAAAGTCGAGGACGGCGATGACGCATGACGATTTACGGCGGCCAGCGGTTGAAGGGGGGCGCGGTGCGCAGTTTCGCCGATCATAGAGTCGCGATGTCCTTCGCGGTGGCCGGCTTGGTCAGTGGCGACGGGGTCGAGATCGACGACCCCCGTTGTGCCAGTATATCGTTCCCGACGTTCTTCGATTTGTTGGAGCAAATTTGTTTGCAATAACCGCAGGGACAGAGGATAGTCGGCCCAATCCAAAGGGGAATCGGTTGATTATTGCCATCGACGGGCCATCGGGCGCCGGCAAGAGCACTTTAGCCAAACGACTGGCTCAGGAGCTAGGATTTATTTACCTCGATACCGGTGCGATGTACCGGGCGCTGGCCTTGAAGGTCTTGCGCCAGACGTGTCGACTTGGCGGATGATGACCGCCTTAACCGGCTGGTCGACGATACCGAGATCGACTTGCGCCACCGAGATGGTAAGCTTGAGGTGCTGCTCGACGGCGAGGATGTCGGCGCGCAGATCAGAACACCGGAGGTTAGCCAGATGGCGTCCAAGGTATCGGCGCTGAAAAAAGTTCGTGTGCGGATGCTGGAACTCCAGCGCGAAATGGGCCGGCGCGGCAGCGTGGTGGCCGAAGGGCGCGATATCGGCACAGTGATTTTCCCCCAGGCCAGGTAAAAATATATCTCGATGCTTCGGCGGGGGAGCGGGCGCGGCGTCGTTACGAAGAACTCAAGGCCGCCGGCCGGCCAGTGGATTTACAAGTAACCTTGCGCGAGATCGAGGAGCGCGACAAACGCGATAGCGAGCGCGATATCGCGCCGTTGTGCAAGGCCGACGACGCGTTGCTGGTCGACTCGTCGTCTATCGATGCCGAGCAAGTGGCGGCGATGGTGCTCAATCAAGTAAAAAACCAAGCAAAAGTAAATTAATATAGATCGGAGTTAGTTTTCATGGCTGAACAGGAACAACAAAAACCAGGCGCAGCGGCAGGCGGCGCCAGTGAATTCGAAGCGATGTTTGAAGAGAGCCTGCGCACGGTCAAGCCCGGCGGTATCGTCAAAGGACGGGTGGTGGGCATTACGGCGACTCATGTTTTGATCGATGTCGGTTACAAGTCCGAGGGGCAAATTCCGATCCACGAGTTCACCGACCGCCAAGGCAACGTCAGCGCCAAGGTCGGCGACGATGTCGATGTCTATTTCGACTCCTCGGAGAACGAGAGCGGCGGCATTCAACTGTCGCGCTTGCGCGCCGAGAATCTCAAAGTCTGGGATGAAATCGAAAAGGCATTCAATGAAGGCCAAGGCGTCGAAGGTTTGATCGTCGGCAAGGTCAAGGGCGGCTTCAAGGTCGATATCGGCATCGCGGCATTCCTACCGGGATCCCATGTCGACATTCGGCCCAATCGCAATCTCGACCGCTTCATCGGCACCCGGGACCGCTTCGCGATTTTGAAATTCAACCGCATGCGCGGCAACGTCGTGTTGTCGCGGCGCGAGCTCTTGGAGAAGGAACGTGGCGAGCTCAAGCAGGAGATCCTCAAAGTTCTCGAGGAGGGCGTGATCCTTGAGGGTATCATCAAGAACATCACCGGCTACGGCGCCTTCGTCGATCTCGGCGGCATCGACGGCATCCTGCATATCAGCGATATGTCCTGGGGACGGATCAGCCATCCTTCGGAGATCGTTCAGGTGGGCGAAACCGTCAAGGTGGTGGTGCTCAAGTTCGATACCGAAAAGGAGCGTATCTCCCTCGGCATGAAGCAGCTCACCCCCGACCCCTGGCAAACCGTGGCGGAGAAATACCGCATCGGCACCAGGGTGCAAGGTAAAGTCATCAGCATCATGGACTACGGCGCCTTCGTCGAATTAGAAAGCGGCATCGAAGGATTGATTCATATCTCCGAGATGTCCTGGACGCGCAAAGTCACCCATCCGTCGAAGCTCCTGCAGGTCAATCAGCAAGTCGAAGTCGTGGTCCTCAATGTCGATCCCGGCCACCGGCGGATCTCCCTGGGCTTGAAGCAAGTGATGGCCAATCCCTGGGAAGCGGCGAGGGATAAATACCCGGTCGGCACCGTGGTCAGCGGCCCGGTGCGCAACATCACCGATTTCGGTATCTTTGTCGGCATCGAGGAAGGCATCGACGGTTTGGTCCATATCTCTGATCTGCACTGGACCAAGAAGGTCAAGCATCCATCCGAACTCTATAAGAAGGGCGACATCGTCGAGGCCAAGGTGTTGGGTGTCAATGTCGAAAACGAACGATTCTCGCTCGGCATCAAGCAGATCGCTCCGGATCCCTGGAAAGCCGTGGCCGACAAATATCCCGGTCGGCTCCAAGCTCAAAGGCCAGGTGACCAGCGTGCCGGACTTCGGCGTGTTTGTCCGCATCGACGAGGGCGTCGAAGGGTTGATTCATGTCTCGCAACTGAGCACCGAGCGGGTCGATAAGCCGTCGAGCTTGTACAAAGTCGGCGACGAGGTCGAAGCCGAAGTCGTCAGCATCGATCTCAACGACCGCAAGATCGGTCTCAGCGTGCGTGCCCTGCGCCGCTCCGAAGAGCGCCAGGAGATGGAGAATTATCTCAAGCGCGAAAAAGAGGGCGGCCGGTTTTCCTTCGAATCGCTGTTGGGCGATGAACTGCGGTTGGACCGCGACGATGACAGCGCGCGCGGGCGCAAGGGCCGCAACTAAGCGTGGCCGCGGACGCAGTCATGGCAACACTGACGACCAAGCACTCGATCCTGCGCGGACTGGGGATTTTGTTCGTATTCATATTGGTGGTGTTTTGTGGGACGTTTTTCTACGCCTACCTGAGCGGCGGCGATTCCAAGGTTTTGTCGCTATTTTCCGGCGACGGTGTCGGGGTACTGCAAGTCGAAGGGGCGATCGACGATTCGCGCTCCGTGCTCGCCGAGCTCCGGCGCTTTCGCCAGACGCCGTGGATCAAAGCGGTGGTGGTGCGCATCGACAGTCCGGGCGGCGCGGTGGCGCCGACCCAGGAGATCTTCGAGGAAATTCAAAGAACCAAAAAGAAAAAGCCCTGTATCGCATCCATGGGCAACGTCGCGGCGTCCGGCGGTTATTACATCGCCAGCGCCTGCGATAAGATCTTGGCCAATCCAGGCACCATGACCGGTTCCATCGGCGTCATCATGCAGCTCAGCAACTTCGAAGAGCTGATGAAAAAAATCGGCGTCAAGGGAGTCAATATCAAAAGCGGCGCCAATAAAGACATCGGTTCGCCGTTTCAACCTTTGTCACAAGAAGGGCGCGAGATCCTGCAAGCGCTGGTCGACAACGTGCATAGTCAATTCGTCACCGCGGTCGCCAACGGGCGCGGCATGGACGAAGCCCGCGTTCGCAAGCTCGCCGATGGCCGGATCTATTCCGGCGCGCAAGCGAAGGAACTCGGTTTGGTCGATCAATTCGGCACCCTGGAGGATGCCATCGAACTAGCCGCAAAGCAGGCCGGCCTGGACGGCGAGCCGGCGGTTTACTATTCCCGCCCGGAACGGGAACGCTGGTGGGACCGGCTATCCATGGGAATCTTCGGCGTGCGCTTGCCTGCCTCCGAGCGCGGTTGGCTGCGTTATGAATGGTCGCTGTCGATGTTGCAGTGAGCGCGGTTGCCGGCACCGATCTTAAAAAAATAAAAAAGCTGTTGTGAGGGTGATGTTATGACCAAAAGAGACTTGATCGATGAGGTGAATAAGCGTTTCCCTCATCTCTCACGGCGGGATTCGGAGGTTATTATCAATGCCATCTTCGATTCCATGGTCGACGCCTTAGCGGGCGGCGACCGCATCGAAATCCGTGGCTTCGGTAGTTTCGTCGTCAAAAACCGCCGCGCCCGCCAGGGGCGCAATCCCAAGAGCGGCGCCTTGGTATCGGTGGCCGCCAAGCGCGTGCCGTTTTTTAAAGTCGGCAAAGAATTGCGTTTACGGGTCGACGGCAAACCTTATGATCCAGAGATCGACGGAGAAGATTGATGCAACAGCTCTGGGCGCCCTGGCGCATGGCTTATATCGATGACGGCGCCAAGGAGCCGGGCTGCATTTTTTGCACCATGTATCGGCAGGAAGACTTGAAAGCGGCTTTGGTGCTGACGCATAGCCGCCACGCGGTCGTTATGATGAACAAGTATCCCTACAACAACGGCCATCTGCTGATCGCACCCAAGCATCATGAGAATAGCCTGGCCAGTTTAGCGCCGGAAGAATATAGCGATCTGAGCGAGGTTTTGCGCCGCGCCGTCGAGATCGTCAAAACAGTATTAAGCCCCGGCGGCGTCAATGTCGGGATGAATCTTGGCAAGTGCGCCGGCGCGGGTATCGAAGACCATCTGCACTGGCATATCGTGCCGCGCTGGGAAGGCGATACTAATTTCATGCCGGTCATCGGCGAAACTCGGGTGATGCCGCAGCACTTGGCCGACAGTTACGACCGGCTGCAGCCGCATTTTCACAATCTTAGGGTTTAAGTGTGTCAGAGCGACGTGGTAGCTTGGCATTGCCAAGCAGCAAAGAGGAACCGTCAACAACAACTCTTCCGAGGGGAGGCCAAGTCAAGTGAGTGAGGCAAAAACATTAGGGGAACTGAAAAAAAGCGGGGTTGCGGTGTTGTCTGTGCGCGACGAGATGCGCAAAAACTTAGTGCGCCACCTGGAAAGCGGCGAGCGCATCCTGCCGGGAATCGTCGGTTACGAGGATACGGTCATCCCGGAAATCGAAAACGCGATTTTGTCCGGCCATCACATGGTGTTTTTGGGCGAACGCGGCCAGGGCAAATCGCGCATCATCCGCGGCCTGCTGAGTCTGCTCGATGAGCGCATACCGATCGTCGATGGTTGTGAAATCAACGACAGTCCGATGGCGCCGATCTGCAGCGGCTGCCGCAAAAAGGCGGCGGAGTTGGGCGATGCCCTGCCGCTTCGCTGGATCGACCGCGACCAGCGCTACGGTGAAAAGCTCGCCACGCCGGATGTCTCGATCGCCGATCTGGTCGGCGAGATCGATCCGATCAAAGTCGCCGAAGGCCGTTATCTCGCCGATGAGGAAACCATCCACTACGGCCTGGTGCCGCGCACCAACCGCGGTATCTTCGCCATCAACGAGCTGCCGGATTTGACCGAGAAAGTTCAAGTCGGTCTGTTCAACTTGATGGAAGAGAAAGACGTCCAGATCAAAGGCTACAAGATTCGCCTGCCCCTCGACGTCATCATCGTCGCCAGCGCCAACCCGGAAGACTACACCAGCCGCGGCCGGATCATTACGCCGCTCAAAGACCGCTTCGACGTGCAAATTCGCACCCACTATCCGAAAAAGCTCGAAGACGAAATCAGCATCATGGAGCAAGAAGCGGTGTGGACCGACAGCCGCAGCCGCAAGGTCGAAGTGCCGCACTTCATGAAGGAGATCCTCGGCAACCTGACCTTCGAAGCGCGCAAGTCCAACGAGATCAACCAGTCATCCGGCGTCAGCGTGCGCGTCACCATCAATAACTATGAGAGCCTGATCAGCAACGCCGAGAAGCGCGCGCTGCGCTGCAAGGAAAACGACATCGTGCCGCGGGTCAGCGACCTGCATGCCCTGATGGCGTCCACCGCGGGTAAGATCGAGATGGAATATGTCGGCGAAGAGAAGAAGGAAGACGAGTTGGTCGAGAAATTGGTCAACCGCTCCATCGTCAAAGTCTTCGACCAGCATTTCAGTCTCAACTCGTTGCAGAAAGTGATCGAGTATTTCAATTCCGGCTGGGGCGTCGAGGTCTCCGACCAGATGGCCTCGCCGGATTATCTCGAAGGCATCAAGGAGATCCCCGGACTCAAAGAAGCGATCAAAACCTTGGGCATCCAAGAATCGCCGGCGCTGATGGCATCGGCCACCGAGTTCGTCCTTGAAGGATTGCATCTCCATCAAAAGCTCAACAAGGAAATGGAAGGCGGCCGGGTGACCTACGGCAAGTAGGCGCAGGACTATCGCAGCCAAACCGAGCGCTCGAAAGATAACCCATGGTGCATATCCGCTATAGCCGCTGGGTCGCCAGCGGCGGAGACTCGCTGGACCCGGAGTCGGTGTTCGATCAGTTGAACGAGAACATGAACGACACCGGCGATCTGCAGCAGGCGATGCGCCGGCTGATGCAGAAGGGGCTCAAGCAGGGCGAAAAGCAGACCAAGGGCATCGAAGATCTGTTGTCGCAAGTGGCGCGCGAGATGCGCAAGCTCTACGACGAGTACAAGCTGCAATCGGCCATGGACGAGGTCCAGGAGAAGCTCGATTCGGTGGTCGACCAAGAGCAGCAGACGCTCGAGCAGATGGACGAGTCAGGCCAAGATGTGCAGGAAAAGAAACAGTTCTTGAACGACTTGCCGGGCAAGACCAGCGAGGCGGTCGACAAGCTCACTTCCTACCGGTTCGAAAATTCCAACGCCGAAAAAGACTTCGAGCAGCTGCTGATGCAGCTCGAGCAGATCCGCAAGCTGGAGAACTGGCTGCGCCGCGAGGGCAGCTTATTTCGCGGCCAAACGCCGATGGATTTCCAGCAGTCGCAGGAGCTGATGGAGCGCATGGAGGATCTGCGCAAGCTCGAGTCCCAGCTGTCGAGCATGCAGTTGAAGGACGTCGACAAGGAGTTGTTGGAAAAACTTCTCGGCGGCGATCCCAAGCAGGACTTCGAAGGCATCATGCGCATGCAGTCGCTGCTCGAAGAGGGCGGCTACGTGCTCGAGAGCGGCGATCGCTTCGAGTTGACGCCCAAGGGCGTGCGCCGCATCGGCCAGTTGGCGCTGCGCGATATTTATCAACAATTGCGCCGCGACGGCATGGGCCGCCACTCGACGCGCAACCGCGGCAGCCAAGAAGTTGTTCTCGAAAGCAACAAACCCTATGTGCAGGGCGATCCGCTGCATATCAACATGATCCAGACCTTGAAGAACGCGCTGGTGCGCGGCGGCGGCGTGCCGGTGCGGATCGGGCCCAAGGACTTTTCGGTTTACGAAACCGAGCTCAATACCCGCGCCGCCACCGTGCTGTTGTTGGACATGAGTTGGTCGATGAGCTGGGAAGGGCGCTTCGCCGCGGCGAAAAAAGTCGCCCTGGCGATGGAGAGTCTGGTGCGCGCGCTGTACCCGCGCGATTACTTCGGCATCGTCGGTTTCTTTACCCGCGCCGTCGAACTCAAAGCCAAGGACTTGCCGCAGGCGACCTGGAACATGGGCGATCCGTTCACCAACTTACAGGATGGCTTGCACCTGGCGTCGACCATGCTCGACCGCAAACCGAGCGCCAACCAGCAGATCATCGTCATCACCGACGGCCAGCCGACGGCTTACTGCCGCGACGGACGGCTTTACTGCGAATGGCCGCTCAGCTTCGGCGGCATCAGCCAGCGCGCCGCCGAAGAGACTTTGAAAGAAGCCGAGCGCATCACCCGCAAAGGCATCACCATCAACACCTTCATGCTCGACGACAGCCCGGTGCTGCGCGGCTTCGTCGACGATCTCACCCGCATCAACAAAGGCCGCGCCTTCTACAGCCGCCCCGACCGCTTGGGCGAGTACATGCTCGTCGACTATCTGACGCATCAACGCAAAAAAGTCTAACGCGCCGGGCGCGTTAGACCGTTCAAATAGTTCAAAACGTTCAAGTCGTTCAAATCGTTTCCGGAACGGTTTGAACCGGTTTGAGTTCAACGGCTTGAACGATTTGAACGGCTGGAACGGCTTGAACCAGCCGTAATTTTGCCGCGCCTTGACTACTGAAAATATTTTCAGTATATAGCTTTCATGCTTCCCGCGCTGACCGACCGGCAAAAGGCGATCTACGATTTTCTCTTGAAGAGTATTCGCGAGCAGGGCTTTGCGCCGTCGATCCATGAGATCGGCCGGCAGTTTAAGATCGCCTCGACCAACGGGGTATCCGATCATCTGAAAGCGCTGGAAAAAAAGGGCTATATCCGCCGGGTCGGCAAGCGCGCCATCGAAGTCGTCAATGCTCTCGGCAAGGCGGTCATCAACGTCACCCGTGAAGTGCCGATTCTCGGCCGGGTCGCCGCCGGCAAGCCGTTTTTGAGCGAGGAAAATACCGAAGGGTTCTTAGCGATTCCCAGCGACATGGGCGGCGGTAAACAGTTCGCCCTGCAAGTCCAAGGCGACAGCATGATCGGCGCCGGCATCATCGACGGCGACCGGGTGATCGTCAAGCAGCAGACCACGGCGGAGAACGGCGAGATCGTCTGCGCCCTGATCGACGGCGAAGCGACGCTCAAGCGGTTCTACAAAAAAGACGGCGTGGTCACGCTCAAAGCGGAAAATGACAAGTACGCGCCGATCGTCGTCGCCGAAGGCGAGTTCCGCATCGCCGGAAAAATTGTCGGGCTGCTTAAGAAAATTCTAAGGGTTCCAATCGTTCAAGTCGTTCAAAACGTTCAAGTCGTTAAAGAGGAGGAGACGATGGAAGTGAAGAATTTTGAAGACCTTGAGATTTGGAAAGATGCGCGACTGCTTACGAAAGCGATTTATCGAATGACGAAGGATGGTGGTTTTGCCAAGGACTTCGCGTTGCGGGATCAAATCAGGCGGGCCGCAGTGTCGATCCTGTCGAACATCGCCGAAGGATTCGAACGCGGCGGAAACCAAGAATTTATTCAATTTCTCTATGTCGCCAAAGCCTCGTGCGGGGAAGTGCGCTCGCACCTTTACGTAGCCCTGGATCAATCCTATGTCGCGCAGAAAGATTGTGACGCTGCCAGCCAATCGTTTCGTCGCCTATCCATTATGATCAGCAACCTGATCGACTACCTAAAGCGCAGTTCGTTGAAAGGCCCAAAGTATACGGCATCGAACAAATCAAAAAGTACGACACCTTAAATCCGATCCGCAACGTTTTGAACGACTTGAACAATTTGAACGTTTTGAACCGCTTTTAATTCCAGATTGGCTAGAACCGTTGGAACGCCTGGAACTTTTGGAACCGTTTCCATCGGAATGACTTGAACAACTTGAACGTTTTGAACGCTTCCATGCGCTCCTGGCGGAAGCCTGTCCGCGCGTCGCGATGTCAGCACGACGATTGATCTACACGCATGTTTTGAATCGCGGCGGCAGAGGCGTTCAAAGCCCGGCAGACCGACTTTTGAAAAGTTGAAACGACGACTTTCAGCCTGGATAAGCGGCCAACCTGGCGGCAATTGCCGGAATGAGAAATCTTGACTTTCATGCAGGAAGTAAGCGATACAGTTCGCAATGTTGTCGTTTATCATCAACGGAGTTGTTTGGAATAGGCGGCCAATACTGGCGCAGTCTAAATCGCTCACTTAATAGTTAGAAGACGTATGTACGCAAAACGAGATCTCATTCGCAAAGAGACCGATGACCTGTACGACAGCGGCGCTAAGCTTGCCGTCGCGTTCCAGAAGAAGCGTAGCCAAGCGTTCCAATAGGATACCATGCTGGTACACAAAGGCACTGAAGGCCGTTGCATCGCTTGCACCGGACCGTCTTGCGGAGTTCAAGGCGTACTACGCAGATCGATCCCAAGCGAAGGCGTATCGGCTACGGAACCTTCTGGTTCATGACTTCTTCAAGAGCTCGACCCGCACAAGTTCCAGCACCCGGATTTCGACAGGACGAGAGAACCCTCATATACTACTTCGTTGAGCCCGCCATCATCAAGGCAATTGCCGAGCGCGTCGATCCTGTGCACCACAACACCAGACGAGCCAGAGAGTACTCCACGATAGTGAGCTAGTTGTCGCATCCAGCTTCCTACGTGAGCCTCCGCGCAGCGGGTGCGCTAGTCGGTGTCGTCATTGAGGGTCACCTGCAGAAAGTAGCGGACTCCAAAGGCGTGAAAGTTTAGAAAAATCCAACGATCGGCCGATCTGAATGACCCGCTGAAGGCGGCTTCCGTTATTGACACAGCTTGGCGAAAGATTTCGTTTCCTCGCTGATCTTCGAAATCTGTGCTCACACAAGAAGGATGTTAGGAGCCAACACGTGAGCAAGTCGACGAATTGATCCAAGGTGCAGACTGGCTGACCAAAAATGTCTTCTAACCCCTCGCTCAAGCCGGCCGGTACCGCCCTGCGGCCTCCTCCGGCGGCTTAGCTCAAACGTTAGGCGTATCTGCATCGCCGTCGAACGAAGTCGTATGGAAGAGAATGGCATAGATGTAAACGATTCGGACGCGCGCATTCTATCGGGTGTTCCCGATCCGTCGGTTCAAGGACCTTCTCCGAAGCAACAAAAACGGGCTCGTCCATCCGTCCAAGTAGGACATCCGTTTGAAAATTTCTTTCTCAAGTGCAAGGCAAAGACCCCAACTGGAAAATTGGTTAGCATTGCACCATCGCCTCAAGTTGGTATGGTCAGTGCTGGACGATGAATCGTGACACCTGCCGTGTGGAGGATCTATAGTCCAAACAAGGATGGTTTCCGAGACGCAACGACCATTAGAAAATTGTTTGCGGCCATATACAATCGCGCTGATAAATTCCGCGACCTAAAATACTTTATTGGCGTTGTAAGATATCTGGAGCGGGGGTTGATCATGAACAGCTTTTAGCCACCACTTCCTTTATGGACCTGAGCTTTGGCGGCCAGTCGCAAAACTTTGCTCAAGTATTCTGTTGCATCAAGAGACGCGAATTCGAGCACGAAAAAGAGGTACGTCTGCTAATTGACGACGTCGAAGGCGACATGGGCGCCGGGGGCGTTGTGAATGTAGATTTCGATCACGAAGCAGTGCTTGATGAAGTGGTCCTAGATCCCCGATTACCACATCCAGCATTTGAATCAGTCAAGCAGGAGCTTATTCGTCTGGCTGCAAGTTGCCGATCTCCATGCGAGCTATGCAGAGATACAATGAAACCATCATTCGGCTTCCGTAATACGCCTAACAATCGGCTTGAGAAGGATCTTCGACCCGGTCGCTGCGCTCGCTGGTCTCGCCCTCTCAGCCTGATTTGTTAGGCCGTCAAGGGCTAGGTGCCACATGACGCAAATTCTCGCCGCTCTCACGCAGGGAACCGTACTCGTTGTCTCGGATAGACAGCTCACGTTCGTGAGCGGTCCACGTAAAGGTTAGAGCCTCTGATGATCATACGTGCAAGTTAGTCTCGGTATGTGGTGTCTGGGGAATAGCCTATACGGGTTTTTCGGAACCCGAAGGCGCCTCGACTCACGAGTGGATTGCAGTACGGCTGGCAGAAAGCAACTGCCGGAGTCCGTACGTTGCTGCACAGGTACTTGCGAGAACGACGGAGCTCGAGCCATCAAAGGAGCGCCATTTCCACTAGAACTCACATTCCTAATAGCGGGCTGGCGCCAAACGACCACAGAGCCATTACAGCCGCACTTTCTGCTAGTGACGAACATGAATGATCTTGAAGGAGGGCGACGTTCATCGCCAGGTGAAACTCTTCATGTATTCGAACGCCGGCTGAGGCCAAATGAGCTATACGCGAGCCGGGTCATCGGCCAATCGCTCCCTGCTGATCGCGGAAAGCACTAGACGCTTCCGTCGCCTCTTGAAGCGTGGAATTGGCCCGAAACCGGCCATGCATGCCTTCGCAAGGGAGATCGCCAATACGGCGAGCAGCCGATTGAGTGTTGGCAACAAGCTTCTCGCCTTCTCAATTCCCAGAGGCAGCGCGACGGACGTTTCAATCCGGTGAGAACATGATGCTTGCTAAAGAGCCAGACCTGCGCAGCACGGCCTTCTGCTATTTCGATCCTACATACTCACAACTTTGTCAGCATGGACCAGCTTTCGTATGTGGTGATTCTGCAGTGACGGACGTGGAGACGACCAATGATCCCTCGCGGAATTCTCAGAGTTCAAGTTTAGGATCCTGCATCTTCCAAAGAGCGGACGACTGCCGGCGTTGGTGGTCAGAGCGACAGAACATGAGTGACTCAACGTGGATCGAGCTGACCCCAACAAGCCCATCCACGCGACGTGCGAAGACGCACGCGCGTGATGGGCGGCGTTATGCGACGTCGTTCTAAAGTCTTACATGACTATCCTCCACTGTCTTGCAAATGAAATATATCTGGAACTTCTAGGATGAGAACATGAAAAAGTCGGGCGCGAGCCAAGGCCAGTCGGCATCGGAGCTCATCTCGAAAAGAATCGCCGAACTCGGGGACTGGCGCGGGGAAACCCTCGGCAGAATGCGCAAGCTCATCAAGGAAGCAGACCCGGACGTCGTCGAGGAGTGGAAGTGGATGGGCACTCCGGTCTGGTCGCACGACGGCATCATCTGCACCGGCGAATCCTACAAGAAGGTCGTGAAGCTCACCTTCGCCAAGGGCGCGTCTCTGAAGGATCCGGCCCGTCTCTTCAACTCGAGTCTCGACGGAAACGTACGCCGCGCGATCGACATCCACGAAGGAGAAGAAGTTGACGAGTCCGCCTTCAAGGCGCTCGTTCGCCAAGCGGTCGCCCTCAACAGTTCTGGCAAGTCGAAACCTTCGAAGAAAGCGAAGTCCTGAGGGATTCCGCCCTGAACAGGTCCGACATCGGGCAAGTTCTGTGAAACCCAGGCAATTGCCGCATAACAATTCATTCAATCCGAACCCGCTTCGCGGGTCAGCTTAATTCAGGCGTTAGGCCGATAGAAATCTGAAAATCAGAATGACTCGACTTCTGTTTGTCTGCTCAGGAAACACGTGCCGCAGCCCCATGGCCGCAGGATTCGCGCGCAGGATTTTTGGTGCGAATCATCAGATCAGCAGTGCCGGGACAGAAGCGGAGGGGGGGCGCCTGCAGCGAGAAATGCTATCAGTGCAATGCGAACGTTCGGAATCGATATTTCAAATCATTCGGTTGTCGACATCCAGTCTGTTAATCTCGCGTCCGTCGACGTGGTAGTAATATTTCGTCCTTTCGCAGCGGAAAATCTTAGGATCCCGCCGATAACTCGCACATCATACATCAATCTTGAAGATCCTTACGGTGGCAGCCCAGAGAAATACATCGCGGCGGCCGAGGTCATCCAGAGAAATACGCGAAGAATCTACGCCGAGGATACACTTGATCGGGCACCCTCAACATTCGGGTCGCACCGCTCAGGCATTTTCGGCAGAGTGGCCAAGGAGCTTGAGAAAGAGGCTTTCCGTCTCGCCACGAAAGATATAGGCCTCAAGGTTCGCGCGAAGGCAACGCTCGGCGAGATCGCCGCTACACTTTCTGAGTATGCACGTGCAACGTCCGACCAGGCACTGGCGGCGTTCGCTGCAGCCGCGGATGAGGCGAATGAACGGTGGAAAGCCGTGAAGCACAAAGACGATCCTCCTGACGAAGAGTTGCTTCCGCCACTCGCAAGCGTTGTGAAAGCATTCAATGTTCTCGAACAGCAAACGGCCTAACCCGCCGCTTCGAGCCGATTCCGGCTCAGCGGCATCGCGTTATCTTTCCGACACTTGACCCGTATGCATCATTTGGGCATCCTAATTGCATATGAGAACAACACTCAACATTGATGATTCTCTCCTACAGGACGCCGCCAAGCTGACTGGTGTCAAGGAAAAGACTTCCTTGGTACGCTTGGGGCTTGAGGCGCTCATCGCCAAAGAGAGTGCCCGCCGTTTGGCCAATCTCGGAGGTACTGAGAGACGGCTTCGCAGTATTCGGAGACGTCGACCTCGCCGCTTTGCATGATTCTCGTCGACACCTCGGTCTGGATCGAGCATCTCCGAGCGGGAAATGATCGTCTAAGAGGTCTGCTACTTGA
The DNA here is from genome assembly GCA_963847445.1 of uncultured delta proteobacterium. GTDB lineage: Bacteria > Desulfobacterota > Binatia > UBA9968 > UBA9968 > DP-20. The sequence continues at coordinate 269,600 of CAWJZV010000030.1, read as the reverse complement.
CGAACAAGTCCTTTGCCATCCGTTTGTTATCGGCGAATTGGCTTGCGGAACGCTGCAGAAGCGAGGCGAGATTCTCACCATGCTGAAAGCCTTGCCCGAAGCGCATTTGCTCGAACACGAAGAAGTCATAAGCTTCATAGACGCGCGGCGTTTGTACGGACGTGGTATCGGTTGGGTGGATGCTCATCTTCTCGCTTCGACGTTACTCACAAGGTGCGCAATTTGGACCTTCGACAAGCCGCTTCCGGAGAGCAGCGGCTACCTTGAACGTCCTGGCGTGAATGTTCCCATTGAGATAACCCGCCGCTTGAGCGAATCTGAGAAGATCACTCAGCGGCACAACGTTAGGCCGCCGATTACGGCAGTCCCTGCTACCGTAATGCGACCCCTTCGGTATTCCATCAACGTCACATTGGACGGGTGCTGCGATCATCGTGCCGTGGTCGCGGACGAAGAGTTGCATCGTCACGCGGTCGAGAACCTCGACCGGGCCGATGCCCTCCTGTTTGGCCGGGTGACTTATGAAATGATGGAGGCAGCCTTCCGGTCGCCGACGTGCACGGGAGCGAGGCCTGATTGGATGGAACCCTTCGCCGGCCACGATCGACGCGGCAAAGAAGTACGTCGTGTCGAGCACCCTGGACCAGGTCGATTGGAACGCGGAGCTCGTGCGCGGGGATCTGGGGAAGGCTGTTCAGCAGCTCAAGCGGGAGTCGGGTAAGGGACTGTTCGTACGGAGGCGTGAAGCTCCCGCTGGCGTTGGCGGAGCTGGGATTGATCGATGAGTACGAGTTCCGTGGTCCACCCCAGCCTAGCGGGCCATGGGCCGACGTTGTTCGCAGGGCTATCGAAGCGTGTCGACTTGAAGCTCGTAAGCCGGTTGGAGCTTCGGCTCGGGGGCGGTCGCGATGCGGTATGAGCCGAGACGGTAGCAATTCCTTCCATAGGGCCGCCACAGTGACTTCGCCGTGTTGCGCTTCGTATGCGAATTCGTGCCGCCTTAACACCTCGCGGGAGCGCACGCGTGGACGATAAAGTGCCAAGCCCATACCGCTGCAGCCGCGGCGCTCAGCTCAACCTTTAGCTGGCAAAAAACGACCGCAATGAAGCTACCGCTCTACCAGATGGATGCCTTTACGGGTCGAATGTTCGGCGGGAATCCCGCGGCAGTGGTGCTGCTGGATGCCTGGCTGCCTGACGACGCACTCAGGGCGATCGCCGCGGAGAACAATCTCGCCGAAACCGCATTTGTGATCCCGCATGGGGAGATCATGCCGCTACGGTGGTTCACACCAACGGTGGAGGTCGATCTGTGTGGACATGCAACCTTGGCGACCGCAGACGTGCTCTTCCGGCATACCTTGCCCTCGGCGAAACGCCTTACATTCAGCACGCGCAGCGGAAATCTCACGGTTACTCGGGATGGCGATCTTCTCAGCATGGATTTTCCTTCCCGTCCCGGGAAACCAGTGGAGATAGAAGATACCGTTGTTGCGGCCTTGGGCATTCGCCCCAGAGAGTTATATCGAGCGCGCGACTTGCTTGCGATCTACGAGTCGGAGTCACAAATACACGACTTTCGCCCGGATTTCGGGCGCATCGCTTCTCTCGATGCCTTTGCGGTCATCATCTCCGCGCCCGGTGGAGCGGTGGACTACGTTTATCGGTTTTTCGCGCCGCGCCAAGGAATCCCCGAGGATCCTGTAACCGGGTCTGCGAATTGCACGCTCGTGCCGTATTGGGCGGCGCGCCTTGGCCGCTCCGAGCTGGTTGCAAAGCAGCTTTCAGCTCGCGGCGGCGACCTTCGTTGCGCGTTGCGCGGTGATCGCGTTTTGATCGCAGGACAAGCTGTCGAGTACTTGCGCGGAGAAATTACGGTTGATGCTTGATCAAAATGGTCCCTCAGGGAGATCCGCTAGGGTGTTGACCGTTTGGATTGTACGATTTGAAAGTAATGTTCCTCAGTTCGTAACTGCTTTCCCGGGAGAAACGGAATGAAGTACAAACTTCTCGATACAGTAGTTCTTGACCGAAACCTGCCCCAGCATGGCCTTCGCGCCGGAGATTTGGGAGCTATCGTGGAAGTGTACGAGCCCGATGGGTTGGAGGTTGAGTTTGTAACCGCATCCGGCAAAACTCAGGCGCTGGTCACACTCAACGTCGATGACGTGAGACCGGTTCAAGAAAGCGATCTCGTGACTGTTAGATCCGTCGCTTAACGTCTTGCATCGACCCCCGCAAGATCGGATAACATCCGGCTTCAGATGGACCGCCGGAAGCGCAGCGATTGTGAGAAGTAAGCGGCGTAACACGCCTTAGTTGCGTATTGCCGGCGGCCACTGAGCCATACGTTAGACGTCATAAGAACCATGAGCGAGAATCGTCAGTTCATTTTTCGGCTCTCATTGATCTCAGGTGAAGCCGAGGTTTTCACCCCAACAGCATCCGATGTTCTAACGCGTGTGCGATCCGCCGCTCCTTGGGATGAAGCATACATCTGTCCTGCGCATGGCGAATTTCCTCGCGCTCATATCAGTTGGCATGACAGCGAAGGTTATAATGTCCAGTGTTTTGAGAACGACCATTCGCTTGGTCATTTCCTCGTGAACAGAAATGATTTTTCTTCCCCAAGTGTTGAAATCAACCTCGGTGGCCAGGCTCTTGAACGCTGGCCCCGCGAGTTGTTCGTCTCGGAAGAATTAGCGGCCGAGGCGTTGAAGTATTTTCTCGAATACGCGCAGCTAAAGCCGTCCCTTTTCTGGATCGGAACGGGAGAATTTTCACGTGAAATCATCTGGCAAGGCCGCGAAGAGCAAAAGGCTTGGGAACGCACCCATCAGTAAGACACCGAAAACGACCGCGCCACAAGACGGCATAACACGGCGATGAACCCGGCGCTGCCGCAGAATCGACGACGCGTGCTGCGGCGATATCGTGGTTGTAATCGGCGCGGGTTATCGCCAGATCGTTAGGCGTCAATCGAAAGGAAGGCATGAAAATGACACGCGTCCGAGTTGAGGGCTTTACCATCTCGCTTGACGGATACGGAGCTGGTCCGAATCAGGACATCAGGAATCCGCTCGGCGTGGGCGGGACAGATTTGCACCAGTGGTTAGTCCCGACACGCACGCTCCAACGGACCCTATTTGGCGCCGACGGTGGCACAACGGGGATCGATGACGACTTCGCTGCGCGGGGCTTCAAGAATGTTGGCGCCTGGATTCTCGGAAGAAACATGTTCGGACCGATTCGCGGTTCCTGGCCCGACATGAACTGGAAAGGCTGGTGGGGGGACAACCCACCCTATCACGTTCCAACTTTCATCTTGACTCATCACGCGCGCCCGCCCATCCAGATGGAAGGCGGAACGACATTCTACTTCGTCACGGGCGGTATTCACGAGGCGCTTGACCGGGCGCGCGACGCAGCCAACGGAATGGATGTGCGCATTGGCGGCGGACCTAACACTATCCAGCAATATCTTCGTACGGGCCTCATCGATGAGCTGCACGTCGCTATCTCGCCGGTCCTGCTGGGCGGGGAGAGCGACTGTTCGAGGGGATTGACGTGCGCGCTCTGGGATACGAATGCGTTCAGTTCGTTGCGTCGGAGAAAGCCACCCATGTTGTACTCCGGCGCCAAGGGCACAATGACGCCTAACAACCGGTTGCAGCGGACGGCGCTCGCCGCGCCGCCTCAAAACCGCGCGGATGTGCCGTGCGAGGAAAGGGAGTGACATGGCTAAGCTCGTGTTCGGAATGAACCAGTCCCTGGACGGCTACGTCGACCATATGGCGTTTGCGCCAAGCCCCACGCTCTTCCGCCACTTCATCGAGGAGGCTCAGGGGCAGGCGGGCAGTGTCTACGGTCGCCAGATGTATGAGATCATGCGGTACTGGGACGACGATCATCCTGAATGGAATGCAGAGGAACACGCCTTCGCGGCGGCGTGGCGGACCCAGCCGAAATGGGTCGTCTCGCGCTCGTTGAAGTCGGTCGGCCCCAACGCCAGGCTTGTTGAGGATGATCTTGAGGGCGCGATCCGCGAGTTGAAGGCCGAGCGCGACGGGGAGATCGAAGTTGCTGGCCCGGACTTGGCGCGCAGCCTCACCGAACTTGGCCTGATCGATGAGTATCGAATCTACCTGCACCCCGTCGTGCTTGGTCACGGCAAACCATATTTCGCCGGACCCCGGCCGCCGCTCCGCCTCATGACTCATGACCGGATTGACGAGGATGTGATCAGGTTGACCTACGTTCCTGCCTAATCTCGCGACTCGCCGGACAGTAATCACCGCTAGAGTGTCCAAGGTGCAGCTCAGTGCGGCCTAACCCGTGGTTCCAGCCGACCCGCTTCGCTGCGCTCGCTGGCGGCTGAACCACCCCGTTAGGCGACTTTCAGGGGCACAAACAATCATGAGAAAAAATAAGCGCGCATTTGGTTCGAACACTCAAGATCACCGAGTCCTCAGTCGCCGCGACTTCTTGGCGAACACTGCACTGATCGGGGCAGGACTGGCCGTCGGGACATCATGCGCATCGTTGGGCCAGCCCATGGAAAACAATAAAGGCACAAACGAAATGAAGACACGACAACTCGGAAAGCTGAAAGTCTCGCAGGTGGGAGCTGGGTGCATGAGCATCAGCGCCAACTACGGCCCTCCCGCACCCAGGGACCAGGGCATCAAGGTCATCCGCGCCGCCCATGAGAAGGGCGTCACGTTCTTTGATACCGCCGAGGTTTACGGCCCCTATACCAGCGAGGAGCTAGTCGGCGAAGCGCTTGCGCCGATCCGCGACAAAGTTCACATCGCCACCAAATTCGGTTTCAACCTTGAAGGTTCAGGCGGTGGTCTCAATAGCCGGCCAGAGCAGATCAGGAAGGTGGTCGAAGCTTCGCTGAAGCGCCTCCGGACGGATCGCATCGATCTCTTTTACCAGCATCGGGTCGATCCCACAGTGCCCATCGAAGACGTGGCCGCTGCGGTTAAGGAACTGATCAAGGAAGGGAAGGTGTTGCACTTCGGCCTCTCGGAAGCGAGCGCCGAGCACCATCCGCCGCGCACATGCGGTTCAACCCGTGACCGCAGTTCAGACTGAATACTCGCTGATGGAAAGAGACCCGGAAAAGAACGGCGTGCTGGACACTTGTGAGGAGCTGGGAATCGGCTTCGTGCCGTGGGGCCCAGTTGGGATGGGCTACCTGACTGGAAGAATCGAGGCGGGCGCGAAGCTCGACCCGAAAACGGATTTGCGATCTGGCTTCGACCGCTTCTCTCCAGAAAACCTGGCCGCGAATTGGCCGATTGTTGATGTTGCTCAGGGGGCTGGCGGAGAAGAAGAAGGCAACACCGGCTCAAATCTCACTGGCTTGGCTGCTCGCCCAAAAGCCGTTCATTGTTCCAATTCCCGGCACACGCAACATCGATCACCTGAACGAGAACTTGGGAGCGATCCATGTCGTGCTGACGCCTGCGGATCTTCGTGAACTCGACATAGCATTGTCTCAAATCAAAGTGCATGGTGGGCGAATGAATGAAGACCAAATGAAGGTGGTTGACCAGACGGCGTGACCGGACGTTTTATGATTCAACCGCGTCGCCTAACAGCCGGTTGCAGCGGACGGTCCGCTGCGCGGCCCGCCGCTGAACTCCGGCGTTATGCGGATGCGCGATCGGCGCCCTAGACCGAGACGATGAAGATCTTTCTTAGCTCAACATATCAAGACTTAATTGGTCACCGCGAGGCGGCTGCCCGGGCCATTGAGAGACTCGGCCAGCAGGGCGTTCGTATGGAAGTGTTCGGCGCGAGACCGCTTGAGGCAACCAGGGCCTGCATCGAAGAAATCTCAGATTCCGACGCGCTGATCGGCATCTATGCTCATCGATATGGATACGTACCTTCTGGACAGTCGAAGTCAATTACGGTGCAAGAGTTCGACGTCGCAAAGGAGCAGAACAAACCGACATTCTGCTTTGTTGTAGACGAGGAGTATCCGTGGCCACCGAAGCACATCGAGACGGAGCCAGGACGAACGCGTCTTCGTGAATTTCTCCAGCGCCTTCGAGAGACCGTCGTTACCGATTCCTTTACTACCCCGGAAGACTTGGCCTTCAAAGTTGCATCATCGCTTGGGCGTTTCTTGCTGTATAGAAAGGTTAAAGACGAGCTCGAGCGAATCCCTGCGCGCGAGTCAGTAAGTACGGAGTCTGGTCGTTCGCAGGTCGCCAGGCGAGCCGCAAGAATAGAGACCGTGATTCGAGGTGCGCGCCTTCTCTTGGTCAACGACATTCCTGCGGAGATGTCCCACGTCATCGAAATCCTACGTGATCTCGGTCTTGATGTGCAGGTTGAAACTTCCTCCGAGGGTGCGCTTCGCGCGCTTTCCAGCGATACCTATCACGTTGTGATATCAGACATGGAGCGGGATGCGGTGGAGGATGAAGGGATCAGGTTCCTTAAGCAAATGCGAGAAAGAGGCATTCTCATCCCCTTGATCTTCACCGTCGGTCGCTTTAACCCCGCACTCGGAACACCGCCATTCGCCTTTGGAATAACCAACAGAGTTGACGAGTGTCTTAACCTAGTGTTTGACGTATTGGAAAGGACGCGCGGGTAATCGATCAGGACCGCATAACCTTGCGCTCAAGCGGGCCGGCCTTCGGCGGGCCGCTAGCTTCACGTAGACGGCACACGAGGATGGGATCATTGCTCACATTGACTATTGTCTCGTATTGACGACGCTCGCGACGAGCGACCTGATGGGTGCGGCTCGTGCCGAGGCGCCGGCCGGCATGCTTGAGATCCGCCTGGCCTCTGGGACTGCTTTGGAGCAAAGGGGACGGGAGCAGCTGGAACGCCTGCTGGCGACCCATGACCTCTCACGCTGGCTGTTCACGCGGACCGTACAAATCCAATCACGGGTGATTCCGCACAGCCACCCGGTTCTCACACTGAATACGCAGTACCTCGACAACGACGCGGCGCAGCTAGCGAGCTTCCTTCATGAGCAACTGCATTGGTTTTTCGTTCAGAACCAGGCGAAGTTGGCGTCCGCGGTTACGGCACTGGAACGTCTGTATCCCAAGGTTCCAGAGGCGGCTCCGGAAGGGGCCAACGGCCGACGCAGCACGTACCTCCACCTGGTCGTTTGTCTCCTCGAGTTTGACGCCGTGCGTGACGTCCTCGGGGAGACAACGGCACGCGCTACACTCGGGGCCTTCGGGTACTACACGTGGGTGTATCGCGAGGTGCTCGAACGGCCCGAGGCAATCCGGCAGATCCTACGCACACAGGGTCTTGACGTGCCAGACGCACGCCGCTGAATCGTCTAACAAGGCGATGGACGCCGACGCCAGCAGGTCATCGGCAAGTTAGCCAAAGGGATAGCGGGCGGGCGGTGGCAGAGAAACTGTTAACGTGGCATATTTAGATCGATGAGCAAGTCCGCGCTAAACATCGGCGAGATGAGTCCTGAAGAGCGTCTGCGTCTGATTGAGGAACTATGGGACAGCCTCAACGAGACGCCGGAAACTGTTCCGCTGACCAACGCGCAGCGCGAGGAACTTGATCGGCGACTTGACGATCTCGAACGCTCGGGACCTGAGGGCATTCCTTGGGACCAGGTCCTGCAACAGATTCGCTCTCGGTCTAGGTGAAGCCACCGATCTTCCGGCCTGCTGCCGCCGCGGATGTTGAAGATGCCTACCGATGGTATGAGGATCAACGAGCGGGTCTTGGTGACGAGTTTCTTGCAGCGGTGAGTACCGTCATTGAATCTTTGGTGACATATCCTGAACGCTTTCCTGTTGTTTACCGCCAGACACGTCGTGTGAATTTGCGTCGTTTCCCGTACAGCCTTTTCTACCGAATTATTGACGATCAGGTCATAGTGGTGGCCTGTATGCACGGACGACGCCACCCACGACGGTGGCAATCTCGCAACTAATGGCTAACCAATGGGTTGAGACCGCCGCGGCAGACCGCGCTTCTTACCCGTGAACGTTAGACGGCAACCCGGGACCGCGAGGACCACCACTAGTCCAAGTAAAGGATCACCATGGGACCGATGACAGACGAAATCACGCGTCGCGTGCAGCCGCAAGCCCGACGGCCGAACATCGTGTTCATCATTGCTGACGACATGGGTTACGCAGACGTGTCGTGCTACGGTCGTCGTGATCTGGTCACGCCGAACATCGATCGGATGGCTGCGCAAGGCGTGCGATTCACGCAGGGCTATGCGAGCTCGCCCGTATGCACGGGGTCGCGCGTGGCGATCATCACCGGTCGTTACCAACTTCGACTGCCCGTCGGTCTGGAGGAGCCGCTGTCGGCCAACAGCCCGCCCGGCGTCGGCCTGCCACCCGAGCACCCAACACTCCCCTCGCTGCTGCGGAAGGGTGGTTACGGCACCACGTTGATTGGCAAGTGGCATCTGGGCGGTTTGCCAGATTTCGGTCCGCTCAAGAGCGGCTACGACCACTTCTACGGTTACCGCGGTGGAACTGTGGATTACTACCGCCACACGGGGCGTAGGGGGGCGCCCGACTTCTGGGATGAGGACATGCCGATTTCGCAAGAAGGGTATAGTACGGACCTGTTCGGCGATCGGGCTGTCACTGTCATCCGGGACTATGCGCAGGCCGGACGGCCGTTCCTGCTCAGCCTGCACTTCAACGCCCCGCATTGGCCATGGGAAGCGCCGGGGGATCAGGCAGAAGCGGAGCGCCTGCGTGGCCGCGATCTGATCCACTGGGACGGCGGGTCGCAGGAGACCTACCGTCGAATCATTGTGGCGATGGACATGCAAATCGGCCGGGTACTTGCCGCCCTGGAGGAGAACGGCATCAACCGGGACACGATCGTGATTTTCACCAGCGACAACGGGGGCGAGCGCTTCTCCGACACCTGGCCGTTCACCGGCAAGAAAATGGAGTTACTTGAAGGTGGTCTAAGGATTCCCGCGATCATGTCATGGCCGGCGCGCATTGCCGCCGGGCGCGTCAGCGAGCAGGTGACGGTCAACATGGACTGGCTTCCCACCTTGCTAGCCGCCGCGAGCGTCGACGCCGATCCGGGCTATCCGCCAGACGGGATGAACCTTCTACCTCATCTCGTCCAAGGGGCGCCGATCGTGGAGCGTAGGCTGTTCTGGCGTTACAAGTCGTTGTGGCAGCGAGCGGCTCGCATTGGAGACTGGAAATACCTCAAGATTCTCGACAACACGTTCTTGTTCAATGTGGTCGCCGATCCGCTCGAACGCGCCAACCTCAGGGACCGCCACCGCGACATATACGATCGACTCGTTGGCGAGTGGAACACGTGGAACGCGACGATGCTCCCGGAAACAGCGGAAAGTTTCACGGAGAACTTTACGGGCGCTGAAATGGCCGACCACATCGGCCTAAAGCCCGTTACCCGAGATCCAGATCCGGACCTGTGATGAACCGTCTAACCCTCCGCTGCACCCGACAGCCGCACCGTTGCCACCACGCGGCTGCGGGTGAGCACAGTCGTTAGACGTCGAGGCGACTATGGAACCCAACCTACACACGGATCCTGATAAGTATCAGGCTGGAATGGGAAGCTGGAGTAAAACCCTTGCTCCTCTCTTCATCGAATTTGTAGACGGTATCAAAGAAGGGGATCGGGTATTAGATGTGGGCTGTGGTACAGGTTCGCTTACATTCACCATCGCAGATACAACAAAAGCCTCAACGGTTGTCGGCATTGACCCTTCAGTTGGTTACTTAGAATATGCTCGTGCACAGAATTCACATCCGCATATTGCTTTTGAAATCGGGGATGCTCAGAAACTTCCCTATGACAATGGCTCTTTCGACTGCTGCGTATTCGATCATTGATGATCCAGTTTGTCTCGGATGCGCACACGGCAGCAAGAGAAATGAGGCGCGTCACAAAAAAGCGAGGAACTGTTGCAACTTGTGTATGGGACAACAGTGGAGGCATGGAGTTATTGGAAAGATTCTGCGATGTGGTCGTTGTAGTTGACCCGGGAGTTAAACGATCTGGGGATAGGCGTTATGGGGATCAGCAAGCGCGCTTTCAGAGCTGTGGACCGCCACTGGTTTTGCGAATGTTGAAACAAGGGCCCTGGTTCATTCCTATGGAGTTTAGTTCCTTTGACGATTTCTGGTAGCCGCCTGTCAAATAGCCAGGCGACCGCCTAAACTTTATATCAGTACTCTCTCCGAGGATCGCTCGACAGGTATCGAAGGAGTCGATGACGCACAGACATTCTTGGTAACCGCCCTGATGGATCGATTACACTTGCGTGCAAAGGCTTGGGCAGTGCCGGGGTAGTACCGGCAGGGTAGAAATTTTCCACGGAATGGTTTTTCGCAAAACGGAGATGTCTAACTTGGCGCTTCAGACCGATCGCTAAAGAGCGTCGGCTGAGCGATACGTTAGGGGTTCAAGGAAGCATCGCTGAAAAAAATGGTCCCGACCCGCCTCTCGATCATAACCTGCAACATTTGGCTGACCGAACGTTGGCCGGCGCGCGCACCGGCCCTTGAGAGATTTCTCACGTTGTTTACTCCCGACGTACTTTGCTTGCAGGAACTGCAGCGTCCGACGCAGGAGTTCCTAGACCGAGTTCTGAGCGGGTATGCCCGGGTCCATGATCCGTTTTCGGGCTGGACAAACGAGAGCAACATTTATTGGAACGAGGCGGTCCTGGAGGAGATCGGGCACGGCGCCGAGGAAGTCGGTCACGTCGAACCGGAGCGACGCATGTTTTGGGCCCGCCTTCGGCTCAAGTCTTCTCAGAAGGCGATTTTCGTCGCAACCGCTCATCTCACGAGTCCCCGGCACAGCGATGAAATCGAAACAGGTGTGTCGCCGAGGGTGCGGCAGCTCAAGCGAATTGCCGAGGAGCTCACGCGACGCGTGCGTGAAGGCGAGCCGGCGTTTTTTATGGGGGACATGAACGACGCCTGGCATCCCCAGTGGATCCTCATGCAGGCGGGATTTGTGAGCTGCTTCGCCGCTCTGGGAATGCAGAGCCCGCCCACCTTTCAGTGCTATCCGACGGCGAATGCTCAACCCGGGGAGCAGACGATCACCGAGGCGATCGACCTCATCGTCGCGAACAAGTACGCGCGCGCGATCGCTGCAAGCGTTCCGCAGTGCTACGCTGGAGACCTCGCACTGTCGGATCACTGGCCCGTGCAGGCGATATACCAGCTCGTATGAGTCCCCGCGACGAAGCCCTACCTGGACGATGAAGCGGGCATGTTGACGCACGCCGCTCATCGTGATCGTTATGCGGCGTCGTCCTGAAGTCTATTGAATATCCTCCGCTGTCTTGCAATGAAATATATCTGGAACTTCTAGGATGAGAACATGAAAAAGTCGGGCGCGAGCCAAGGCCAGTCGGCAGCGGAGCTCATCTCGAAAAGAATCGCCGAACTCGGGGATTGGCGCGGGAAAACCCTCGGCATAATGCGCAAGCTTCATCAAGGAAGCAGACCCGGACGTTCGTCGAGGAGTGGAAGTGGATGGGCACTCCGGTTTGGTCGCACGACGGCATCATCTGCACTGGCGAATCCTACAAGAATGTCGTGCATACTTACCCCAGCGCCGATCGAGTGGGAAATGGATCTGAAGACGCGAAGGAGGTGGACGTCATGAATTGTACGTTTGCGGTGCTCGCATGCGTGCAATCACCACTGATTTGCCATTCAACGTCGAGGAGCGCATCGTGATTTTGAAGCAGCTGCCGGTCTTGCAGTGCGAAGCGTGCGCGAGTATCTCATTGAAGATCCCGTTATGGCACGGATCGATACCTTGCTCGCGCGAGCGGACGCACTGCCGAGCTTGAAGTGATCCGTTACCTGCCTGAAAGCGGCGTCTAACCATCGGGTTGAGAAGGCCGCGGCGCCCGCGCCTCTCACCCAAAACGTTAGCCGCACGGCCAAAACTCCCCAGTTGAGCATGGACTTAACTCGGCATAGAATCGTCTTGCGGATGTTTGAGCGGGAGCTGAAACGATTTCGGTCGCTTTTCCGTGAGCGCGAGTACATCATTACCATTCACGCGCTCGAAGAAATGGGCGAGGATGATGTCCTCGACGAAGATATTGAGAACGTTGTGCTCAAAGGCCGAATCGTGGAAAGACAGCTCGACCGCGCAACGAAAGAGCGTAAATACGTTCTCACCGGGACAGGCGTTGGTGGCGAACCCGTGGGCGTGATTTTCGAAGACTGGGTTCGGGAGGTCAAGGCGGTCGTGATCACAGTATATCGCGAGAAGGCTGAAGAATTATGAAGTGGTGAACTCTGTGGAGCCACAGGCGGCCGTCGCAGGAAGATCAACGAAAGCTTGGCCGTGGCGATAGCCTCGTTGTGATCGAGGACATTCCGATCATTCATTGCTCGAACTGTCACGAGTCGTACCTCACTGCCGGTACCGCCCGTGAGATTGACCGCATCCGCAAGTTCGAAGCCGCCGAGGCAAGCCAATGCGCGTTCTTGTCGCCTCCTTCACGAAAAGTGCGGCCTAACTTCGGCTTGAGAGAGCGTGCGGCCGTGCTCGCTTGCGCGAGCGCCATCGCTTCAAGCCTTGCACGTTAGGCGCCAGACTGCAACGAGCGCATGAAGAACCAATACTTTGGCGATGTTAACGACTTTCGGAAGTATGGATTGTTGCGAACCCTCCAACGAGCATCGGGTCTTGCCGTCGGGGTGTGCTGGTTTCTCACGGTCGACGACGGCGCTGGTGACGGCGAACTTCGAAACTATCTGAAACACCCCGGGCGTTGGCGCCACTACGATCCTGAGCTTTATGACAAACTGCAGCGCCTCTTGGATGCTGAGGTGCAACGCTCGGTATCCCGGGCCCGCGAATGGGAGCTCGTCCCGGGCGCGTCCTATTTTGACACGGTCCTGCGCGACCATCGGCTAGCGCGTGCTGAGTACTTCAAAGCGGCACGGCAGGTGCTCCGGAACTCCGACCTCGTCTTTGTGGATCCAGACAACGGAGTCGAGGTTCCGAGTACGAAGCTGGGCGCCGCCGGGTCCTCGAAGTACGTGTACTGGGAGGAACTTCAGGCGATGTACGGTGGCGGTCAGTCGATACTTGTTTATCAGCATTTTCCTCGTGTGGTCCGCGAGCGGTTTATTCCGTTTTTTGCCAGTCGTCTCAATGAAGAGCTTGCCGGTTCGACTACGGTTGCATTCTCAACGGCGCACGTGGTGTTCTTCCTGTGTCCAACAACCAAAGCACGCTGCCGCGTTCGCGAGGGCCGCACGGGAAGTGGAGCGGCAGTGGCTAGGGCAGATCGAAGTTTGACCCGCAGCAATCAACGGAGCAGCCTAACCCTGCGTTGAGAAAGACGCGGCAGACCGCGCCGCTCACCCAAAACGTTAGGGTTCCCTGATAGCGACTGCTGCCAACGTGCTTTTGTCTCGCGTTTTATGAGATAATCCCCCAAGTGACGTTTCAATATCAGTTTGAGTGGGACCCTGCGAAGGCTCGGCTAAATGCGAGAAAACATCGTGTTACGTTTGAACGTGGAGCCACAGTGTTCTTGGATCCGAACGCCTTGTCGCTGTTTGATGACCAACATAGTGAAGAGGAAGAGAGATGGATAACCCTGGGGTTGGATGAAACTGGTGTGTTGTTGGTTCTTTCCCATACGTATCATGAAGAAACGGAAAACAGTGCGCGAGTACGGCTGATATCAGCGCGAAAAGCAACAAAGAATGAAAAGAAGCAATATCAGAGGAAATGAAATATGAGACGAGAATACGATTTTTCGAAAGCCATTCGAGGAAAGTTTTATCGGAAAGGCGCCGAACTGCGGCTCCCCATTTATTTAGACCCTAAACTGCAGAGCAAACTCGAGCGCATTGCTCGCCGGAAGGGCAAGGATCTCGGCGAGATGGTCAATCAGTGGCTACGGAAAGACGTCAAGTTTCTTGAAGAACTGACATAAAACCAACTTGCCGCCTTAACCAGCGGCTTGAGAAAGACGTACGGCCCCCGCTCGCAACGCTCGCGGACCATCGCTTCTCAGCCTTGTCGTTAGACTCCTAGCCTCGCATTGACGTCATGACGTTGTAACGTTACTATACCCATATGAGTTTACCCAAACGAGCTACCGTTTATTTCGAGCCGGAGATCCACCGAGCCCTTCGACTCAAGGCAGCAGCTACCGATCGTTCCATTTCTGACATGGTGAATGATGCTGTGAAACTGGCGTTGGCCGAGGATGCGGAAGATCTGGCTGCATTTGAAGAACGTGCTCACGAAAAGAGCGTCGACTTTGAAACCGTGGTGATGTCGTTGAGGCGGCGTGGCAAGATATAAGATTGTCATTAAGCCGTCTGCAAGCAAAGAGATTGATACCGTTGGACAAAAGAAAGACCGACAACGAATTGTCTTACGGATTCAATCTTTAGGCGAAAATCCCAGACCGTTCGGTTGTGAAAAGTTATCAGGTCACCTCGACCGGTACAGGGTGCGAGAGGGCAACTACCGTATATTGTACTCCATCGAAGATGAGAAGTTACTGGTTGACGTCGTAAAAGTTGGCCACAGAAAAGACGTTTACCGATAGAGGGCCTAACCGCCGCTCGAACCGATTCCGGGTCAGCGGCATACCGTTAGGCCTTTAACAATAGTGGCGGTAGGGTGTCGGTTGTAACGTATGCGCAGAAGTAGCAACTTTGCCAATCAGGTCTCAAGAATATTTTATTACGGTGAAATATGAAATCATCAGCATTACCTGCCATTGTCTTGGCGCTTTTCTTCAGCGATGCCTTTGCCGCAGATGTCACGCCTTCTGCTGAATCCCCAGAACCGACTGAGTCTTCAGTCGAAATTGCGCCCGACAAGGTAGGAGCCGAAAAGACTGTGCCAACTACCGATGTATTGGGATTATGCTTCTTTGCCGGTATTCCATCAGTCGATATCAAGTACAGAGTAATAAGGAAATTAAAACTTGGCAAAGGAACTTACGGCGGGGTTAAAGAGATTCTTCCGAAATTTGCTGTTATCGCGCGAAAAATCGGAGCGGATGCACTCATTAACTACACAGGCTCGCAAAGATTCGGCTTCTGGCCGTGGCGAATGGTCCGCCCTGTTGTCCAAGGTGTGGCAATAAAGTGGTCGGATCCGAAGAAGCATGATTGCGCAGCGATCGGCGGAACCACTTTAAATGCGATTCTCGCGTCGGACGAACCGCCACCCCAGTAAATTGCCCGATGATCTTTTTCGTGCTGGTCGAGGAAGAAATCGAGTTAACAAAGAGTGCAGCACGTGAGGCCTAACCATTCGTTCAACGGGACGCCTTGCGGCGCCCGTTAACTCAAAAGTTAAATAAAGCTCCCCCCTTCTACCATTTTCTACATTTTGCGAACGCGACGTTACTTTTCTGTAGCAGCTCGATCCTACCGTTCTGAAGCTGTTGTCGATTGCTGATCTCGTCGTTTGTGTCCCGCTCTGGTGCCGGAGCAATTTTCCCGGAGTGCCCATTCATGGCTTTATCTCCCGCGCAAAAACTTCGTCCCGCTATTCCAGCGACGCCGTGGACGCTTGACGAGGTCGCCGGGCGATTCGTCGAGATCTCCGGAGCGGCGGCTTCGGCGGCGTTGACGCTGACGTTTACTTTGATTCGCGAGGCGCAGGCGCGCGGCGAGCCGGTGGGTTGGATCACCTTGGCGGAACATTCTTTCTATCCGCCGGATGTCGCTCAAGGCGGCACCGATTTGGCGGCGTTGGTGGTGGTGCGTTTAGCGCGCGCCGACAGCATCGCCCGCGCCGGCGAGAAGCTGCTGCGCTCCGGCGGCTTCGGCGTCGTCGTGCTCGATCTCGGCGCCGCCGATATTCCGATGCCGCTGCAGACGCGCTTGACCGGCCTGGCCCATCATCATCACACGGCGCTGATTTGTCTGACGGAAAAAACTCACGGGGCTTTTTCTCTCGGTTCGCTGGTTTCCCTGCGCGCCCATGCCGAGAAAAAACGCGTGGAAGGTAATCGCTTCGCCTGCGCTCTGCGCGTGCTCAAGGACAAACGGCGCGGCCCCACCTGGAATTATGAAGAGCTCTATACCGGGCCGGCTGGCCTGTGTTGATCTGCCGGCGTTTCCATTGCAACTCTTGCTCCGGCGCCATCCCGACTGGGCCGGTCATCCGGCGGCGGTGGTGGCGCAGGACAAGCCGCAGGGGTTGGTCCTCTGGGTCAATGAAAGCGCGCGCCGGCAGGGCGTGCTGCCCGGCCTGCGCTACGCCGCGGCGTTTTCCCTCGCGTCGACGTTGCGCGCCGGCGAAGTTTCGCCGGCTGAGAGTGAAAAGGCGCTTGGCGATTTAACCGATCGGCTGATGCGCTTTACTCCCGAGGTCGAGCCGGCGGCGCAAGAGCCCGGCGTCTTTTGGTTGAACGGTGCCGGCCTGCAACGTCTCTATGCTTCGCCCAAAGCAGTGGGCCAGCGCCATGCAGCAAGATCTCTCCGCTCAGGGATTTAACGCCAATCTCGCCGTCGGTTTCAGCCGCTTCGGCAGCTATGCGGTCGCCAAGACGAAAGCGGGGATCACCATCTTTCGCGATGCTGCCGAAGAAAAGCAGGCGGCCAGCGCCGTGCCGCTCAACCGTTTGAACATCGAGCCCAAGTTTCGCGATGCGCTGTTCAAGCTCGGCGTCACAACCGTCGGCGCGCTGTTGTCCTTGCCGCCGGGCGGGCTGCGCGAGCGCTTCGGCAAGCAAGCCCATCGTCTGCACCGCATGGCCGCCGGCGATCTGTGGACGCCGCTGGCGCCGAGCGCGCCGGTGGAGCCGGCGCGGCAGACGGTTATTCTCGACGACGCCGAGAGCGACAGCACCCGGCTGCTGTTTTTGATCAAGCAGCTGCTCCATCCCTTGTTAACCACCCTCGCCGCGCGCCATCAGGCGCTGGTCGCGCTCTGGTTATCGTTGCTGGTTGATCATGGAAACTATTTCAAAGAATCGCTGCGCCCGGCCGTGCCGACACTCGATGCCGTGCAGATTCTAGATCTAGTTCGTCTGCGCCTGGAGTCGCTCCAGCTCGCCGCCGGCGCCATTGAAATCGAGCTCAGCGCCGAAGCCTGCGCCGCCACCAGCGAGCAGTTGCGCTTATTTAACGAGAAACCGACCCGCGACCTCGAAGCCGCCAACCGCGCGCTGGCGCGTCTGCGCGCCGAGTTCGGCGACGACGCGGTGGTCTGCGCCAAGCTCACCGACGGCCATCTGCCCGAAGCGAGATTTACCTGGGAGCCGCTCACTCAAGTCAAACTTCCGACAAACGTTTTGAACCCTTCGACCGCGCTCAGGGCAGGCTCCGCGAAGCGGTTGAACGATTTGAACGGATTGAACCTCTCCACTCCGAATATGCTGATCCGCCGCGTCAACCATAAGCCGGTGCGCTTGGCCGGCGGCCCGTATCACAGCCACGAAGACGGCTGGCTCGTCCTGGGCCCCAAGCACGGCACCATCGACAAACTCACCGGCCCCTACGTCTTCGCCGGCGGCTGGTGGAACCGCGAGATCCAGCGCGAATACTACTACGCCGAAACCCGCCGCGGCGATTTGCTGTGGCTCTACTACGACCGGGTGAGACGGCGATGGTTTCTTACAAGGCGCGGTCGAATGACGCGAATGCAAAAGTTCAACAGTTCAAAACGTTCAAGCGTGTTCGAAACGTTCCAAATCGTTAGGAGGAGGATGACAATGGAAGTGAAGAATTTTGAAGACCTTGAGATATGGAAAGATGCGCGACGGCTTACCCAAAGAATTTATCAGATGACGAAAGACGACAAGATTCGCCAAGGATTTCGCGTTGCGGGATCAAATCCGCCGGGCAGCTCAATGTCGGTCATGTCCAATATCGCCGAAGGATTTGAACGCGGCGGAAATCAAGAGTTCGTTCAATTTCTCTACGTCGCCAAAGCATCGTGTGGCGAGGTGCGCTCCCAACTCTACGTAGCTTTGGATCAAGCTTATGTCGCGCAGAAAGATTGTCGACGACGTCAGCAAATCGTTTCAGTCGACTGTCCATCATGATCAGTAACCTGATCGACTACCTCAAAGCGCAGCGCTCTGAAGGGGCCAGAAGTATACGGCATCAAACAAATCGAACAAGTTCGACACCTTAAATCCGATCCTTGAAACGGTTTGAACGACTTGAACGATTTGAACGGTTTGAACCTGAAAATCTAGAAAAGGAGCACCCATGAACACCAATCGCTTTTCAAAGACACATCCCGGCAGAATATTGTTAGAAGAATTCCTCGCTCCCCGAGGAGTGAGCGTCTGGCATCTCGCCCGCGACATCGGCGTGCCGACGCGGCGCGTTTATGACATCGTCCAGGGCCAGCGCGCCATCGACGCCGACATCGCCCACCGGCTGGCGCATTACTTCGGCATGTCGGAGCGCTACTGGCTCGATCTGCAGGCGCGGTATGACGGAAGAGGCGAAGAGAGACATTGCCAACGAATTATGAGAAAACAGTCGCTAAGGTATGCGGGGTAGATTGATCCGGACACCGCTAAGAGGCGAGTCAATGCGGTAAACGTTTGACGAATTTATCACCTGGCTTTACTGTGCAGCAAAAAGTTGGCGTAGTGCATGGAGTAATCCTAAATGGCTGAACCTCAATTCGGCGGACCATGGACAGAAGAAAAACTTTCTCGCCTCAGAAAGTACCTACGGGCCTATATGACTATCTTCAGTACACACCCTCAAGCCAAACTGCTGAAGACCATTTATGTGGATGCATTTGCAGGGGCGGGATTCCGAAAGGACGCTGTTACCGAAGCTGCGGAGGAGAACTTGCTGTTCGATGTCACTTCGGATTCGGATGCTGAAGCGCTACGGAAAGGGAGTACCCAAGTGGCTCTCGAAACGAATCCAGCTTTTTCCCAATACATTTTCATTGAGAATAATGAAGAGCATGTCAAGAGTCTTTCGAACCTCCGACGGCAGTTCCCGGCTATTGCCTCGCGCATCGCGATTTTAGAGGATGCGAATTCGTATCTGTTAAAGTGGTGCCAGCAGAACGACTGGATTAAAACGCGTGCTGTTGTCTTTCTAGATCCTGGCCCAAGACTCGGCGATTGAATGGACTGATGCGACTTGGAATCCGGTCACTGGCTGCACGAAGATCAGTCCGGGGTGTAAGAACTGTTACGCGCACCGGATGGCGCGGCGGCTCCATGCCATGGGACAGGCGAGATACCGGAATAACTTCGCTGTGACTCTGCAATCTGATGTCGTTGAGCAGCCTTTGCGCTGGAATCAGCCACGAAAGATTTTCGTCAACTCGATGAGCGATCTTTTTCATCCGGATGTGCCGTTGAGTTTCATTCGTCGAATCTTCGACGTGATGGGCGAGGCCGATTGGCACACGTTTCAGATTTTGACCAAGCGATCGGAGAGGTTGGCCGAAGTTGCCAGCAAACTTCCATGGCACGATAATATCTGGATGGGCGTGAGCGTTGAGAACTCGGACTACACTTATCGCATCGATCATTTGCGAAAGGTGCCGGCGTCGGTTCGCTTTCTCTCTGTGGAGCCGCTGTTAGGACCGATTTCTCGATTGCCGCTCCAAGGAGTCCACTGGGTGATTGTCGGCGGCGAGTCCGGCCCTGGTGCGCGCAATATTGATCCGACGATGGGCAAGAAAAATTAGAGACCGATGCATTGCTCATGGCGTGCCATTTTTCTTCAAGCAGTGGGGCGGGACGAGAAAGAAATTAACCGGGCGCGAGCTGGATGGTCGGACATGGGATGAGATGCCGGCGTTAGGTTCGAAGATTCTAAGAGAGTTTCGGGACTGAAAGATGATCGGGAGTTCGCCGATCGAACGATTTGAACTTTTTGAACGGCTGGAACATTTTGAACGAGTTTCTCTGAAGAGTATCAGAAACGATTGGGAGCGCTGGCGGGCACAAAGCACGCATGTCCTTAACCGTGGTGGGCGTGGAGTTTGCAGCCCGGCGGACAATCAGTTGAGTTGATCGTTGCCGTGTTGTCAGTCCTAACAGAAAAAAACTGGTCTAAGTTGGCCAGAGCAATCTGCAATGCAAATAATTTGACAAGTAGGCGGTTTTAGCAATACAAAGCAGCCAGGTTAATCGAATATAACCTCGGTAATAGCCAGACCAGCCTATTCACTCGTTAGCCGTCACAAAAGCATCTCGCTTATACATGCCAAGTCTAAAGTCTTCCGACTACATTGCTTTCGCAGCTTTCGCTATAAGTCTCGTGGCGCTTTACCAGACCCACGAAGCCAATTCGCCCAAGATCGTAGTTACCTCTGTCGTGACGTTCTTTCACAACATGCAACAAGACCATAGGCGAGTGGCAAACCCGAACAATCATGCGATTCAACGTATCGAATATCGGTGGCAGAACGACAACCCTACAACGTCTCACACGAAGTACTGAAGCTCCGCCAGTCGTCATCCAGACCGAGGAAGGCCAAAAGCCCCCTACACGCTACTCGGTCGTTCGCTTGGAGCGTCTCACTGACCTTGCTGATGGTACGGCAGCGCCTAGTTGGGATCTAAACAAGGTGTTCGATTTGGGAAAACCTGTTCTTCTCGTCGAAGTCAAGGAAGACCGTACCGCTCCGCCTCTGATGAACATCCCGATCGAAGCTGGCAAGTCGGTCACACTAGAATTCGGTGTTTCCACTGCCTACAACGATGAAGGCAAAAGGGTCGAAGCTGTTGCACTGGCTCTACAGGCCTCCTTCAGTCACAAAGATGAAAAACTGTTAAGAGCAGTCACGGAGACACAACGCATCATCATTCGCGGTGGACGATGCTTGAGAGACACGCAGTGACGGCTAACTTCCATCGAATAGACCTTCTCCGGCCTACGGCCTCCGTCGTCCGCTCATCTCAAACGTTAAGGAGGAGGAGAGGATGAGCCAATCTGAACGATGGCAACTCGGCGGCAACACCGCCGAGTTATATGAGACCCAACTCGTGCCTGCAATCTTTGCGCCGTGGGCGCTGCAGTGCTTCTTACAGATTTCGTTTACACGGGGGTGATCTATGGCAAGTGAAGCTGTGAGGGTAGTCGCGAAAATTACCGCGCAACATGGCAAAGTTGAGGATCTCAAAGCGATTTTGTTGGGTCTCATAGGGCCGACACGCGCGGAAAAGGGTTGCGTCAGCTATCAGTTATTGCAAAACAAAACCGACGAGAGCGATTTTGTTTTCGTTGAAGAATGGACGAGCGATGCCGCCATTGATAACCACATGACAACCTCTCATGTGCAAGACGCCTTGTCTAAGGCTGAGTCGTTGTTCGCCCAAGAGCCTGATATCCGCAGGTACGTGATTATTGGGTAAATATTTGCTGTATTCGACCTCATAGCGTACTGGTACGATGAATGAATCACTCAATTCAGGACGAGTTGTCCATTGTTATGGCAGTGGTGTTTATTTGTGGCATTTTGCTGCTATCGATCATCATTTGGTCGATCAGACGTCACCGCGATCCCAGACTGCACATTGAATGTGCTTCGCCGATCGATGAGCTGATTCCTTCCCTCGCCGGCCTGACCCTCAGCACAGCCGTTGCTGGCAATTCCGTCGAAGTCTTGGAGAACGGCGCTTTTTTCGAAGTGCTACTGCAGCGAATTCGATCAGCTCAACACTCAGTGCATTTCGAAACCTTTCTGTGGAAGGAAGGGGTGCTCGGTCAGCGCGTGGCGGACGCGCTGTCGGAGCGCGCTCGCGCAGGCAAGCAGGTGCGTGTCATGCTTGACGCAACGGGTTCGAATGAAGTAGGCAAGGCAGCTCGGCGACAGATGGAAGAAGCCGGATGCCGAGTCGTGCTTTTCCATGAAAAGACTTTACGCAACATCGGCGTGCTGAACGACCGCGACCATCGCAAACTCGTCGTCATCGACGGTCGCGAAGCATTCGTGGGTGGTCATTGCATCGTCGACAGTTGGCTCGGCGATGCCCAAGACAGCGAACACTTCGCCGACATCAGCGTTAGGTTGCGCGGCCCGATTGTGAACAGCGTGCAGTCCGCGTTCAGCGAGAACTGGGCCGGAGAAACGGGGGAGTTGTTCGTCGGCGACGATGTCTTTCCGACCCTGGAACCTGCAGGCGACGTGTTGATCCATGCGGCGTACGCGAAGCCGGAAGGCTCGGCGCCTGCCGTGAAGATTCTTCACCATACGGCGATATGCCTCGCCCACAAGCGAATCTGGATTCAGAATCCTTATTTCATTCCCGAGCCGGAAGCGATCGACGCGTTCGGGGAAGCCGTCTCCCGCGGCGTTGACGTGCGCGTGATCATGCCTTCGACTGGGGGGTCCGATAACCCCATGGTGCAACACGCCGGGCACCGCAACTTCGAAAAGCTGCTGCGCTGCGGCGTGCGTCTGTTCGAGTATCCGCACACGCTGCTGCACCAGAAAGTGATGACCATCGATGGTGTTTGGAGTGCGATCGGTTCAAGCAATTTCGACGACCGGTCTTTCGAGACCAACGACGAAATCACGCTCGGGATCCGGGACGCAGCAACGGCACAGAGGCTCGATGCCGTGTTCGAGAAGTACGCGCCCCATTGCAAGGAAGTCGAGCTTGAGGCGTGGCGCAAGCGCGGGCTGTGGCACAAGCTGAAAGACAACGCTTTCTACATGCTAAACGAAATCCTCTGATCGAACACCGGCGTGCTTTAATGACTCGTAAGTTCTCTGCCGCCTGCCACCGAGCAGTCTAGCGCAACCACGGGAACTGGGTTGAAAACCAAGCCGTTAGGTATCACCGGCTCGGACCTGCACAACCTATTGATCCTATGATATAGGACGCGAAAAATAGCTTTGCTCAGGACGTGTTGCAGATTTATTAGTTGCCACAAACGTTCAACGTGATGCGAGACGATCCGTGTCAAAAGTGATTGCGGTTGGCAGTTTAACTTTCGTTGCCTTCAATTAACTTGATTGCCACCAAACTTTAGGGATAAAACGCTATACGTTAGGCGTCACGGAATCGCCACTGGCTCGAATCTACGGAAGGATATTCAGTGCGCACTCTGCTCTTTCTGGTTGCGGGGTTTTTGCTTCTGGCCGCGCTTGCACTGCTGGCCAAGCTCTTCTCGTCCAATTATCCTGCGGCCCCAACGTGGAGTACCGTTGCGTTTGTCGCGCTCTGGTTTGTTATCGCCGCAGGAAACATGTGGGTCGGCGTTGCTAAAGCAGGTTACTCGCTTGGCGAAGAACTTCCGATATTCCTACTTATCTTTGGCTTCCCGGCGGCGGTCGCGGTCGTGCTGAAGTGGAAGGTTCTTTGAGCTTGGCTGCCAATGCGCGGATCTTCACATATAGGCAAGCTTTGAGGATTGAGGGTGCAATTAAATCACGAAAAATTGCCTAGCCAGATGCTCCACCGGGCGGCAGTTCCGCAGCGCTCTATTGCCGCCCGCGAGCTCGGTCATTAGCCGTGCAGTTTTGAAAGGAAGCCCACATGAAGCGCGTTATCAAGACCACACACGCTGCCGCGATGTACAACCCGGTCTCACAAGCTACGGTTGCGCCCAACGGAATGTTGTACACGGCCGGCATGGTCGGACGGTCGCCAGAAAGTGGCGACATGCTGCAAACCTTTGACGAGCAGGCCCATCAGGCTCTGCGAAACCTAGGAGCTCTGCTACAGGAAGCGGGCGGCGACTACCGCGACGTCATGTTCGTGCAGCTCTATTTGCTCGACATGGCAAAGATCGAGCAGTTCAACGAGATCTTCAAGAGCTATTTCCCCACCGAACCTCCGGCGCGCGCGGTGTGCCAACCACTGAAACTCTATCCGGGCGCGCAGGTCATGTTTACCGCGGTCGCCTGTGTGGCCACATCCTACCCTAGCCGCTGAACTCAAACATGAGCAGACAATAGGAAAAGCGATAACGCACTTGGAGTGAACCGCTAAAGCCATGTCGTCCTAGCTAAACCGTTTGTTCTTTTTGGAGTCATTGATTATGGCCGCGAAAACCTCCGCCACCAAACCGCATACCGTGCACCACCGGGACGGCAGTGTTTGGGCAAAAGGGCAAACCATCGACGGGGTGCCAACTGGGTATTGGGAGTGGTTTCGCAAGGATGGAACGAAGCTGCGTTCCGGCACCTTTGAAAATGGCCAGCAAGTCGGACAGTGGACGACCTACGACCGCAAAGGCCAGAGTCTACAAAGTGACAACCATCAGGCCGAAGCTACCGCGTCGCCGATAATTCTTTTTCGGCGTAAAACCGTGTCAGGTGGGGAAGGCCTACGCCGCGAATTCAAAAGCCAACAAACATCGATCAGATGCAACGAGATAAGATGTCCATTGGTCAGTACGGGTTCATCGCCTTGGCCTTCGACACGGAAGGTAATATGTTTGGTTTGCACTCAATGCAATAGTGGCTATCAACAACCAGGAGGCTTTATGCCAAATAGCCAGTTCCCAACGGCAATCGTTGCTTTGGAAGCCGCGCCGCGAACCAAGCCGACAAATTATCCAGAGCCATTTGCATCACGCATGGCGGGGCGAGAAAAGCGCCCGCTGGGCGACCTGTTCGGCCTGGCCAATTTCGGTGTCAATCTAACGCGCCTTATTCCGGGCGGCGCCTCTGCGCTGCGCCATGCTCACTCAAAGCAAGATGAATTCGTCTACATCTTGGCGGGGCACCCGGTACTCATCACGGATCACGGCGAGACGCCGCTTGCGCCAGGAATGTGCGCGGGTTTCAAAGCCGGTACGGGCAACGGCCATCATCTGGTCAATCGAGCGGACCAAGACGTCGTTTATCTCGAAGTCGGCGACCGGAGCGCCGGCGATGCCGGGACTTATCCCGACGACGATCTCAAAGCTGGGTTGGACGAGGACGGGAACTGGCGGTTCCTACATAAGAATGGCGCGCCCTATTGAAACGCGGGCGCTGGATCAAGCCTGCCAACGAGGAGAAGAATCGCGATGACTTGATTGCGCGTTCTGCGTTCGAAGATGAAAACTCTAGGAACGATATCTCAACCTACGACTCAATCAGGCAACCACGGGGATAAAGCAAGCATGAAGACTGCGATCGACGAAATCAGAGTGATGACCTCAGGCGCATTCAGCGCGGCATATCTTGGGCTCTTCCGCCAACTCGAAACGTTGACAACGAAAAAAATCGTCACCGCGGCGGCATCCATCGGCGCGGGGGATAGCTCGATTCCAAGTCGGCTGAAGCGCGGCGAAGCCGTCGACAACTCGGAGATACTCTGATGCCCGCGGCCTCGCAGCATCCCTACCACCCGATCATCTACGTGCGCGGCTTCGCGGCCACGCAGGGCGAGATCGAGGAGACGGTGGCCGACCCGTACATGGGTTTCAACATCGGCTCGACCAAGTCGCGTGTGGCTTGGACTGGCGACGTCAAGCGGTTCTATTTTGAGTCGCCGCTGGTGCGCTTGATGAGCGACCACAAGTACGAGGACGTCTTCGTGGACGGTGACGACCTGGTGGCGGCCGAGCGTGCCGACCACCCGGTCCCGTACCGTTGCATCGTCATCTACCGCTACTACGACGAAGCCTCGCAGGACTTTGGCGACGGCAAGGGCGCGCCGCCCATCGAGCATTTTGCGCAGGGGACTGGACAAGCTGATCCTGCGGCTGCGCGACAAGGTCTGCGCCAACCCGGACAACCGGATGACGCCCGAGGATTTCCGCGTGCATCTTGTCGCCCACTCCATGGGCGGCCTGGTCTGCCGGGCCTTCCTGCAGAACACGAAGCTCGGTTCGGTGGAGGCGCGCGGGGCGGTGGACAAGCTCTTTACCTACGCCACGCCGCACAACGGCATCGACATGCGCATCGTGCGCAACGTGCCGGGCTGGCTCTCGTTCGGCGACGTCAACAACTTCAATCGCGAGAAGATGGCCGCATACCTCGATGTGCCCAAGGGTGACGATGTCTCGGTGGTGCAGAACTTTCCGCCGCGAGCGCATCTTCAACCTGGTCGGCACCAACCCGCGCGACTACAACGTGGCCGGCGGCGCTCTCGGCCTGGGCGGCGGGCGACGCGAGCGACGGACTGGTGCGCATCGACAACGCCACCACGCACGGGCCGGGCCCGGACGGCAAGGATGTCAGTTCGCCGCGCGCCTTCGTGCACCGCAGCCACTCGGGTCACTACGGCATCGTGAACTCCGAGGAGGGCTACCAGAACCTCACGCGCTTCCTGTTCGGCGCGCTGCGCGTGGACGGCATTCTGGACATCGACGACATCACGCTGCCGGTCGAGGTGCAGAAGGCGCACGGCGAAGGCAAGACGGTGCGCGCGTCGTACCAGTTCGAGATAGCGGCCAGCGTGCGCGGCTGCCAGTGGCAGATGACGCGCCGCGAGGTACGCGAGAACTCCGCCATCTTCCGCAGCTACGACGAACTGTTCCCGGGCCAGGACGGCACCCAGCGCGCGCCCGACCGCGCCAAGAGCCCGCATCTTTTCTCCGTGTTTCTCGATCCGAGCAAGAGCGTCAAGGCTTCCAAATCGGTTAGCTTCGCGTTCGACCTGAAGGTGCTGGTGCCCGACTACGAAGTGGACGGCATTCTGTTCCTGAACCGCCACTACGAGGGCGGCTTCATCCTGCGCGAGCTGATCCTGGTCGAGGCATTCGCCGACGCGGCGGCCCTGGGCGGCTGGCGGATCAAGTACGGCTTTCAGGACATCAATCCAGGCAAGCCGGGCGTTGACGCGGTAACGCGCGCGCTGGACGGCGGCGCGGCGGCCGCGCCAGGCCTGGCTTTCGATATCCCCATCGAGCAGAAAGCCAGGCCAGGCTTGCGCGGCACGCTACGCATCGAAGCCCGATCGTGGCGCTGAGCAGCCGAAGAGTTGCAGCGTTTTTGTTTGCAGTCATGGCGCCATTTTTCATGAGCAGTTGGCACGCAACGGGGCCGCGATGGATCGTGTCTCTCAGCCAAAACTTCAGCGCAACAGCAAAACGGATGACGACAGAACAGCACAACAGAAAACACCAAGCTATGCCTCTGAGCGCGTTCCAGGAAAAGATTCGCGCCGCCGTGATTGTCGAGGCGGCGAAACGAAAGGTTTTCGTCTCACAATGAGCGTGCCTTTGGAAACCCAAACTCCGCCGCTCGCCGCCAACTGCGCCGTCTGCGGCATTCCGCTCTCGGGCTTGGCCGCCGTTTTCTTAAGGTGGCGAGGCATTCGCCGGAGCCCGCGCAACCCGAATTGCTGCACGCAGTGCGGCGCCCACCTAGAGGAGGGCCGCCTCGTGGAGATGACGGTGGTCTTCGCCGATATCTCCTCTTTCACGGAGATGACGGGCCGCCTGGGGGCAAACGCCACCTACTCAGTGGTCGATGAGTTCCTGCGCCTGGCTTCGACCACACTGATGAGCCACGGGGCCTTCATCGACAAATACATCGGCGATGCGGTGATGGCCTTCTTCAACGTTCCGATAAAACGCGCCGACCATGCGGCGGCCGCAGTCGCGGCCGCCGCCAAGCTCCAAGCTCTCCTTCCCGGACTTTCCGAACGTCTGGGCGTGCCCCTGCGGGCGTCGATCGGCATAGCCTCGGGCTTTGCGCGCGTCGGACGTCTGGGCTCAGACGACATCAAGGATTACACGGCCATCGGCGACGCCGTTAACCAGGCGGCGCGCCTGCAGGCGCAAGCCCGGGCCACCGAAATCGTCGTGTCACAGGACGTCTATCAAGAGGTCGCCTCGGCCTATCCGGGCGTCCCAGCCGAGTCGTTCGCCCTCAAGGGATTCCCGCAGCGCAGCGTGGCCTATCGGTTGAACGGCAAGCCGGAGGGGTCGCTCTCCGCTGCCTGGTCGGAGCTTGAAGATCGGCCGGCGATGAACTGGAGCGCCGTGACGCTCGCCTTACTCGGCAGCGGCTGCCTCGGCAGCAATCTTGCCGCCGCGCTGGTGCTAGCCTTCGGCGGCGGCTCGGCGGGTGCGCTTTTTGCGCTCGCACACTGGTTCGACGATAGCGCCGCCCGCGTGCCCCTCCTCATATTGTCGACATTGATTGCTTCCATCGTCCTGGTCTCGCTCGAGCGTCAACGCCGCATGCGCCGCGACTGCATAGCCCGCCGCTCCTGCCTTGAGATGACGCCCCAGGAAAGGCGCCAGGTTCGGCTTGCGGCCGGCTTGGCAGCGGCGTCCTTGACGCTCATCGCGCTGGAACTCTTGATGCACTACGTGATCGGCCATCCGCTCGTTCGCCGGGCTTCCTTATGAAAAGTTTGAATTTCTTGTCGCCCGAAAACATCGGCGTACTTGAAGAGACGCGCGGTTTCAGGCGGACGGCGTGTGTGCTTCTACGACGGGCCGGATAGAGTGCAGGTTGAGTTTATTGCGCTGAAGTCGTAAGGCTAAAAACCACTTAACCAGAAGAGGAAAACCATGACGCAATTAAGTCCATTACGGGTAGGTCTCATCGGCGCAGGCGGCAGATGGGGGCCGCGCGCGCATGTGCCGGCGCTCAAGGGTGTGTCCGAAGCCGAGCTCTATGCCGTGTGCACGGCGCATGCGGATACCGCGCAGGCAGCGGCCGATAAGTTCGGCGTGACGCGCGCCTACGGCAGCGACAGTGCTTTACACGCCGACCCGCAGGTCGAAGCCGTGGCGGTGGCGGTGCGCGTGCCGGCGCACTATGGGCTTAGCAAAAACGCCCTTGCAGCGGGCAAGCATGTCTTCTGCGAATGGCCCCTCGGCGCGAACACCAAAGAGGCCGAAGAACTCGCAGCGTTGGCGCGCCAGAAAAACCTCCGCACCATGGTCGGCTTGCAGCGCCGGGCGTCGCCCGCTTATCTGTACATGCGCGAGCTCATCCAGCAAGGTTACGTCGGCCAGGTGCTGTCGGTGAACATGATGCTGATGAACAGCGGCGTGTTGACCCGCCCCTCGGATCGCACCTGGCAGCGCGATGTGACGCTGGGCGCGAACACGCTGACGATTACCTTCGGCCATGTGCTCGATGCCATGTGCATGGTGGTCGGCGAGCTGACCGAAGTGTCCGCCATCGTCGCCACCCAGGTGCCGCAGTGGTTCGAGACCGACACGAAGAAATACGTCGACGTCACCTCGCCCGACAACATCGTGGTTCAGGGCCGGCTCGAAAACGGTGCCATCGTCAATGCCTGCTGCGGCGTGCAGCCGTACCACGGCAGCGGCCACCGCCTGGAGATTTACGGCAGGGACGGCACGCTGGCGATGATCGGCGGCGGCGAGGGCGGCGAGGAGCGCCGGCGCAAGATCATGGGCGGACACAAAGACGACAAGGCGCTGCAAGAGTTGCCCGTGCCGGAGCGCTTCACCTGGGTGCCGGAAGCCGTGCGCGACGGCGGTCCGGCGTACGATGTGGGCCAGATGTGGGTCAAGTTTGCCGAAGCGATCCGCACCGGCTCGAACGCGATCGAGCCCGACTTCGATCACGCGGTGCGCCGCCACCGCATGCTGGACACCATCGTGCGCGCTTCACAGACCGGGCAACGGCAGAAAGTTGAATTACGATAGCGCAAAATTTGCGCGGCCGGCGCAATCGATGCCGGAGACTGACAATCCTCGGATGCGAAGACTTCTCCCGCCAAGGCGCAAAGACGCCAAGTTCGGAGTTGTTGTCATTTCGACCACGGGGAGAAATCTTTCTTAGATCCGTCGCATCCGCTCGGCCTAGTCTATCGACAGAACTTGATTGCTCGCAGGCCTTAGCGATAAATGCTGTGCGAGAGGCAAGCGCAATGAACGCCGCCAACGGGCAATTGAAAAGATAGAAAACCATGACGACTACGAGCCATGACATTAAGGTGATGACCTCAGGGGCTTTTACCGCGGCGTATCTTGAGCTGATTCCCCAACTCGAAGCGTTGACGCAGAAAAAAATCGTTACCGCGGCAACCTCCATCGGGACCGGGGAGACCTCCATCCCAAGCCGGCTCAAGCGCGGCGAGGCCGTCGACGTTATCATCGTCGCGGACGGCGTGCTGACCGGATTCATCAAGGACGGTTTGGTTTTGGCTGAAAGCTATACGCCCCTGGTACGCTCCGCCATCGGCATGGCCGTGCGCGCCGGAGCCGCCAAGCCGGACATTGGCTCCGTCGACGCCTTGAAGCGCACGCTTTTGCAGGCAAAGTCTATCGCCTATTCGGCCAGCGTAAGCGGCGAATATTTGACCAAGGAGCTGTATCAGCGCTTGGGCATCGTCGACCAAGTGATGGGTAAGAGCCGGCTCATCGGCGGCGGTGAGCGCGTCGGCGCCGTGATCGCGCGCGGTGAGGCGGAGATCGGTTTCCAGCAGATGAGTGAGCTGATGCCGGTGCCTGGCATAGCGCATGTGACGCCGCTGCCGGCGGAAGTGCAGAAGGTCTCGGTGTTCTCCGCCGGCATCGCGAAAAGCACGACGGACGCGGCCACGGCTCGGGCGGTGATTAAATTCCTCGCGTCGCCTGAGGCGGCCGACGCCATCACAAAGAGCGGCCTGGAGCCGATTGCAAAGCCGTTGATGTCGAGCCGCGATGGCCGGTAACGTGTCATTGGGCTTCGTTTAGTGGCACGAACCAGACCCTATCCGCTTTGCCCTGAGAGTCGTTAATGCGCGCTGCTCGCCGGCGCCCGGCCGCTGGCCACGGCGACGATTTCACTTAAACTCTTGTCTAAATCCAGCGGGCGGTTTTCCCGCGCGGCGTCGCGCTCGGCAACCAGGGCGTAGACTTCGAGGCGGTTGCCTTCGGGGTCGAGGAAATAGCAGGAGACGGTGTTGCCCATCTCCGTCGTAGGCATGGCTGACGCAATGGTCGATGGGCACGCCGTGGGCTTTGAAGCGTTCGTAGAACTCTTTGATCTCCGCCGGGGTTTCGACTTTCCAGGCGATATGGGCGATCAGCTTGGCGTCGCCTTCGCGGCCCTTGACCAGAGCGAGTTGGTGGTCGTCGAGTTCTGGGTCGGGAGTTAGGAACACCATGCGGTTGGCATTCTCGCGGTATTTAACCAAGCCCAACATGTTGGTGTAGAAGTCGACCATCTTGTCCAGGTCTTTAACATAAAGCACGATATGGCTGATGCTGGTGATCTTCGGCATAGGAACCTCCTTGGTTTACAGCGCGATTGGTTTTGTCAGTGCTCTGGCTTCGCTAGCGACAGTATCCAACCCGGTCCGCCGATGTCAACTTAAACTATCGCTATGCTCGACAGCCGGACGGCATGTCATTAGAATGCCCCGATCATCTATGACGAAGCTGCGGTCGATATTTGCATCTCAATGCCCATCCGGATCTCAAGAACGAGATCATGCAGGTAGCGCAGGAGCGCCGCCCGGCGTGAACTATTTCACTGCTGCGCGATCTTTGCTGTGGCGTGATATGGGTAAAAAACTTTACTAGCCAAACGGCTATTTCATTGACCGTTCACAGCGAAACCTCGTATATAGGCGCAGATTGACCGATCGATCGGGAGTCCCTCATGTCTTGGATCTTTTCTCACCTGGCGAAATGTTTTGTCGCGGCTTTTGCGATTGCCGGCCTAGCGTCCGTCGAGATGGCCCAGGCCAATCCCTATCTCGCCAAGCCAGGGGAGCCGCCGATGCGGGCGCGCATCGGCACCTGCGCCATCACCGGCGGCTTCATTCATCTCTATGCCGCCCTCGATAACAAAATATTCGAGAAGTATGGCGTCCATGCCGAGCATATCGTCGTGCGCGGCGGCAGCGTGGCGGCGGCGGCGTTGGCCGCCGATGAGATTAATTTTCTCTACTGTAACGCCGACACCAATATCGCGCGCATCGCCACCGGCATGGATGGCAAACTGGTCGCCTCGCCGCTGGTGGGATTGCCCTATGTCGTGTTGGCGCGCAAGGACGTCAGGCGGCCCGCCGATCTCAAGGGCAAGACGATCGGCGTCACCCGGCCGGGCGACTTTACTTACAAACTGGCGAAAGATTTTCTCAAAAAAAATAACTTGAGCGAAAAAGACGTG
This sequence comes from uncultured delta proteobacterium, assembly GCA_963847445.1. GTDB lineage: Bacteria > Desulfobacterota > Binatia > UBA9968 > UBA9968 > DP-20. The sequence continues at coordinate 237,632 of CAWJZV010000030.1, read as the reverse complement.
ACGCTCGCCCCGGTCGGCGGCACGCCGACCGAGCGTTACACCGCGCTGGCGCAAGATATGTTTCAGGCGATCCTGATCCAACCGCCGCTCGACGCCCGCGGCAAAAAGGACGGCTTCAACGTCATCTACCATCTCAGCGACCTCGGGCTCCCGTTCATCTATAGTTCGTTGTTTAGCAACATTAAGACCTACAAGGAAAAGCCCGCGCTGATTCAGAAGATGGTGGCGGCGTTGGCTGAGTCGGTCTATCTCGTCGAGAAAAAGCCGGAGATCGGCATGGCATCGGTGGGGAAGACGCTACGGATAAGCGACGCCGATACCCTGCAATCGGCCTACGATGCCTACGCCAAGCGGTTGATCAACCGGCGCATGATCGTGCCAGGCAAGATGGTCGCGGAAACCATCGAGAACGCCCGTGAAGAGGGCACGGTGATTCGCCGCAAGGCGAGCGAAGTCTTCGACAATACTTTTGTCGAGAATCTCGAGAAGAGCGGATTCATGAAGGAGCTGTGGGGCGGCGCGTTGCCCGAAGAAAGGAAGCGCTAGTTGCTCTCCGAGTGCTAGGCGTAGAGGGCTGCAACACCACCAGCTCCCCAAACAGTCGTTCGCCGGCCGGCGTAGAAGAACAAAGATTTCGGCTGGAACCCGAGGATGTCCATGAATCGAGCAATGATTTTTATCGCTTCCTCATCCGAAGGGCTGAAAATTACCAATGCGATCTGCCGGGGATTGGAGCGCGAGCTTGGCAGCGCGGCGCAAGTGGAGCCATGGTCGCGCAAGTTCGATCTCAGCGCGACTTACATTGAGTCTCTCGAGGCCGCGGTCGAACAGGCCGACTTTGCCATTATGGTGCTCTCGCCGGACGATATTACGACCAGCCGCAAGCTCAAGAGCCTGGCGCCGCGGGATAACGTGATCTTCGAACTGGGTTTGTTCATGGGAAGGTTGGGGCGCGAACGTTGTTACATGGTGCGTCAGGATAATTCCCAACTCAAAATCCCGAGCGATCTGTTGGGTATCAAGTCGGCCAGTTTTCGTCCCAGTCGTAACGGCAATTGGCGGGCCGCCATTGAACCGGTTTGCACTTTGATTGCCGAACGCATCGCAAGGTTGGGATTACGGCCTAAATTCACCGCCGCGACCCTTGGCCATCGTCTCGCGCTGGGCCATTTTGCTAGTCGCATTTCCGGGACTTGGTGGGAGCGGATTCACAAAGGCGGAAGTCAGGCGATCAGTTTGTTTACCATCGGCTTTGACGAAGCCAGCGGGGTCATCCAATTCGATGGAAGATCCTACGACTCGACGGGCATGCCGGTGGGTCTGTGGCAGAGCGAACTTTCCCGCGCGGTCATCCACGAAAAAAAGCTGCAGTATCATTGGCAGGGCTGGTTGCCGGCAACGCCCCAAGATCGCCGGCATGGATTCGGCGAAATCGTCTTCGACGGCGCAGTGCAGTCGGCCGAGCTCATGAGAACCGGCGGTGGGAAGTTTTGGGACATCAATGAAACCAACCCGAAACAGACCGCGATCCGTGCCATCGACCTACGCCGCGCGAGCGCGATTTCGCAGCTTGAGCAACTTAGCAAAATCGGCGACCGCGAGCTGCGAACGTTGGTGCGCAAGACCCTGCGTACCTGGTAGGCGGCGCACGCGGATGACACGGCAATCGATAGAAGAAGCTTGGTGACGAGCCCGATCGCCGGGCTTTTACTGGTTTGCTCCTATCGGGTGAAAAGTTAGGGAGGTCATGAAGATATTTCTCAGTTACGCCTCCCAAGATGCCGAGCCGGCGAAGTCGATTTATTTCGCGCTACGGGATCAGGGCCATACGGTGTTCTATGACCGCGCCGATCTGCCGGCGGGTGACGAATTCCATAACCGCATACGAGCGGCCATCGAAGCTTCGCAACTCTTGATATTTTTGATCAGTGCCAATGCCGTGGACGCCGGCAGCTATACTTTGACGGAACTCGACATCGCCGAGAAAGCCAGCGTCAAGCTGCTGCCGGTAGCCCTCGGCAAATTGGCTGTAGAGCAGCTACCCGCCGCGCTCAAGGCGGTGACGTTTCTCGAAACCGACGGCAACTTGCCCGCTACTGTCGCTGCCGCAGTGTATCGCATCGCCGCCGACTGGCGGCGCCGGCGGGTCAAACGCATGATCGCTACCGCGGCAGTCGTCGTCGCGGCCTGCGCGGCGCTTTACTATGGGTTAAAAGGTCAGGCGAAAAACCAGTTAGTCGGTAACGATGGCGCACCGGCGGTTATGATTCCAGCGGGGACTTTTATCTGGGGTGATGATTCAGAGTCGCCTCGCCGTGAGCTGTTTGTCGATGCGTTCTACCTGGACAAGCACGAAGTGACCGTGGCTCGTTACGGCGACTTCTTGAAGGCGACTGGCAACGCCAAACCGCCTGAAGAATGGGAGACTGCGGATCTCAAGATGCACGCCGGTCTGCCGGTTGTCGGTGTCGATTGGCAAGATGCCAACAGTTATTGCCAGTGGGCGGGCCGGCGTTTGCCGACCGACGCGGAGTGGGAGCGGGCCGCGCGCGGCGCGGATGAACGGAAATATCCCTGGGGCAACGAGCCGCCAAGCGCCGAGCATGCGCGCTTCGCAAAGAATCACCAGCACTCGGTTTACCAAGACGGCGTCGCCGTCGTCGGGGCCCATCCTAAAGGGGCGAGCCCCTTTGGTGTCGATGATCTTTCCGGCAACGTTTGGGAGTGGGTGGCCGATTGGTTCACGGAAAGTTTTCCGCGCGCCGACACGCGCAACCCCAAGGGGCCGGCGAGCGGTACCGACAAAGTGCTGCGCGGCGGCGGCTGGTACGATCCCCCCGAACGGCTGACCAGCACGAAGCGGATGCATGCGCCGCCCGAGCATCGTGATGATAGCATCGGCTTTCGTTGCGCTAGCGCTGTAAAGAAGTAATCCCGTCGCGAGGTGCACACTCCATGTCTCGATTCGAAATCCATCCCCAGTTGCTCGCTGACTGCCATCGGCTGGGAAAGTTCGCCTTCTGCCATGTCCTGCTCAACAAGAATGCCGTGATGCCCTGGTTCATTCTAGTTCCGCAAACCGACGTCACTGATCTACTTGATCTCCCTGATGAGCAGAGAATTGCCGCGATAAACGAGGCGGCGATGATTGGCCAGTTCATTAAACGGCATCTCGGCTACGGCAAAATAAACTTTGCCGCCATCGGTAACGTCGTGCCCCAGCTGCATCTGCATATCGTTGGCAGAAAACCAGACGATCCCTGCTGGCCGGCGCCGGTGTGGGGGCATCTTACCGAATCGCGAGAATTTCCAATCCAACGTGTCGCAGAGATTCGTGAATTACTGGTGCGCTATTGTTCGCTTAAAGTAGAATCCCGATGATGCGTCAGAGTTTCGCCGAAAATGGCTTCGAGATATCCCCGCCAGTTTTATTTCAATCCGAACGGGATCGGCGGCCTGCTAACTCCATGGCGCATCATTAGGTTCCGATCAGGGCGGTGGTGACGAAGGCTTCGATCAATGCGGCGATGAGCAACATCGGCACGATGACGATGGCGAAAAAGCGCAGGGCGCGGCCGAGAGCGGGGCGAATTTTCGCGTCGGATTTTCGCAGCAGCCGTTTCAGCACCAGGTCGCCGAGCATGAGGCCGATGGCGGTGCCGAGAAATACCGCGGCGAGTTCGATGACACCGTGGGGCAAGATCGCCAATAGCGACGGCCACACGCCGCGGCTTTGGGATGAGAGAAAAAAGACCACGCCGAGGACGACGCCGTTGACGACCAGAAACAACGCCGGCACGATGCCCATGGCTAAGCCTAACAAGATCGCGGCCAATGTCTTCACTGAATTGTTGAGAAAGATCGCGACGGCGAGTTGTGGCTTGGGCAGGCCGCGGAAGGTTTTGAGAAAACCGGTGATGGAGTCGCCGAAATGATCGGCCAGCCCTGGAAAGCGGTTCGCCACGGCCACGCCGAATGCCACCCCGACGGTGAAGAAGATTAGACTAGCGATCAAGAAGGGGCGCAGTTCGCGTAAGTAAGCGCGTCGTTGGTGGCGATTCATGAAAGGTAGTCCTAACAGAAACCGTGCGTGCTAGATACCCAACTGCAAGCTATCAATGGATTGAGTCGGCTCGATTGCCGGAATTTAGGGTGACGATGGCGTGCTCTGCTGCGCATAGGTGCTGTGCTGCTCGGCTGCATTCCACTGAGCCTCGCCGTTACTTTTATCTTGTTGCCGCTTTGGTCCTGGCTCGAAGCGAGCTATGGCATCGAGTCGGTCGGTCATTCGGCGCCGGCGCAGTGGTGTTATGTTGCGGTGTACGCGATCTTGAATCTTCTAGTATTTGTTACGCTGTGGTATCGGTGGAGGATCGCTAAAGTAGTGCGAGGAGCAAAGGGCTAACTATGAAAATCAAAAGCATCCGTTCCCAAGTGATTCGCCTACCCGTCGACGAGCCTTTGGCCGATGGCCCGCCATCGGGACGAGCGCATAACATGTTCGTCACAGTTCGGATCGAGACGTCCGATGGTGTCGAAGGCGTCGGCGCGACGTTCTTTGGCGGCGTGCTCAGTGCGACGCTCAAGCAGGCGATCGATCAGTTGGGCGCGATGATCGTCGGCGATGATCCGCTGCGCATCGAAGCGCTGACGCAGAAACTGCGCACGGCGGCGGCGAGCGCCGGGCCCGGCGGCATTCTCACTTTGGCGATCTCGGCCATCGATATGGCGCTATGGGATATCAAAGGTAAAGTTCTCGGCCAATCCCTTGGCACTATGCTTGGCGGCCTGCGCGAGCGCGTCCCGACCTACGCCAGCGGCGCGCTGGTGCGCAGCTATCCGCTCGATCATCTGCTCAAAGCTTGTCGGACACTGGTCGAGCGCGGTTTCACGCAAATGAAAACCCAGATGGCGTTGCCCGGTGACGTAACCCCGGCGCAGGAGGCCGAGCGCGCGCGCTTGACCCGCGCAGCGGTGGGGCCGGACATCGATCTCATGTGCGATATCAATCAGCGCTGGTCGGTCAATCAGGCGATCGATATCGGCCGGCGTGTCGAGGACGTGCATTTCTTTTGGCTCGAAGACGTGACCGTGCATGACGATTACACCGGCTTGGCGCGGGTGGCCGATGCCTTGGCCACGCCGTTGGCGAGCGGTGAATGTTTGTACGGCATCACGCCGTTTCGCCATACCATCGAAGCGCACGCCGCCGATATCATCATGATCGATTTGATCCGCGTCGGCGGCATTTCCAACTGGATGAAAGTGGCGGCGATGGCGGAGGCTTTCAATTTGCCGGTGGTCAGCCATCTGTTTCCGGAGATTCATGTCCATCTGGTCTCGGCAATTCCCAACGGCTTGACGGTGGAATATATGCCGTGGTCGTTCCGCTTGTGGCAGGAAGTACCGGCGCCGATAAAAGGTGAACTGGTGGTGCCGACTCAACCGGGGCTGGGTTTGGAGTTCAGCCGGGAGTTGGATCGATATGTCGTGGGTTAAGTTTGGATCATCGAGGTCAGTGTGAAACTTGGTTATTCACGTATAAGAAAATTCCCCTTTTGGACGACGGCGGCACTACTCGCTAGTTTGTTCGGCAGTGTATTGCACGATCGAGCTGCCGCCGCCGATCCGACGAAAATTTACGCCGGCTACGGCGGCATTGCCGGTTACCAGATGCCGCTGTGGGTGATCAAGGAAGCCGACATCGGCAAGAAGTACGGCGTCGATATCGAGCCGCTGTTGATCAGCGGCGGCGCGCTGGGCATGCAGGCACTGCTCGCCAACAGCATTCAGCTGAGTCAGAACTCGGCGTCGGCGGCGATCGGGGCGGCGTTGCGCGGCGCGCCGATCGCGCTCGTCGCCACCTCGGAAAATCGCATGTCGGCCGAAATCATCGCGCGTGCGGAAATCAAAACACCGCAGCAGTTGATCGGCAAGAAGATCGGCATTCTCCGCTTCGGCGGCTCCAACGACACCGGCATCCAGTGGGCGCTGCGCGCCTGGAAAATCGATCCGCGCCAGGTGACGATTCTCCAGTCGGGCGCGACCAATGCGCGATTATTGGCGTTGACCTTAGGACAGATCGACGCGACGATTCTTTCCTACCCGGAGATTCATATCGCGCGCAAGCGCGGCATGAACGTGCTCGCCGATATCGGCGAATTCAGCGCCTATCCGAATACGTCGTGGATGCTCACGCGCGCGTTCATCGAGAAACAGCGGCCGCTGGCGAAAAACCTGCTGCGGGCGCAGATCGAGGCGATTCACTACATGCGCACCAATCGGGAAGGCAGCATCAAGATTCTCAAGAAATATCTGCGCGTCGACGATGCCGAAGCGACCGATGCCACCTATGAATTCTTCGCCCGCCGCACCGACGCCATACCGCGGACCAATCTGGAAGGATTGAAAAATATCCTGCGGGAAATGAACGCGCCGCAGCGCAATCCCGCCGAGTTCGTCGATATGAGCCTGCTCGACGAGATCGAAAAAGAAGGGTTTATGCAGCGCCTGCGCTAATCAGCCGGCCATGAAGGATATCTTGAGATTACCTAAAGCAAAACTTCACCCGGTTCCTGCCGGTGTTTTGACTCCGAGCGTCGGTGATGTGGCGGCGATCTGGATCAAGCGCGCTCATCGCGGGCCGATGGACGCGGTGCCGGCTGCAAAGCTGGTCGCTGGAGAGGGCATCGCCGGGAGCGCCGACCGAAGCGGATCACGCCAGGTTACCTTGCTGGAAATAGAGGTCTGGGATGAGTTGATGAAGCTGGTCGGCGGTTCGAAAGAGCCCAGTGTGCGCCGGGCAAACCTATTGGTGCGCGGCATTTCATTGGCCAATTCGCGCGGGAAAGTTTTGCGCATTGGCTCGTCTCGGCTGCAAATTGGCGGCGAGACCAAACCTTGCGAACGAATGGATGAAGTCTTGCCCGGACTGCAGGTTGCGATGTACGACGGCTGGCGCGGCGGCGCCTATGCACGAGTCCTCACCGATGGCGAAATTGTTGTCGGCGCTGCGGTTCAGTGGGACGAATCCGGCAGCGTGCATACTTCTGTAGCGTCAGCCGAACGATGAGAATCGAATTGGGTTAATGAAAAGCGGCAAGCAGAAGTACGTTGAGATTAAGGCCAAACGAAATCACAAAGCGGCCAAGATTGAGTCGCCCAATAAACAGCAGGAGCGGCAACCTCGTCCCGTGCTCGGGCCGCCGGTGAATGAAGCCCTGCTGGCGCCGAACAACAGTTACGGCGCGCCCGACTTCGTCTATCGCGGCTACTACGTCGATCGGCCGTTTCGCTGTGGCGACTGCGGTAAAGAAGAAGTGTGGACCGGGACGCAGCAGAAGTGGTGGTATGAAGTGGCGAAGGGATTTGTCTACACGACGGCGGTGCGCTGCCGGCTATGCCGGCGCAAAAAGCGCCAACAGAGTGATGAGTCACGGCGCGTTCATCTCGAAGGTGTCGAACGAAAAGCGCGGCGCAATCGGCAAGGATCAAAATAATGGCAGTCGCATCAATACGGTCATGGTTAGACGTAATCCGATTATCGAAGGACTGGCAATGGCGGAGTGAGTTCAGAACTTGCCCCGTTTATATTGCGGCTGTGCTGCGACCTGGGATAGTATTTGAATCGTCGGCATATTTTAAAGAAATCGCGTAAGGAGGATTTCATGGGACTATTAGATGGCTTACTCGGAAACGTACTTGGCGCCGCCCTAGGTGGCAATCGAGGGCAGTCACAAGCTCAAGATCCGTTGAGCGCGATTTTAGGCGGCCTTACCGGCGCCAGTGGCGGTAGCACAGGAAATATTTTGTTGCAGCTCGGTCTTTCGATGCTGCAGCAGCAGGGCGGGCTCGGCGGTGTGCTCGGCAAGTTCCGCGAAGCCGGTATGGGCGCCCAGGCTGACTCTTGGGTAGGCACGGGGCAGAACATGAACATTTCACCGGATCAGTTACAGCAAGTGTTCGGCTCGGACGCGCTCGGCGATATCGCTGCGAAACTCGGTATGTCACAAGATCAAGCGGGCTCGGCCATGTCGCAGATGCTGCCCGAGCTAATCAATCAGCTGACACCGCAAGGGCAGGTGACTCCGGATTCCGAAAATTCCGTCGCCGAGGGGTTGGACGCGTTGGTTCGCAGTTCGGGCCGGTAGATCGTTTCGTCTGTTCACCATCCCGGTTTCTCTGTGTTGCTGCGGCTCTCAGCTCTACTATCGGTGTTGCTGCAATTCCGATAGCATCGCTGCCGATGAGATCGATTTTGAAACGCTGCCGAGCCTGCCGCCAGAGGAGCGCATCAATTTCGCGAAGAGTCCGCTGGCTAAGCGCTATCAATTGTCAGCGCATATCAAGCCATTTTATCTGCACGGTGATTTCGACGGCGATGGCCAGCGAAACACCGCGTTTGTGCTCAAAGAACGGGCGACGGAAAAAAGCAACACCTCGATATATCACGGCCAAGCGAATCGGCTGGTTATCGTCGACGCCGGCCGTGACTGGGGTAACGGCAGCGACGGCTTTCCGGGTTTGAACGCTTGGCACGTCTTCCGCCGTGGGCCGGTGGGGCAGGGTGCCAATGGCAGAAAACCGCCGAAGCTGTGCGGCGACGCCATCGTGGGCATCAAGACTGAAGCGGCGAGCGCATTGATCTGTTAGGACGGCCAACGTTATGCGTGGTACCAGCGAGAAGATGAGCGTGCGGCGTGAAGATGGCGCGGGCGCATTGGTGAGTTTGATCTGTCTGACGGTATTTGCCGTGGTGTTTATTATTTATACGACGCGCTACCTGCCCGACTCGGTGGCGACTCATTTTGCCGGGGACAATCAGGCCAACGGCTGGATGAGCCGCAACGGTTATCTGCTGTTCATGCTGGCGTTCTTGATCGGCATCTCGGCGTTGGTCAGCTTCGCAGTCGGCACTTTGCCGCGCAAGTTTCCGCACTGGACCAACCTGCCCAACCGCGACTACTGGCTGGCGCCGGCGCGCCGGGAAGAGTCGCTGCGCTACTTGTCAGCCCACGGCAAACGACTCGGCTGTTTGATCGTCATGATGATGCTCGGCATGCACTACGTCATTCTCAAGGCCAATCACATGCAGCCGCCGGCACTGCCGGTGTCGACCTTCTCGGCGATTCTTTTCGGCTTCGCCCTGGCGCTCGTCTGGTGGATTGTGCGGCTGTATCGCAGGTTTCCAAAAAAGAATTAGCCGCAAAGAACGCAAAATGCGCAAAAAGAAATCGACATTCGAGGGGCGGGTTTGAAACCCGCCCTCTTGGCTTGGCAAGTTATTCCAAAGTACCTTTTCGGGAGCCGGTGAACCATGAAAGGTTATGACAACAAAGACCGCTGCCCTTGGGTCGACATGACCAAGCCGGATTATGTCGAGTATCATGACCGCGAATGGGGCGTGCCGGTGCATGACGATCGCGTGATCTTTGAGTTTCTCACTTTGGAAGCCGCCCAGGCGGGATTGAGCTGGTACACCGTGCTGCGCAAGCGGGAAGCTTACCGCGAAGCGTTTGCCGGTTTCGATCCGGCAAAAGTCGCGCGCTATGGCGAGCAGCAGATCGAGGCGTTGCTGAATAATCCAGGTATCATTCGCAATCGCTTGAAAATCCACGCCGCGGTCAACAACGCCGGCAAATTTTTACAGATCCAAAAAGAGTTCGGCAACTTTGACGCCTACATCTGGCGCTTCGTTGGCGGCAAGCCGATCGTCAATCGTCTTACAAAACTGAAAGATTATCCGGCCACCAGCCGCGAGTCAGACGCCTTGAGTAAAGATCTCAAACAGCGTGGCTTCAAATTCGTCGGATCGACGATAATCTATGCCCATATGCAAGCCACCGGCATGGTCAACGACCATGCGGAGGGTTGCTTTCGTAGTCAGCAAGTTTTGGCAAACCATGGACAGTTTAGGTAGAGCGAATCTTCGCCGTCGCGACTTCCCAAAGGTGCCAAGGTGATTCGTCGAATTTGCCTGTTCCTCCCCCGCGTCTCCAGTCGTTTGCCAGGAAGTTCCGCCCTTCGTTTGTCGTAGTTGCTGTCTGAACAATTTTGTTCGGTGAATCAATTGGTGGAAAATGTACGGCAAGGGGCGCCGAATTTGGCAGACTGGCGCTCGACAAACGCCCTATCTATCAACGCATGACCCAGGAGTGCGCTCAGGTGCTTTGTCAAAAATGGCATCGGAGTTGCTCTTTCCCCTCCACTAACAACGCCAATTACGGTTCATAATCTCACATGTGACTTAGCATCCGGATGCCAATGATCCGTGGTGGCGAGAGCCCGAGAGGAGGAGTCTATATGCTAGGTGCTACACCGATTACCCGTCGAGACGGCCAAGCCGTCGTCGAGCTGACTTTCGGTTTCTTGATATTTTTTTCCTTGTTCATGGCGATCGTGGAGTTTTCTCACTTGCTGTACTCCAAGGTTACGTTACAGCACGCGCTGCGTACCGCGGGCCGGTACATGGTCACCGGCAAGACGGGAACCGACGGCGCCGGTGTTGCTATTCCTCGCGACCAGATGATTCACGACGTTTTCTGCGCCAACGTTATCGCCGCGGGGGTGCAGTGCCCCAATTTAGGAACGAGTAATTTTCAGTTCGCCTGTCTAAACGGTAGCTGCAGCCAACCGGGCGGAGGGTCGAACCAAACCGTCGTGGTTACGGTCAATCTGTCTAAACCCTCGTTGATGCCGTTTTTCTCCCGCTTCTTCCCGTCCGGTGGCGTGCCGTTTCAACTGAGCACGACCTGGAAGAACGAGCCGTTCTAAACAAACTTGGAGGTATTATGATGCAATCACTAAGATCTAGGCTCGGTTCACAGAAGGGGCAGTCGCTCATCGAGCTGTCGCTGATCGCGCCACTCATGATATTTCTCGCCTACGGCGCCATCGAAGTAGGCCAGGTTATCAGCACTCATTTAACGATGACCCATACTTCCCGCGAAGGCGCTAATTTGGTTTCCCGCGGCACCACAGCCAGTAATGCTCTCGATGCCATCATCGCGTCGGCGTCGGATACATTCAAGACATCCAATCAAGCCAACTGGAAGATCATTTATTCCAAGGTGACCCAAGACATTACTGTCCCATGTCCCAATCCACCGACGACTCCCTGTACGTACCGAATTGAAAGTCAATTGACGCGCGGGCTGCTGGTCAAAAATAGCAAGCTGAGCAGCACCGGCGCGGTCAATGAGATCGTTACTATTCCCGGTATCGGCAGTGTTATAGCGGGGCAAACTTTCCAAGTCATAGAAGTCTATTTCAACTACTTACCGTACATCGTTACCTATGTTGGCAAGGGAATTAACACTGATTTCTACGATAGGACTATTTTTACCAATGTCAGCGGCTCGGTGTAGCCTAAAAGCATGAGAGGGAGTAATTATGCGCAAGCTAAACCAAAGAGGCTCATTTCTTGTCTTTCTCACTCTGGGGTTTGCCCTCCTGGGAACATTTATCGGCTTTGCCGTTGACTTTGGCCGCGCCTATCTGGAGAAGGCGCGTGTCTCTCGTCTTATAGACGGCGCGGCGTTGGCCGCGGCAAAAGTCCTGAAAGGACAAGTCGCCTTCGAGACCGACGCCACCCGAGCGGCTTGCGATTCCATGCTCATGAACGGTGCACAGGTTGCTTGGACTGGTGGCAATACCTGCTCGACCACCAGCGGTGCACCGATCACCGCCACGATATCTTTTTTCAACATGCCCGTGGCCGGCGGTCCGGATTTGCGCGCGGTTCGCATCATTGGCAGCGAGCCAGTACCGACGACGTTTCTGAGATTTCTCGGCTGGATGGCGCCCGGTGATTATTCAACCATCAATGTCGTCGTCCAAGCCGAAGCGGGGCCGGAGCGACCTATCGACCTGATGCTCGTGCTCGATCGCTCCGGGTCAATGGACGCGACTGATGGGACTGGCACGATGAGAATCGCTTCGCTAAAATCGGCTGTCAACTCATTCTTGGGGTTATCGAATCTATTCTCGGCGAATGACCGGATCGGCATGACCAGCTTCGCGTGGCGTGGTTGTGGTAACTCGTCGGGAGTCGACTCGACGGCCGCTACCTGTGCTCCTGATGCCGCTTTGGATTTTGCCACGAGCAGTTACATCAGCACGTTGCAAAGCAAGGTTACCGCGCTGTCCACCAACGGCGGCAACGGTGGTACGAATACAATGGAGGGGGTGCGGACGGCTCGGCCGCCGTTGGCTGCGGCGTTTACCGATCCAACCCGTGCGACGACCCGGAAGGCCGTTCTGCTCGTTACCGATGGACAACCGACCTTCATGCGGCGGGACAGCGCTTCGGAGTGTGAGCATAACCCGATACTCCCAGGAAACATTTTGCCCGCGCCGGGAAATACCGGAGGGGTGAGCGGTGGATGCATACACGGTGTTCCAAGCTGGACTAGCAGTTCTTCACAACAATACATGCGACGAAAGGATTTTTCTAATCTCAGTGCAGCTGGGCGCATTCCTGGATCAGGCGATAACGCTGCTTTGTACCGCGAGGTAATTCGCTGTACTCGGTCGATCACGGGATGCGTTACTAACGGAGCGATGCACGAAGCCAATCAAATTCGCAACTGTGGCTATGGTAATAGCGCCTGCGCCGCAGGCGGGGCGCACGACGTCGTGTTTTTTGCCATCGCGATCGGCCAACCGAGCGCTAGCCAGCCGCAAGGTAGCTTGGATGCTAACGCGAAATGCATGCTCGCGCGTATGGCTAACGCCACAGATATAGTCACTTTATCTACGGGTGTCGTTGAGACCATGACGACGGTTTGTAACGGCGTGTTCACGACGACTGTCGACGGCGATACCCACGCTGACTTGCTCCAATCCTGGCCCTGTGGCACCGGTCCTTGCATCGATACGACTCAAGAGAAGGGCAAGGTCTTTATCGTCGACGATAGCGGCAACGTCACGCAGCAGCTCACTGCCGTTTTCAACGAAATCGCTGCGATCTTAAAATTGCGCTTGGTGCTGTGATTTAAACACCAGCATCTTGGTTTGCGCCAACTTCCCCTCCGATCATTCTGGTGGTCGGAGGGGGGTGGACGGCCCCCTCTTTTTATCTGCCTCTTAGTAGCATTCTGATTCCGCTTCGCCCCCCTGCCGGTATCGACTATACGGAAAGTTCTCAAGCTACTGGCGATTTGCCGTTTTTATTGCATTTCGGACGAGATCGACCTACTTAGGCTGTTCTAGCCAAGTAGGTTTTCCCAATGTCCTCCTACATTCCCCTCTGGTGCAAAAGTAATTTTTCCTTCCTCGAAGGCGCGAGCCATCCGGATGAGTTGGTCGATGAGGCGTTTCGGCAGGGCCTGCCGGCGTTGGCGTTGACCGACCGGGATGGGGTCTATGGCGTCGTGCGGGCGCATGTGAAGGCGCGCGAGGTGGGGCTGAAGCTGATCATCGGCTCGGAGATCTCGATCGATGACGGCTCGACAATTGTTTTGCTGGCCCAGGATCGTGGCGGCTACGCCAATCTGTGCCGGTTGATTACCAAGGGACGGCGGCGGTCGGAGAAAGGGCAGAGCGCTGTCGGTTGGGATGAGGTGTGTGCGCATGCGGCGGGGCTGATTGCGCTGTGGGGTGGTGGGGAGAGTTCAACCGTCATACCAGCGAAAGCGGGCATTCAGACGAATGGCTACGCAGGGAAAAAAACAGACCTGGATTCCCGCGTGCGCGGGAATGACGGAAAAGAACGCGCCGTGGGCAAGGCGGCTTTGGACAAAGTCACAGGCCGATTGCACGACGCCTTCGGCGATCGGCTTTATGGCATGATCGCGCGCCATCGTTGTGAGGAGGAGGTCGGCGCTGGAAAGGGATTGGCGTGAGCGCATGAAGCGCTTCGATATTCCATCGATCGCGGCCAACGAAGTGCTCTATCACAATCCGTCGCGGCGCCGTTTGCAGGATGTCTTGACGGCGATTCGCCATGGCGTTCCCGTTGCTGCCTGTGGGCGAAAATTAAAACCCAACGCCGAGTTTGCTTTAAAGCCGCCCTACGCTTTCGCCAGGCTTTTCGCCGACGATCCGGCGGCGATGGAGAGGACGCTGGAGATAGCCGAGCGCTGCAACTTCTCTCTCGCGGAAATTCACTATCGCTATCCATCGGAACAATTGCCCGGTGGCATGACTTCGGCGGAGTGGTTGCGCCGGCAAGTGTTCGACGGCGCGCGTGGGCGTTACGGCGAGCGCCTTCCGGAAACGGTGGCGGCGCAGTTGGAGAAAGAGCTGGAGATCATCGAAGCGCTCGACTATCCCGGCTACTTCCTCACCATGTGGGAGATCGTCGAGTTCTGCCGGGCCAACGGCATACTTTGCCAGGGACGCGGCTCGGCGGCGAATTCGGTTGTCTGTTATTGCCTCGGCATCACGGCTATCGATCCGGTGCGTATGGATTTGCTCTTCGAGCGCTTCATTTCCATGGAGCGCGCCGAGCCGCCGGACATCGATCTCGACATCCAGCATGGCCGGCGCGAGGAAGTGATCCAGCATGTTTATCAGAAATACGGCCGCGACCGCGCCGCCATGGTTGCCAACGTGGTGCGCTACCGGTCGCGCTCGGCGCTGCGCGATGTCGGCAAGGCTTTGGGGATTTCCGAGACTGCGCTCGATCGGGTGGCGAAGTTTTTATCATCCTACGAAAACGTCCGGCCGGAAGTGTTGGCAGACGTTGGGTGTCGATCCGGCCACCGGGCTGCATGAGCATCTGCTGCAGCTCGCCAACGAGATTTTAGATTTTCCACGCCATCTGTCGATCCACCCCGGCGGGTTTCTGCTCGGCCACGAACCGGTGCACGACATGGTGCCGATCGAAAACGCCACGATGGCCGAGCGCACGGTGATCCAGTGGGACAAAGAAGACGTCGAAGCTCTCGGCCTGTTTAAAGTCGACCTGCTCGGCCTGGGCGGGCTCACCCAGCTCGATCTCTGCTTCAAGCTCCTGCGCGAACAGCGCGGCGTCGAGCTGTCGATGGCGACGATCCCAGCGCGCGATGAAGCGACCTTCGATATGATCTGTAAAGGCGACACGGTGGGCGTGTTCCAAATCGAAAGCCGCGCCCAGATGGCGATGCTGCCGCGGCTGCGGCCGCGTAACTTCTACGATCTGGTCATCGAGATCAGCATCGTTCGCCCTGGGCCGATCACCGGCGGCATGGTGCATCCCTATCTGCGGCGACGCCAGGGCAAGGAAGACAGTGGCGTATCCGCATCCGTCGCTAGAGCCGGTGTTGAAAAAAACCCTCGGCGTGCCGCTGTTTCAAGAACAGGTGATGCGCTTGGCGATGATCGCCGCCGATTACACGCCCGGCGAAGCGGATCAACTGCGCCGCGACATGGCGGCCTGGCACCGCACCGGACGGATGGAGCGCCACCGCGAGCGCTTGATCACGCGCATGCAGGCCAAAGGCATCGCCGCCGAGTTCGCCGAGCGGGTCTTCGAGCAGATTCGCGGCTTCGGCGAATATGGTTTTCCGGAAAGCCACGCGGCGAGCTTTGCGCTGATCGCTTATGCGACCGCATGGTTGAAGTGCCACTACCATGCCGAATACTCATGCTCGTTGCTCAACGCCCAACCCATGGGCTTTTACACGCCGGCGACGATCGTCGAAGATGCCAAGCGGCATCGCGTCGCGGTTCGCTCCATCGACGTGCAAGCGAGCGACTGGGATTGCACGCTGGAGTGTTGCAGTGAAAGCGCTGGGGGCTTCGCCGTGCGCATGGGGTTGCGCTATGTCAAAAGCATGGGCGAAGGTAATTGGCAGAGAGTCGAAGCCGTACGGCGGGTGAGGCCGTTCGTCTCATTGGCGGATTTCGTTCGGCGTACCGGACTCGACGAGGGGAGTTTATGTGCGCTAGCGGAGGCAGGTGCTTTCGATGGTTTAAGTGTGGCTCGGCGCAACGCTCTTTGGGATGTGCGCCGCCTGGTTCAAGCCCGAGAACAGTCGTTGACGATGTCGGTAGAGGAAGCCAATCCCGGACTTCGCGCCACTCACTGACTTCGAAGAAGTCGGCTGGGACTATCGGCGCACGGCGCATAGCGCCCGGCGTCACCCGTTGGAGCCGCTGCGGGGAGATTTAAACCGCCAGGGGCTGCCGGACGCCGGCACTGTGGCAACGATGAGGAATGGTGAAAAGATTCACTACGCCGGCTTGGTGATCTGCCGGCAACGGCCGGGCACCGCCGGCGGCGTGGTGTTTATGACGCTGGAGGATGAAACCGGTTTCGTCAACGTGGTTGTCTGGGAGAGTGTGTTCCAGCGCTACGCAGTCTTGGCGAAGACGGTGAGCTTTCTCGGCATCAGCGGCAAACTGCAAGCGGAGGACGGCGTGGTGCATCTAGTGGCTGAACGACTCTGGGAGCCGAGAGTAGAGCTGCAGCCGACGAGTGCGCGCAGCCGGGATTTTCATTAAGAAAATTAGCCGCAAAGGGCTAGCGCAGCAGAGCCGCAACCAAAGATTATTCACCACGAAGCTCACGAAAGACACGAAGGGTTCGGAAATTTAATACTCCGAACTTCGTGCTCTTCGTGCCCTTCGTTGTGAAATAGAATTTCGCAAAATTACGCAACGGCCTTCTTTTCACTCCTCTCGATTCGCGCTTTCAGCCGCGGATAAAAGCGCAGCGGGTTGTCCCAGAAAATCTTCCGCTTCAGTTCATCGCTGACGTCTTTGCGGTTGATCAAGTTCGGGATGTCGTGGCTGAAGTCGCGTTGGTCGCGTTCGTGCGGGTAATCGGAGGCCCAGATGAGCGCGTTGTCGTTGGCGACTTGCGCGGCCAGCGGCAATGCCGACTCTTCGACTTCGACGGCGAAGTAGATATTGCCCTTGCTTGACGTACTCGCTGGGTTTTAACTTGCAGCGCGGCGAGTAGTGGCCTTTGCGTTCCTGTTCTTCATCCATGCGGTCCATCATGTAGGGCACCCAGCCGACGCCGCACTCGATGCAGCCGAATCTGAAATTGGGGAACAGCTCGAAAACCCCTTCGAACATCAACGCGGTGAATTGGCGAATCTGCGCGAAGGGATGTTCGAGTGTGTGGCCGATGGTAAAGTTGTTGACCGCATCCAGGCCGAGGGACGGCATGCTGAGGCCGCCGTGGGTCGACACCGGCACGTCGAGTTTCTGCGCTTCTTCCCAGAGCGGATAAAACTCCGGTCCGCTGTAGAGTCGGCCCCCAGGCGCGACGGCCGGCAGCACGGCACCCACCATGCCCAGTTCGGTTACGGCGCGGCGCAATTCTTTTACTGCTTCGCCAATATCCTGAATCGGTAGCAGTGCGACGCCGACTAACCGCGGGCTTACCGCCATGAACTTGTTGTAAAGCCAATCGTTGTAGGCTCTCGCCATACAGATCGCCCAGTCATGATCCTGAATCGCTCCATGGGTCAGCCCCTGAGTCGGATAAAGCACCGTGAGTTCGATCTTGTTGATGTCGAGGAAGCGCAGCCAGTCTTGAGCGTTTGGCCCGGTGCCGCCGCCAGCCCAGCCGCCTTTCTTGCGCAGCGAGCGGAGAAAGCCGTCCATGGTAAGGCCAGGCCAAAATGAATAGCTGTGATGCCACTCCAAGTCGTTATAAGGGGCGCCGATAAACTCGCGCAGTTCGGAGTCAAGCTCCATTACATGCCCGTCAGCGTCGATGATTCGGTAATCGGCCATGGCTTCCTCCTATGCGTTCGATGTCTCAAATAACTCGTCGGTATCGGCTTCATTGAGTCATTCCGAGGAGTGGAGCGATGAGACATCTCGACATTCGGTCGAAATGCTTCGCATCCTCGCATCGTCATGGAGTGGTATCTAAGTGCTTCTGGTATTTTCCGTAAACAATTCTTCCACGCTCAAGTCCCGCCCGAGCATGCCTTGCTGGCCGGCGAATTTTATCAAATTCTCCACGTCGTTATAGTTTTCCTTCAGGCCCTGATAGAATGGATCTTTGCCAAAAAACTTTCGTTCCTCTTCCAAATATGACCGGCCCCAGGCGAAGCTCAGCCGGTGCGGCTGTTCCATGAACTCGTTGTAGGCTTTGCGCGATGCGAGCAGCGCTTCGTACAAACTCGTGGCGACCCAAGGGTCGCGGTCGAGGATTTCTTTCTTGATCACGACCGGGTGCATGATCGGGAAGATGCCGGTCTTTTTGTAATAGGCGCGTTCTTCATTCTCGAAATCCGGGAACAGCCGCTCGACGGTGCCATCGCCGCGAATCCAGCGCTGCGGCAAGTCGGGTTCGACTTCGGCGTCGACCTTGCCTTCGACCAGCAGATCTTCGAGCTTGCGATTGCCTTCGACGAATTCGACCTTGATATGAGGCGGCAGCTTGAAGCCGACATGCTCTTTGTTGACGATCACCCAGGTGACATCGCCGACGCCGAGATCGTAGCTGTTCATCAACATGCCTTTGCTGACCAGAGCCAGAGTGTTTTCGTAACTGCGCAGGCCGATGCGGCCGCCTTTGAGATCGGACGGCTTCTTGATGCCGGAGCCGGCCTTGATGAAGCAAAACTTATGGCCCCACATGCGCCGCGGGAAAAACGGGATCGCTTGCAGCCGGTCGATGTCTCTGGCCGCGCGCGACCAGATAGGACGACATGGAAAACTCGCAGGCGTCATACTCGCCGTAGTGGAACATCCGTTCATGGCGGATGCCGCTCTCGACGGTGATGACGTTCAAGTCGAGGCCTTGGGCTTCGATCTGGCCGTCGCGCAGGGTTGCAGGTAATCGTACTTGTCGAATGCGATGGTGAGTTTCAGTTTAGCCATGGATGTCAGCCTCGTTCTCTCAGGATTTCTTGCCGAAGACGCGATCGATAAAACCGCTGGTCTCCAGTTCTTTGACCAAATCCATACCGGCAAATCTCAGCGGGTTCAATTCCGCGTGCCGGGCTTGGAGCGATCGAGATCTTGCAGGTATATCTTTGCTCGAGACAACGCCAAACAATCAACTAAGCGTGATCGGTACATGTGGGGCGATCATAAAAGTCAGTGGTGTTGCTGTCAATCAATTGGCTGATTGTGGCTGATTTCGTTGACACACTTGGGACCGGGTGTTAAGTGACACTTAAACTAAGCTAAAGGAGAACTTTATGCGCTTTCGAGGCAAGTCGGTGATTATTACGGGCGGCGGCGGCAAGATCGGCAAAGCCTATGCGATGGGATTTGCCAAAGAAGGCGCGAAAGTGGCGCTACCGGATATCGCCAGCGCCGATCACGTCGTCAAAGCGATTCAGGACATGGGCGGCACGGCGATCAGCATGGCCTGCGATGTTTCCGACGAAAAGAGCGTCA
The DNA here is from genome assembly GCA_963847445.1 of uncultured delta proteobacterium. GTDB lineage: Bacteria > Desulfobacterota > Binatia > UBA9968 > UBA9968 > DP-20. The sequence goes on along the minus strand of CAWJZV010000030.1, from coordinate 218,336 downwards.
AGGCGATGGTCGACAACGTCGCCAAACAATTTGGCAGCGTCGATGTCCTGGTCAACAACGCTGCATATTTCATGACCGTCAAGAAAAGCCCGTTCTGGGAGATGGAAGTCGATGAGTTCGACAAGGCGATGGCGGTCAACGTGCGCGGCTCGTGGCTGTGCGCCAAGGCGGCGTTCCCGTACATGAAGCAGCAGGGCAAGGGCAAGATCATCAATATCTCATCCGGCACCGCGCTCAACGGCGGGCAGAATTACATCCACTACGTGACCTCCAAAGGCGCGCTGATCGCCATGACCCGGGCGATGGCGAAGGAAGTCGGCGACTATAACATCTGCGTCAACACGGTCAGTCCCGGTTTCGTCGTCACCGAAGGTCGGGCGGTCGATCCGGCGTTCAATGCCAGCCGCGTCGCCAATCGCGCTATCAAGCGCGTCCAGGTCGAGAACGATCTGGTCGGCACCGTGATGTTTTTGTCATCGCCGGAGAGCGACTTCATGACCGGCCAGCTGCTCAACGTCGACGGCGGCGCCCATTTTGTCGGATGAAGAACAGTTAGGAGTAAATAGTAAGGAGTAAGGGGTTCCGATCCGAACTTCTTCACTCCTCACTCCTTACTCCTTACCTTCATGGAGCTCCGATGCGTTTCAAAGATAAATCCGTAGATCATCACCGGCGGCGGCGGCAAGATCGCCAAGGCGTATGCGCTGGCGTTTGCCAAAGAAGGGCGCGAAGTTGTAGCTTGCCCGATATCGCCAGTGCGGATCAGATCGTTAATACGATCAAAGACATGGGCGGCACGGCGATCAGCATGGCCTGCGATGTGTCTAACGAGCAGAGCGTGAAGGCGATGGTGCGCGAAACCGTGAAGCAGTTCGGCACCGTCGATATCCTGATCAACAACGCGGCCTATTTCATGTCGCGTATGGAAGGGGCCGTTCTGGGAAATGACCGTTGAGGAGTTCGACAAAGCGATGGCGGTCAACGTGCGCGGCTCCTGGCTCTGCGCCAAAGCTGCAGCGCCGTACATGATGAAGCAAAAGAGCGGCAAGATCATCAACATCTCCTCCAACGTCGCCCTCACCGGCAATCCGAACTACATTCATTACGTCACATCAAAAGGCGCGCTCATCGCCATGACCCGGGCGATGGCGAAAGAGTTGGGCGACTGGAACATCTGCGTCAACTCGGTGAGTCCTGGCTTCGTCGTCACCGAAGGCCGCCAAGTCGATCCCGAGTACGAAAAGATCCGCGCCCAGCAGCGCAGCCTGAAAAAGACCCAGGTGGAAAGCGATCTAGTGGGGACCGTGCTGTTTTTGTCGTCGAGCGAGAGCGACTTTATGACCGGACAGTTGCTGAACGTCGACGGCGGGTTTCATTTTGTCGGGTAAAATACATGGTCCAAAGGCGTAAAGCGTAAAGGGATAAGGGGCGAATTGCATTCGCCATTCGGCAGACGCAGGCCATTGACATTTTATACCACTTGCCAATTCACGCAGGAATCTCGTTGGTGATCGTCACCGGTTACGGCATGAATTTCAATAGCCACGCTGCCAGTCGATGACGTTTTCCAACGGCTGTCCTGCGAGATAACGGCGCAAGTTTTCGCAGAATAACTTCACACCACCGATGCTCGGAGATATCGGTTGCCGCGGAAACATGGGGCGTGATGACGACGCGTTCATCGTCCCACAGGCGAATATCAGGCGGGCGCTCGAATTCACCGTCGTAAACGTCGGTGGCAAAGCCGCGCAGTTTGCCCTGGTCTAGAGCGATGATCAAAGCTTCTTCATCGATGATCTCGCCGCGCGCGATGTTGACCAAAACTGTTCCCGGTTTCATTGCGGCAAAGGCTTCGGCACCGATCAGATGTGTGGTCTCCGTCGTCCATGGACAACAAATTGCAACGAAACTCACTTTCGCGCAGCAGCTCATGCAATGCGTCGAGCGGTTCCAATCGGCGCAAAGCCTGGCGGCAGCTGCAGATCCCGAGGAAACTGCCCGCCGCGTGCCGACCACGCGCATGCCGGCTGCAGCACAGAGTTTAGCCACTTCCTGGCCGATACCGCCGGTGCCGACGACGCAAACGGTCTTGTCCCGAATAATTATCGGATCGTAGGTGTCGATGATCGAGTTGGTGCCGCCGTTGATCGCGGTAGCTCAAATGAAGCCCGCGAGAGAAGTGGAGAAAGCTAGCCAACACATACTCAGCCATCGGGCGGCGATTCGTAAGGCCGCGCGAAGTCGTCACGATAACATCTGAACCCCACAGATCGGTGTCGAGAAAGTTGCTGGCTCCGGCTGGCAGTTCATGGACCCATTTCAGTCGGGGCGCGCGAACGCGGATATCTTTGACCGGCGGCCAGCCCACGAGCATGATCTCGGCCGACGCCAGCGCTTGGTTGCGCTGGTCGCAACGTGGTTGCAGGATATTTCCGGGAGCCAAGATAACGGTCGACGGTCCACTGCGGCCAAGTAGCGCGCAGCTCAACGTCGAACCATCCTCTGGCATCGACAACTTTGACGCGCGGATCGACCTTGGCAATGCGGTCGAGGACCGCATCCGGCATTTGCTGCATCACCAAAACTTCAATGTTCTCAATGGTTGTCATGCTATATCTCACCAGAAGTCTTTATTCGTAACTGCGGGTTTTAGTTCTCAATCCGGGCGAGTATCGCTTTGCGCGCTGCCACGCGCGAGAAGGTGAGTCAATCCGGCGGCTAGATTCTAATCGTTTGCTCCCGCGGGTTATTTGGACTGGTCGGTGATGAAGTCGAGCACGGCGCGATTGAAGAGCTCCGGCTGTTCCCAGTAGGTCGAGTGGCCGGCCTCGGGCAGCAGAGCCACGCGGCTGTTCGGAATCTCGGCAGCGATCATGCGCGAAATCGACGGCGGCGTCGACATGTCGGCAGCGCCGGAGATCAGCAGGGTCGGCAGCTTCAGCTCCTTGAGCCTTGCCTGGGTGATCTCGTTCTTGAGCGTTTGCCGGTATTCGCTACCGATCAGCGCCTTGTGTTCGAGCTCCATCCACGCCTTGACGCCTTCGGGGTTGACTGCACGGTAGGACGGACCGAGCTCGCGAAACTCTGCCGGCATTTGCTCCCAGCCTTTAGGACGAATGAAGGCCGCCGCCTTGGCGATCTCGCCATCGCGCACGCCGAAGGAATTGCTGGAAATGGTCAGGCTCAGGAGCCGGTCCTGGTAGGAGAACGCGAAGTCTGACGCGATGCTGCCGCCAGCCGCCGAGGCGACTATATGAAATCGTCCAAGGCCCAGAGTGTCCGCTAGGTGCCGAAGGTCCTCGGAGCCGATACCAGGACTTTCCGGGTCGAAGGGCGCGGAGTTGTAGTAGCCGCGCCGCGAATAGGCGATGACACGGTAGCCGGCCTTGGCGAATACCGGCTGCTGGTAGCCCCAAATCAGCGCGCTGCCTGTGGCCGGATGCAGAAGCACGATCGGCACGCCCTGTCCGCCCGTGTCCCAGTACCAGAGACGGGTGTCGTCAAGCTGCGCTACGCCGTCCTTGGCCGGAGCCTGCACGGGGAGGGGAGTGGGTTTCATCGGATTGACGATGTTTGCGCGTAAGCCGATCCGATAGTACCGATGTCGAGCGTTGCCAAGCCAGCGATGAGGCCGATAATACGGAGAATCGCGCTCGTTCGTCGAGCGCACTTGGCAGATCGCCTCGTAGTCTCCATGATAGGTGATCCCTGCGGTTGGAAAAGCATTGAATTATTTATCGCTTCTTGTACAACCCATCGATAAACCCATTGTCGTCAAATTCTTTAATCAAGCTCATGTCGGCGAAGTCTTCTGCTTTTGCCGCGCGCACCTTGGGATCTTTTTCGCCGAGTTCGGCGAGGGCTTCTTTGATCGAGTCGAGAGACGGGTAGGGCTTTTGCGGTACCAGGCGGGAGAAAAACTGGTAGCTGTCTTCCAAGGCGTCGTTATCGTCGGTCTTGACGTATTTGCCGATGACCTTTTTGCTGAACTCCTTGTTGGTCTTGTACAGGTGGATGCCTTCGAGCAGGGCACGGGTAAATTTGCGCACGGTGTCGCGTTTGTCCTTGATGAACGAAATCCGCGCGGCCACGGGCGTGGTCGGGTAGGCGCCGCCAAAGTCTTCCGGCTCGGCGATGATATTCATATTGAACTTGCGCGCCAGATTGGTCACCGGCGGCTGGGCCACCATGCCATGCACTTGTTTTGATTGAATCGCTGCCAGGCGGGTGGGTTGGCCGCCCGGTATCTGTAGCACCGCAACGTCGACATCGGGTTTCAAACCCCACTTAAGCAATATTTTGCGCGTGGCGTAATCGGAGTTGGAGCCGAAGCGGCTGACGGTAAGTTTTTTACCCCGGAGGTCTTCCGGTTTTTTGATCTCCGGTGAAACCACCATGCTGTAGGCGAGGATATTGAGTAAGCCGGCGATCAGCGTGACATCGGCGCCGCGCAGTTTGGCAACCACCGGCGCATTGCCGCCGACCTGAGCGATCGGCAGATCGCCGGACATCATCGCTTGAGTGGCCCGTGACCCGCCGTCGAGGTAGATCATGATCACGTCGAGGCCGTTCTTCTCGAACAGCCCAGCTTCCTTGGTGATCCAAAATGGCGCTTGCGAGCCGGCGATGGCGCTCCAGCCGATGGTGAGTTTTTCCAGCGGCGCCGATGCCGCTAATGCCTGTGCTGTGGCGACGCCGGCGATGAACACCATAGTCGCTAAAACAATTGAAACCACAGTTTTTAAATTCCGCATAATGCTAAACCGTTACCCTTCGAATCGATCGGTACCGCAGCGCTCCACCCATCCGATACGAGTCTTACCTTGAACTTTTGAACCCTTGAACCTTGAACAAATCTTTTACGCCGCGCTCTCCCACTTATCGACGTCCACTTCCCAACCCTTGGTTTGCGATAAATCCAGCGCATTGCCTTCGAGATCGCGGAAACGAAACTCGGCGTAGGGCCGCGTCGACGGGCGCGGGGCGATTTTCAGGACGCTGCTGAGCTCCGCCATCGTCGCTTGCATGGTGTTGGTCAAAAAGCCGATATGGTTGATGCCGTACTTGGCTTCGTGGCCTTCGACCTGGCTGTAAAAGGGATGAATCGCCAGATTGGTTTGGCCGTCGGCGCAGAAGCGATTGCCGCGTCCCTGCTGGCGGCGCAGATAGCTCGACGGCACTTCGCGCAGTCCCAGCACCTGAGTGTAGAACTGCAACATGGTTTCGGGATCGAGGGCGTTGTAGGCGATGTGACGCACGCGCGGAAATTTCTTCTCTTTGCTCGCCGGCACGCCGAAGCTCGTCGTCGACACCGTGACCGGCCGGCATTCCGGGTCGTGCAAGCGAATTTGGCCATGCTGCAAATCGTTCGCCTCCTGGATGATCATGCCGCGCGGGATTCAATCTTAAAAATCGCCCTTTCACTTCTTCGAGATCGTCGACCTGCACGCCGATATGGTGCAGGCCGTTGTTCATTTGCATCTCGCCCAGCTCCGGGCGGTTCTTGAAAAAGGTTAAATTATAAAAGCCGTCGGTGATGGTGATGTCGCCTTCGGGGGTTCGCCCCAGTTCTTCGGTGCCGAGAAAGCGCTGGTAAAAATCGACCAGCTTCGCGGGATCTTCGGCGAGATAAGCGACGTAGCGTAGTGTTGCCATGGGAGTCCTCCGGGTCGGGATTGGAGTCATGGAGTCAGTGGAGTAATGGAGTAGTGGGTCGGTATTCCGAATCTACCCAACACTCCAGTACTCCATCACTCCATTATTCTCAATCTCGTATGTTTTGCGTGAACCATTCCAAAGGCATCGGATGGCCTAACCCTTTGGCCTTGGCTAAGTTATACGCCGTGCCGCCGACGGCGGCAAATTGCAACCCCTGGGTGCCTTGGTTGTTCAAGAAGGTGACTTGTTGGTCGTTGGCGCGGCCGATCCATTTGCCGGCCATGATGTCGGGGACCGTGCCGATGTTGGGGTTGTCGATCTCATGGTGCGGCGACGAAGGGATTTTCTGCTTTTCATCCGGGCTGCCGGCGATGAAGCCGAACATACCGTCGCTGCCGGTGACGACCTCGGGCGCGTTGCGGTCGGCGTACAGCGTCGATGTGCCCAAGCGCGCGCGCACGTCGGCGCGGGCGAGCACGTCGGGACCGGCTTCGTTGTTGCGCACGTTGTTGATATGCATGCCGGGCTCCAGCCATTCGGCCTTGATCACCGGGATCGAGCGAATCGGTGGTCAGCGACACGATATCGGCGCCTTTGAGCGCTTTCTCCGGCGAGTCGACGGCGATCACTTCGATATCGAGTTTCTCGGTCATCTCGGCGGCGAAGGCTTCGCGGTTCTTTTTCGTCGGGCTGAACACGCGCATGACTTCGAGCGGCCGGACATGTTTGATCGCTTCGGCATAGGTTCGCGCCATGCCGCCGGAGCCGATCATGGCCATGACTTTGGCGTCTTTGCGGGCGAGATATTTTGTCCCAAGGCCGGCGCAGGCGCCGACGCGCATATGCTGCAAATAGCCGTCGTTCATGATCGCCAGCGGCTCGCCGTTGCGCGTGCTGGTGAGAAAGATCAAGCCGCAGTAGGTGCCGCGCTCCATGCAATACTTGTCTTCGACCATGAAGCCGTCCTGATTTTCCCAGGCGAGCATGTCCGACTTCATGCGAATCGCGAACATGCCCAGCTTGCGCGACGCGCCCTCCATGGTGCCCCAGCGGTAGTAATGCGGCTCGTTGGGCACGTAGAAGTCGATGCGCGGGCGATAGCCGGCTTTGAGCTCGTTGAGCTCGCGATAGGCGTCTTCCATGGCGTCGATGCAGGTTTTCATGTCCAAGACCTGCTCGATCTGTTCGTTGGTGAGAAAAATCATGATTATCCTTTCGTCGATGCAGCAGTTGTTACTGGCGAATAAAACCGCTCTGTTCGAGACGCCGGAGAATACTCGTGTCGACGATATCTTCGGTTTTCAGCTGAGCGATTTTAGGATTTCGCGCGCCCATGATCTGGATGGCGGCCTTGACCGCGTCGAGGTTGGGATAAGGGCGACGCTCAACTTTGGGGATCAAGTCGTCGTAGGCGTGCTTGGCATCTTCGGCGGAAAGCCGCAGGTATCTGGCAACGATATTTGTGACCGTCGAGCGATTCGCGGGATTGAGGATGAAAGCATTACCTTCGACTATCGCCTTGACCACCGCCTCGGAAGTCTTCGCTCGATCCTTGAGGAATGAGCGAGTGGTGACCAGTGCGTTGTTGACGAATGGTACGCCAAGTTGCTCAAGATTGCCGAGATAAGTCGGTCCCCGGCCTTTGATCTGACCGGAAATCGATGCGTCCATCAAGGTGGCGTCGATGCGCCCGGCTAAGACCGCTTGGGCGCGCGTGGGTTCGTCGCCGATAGAGACAAAGGTTATTCGGTCGCGTTTCTCGTCCAAGTTGAAATGTTGCAGCATCAAAAAGGACGCGACATGGGAGGAGCTGCCGAAGCCGCTGATGCCGATGGTCTTACCTTTGAGTTCCTCGGGCTTTTTGATCTCGGCCTTGGCCCAGATGTCGTAAGTGAGTTTATTGTTGATGCCGAGAATCAGCACACTATCGGCGCCGCCGCCGACAGCGCTTACCACCGGGGTTGCACCGGTAAACGCCATTGGGGAGGAGCCGGACAACATGGCTTGGGTCATGCGCGCGCCGCCGGTGATCAGCACCACCGTGGCCTCGACCCCATGCTTACGGAACAGGCCGAGTTCTTTCGGCACCCAGAGTGCGGCGATGTCGTTGCGTAGGTTGGAGTGACCGATGACGAGTTTCTCCGGCTCTTGCGCGTGGCTCGAGCCGGGGCTGTGGAACATCGCGGCCGACCCAATCATGAGACAAAAAAGCCAGCGACAATGTGTTAAGTTTCTGCGGCAAGCTCGATCAGACTTCATCGCCCTGGAGAATATCGCAATCTGACCATCGATCAAGGCCTTTATACGTCTTGCTCGCAGCCTGATCACAGCGTAAAAGCATCGTAGATATCCCGAAAGAGGGATTCGCCGGCAATTTCATGGGGAGACGATCGTGAAAAGAATCATTTGGATACCATTGCTCCTGCTGTTTTTCAGTTTATCTGTTGCGCCAGCAGCGGCGCAGAATCGCTTCCGCGCCGTCAGCGGTGGTTTTGGCACGGCGATCCATGCGGTGTTGTGGGTCGGCTACGAGAAAAAGATATTCCAAAAATACGGCCTCGACATGGAATATCTCGCCATCGAGAACGGCACGGTGTCGATGCAGACGTTGTTGGCCAATGAAACTCAGGCGGCGTTTACCACCGGCGCCTTGGCGGTGACCGCCAATTTGCAGGGCGGCGACTCGACGATCATCGCCGGCGGGATCAATTTTATCCCCAACAAGTTGGTGACCCGGCCGGACATCAAACGGCCTGAGGACTTGAAGGGCAAACGCATCGCCATCAGCCGATTCGGCTCGGCGTCCGATTACGCCACCCAGTTGGCGTTGGAAAAACTCAACGTCAACCCCAAGGATGTCACGATCATCCAAGCGGGCGGCAATTCGACGCGCTTCTCGGCTATCGTCGGCGGTAGCATTCACGCGACGCTATTGTCCGAACCACTGACGACCATGGCGCTGCGCGACCATAAGATGAACTCACTGATCGATCTCGCCGAAAGCGGCGTGCCGTTCCCGCAAAATGCCTTTCTGGTGCGGCGCAGCTACTTGGAAGCTAACCGCGCCAAGGTGGTCAACTTCATGAAGGGCGTGATCGAAGGGTATTATCACGTTGAAGAACGACAAACCGCTGGCGATACAAATGATCAAGAAATACATCCGCGTCAGCGACGAAGACGCCGCCATCGGCTACGATTACTATCTCGCCAAGTACGGCGACGGCGTGATGGTCATGCCAGACCGCAAAGGTATCGAGTTCATCCTCGGCCAGGTGGCGAAAGAAAATCCGAAAGCCAAAGGGCAGACGCCTGAAAGCCTGCGTTTGCTGGACAGCAGCGTGCTCGATGAAATCCGCAAGAGTGGATTTATCGACAAGTTTAAGAAGTAGGAACGGATACACCGCTGAGACGCGGAGTTCGCAGAGAGAAGAAGTCGGAATCGGAAGGATTGGCCGCAGAGAACGCAAAGGTCGCAAAGTTTAAGAGCTGATTCGTGTCCGTCTTCTGAACGACTGGAACCACTGGAACAATTGAAACTGTTGGAACTGAATGTTTGAGGAGAGTTAAAGATGCCCGGAGTTTTCGACGCCGACACCCATATCGCCGAGTCCGAGGCGATGTGGAGTTTTATCGACAAAGAAATGTATCCGCGCCGGCCGGTGTTGGCGCGCATCCCGGACGATACTTGGTACCATGAGCGCAATGCCTTCTGGCTGATCGACGGCGAAATTTTTCCCAAGCCCGCCGGCAAGGCGAGCTTCAGTTTGATAACGCCGTCGGCGCAGAAGAAAGAGTCCGGCCGCGGCGATATCCATCTGGCCGTGCGCGAGTTGACCGATCCTTTGGCGCGGTTGAAAGACATGGATAAGATCGGCGTCGAGGTCCAGGTGATTTATCCGACCTTGTTTCTGGTCTATCTCACCGACGATGCCGCAGCTGGATGTGGCGCTGTGCCGTGCCTACAACCGCTTTATCGCCAACGCCTGCGCGAAAGCGCCGGATCGGCTCAAGTGGGTGGTGATCTTGCCGCTACGCGATATCGCTGCGTCGCTGGAAGAGATGAAGTGGGCCAAGCAGCAGGGCGCGGTGGGCGTGTTTTTTCGCGGCATGGAAGGCAATCTGACCCTCGATAATCCACAGCTTCATCCAATCTATGCGTTGGCGCAGCAACTCGATCTGACCATTTGCATTCATACCGGCTCGGGCAGCCGGCACTTGATGCAGCCCTTCGATGTCGAGCGCAATCACACCTTCGCCCACAATCGAGTCCTGCCGGTGGTCGCGTTCCGCGATCTGGTGGCCAACCGGATTCCCGAACTGTTTCCCAAGCTGCGCTTCGGTTTCATCGAAGCGGCGGCGAGCTGGGTGCCCTATATCTGGCATGTGCTGCGCCGGTCGGCGCGGCCGGATTTCAAGACCAAGAATCCCCAGGATCTGTTCCGCGAGTACCGCTTCTGGATCGCCTGCGAAGCCGACGAGGAACTGCCGCATCTGCTCAACTACATCGGCGAAGATCATATCGTCATCGGCTCCGACTACGGCCACAACGATCCGTCCAAGGAGCCGGATTTCGTCAAGAACATGCGCGCGCGGGAGGATGTCGCGCCGGCTATGATGAAAAAATATCTATGCGACAATCCGCGGCGACTCTACGGTGTGAATTGATGGTTATGCGCCGGCTCATGAGATTAGCTTGCCTCGTGGCGCTGCTGGCTTTCTCCGCGACCGCGTACGCGGGGTCAAGCCGATCCGATCAAGCTCACCGTTGGCTACTCTCCGCCGATCTCGGCCGCGACACTGCCGTTTTTCATCGCCGTCTGAAGAGCGCCTGTTTCAAAAACATGGCCTGGAGGTCGTGCCGGTATTCTTCGGCGGCTCGCCGTTGATCAATGCGGCGATGATGGCGGGGGAAGTTTCCCATTGGTCTGACCGGCGGCGCGGGGATTATCTCCAGTCAGCTCGCTGGTAGCGATCTCACGGTCATCGGTAGCTACTTGACAGGTGCTCACGATCGACGGCTATGGCCAAGGCCTGGCATCAAATCCATCGAGGATTTGAAAGGCGAAAAAAGTTGCCGTCAGCCGCATTGGCGCGTCGACTTATTTCGCCGGTCTTTCCATGCCGCGGCCCTGCCGTCGCGCGGCATGAACGCCTACGCTCGAGCGAGATCTTGCCGTCAGCGGCGGAGTCGGTGAATCCTCATGCAGCCGCTCATCGATGGCTTCAATGGGAGCGGTGGCCGCGGCGATGATCGGTCATCGACCCGTTGCGGTTTAACAAGCAGGCTGGCCTGCGCACTTCAGTCTTGACTGCTTCGATCCGCCGTCGACACCGAATATGGTCGAACGATACCCGAACTGCGACCATCGGCTCGGCGCGGGGCGAATCATTCTGGCCTGAAGGAGACGCGAACCGCAAACGCAGTGATGGTTTTCTGCCGACCCGGGACGATCGAACTTGCCGAAGGCTGGCGCGTTACTCCACATTGTCCAAGACCGACGTCAACGCGATCGAGCAAGAATAGCTCTGCGCCGCTATACCGCGAGTTCAGGACGAGGCAGCATTGCAGAGCACCTTTGAATTCTTCTCGGCAGCAACGTCGCTATTGTCCCAGCGAGTTTACGGACCGAGCTTGACGAAGGCGATCCGGCCGATGCGATCATGTTTCTCGATCACCCAAAAGCTAAACAACTCGATCCCAAGCTAACTTTCAATAACAGTTTTGTCGAAGAGGCGTTGCGTTAGAGCAAGATCGTGTTCGGCGAGGTGTTCCGCAAATGACAACTGGACAAAGTTGCAGGGCTGGTTGACTGGGCGCTAACGAGTTGGGTTGTGAATTGATCTGCAGGGTGGCAACATTGCAGTTCGATGCAAGGTGCTTGACGGCTATTGGCCAGGAGGGAATATGAGATTCAGCGGCATAAGTCGGTTGACGGGCCTTTTCCTTGTCTTATCACTCGCCGTGGCGTCTGGCGTTTCGGCGCAGTTGACCAAACTGCGCGCCGCTTATTCGGCTGAAAGCTCCTGGTCGCTGGCGACTTGGATCGCTCATGACGGCGGCCTGTACAAAAAGTATGGTCTGGATGTCGACTTGGTTTTGATTCGCAGCGCGTCGACAATCACCTCGGCGTTGATCGCCGGCGAAGCGCCGATGATCCAGCTCGGCGGCAACGGCACCATTCAGGCGGCGTTGCAGGGGGCCGACACCGTCAATGTGTTGACCCTGGTGCCGATCATCCCGCAGAGCTTGGTGGTGACGCCGGATATAAAGACAGCCGACGATCTGCGCGGCAAGCGGGTGGGTGTCAGCCGCTTCGGCGCCTTGAGCGATCTGGTGATCCGGCGCTATCTGCGCAAGCTCGGTCTCGATCCCGCCAAGGATGTCACCATCGTGCAGATCGGCGGCATACCCGAATTGGTGACGGCGATGAAGGCGGGCGCGATTTCCGGCGGGTCGATTTCTCCGCCGGCGCTCACGGTCGCGAAGAAGGCCGGCTTTAGAGAACTGTCGGATTTCGAAACTCTCGACTACAAGTATCCGGCGGTGGCGATAGCCTCGACTAAAAGCTTCATTCAACGCCAACGCGCCACGGCGCTGAATTTCATTCGGGGCGAGATCGAAGGCATTCACGCCATCCGCACGCAAAAAGGCCTCGCTATCAACGTGTTGAAAAAGTACATGCGCATCAACGATACCGACGTCCTCGAAGACGGCTATCGATACGCCGTCAAATTCTTTCAAGCGCGTCCCTATCCAACCCTCGACGAAGTGCGCGCGGTGCTCGACGAGTACAAGAGCATGCCGCAGGCGGTTAATGCCAAACCTGAACAGTTTATCGATTTGAGCTTGCTGCAGGAATTGGAAAAGGAGAAGTTTTTCGAACGGCTCAAATAAAATGCTGGGAGAACAGTGATGGCCAAGTATCGCGAAACATTGCCGCAATTAAGCAACGAGCTGTTTCTTACCGACGGTGGTATCGAGACCACGTTGATTTTTCACGAAGGCCTGGATCTGCCTTACTTCGCTGCCTTCGACCTGCTTAAACACGCCGCCGGCCAAGCAGCGCTTCGCAAGTATTTTCGGACATACGCCGAGATCGCGCAAAAATATGCCGTTGGGTTTATCCTCGAAAGCGCCACCTGGCGGGCGAGCGCCGATTGGGGCGCGAAGCTGGGTTACTCGATTGACGCTCTTGCCGCAGCGAATCGCCAGGCGATCGCGCTGCTGCATGAAATTCGCGATGACTTTGAAAGCGAGCGCACACCGATGGTGATCAGCGGCTGCATCGGCCCACGGGGCGACGGTTACAGTCCAGCAAACTTTATGAATGAAACCGAGGCGCAGGACTATCATCGCATGCAAGCACAAGCCTTTCGCGACGCCGACGCGGACATGGTTACGGCGATAACCATGACCTATCCGGAGGAGGCGATCGGTATCGTGCGCGCTGGGCAGGGGGCCGGCATGCCGGTGGCGATTTCCTTTACCGTGGAAACCGACGGCAAGTTGCCCAACGGCCAAGCGCTTGGTGATGCGATCGCGCAAGTCGATGGCGCCACCGGCAATGCTCCGGTTTACTACATGATTAACTGTGCGCACCCGAGCCATTTTGCCGATGTGCTCGACAATGGCGGCGCCTGGCGGTCGCGCATCCATGGAATCCGAGCCAACGCGTCGACCAAGAGCCACAAGGAACTCGATGAAGCGACATCTTTGGATGCCGGCGATCCTATCGATCTAGCCAAGCGCTACCGCGAGTGTAAAGCCAGGTTGAGTCAACTCAATGTGTTCGGTGGTTGTTGCGGCACCGACCATCGGCATATCGACGCGATTTGCCGAGCGGTTCTCTCCTGAGTGCCCAACCCAGCGAGACAATGGCTGAGTTGCTGATTCGCGCCGAACGAGATGCTGACGTTACCGCGATCCGTAAGGTTGTTAGTGCGGCATTCGCTAGCGTAGCCCAGAGCAATCAAAAGGAGCACTTGCTGGTCGACCGATTGCGTGAGAGCGGTGCGCTGGCGGTTTCGCTGGTTGCCGAAGTCGAAGGTCGCGTGGTCGGTCATGTCGCTTTCTCGCCGGTGACGATCGCCGGGCGTTTCTGTGATTGGTACGGATTGGCGCCGCTGGCGGTATTCCCGACTTATCAGAGAAACGGCATCGGCTCGCGTTTGGTAATTGCCGGGTTGGAGTCTCTATGCGCGCTGCATGCGCAAGGCTGTGTGTTACTCGGCGAGCCCGAATATTATGAGCGTTTCGGGTTTCGTGGCTCGGGAAAATTTATTGCTTGAAAATGTTCCGCCGGAATATTTTTTAGCGCAGTTCTTTTTCTAACGATTATCCGCATGGCACAGGCTGCTTATCATCCAGCTTTCGCGCTGTGTAGCTGACCGATTCGAAAAATAGTCGCCTTGGTGAAAAATTATTTCGCGACTTGCGGTATTGTATCTGCCTGGAATTAGGACTCTTAATTGTTTTCGTTTTAAAGAGTAGATCGATTTTAGACAAAAAACGCTTGCGCTCTTGGAGAGTTTCGCATACAAAACTGCGAAACTCTTTCGATCTACTCCCTAATGCTTCACAAACTGCTACGCACTTTTATAACCGAAATATTCGCCGGTCTGCCGATCGGCGCGGCATTTTGTGCCGTGGTGCTGGCGTTAGTCTTCGCTTTTGTGCCGGCACTGAATCCGTCGGGTAGTGATGAGAAAGCATCTGCTTGGCAACGTATTGAACACCGTTCGGAGGAACGGATCGCGGTAAAACTCGGCCGCAATGAAACTCTCCAAGGATTACTGAATCGTTTCGGTCTTGGTCCTGGCTCGGCGCAGGAGTTGTCGCAGAAACTATATTCCTCGGTGGATTTACGGCGCATGCCGCGGGACCAGACCATCAGTTTGGTCGTCGACCGACAGGATAGAAATGTTCGCGCGGTAGAGTTCGTCATGCAAGAGCATCTTGTGCGCGCCAGTTTCAATCTGGTTGGCTGGTCGGTGGAGCGGCAGGAGCTTGCCCATGTCGCGGGATCGAATATCGTTCGGGTACGGATCACCGATAGTTTCGCGCAAAGCGCGGCACGGGCCGGTGTCTCGGCGGCGCAGATAGCCGGGTTGCAGCGGGTTTTTAGCGCCGAGCTCGATTTGCAGGCTGCGTTAACTGCCGGTGATGAAGTGTTGTTAGTTGTGCCGCAAAAACAGTATCTGAATGGACATGTCGCCTTGGGGGCGATGGCCGCGGTGCGCGTGGTGCATGGCGGACGGTTTATGGATGCGTTCGGTTTGCGCGGCGACGATGGTGTGTTGCACTACTACGATAGCGACGGTCACTTGTTGCCGCGGCCGTTTCTGGCGGCGCCGTTAAAATTCGAGCGGATCTCTTCGACCTTCGATTTGGCGCGCCCCGATCCGGCGACGGGTGCGCTGCGACCCCATGAAGCGATCGATTATCAGGCCGCTCATGGAACGCCGGTGATGGCGATCGGCGCCGGCACTGTCGAGTTTGCCGGTTCGCGCCCCGGTAATGGCCTCATGGTAGAGCTCAAGCATGCCGGCGGTTACACCTCCAGTTATTCGCATTTGTCGCGCATTGCCGAGGGAGTAGAAGAGGGCCGGCGGGTCAATGTAGGCGAAGCCATTGGTGCAGTCGGCCAGACCGGTTATGCCACCGGCCCCCATCTTCACTTCGAGTTTGCCCTCGACGGTAAGAAGCTCGACTACTTGTCGGTAAAAATTCCTAGTCGCGGAGTCGCTATCGGGATACCAGTTGATCCAGTTCAACCGTGAGCAGGCGAAGTGGCTTGTCGGCGCTGCGCGGCTCCGCCGTTCGGATTGTCCAATCGCCGCTCTCTTCCTGGCAATAAATCTCCGGTTTGAAAATCTTCACTGACGGTTAATGTAGCGCGCCTTAAATAGGGGAACTTATACCCCGGTAACGCTTTCATCTCGATCGAACGGAAGGCTTAACCGCAGAGAGCCTATGGCGGCTCATCCGCAACCAAGTGGGAAAGATGTTTTCACCACGAAGTGTTTCATGAGCTTGCGCTCGCCTACAGAGCATGAAAATGGTTTGTATTCCCAGAACATGCTCCCCTCCTCGATTCGTCATTCCCGCGCACGCCTGTCCTGAGCAAAGCCGAAGGGCCGGAATCCAGGTGACGGACAGAGTTCGTCATACCGTTGAAAAACGGTATCCAGGAGGATGATGGGTCTGGATGCCGGCCTGCGCCGGCAAGACGGAGCCCCGCAGGCTCTTCGTTATGCGTATCATCCCTCGCATGCATTTTCGAAGGAGGACACGAAGAGCACGAAGTTCGGAACGTTTATCCTCCGAAACCTTCGTGTCCTTCGTGCCTTCGTGGTGAAATCTCTTGGAGTTTTACCCGCCATGCTTTGCATAGACGTCGGTGCGGCGGTTTTGCAATAGCGGTAGTTTGTTCCGCACTTCATTGACCAAGGCAAGGTCAATTTCGATTACCGCCAATTCTTCTTTTTCTTGCAGATCGACCAACGTGCGTCCGAGCGGGTCCACCGCCATGCTGTGGCCGGTGTAAATGTTGCCGACTTGATTGGGCGCGATGACGAAGCAGCCGTTCTCCAGGGCGCGCGCTTTAATCATCGTCTGCCAGTGTTCGACTTTGAGATCGCCTTGGACCCAGCCGGATGGCGCGAATAAGACATTGGCGCCCGTCAGCGTGAGCATTCGCGCCAGCTCGGGAAAGCGCAGGTCGTAGCAGATCATCGTGCCGCAGTGTGCATCGCCGAAGCTGACCAGCGGCGCGATGTCATTGCCGGGATGAAACTTGTCCGACTCTTTGAAGCCGAAGGCGTCGTAGAGGTGGAGCTTGCGGTAGACCGACGCGATGTCGCCCGCGGCGTCGATCCAAACCGCGCTGTCGTACACTCGATTGGCTATCGGACTCGATTCATAGATCGCCGCCAGGACGCCGAGCTTGGCCGCTTTGGCACGATCACGGAGCGCGGCGATAAACGGGCCGTCGACGGACTCGGCCACCGCGGTTAACTCTGCCGCGCTCTGGCTCGCCGGTGAAAACGCCATGAGGAATTCCGGAAAGGCGACCAAGTTCGGCGCCTTGGCTTTTGGCTTCGTCGATGAGTCGCAACGCGTTCTTCAGATTGGCGGCCTTGTCGGTGCTGGATTGGCATTGCGCGATGGCGATTTTTCTCATGGTTTATCTTTCAGCCTGGATTATCTTTGCGAGTCAAGCTATCCAAGTAAGTTAGCTAGCGTCAATCGGTAGACGGGAGCTGGTTCTGTTCATGAGATCCCTCTCTCCGTTCGGGATGACGGCTAGTCGAGATTTGTCATTTCGAGCGAAGCGAGAAATCTATTCGATTCGCTGATCCGAACAGAGATCACTGTGAACTGAACCACTACTCGATAGACGAGTTCCTGGACGTTCGGGATGGCAAGCAACGACATGGCGCAAACAACTTTAACTCCGAATCTCCAACGGCTCGCTCTGGCGAATGTTTGCCTCGGGCAGTTTCTTGAGCGCGCTCGATTCGCGCTCGGTCAACGTCGCCTTGCCGACGATCTCGCTGCATTTCGACACTTCGATGGCGGCGGTGCAGTGGATTCCGCTGGCGTATCAATTGACCATCGTCGGTCTGGTCTTGAGCATGGCGCGCCTGGGCGACAAGCTCGGCCGCAAGGGGCTCTATACTCTCGGCTTCGTCATGCTCGGCATCGGCTCGGCGGCTTGCGGTCTGAGTCCGTATCTATGGTTGATCGTCTGCTTTCGCGCGATCGAAGGCATCGGCGGCGCGCTGGTACTGGCCAACGGCCGGGCCATCGCCTCGGCGCTCTACGCCAGAGAAGGGCGCGGCCGCGCCCTGGGCATGATGTCGATGTCGTTTCATCTGGGCTACATCACCGGCCCGTCGGTGGGCGGGTTCTTGGTCGATACCATCGGCTGGCGCTGGATCTTTTTCATGAACCTGCCGGTGGCGCTGGCGGCGGCAATGATGGCGTGGAAAATTCTCCCGGAAACCGTCACCGAGAAGCGCGATTACTCTATCGATCCGCTTGGCATGATTACGTTGCTCACGACCGTAGTCGCTTTGATCGTCGGCCTGCAGCAGGTGGCCAAGAGCGGCTTCGGTCTCTTCCGGCGCTGGCAGTCGTGGTGTCATTGATCTCGGTGAGTTTGTTGCTCTACTTCGAGCGGCGCAATCCGGCGCCGTTGCTCGATCTCTCGCTTTTCAAAGTCCGCTTGCTTACCGCCGGGCATGTTGAGCCATTTCTTCGTCTCGCTGTCGCATACCTCGACGTTTTTTCTCTTGCCGTTTTACTTGCAGGGGATTCTCCACTACACGCCGACCCAGGTGGGATTGACGGTGATCTTCTTTTCCCTGGTGATCGTTTGTCTTGCCCCCATCGGCGGCTGGCTGGCGGATCGATTGGGATCGCGCATGCTTTGCACCGTCGGCTCGACACTGACCGCTGCCAGCATGGTCGGCTTCGCGCTCCTCGGATCGGGTAGCAGCCAGACCGCGGTGATGGCGCCGCTGATGTTGTTGGGCTTGGGCTGGTCGCTGTTTCAGTCGCCCAATCTGAGCGGCATGTTCAACGCCGTCGAACCGCGCCACATCGGCTCGGTGAGCGGCCTGTCGTTGACCTCGGCCAACATCGCCAACGCGATGGGCGTGGCCGTCGGCAGCGTGCTGTTCATGCGCTGGCTGAACTATCTACGGCATGGCGAGCGCCGTGGTGCCGCCGCATACCCAGTGGGGCGGCAATGCCGAGATTGTTCGTCAATGCGTTTCAGGGTTCGTGGACGGTCATCGCCGGGTTGGCGGCGATCGCCATCGTCACTTCAGCGCTGCGCGGCGCGGATCGGCGGGATAGGACGGTGGAGTAAGCGAGACAATTGGATAACGTCACCATGACGAGCTGCACGATACGAGGTGAATTTGAGGAAAAGTGGACTACGCGGCTTGTTACCGGTGATTCGTGTGCTTGTCGGCCGACCGAAAGGTTTCGAGCGAGCTATACCGCGGGCTGGTATCTGGATACCCCGCCGCACGGCCAGCGTTTGCCCGGAGAAGAGATTGACAAGCTGCGACTTGTTGACCGATATTACAGTCGATTTTGTTCTTAGCAATTTACACGCTTGGATAACCCGCCGGAAATGCCGGCAGTATACTTAATAGTTAGGCCACTTCACGCGCCATGCACGACGTTCCCAAGATTGAAGTTGAGATGGCGTTCTTCACCAAGGCGGAAGGCGGGAGAGAGCAGCCGCCTGTTTTGACCACGCCTACTTTGTATCGTCCTCATCTCGTTGTTGGCGAGGGCGAGTATCTTGGTGTAATGTTTTTGTCCGCGCCAAAGTCTGTCCAAGCGCAGAGTTCATTCACGGCGACTCTGGGTTTGGTTTATCATCCGAACGTTGATTATTCTCCTCTCGTGCCAGGAGCGGAGTTTACAGTTCGCGAAGGCCCGCGAGTTGTCGGACGAGGTCGAGTTTTGAAGACATGAAGACGTGGCCTAACCCGTAAGGATTGAGACGACTTCCGAGTCGTTTCAATCCGGTGTTCAAGAAGCCCGTGATGAAGGCGGGCAGGAACAATATAAGGGAAAAGGTTGTGGTCGGTGATTTGCGCCGAAGGGGGTGGCGGTCCAATCACATGGTGAACTGCGGTGCGCGGCGAAAATGGTCAGGGTAGAGAGTGTTTAGATTTATTTGTTCTGCTCGAATTTGCCGCAGCTAGAGTGAATCGGAACTCCGCCATCGGTAAAGTCAGCGCAGCTCGGCGTCTGCCTCCTTCAGGCCGCAGCGAGCAGGGCAACAATTTGGAAATCCAACAGAATTGGTTGAAGGGAATGGGCGGCTAGCCCGAGCGGCGCAGAATCTTCATCGATGGCAGGACCGAGCGGAATTTGAGCAGCCCGCCGCAACTTGGGCAGGTACTGCGGCGAGGGGGCTCGATCTCAGGGACGGGGAGATCGATAGCGAAGCCGTAGCTCAATTCGATCAGGCCACGAATCCGTTCGAGCGCAATCTTACAGTTGCGCGTTCATAAAGCCGTAGTAGCGGATTTTCATAAAGCCGGTGGGCAGCACGTGCTGGAGGAAGCGGCGGATGAACTCGATAACATCAAGAGCCAGGATTCGAGAGCGCTGGCTGTGAGATTTGCGATACCGAATCAGCACGGTGCGATCGCGGGCACCAACGATGCGCGAGTTGGAGATGGCGACTTTGAAGACGTAAGGGGCGAGATATTTTAGCGTGGCTTGACTGGAGCCCACCGCTTGGCAGTTGACGTTCCAGGCAATCTGCCAGAGCTCGGGTGGGATTTGATCGAACAGTTTTGCTTGTTTCATCAGATCGCGGAACTTAGCCCTGAAGATGATCGAGAGCGCTTGGACCGGCAGAAAGAAATCGATTTTGGAGGGATGCCAGGAGCCATCGGAGGAATGCATAGCGCCACCGGAAACGACGTAGTGGATGTGGGGATGGTACTGCAGAGTTCGACCCCAGGTGTGCAGCACACCGAAGAAGCCCGGCAGATCACCACCGATGTGCTTTGGATCGGTGGCTAGTTTTTTGATGGCATCGGAAGAAGCTTTGAACAGAGCCGAGTAACCGACGCGCTGGTGTTGGCGCATGAAAGAACGCAGTTGTTCTGGAACGGTAAACGTGAGCAGGAAGTGATGCCCCGGCAGTTGGCGCTGGATCCGGGTTTGGAGCCACTGCTGAGCTTTAGTGTACTGGCAGGTAGGGCAATGGCGATTGCCGCAAGAAACGAAGAACTGTTGCGGCTCAGCACAGCCATCGCACTGATAGAAAGCGATGCCGCAGGCCTCGGTGCGACAAGCCATGATGGCATCGATGACTTTGCGATGGGTGCTTGGGCATGGTCGTCGCGTAGCGTTGCAGATACTCGGGGCCGAAGGTGGTGAAGATTTCACGGATGGAGGTCATGATCGAGTCCCTCCATCACGTGATTGATCAGCTGACAGGCATCTTCTTGTCCCTTCTGGGTCAAGTGGAGATAGAGCATGGTGGTTTCCAGTCGAGCGTGGCCCATGTAGCGTTGGATGACGCGCAGGTTGACGCCAGCTTCGAGGAGATGGGTGGCGTAGGAATGGCGCAGGGTGTGGATCGAAACGCCTTTTTTGTGAACGCCGGCCTCCCACTTGGCACGGCGGAAGGCGCCCTGGACGCTGCTTTTCGCCATGGGATGGAGCGCCTGCTTTGGCGCCTGTGCCGCTTGCGGCCAAGAGCTGGGAAGAGAAGACTGGGGATGGTGGTGCGTGCGCCAGTATTGGCGCAGCAAATGAAGAGTCGACTGAGGCAGCGGGACATAGCGGTCCTTGGCGCCCTTGCCGCGATGGACATGGATCATCATGCGCTGGCTGTCGATGTCGGTGACTTCGAGATGAAGGCCTTCGTGGAGGCGCAGGCCGCAGGAGTAGACGGTGGAAAGATAGACGTGGTTGTGGAAGGTTTTGACGTGGGCCAAAATGCTTCGGACCTCTTCGACGCTCAGGACGGCCGGTAGGCGGTGTTCGTTCTGAGCGCGCAGGATCGAGAGGATGTGCCAATCGCGCGCGAGAACGTTGACGTAGAAGAAGCGAATTCCGCAGTAACAGATGCGCATGGTCTTGGGTGACCAGCGGTTGACGTTTTTTCGGTGGAGGAAGTATTCTTGGAGCTCGGGTTCCGAGACCAGATCCGGTGTTTTGCCGTAGAACTCAGAGAGCATACGGACCGCGCGGGTGTAGGCTTGTTGAGTTCGTTCTCCTTTCCCATTGAGTTGCAGAGTAGCGACCATGCGTTGATACCAATCGTTCATAAACGTTCTCCTTCTGAAAAGATAGGAGACTTTTATCGAAGATCGATGGTGTGGGACAGAATCGATTGTCAGGACGGATTAACTGCCGCGCAGCGGCTTACTTGAACATCCGCATGCACCTGACCGGCTACAGCAGGCTTCGCCCGCTTCCGTCGGCAGGTGATGCGGGGCGTTATCCACATGAGGGATCGGGCGGGCGCGTCTGACGACCGCCCAAGCTTTTGGTTGCTCGGGGGCGCGTGCTGGCGCACCGCTGCATAGCATGCCATATTACATGTCATGAAAAAGGAAAGTTCGCCTGCTCGAAGCGTGCAGCGTTATCGTACCCGCATGAGACGTGCAGGACTGCGACTCGTGCAGCTGTGGATCCCAGATACAAGGGCTCGAGGTTTCGCTGAGGAGTGCCGCCGTCAAAGCCGGGCTGCGTCAAAGCATCGGCGCGCTGAGGCACAGGTATTGAACTGGCTCGACGAGACCCGGGATACCGAAGGGTGGACCGGTTGAAGCGCGGCGATCTTGTGATAGTCGCTCTACCTGGTGACTATGGCAAGCCCCGTCCCGCGCTGATTGTACAGTCAGACCTGTTCAACGAGACGCACGCGAGCGTAACTGTTGTTCCGGTGACGAGTACGCTTGTGGACGCCCCACTCTTCCGACTTACTCTGGAACCGTCGCCTGTCAACGGCCTGCGTTCCTTGTCCCAGCTCATGATTGACAAAGTCACAACCGTATCTCGCACTCGCATTGCGCAGAGCATTGGACGATTGGAGGATGATTTAGTGCTGCGGGTGAGCCGAGCTTTAGCACTCTGGATGGGGATAGCGAACTAGCTTCGGCGGGAGTGCGGGGATTGATCCCGGATAACCATCGGGTTGAGAAGGTCGCGGCAGACCGCGCCTCTCACCCAAACGTTGAGCCTGGATTAGACAGGCGCCTCTCATTCATAAATATTTTGTAAATTAGTCTATGGTTGTCATTGATGAATGTTGTTTTCTCAACAGGTAGCAGCCTGGAGCGGTAAGGGAAAACTAGATGTGACGGTGTGTTGATCGCTAAACCTCTGCAATCCACCAATCCAATTCAATAGTCGAGGACCAGTCCGGATTTTTTTGCTTTGATGTTCTCCAGCACCTTCGCTCCCAGCGCCACGTCGGCGACGCCTTGGCCGGCGTTGTTTTTGTAAAATGTGATCTGGTCGAGGCGGGTGCGGCCTTCGCTGTTGCCGGCGAGGATCGAGCCGATCTCGATCAGCTGTTCCCACTTGATGACGCCGCGGTTGACCGGATCGAAAATATCCGCCTGCTCGTCTTGCACCGCCTGTTGTATCGACACGATGCCGTGGACATGGCTGCGCGACAACGTGGCGTCGTCGATCTCGCGCCGCTTGGCGGCGGTGAAGCCGCCTTTGACCAGGCCGACGTTGCTGCCGACGATGGTCGTCACATGTTGCCCCGGTTCCAACAGGTTGCCGTCGAATACCGGCACGCTGGAGTTGGTCGCCGTCAGGACGATGTCGACGCCGCGCACCGCTTCGGCCGGGGTTGCCACCGGCGTGATGTTGAGATTGGTGAGCGGTCCCATCTCGTCGCAGAACTGTTTGCGGTTCTCCGGGTTGCGGCTGTAGACCTTGACCGTTTTCAACTTGCGCACTTGCATCAAGGCGAGCAGATGATTTTTCGCCTGGCCGGCGGCGCCGAAGATTCCCAGGCTCGAAGCGTCGGGCCGCGCCAGCAGGTCGGTGCCGACGGCGCTGGTGGCGGCGGTGCGCAGGCCGGTGACGGCGATGTTATCCGGCAACTCCGAGCAGGTGATCTCGCCGACGATGATGCCTTTCAATTCGCCTTCGGCGGCGTCGTAGAGCACGATGACCGGATGATTGAGGCGCGGATAGACTTGCTCGCTGGCCATCGGCTTGACCCACTCGCAATGGGTCATCAGGCCGGTGGCTTTGGCTGCCGGCACGCCGCCCTGGTGCACGCTCACGCGCACGCCGGTGGGAATGTGAATGCGCCGGCGCGGCGCGTTGAGCTGGGGTCTCTCACCCCACTCGCGAAAGCCGAAGCGCACGGCTTCGACCGCTTCGTTCATGGTGACAATGCCGCGAATCTCTTGGGGACTGACGAGGATGGGTTGCATAAATAGCTCCTGGAGTAGATGGAGTATTGGAGTGGTGGGAGTAATGGGATTCGTTCCCAACACTCCAATACTCCATCACTCCAATTGGTGTGTTATAGCGTCGGCGCCACCTGCGGACGCGCGATCAGCTTCTCCGCCCAACGTTTGATGTTGGGGTAGTTGTCGAATGTCGACGGTGTAGCGTTCGCGCCGGGTGTAGAAGGGGATGAACGTGACATCCGCCAGCGAGAACTGATTGCCGACCAGATAATCATTGCCGGCCAAGGCGTCGTCGAGAGTGCGCAGGTGTTGATCCATGCGCGCTTGGGCTTTCTCCGGGTCACGTTTTTTTTGCAGATCGCTTCCCGTCGGATGCACGCGGGTGTTGAAGAAATCCACCCAAATCCTCACCTTGGCGCGGTCGAGTTGATTGCGCGGCATGAGCGGCGCGTCGGCGAATTTCTCGTCGAGATACTCGTTGATCACGGCCGACTCGTAGATGACGCCATCGCCGTCGACCAACACCGGCACCTTGCCGTAGGGATTTTGCTTAACCAGATCTTCCGGTTTGTTCTTGAGATCGACTTCGATCGTTTGGTAAGGGATGTTCTTTTCGGCCAGGACAATCCTTGTCCTGTGGGCGTAGGGTCAGGTGCGGCTGGTGTATAATTTCATCGCGGAGCCCTCCTTGGTTCTGAGACTAATTACCATCGTGGCCGGGGTTAGGCAATCTAGTACGAACTCGTTCAAGTCGTTCAAAACGTTCAAGTCGTTCAAATCTCAGATCGGAAAACTCTCGATGCGAAAACGCTTTGAACGGAGCGCAGCGATTGAACGATTTGAACGGCTTGAACTATCGCCTTCTAAGCCGTTCTTGTAATCCGTCCCCGACGAGATTGAGCGCGAAGACCGTGATCATGATCGCCAGCCCGGGATAGGTGGTGAGATGCGGCGCGACCAGGAGAAATTGCCGGCCGTCGTTCAGCATCGATCCCCAGGACGGTGTCGGCGGTTCGACGCCAAGGCCGAGGAAGCTCAAGCTGCCTTCGGCGATGATCGCGGCGGCGAGGCCGAAAGTCGCTTGGATCAATAACGGTGCCAGGAGATTGGGTAACAGATGGCGCAAAACAACGCGCTTGGGACTGCCGCCGAGGGCGCGGGCGGCTTGGACGAATTCTCGTTCGCGCAGGGCGATGATCTCGCCGCGCACCAGACGGGCATAGCCGGTCCAGCCGATCAGGCAAAGCGCGAGGATGACGTGATCGAGCCCGGGCCCGAGCACGGCGGTGAAGGCGATGGCCAGGAGAATGCCGGGAAACGCCAGCAGGATATCGACCAGGCGCATGAGCAGTAAATCGATCCAGCCGCCGAAGTAACCGGCGAGCGCGCCGACGACGAAGCCGATGGCGAGGGAGAGCGCCACGGTGGCGAAGCCGACCGAGAGCGAGATGCGCGTGCCGTAAAGCGTCCGGCTCAAGATATCGCGGCCGAGTTTATCGGTGCCGAGCGGATGAGCGGCGCTGTAAGCGATCAGGTCGTTTTCTAAATTTTGCCGTAATGGATTATGCGGCGCTATGACCGGTGCCAGTAGCGCCGAGACTAACAGGACCAGCAAGATCGCCACGCCGGTGTTGAACCAGACTCTAGTCGCCATAGCTCACCCGCGGGTCGACAAGTTTGTAAAGGATGTCGGTAAAGAAATTCACCAGCACATAGGCGACCGCGATGACCAACACACAACCTTGCACCAGCGGATAGTCGCGAGTCTGGATCGCCTGCACGGTCAGTCTGCCGATGCCAGGCCAACTGAATACGGTTTCGGTGATCAACGAGCCGGCGAGCAGGGCGCCGAATTGCAGACTCATGATCGTCACCACCGATAACAGCGCGTTGCGCAGCATATGTTTGAGCCAGACCGATTGTTCGCTTAAGCCTTTGGCGCGGGCGGTTTGGACGAATTCGGCGCGGGCGACCTGAATCAAACTGGCGCGCAAAATGCGCGTCAGGATCGCGGCCATGCCCAATCCCAACGTGAGCGAGGGCAGAATGACATGGAGCTAGTCCGCCGCGGCCCGACACCGGCGTCCAGCCGAGCTGAATCGAAAACAGAATCATCAACAGCGGCCCGAGCCAAAAATTCGGCAGCGACAGGCCGAGCAGAGAGAATAATAGAGCGCAGCGATCCATCAGGCTGCCGGGCCGGCGCGCCGCGAGAAACGCCAGTGGAAACGAGATGGCCAGCGCGGCGATCATGGCGCACAACGCCAGTTCGAGAGTCGCCGGCAGCCGTTGGCCGATGATTGCACTGACGCTTGCCTGCTCGAAGAGCGAACGGCCGAGATCGCCGGCGGCGAGCTTGGTCAGAAAGTTTCGATACTGCGTCGCCAGCGGTTGATCCAATCCGAGGGCGCGGCGCAGTTCCAGTTTATCGGCGCCGCTGGCGGTCTCGCCGAGCATGACCTCGACGGGGTCGCCGGGAATCAAGTGAACCAGCAGAAAGACCAATGACAACGCGCCGAAGAGAGTCGGCAGCAGGAGCAGCAGGCGGCGCCAGATAAATGTTTTCACGGGCGTCGGAGCTCAGCGCAGTGAGACTTGTTTCAGCGATATGAGATCGCCGTCGGGATAGGGAACAAAGCCTTGGACGTTGGTCTTCTTGGCGATGACATTTTTCTGCCACCACAGCGGCACATAGGGCAGATCATCGGCGATCAGCCGTTGCGCTGCACCATAGATGCGCTTGCGTTCCGCCGGCTCCATGGCGACGCGGCCGCGATCGAGCAAGCGATCGACTTGCGGGTTGGCGTAACGGCCGCGGTTGTCGCCGTTGGGCGGCACGCTGGCCGAATGAAAGATTTGATGCTGAACATCCGGGTCGCGGATGCCGACCCAGGCGAGCGAGTAAAGATGGAAGTTGCCTTTTTTCACGTCGCTGAAAAACGTGCCCCACTCGTAGCTGCGGATCTCCAGCTCGATGCCGACTTGCAGCAGTTGCTCCTTTAACGCTTCGGCGATGCGCCGGCGCAGATCGATATTGGTCGTCTTGTAGGAAAGCCGAAAGCGCGCTCTTGGACCGTCGCCGTCGGGGTCTTTGAAGCCGGCGTCGTCGAGCAGCTGCTTGGCTTTGGCTGGATCGTAGGGCCATTCCATCACGCTATTGTCGTAGGCTTGGTTGAGCGGCGATATCAAGCCGTTGGCGGCGACCGCGGCGTCTTTGAGCAAATGGCGAATGATGCGCGCGCGGTCGATGGCGTGGGCGAGCGCTTGGCGGACTTTGAGCTGTTTGCAGGATCGGATGGGTGAGGTTGATGCCGATGTATTGAAAAGTCGTGCCTTGATGGGCGGTGACCTCGGCATTGGTCTGGTTCTTCAGCCAGGGCAGCATGTCGGGCTCGAGATCGTTTTGCATGAAATCGATGGCGCCTTGCTTAAACTCCAAGGCTCGCACCATGGCGTCGGGGACGATTTTGAATACCAAGCCGTCCAGCGCCGGTTTGTTTTCCCAGTAGTGTGGGTTCGCTTTCAAGAGCAACTTTCTCGCCGGACTCGTATTGCTCTAGGATGAACGGCCCGGAGCCGGGCGGTGGGCGATGGTCCGCAGGCGATCCCTGGGGCACGATGCCGAGCGTGAAGTGTTCGACGAAGGGCGCATGGGGTTCGTTCTAGATGAAAGCGCAGCCGATGGCTGCCGGCTAGTTCGATGGCTCGGAGTTGTTTGAGCAACGCCCGCTTGGGCGAACGGTTGGCGGGATCGAGGATCGACTCAAAAGTAAATTTGACATCGGCGGCGGTGAGCGGCCGGCCGTCGTGAAACTTGACGTTGTCGCGCAGATCGAATTGAAAAGTGCGCTCATCGAGCCTGCGCCAGCTCTCGGCCAGCTCGGCTTGCAACTGCATCTTCTCGTCGGCGCGCAGCAGCGAATTGTAGATCAGATTGCCGATGCGCACGGCGTTGGCGTCGGTGGCGTAACGCGGATCGAGCTGCGCCGGATTGGCTTCGATGCCGAGGACCAGATAGTTGGACGGCCGCTCGCTGACCGGACGAGCGACAACCAGCGGCGAGGCAAATCAGCAGGAGCAGCCAGCAGGAGCGATGAAAGTAACGCGGCAAGCCAAATCTCGAAAGAAATTTTGACTGACTCTAACCTGTTTGCTAGTATCAATCAATTTTCCGCGCGCAACCATGTCTCGTCACGTAATCTCTTTACTGGTCATTTCGCTGCTTGATGCTTTCTCGCCCTTTTGCGCTTGGCGCTCAGCAAGGTCCCTTCCCGGTGCCGGCTGGGCTGCAGGGCGCGGTGGATTTCTGGAAGCAAGTTTTCACCCGCCATGGCAATGGCGAAGTCCTGCTGTTCGATCCAATCGATCCGGCAACGATTTACCGGGTTTTGCGTGTCGGTGAGACCGAGCAGGGCCGCGCCTTGGTTGGCAACGAACGCGCGCGCATCGCCGCGGAATACGATCTCGTCGACGACGAGAGCCGGGTGCGAAGCCAACGCGGCGCCAAGGAACATTTCAGCGAAGGGCTGAGGATCTCCGGCCGCTATATCGCGCAGATGCAGAAAATCTTTCGCGCTGAGGGGCTGCCGGCCGAGCTGGCGTACTTGCCGCTGGTGGAGTCTTCGTTCAACGTTCGCGCCCGTTCCGGCGCCGGCGCTGTCGGCATGTGGCAGTTCATCCCCGAGACCGGCAAGAAATTCATGCGCATCGACGACCTGGTGGACGAGCGGCGCGATCCGATGGCGTCGACCCGAGCGGCGGCGCGGTTGTTGAAAGAGAACTATCGCATCCTCGGCAGTTGGCCGTTGGCGATCACCGCCTATAATCACGGCACCGAAGGGATCTTTCGCGGCATCGAGAGCGTCGGCTCGCGCGATTTGGTCGAACTGATTCGCCGCTATCGATCGCCGACCTTTGGCTTCGCGTCGAAGAATTTTTACGCCGAGTTTCTTGCCGTGGTCGAGATCGCCAGCCAGCCGGAGAAACACTTTCCATTCTTGCGGCTGCATCAGCCGGTGCTCCTGCGCGAGGTCGAAGTCAAGAAAACAACCGCGCTGGCCGCCGTCCTCAGGCCCGCGGCGATTTCCCAGGGCGACTTTTTCCAATGGAACCCGGCGCTGGAAGCGGGCACGAAAGTAATTCCCGCCGGTTACCGGGTGAATCTGCCGGCGCAGAAGGTCCAACCGTTTTCGGCGGCCCAAGCTCGTGCCGCTGCGATCCCGGTGAAAGCTCTGGCCGGCGGTGGTGTGCGAAAGGCGGCAGCGCAGCCAGTATCGGGGCAATTCGCAGGCAAGCCGGTTTCTCATGCCGGTTCCGCCAAGACCGTTGGCGCCGCGGTTACGTCCGTTGCCAAAGACCGGGTAAGCGTACGAACGAAGGAGCGAGTCGTTAAAGATCTGACGGCTCGGCAAGCCGCCAACCTGGCGGTTCGGTGAGTCGCGCAGCGGCTGCAATTGCTACTACGTTCATGTCCTTTTTGTCATTCTGAGCGTTAGCGAAGAATCTCGGCTTGTCAGCCACTTACCAAGACGAGATTCCTCGTTTCACCTCGGAATGACAATCGCGACGCAGTCTCTCAGGCGCAGAGAAGTTCCGTCATGCCGGCGCACGCCGGCATCCAGATTTTTGGCGTAGGGGCGGACCAATGGGTCCGCCCTTCCTGCCTTCACGGCACTGACGAATGAGAGCAAGTCGAGTTCAATAGCGTACGTTGCAATTGCCGCCGTCAATTGGCTTGAAGGCAGACAAGGTTAGCCTATAATGATCCCGGCCTTATGGAAATAACC
Organism: uncultured delta proteobacterium; assembly: GCA_963847445.1. GTDB lineage: Bacteria > Desulfobacterota > Binatia > UBA9968 > UBA9968 > DP-20. The sequence goes on along the minus strand of CAWJZV010000030.1, from coordinate 188,958 downwards.
TTGATCAAACTGACTGCGGTGATTTATCTCGTCACCGCTGCGAGCTATTTCTATTTCGTCTTTCGCAAGGACACGGCGTCCAAGTTGCCGGCGCTGGCCTTGGCGAGCGGTTTGGGCTTCCATACTGCCGCGCTGCTCGTGCGCTTTGCCAACGAAGGCTTTGCCGCGGTGGCGCTGATCGGCGAAGCGCTCTTGTTCAAGAGCTGGTTAATGGTCGGCGTTTATCTGCTGATCCAACTCAAGTACCGGCTCACGGTATTGGGCGGCATCGTCGCGCCGCTGGCGTTTCTGATGTGCTTGGCGGCGTTGGCCTTCGGCAAGGCGGGCGCGGAGATTCCTCCGGGACTGGAGTCCTTCTGGTTGCCGTTGCATGTCACGTTGGCGTTTCTCGGCAACGCGGTATTTGCCTTGGCTTTCGGCGTCAGTCTGATCTACCTGCTGCAGGAGCGCCATCTCAAGCACAAGAAAATGACCGCGCTGTTAAAGCGATTCCCGCCGCTGGAGTCCCTCGACCGGCTCAACCTTATGCTTTTGGTCTGGGGTTTTCCCTTGATGACACTCGGCATTCTCACTGGTAGTCTGTGGGCGGGGATTCATTGGGGCGATTATTGGTCCTGGGAGCCGCGGCAGATTTCTTCGGGGCATCGCCTGGTTATTCTACGGCGCGATTCTTGCATGGCCGGATCACCGCTGGCCTGCGCGGCAAGAAAGCGGCGCTGCTGACCATGGTCGGGTTCTGTGTCGTGCTGGGATATTTCCTCTGGGGCGATACGGTATTCCCCAGCCGGCATGGAGGCCGGTTCCAGTAATCATAACCAACCGGGAATGGTCGCCCCCTTGGCAAATTCCACGATAAATTTCCACGCTGCGAGCAGCGTGGCCAATTGTAGATAAGCCGTGCAAAAAGAAATCGTCATCGTCGGTCTGAACCATCGCAGCGCGCCCATCGAGGTGCGCGAGAGCGTGGCGTTCGCAAGTGAGTACTTGCACGAGGCTCTGACGCGTCTACACAACTATCCGTCCATCGAGGAAGGCGTGATCCTGTCCACTTGCAATCGCGTCGAAGTGGTCGCCGCGGCTTCGGATTGTGCCACAGCGTACAACGACATCGATAGCTTTCTCGGCGAGCAACGGGTTCATCGTAACGGCATGGCGTGGTCGGAGCATACTTATCAGTACCGCGGCGCTGAAGCGGTGCGCCATCTGTTTCGCGTCGCCGCCAGTCTCGATTCCATGGTGGTCGGCGAGCCGCAGATCCTCGGGCAATTGAAACAGCACTATGACGCCGCCCAGCAAGCCGGCTCGGTGGGGACGATTCTGCACCGGTTATTTCATCGTTCGTTCTCGGTGGCCAAGCGGGTGCGCAGCGAAACCGGCATCGGCAGCGGCGCGGTGTCGGTGAGCTCGGTGGCGGTGGATCTGGCGAAACGGATATTCGATCGCTTCGACGACAAGACCGTGATGCTGATCGGCGCCGGCAAGATGGGCGATCTAATGGCGCGCCATCTCCAGGGCCACGGCGTGCGCAGCGTGATGGTCACCAACCGCACGTTCGAGCGGGCGGTGGAGCTGGCCGAGAAGATTCATGGCAGCCCGATTCGTTTCGAAGATTTTCCCCAGTATTTGAAAATGGCCGATCTGGTGATCGGCTGCACTGGCGCGCCGGAAGTTCTGGTCGACGCCGCGCAAGTGGAAAAGGTGCTGCGCGAGCGCAAGCATAAGGCGATGTTCTTCATCGATATCGGCGACCGGCGCAACTTCGACGGCAAAATCAACGATCTCGACAACGTTTATCTGTACAACATCGACGATCTGAAAAATGTTGCCGAGGAAAATCTCCAGGGGCGTTCCAACGAAGCGGCGCGAGCGGAAACCATCGTCGGCGAAGAAGTGCAGAGCTTTGTGCGCTGGATCGGCTCCTTGGAGCAGGTGCCGACGATCACCGCTTTACGCCAACGGTTCGATGATATTCGCCGCGGCGAGATTGAGAAATCCCTCGGCGGCGGGCTAAAAAATCTTTCGCCTGAACAGCGCGCGGCGTTGGAGGACATGACCACGGCGATGATCAACAAACTGCTTCACGCGCCGATTGCCCAACTCAAGAGCCGCGATGACAATGATGATGAAGCCGCGCTCTACGTCGCCGCCCTCAAGAAGCTCTTCGATCTGGAGGGTAAATGAACCGGCTGCGCATCGGCAGCCGGGGCAGCCCGCTCGCCCTCGCCCAATCCACCTGGGTGAAGCAACAGCTCGAGTCGCGCTATCCGGATCTTCAGGTGAAATTGTCGATCATCAAGACCAGCGGCGATCGCTTTGTCGACCGGCCGATCGCGGCGGTGGGCGGCAAGGGCGTGTTCACCAAGGAAATCGAGGATGCACTGTTCAACCAATCCATTGACCTGGCGGTACACTCGATGAAGGATCTGCCCACCGAGTTACCCGATGGTCTAGCCATCGTCGCCGTGCCGGCGCGGGAAGACGCGCGGGACGTGCTGGTGACCAAGAGAGGGCTTAAACTTGCCGATCTGCCGCGCGGCGCCCGCTTGGCCACCGGCAGTCTGCGGCGCCAAGCGCAACTGTTGCGTCATCGCGGCGATCTGGTCCTTACACCGATGCGCGGCAACGTCGATACCCGCTTGCGCAAGCTCGATGACGGCGAGGCCGATGGTCTAATCATGGCCGCTGCCGGGCTAAAACGAATCGGCCGCGCCGAACGGATCGGCGAATATTTGCCGGATGAAATCTGTGTCAGCGCCGTGGCTCAAGGCGCTTTAGCCATCGAAGCGCGCGCCGACGGCGCGCTAGGAGAATTATTGGGCTTCCTCCATGATCCCTTGGCCGAGGCGGAGACCGTCGCTGAACGCGCGCTCTTGCGCCGTTTGAGCGGCGGTTGCCATGTGCCGATCGGTGCGCGAGCCCGAGCGGCAGGCGAGGTTTTGACCATGATCGCCATCGTCGCCAGTCCCGACGGCACAACTCTGTGTAAAGCCGAGCTCACGGGCGATATCAGCGAGGCCGAGAAGCTTGGAGAGCGGCTGGCGGAGGAGCTGCTGCAGCAGGGAGCCGATAAGATATTGGCGGCGAGTTGATCCCATGACGAACTTGGCTGGCGCCATGTCGAGCGAAAAGCCGTTCGCCGGGCGACGTATCGTCGTCACTCGCGCGCGCAAACAAGCCGGTGGTTTGGCTCAACGCATCGAAGCGCTGGGTGGTGAGGTGATCGAGTTCCCGACCATCGAGATTCAAGCGCCGGCGAGCTTTGCTGAATTGGACAGAGCACTGCAACAAATCGCTGCCTACCAGTGGATTATTTTTACCAGCGTCAATAGCATCGAGCCATTTCTTGAGCGCTTGAAGATCGCAAAGAAATCGCTGGCGGATTTGGCCGACGTGCAGGTGGCGGCGATCGGTTCCGAGACCACCAGGCGGCTGGCCGCCGCAGGAATTGACCGTCGCCGTGGTGCCAAGCCGTTTTCAAGCGGAGGGGCTGGTGGAATCTTTGAACGGCGTGGAACTCACCGGTAAGCGGGTCTTGATTCCCTGTGCCGCCAAAGCGCGCGATCTGTTGCCTGAAACCTTGCGTCAGTGGGGTGCCAAGGTCGATGTTGTCGAAGCTTACCGAACCAGCGCGCCGGCGTTCGACTCAAGAGAAGTTCGCCAACGGCTGGAGCGTGGCGACGTCGACATGGTGACGTTTACCAGTTCGAGCACGGTGAGTAATTTCGTGCAGCTGTGCGGCGGCAACTCTCTTGATTCGATTGTCCGCGGGGCGGCGATCGCCAGCATCGGCCCGATTACGGCGAAAACGATTGAAGAGTTGGGCGGCGCTGTGACGGTCATGGCGCGTGAGTCCACCATCGACGGATTGGTCGACAGCAATGATCGAGTATTTTAGCGCCATCAAGCATTGACTCGGGAGAACCCCATGGACTTTCCAAGATATCGGCCGCGCCGGTTGCGGCGCAACGACAAACTGCGGGCGATGGTGCGTGAAACTTCGTTGGCACCGGCCAATTTGATCTATCCCTTGTTCGTTGGCCCCGGCAAGGACAGAGTGCAACCGGTTTCGTCGATGCCGGGGGTGGCGCAGCTGTCGGTGGATCGTGCGGTGCGCGAATGTGAAGAGGCTCATTCGCTGGGCATTCCCGCGGTGATCTTATTCGGATTGCCCGAGCATAAGGACGCGGTCGGCAGCGAGGCTTACGACGACGACGGCATCGTTCAGCAGGCGATTGGCGAGATTAAAAGCCAGCTGCCCGAGCTTCTCGTCATCACCGATGTTTGTCTCTGCGAATACACCGATCATGGCCATTGCGGCGTGATTAAGAACGGCGATGTCGACAACGACAGCACTTTGGAGCTGCTGGCAAGAGAGTCGTTGTCCCATGCCCGCGCCGGCGCCGATATCGTCGCGCCGTCGGATATGATGGACGGCCGGGTCGGCGCAATCCGCAAAGCGTTGGACGAAAATGGCTTTGCGCAGACGGCGATCATGGCCTACGCGGCCAAGTATGCTTCGGGTTTCTATGGGCCGTTTCGTGAAGCTGCTGAATCAACGCCGCAGTTCGGTGACCGCCGTTCCTATCAGATGGACCCGGCGAACTCGGACGAAGCGCTGCGCGAAGTCGAGCAGGATATCCGCGAGGGCGCCGACATCGTCATGGTCAAACCGGCGATGGCCTACTTAGATGTGGTCTACCGGGTGAAACAGAAGTTCGGCTATCCGGTGGCGGCCTACAATGTCAGCGGCGAGTACTCGATGATCAAGGCGGCCGGTCAGAACGGTTGGATCGATGAAGAAAGAATCATGATGGAAGTGCTGTACGCGATCCGCCGCGCCGGCGCTGACATGATTCTGACGTACTTCGCCAAAGACGCAGCGCGGTTTCTTCACGGAAAATAGCCGTTCAAATAGTTCAAGCCGTTCAATACGATCAAACCGTTCGATTCGGAAGGAACCGAGACGATTTGAACCACTTGAACGATTTGAACGGTTTGAACGCGCCAGGTCTCTTTAAAGCAAATTCCACAGATCTTTGATTTTACGATTGAGGGTTCGCTCGCATTCGGATTCTCGGCCGTCGGTATAGATCTGCGACGCGGAGAGGCGAAAAACCAGCACCCGAGCGTCCTTGGCCAGACGCAGGATGAAGGTGTTGGAGTCTTCTTCGAAGATGACTTGGGTTTCGACCGCCGGATCGGCGCGCTGACTAACCTCTTGAGCCCAGGCTTGCAAGTCCGCGTCGCGGCGTTGCCGCGCTGGCTGCTTAGCATTTATTCATGGGCGCGGGCTATTTCTTTTGTACAGACCATCGATGAAGCCGCTTTGATCGAGCTCGCGGATAAACGACGCATCGATGAACTGTTCCGGCTTGACGGTCTTCGCCCGCGGATCGCGTTCGGCGATGTCGTCGATGACGGTCTTAAGCCCTTCGACGCTGGGATACTGTTTTTTAGGATAGAGCGATTCGTGCATGACGTTCGCCCAGCTCTTTTCGAGAATCTCGCGATCCAGACCGCTGCCCATATATTTGCCGAGGGCCCGATCGTCGCTTCTTTGTCGGTCCACATTTTGTGCACCGCTTCGACATGGGCTCTGACGTAGCGCCGTACCACGTCGTTGTGTTCGCGAATAAACTTCTTGGTGGTCACCGCGCCGGTGTGCTGAAACACCAGACCCATTTGCGCGACATCGGCGATCACCGCCATGCCGCGCTTTTCGGCGATGAAAGCTCGACGGGGGATTGATCACCGCGGCGGTTACCCTGCCGGTCTGTAAAGCGCCCAGGCGCTCCGGTCCGCTGCCAACCTGAATCAGCGTGACATCCTTGCCAACGGTGAGTCCGACCTTTTTCAAGGCGAAACGGGCGATTGAATCGGTGGCGGAACCGAACCGGCTGATTGCGAGCGTACCGCCCTTCAACTGCTCGATGGATTTTACCCCGGGTTTGCCCATCAACACGTAATTTAGCGAGGTTATGCCAGCGGCGACGAAGACCGCGTCGGAACCGCCGAGACCGCTGCTCACCAGACCCGGCCCCGATACTTGTGTGATTGGCACATCGCCGGATACCAGAGCGAGTATCGCGGTTGTACCGCCGGTAAAGAAGATCAGCTGCGACATCTAAACCATGCTTGGCAAAGATTCCGGCGTCCTTGGCGACCCAAGCCGGTAACTGATCGCGCGCTGATGGCGCTGTAGCCGACGTTTAGCCGGGTCATTTGCGCCGGAGCTTTTGGTGCGAGAAATAACTGCGCTAGAAGCAGGACGAGCGCGACGTATAAGAAATGTCTAATTGGCATGGGCTTTCACCTCAATTGAATTTGCGAGGTAAACTCTACAGGAGGGCGGGGATAGAAACAAGAAAGCCCCTGCCGCGGGGCAGAGGCTTTCGAAACCCACCAAGTTGACGCTAGCTAACGTTATTCGCTGTACTTAGCGGCACGAAAAACCTTGTGGCAAGTATCGCAGGTCGCGCCGATGGATTTCATTTTCGCGGCGATCGCGTCATCATTCTTGGCTTTGGCGGCATCGGCTAATTCACCTGCTGCAGCACCCAAAGCCTTGGCGTGTTTGGCGAATTCCTCGGACTTGTCCCAAATCGCCTCGGTAGCTCTGGTCTTTCCCGTGGTGCTCCCTTTCGGGAACGACCCGACGATCCGATCCGACGAGCCCATCAAATCTTTTGCCTTGGTTTCTATGGTTACGTAGTCCTTGCTTTCAATCGCTCCTTTGATCGCCTTGACTGCTGCACTTTGACCTTGCATCAGTTGCTGCCGCTTCTCATTGACGTCGGCTTGAGCAAACGCTTGGGTGCTAACACCCACCGCCAAAAATCCAAACAACGCACTAACTAAAATTTTTCGAACCATTATTTATTTTCTCCTTTCAAATCTTGTCACCGTTATCAGTTTAACTGCCTTGATTGACTTTTTTCACCGCGTTCAACAATTGCTCGGTGGAGAGCAGATCCTTTTCTGTGTTGCTGGGGCGAATGTCGTAATACTTAATCACGCCTTCCTTATCGACGATGATGTATGACCGTTTGGCCAAACGTCTGGGTTCGTCGTAAACCCCGAAGGCCTGCATGACTTTGCCATCGCGATCGCTGAGCAGGGGATAGACGATCTTAGCGAAGTCCGCGAAGGCTTTTTGAGAGAACGGCGCATTCATGCTAATTCCAACAACTTCGGTGTTTTGTGCCTGAAAGAGGGAATAGTGGTCCGAACCGGACGCTTGCAGGTCCTTGATTCAAGTGGGGCTGAAGTCGAGCACATAGAAATTGATCAGGACATTTTTGCCTTTGAGGCTGCTGAGCTTGAGCTTGCCGCCCTTGCTGCTGTCGAGTTCGAAATCCGGGGCTTTGTCGCCTACGCCAATGGCTCGGGCGGTTCCAGAGGAGCCGAAAACGATTGATATAGCGACCAGGAGAGTGCCAATTGCAATTTTGCTGCGCATAAACATTGACTCCTTAATTGGACGTTTCCGACTCGAAATTATTCTATGAAGTTGCAGTTTTATGTCTTAGAACCCGTGATCTGTCAATGCCCACATATGGGGCACTATTATCTCACTCCTTCGGGGACCGGTTAACTTAAGCCCTCTCGGATGGCTAAGACCGCCGCTTCCGTGCGGTTCTTCACCTCGAGTTTGCGAAATAGCGCTTTCAGATGGCCTTTGATGGTCTCGCGCGCGAGCTGGGTGATTTGACCGATCTCGTCATTGCTCAAGCCCTCGGTAACTAACTTGAGTATCTTGAGCTCCAACTCGGTGAGCGCGAATTTGTCAGCGACATCACCCGGGTGACGGCTGCTGTCGTAGTGCGGCCTAACCGACATGTCGCCATCGAGCGCCAAGTGCGCTAGGTAGGGCGACGACGATGTTTTGCCGGCGTGGATTTTTTGTAATATATCGATGAATTCATCGCGGTCGGTGTCCTTTAAAATATATCCGATGGCACCGGCACGCAGCGCCGAACGAATCTTGTCGTCTTCATGATGCACCGATAGCATGAGCACTTTAGTCTTGGGTGAAACCGTAGTGATGAGTTTAGCGGCCTTGATGCCGTCCATCTTGGGCATGTCGACATCGAGCAGAGCGAGGTGAGGTTGGGTCTCGCGTGCGCCGAGCACCGCCTCTTGGCCATCGGCGGCTTCGACGACGACTTTGATGTTGGTGCCGCTCTCCAGGAGGATTTTCAAGCTCTGACGAAACAGTCTTTCGTCGTCGGCGATCAATAGATTAATCGGCATGTTTTTGCCTGCGTTATTGGATGACGGCATTGATGGCGCCAGTGTTTGGTTCTATTGACCCAAATCAGCTTAGCATGGCTTCATAACTAAACAATGGTCATCGGAATCGCCAAGGTGCGACGAAAGTTGGATTTTTGCGCCGCTCTGCCAGGCCTCGGTTTGATCCCCATAATGGGGCGACCCAGGGTGGCCGGATTGCCCCGATGCTAGAACGTAACCGGAGTGCGCCGGATCGTTAAAGTCGATGACATAGCGCAGTGCCGCGCCAGCGGACTGTGAATAGGGATTGGAGTGGCGATAAAAGCCAAAATTAACAGTCATGCCGTCGCCGCCGACCGGCGTGGGTCCAATGCAGACTGCCGGTTTCAGTATAGCGAGACGACTCAAGGCATGATTAAGAGATAGTTGGTGCAGCTTGCCCCACTGCCAGCGCTCACAGTCCGTACCCAGGGATTGGCGCAGCTCGGCGCAAGCGTCCTCTAGCGATTGGGCGACCAGCGCTTTTCTCGACCGTTGGGCAAACCAACAGGATTTCTCATCGCGCAAGATTTTGTCGGTGGGAACGATGCACTGATTGAGAATCTCGGTATAGGCGCCGAACACTTCGTCGCCCAGCGCGCTGCGCAACAAATTTGCCAATAGATGCTGATGAAAGACATGGAAGATCGCCGCCGGGATGCTCGCCGCGGTGCAGTCGCCATCCCATGCGAGCAATTTTGCCACGGCGTGATTAACAATCCCGCCGCGGTCTGGCACGGCGCGCAGATCGGCGTTGAGCGCTTGGATCAGTTCCACGGCATGCAGCGAAACCTGGTCAAGCTGGAGCTTTGCCATATCGTCGGCAGTAAAATGCTCCTGTGACTGTAACAGCTGGTATATCCGGCGAACCCGCTGTGGCGGCTCGAAAAAGTTGGAAAGATAATAGGGGTACGCCGAGTCAACGATCTGGTTATTAGCCGTGGCGATGAAACCGCTTGGCGGATTGTACAGCCGCGGCAGTTCTTCGAATGGAATATAGCCGCGCCAGTCGTTACATTCATCCCAACCGGCGAGCGGCAGGATCGAGGGTTCGGCGCTGCGTTTGGGGATTTTGCCGCCGAGGGCGTAACCGATATTGCCGAACCGGTCGGCGTAGAGGAAATTCAAACTGGGCGCGCTGTGGTGATTGCAGCGCGGTTAAGAATTCCTGCCAGTCACGCGCTTGGTTCAGCCGATAGACCGAATGGATTTCCCGGCTCGGTTCGGTGGCGCACCAACTTAGGGCTAACACTTCTCCTGAGGGTTCGGTGCCAACAAAATCGCCGATGATCGGCCCATGGCGGCTGGAGCGGATGATTCTTTCAATTGCTTTACCGCCCCGGATGACTATCCGCTCCCGCCGTTCGGCAAACTTGTGCCACTCCTGGCCGGCAAGATAACGGTCGCGTTCGATGCGGTGAATCCGCTCACTATAAAGTTCGACATCGTCGCAGAGCGCCGCGGTGATGCCCCAGGCGATACTGCGGTTCTGTCCCAATTGAATGCAAGGCAGCCCCGGTATCGACGCACCCCAAGTATCGAAACTGTGCCCAGCGCTTTCTTCCCCGGCCGCAAGACGCATCAGATAAAACATCGACGGCAGAGTCATGCGCAGGTGGGGATCGTTGCACAGCATCGCTCCGCCGGATTTGGCTTTCTCCGGACCGACCACCCAGTTGTTACTGCCATGTCCGGCGCCATGCCAATCGGTGTCGGCGAGAATCCCATTGGTGAAGCGGCTAAGGCCGGTTGCCTGCTGGATGATCGCGCGACTGATGGTCGGCGCGTCGATCGGGTAAGTGGGTAGTAGTGATCGGAGTTTCTCCGGGTCATGCTGAAGCCTTGCCGCGAGCCGTATCAAGTTGAGCCTCGTGTAAAGCGCGGTGGAGAGCAGGAACGATAGCCCTTTGCCGATGGTTAGGCTGTCTTCGGCAGTCCATGGTTCCGGCGCAAAGCGCAGCAAGCGAAATTCCCACGGGAATTTTTTGCCGCAGCTCTCGATGTAGCGATTGATACCCTGGCTATAGGCGTTGAGCCTGCCCATGTCACTGTCGGACAGCAGCTGCACGGATTGAATCGCCGACTGGCGAATCCCCAACAGGCGGATAAAAAAATCGAGATCGCTGGTCTTGTGGCCGCGAAATTGGCCGGAGAGTTCACGCCAGGGCAGAGGGAAGTCACCGAACAGCTCAGCCATCCGGCCGCTGAGAAAGCGCCGGCTCATCTCCATCTGCCATAGCCGCTCTTGGGCGTGCAGATAGCCTTGGGCAAAGAACATATCTTGTTCGTCGGCCGCTTGGACATGAGGAACCGCGTAGCGGTCAAATGCGACGTTAACCGCGCGCTGCAATCCGGCGAGAGTGATTTCGCCGCGGTAGCGCGGCTGGGACGGTTTGTCGAAAAAATTAAGGACGGGAAGAAGCAGCGCCGAAAAGACGGTCGCGAACAAACCGCTTTTCGGCGCTTCCATGTGGAGGTCTAGATCGCTGGCAAACTTCCTGGTTTTACAGTAGCGCTTTGACCGAGGGACGCGCTTTCATGCGTTCCATGTATTTGCCCAGCCGCGGCAGCGACGCGTCGGGCAGGATGCCGAAACCTTCCAAGCGGGTGAAGCGCGGGATCAGGTTGGCGTCGACCAGTGAGAAGTCGCCGAGCAGATACTGTTGCTCGCCGAGCTCGTCTTCGAACCGCTGCAAGAGTTTTTTCAAATCCGCCTTGGCGCCGTCGATGATCGGCTGGCTCTGCTCCTTGGCTTCTTTCATCAGCTCCATGCGCAGTTTCTGATAGGGGCTGTCGAAATGGGCCATGCCGTAGTCGGTTAGGATGCGCGCCTTGGCTTTCTTGGCTGGGTCCTTGGGCAGCAGCGAGGTCGCCGGATATTTTTCCTCCAAGTACTCATTGATGATCAGCGACTCGTACAGCACCGTGCTATCGTCGGTCAGCACCGGCACTTTGCCGTAGGGGTTCATTTTCAAATATTCGGGATTCTTCTGTTCCTTTTTCGTCAAATCCACCGGGACAATTTCGTAGGGCAGATTCTTTTCCGCCAAAACGACTTTGACGCGTTGGCAGTTGGGCGATGACTTGAAATCGTAAAGCTTGATCATGGTTAGGCTCCTCGCAGGTTAGAATAGTTGGTTCGACACGCCGCACTTATACTAGGAAACCGGCCAAAGGAAAAGTGCCGTCTCAACCAGCGCGCTTGCTTGAAGTACTCTACCATTGATGTTAAGCGGAGAACGGCTCGGTGAAATAGAGGAACTTGCTTCAATGACTGCTGCGGAATCGGCAAAAATACTCGTCAACGGATTGAAAGACGCGGGCATCGGCCTCATCGCCACGTTGCCCGATATCAATCTGTCCGATTTGTTGCGCGAAGTTGAAGACGCCAAGGATGTGATTCACGTGCCGCTTTGCCGCGAGGAAGAGGGCATGGGCATCTGCGCCGGCGGCTATTTGGTCGGTAAGAAATGCGCCGCGATCATGCAGAACGGCGGTTTTTTCAACAGCAATAACGCCATCGTCAGCACTCTTTTGCAGTATCAAATCCCGGTATTGCTGTTGATTTATTACGCCGGCGATATCGGCGACCGGACGTTCGCCAGCACCGGCAGTATGACCGAGCCGGTGCTGCAAGCGCTGGGGATTCGCTACTATGTCATGCGCGACATTGGCGATGCGCCGGAGCTAATCAAGCGTGCGCAGATCCTCGCCGAAGACGGCAAAAAACCGATCGCTCTGTTACTGACCAAAGAAGTGCTGGGACGGCGCCCGGCGTTAAAGTCGCTGTAAAGATTTTGTCACGACCATGAAACGATACGATTGCCTAATTGCTCTCGCGGCTGAAGTGAAAGATGCCCTGGTGGTGAGTTCCGCCGGCGCCATGACGTTGGAATGGAACTGCGCTCCATCCGAGTGACGGCAATTTCCGTGTGCGCACGTTAGGACTGTGCTCATCGATCGCCCTAGGCATGGCGCTGGGATTGCCGCATCGTAAAGTGGTCGCGCTCGACGGCGATGGCTCATTGTTGATGAATCTTTGTTCGCTGCCGACGATCGCGCGGATGCGGCCAACCAATCTTGTTCACATTGTCTTCGACAATGAAGTCTACGAAGCATCGGGCAATAAGACAACCGCCACCGGCGCGGGCACCGATCTCGTCGCCATCGCGCGCGCCGCGGGGATCAAGAATTCTCGATGGGCGAATACAATTGACGAGTTCGCCAAGGCGGCGGCAGCCGGGTTACGTGGCAACGAACTCTGCTTCATCGGCGCTAAAGTCAGCACCGAAAGAACCGCGGTGCCGCCGTTTCCCATCGACGAGGTCGAAAATAAATACCGCTTCATGCGCCATATCGAGAAGTCGGAGAAGATCGAGATCTTCAGGACCAATCTGCCGGCGAGCTACAGCTAATCTGGCCTTGTTGACAGCATCATGAAGATCGATATCGAATTCAATTCCGGCGCCCAACTGCCGATGGACGCCATCCCTGAGCTGGCACGCCGAGCTGAAGCGCATGGCTTTGACTGTGCCTGGGGCGGTGAAGCGAATAACAAGGATCCGACGGTGATGCTGTCGGCGATGGCGGCGGTGACCCGGCAACTGAAAGTCGGCTCGGCGATTTATCATATTCTCGGCCGCACGCCGGCGACCTTGGCGTTGCAGGCGATGGGGCTCGACGAACTGACCGGCGGGCGATTTTTACTGGGCATCGGCTCGTCCAATCCAACCATCGCTAAATGGCATGGCCAAACCTTCGATCATCCGCTTGGGCGCGTGCGCGAGTACATCGAAATTGTTCGGGCGGCGATGCGCGGCGAAAAACTCGCCTTCGACGGCAAGTATTTCACGGCGCAGAACTTCAAGATGGCGTTCAAGCCTTCGGGCCGAACCATACCGATTTATCTGGCCGCGTTCGGTTCGCAGATGACTCGGCTTGCCGGCCGCATCGCCGATGGGGTCTTGATCAACATGGCGAATCCGACGGAGATTCGCCGCATCGCCGCTGAGGTGCGGGCAGGAGCGATGGAAGCCGGCAAGGATCCGGCGCAGATGGAGATCATCTGCAAGATTCGCTGCTCGATCGCGCCCAACTATGACACCGCCCGCGAAGCGCTGAGCCATGCGCTGACCTACTACGCGCTCGCCGACTATTATCGCGATCTTTTCGCCGGATGGGTTTTGCTGGTGAAGTCGAAGCCATGCGCGGGGCCTGGAAGTCCGGCGGATTTCACGCCGCGCGCAAGCTGGTTTCCGACCGCATGTTCGCGAGCTTGCCGTTGATCGCCGCGACCTCGGCGCCGCAAGTAGTCGAGCAAATTAAGCCTTATGTCGAAGCCGGCGCGACTCGTGTGATCTTACCCTATGTCGCGGCTTCAGATGATGTCGTCAGCGAGATGAAGAGTTTTATCGACTACTGGAGCCCGGCTGTGACAACTGCTCTCGGCTAGGCTAGCTAATCACGGAGTGACCCATGCCCTTCGAACTGATCAACCCAGCCGGACTGGAACCCCCTGTCGGATACGCTCATGTCGCTAAGATCACCGGCGGCACCGTGGTCCATATCGCCGGCCAAGCGCCCTTCGATGTCCATGGCCAGGTGGTAGGGAAGGGCGATTTCGTTGCGCAATTCACCCAGGTCATGAGTAATCTCAAGACCGCTATAGAGTCGGTAGGCGGCAAACCCAATCAATACGCCGTGTTGACTATTTATGTGACGCAACTGGAAGCCTATTGGAATAACAACAAGCCTTTAGGTAGGGCCTATCGCGCGGTGTTCGGTAAATACTTTCCAGCTATTACGCTGGTCGAAGTCAAGCGCCTGTACAATCCCGATTGCATGCTTGGAGATTTCCGCGATCGCGGTGATCGATTGACTCGTGACAGCTGAAGTTTCCCTGCCGGTTTGACATGTTTTGCGCTCCGATTAAACAAAACTATGCCCATTCAGACGGCGTTAGTCAACCGTTTTGTAGCCAAACTACGCAGTTTCAGCTAGTTAGTTGATTGGCCCGCCAATTGCTCCTTAGATCGAGCCATCATATTCCAAAGGTGGTTCCATACTGTCATGTTACGTACCGATGAGATTGCCTTACTGAACCAGCGGGATCCGGATCTATTTGACAACGTAACCGAGGAAGAGATCATTTATCTCTGGCGGTCGATCAAGGGTCGGGGCCTTTCCGAGGACGAAGCCTGGCAAGCCGTGGTGACCGGAATGGCCCTCGACATGGCCTTTGCCAAGAGCAAGTGCTACGCCCTAACTGAGCATTAGATTATCGATTTAGCGTTGTCCCTCTCCGAGTCATCTAGCACCTCGAGTTCCGCGCATGGCCGCTTCTACAATGCGTTGCAGTGGGCGGTCCTGGACCCTTTCACGGCCAACTTCATTGATTTTGGCGCAAAAATCTGTTTGAATCTCCTGGTGTTTGATTAGGAGATTCTAATGTCACGGATCACCGTCGAAGACTGTTTGGAAAAGGTCACGAATCGGTTTGAGTTGGTGTTGTTGGCTTCGAAGCGGGCTCGCCATCTACTCAAAGGTGCTAGGCCGCTGATCGATTCCGAGAATCGCGAAGTCGTCGTCGCTCTACGTGAAATCGCCGCCGGCAAAGTACGCAAGGTGCCGGAAAACCCCTAGTTCCCAAAACCTACCTCAACCACCGCGGTCGAGCCGGACTTGAGATCTATTTGCCTAGATCGAATCGAGGCCTTGGCGTGAGCCACTAGATCACGGTCTTTGGTGGGGAGGGCATTGACGCCGCTCATGGTCGAAGAAGATAAAACTCCCCAAAACGAGCTCTCCTTCGCCGAATTCGACCTGCCCAAAATCGTCGACGAGGAAGAACCGGACAGCAGCCGCAAGGCGCTGGTGCCGTTCGACCCTCTGCAACGTTATCTCGCCGAGATCCGCCGCTTTGCGGTGCTCAGCCGTGAGGAAGAGCATAAGCTTGCGGTCGAATACAAAGAGTTTGGTAATATTGAAGCGGCCTACAAACTTGTCACCGCCAACCTGCGCCTGGTCGTCATGATCGCCCGCGAGTACCAAAAATCCTTCAAGACGCTGCTCGACTTGGTGCAGGAAGGCAACATGGGGCTCATGGAAGCGGTGAAGAACTTCGATCCTTACCGCGGCGTGCGCTTCCCATCCTATGCGGTCTGGTGGATTCGCGCCTACATGATCCGCTACATCATGAACGATTGGCGCATGGTCAAGATTGGCACCACGCAAGCCCAGCGTAAACTGTTTTTCAATCTGCAGAAGGAAAAAACCCGTATCGAGGCCGAGGGCTTGACGGTGGGACCGAAGCTGATAGCCGAGCGCTTGAACGTCAAGGAAGACGAAGTCATCGAGATGGAGCAGCGTTTGGCCAGCCGGGACCTGTCGGTGGACATGCCCGTCGGCGACGAGGGCGAAGCGACGCTGCTGCACTTCCTACCCGACAATAAGCAGAATCCGGAAGAAGAATACGCCGAAAACCAGTACCAGCAGATGCTGCGCGAAAAAATGGAACAGTTCGCCAAGGGTTTGAAAGACAAGGAGCTGATGATTTACCGCGAGCGTTTGCTCAACGAAGACCCGCGTACCCTGCGCGAAATCGGCGATAAATATGGCATCAGCCGCGAGCGCGTGCGCCAAATCGAAGAGCGCGTCAAGAAAAAATTAAAGACTTATCTGAGCAAGGAACTCAAAGATGCCACCGACATCAGCGGCGCGAGCTGACGGTAGCAAACTTGCTCCGCCTGCCACAATCTATCGACCCTGTGCGTGAAATTTGTCCGGTTCGCTTGCGTGGATCGGCGCCATTTGATAGCAAAATTAGATCGTCATTCGGAGGAACGTATTTGCAGTTTGAAAAACAAGTAGAAATTCTCGCGCCGCGCCAAAAGGTTTGGAACTTTATCTGGGATATCGACCGCTTTATCGCCTGCGTGCCGGGCTGTAAAGACGCGAAAACCGTCGAAGAGGGCAAACGCTATTCGGCGACCATGGTCGAGCGGGTCGGACCTTTCAAGGTCGAGTTTCCGACGACCATCGAAGTCTTGGAGCGCGAAGAACTGACCCACATCAAAGCTCAGGCCTCCGGTGCCGACAACAAGATCGGCAGCCGTATGAAAATCGCTCTCGACGTCAATCTGCGCGAGGAAGACAACAAGACCGTGGTGAGTTTTATCGCCGGAGTGGATATCTTGGGCAAGCTCGCCGCCCTCGGCCATGGCATTATCAAACGAAAGGCCGATCAAGTCCTCGATGAGTTCGCTCAGGCGGTTAAATCGACCTTAGAGGGAGACAAGTGACATGCTCAGAAGGTTTCGATTGGAAGAACCCGAAAGTGCCGCGGAAGTCTCCGAACTGCTCGGCCGCTTCGGCGACAGTGCGAAGATCTACGCCGGCGGCACCGAGCTCTTGTTGGCGATGAAGGAAGGACTGGTTCACTACGAACGGTTGATCAACGTCAAGCAGCTCAAGGGCTTCGGCGAAGTGGCCGGAGATAACGGTTCGATCAAGATCGGCGCCTTATGCACCCACCACCAGCTGGAAACCTCATCGCTGTTGCAAGAGAAATTGCCGTCGCTGGTCAAGCTCGAGCAAAACGTTGCCAACGTGCGCGTGCGCCAAGCCGGCTCGATCGGCGGCAATCTGTGCTTTGCCGAGCCCCACGCCGATCCGGGAACCTTGTTGATGGCGCTGGGCGCTAAAATGATCGCCGAGAAGTCCGCCGGCAAGCGCGAGATCGCTGCCGAGAATTTTTTTGTCGACGCTTATGAGACTTCACTGCAAGGCGATGAATTTCTTACCGAAATCCACCTGCCCGCGCCCAGTGCCAACAGCCGTAGCGCCTACCTCAAATTCGGCTATTTGGAACGGCCTAGTGTCGGTGTTGCAGTGGCGTTAACGTTCAACGGCACGACGGTGGACGATGTCAAGATCGCCGTTGGCTGCGCCGGTCCGGCGCCTAAGCGCGTCGCCGAAGCTGAAGCTTTACTGACCGGCAAGAGCAAGGATGAGGCGGTGGCTCTGTTGCCGCAGGCCGGGGCCATCGCTGGTCGTGCTTCAGAGGCGATCAGCGACCTGCATGGCGCGCAAGATTACAAAGAGCATATCGTCGGCGTATTGTTGAAGCGCGCGTTTAACAGCATCGTCAGCTGATTAATGCTTGGCGATTGCCGAGTGAATAGAATCAGGAGATCTCCTCATGTCCAAATCCATGACCCGGCATGCCGAGGCGCAAACCATTCCGGTGTCCTTTACCGTCAACGGCAGATTGCAAGAAATCGAGGTCGAACCCAACGAGCTATTGCTCGATGTTGTGCGCGATCGTTTAGGTCTGACCGGTGCCAAGCGCTCCTGCGACGTGCAGGTGTGCGGTGCCTGCACCTTATTGGTTGACGGCCGGCCGGTGAGCGCTTGCACGACTTTGGCCTTTGAAGTACGCGGCCGTTCGGTTATGACGATCGAGGGACTCGCTCGACGACGGCAAGCTCCATCCGCTCCAGGAAGCGTTCATCGAGCATGGCGGCTTTCAGTGCGGCTTTTGCACTCCGGGAATGCTGTTAGCGTCGAAGGCGTTGTTGGATGAAAATCCCAACCCGACTGAAGAAGAGCTGAAGCACTTCATGCACGGCAACCTTTGCCGTTGCACCGGCTATAAGAAGATTATCGAGTCGATCATGGCCGCGGCCAAGCTTATGCGCGGAAACCGCGCATAAGCGTTCCAGTCGTTCCAAACGTTCAAGCCGTTCAAACCGTTTTCGGAACCGGCCGGACAACGACTGGAACCGCTGGAACGTTTGGAACTGTTGGAACCGCGAAGCTGTTTAATCTTCTATCCCATATTCTTTCCACCGGCTCGCGACTAAATCCAAATGCTCCTTGGGCGGTAGCGATATCGCCGGATATTTGTGTTTGCGCGTGGCGTCGATGGCGACGCGCGAGCCAAGGTAACGACTCGGATGATGCTGCAGTACATCGGCGGGGGCCTGGGATGGGTCGAGGCCGACGGCCTGGACGTCGCGTTCGATATAGACATCTTTGTCGGGCCGGACATGCCAGCTCATCGCCCAATCCACCGCGAAATCATCCCACACGTCGATATCGTCGTCGACGATCACCGTAATCTTGCCGAAGCCGGTACGTTGCGACCATGCGCCGTACATCAGCTGACGCACTTGGCCGGCGAACTCTTTCTTTAGAGAAATGACCAGAAAGGCGCCGCTGCCGCCGGCTTCTTTTAGGCGCAGATCTTTGATCGGAATTCGCAGCGTGTCTTTGAGATGCTTGAACAACGGCCACTCGCGGCCGATACCGCGGATGCAACTGGATTCCGACGGCGGCATCTGGCTGATGAACGCCTGATAAAGCGGTTGGTTGCGGTAGGTCATACATTTGATGTTGAAGTACGGTTCGTTACCGGCCGGTCCCATGTAGCCGGTGTATTCGCCGAACGGTCCTTCGTGTTCGAATGCATTGGCCGGAATCTCGCCTTCCAAGACGATCTCTGCCGTGGCCGGAACTTCGAGAGGCACGGTCTCGCAGGGCACCAGGTCGACGGCAGCACCGCGCAGCGCGCCGGCGACGGCGAATTCATCCAATGCGTCGGACATTTTGGAAACCGAAACGTAGCCGATGGATGGATCGGCGCCGATGACGACGGCCACCGGAGTCGGTTGGTTTTTGTCGTTGTTCTTGTACATATGCCAAGCCATATCCTGGCGCTTGCCGATCAGTAGTCCGGTTTTGTTCGGCCCTTTGACTTGCATACGATAGGTGCCGACGTTACGCACGCCGGTTTCGGGATCCTTGGTGATCAGATAGGGTGAAGTGAAAAACGGCGCGGGATCTTCGCCGACGGTCCAGGTTGGCACCGGCAGTTTGGTGATGTCGACATCTTTGCCGTGCAGGATGTTTTCTTTGCAGGGCGCATCCTTGGCTGAAACCATGCGCGGCGGAATGGGATTGCCCAGGGCGTGGTCCCATTTACGGTTGATGCCTTCGACCGTTTCGGATTGCAGGCCCAGAGCATAAATCTCGCGTGACGCGCCGAGCACGCCGGCGACGACGGGAATATCGAAGCCTTTAACGTTCTCGAAGACCAGCGCCGGCCGTTTGTTCGGTGGAATTCTCTTGAATAGCTGGCGGCAGACCGCGGCGATTTCCCAGTCTTTGTCGACTTCCTTGGTGACGCGCTTCAACTTGCCATGTTTCTCAAGCGCCGAGACATACTCGCGCAGATCGGTGTAAGCCATGAATCCTCCGTACGAAACTAACGTGAAAAAGATTTTTCGTATACTAGACAGAAAATCGTTTAACTATCAACGATTCCAATATGAAATGATTTGCTATGGTTGCGTAGAAGCTCACATACGAGCTGTGCGCTGGAAATACTTGCGGCGGGAACGTGGGATCTTTTTAGGCGCGAATCTCGGCGCGCATGAAGATGATGTAGGAAATGCCGAAGCACACCGCGACGAGCGCGAACATCGTGGTGATATGGGGCCAGATCAAGGTCAAGCTCTGTTCGAGAGCCAGCGGCGTCGGCAAGATGCCTTCGGCCTGGCTTTGCAGGGCCATACCGAATACCCGCGCCGCCGGATTGAGCAGAATGCCGACGCTTTCATTGAACAAAGTGCTGGGCGAGATACGCCCGACGATGTTTTCAATATCCGATTTACGCGCCAGCGCTTCCGGCGTGGTGGCGTCAGGCACCACCATGCTGGCGACGGCGCCGCTGATCACGGCGATGAACAGCGAAAGAAACAGCCAAACCGCCATCGAAGCTAACGCCGCGGTGACGGTTTTCTGAAATAGCAACGAAAACAGCATTGCCAGCGCCAGCCAGAAGCCGACGTAAAAGACGCCGACGATGGTGAAGATGATCATGCGCCAGAGCTCTTCGGCATTGGGTGGGAAGCCCAGTAGGGTTATGCCCAGGCCGATCACCAGGAGTAAAATCGATCCCCATAACACCCCGACGGTGGTCAAGCCGGCGAAGAATTTGCCATTGATCAAACTGTCACGGTAGATCGGCTGCGACAGCACCCGGCTCAGGGTGCCGCGGGCGTATTCGCCGCTGATCGAATCGAAGCCCAGAGTGATGCCGACCAGAGGGCCGAAGAAACCCAAGAAGGTCGCCAGCGAAAATAACGTGTCGCCGCTGGAGGTCAGCAGCAACAAAAAAACATACTGCGTCGGCACGGTATCGGTGTTAGCCCGGATCGCTTGTCCAGTGGCGTAAGCCGCCCAAAGCCCGGAAAAGACGATGAGGATCAGCAGGATCATGAAACGTCGGCTGCTAAAGTGGTCAGCAAGCTCTTTCCAAAACACCACGCTCATTTATTTACGCCTCGCGAAAATATTTTAGGTAAATCTCTTCCAGGGTCGGGTCTTCGGAGCGAAGCTGCAACAAGTTCAGTCCCCGCCGCGTAACCACGGATAGCACTTCGCGCCGAACGTCGTCGGTGCAGCGGAGAAACCATCCATGGGCTGCGTTTTTCGATTTCATCGACGCCGTTAATGCTCTGCAGATCCCGCTCTAGGCCGTCGGTGTTGCCGGTCACTTCGAGCAGGAAGTTCCATTCCCGGCCTTTCAAGATCGCTCTGCCGAGCGTGTCCATCGCGCCTTGGACGATCAGCTTGCCTTTGACGATGATGCCGACGCGACTACAGATTTGCTGGACTTGCTGGAGGTGGTGCGACGAGAGCATGACGGTCAAGCCGTGATCGCGATTCAGATCCCTGATTAATTCGAGGATTCTGATCGCACCGTCGGGGTCGATCCCCAGGGTCGGTTCATCGAGAATAATCGCCGTGGGTTTTTTTACCAGTACCTCGGCGATGCCCAAGCGCTGTTTCATGCCGCGTGAGAACTCTTTAACCAGGCGGCGGCCATCATCCGGCAACCCGACCTGGTCTAAGACCTCGGCGGTGCGGCGGCGCGCTTCCTCTTCCGGAATGCGGTTGAGCCGAGCCATGTAGAGCAAGTTTTCGCGCGCGCTGAGATCGTCGTAGAAGCCGGGACTCTCCGGCAAATAGCCGACGCGCTTTTTGACTTCGAGGGACTGGCTGGTCGGGTTGAAACCGCACACCGAGACTTCGCCGGATGTCGGTTCCGTCAAGCCCAGAAGCATCAAGATGGTTGTGGTCTTGCCCGCGCCATTGGGGCCGAGGAAGCCGAAGACTTCACCCTCCTCAATGGTCAGATTGAGCGCGTTGACCGCGAGCTTTTCGCGGTAGCGCTTGCTGAGATTTTTGGTGTCGACAACCGTGCTCATCTACGCCCTAAGCGGAAAAATACGATGGCGAGTCCAAGCACGACCAAGCCAACGATGCCGAAGCCGATCCAGCCCCAGATCGTCGGTGTCGATACGGTGACGCGGAACTCCACCGACTTGGTGACTTCCGGCGAGTTGGCGGTCAGCGTCATCAGGTAATCGCCGGCGATGGTGCGGTCCGGCGCCAGGACTTCCATCTTGATCTCTCGCACCTGGCCGGGCTCGATGAGGTCGATCTTATCGGGCTTGAACTCGACGGTCCACTTGTCGCTGGGCTTTTTGGTGACGAAGCTCAAGTTACGAATCGGCGCAGTGCCGGCATTGCCGACAACGAAATCGACGGGAGATTTCTTGCCTGAGGTGACGGAAGTGTTCAAGGTGCCGGCCAGAGAGCCCATCTTCAAATCCTGGGTGCCCTTGAGGCTGACTTTGACAGTTGCCGAAGCCTCAAACGCACCGGAGCGCGCGGTTACCGTGATCGGTTGTTCTTTGGCATCGGCTTTTATCGGTGTGTCGATCTCGACGCTAAGGGTTTCCGAGCCGCTCTCTTTAAGTTGGATCGACGAGATTTGCTGGTCGCCGAACTGCGGTTTGAAGCGCAGCGTCCAACCTGGCGGGGTCTGAGCCGCCAGCGATGTGGTCAGCGGTTTGTTGGTTTCGTTCTTAAGGTCGACGGTGAACTTGAGCGTCTGGCCGGAGCCGGTGCTGAGCACCGGATACTGGCTGGTTAGCTTGAGGCCGCCGGTATCAACTTTCTTCGAAGTGACGGTGATATTTAGACTCTCGACATACTGGGTTGAACCATTGTTGTCCTTGGCAGTAACTTTGATTTGGTAAACGCCGGGCTTAGTCGCTTCGGGGATTTTGCCTTTAAATTCAACGGTGGTCGACTTTTCGCCCTGGACCTGTACCGAGCGGATCGGAAAGCTTGGATAGCGCGAATTGAAGGCAGCGTCCCATCCCTTGGGCACGGAATCTAGAGTTAATGAAACCTCGACGGGATCCTTGCGCCGGTTGACGATCTCGGTATCCATCGTCACTTCTTGGCCTTGGCCGACCGTGAGATTCTTGAACGGCAAGATCAGATTGAAAGTTTCCTTTGGCGGGGGAGATGTGTCCGCTTCAGCGGCGTATCCGTTGGCAAGAAAACCGGCCGCGGCGAACCAAACCAGCGCAAGCGACGCGAAGACCATCGACGGGCGACTTCTGACAGCCCAAACCCTCATATATTCAACCCCCTCCGGGACAAATTTGTTGCCGATAATTAACCATTCTCAGTTTCACCGTCAAGGCCTTAAGATAAATTAAGTTCTGCCTAACTGGCGCAACCCTTCATAGAGCACGATGGAAACCGCGTTGGATAAATTCAAACTGCGCACTCCTGTGCCGCTCATCGGGATGCGCAGCGCGCACGCGGCCAGGTCCTGCCACAGCTGCGCCGGCAAGCCGCGGGTCTCCGGACCGAAGACGAGAAAGTCACCTTCGCGATATCGTATAGAGGTGTAAGACTGTTCCGCCTTCTTGGTGAAATAGAGCAGCCTTGCCGGTTTCACCTGGTCGAGAAACTGCTGCCAGTCCTTATGCACATGAAGATCGACGAAGGGCCAATAGTCGAGACCGGCCCGTTTGAGATGCTTGTCGTCGATCTTGAAGCCCAGGGGCTCGATCAAATGCAGCGGCGTCAGCGTCGCGGCGCATAGGCGCGCGACACTGCCGGTGTTGGGCGGAATCTCCGGTTCGAAGAGCACGACCTGCATGGTTAGTTTTCCAAAACCAAGGTCACCGGCCCGTCGTTGACCAGGGTCACTTTCATATGGGCTTGAAATTGGCCGGTGGCAACGCTTAGGCCGGCAGCGCGCAGACGATTGGCGAACTCCTGGTAGAGCTCCTGCGCCAGTCGTGGTGGCGCGGCGTCGGTAAACGATGGCCGATTGCCTTTGCGACAGTCGGCATACAGAGTGAACTGGGAAACCACCAGGACCGCGCCGCCGATATCCGACACTGAGCGATTCATTTTGCCCAACTCGTCTTCGAAAATGCGCAGATTGATCACCTTGTCGGCGAGGCCTGCGGCCTTTTCTGAATTATCGTCTTTGCCGACGCCAAGAAAAATGCATAACCCGGCACCGATGCCGCCGACGGATTGGCCGCCCACGGTGACGCTCGCCTCGCTGACTCTTTGAATTACCGTGCGCACTGGTGTTTCGATCGAGCCTTGACGTAGAATCGAAATTGTTAACAGAGAAGCGTTCTGGTCTCAACAATTAGATTAATGATCACAACTAGATTTATCGTCTTCTGTTCGCTCGCGTGGCTCCTGTTCAACGGCGCGATCCTTGCCGCGGCGGCGGATAGCATGGCCCGGGGTAAGGTTGTCGGCATCGTCAGCGTCGCCGGAGTAGCGGACAAGCCCAAGCCGCTGCCGGTGTTCAAAAGCCGCTCATTTTGCGGCGCGACGGTGGCCAACGAGACTTTGCTGGTTGGCGCTGACGGGCGCTTGCGTAACGCCGCAGTGATTCTAAGACCGCTCAGTGGTGGCACCGTGGCGCAGCCGAAAAAACTTGTTCTCGACAATCAACATTGCGCCTTTACCCCCCATGTTCAAGTTGCCCCGCTTGGCAGCGAGCTCTTGCTCAAGAATAGCGATCCGATCCTCCACACCGTGCACGCACGCTTGGGACGGGAGACGCTGTTCAATGTCGGACTGCCGAAATGGCGCCAGGTAACCAAGCGGCTCGACCGCGCCGGAGTCATCAGGATCGACTGCGACGTGCTGCATACCTGGATGAGCGCGGTGATTATTGTCACTGACAGTCCTTACTCCTACGTGAGCAACGAAAAAGGCGAGTTTCAATTCGATGACATACCAGACGGCAGCTACGAATTAGTAATCTGGCACGAACGGCTGGGTCGGCAGTCGCAACGCATCGTTGTCCGTGACAATGGCACGACGGCTGTCGAAGTGATCTTGTCACTGGAAAAGAAGCGGTAGTGCTGCTTTTACCCAAACAATCTGTTAGTTTTGCCGAGGCGTCTTCATGTATCCAATTATTTTCCAACTTGGCCCGCTGACCATTTACAGTTTCGGCGCATTCATGGCGCTAGCCGCGTTGACCGCGGTCTGGCTGGTCAGTGTCGAACTCAAGCGGCGCGGCCACAATCCTGAGATCGCTTCGACCATGGTGTTCGCGGCGGCTATCGGCGGTCTGGTCGGCGCGCGTTTGCTGTTTATCATTGAAGAGTGGCAGGGTTTTCTTGCTGCGCCGATGAATTACATCCTCACCGGCGCGGGATTTACCTGGTACGGCGGATTCTTTGGCGGCGCCCTGGCGGCGAGTTGGGTGGTTCGGAAAAACAAAATCCCATGGCTGGCTGGCGTCGATATCGGCGCGCCGGCGTTGGCGCTGGCCTACGGCGTCGGCCGGGTCGGCTGTCACTTCGCCGGCGACGGCGATTGGGGCGCGGTAACCGACATGCCCTGGGGCGTGGCTTATACTAAGGCGATTGTCGGTTGGGCCAATCCCTACACCGGTGTTCCTTATGCGCCCGGCGTGCTGGTCCATCCGACGCCCATTTATGAATTTCTCCAAGGCGTATTTGTCTTCGCAGTGCTCTGGTCGCTGCGCAAAAAAGCGCTGGTGCCGGGTACCATCGCTTGGCTCTATTTAATTCTCGCCGGCCTGATGCGCTTCTTGGTCGAGTTCTGGCGCATCAATCCCGCGGTTGGATTTGGCTTTTCCGAGGCGCAGTGGTTCAGTCTTTTACTCGTCGCCGTCGGAGTCGTTATGCTGGTCTTTCGTCCGGCGCGGTTGGCAACTTGAAACAGGCGTGGTGCGCTTGCTAGCTTTGATCGCACTTGGATATGAAACGCGCGTTTGTCATCGCTGTTTGCTTTTCGATTCTCTACGCCGGGGCGGTCTGGGCCTATGCCGGATGCGAGAATCTGTTCACAGCGTCAGCGGGGCACGACCATGGTGACAGTACCGTTGGACATCGTCACGATAGCGCTCACGACCATCAACCCGCCGATGCCGATGCAGGGAGAATCCACTGCCCAAATCTGTTCGGTGAATTTCTCGTCGGGCCGCGTATCTCCATCGACCCCAACTCGCGTGTCAGTGTATCTGTCGGTTACGAATCCTTTCGGTGCTCGCCGTTAGTCCAGGGACTCGGCGCTTCCGCTTCTCGATTCGATCTCGGACCGCCCGGTCCGATTGTTTCAGCCCATAATTCGCGTCATCTGTTGCTTTCCGTAATCCGCATCTAATACCGCGCTCGCGGTAATTTTTTCAGTCAATTTTTCGTGTCACACGACCGATTGGTCGTGTCCGACCAGTCGTTTCTCCTAGCGATTTTGGGGAAGAACTATGTCGAACAAATTATTGGCGCTGGGCTTTGGCTGGGTGCTCGCGGTCTTTGTCAGCGCGGCAACCGTCGATTCAGCCGAGCTTGGCGCACCGAAGAGGCAAGGCGCCGCGCAGGCCGCTGAACAGCATCATCCGCGCAATTGGCGCTTTACTATGCCTAAGGGCGATACAGCCAAAGGGCGCACCGTGTTTGAAAAGTTCGAGTGCTACTACTGCCATCGGATCAATGGCGAGGCGTTTCCGGAACCCACTGACAGCGCGCCGGAGTTGAGCCAAATGGGACAGCTCCATCCGCTAGAATATTTCACCGAGTCGGTGATCCATCCTAACGCGGTGGTGCCACGAAATCTGCGCAACCGCGACGGTAGTTCGCCGATGTCGAAGGATCATCTAGAGCGTATGACGCTGCGCGAGTTGATCGATCTATCGAGTTATTTGGCCGGACTCAAACCGCCGACGTTGGCCAAGTCGGTGAACGGTTTCGGCAAGATCGTGGCCGTGGTGCGGCAGTCACAGGAAGTGGTCATCGACCATGAAGAGATCAAAGGCTTCATGGACGCGATGACCATGGCCTACAAGCTGGAATCGCCCACGCAACTTCAAGGATTGCGACCGGGCGACCTCGTGAATTTCTCCATCGATACCGGCAAACGGGTGATTACCAAGATCGAAAAATCTAAGAAATGAAATTTTGAGGTCAATCATGAAGCGACAGATATTAAAACTATTACTGGGTGTGTTCACGTTTCCAGCCTGTGCGGCGTATCAGCCGCAATCCTTGAGCCAAAACCATCCCGCTCATGGAGACGCTGCGCCAGCGCCACGCCAGGCGCCTTCGCTGACGCTGGCATACACCCAGGCGGATATGCCAACGCAACGACCCGCGACAGCTAAGGCAGTTAAGCAGGAAGGCCGGGATGGTGCGTCAGCCGCAGCGGCAGCACAGCAGACCGTAGAGGGCGAGGGTAAAGTTGTCACGACCGTGCCAAACGCCAGCCAGATCGTCGTCGAGCACGGCGAAATAAAGGGCTTCATGGAAGCTATGACGATGGGCTATCGGGCGGAACCATCCAGTCTTTTAGAGGGACTTAAGTTTGGTGACAGAATTCGTTTTACCATCGACGTGCCGAACAAGGCCATTATCAAGATCGAAAAGATCAAGTAGACATGAGGAGACCGCAGGAATGCTTTGGCTAAGCAACGCAACAATACTGTTTTCTTCGCTGGTTTTTCTCAGCGGCTGTACGACGATAAGCCTCAATGCCGGCTTTCCCGAGGTCGGCGCTTTGGTCGAAGAACGGAGCGGACTCCAAGTCTTTTGGCACAACGGCACTGATTTAGATAAAGAAGCCACTGAGAAACTTGGTTTGTTACTTAAAAACAGACTAACGGTCGATGACGCCGCCCAGATCGCCTTGCTCAACAATCGCGAGCTCCAAGCCATTTATTCGGATCTAGGTGTCGCACAGGCAGACCTGGTACAAGCCGGACTGCTCAGTAATCCGATCTTCGATGCGTCGATAAAATGGCCCATACCCGACGGTGGCCGGCCGGACCTGGAACTCGCCGCGGTCATGAATTTTCTCGATATTCTTTATTTGCCGCTGCGCCGGCGCGTGGCGACCGCCCGCTTCGAGGCGGCGAAAACCCGGGTAGGCGGATTGGTGCTGGACTTTGCGGTACGAGTTCGAACCGCCTTCTATGTGCATCAGGCAAATGAGCAAATGCTCGACCTGCGGCGGACGATAGTACAGGGGCTGACCGGGTCATTTGACGTCGCGCGACGGCTTCATGAAGCGGGCAATATCAGCGACCTCGACTTTGCCCGGGAAAGGGCGCTGCTGGAGGGCGGCAAATTGGCGCTCCGATCGGTCGAGGTCGCCGTCCGGCGAAGCCGTGAAGATCTGAACATTCTGATGGGTCTCTGGGGAAAACAGACCGAGTGGCAAACTGACCAACGATTACCCGAAATACCGCAGCAGCCGATCCAGACGGAGGATATCGAACGTGTCGCGCTGAGCCGCAGTGTCGATCTTTTGCATGCCCGGCAACGTCTCGTATCCGCCGGTGAGCAGCTAGGACTGAACAAAGCCACAGCTCTGATTCCCGAATCGCACCTCGGCGCGCTGGGAGAGCGTACCGATGGAGCGTGGGAAGTCGGGCCAGTGCTGGAGTTTCCCATTCCGCTGTTTGATCAGGGACAGGCGCGCACCGGCCGTGCCGCCGCGGAGCTCAGACGCGCCCAGCAGGAATACTACTCCCTCGCCGTGAAAATTCGCGCCACCGCGCGGGCGCTGCGAGACCGAGTGCAGGGGACGCGGGATCGCGCATTATATTATCGCGACATCATGCTGCCACTTCATGAGCGCATCGTTCACGAAACGCAGTTGCACTACAACGCGATGCAACTTGGACCCATTCAATTGCTGCGCGCGCGTGAGCAGCAGATCGAGACCGGTGCTGCCTATGTCGAAGTGCTGCGTGACTATTGGTTGGCTCGGACGGAGTTAGCGCAGCTCTTGAGCGGTCGATTGTTGGTAGGCGACGGTGCGCGGGCGGGCGAGGCCGGTGGCGCAATGCCGGGCGCTCGTACACCAGGGCGTAATCCCGAAGGCCATTAACCGAAGGGGCGTGTCATGGATAAAAAGATCTCACGGCGGCACATACTGACTATCGGCGCGGCTACCCTAGCCGGCGGCGTTGCGCTCTTGGGAAAAGACGGCCAGGCGAAATCTCATGCCAGCGACCCGTCGTCGTATCAGCCGTCACCAGGGCAATCGAAGTCGGTTAACCGGGCCTACTGGGAGAAGAGTTACAGCGGCGGGCCGATCGACGTAAAAGCGTTGCCAGCGGTTTTACCCGGCAAGGGTTATAAACCTGTCGTGGTTCCAAACGGCGGTGCGCTTTCTTTTAAAGTGGTTGACGGCGTCAAGGTCTTTCATCTCATCACCGAAGAAGTGGACCATTTTTTCGATGCCGGTCTGCGGGCGAAGTGTTGGGGCTTCAATGGCCGGGTCAACGGTACGGTTATCGAAGCCGTGGAAGGCGAACGGATTCGCATCTATGTCACCAACCGATTGTCCGTGGCGACAGCGATTCACTGGCATGGGTTCTATTTGCCCAACGGTATGGACGGCGTCGGCGGGCTGACTCAGCCTTACATCAAGCCCGGCGACACGGTGAAATACGAATGGACCCTGCGCCAGCATGGCACCTTGATGTACCATGCGCACCACGACGAGATGACCCAGATGGGCATGGGAATGATCGGCATGTTCGTGGTGCATCCGCGAAATCCTCCAGCGGAGCATTTCGTCGATCGCGATTTCGCCTTGCTCCTAAGCGAGTGGGTGATCGAAGCCGGCACGGCGCGGCCCAATACGCTAAAGATGAACGATGCGAATGTCCTAACCATCAACGGCAAAGTGTTTCCGTCGACGGCGCCATTGGTCTGTAAAACCGGCGACAAAGTCAGATTGCGGATCGGTAACTTGAGCGCCATGAGCCACCATCCGCTGCACATCCACGGCTATCATTTTCGTGTCACCGCTACCGACGGTGAAAATATCCCGCTTTCAGCCCAGTGGCCCGAGACCACGGTGCTCGTCGGCGTCGGCCAGACGCGCAACCTCGAATTCATCGCCGACGCGCCGGGCGATTGGGCGCTGCACTGCCACATGACTCATCACGTGATGAATCAGATGGGCCATCAGTTTCCTAACCTGGTTGGAGTCAAGCCGGAGGGTTTGGATGAAAAGCTCCGCCCGCTGCTGCCCGCCTACATGACCATGGGACATGAGGGCATGGACATGGGGCGAATGGCGGAGCTCATGCCGATGCCGAAAAATACCATTTCGATGAAAGGCAAAGCGGGACCGTTTGGCGACTATATTTCGATGGGCGGCATGATGACGCTGCTCAAGGTGCGCGACCGGCTAAAGAGTTACGACGACGATCCCGGCTGGTACGATCATCCGGCGGGAACGGTGGCAATGAAGGCGAGTGAAGCAGAGTTGGCGCGAGACGGCATCGATGTCGCCGAAAAACGCGCGAGTATGCCGCCGGCTCATTCCGGAAATCACTAAACCAGCCGCATAGCACCAAACAGAGCAGACACGGCAATAGCGAATTTCTGGTGGCGGAGTCATCTTCGTGGTTGATCAAACACTGGCATTTTTCAAGATAACCCCCGGCGAAGGGTTCCGTGTAACGGTTATAGCCGCGCTGCTTTTCTTGCTGATCGCGGCCAATAATCTCATCAAGATACTTCGCGATAGCATATTTCTCGGCCACCATTCCGTGTCGGAGCTGCCCTATCTGTATATTCTGGTCGCGCTCTTGCGCCGGCGTGATTATTGCCACGTACGCGAGATATACCGTCACACCTCTCAATGGTCCGGCTCATCTTGGCGACCAACGCGGGTGATTGTCTTCGCAGTCGCCGGCTTTTGGTTTCTCTTGACCTACATCGATCCGGGCTGGAGCCACTACGCGTTTTACATCTGGTCGGCGATGGCGACGGTCATTGCGGTGGCCCAACTATGGACGCTTGCCGACCAGCTCTTTACTCCGGACGAAGGCAAGCGGTTGTTCGGCCTCCTTGCCGCCGGCGGGACGATTAGGCGGTGTCGCCGCGGGATTCGGGGCTAAGTGGACGCTTCACCTTTCGGCCGACAGCAACCACCTGCTCTGGGTTGTTGGCGGTCTGTACCTAGCGGCGTCTCTATTGCTCTGCATGACTCAGCGAAGGTTGAAGGACATCTGCATCCCGCGAAGGAATTTGTCTCGCCCAATAGTGCCGACGCGGTAAGCGGTGACAATATTTTCGCGCATCTCGCCGGTTCGCCATATCTCAAAACAATCGCTGCCGTGATTCTGGTATCGGTGGTGGTTTCGACGCTAATTGACTTCGAGCTCAAGACCGCGGCGAAAGATAACTTATCCGTCCAAATCGGCTCTCGCCGGCTTTTTCAGCTCTTATTATGGCTGGCTCAGCGTCGCGACCCTTTTTGCCGCAGGTCGTCCTGACCGGCAAGACGTTGAAGAAACTCGGTCTCGATTCCAGTCTTTATCTAACTCCCGTTGTCGCTCATGGGCGGCTCGCTGGGCCATCATGATCTGGCCTGGTCTTCTTGCCGCCGCGCTGACTCGAATAGCCGATGCCGCGCTACGCAACAGCATTCACCGAAGTAGCATGGAGATCGTCTATATGGGCGTTGCCGGCAGGCGTAAAAAAATCGCTCAAGACCTTTCTCGATGTCGTGGTCGAAAGAGTCGGCGACGCGAGTGCTGGTTTCATCATTCTGTTCTTTAGCCTCGCTTCAGTCGTGAGTTACAAAGCCTATGTTCATTTCATTTGTGTGGGTTTAATTTTTGTCTGGATGAGTGCTCATTCAGTTTCTACGAGCCGGATATTCCGACGCGATACATAAAGGATTGCTACCAGACGAAGTTTCGCCGGGAAACCACGTAAGTCTAAAAATGGGGGTAGGTCGTGAAGACTAAAAGATTTTTAGCATTTCTAGCTGTCTTGGTCCTTTTGGCGTCGTGTTCCATCAAGCCCCACCCGATGATGGACATGACGCAAGCCGTCTAAAGTGCCAAGAGCAGAGCGAATCATGAGGTCTTGGCACGACATTATGAAGATGCGGCGAAAGCAATGCAGGCACGGGCGGACGAGCATAAAAAGCTACTCGCGCAGTACGAGGCGGCAAGGGTTCTGAGTATGGCAAAATCTCACCGTGCAATCGCGGTGCAAACAAAGTAGTCTTTTTGGCTCTGAGAGGATGGCGCCGTGGCATTGTTCGCATATTTGCAAATATTCCAGCTTGACACTCGCAATAGCGAGAAGAATTGCTAGCTCGTTCGTTGGATTTGGCTATGAAATTATCCTGGCATATTTCGTGCTCTTTTTAAGCTCAGCTATGAATCGTCAGCATGTAAAGACTTTCCTGGCCGCATTGCTTGCGTCGATGCTGCTTTACTACAACGCGGCGTGGGCAGTCCTGCGCTGTTGTCATGTCGACGAACACGGGAGCATTGAAGAGATTCTTTCCGCGGATGACCTGCACGACGGCCTCTACCGACATCTCTCCCGGCCCAGCCATGTGCCGTCACAAATTGATTGTCTGGATTTCGACTATCAAACTGAGATTTTTGCCGGTCCTGCGTCGCCGCCCCAATTTCACCGCGGAACGGCGGCGCTCACGCCCCGCGCGAATGACATTTTTGATCTGCGAAGCTTGGTAGACGGTAATAGGAACCATTTCCTCAGGAAGAGTTTCACAAGAGGTTCGCCGGCTGCCGAACCGTCAGATCCACCTCTCTATCTTTCTCTCTCCAATCTTCGCATCTAGTCATATTAGCCTTTCGCTTTGTGTCATTCCTTGCCGGCAGATGACCAAACGGTCTTCGGGCGAACATGGGAACCGTGCCGCACGACATGGAGGACATCGAAAAATACTTTCGGATCTATTAGTGAACGTGAAGTAATGGGTGTGCCAGAAGATCGACAGCATATATCAACTAAAATGGAGGACATCATGAAAACATTAACATCTCTCGCGCTGGTTGCGATGCTTGGTGCATTGGGTTCCTGCACAATCAACCCACACTCGATGGACATGACCCAAGCGGTACAAAGCGCCAGAACCCGTAGCGACCATGAGAACTTGGCAAAGCATTATCAGGATGCCGCTAAAGAAATGCAGGCAAAGGCGGCTGAGCACAAAAAAATGCTCACCCAATACGAGGCGAATAAAGGTATCTATGGCAAGCAAGCGTCGAGTCTAATTAGCCATTGCCAAGGATTGGTGCGGATCTATGAGCAGGCTGCGGCGGAGAACCTGAGTATGGCTGGAGTCTCATCGGCTATTGGCGGCGGAGGCGAAGTAATGCGTTTTACTCGGAGAGAAATGGGACAGGAGATGCGTCATGAAATCCAAACATGTTTTATTAGCAGTCGCTCTAGCCTTGGTATTTTCCTTCTCCGGATTTGCTCAGGACCAATCACCGCAATCGAGTTAGTCGATCATTTGGAGGAAGCGCGACTGAAAGCGTGGGGTAGCAAGGAGAGCCAATATGGAAGGAAGAAAAATGAACGCATTCTTAATCAGTTTAGTCGTTTTATCTCTTGCTAGTTTCATTGACGTGGGTGCTGGTCTCGAGGCGCAGGGGCTCGGTCCCCCGCAGACACAGTCGGCAGGCGGGGTTACCGTGAAGGTAACTTACCTGGAGCAGACCCACCATGAGTCACGATTTTCAGTGGTCTTGGATACCCACTCGGTTAATTTGGAGATGTATGATCTTAAGACGCTCAGCGTTATGCGTGATGACACAGGTCTGACGATGGTGCCAACAGGCGCCGAGAACAAAGGAAGCGGTCATCATCGGGAGATTATATTGACTTTCCCCAGGCCAACCTTGGAACGGAAATGGTTGGAGCTGGTGATCAAGGATATTGCCGGGGTTAAGGAGAGAACGTTTCGTTGGAACGTTGAGTAACCGGCCTGGAGTTAAATCTCCCGAAACGAACCGCTATTGTAAAGGAGATTAGCCATGGATTGTTTTCAGAATAACTGGGGTACATAGCGTGGAGGTACAACTGGGTTCTGCGCATTGGAAAGTGAAAAGATTCATAAACAGAAACGCAAAAACTGAAAGGAATTTGTTATGAAAAAATTAATTACCGCATTGATCGTATCGGGAGCGCTCGGAGTGTTTCCCCTGATGGCCCAGGAGAAAAAGGAAATGCCGATGAAAGGGCAGATGCCGATGAAGGAAGGCATGCCCATGAAGGGGGAGGGGATGCAGGGCGGCGGTATGGACATGAGTAAGATGAAGGAGATGCAAGGCAAAATGATGGAGATGAAAAAGGGCATGGGCGGCATGATGAAAAATCAGGGGATGATGAAGGGCGAAGAGACGAACGAAATGGGCAAGATGATGGGCGGCATGTCGGGTATGATGGGCGACATGGGTGGCATGATGGGCGCGCGGCAAGATGACGCCTGAAGAGATGCAGAATATGTCAAAAATGATGGGCGATATGTCCGGCATGATGAAACAGATGTCTGAGCGGATGGGGCGAGGGATCAAGACATCGAAGTAGTGGAGCTTGGGAAGCGATCCGCATATTCGCGATCGATGGCATTGGTTAGTTGCGCTACCTGACCACCCAACGTTGTTCGCGCAAGAGTGACCTCTATGATTGGGGTTGGGGTGGTTGAATAGCGCCTGGGGCATTGGCATCTTGGGCTTTGGTAGTCGCAGGCGTCGTGTTTGGCAGCCGCTATGCTGCCAGGACCGTTGCGTTCCTGCTACAGGCACGGACCGTAAGACGCAAAACGATATGAGATCCCAGCGTAACAAAGCCAACCAAGTTTTTCCGACAAGGATGAATTGAGATGATTGATCCAATTTGCGGCATGAACGTGGAGCCCAAGAGCGCTGCGGGCAGTTACGTTCATAGTGGCCAAACCTATTATTTCTGCAGCCAGCACTGCCTGGCGAAATTTAAAGAAGATCCCGAGAAGTTTCTTAAATCGCCCACAACGGGACCGGCTGCGCATGGTCACGGACAATCACACGTGGACGCGGCGCAGGCGCCAAAGAAAGATCGAGCGGAGCATGGCACTTATGTCTGTCCGATGGACCCTGAGGTGCGCGAGTCCAACCCCGGCGCCTGCCCCAAATGCGGCATGGCGTTGGAGCGAGAAACGCCGGCGTCACTGGCTCCCAGCAAGACCGATTACGTTTGCCCCATGCACCCCGAGATCGTGCGGCCTGAGCCGGGATCCTGTCCCATCTGCGGCATGGCGTTGGAGCCGAGAACCGTAACCTTGGAGGAAGAAGCCAATCCCGAACTAATCGATATGACGCGGCGATTTTGGGCCGGCGTTGTTCTGAGCGCGCCGATTTTTTTTCTCGCCATGTCCGATATGATTCCGGGGCAGCCCGTGCAGCGCAGTTTATCGCCGCAGCTGCTCAATTGGTTTCAGCTCGTTCTTGCCACTCCGGTGGTGCTCTGGGGCGGCTGGCCGTTCTTCCAGCGCGGCTGGGCGTCCATCGTCAACCGCAGTCTGAACATGTTCACTCTGATCGCCATCGGAGTCGGCACTGCGTTCGTTTACAGTCTGGCTGCGACGCTTTTCCCCGACGCCTTTCCGCAATCGTTCCGCGGCCACGGCGGCGCGGTGGGAGTTTACTTCGACGCCGCGGCAGTGATCACCACATTTGTCTTGCTCGGCCAGGTATTGGAGTTGCGCGCCCGCAGTAATACCGGCAAAGCGATCAAGGCGTTGTTGGGGCTTGCGCCCAAGACCGCGCGTCTGCTGCGCGATGATGGTACGGAATCGGACGTGGCTCTCGATCGCGTTCAAGTCGGCGATCGTCTGCGCGTCCGCCCCGGCGAGAAGATTCCCGTTGATGGAATCGTTTTGGAAGGTAGCGACATCAGTCGATGAGTCGATGATTACCGGCGAACCGATTCCGGTTGAGAAGACGAAAGACAGCAAAGTTACCGGCGGAACGGTTAACGGAACCGGCAGTGTCGTCATGAAGGCCGAGCGGGTCGGCAGCGATACGCTTTTGGCGCAGATTGTCCGCATGGTTTCGGAAGCTCAGCGCAGCCGGGCGCCGATTCAGAAACTCGCCGATATTGTCGCCGGCTATTTTGTTCCCGCGGTGGTTCTAATCGCGCTCATAACCTTTGTAGTTTGGGCCTGGTTTGGGCCGGAGCCTGCATTGGCTTACGGACTGCTCAACGCCGTTGGCCGTACTGATCATCGCCTGCCCTTGCGCGCTCGGGCTTGGCGACGCCGATGTCGATCATGGTCGGCGTCGGGCGGGGCGCGACGGCCGGCGTGTTGATCAAGAATGCCGAAGCATTGGAGGTGCTGGAAAAAATCGACACGTTGGTGGTGGACAAGACCGGCACCCTTACCGAAGGCAAACCGCGCCTGGCGGCGTTGGTTCCGGCGCCGGGACAAAGCGAGGATGAGATCCTGCGCCTTGCGGCAAGTCTGGAGCGTGGCAGCGAGCATCCGCTGGCGGCGGCGATTGTCGGCGGCGCGCGAGCAGAAAGGATTGAAGCTCGGCGCAACACGCGATTTTCGCTCGATCACGGGGAAGGGTGTTGTTGGACTAGTCGATGGCAAGCGCGTCGCGCTCGGCAATCGCAAACTGTTGGAGGAATTGAAAGTCGAACCGGGTGATTTTTTGAATCAGTCGGAAACACTCAGAAAAGACGGCCAGACGGTGATGTATATCGTCGTGGATGGAGCCGTCGCCGGACTGGTCGGTGTCACCGACCCCGTCAAGCAGTCCACCGCGGAAGCGATCCAGATGCTGCATCAGGACGGAATCAGGATCGTCATGCTCACCGGGGACAATCGAACGACCGCCGAGGCAGTTGCGAAAAAGCTCGGTATTGATGAAATTCAAGCCGATGTATTGCCCGAGCAAAAGGGCGAGGTGGTGAAACGGCTGCAGGGGGAGGGCCGGATGGTGGCGATGGCGGGGGACGGAGTCAATGATGCTCCCGCTCTGGCTCTGGCTCATGTCGGAATCGCCATGGGCACGGGCACCGACGTGGCGATGGAAAGCGCCGGAGTGACTCTGGTCAAGGGCGATCTGCGCGGCATAGCCAAGGCGCGGCATCTCAGCCGAGGAACCATGCGGAACATCCGGCAGAATCTTTTCTTTGCGTTCATCTACAACGCGTTGGGAATTCCCATCGCAGCAGGTGTGCTCTATCCGATCTTCGGCATGTTGCTAAGCCCGGTGATCGCCAGTGTCGCCATGACCTTCAGTTCGGTCTCCGTAATCACCAACGCGTTGAGGTTGAATAGATTACAACTCTAACTTGCCGGCGGCTTTCAGTCCAAATTCGGTCTTGAGCCATGAGTTGTTTTAATCACACTACACTGGAACTGTTGACGGAAAGGAAGCAAACGTTGCGATGTCGGCGCTGCTGAAAAGAATACTTTAAATTTTGCACTTTAGCGAAATATCCTGGACTCTCGTTAAAAAGTAGGACCTTGAAAAGACCGGTTTAGTAGGTGATAAGTGTTTTACTGAATCGAGCCAAGATTTTAAGACTTACGGCATGGCTGTTGCTGACTCATCGCAACGCGACGAAAAATATGACCAAGCGGCTTATCACGTTTACCCTAGGATTCTTTTTTATCTTCTCGTCCCTGGCCTACGCTTGTCCTGACCTCACCACTCTTTCCAAGCACCAACACGACTCCTCCTTCAATACAATGGCATCGGATGGAGATCCTTGCCACGACTCGGATCATGACGCCAATCCGCTTTGCCAATATATTCTTCACGATCGCATCTCGTATCAATCAGTGAAGTTTTCTTTGGATAAGGTCGTATCCCGCGGCCTATTTTACTTAATAGAATGCAAAAGCGATTTCGACGTAACAGCCGTTTTTCGCAGCACCACCGCTTCTGAGTTTCATTCTAAGCTTGCCCTCACATTCCTGTATCACGTTCTGCGCGTGTAGATCTCCGCTGCTTTGCAGAGCCTCGTTCCTTGGTTATCCAAGCCGAGGATCGATCTCAATAGATTGTCATTGTTCGTTAGTGTGACCTAACGGAATAGGCTTCTCTTTAGGGGCTTGTTCGGAGGATCTATGATCAAAGTCGATTTGATCCTGGCCAGACTGCTTGTGGGTTTTGTGCTGGCCTCAATCGGTTGGGGTTCGGAAGCCAACGCTCAACTGAAACTCTCGGAGGCCGTAACCGAAGCGGTTGAAAAAAATCCCGAGATTCGGCTTGCTGAAGCAGCGCCTTGAAGCGGTCTCGGCCAGATCTAAGCAGGCACCGTATCTGGAGGACCCTGAAATTAACTTTCAGCTTGGGGGCGTGCCGCTATCCAATCCCACGAGCTTCAATAAGTCCGATACGAACTCGATCGGTATCCGGCAGAAGTTGCCGTTTTTCGGAAAACTTGGGTTGAAAGAAAAAATCGCGCAACAGGAGGTGAGAGTCGCTGAACAGGAGCTTCGTACCAAGGAGCGAGAGATTGTCTCGATGGTCAAGATGGCCTACGCGGATCTGTTCATGGCGCAAAAGACGAGCGAGATTCTGCGCGAACAGTTGGAGATCATGCGGACGATTATCCGTGCCACCGAAGCTCGTTATCAGGTGGGTCGAGTGACGCAGCAAGATGTTTTCAAGGCCCTGTTGGAACAGAGCGAGATCATGAATCAACTCATCAATGTCGAAGCAGAGGGCAGCGCCGCCCAGGCCAAATTGAACAGCGCCATGTATCGGCCGCCTCGATCCGCCGTGCATCTTCCGGCAGATCTCACGGCGCCAAGCGCGGATCTGAACCTCCCGATTCTCGATGACTTGGCCTTGACTAATCGCCCAGAATTGAAAGGCGCGGAAGAGGAGATCGTTCGAAGCGAAAGAATGTATGACCTGGCGGAGCGCAATCGCAAATTTCCTGACTTCATGGTCGGATGGGATTACATGAGGATGCCGACGGACATGAAGAAAGACCGCTACGGTGCCATGGTCAACATCACTATTCCATTCTCGCCATGGACGATTGGCAGGCGCAACTATGAAGTCGAGGAAAGTCTTGCGGAGATTCGCGCCGCCAAGACGAACCGGGATGCGATGAGAAACATGACTCTGAGAGAAGTGTCGGAGTCGCAGGCCAAAGCTCAAGCCGCGCGGCGTTCGATAACTCTTTTCAATGAGGGGCTACTCACTCAGGCCGAGCTGTCCTTCAGGTCGGCTATGGCCGCCTACCAGACCGGACGGGTCGAGTTTGTCTCGCTCTTGGAAGCTCAGCGCGCACTGCGCGATGCGCGGATGGGATACTACAAAGCGACGGTGGGGTTGATACAAAACCTGGCCGATTTGGAGCGGATCATCGGCAAGGATCTGCAATAGGAGCCGAGCGCGAGCAATTCACGAACGGAGAGAGCTAATGAAAACTGTAAAAATTCTCGGCCTTCTGGTCATCATTGTCGGGGTGTTCGCCGTCGGCTATTGGAACGGGCAGAGCAATAAAACAGCTGACCACTCGACTGCGTCCTCCTCGCAGCAGTCGGAAGACATGAAGTCGGCAAGCGGCGCCATGGAAGGGCATGACATGTCGTCAGGCAGCGTCAACGTAAGTCCTGAAAAGCAGCAGCTTGTCGGCATCCGCACCGCAGTGGCGGAGATCAAGCCCTTGGTTAAGAAAATCAGAACCGTGGGGATCGTCACCTATGATGAAACGAAGGTGGCGCAAGTCTTCACCAAGGTGGAGGGATGGATCGAAACACTCTTTGTCAATTACACCGGCAAACTGGTGGAAAAAGGGCAACCCCTTTTCACTCTTTATAGCCCCGATCTGGTTGCCACACAGGAGGAATATCTGCTGGCGCTTCAGGCGAAAGAATCGCTTACCTCCAGTTCTCTCCAGGAGATCCGCGCGGGATCAGCGTCGCTCTTGGAAGCGTCACGCCGGCGGCTCAGCCTCTGGGATATTTCCGATGAACAGATTCAGGAACTGCAAAGATCGCGCAAGCTAACCAAGACTCTGACCTTTTACTCACCCTCCAGCGGCTTCGTGATTAAGAAGGAGGCTGCTCAGGGAATGAAAGTCATGCCGGACAAGGAGCTCTATACCATCACCGATCTTTCGGCTGTTTGGGTGAATGCGGATATCTACGAATTTGACCTAGCGAATGTTCGCTTGGGACAGAAGGCGACGATCGCTCTGTCCTATTTTCCCGGCCAAACGTTTTCCGGAAAGGTAACTTGGATCTCACCGGTTCTCGAAGAAAAAACCCGCACCACGAAGGTTAGACTTGAGTTCGCCAACCGTGACTTCAAGCTCAAGCCGGAGATGTACGCCAATGTTGAAATCGAGGTAGATGCCGGAAAAAAATTAGCGATCCCCGATGAAGCGGTTTTGGATTCGGGTCTCCGGAAAATCGTCTTTATCGATAAAGGCGAAGGGCGCTATGCGCCCGCAGAGGTCAAGCTCGGAAGCAAATTCGACGGCTACTATGAAGTCCTCGCCGGGCTCTCTCCCGGAGAGCGAATCATCGCGAGCGCAAGCTTTCTCTTGGATTCCGAGAGCCGGCTTAAAGAAGCGATGGGGGCGATGGCGGGCATGCCAGGAATGGATATGGGCGAGACGGCAAAGAAAGCACCAGCCGCCGCGACAGTTACGGAGAAAAAATCCGGCGATCTGACGCTGTCTCTTGAAACGCAACCGGCAAAGCCAAAACCCGGGGAGAACGTA
Organism: uncultured delta proteobacterium; assembly: GCA_963847445.1. Taxonomy (GTDB): domain Bacteria; phylum Desulfobacterota; class Binatia; order UBA9968; family UBA9968; genus DP-20. The sequence continues at coordinate 148,783 of CAWJZV010000030.1, read as the reverse complement.
ATTCGAATCAAGATTCGCGACGCCAAGGGTGCGGCCGTGCAAGACGCCACCGTCAACATCACCTCGACGATGGCGATGCCGGGCATGGCCGCCGGCAAGGCGGCGGCGAAGCATCTCAAAGACGGTGTTTACCAGGCGACGGTCAGTCTCGCCATGGCGGGAGCGTGGGAGATCGGCGTGTCGATCCAGCGCCCAGGGCAAAAACCGGTGCAGGAAAAGTTCACCGTCACGGCCCAATAGGATGGCGCGATGATAGAAAAAATTATTGAAGCAAGCGCGAAAAACAAGTTTCTCATCTTTCTCATGGTGTTTTTTCTCAGCGCCGGGGGACTCTGGGCGCTGAAGAATACCCCTCTTGACGCGGTTCCCGACCTCTCCGATGTCCAGGTCATCGTTTACACCACCTGGATGGGACGAAACCCGACCATCATGGAAGACCAGGTCACTTACCCGATCGTGACCGCCATGATTTCGGCGCCGAAGGTCAAGTTCGTGCGCGGCTTTTCCGACTTCGGATTCTCTTATGTGTACATCATCTTCGAAGACGGCACCGACATTTATTGGGCGCGAAGCCGCGTTCTCGAATACATGAATCAGGTGCAGAATAGGCTGCCCCCGGGAGTCACCCCCACGTTGGGGCCAGATGCCACAGGGGTCGGCTGGGTCTTCCAGTACGCCCTGGTGGATAAGAGCGGCAAGCATGATCTGGCGCAACTGCGCTCGCTGCAAGATTGGACGCTGCGCTATCAAATCGGCGCCGTCGAAGGCGTTGCGGAGGTCGCGAGTCTGGGCGGATTCGTGCGCCAGTATCAGGTGAACTTGGATCCCAACAAACTCTCGGCCTATCGCCTCCCAGTCAAGAGTGTCGTAGACGCCATCCGCATGAGCAACAACGATGTCGGCGGCCGATCGGTCGAACTGAGCGGCGCGGAGTATATGGTGCGCGGGCGCGGCTATATCAAGTCGATCAAAGACATCGAAATGATCGCCGTGGGCGGCGAACATGGCACGCCGATCCTGGTGCGCGATATCGGCCAGGTCGCTCTGGGGCCGGATATGCGGCGCGGCATCGCCGAGCTCAACGGCGAAGGAGAGGTCGTCAGCGGCATCGTGGTCATGCGCTACGGCGAGAACGCGCTCAATTTGATCGAACGCGTGAAGGCAAAAATCAAAGAGATCGAGCCGTCTCTTGCCGCCCGGCGTAAAGATCGTCACCGCCTATGACCGTTCCGATCTGATCCTGAAATCGATCGCCACTTTGAAGGAAAAACTGATTGAAGAAATTCTCATCGTCAGTGTCGTCATCATAGTTTTTCTTTTCCATTTGCCGAGCGCCCTGGTCGTCATTATCACGCTGCCGATCGCGATCCTCAGCTCTTTTATCGCCATGCACTTTCTCAATCTCACCACCAACATCATGTCGTTGGGGGGCATTGCCATCGCCATCGGCGCCATGGTCGACGCTGCGATCATCATGGTGGAGAACGCCCACAAAAAGCTCGAGCAGTGGGAGGAGGAGGGACGGCCCGGTGACCGGACCGAGGTGCTCATCGAAGCGGCCAAGGAAGTTGGCAAACCCCTGTTCTTTTCTCTGCTCATCATCACGGTCTCTTTTCTGCCGATCTTTACGCTGGAGGGCCAGGAGGGAAGACTTTTTAAACCGCTGGCTTTTACCAAAACCTTCGCCATGTTCTTTGCCGCTTTTCTGTCCATCACCCTCGCTCCCGTACTGTTGGTGTTGCTCGTCCGCGGCCGGATTCGCCCGGAAGCGAGAAATCCAGTCAACCGCTTTCTGATCGCACTCTATATGCCGGTGATTCATTTGGTGCTGCGGTTTAGAAAGAGCACCATCGCTCTGGCGATTTTGGCGCTCCTCCTGACAGTTCCCGCCTTCATGCGCTTGGGGTCTGAGTTCATGCCGCCCCTCAACGAAGGCATGATCTATTACATGCCGACGACTCTGCCCGGAATATCGGCCACACAGGCGACCATGCTGCTGCAGATGCAGGATCGGATCTTGAAGAGCTTTCCTGAGGTGGAGTGGGTCTTGGGTAAGACCGGCAGGGCGGAAACCTCGACGGACCCGGCGCCCTTTAGCATGGGCGAGACCACAGTGATGCTGAAGCCTGAATCGGAGTGGCGCAAGGTGCGCATCGACCGGTCGCACTGGCCCCAACCGTTTCGCTACCTTGGCGAACTTATTTTGAGCCCCACTCGTGCGCTGACATGGGACGAGCTGGTTGCCGAAATGGACAAGAAGCTCCGGCTCACCGGAGTGGTCAACGCCTGGACCATGCCGATCAAAAACCGCATCGACATGCTCTCCACCGGCATTCGAACTCCGATCGGTATCAAAATCTTCGGCCCCGACTTGGCCAAGATCGAGGAGATCGGCAAGAACATCGAGGCAAACCTGCAAATGATCACGGGAACCCGCTCGGTCTATGCGGAAAGGGTAATGAGCGGATATTACCTCGACTTTGAGTTAAAGCGCGAAGAGATCGCCCGCTATGGGCTGGCGATTGACGAGGTTCAGATGGTGATTGAGTCCGCCATCGGTGGAGAGAGCATATCGACGACCGTGGAGGGACGCGAACGCTACCCGATCAACGTGCGCTACGCTCGAGAGCTGCGGGACGACGTGGGCAAGTTGGAACGAGTGCTGATCCCGGCGATGAACGGCGCGCAGATTCCGCTCGGACAACTGGCCGATGTTAAACTCGCGTCTGGTCCGGCCATGATCAGGGACGAGGACGGCCAACTTGCCGGTTATGTTTTCGTCGACATGGCGGGCCGGGATATCGGCAGCTACGTCGAAGAGGCGCAAAAAAAGGTTGCTGAGCAGGTCAAGATCCCCGTCGGATATACTCTTGTATGGAGCGGTCAGTATGAGTACATGCAGCGCGCCAAAGAGCGCTTGATTTATGTCGTGCCGCTCACTTTGCTGATTATTTTTCTCTTGCTGTACGTCAACTTTAAGTCGGTGGCCAGGTGCGTACTCGTGCTCCTGGCGGTTCCTTTCTCTCTGATCGGAGCGGTCTGGTTTCTTTATCTTCTCGGCTACAACATGAGTGTCGCCGTGTGGGTCGGTATCATCGCCTTGGCCGGCGTGGACGCCGAAACCGGCGTGATCATGCTCCTCTACCTGGAGCACGCCTATGAAAAAGCGCGCAAGGAGGGCCGGATGCGAAACCTCGAAGACCTCAAGGAGGCGATCATCGAAGGCGCCGTGAAGCGGATCCGGCCGAAAGTGATGACCATCATGGCGATTCTGATGGGTTTGCTGCCGATCATGTGGAGCCACGGCGCCGGCGCCGACGTGATGAAGCGGATCGCCGCGCCGATGATTGGCGGAGTCATCACTTCGTTTCTCCTTGAACTCCTAGTGTACCCGGCTATCTTCGAAATCTGGCGGGGCTGGCGCATGAAGCGTGTTACCGCGCAATGACCAGCCGAAGTTGTGCGAAGCGTGGCGTCAGGTGAGCTGACATTCAAACCAAAAGGGGATAGCAATGAAAAAACATCTTAGCGTTCTAACTTTGTGTGGCGCCTTGACTGGGTCGGTGATGCTCGCCGAGGTCAAAGCGCAAGAGCAGAAGCATGAAGAGCACCAAGCAGGGAAAACAGTGTCTAATAAGAACGCCGCCGAGCCGGTGAAAGCCGAAGGCATGAAGTGCTGCGAGGGCATGGAGAAAATGGGCGACATGAAGGCCGGCATGCCGATGAAAAGCGAGATGAAAGGCGACATGAAGGCCAAGATGGAAACGATGAAAGCGATGCAAGAAAAGATGGCTGAAAAAATGAGCGATAAAGCCGTGAAGACTCAAACGCAAGAGAGCAAGGATGAAAAAAGCCAATCGACGAAGGATGCGCACCAACACTAGCGAAGGAGGGCGAAGCCGATGTGGCAACTTTGGTTGGTTTTGCTTTTTCTAAACCCTAGCCCCTTCTGCTTGTAAACAGGGGGAAAGGCCGGCGCAGACATCGCAGGTAGCAGCGCATAGTCATGGCACGCCAAAGGATTGGAAGTTTACTTGGCCGGCGGGCAATGCTGCCGAAGGACGGAAACTATTCGTCGAGGCTGAGTGTCATAAGTGCCATGAGATCAAAGGCGAAACTTTCCCCGCGGTGGTCAAAGACAAGGGCGATGTCGGGCCTGAGTTGGCGCAGATGGCCGGCTTGCATCCACTGGAGTTCTTTGCCGAGTCGATTATCATTCCCAACGCGGTGATCGATGACGATGCCAAGCAAAATGGCTATGTCGGTGCAGACGGCAAATCCAAGATGCCGGAGTACAACGACACCTTCACGGTGCGCCAGATTGCCGATCTCACCGCCTATCTGACTTCGCTCAAAGCCGACGGACATAAGCACTGACGCACAGTGTCTAACAGCTCAAATTACGCTTTCGTCAATCGGTTGGTCTTAGCTGAAGCCGCAATCATTCGGTCCTGAGATGTACAGGCCGCTGGGTTATCGCGGCGATTTTCTCGTAGCGCGGTCCGGGGTTTGGTGCTATGAGACTTTGGGTCGGCTCCGCTCAGGCTTGGTCCAAGCTTGGGCGAATTCCTATTCTTGGAGGCCCTATGAAAGTCGTCGATGCGATTTGTGAAATCCTCAAGCGCGAGGGCGTGGAGTTCTTGAGTTGCTATCCGACCAATCCGCTGATCGAAGCGGCGGCGACGGCGGGAATCCGGCCGATCGTGTGCCGGCAGGAGCGCGTCGGCGTCGGTATCGCCGACGGCTTTACCCGTGTCACCAACGGCCGGCGCATCGGCGTGTTTACCATGCAAGCCGGGCCGGGCGCGGAAAACGCCTTTTCCGGCGTGGCGACGGCTTATTCCGACTCCGTGCCGATGCTCTGTCTGCCGGTCGGCCATCCGCGCAATTCCTCCCAGGTGTTTCATTTTTTCCGCTCGGTGCAATCCTATGCGCCGATCACCAAGTGGGTCGAAGAACTCACCGCGGCGGACCAAGTTGCCGATGTCATGCGGCGCGCCTTCAGCTATTTAAAGATGGGCCGTCCGGGACCGGTGATGGTGGAAATTCCCGGCGACATCGCGGTGGAAGAGTTTCCCGGCGCGGTCAACTACACGGCGGTGAAGCGCACCACCAGCGGCGCCAATGTGCGCGACGTGGCCGAGGCCGCCAAAGTATTGTTGCAAGCCAACAGCCCGATGATCGTCGCCGGGCAGGGCGTGTTATACGCCGAAGCGACGGATGAATTGCTCGAGCTTGCCGAGCTCCTGCAAATACCGGTGTCGACGCCGCTGGAAGGCAAGAGCGCGTTTCCCGAACACCACCCGCTTTCACTCGGCACCGGCGCCGGGGTGATGCCGCGGCCGGTGCACACTTTCTTGCAAAAGGCCGATGTGATCCTGGCCATTGGCACGAGCCTGACCAAACATAACATTACCGCGGCGGCAATTCCGCCGGGCAAGGTGATCATTCACGCGACCAATGACGAGCGCGATATCAACAAGCAGTACGCCGCGGATTATCCGATTCTCGGCGACGCCAAGTTGGTTCTGCAGCAGTTTGTCGAAGCGGCCAAGGATTTGTTGGGCGGCAAGAAGCGCGACGTCGACGGCAGTGTCGCGGCGGAGATCAAGCAGGGCAAGGAAGCTTGGATGCAGGAGTGGCTGCCCAAGCTCACCTCCAGTGAAACACCGATGACACCGTACCGGGTCATGTGGGAATTCATGAATCTATTCGACCGCAAGGAGGTCATCGTCACCCATGACTCGGGCAGTCCGCGCAACCAATTGGTGCCATTTTACCAGGCGCCGGTGCCGCGCAGCTACCTCGGCTGGGGTAAGTCTCATGCCCTCGGTGGCGGACTCGGTTTGATCATCGGCGCCAAGCTCGCGGCGCCGGAAAAGTTCTGCGTCAACTTCATGGGCGACGCGGCCTTTGGCATGACCGGCCTCGATTTCGAAACCGCGGTGCGCAACAACATCCCGATCTTGACCGTCGTTCTCAACAATAATTTCATGGCGGCCGAGACCCACGCCATGCACGCGTCGCACGAGCGCTACGGCACCATGAATATCCTTGGCAACTACGCCGACTTGGCGAAATCCCTGGGCGGCTGGTCGGAACGAGTCGAAGATCCGAATCAGATCGCGTCGGCGTTTGGGCGCGCCCGCAAGGTTACCGACGGCGGCAAGGCGGCGCTGTTGGAGTTCGTCACCTGCCGCGAGATCGCCGCGTCGAGAATGCGCGATTGAATGCGCGCTTGTTCATCACCAAGGAGCTAGCGTCCTGCCCAAAGCTCGATGCAATGCCCAAGCACTGCGGAATATCTCCCGAAAAGGCGCTAAGCGCGCAATTGGCTCGGCGAAATAGATTGTCAAGATCCCTTGCGTGTTCCCCCTTTTCAAAGGCGGAAGTACCGAGCATTCGTAAACGTCTTTATGGACCAGGACACTAGCGCGGCACAGCCGCAACCGAAATTACATGCCGCGAAGAACGCAAGGGCATATTGTCAACTGTTGTAGTACGAAGGTCGGGTTTGCAACCCGCCCGAAGAATCCGAACCCTTCGAGAATTTCCTTCGTGCCTTCACGGTGTAGTACGAAATTCTCGCAGGTAGAGCCTGCAAGTAGCCAAATGATCTAAATTCTCGTGTTCGTAGCCTCGTGAGCCTAGCGGAGTGAATTCGAACTCCTCGTTGGCTTTCCGCGCGAAGGACCAGTCTCGTAATATCGGCGATGGCGGTGACGATGTTTCGTCACCTTGAAACGGTCTTTGCGGGTTTCTTGAACAAAGCGGACGACGGTGTTGATGAGTTCATCAGGAACGATGCCGGTGCGGCTGTAGAGTTCGACCATGTCGTTGTAAAAACCTTCGCGCACCACGGCGCTTTTGATGCCCCAAGTCTTGTCGAGGAAAGAATTCATCAGACGGCAACGCACCGGAGGAGAGCGGCTATAATCGGTCAAGCACGATCCTAACACCTGCTACCAAGCGCGGTACATCACCTCGGCAACCTGGCTGAATGTTGCGTCGTTGTCCTTGCCCAAATGGGCGAGCTGCGGTTGGCAGATGCGTTTGCAGAAGGCGATGACCGCCTGGCGGACGATCATGCTTTTGCCGTTCATGGTGCGGTGTCCGGACATGCGGCCATGATGCAGAAAAACGCTTTCTTCGGGATGATAAATCAGATCGTAAAAGCGCGTCTCTTGAGGGATCGCTGCGGCCAAGGTTGCCGACCTGCGATTGTTCGCTTCGATGTCGCTGCGCGCTGCCTCGCGCCATTGCGCCTCGAAGCGGTCGCCGAGATTTTCGGCGAGAACCGGGGGATGCGGCCGGGGCGAGAGCGGAGTAGGGAGCGAGCATCGTCGCCATCCCATCGCTCAGTTTGCGTACACCGCCCTGGCCTTTGGTGGTGCAGTTGACAATCAGTCCGGCCTTTGGCGCCCAAGTGGCAATGGCCTCTTCGTCAATGGCGAGCGCCTGGCGGCCGAGTTGGTTAATTTCATCGGCCAGAGACTGGGCATGGGCGACCGTGCGATTGGCGATAATCAGTTTTCCCTTGCCGATATGATCGCTCAAGTGAAACGCCACGGCGCGCGCCGAGCCGCCGGCGCCCAGGAGCAGCACATCGATGCCATCCAGCGACCGCATGAAACCTGCCGGCGCCTCGGGCGTCGGCAGAAGCAGACTATCGATAAATCCTGCGCCGTCGGTGTTGTAGCCGATCAGCCGGCCATTGGCGGTGCGTACCACCGTATTGACGGCGTGAATCCGCGCCGCGCCGGCATCGAGGTCGTCGAGGAAATCGATCACGCGCACTTTGTGCGGCACAGTGACGTTGACACCGATGAACTGTTCGGCATCGCGCAGAACCCGCAGCAAGTCGCGGACCCGGCCATCGGCGACGTCGAAAGGCAAATAGACGGCGTTCATCCCTAGATGGCGAAACGTAGCGTTCCACAGGGCTGGGCTTTTCGAATAGTGCGATGGGCTGTCGCCAACGATACCGGCGAGGAGCTTACTGCCGATGGCGCTTTCATCGAAGCGGTTGGAGATATGCCGGTGGATCTGTGCGATGCTGAGTAACGGTGCCATGGCCGGTGTGCGCTGCCATCAAGTAATCGCACGCAGCCGGGTTATTGGCAACCGGCGATGGGAAACCGGGGCTAGGCCGATTTCCTGATGGCGAGTTTGTTGCCGGAGAAGGTCAGCAGGGTGCGATGATTGTCGAGGACGGTTTCCATGGCGACGTCCCGGCCCCAGAGCTGTTGGACATATTGCAAAGTTTTCTCGGCATACTCCAGTTGGAGATCGCGGCCGTCATGGTCATGCTGGAGCAGCAGCGTGCGGTTGTTCTGGTAATCGGCAGTCGACGACCTTGATGACCGGGATCGTGCCGGTGCCGACGTTGCGGATCAGGGTGTCCTTGATGTACTGCCAGTTGTCTTCGTCGGCGACGTGGCTGACCACCTGTTCATTGCCGCGGGCTTTGTACTCGAACAAATTGAGTTCGCGGATCAGATCCTCGGTCAGATAACGGCGCAGAAACGAGCTGTCGCGCTCGACCTCGCGCACTTCGAAAAGTTTTTCATTGGCGGTTTTTTTACGCGGGCCGAACTCTTTTATTATCGGCGGCGCTGGGATTCTTCCAGCGTTTCTCGATATCCTCCCAAACTTTCATACCGACATGGTAGGGATTGAGGCTGCCCGGCGAGGGCCGCAGCACCTGGGCGTGGCGCACGAGAAATTCCAGATGCAGCCCTCTGGGGCAAATCGAGGGTTTCTAGAATGCGTTTGTGCCAGAAACTCGCCCAGCCTTCGTTCATGATCTTGGTTTCGATCTGCGGAATAAAATACTGGGCTTCTTCGTGGACGATGGTCAAAAGATCCTTTTCCCATTCGGCGAGCAGCGGGTTGTGATCGCGGATGAACAGCAGCAAGTCTTGATCCGGGTAGAGCGGCACTTTTTGCAGATCGGGTTCGACGGTCTCGCGGCGGCGGTGAATCGCGTGAAACGGATCGTCCGGCGCTTTGGCTTCTTCGATCTTGCGCTGCCGTTCTTCGGCGGCAGTGGGCTTGCGCACGGCGAGATTGCGCCGGCATTGCAGCGACAGCGCATGGGCGGCGTCGACAACAGCCTCGACTCGTTCCAGGCCGATGCTCGGATCTTCGACATAGTGGCGCACTCGGTTGGCGTGGCTCTTGAAGTTCTCAATCGTGAATTCCGCGCGGGTCGACCGAAAGGTGAAATTGTTCTTGAAAAAATCGTTGTGGCCGTAGACATGGGCGATGGTGAGCACCTGCAAGGCCAGAGTATTGTCGCGCATGAGGTATGCGATCGACGGATTGGAGTTGATGACCATTTCGTAGGGCAGGCCGCTGACGCCATAGTCGTAAAGCGTCTTGAGCTTCTCGAAGCCTTTGCCGTAGGACCAATGCGGATAGTGGGACGGCATGCCGGAATAGACCATGTAGGAGAGCATGTCCTCGTGGTCGCAAATCTCGAACTCTTGATCATAGGGGTCGAGGCCGAAGCGTTGGACCAGTTCGACAATGCGCTCGTTCCAGCGCTCGAGATCGTCGAGGGTGAAGTCGGTGGACATTAGACGTAGCCTCAGGCGGCGTCTTCTCGGGCGCGGTCTTTGGTCAGAAATGTTTTGAACGAACTCCAAATATCTTCTTTTTTTTGAATCTGCACCGTGAGAAAATTCGGTTCCTGGATCTGCGCAAAAAAGCTGATCAAGCTGCTGCCGTAGTAACCGGTACCCGAGCGGTTTGATTTCGCCATAACCGAACAGATTGGCGGCCTGGGCGAGCTCTTGGGCGGCTTTGAGCGTCGCTGGATTGTCGGACTCGAAATTGTCGCCGTCGGAGCAGTGAAAGACGTAAACGTTCCACAGCGCCGGGTGGTAGCGCTGCTCGATGATCTCCAGCGCCTTGTTGTAGCCGGACGAGATCATGGTGCCGCCGGATTCGCCCTTGTGAAAAAACTCGTCTTCGGTGACCTCCTGGGCCTCGGTGTGGTGCGCGATGAAGACGATCTCGACGTTCTGATAGCGAGTCGAGATAAATTGATAGAGCAGAAAGAAGAAACTGCGCGCCAGATATTTCTTCATGGTGTCCATGGAGCCCGAAGTGTCCATGATGCACAAAACCACGGCGTTGGACTCCTCGCGGGTGTCGGTCACCGTGTGATGGTAGCGCAGGTCGTCTTTGTGAAAGGGGAAGCGCTGCAGATGAACCAAGCCACGCTCGCCTGAGCAGCCGACGACTGGTTTCGCTGGGTCGCCTTTTTGCGCTTGATGCGCGATTTGGCCGTGCGTTTTTTGTCGAGCCGAACGCGGATGCCTTTGCGGCGAAAACCCTTTCTGCTTGAATTAGCCGTTCGAACTCGATCTTGCGCAGTCGCTTGCGTTCCAGGTCGGGCAGTTCGAGATCCTCGAACATGAGATCGATCAGCTCGTCGAGACTGACATCGGTCTCGTAGTAGTCGACGCCGGGACGGTTGCCCGCCTGTTGTCCGGCTTTGCCCTCGTCGCCTTGGCCGACCACATCGCCTGGCTTGGGTTCGCCGTCGCCGCCTTGACCGACGCCGGGAGCGTTGTCGCCGTAAATGAATCGATACTCTTTGACGCCGCGGATGGGAACTTTAATGATGCGGTTGTGGTCTTTGCCGATAATCGATTCCTCGGCGATGATATCGGCGATATTGTTGCGGATCGCTTCGCGCACTTTTTGCCGGTGGCGCAAGCGGTCGCCGGCGCTGCGGTCGCTGCGTTGACCCGACGACGAATTGTAAGGACGAAAGATCGTCGACATGGTTATGCGAACGTCTCCTTGATCCTCAGTCCTTCCAAAGATTATTCGCCGCATACTTGAGCACGACATCGACACAGCTCTGGCAGTAGCCGTTCTCCAGCAAGATTCTTGACCATGGCGTTGTATTTGTCCGATTGCTCTTCGTCGCGCATGCGCGACTTGGTGATCACCCGGCTCAAGTCGCGCACCGAGGTGATCAGTTTCTTCTCGATGGCTTCTTTTAAAGGCTCGTAGCTGCGATAGTCGATCTTTTCGCCGCGCCGGTTGGCGGCCCATAGGTAAGCGATCACTTCCTGGCGGAAACCGTCGGCGGCGGAACCGATGATGGCGATCTGCTCTTCAATCGATTTCATGAAGCCTTCGTCCGGCGCCAGCTCTTCCTTGGTGTTACGGTCTTTGACCTTGCTCTTGTTGATATAGGCTTCGGCGTGGTCGAGATAGTTCTGGAACAGCCCTTCGGCCTGTTCCTGGTAGGAATAGACGAAGGCCCGGGTGATCTCCTTTTCCAGCAGCTCAAGATATTCCTTGTGCAGCGTATCCTGGAGAAACTCCAGATACTGTTTCCTCGTGTCGTCGGGCATGTCGGCTTCCTTGGTCATGTTGATCAAGGCTTCGCGGACGTTGATCGCGTTGATGCAGTTGCCGGCCGTGTTGTCCGACAGCGCGTTGTCGAGGGCCTTCATGATAAAGCGCGTGGAGATGCCGGACATGCCTTCGCGCTTGGTCGCGTCGCGCAACTCTTGAACGTCGACTTTCTTCGTCCGGCCCTTCTCGACGACTTCTTCGCCGTTGTAGAGCTTGAGCTTGGTCATCAGATCGCATTTGGCGGTGGGCTCCAGGCGCGACAGGATCGCGAACATCGAGGCCACTTCCAATGTATGGGGCGCGACATGGGCGCGGAAGTCCGAATGACGGATGATCTTTTGATAAATTTTCACTTCTTCCGACAGCCGTAGATTGTACGGCACGCGCACCACGACGATGCGGTCGAGGATCGCTTCGTTGGTGTGGTCGGCCTTGAATTTTTGCCATTCGGCTTCGTTGGAGTGGGCGACGATCACGGTATCGACGTAGACGAGGCCATGCCGCCCGGGTGCCGGCACGACTTTCTCTTGGGTCGCGGTGATCATGCAGTGCAGGTACTCGATCTCGTTCTTGAATACCTCGATAAACTCAACCAAGCCGCGGTTGCCGATGTTGAGCGCGCCGTTCAATTCCAAAACCCGCGGATCGCCTTCGGAATAAAGGTCGAGTTTCGAAATATCTTCGCTGCCGATCAGCACCGAGGTGTCCTGGTTGTTGGGGTCCACCGGCGGCACGACGCCGATGCCGACCCGCGCGCGCTTGGAAAATTCGACTGTGTGGACCGGGAATTCCTCGTACTTGCCGTTGTACTCATGTTGCAATTTGTAACGGCACACCGGGCACAAATCGCCTTCGAGGTGCATGCCGAGCATTTTTTCGAACTCTTTGCGCAGGTGGCGCGGAATCAGATGGAGCGGCTCCTCGAACATCGGGCAGCCTTCGATGGCATAGATGGCATCGCTGGCTTCGAGACCGCGATGGAGTTTTTCGACCAGAGAGCTCTTGCCCGAACCCACCGGACCCATCAAGTAGAGGACCTGACGGCTCTCTTCGCCCTTGAGCGAAGCGGCGTGGAAGTAGCGGACAATCTGAGAAACGGTCTTCTCGATGCCGAAGAACTCATCGGCGAAAAAATCGTAAAGTTTTATGGTTTCGTCTTTGTAAAGCCGTTGGGTGTGCGGGTCATGCTGTTCATGAATGTCGCGAACCCCGGCTTTCATCAGTATGTCGTACATGCGGGCGTGGGCGAGTTTGGTGATGCCAGGATCTTCTTTGACTTTCTCGAGGTAGCCAAGCAAATTACCGCGCCAAGCGCGCGATTGATGCATGTCGCGGTCGCGTTTGATGAGATCTTCGAACTCCGTGTTATGGTCCATGCCAACAGCCTCCCTTGTTACAATCGCGTAGGTTAGTGCAAACTTTGAAATTACCAATGGAGCGGTACCGTGCGGGCGCGCAGGAAAAAGCCGGATGGATGGCCCAACCAAGGCGGGCCGGCGCATTAACTATGAGCGGTTCGCGCATCACCATGAGCGGACAAATTGTCGGTACGCGGAGCTGGAGCCGCTAACGGCTGCGTGGGAAGGCTGGGAGTAAGCTGTGGCTCGCATGCGACCTCCTGTTTGGTTAGTCCGCTTGCCGATTCCTTGCTCGTTAGACGATCACAAAGAACTTGATCTTCAGTACAGCCGTTGTCTTACTTCAATTATTGAAAGCTTATTTAGCGTCAAAGTCAAGAAAAAATCGCCGCGGCGATTATCTATTTTGCTTTGGTCTGCTACAATTCGGACGTTTCAGCTAAAAAAAAATTACCGTCGAAGCAATCGGCATTGAACGAACCGATGATACAACAAGCCTTACAAATCGAACCGGGACTCAGATGGTACGCTATTCAAACCAAACTCAATCGTGAAAGGGATGTCGAAAAGCGCTTGACCAATTTACATCTTGAAGTGTTTTTGCCAAGGATGCAGGCGCGCCGGCGGATCGGCAGGAAGTTCCATTGGGTCAAAGTGCCGCTTTTCCCCGGCTATGTTTTCACCCGGCTCGATATGGCACTGTCAGGAAGGTTGGCGCGCTATGCGCCGGGTGTAAAGGATTTTCTTACCTTCGGAAGCCAGGTTGCCGAGGTCGGTGAAGATATCATCGCGGCGCTGCGTGAGCGCTGTCCCGGCGGTGTGGCGCAGATCGATCCGGTGACCGCCAAACCAGGTGACACGGTGCGCATCAATGAAGGACCGTTTTCCGGTCTAGAGGCGGTCTTTGAGCGAACGCTGAAGAGCAGCGAGCGGGTGGCAGTCTTACTTGAAATTCTCGGCCGGCAAACCCGCATCGTTCTCGCCAGCGAGACCATTGCCAAGATCTAGCTTTAGGTTGGTCGGTATTGTTCCAACAGTGAGCTTTCGATCGAGTGCTGGGAGCGCAGGCGCGGCGGCTTTCTTGACAGCGATCGATGCCGCCTGCTAAATCGAGGCGTCTTGCTCGAACCAACAAGGGACAAGGGAGTGCCATGAATCGGCAGAGTTGGCACAGATGGTTGCTGCTTCTGGTTAGCGGTGTCTTCGGCACTCTGCTGATTGGCGAATCATTTTTCTCCTCGGGCCGCTGGATTGGCCAGCCGTTTCCCGGCTTCTTCGTTCATGAAAACCTGACCGTTGGGCCGTATGCGTTACCGGGTTGGTCCGGCGCCGCGGCGGGACTTGAGTCTTTGGACCATGTCGTCGCCGTCGGCGGGCGGCCTGTGGACGGTCGTGCCGATCTTTACGCGTCAGTGCGCAGTGTGCCGGTCGGTACGCCGCTACGCTATCGTATCCTGCGCAACGGCCAAGCGCTCGAGGTGGCGGTGCCGACCATGACATTTGGCCTGCGCGATTGGCTGCTCAGTTTCGGGGTTTATATCGCCATCGGTGTGGCGTTCCTGGTGATGGGAACCGCCCCGTATATGTTTCGCGCGGCGACCCCGGTGGCGTTGCCGCTCTGCTTCATGGTGCTGACGGTGTTCGTTTGGTTCCAGACCACTTTCGATTTTATGACCGAAGCGGTTCTGCCCAAGGAGCTGCGAATTTTTGCTCTCACCTTAACCCCCAGCGCGGCGATTCATTTGGCTCTGATGTTGAGCCGGTCCGATGCGCAGCCGATGCTCCGACCACGTTTCGTGGCGATCCTTTACGGCGTCGGCGTAGCCCTGGGGGCGATGAATAGCCTGACGTTTTTCGGCCCTTTGGAAACCTGGGCGAATCATTTCCGCGCCGGATATATTTACGTTTGCATCGGCGCGCTGTGTTTTCTCGGTATCACCGGCCGCGCCCTGCGGCAAAGTTCATCGGATCTCGAACGCTCGCGTTTGCGGGTAATGTTCGTCGGTGCGCTGGTGGGATTCCTGGTGCCGGGGCTGACCACGGTGCTGACCAGTTCGTACCAACTGAAGATTCCCTATAATTTGGCTTTGGTGCCGACGGTATTTTTCCCGATCTCGATCGCCTACGCGCTACTCAAATATAGCCTGTTCGATCTCGGTAACGCCCTGCGGGTTACGGTCAGCCGCATCGCGCTCATGGGCATGTTGATCGGCGTCTACGCGGTGGTTGCCCTGCTGCTCGCGCCTTGGGCCGGCCAGTACGCTAAGGAACCGCTGATTCCGATTCTGTTTTCGATTTTGGTCGTGGCGATCTTCAATCCGTTGCTGCGCTGGCTCGAACATATCGTCGACCGCTTCGTTTACCGCCAGGATTACGACCCGGCGCAGGTTCAGGAGGACACCAGCCTGTTTCTCCGTAGCCTTGACGCCGCGCCAGCGCTGGCCCAAGGGTTCGTCGATCATGTGTGTAAGCCCCTGCGCATCGACAGCGCGGTGCTGGTTTACCGGCCCAAGAATTCTCCTGAATTGGTTTGCTCCTTGCGCCCAAAAAATCACCCAGGATCTGGCGCTGCTGGCGGCGGACAGCGATTATGTGGCCGGTCTATTGGACGCTGCTGACGCCCGTGGCATGAGCCGCAGCGAGATTTCCAGTCATCCGCGCTTCGCCGAAAAGCGCGCAGCGCTGCTCGACATCTTTGGCCGCTGGCACGCCGAATTGCTCATGCCGCTGGTTTACGAGCGGGCGGTGCGCGGATTCGTTTGTTTTGGCGCGAAATGGTCCGGCGGCGAATATGGCGCCGAGGACTTCCGCTTGCTGCGGACTCTAACCGATCAATTGGCGCTGTCGTTGGAAAATGGCCGGCTTTATCAAGAGTCGGTGGAGGCGCGCCAACGGGTCGAGGCGAGCAACCGGAAATTAATCGAGATGGACCGCATCAAGAAGGATTTTGTCGCGAATATTTGCCACGAACTGCGCACGCCGGTGAGCACGATCATCGGCTTTAGCGAAGTTCTGCGTGAAAGCGGCATCAACGGCAGCGGCCGGGAGATACTCGACCGGCTGGTAAACAACGGCCAAGAGTTGTCCCATCTGATGGATAACCTGATGAATTATTCGCGCATGGAAGCGGATAGCGGTGCGACGCAGGTCGAGATCGTCAAGTTGAAGGAGATTCTCGGCGGCCTGGAGATGATGACTCAACGCTTGATCCGCCAACGGCCGATCCAGTTCGGTATTCACTTGGAGCCGGCCATCGAGACCATCGAAAGCGATGGCCAGAAACTCCAACAGATATTGCTGGAACTGATTACCAACGCGCTCAAGTTTACCGAGAAGGGCAAGATCGAGCTGCGTATCCGCCGTCTTGAGGAAAACGCCGGCGAGTTTTTGGAGATCGCCATCGCCGATACCGGCATCGGTATTCGGAGCGAGGATCAGCAGGTGATATTCGAAGACTTCCGCCAGCTCGACGGCTCGTCGACCCGCCAGTATGGTGGAACCGGTGTCGGACTTGGACTTTGTAAAAAACTCGCCGCGTCAATCGGTGGTGAGATTCACTTGCGCAGCGAGGTAGGCGTGGGCAGTGTGTTTAGCTTACGCTTGCCGCTCAAACCCTTGGCGCCGCGCGCGGGCTGGCCGGCTTTAGCTTCGACGAGGGATCTGCTGCAATGACCGATCACCATGACCTAATAGCGGTCAGCCGCTTCGTGAAAGGATAACCGTCACCATGCCAAACTTACGTCAGTTGGTCATCGCCGCCGAAGACCCTGAGCGACTCGCCAAATTTTACCAAGAGGTTTTCGATCTCGAAAAGATCGATGACAACCAAGGAGCGTTATTTCTTTCCGACGGTATCTTCAATCTGGGATTGTTACCGGAGCCGGACCCAGAGAAATGCGGCTTTCGCCATCTGGGCTTCGATACCGCGCGCGTCGAGTCGATCCGCAAAAGGCTCGCCCATGTGGGCATGGCGGATAGCCAAGTTTGCGAGGTGAATTCGCCCGCGACCATCGATCACGAGCTCAAGGATCCCGACGGCAATACCGTCGGCGTCTCCCGCCGCGCCTTCGATGTCGCCTACGCCGCCCGGCCGGTGCCGATTCGTCACATTGCGCTGTACACGCCGAATCCGGCAAAGATGGCGGAGTTTTACTGCAAGGTGCTCGATATGAAGGAAGTCGAACGCACCGACCGCTCGTCGATCTTTGTATCGGACGGTTATTTTAATCTGGCATTGCTCTACCAGCGCAAGGAAGAGCCCATGGGGCTCAACCATTTTGGTTTTCACGTGCCGAGCAATGAGGAGATGCAGAGCAGGGCCGAGAGGGCAGGCGTGCGCCGCGGCGCCAAACGGCCCGAGCGCATCCCGTTCGCCGAGTATCGCGTCCACGATCCCGAAGGCAACGGCATCGATATCTCGCAGAAGGGTTGGCGGGTCTAAACTCAAGAACCGAAGGTTCAAAACGTTCCAATAGTTCAAGTCGTTCAAAACGTTTCAAGACCCATTGAGGACGCCGCGCCGAATATGAACGGTGACGAATTCTTGCAGGAAATTCTCGCGCCGGTGCATGAGTTTTGCCGCGTGCTCGATGGCAATCCGCCGGCCTATTCCTATGTGCCGTTGCGCACCGACGAACAACGCATCCGGGTGATGCAGAGCCGGCTTATTCAATGAGCTGCGCGCCGCCGATCTTTTTGGTACCTGGCTCAAGACCACTCCCGAACTCGATGTCAAAGCGACCATGGCCGAGTCGGCCCATGAAGAGATGGTTCACGCGCAGTTGCTTGACCAAGCGCATGAGCGACTTGGGTGCCGAGCCCTTCGACTACAAACCGCTGCCGGCGCAGATCGCCATGTTCAACGCCATGGAGGGTTTGAACGAGACCTGCGAGCGTATCGCCGGTTTTTCGCTGGCGGGTGAGACCGTCGCCAACTACCTGATTCAGATGTGCCTCAAATCACCGGATGTGCCCGAGTGGATCAAGCAGCCCTATCGAAAGATCACCGAAGACGAAGAAGGCCATGGCAGCGTGCCCCAGCTGTTTCTCAAACGTTACGCCACCACTGAAGAACGCCAAGACCGGGTGCGCCGCGCGGTGGCGATGCGCATGGTGCTGTTCCGCGAATATCTCGCCAGTCTCGACCGCTGGGCGATGGGCCAGGATCGCTGGTGAGTTTCGTCCTTATAGGGGCCGGTCCCGCCCGGCCCGGCTCGGAAGTCTTGCCGCCAAGCACACGCCAATAAAAGATTGCTGGCGATACGCAGCGGGCGGGTTTGAAACCCGCCCTCTTTTTTTTTCAATCAACCGGCCATTTCGCGATCGGGGTATGAACCCGGCTCGCGACCAAAGGGGATGTTCAACCCCCTTTGGAAACCCCAGCAATTTTGTCCCCGCAGCAAGCTGCGGGGAATTATTCGATTGAAGTATGGATACCGTTTCCGCTATACCGTAACGCATCTGCGAGGAGGAACGCATGAAGATTCTTTTTTTCGACGATTTCAAACTCGGCGTGCTCAAAGGCGACAGCGTCGTGGATGTGTCGCCGGCGGTGCAAGACATTCCACACACCGGGCCGCATAATCTTATCAGCGGTTTGATCGAACGTTTCGCCGATTATCGCAGCGCCCTTGAAAAGGCGGCGGCGGCTGGCAGCGGCGTGGCGCTCAAGAGCGTACGGATTCGTCCGCCGCTGCCCAAGCCGGTTAATATCGACTGCATGGCGGTCAACTATATGGAGGACGGCACGCGCAAAGAGCCGGCGCCGATCAACGCTTTTCACAAGTCGCCAAACTCGGTCATCGGCGACGGCGATACCATGATTCTACCCGATGTGCCGGCGCCGATCTTCGAAGGCGAAGCCGAGTTAGCGCTCGTGATCGGCAAGCGCGCCGACAATGTCCCGGCGGCCCAGGCGATGGATTATATCTTCGGCTATATGAATTTCGTCGATGGGTCCGCGCGCGGTCTGCCGCCGGCCGGCAATACTTTTTACCAGATGAAATCGCGGGCGACTTTCGCGCCCACCGGGCCGTTCATCGTCACCGCCGATGAAATCACCGATCCGCATAATCTTCAGGTGCGGCTGTGGAACAATGGCGTGTTGATGCAGAACTATCACACCAGCGACATGGCCCATAAAATTCCCCGCTGCATCGAATGGGTGAGCTCGATCCATCCGTTGGAGCCGGGCGATATTCTTGCTTTGGGTACGAATCACCGCGGCCTCAATCCGTTTCAAGACGGCGATGCGATTGAGATCGAAACCGAACCGTTGGGCCGGTTGCATGTGAAGGTCCGCGACGAGCTCAAGCGTACCTGGGCGCGCGAGACGCGCTTGCAGCGGCAAGAAAAGGGCCAGGAAGGATTCACGCCGCAGCTTACCGGTAAGTATGCCAAAGAGTAGATGGCGTGTTGGTGGTTTGTGGTCGTGCTCGTGAAGGCGGCGGTATGGCTACGATGATGCGAATAATTTTGTCGGCGGCGTTCACGATAATCATCGTCGGTCCCTCGCGGTGATTTGGATTGGACAACAACGCCACCATCGTATATATACGCGAAATTAGCATAGAGCCGAGCCGCCCCGTTGGCTGCCTTGCCGAATGGGTTTCGAAATAACGCACAATAGTCACATAGTAGAAAGGGAGTAACCTCATGAATAAATTAACCTTCACTGCGTTCGCGTTTGCCTCGCTGATTCTACCTGGATTGGTTTCTGCACAAGCCACGCCGCGCATTGATCAGCGCCAGGAAAATCAGGAAAAGCGCATAGACAAGGGCGTCGCATCCGGCAAGCTCACTCAAAAGGAAGCTGCGCGCCTTGAGAAGGGGCAGGAGCAGGTGCAAAAGGCGGAAGATCGGGCCATGAAAGATGGCAAAGTGACCAAGCAAGAAAAACGCCGTATCGAGCATACCCAGGATGTTCAGAGCAAAAAAATCACACGCGAGACGCAGGACAAACAGAAAGCTAAATCGAAGTCCGAGTAAAGCCGCATTTCGATCGTCCGGAGAACATGATCAACCAGGACCTCATAACCCGAAATTAATTCGGCGCGGGAGCGACAAATGAAAACCACCAAGAAGGCGCTCAAGGCGAGCAGCCGTCAATCGAATAGCGCATCCATCGACCGGCCGGAGAATCTCGGCAAGCCGCAGATGAAGTGGGGCAGCGACGTGGTCGCCGAGACCACACGACGGCTCAATCTCAAATATATCGCTTTGGTGCCGGGTGCGAGCTACCGCGGTTTTCATGACAGTATCGTCAATTATCTCGGCAACGAAAATCCCCAGATGGTGATTTGCCTGCACGAAGAGCATGCGGTGTCGATCGCCGACGGTTACGGCAAGGTGACCGAGACGCCGATGGCGGTGGCGTTGCACGCTAATGTCGGTCTTTTGCACGCGTCGATGACGATCTTCAACGCCTGGTGCGACCGCACACCGATGATTATCTTTGGCGCCACAGGTCCGGTGGATGCGCATCTGCGCCGTCCCTGGATCGACTGGATTCACACCTCCAAGGATCAAGGCGCGGTGATTCGCGATTACACAAAGTGGGACGATCAGCCCGCCTCGGCGCAGGCGGCGGTGGAGTCGGTGTTGCGCGCCAATCAAATCACCCGCACGGCGCCGCGCGGGCCGGTGTATATCTGTCTGGATGCCGGCTTGCAGGAGTCGGCGCTCACCGATGAGATCGTCATTCCCGATGCTTCGCGTTTCGCGCCGGCACCGACACCGGCGGTATCACCGGCATCGATCGAGCAAATCTTGAAGGCCATCGAGCAAGCGCAGTTCCCATTGATCTTGGCCGGACGCGTGTCGCGCGATCAGGGCGATTGGGATCGGCGCGTGCGCTTTGCCGAAGCGATCGGCGCCGCGGTGTTGACCAGCAGCAACGATCCATCGGCATTTCCCACCACCCATCCGCTGCATTTCGCCGCGCCCTGCGTGCGGCCCAACAAAGCGGCGATGGCGTTGATTGAAAAAGCCGATCTGATTATCAGCCTGGATTGGCTCGATCTCGCCGGCGTGCTGCGTTTGAGCTTGGGCAAGTCGCAGACTCAGGAGCCGGCGGCGAAAACCATCGTTCAGCTGCTCCGTCGATAGCTACCGGACCAATGGCTGGAGCATGGATCATCAAGCGCTTGCTGCGGTGGATATTCCGATCCTCGCAGAGCCCGATCAACTGGTCGCGCAATTGCTCGATGCGCTGGGTGGCAAGAAGGCGCCGAAAATGAAGCTGCGGGCAGCGATGAAGGAGCTCAGCCATTGGAACGCGAGCAAATTCGCCAAACCCTCCAGCAAAGGCCAGATGACCATGTGGGACATGGCGATGACCATCCGTGAGTTTGCCCAAGGGCGGAATGTGACCTTTGCCCGTCTGCCGATCGGCTGGCCGGGCGAAGCTTACGAATTCGACGGACCGTTATCATTCATGGGTAACGACGGCGGCGGCGCGGTGGGAACCGGCCCGGGCCATACCATCGGTGCCGCGCTGGCGCTCAAAGATTCCGGGCCGGCTGACCATCGGTGTCATCGGCGACGGCGATTATCTCATGGGCGTTAACGCTTTGTGGACCGCCGCTCATTTCAATATTCCGGTGATGATCGTGGCGGCGGATAACCGGTCTTATTTCAACGACGAGTTGCACCAAGAGCGAGTCGCCAATATGCGTAGCCGTCCGCCGCAGAACCGTTGGATCGGCCAGCAAATCGATCACCCCCATGTGGATCTGGTTGCCATGGCACGGGCGCAAGGCTTCGATAGCGAAGCGCCAGTCACAACTTCCGACGGCTTGATGAAAGCGCTCAAAGAAAGGCGCGGCGATCGTCGCCAAGGGCGGCCGTTACTTTATCGATTCGCTGGTGCAACCGGGCTACGCCGACAGCGGCCCCGATCAACGGGCGAGCTTGGGAAAGAAATAGCTCGCTATCCTTTCACATCCAACTGCGTCTGACGCCTAACCTCAGTGCAACATCGGATGCAGGCTTCTCCGAACTCTCCATGAGCCGGACTGCTTGACGCTTGAACTGCGATTTGTAGCTCTTGGCCGCGCAGATGAGTCCGACGCATGCCACCAGTCTCGTAGAGGTGAGCATTGGGTCGCTCCAGCAACGCTTTTTCATCGAACACCTCCAAGGGGCTTTCTGCCTCTCGCCAAGGTGTCCGTCAAACCGGTGCTAACTCAGACTGCCGCTTTATTCCGTTGCGCAATTCACGACGTGAAAAACTAAAAAGTTAGCGGAGTTTGAACCCGTTTCACCTTGGCAGTTATTTCGCGCAGAACCGCAGGACGGTTAGCGCCAAAGCCGTCATGCGGGGTAAGATTTCAATCGATTAGGGCCAAAACCGGTTGGCGGCTCATGTCTCTTCACACGACCTTTTCCAGACACGCGCGTATCTGGTTGGCGACCAGTGGTACATGCTCAATCATGTAAGAAATATGGTCCCCACGAATAGCCTAGGTCTCGACACGTCCGGCAGCGGTTTCTGCCCAGCCAAACGTGCGATCGAAACCGTACCATTGTGCAATAATGATAACAGCAAGCCGGCCTCGATAGTCGTTCGGCCAGTTGCTCCGATACTGGCTTCGAGCGCGATAGACATATTCAGAAGCTCGTCTCACTTGCGCTAAGAATCTCTGCTGACTCCTGGGATGGCGGTTGGGATGGTGCGCGTTGCTAGTGCTTGATAAAACACGCGATTATTACTTGACATATATAATATTTACTTTTAAAGGTTTATTAGTCCAGCCAATCAGCGTGCTCTCAGGTGTTCTGGTGAATAAGCAAATCCGAATTATTTTTCCGCGATGGATCGCGTTGTATTTCTTACTGCTCGCATTGCTTTGCGCCAGCGCGCCACCGGTGTTTGGCCAAGCAACCAAGTCACCTGCCGCTGCGGATTGGGAACGGATCGTCGATGCCGGTCGCAAAGAAGGCAAGGTTGCGGTCTCGATCCCGGCCAGCGCGGAGTTGCGTAGGCAGTTGGAAGAGCAATTTCGCAAACGCTTCGGCATCGAAGTTGAAGTGTTCACCGCGCGCGGGAGTGCTGGTGTGCGGCGCATGGCCGATGAGTTCAAGTCCGGCGTGCGTCACTTCGATTTGCATATCGGCGGTTCGTCGTCGGCGGTGTCGGGGATGCTCGATGAAGGGATTCTCGATGCCATCGAGCCCTGGCTGGTTTTGCCCGAGGTGAAGGAGCCCAAGCAGTGGTGGGGCGGCCATATGTGGGTCGATAACGGGCAAAAATTTATTTACATGTTCCAAGCCTATCTCACCGAGAGCATCTGGATTAACACCGATCTGGCGAAACCGGCCGACTTCCGTTCCTACGATGATTTCTTGCAACCTAAATGGAAAGGCAAGATCGGCTTTCTCGATCCGCGAACCCCCGGCGCGGGCGATTCCAATTGGGCTCACATGTGGGCGGTGAAGGGCGAAGAGTATTTAAAAAAATTCATCGCCCAAGACATCGTCCTCGGCCGCGATCAACGGCTGCTCGGTGAAAATCTCGCCAAGGGCAAAGTGGCGGTCATGATCGGTCTGACCTCTTACAGCTTGCTGCCGTTCATCAAAGCCGGCCTGCCGGTCAAACCGGTGCCGGCACTGAAAGAAGGGACCTACGGTACCGGTGGCAGCGGCAACCTGGCGATCATCAAAACCCCGGCCCATCCCAATGCGACGAAAGTTTTCGTCAATTGGCTGCTGTCGCGCGAAGGGCAGGAGATCGTTGCCAAAGCGTTGGGCCAAGCGACCCGGCGCTTGGATGTCGATACCAAGTGGCTGCGCGAAACCGGCGTGATCGCGGCCAAGGATCAGATGACCGTCAAAGAGTTTCTCCAGGTCGAGAACCAATCCGAAGAAAAGCTCGACAAGGTCCGCGAGCCGGCGCAGAAGTTGGCGGCGGCGTTACTAAAATAACTTTAAGCCGGCGGCGGCCAAGAGGAGTGTGGGGCATGGCAGGAGAGTATTTCTGCGGATTTCCGCGATTATCTTAAGGCGCTGGAAGCGACGCGGCAAACTCCATCGTTGGACTCGACCGGTGAACAAGGATAGCGAGCTGATGCCTCTGATGCGGCTGCAGTACCGCGGCATCGCCGACGACCAGCGCCAAGCGTTTTTATATGAAAACGTTTTCGACAGCCGCGGCAAGAAACATGACCTGCGCGTCGCCACCGGAGTCTACGGCTCGTCGCGGGAGATCGCCGCGCTCGGTCTGGGCTGCGAGCAGCCGTTAGAAATCTACGAAAAGTGGCGCAACGCCCTGGCGAAGCCGATCGAGCCGCGCCGGGTCGCCAGCGCGCCGGTTCAAGAGATCGTTTATAGCGGCGAAGAGCTGAAAAAATTCGGCGTCACCGGTTTGCCGGCGCCGGTGGAAGAGCCGGGATTCAGCGGCGGCATTCGCGCCACCGCGCCGTTCATCACCGTCGATCCGCGAGTCCGGCGTGCGCAACGTCGGCATGTACAGCGGCCACTTCCGCAGCGATCATCATCTGATCGCCGGCATCGCGCCGGTGCATCATGCCATGCTTTATCACCATCGCAGCGCGGTGCAGCCACAAGGAGCCGCTGCCGGTGGCGATCGTGCTCGGCTCATTGCCCGATGTTACTTTCGTCTCGGCGGCCAATCTGCCCTACGGCGTCGATGAGCTCGCCGTCGCCGGCGGCATTCGCGGCAGACCGGTTGACGTCGTGCCTGCAAGACGATTCCATTGGAAGTTCCAGCCGAGGCCGAGATCATCATCGAGGGCGAAATCTCCATCGAGCGCAAGGAGCGCGGCGAACCGTTCAGCGACTACCCAGGTTATCTGATGGTCGAGCGGGAATTTCGCTCGGTGATCGAAGTCACAGCGATCACCATGCGGCGCAATGCCATCTTCACGGCGATCCTCGTCGGCCTGCCGCCGAGCGAGTCCAACGGCATCTCGCGCACCTGCCGCGAGATGATGCTCTACAATTTTCTCCGCTACAGCTGCGCCATGCCGGAGGTTCTCGAAGTCGCCTGCCCGGAAATGGGCGGCGGCTGGAACTGGTGGGTGATCCGCATGAGCAAGAGCCATCCGAGCAAGCCGCGGCAAGCTTTGCACGCGGCCTCCGGCATGGACCCGACCAGCAAGATGATCATCGTCGTCGACGAGGATATCGACCCGAAAGATCCCGACATGGTGATGTGGGCGATGAGTTTTGCCATGCAGCCGCATCAGGATGTCGAGATCAGCACCGGCCGCTCGCCGCTGCTCGATCCGTCGGCGCACTCGCTCATGCGCGGCCGCGAAGAGCGCAGTTTTCCCGGCGCCGTGGGCTGTTCCGGTTTGTTGATTGACGCCACGCGGAAAGGACCGTTTCCACCGGTGGGGTTGCCGAAAAAATCCTACATGGAACAGGCGCTAAAAATTTGGCAGGAAGCGGAAATGCCAAAATTGAATTTGAAAACGCCCTGGTACGGTTATCCGCTGGGTCTGTGGGATGACGAAGACGATCGTCTCGCCGAGAAAGTCGTGCAGGGCGATTATTTTCAACATAAAGAAGTGAAAGGACACTGACGGTGGCGAAACGCGATACCAGTTATGAAATATGGATGCGACAAGAGGCGATTCCGGTGGTCGAGGGCTACGGCGTCGAGGATGTGACGCAATTGGCGCTGCAACCTTGGCAGCGCACCGGCGGCAAGGGGGCGTTCATCGACTTGAAAGGGATGGAAGGTTTCACCGGCATGTATGTCAGCGAGATTCCTGCCGGCGCCGCGCTCAATGCGGAAAATCATCTCTACGAAGAATTGATTTACATTATCAAGGGCATCGGCGCCACTGAACTTTGGTCCGCCGGTGAAGAAAAACGCAAAATGCATTTCGAATGGCAACAGGGCAGCCTGTTCGCCATTCCGCTCAATACCCGCCATCGGATGATCAACGGCAGCAAAGAGCCGGTGTTTTTTCTCGCCGTCACCAGCGCGCCGCTGATGATCGATCTGCTGCACAATATTCCATTCGTCATGGGCAGCGATTACAAGTTTGGCGACCGCTTCGACGCCGAGAGCAATTACTTCGTGCCGACCAACTCGCGCAAGGAGCTCGGCGGTTTTATCAATTGGGAAACCAACTTCATCGCCGACGCCCGCGGCGCTTTAGTCGATCCCTCGGAAGCCAAAGGCTTCGGCGTCAAGATCACTTCCTTCGACATGGGCGGCAGCACCCTGGTCGGACACATCGCCGAGTGGCCGGTGGGGCGCTATCATAAGGCGCATTTTCACCAGGGCGGCGCGATCTTGCTGATCCTGCGTTCCCAGGGTTACACGCTCATGTGGCCGCAGGAGGCTGGCTTGCGTCCTTATAAGAACGGTAACGCCGATAAAGTCGTGCGCGTCGACTGGCGCGAAGGCAGCGTCTTTAGCCCGCCGAGCGGCTGGTTCCATCAACATTTCAACACCGGTAACGAGCAGGCGCGCCAGCTGGCGTTTCGCTATAGCGGCCAGTCGGGGAAATATCTGCTCGGCTGCTGGCGCGCGATCAACAAAGAAGGCGTGCGCACCAGCACCCGCGAAGGCGGCACCCTGATCGAATACGAGGATGAAGACCCGCAGTTTCGCATCGACTTCGAGGCGGCCATCAAGAAACTTGGTGTGCCGTCGGAGATGCCGCGCTTCGATTACGCGGGCTTGTAAGAGACCGGAGAATTGGCCGCAAAGAACGCAAAGTGCACAAGAAAGAATGACGAAATGTCGGGGCGGGTTTCAAACCCGCCCGCTTCGATCTTCGTGTCCTTCGCGGTGAGCAAAATGATTCATTTCTGACCTAACGGCTGACCAAGACATGGGAAAACTTCTCATAAAACTCCGCATCTGCCTTACGTTGTCTTGCATCCTTGCCTCGCCGATTGTCACCGGCGCGCAGACGGCAAAGCCGGCTTGGCAAGCCGAGTGGGACCGAACCATCGAACTGGCGAAAAAAGAGGGCAAGGTGGTGGTGTCCTTGCCGGCGAGCGCCGAGCTGCGCGCCGGCATCGAGCGACTTTTCGAAAAGCGCTACGGCATCGATGTCGAACCGATCGTTGGGCGGGCCTCCACCGTGGTGCGCAAAATGATCGACGAGTCCAAAGCGGGCGTGCGCTACGTCGATCTGCACATGGGCGGCAGCGAGTCGGTGGTGACCGGTATGTTACCCGAGGGCATCATCGATCCCTTGGAGTCTTACATGCTGCTTCCCGAAGTGAGAGATCCCAAGCAGTGGTGGGGCGGTCACATTTGGGTCGACAATCCGAAAAAATTTGTCTATTCCACTTTGGCCTATCAGTCGGAAAGCCTCTGGTTCAACTCCCAACTGATGAAAGCCTCGGATGTGCGCAGCTTCGACGACCTGCTCGATGAAAAATTGAAAGGCAGAATCGGCATACTCGATCCGCGCACACCCGGGTCGGGGGCGTCCATGTGGTCTTATCTGAGAGAGGTGAAGGGAGAGGACTACCTGCGCAAGCTGGTCGGCCAGAAGTTGTCTTTGAGCCGCGACCAACGCGTCTTGGCGGAGATTCTCGCCAAGGGCAAAATCGCGCTGGTCTTGGGCCTCACTTACTATTCCTACGCGCCGTTCATCAAAGCGGGCTTGCCGGTGGAGCCGTTGCCGGTGCCCAAAGAAGGCGTCTATGTCAGCGGCGGCAGCGGCCATTTGGTGGTCTTGAAGAATGCGCCCCATCCCAACGCCGACGCGGCTATTTCTCAACTGGTTCATGAGCCGGGAAGGCCAGGAAGTTTACACCAAGGCGATGCATCAGCCGACGCGGCGCCTTGACGTCGACACCAAGTGGCTGCGCGAGTTCGGTGTACTGCCGGCGAAAGACACATTGACCATCGATCAGTACTACAAGCGTGAAAATCAATCGGAAGAAAAGATCAATCGGCTGCGTGAACCGGCGGCGGCGTTGGCGCGAAAACTGCTCGGCTAAGGAGGGCGATTCGATGCGACGCGCTCAGACGGGGTTATTTGCGCTGTGGTTGTCGATCTTGTGCGGGGTGTTTTTTGTGCCGCAGGTCTCCCCGCAGAGCAAGAATCCCGAATGGGACAAGCTGGTCGAAGCGGCCAAGAAAGAAGGCAAGGTGGTGGTGTCGCTGCCGGCAAGCAACGAGTTGCGCGCCGCCATCGAGCGACTTTTCGAGAAACGTTACGGCATCGATGTCGAGCCCGATAGTCGGCCGGGCATCGATCGTGGTGCGCAAGATGGTCGACGAGGCCAAGGCGGGCGTGCGCTATACCGACCTGCACATGGGCGGCAGTGAATCGGTGGTTACGGGTATGTTGCCGGAAGGAGTTGTCGATCCGCTGGAACCCTACATGATGCTGCCCGAAGTTAAAGACCCGAAACAGTGGTGGGGCGGCCATATCTGGGTCGACAACGCGAAGAAATTTGTCTATAGCACCCTGGCCTACCAGCCGGAGAGTCTGTGGTTTAATTCCCAATTGATGAAAGCAGAAGACGTGCGCAGCTTCGACGACCTGCTCGATGAAAAATTAAGAGGCAAGATCGGCTTTCTCGATCCGCGCACACCCGGTTCGGGGGCGTCGCTGTGGTCCTATCTTCGCGAGGTGAAGGGCGAAGATTACCTGCGCAAGCTGGTTGGCCAGAAGCTCGCCTTGAGCCGCGATCAACGCGTCCTGGCGGAAATTCTCGCCAAGGGCAATATCGCTCTCGTACTCGGGCTCAGCTATTACTCCTACACGCCGTTCATCAAAGCGGGTTTGCCGGTGGCGCCGCTGCCGGCTCCCAAGGAAGGTATGTACGTCGCCGGCGGCAGCGGCCATGTCAGTCGTCTTGAAAAACGCCCCGCATCCCAATGCCGCGCGGCTTGTTTCTCAACTGGTTCTTGAGCCGGGAAGGCCAGGATGTTTACACCCGGGCGATGCATCAACCGACGCGGCGGCTGGACGTCGACACCAAGTGGCTGCGCGAGTTCGGCGTCCTGCCGGCGAAAGATCATCTGACCGTCGAGCAATACTACAAACGCCAAAATCAATCCGAAGAAAAGATCAATCGGTGGCGCGAGCCCGCCGCGGCGTTGGCGCGCAAACTGTCTAGGTTAGGAGGTGATTCCATGATTCAAACTCGAATCGCGACACTGACGCATCTTCTGATCGCTCGCGCTGTTGCTTGCCGCACCCGGTTTCGCGCAAACGAAAAACCCCGAATGGGACAAGGTCGTTGAAGCCGCGAAAAAAGAAGGGCGCGTCGTTGTGTCGATTCCCACCAGTGCCGAGCTGCGCAAGGAATTCGAAAGCGGTTTTCAAAAAGCCTATCCGGGCATCGAGCTCGAGCTCAACGTCGCGCGCGGCGCGAGTAATATTAATAAAATCGCCGAAGAGCAAAACGCCGGCGTGCGCTCCATCGATCTGCATATCGGCGGCACCACTTCGATAATCACCGGTCTGCTGGGGCCGAATTTCTTGGATCCGGTGATGCCGTCGATGATCCTTCCCGAAGTCAGGGACCCGAAGCACTGGTGGGGCGGCCATATCTGGGCCGACAATGCCAAGCGTTACGTTTATAGCTTTACCGCCTACATGACCGAGACCATCTGGTACAACTCGACGCTGGTCAAGCCGGAAGAAATCAACTCGTGGGACAGTTTGTTGGATCCGAAGTGGAAGGGAAAGATCGCGATCCTGGACCCGCGTTCGCCGGGCTCGGGAGAATCGAATTGGGCTTTTCTACTGAAGATCAAAGGCGAACAGTTTCTCGCCAAGCTCGCGGCGCAGGAGATGATGGTCGGACGTAACCTGCGCCAGCTCGGCGAGGCGGTGGCGCGCGGCAAGTCCGCGGTCTCCATCGGCGTCTCCTATTACACCTATCTGCCGTTCATCAAAGCTGGGCTGCCGGTCAAGTCGATTTCGAACATCAAAGAGGGCTATTACGCCGGCACGGGTAGCGGCAATCTGGCGGTGTTGAAAAATCAAGCTCATCCCAATGCAGCCAAGGTATTCGTCAACTGGCTGCTGTCCAGAGAAGGCCAGAGCGCGCTCACCAAGGCATTGGGACAGCCGACGCGGCGCTTCGACGTCGATACCAAGTGGACCAGAGAGTTCGGTCACCCGTCGGCCAAGGAAGTTCTTACACCGGAAAAGTTCGATGAGTTGGAGAACGGCTCTGAAGAGGTCGTCTTCAAGTATCGCAAACCGGCTATGCAATCTGGCGGAGAAATTGTTCAAGTAGCGGGGAGATCTAGGAACTCTTCATTGGTGAGTGGAAACATGAAGAAATTATCATCATTGGCATCGTTGGCTTTGGCGCTTTTGAGCGCTTCATCGTTATCGGCGCAGAGCCCACAGTTTCGTCAGGCCGAGTGGGACAAAATCTTGAAGCGGCCAAGAAGGAAGGCAAGGTGGTCGCTTCGATTCCGCCGACGCCGGAGCTGCGCAAGCTCATGGAGATCGCGTTTAGCCGGCGCTACGGCATCGCCACCGAGTTCGTGCCGGCGCGCGGCGGCGCGGTGGTGCAACGCATCGTCAGCGAGGCCAAGGCCGGCGTGCAGTATTTCGATCTGCATATCGGCGGCACCGAGTCGGTGATCACCGCCATGCTGCCGGAGAACATTCTCGACGCCATCGATCCCTATCTGATTTTGCCGGAAGTGCGCGACCCCAAACATTGGTGGGGCGGCCATATCTATATCGACAACGCCAAGACGCTACATCTACAACTTCGTCGCCTATCAAACCGTCAGTCTGTGGAGCGATCCGAATCAGTACAAACCCAGCGAGTTCAAATCCTTCGACGATCTACTTGAGTCCGAAACTGCAAGGCAAGATCGGCATCAGCGATCCGCGCACGCCCGGTTCCGGTTCGTCGATGTGGTCGTATATGCATTACATCAAGGGCGAGGAGTATCTGCGAAAACTGGTCGGCGCAAAAACTTTTTATCACCCGGGACCTGCGTCTGTTGGCGGAGAATCTCGCGAGGGGTAAGATCGCCGTCACTTCCGGCATCGGCTATTCGGAATTCCAGCCGTTTATCAAAGCCAATCTTCCGGTAGCGCCGTTGCCAGTGCCGAAAGAGGGGCTCTACATTAGCGGCGGCTACGGTCATCTGACCGATTCTCAAAAATAATCCTCATCCCAATGCCACCAAAGTGTTCGTCAACTGGCTGCTCAGCCGCGACGGCCAGGAAGTGTTCGGCCGCGGCATGGGTGTGGGCAGCCGGCGACTTGGAGATCGATACCAAGTGGCTGCAAGACTATGGGGTTATCGCGGCCAAAGATTTCCTGACGCCGGACCAGTTCTACAAGTACGAAAATCAATCCGAAGAAAAGATCAACAAAGTGCGCGAGCCCGCCGCCGCGTTCGCGCGCAA
Source organism: uncultured delta proteobacterium (assembly GCA_963847445.1). Lineage (GTDB taxonomy): Bacteria > Desulfobacterota > Binatia > UBA9968 > UBA9968 > DP-20. Next base: position 117,708 of record CAWJZV010000030.1, on the reverse strand, counting down.
GTTGCTCGGGGCGTAGGCGTCATTGCCGATGGGAGTTATTTAAATGGCCGGACGAGATCTACGCGACTTCATCGACGATCTGGAAGAACGCAACGAGCTCCAGCGAATCAAAGCTGAAGTCGACTGGAACGAGGAGTTGGGCGCGATCACCCGCGAGGTGTCGAGCCAATATGGCCCGGCGCTGCTGTTCGAGAATATCACCGGCCATAAGAATACCTTGTGCCGCCGGCTGTTTACCAATGGCACCGGCAGCAAGAAGCGCATGTGTTGGATCCTCGGCGTGGCGGATACCACTGCGGATGCTGAGATTGTCCGCGTGTTCAAAGAGCGCTTCGCCAAGCCGCTGCCGCCGGTGACGGTGAGCACGGGGCCGGTGAAAGAAAACATCGTCAAAGGCGACGATGTCGATCTCTATCAACTGCCGGTGCCCAAGTGGAATCCCCTCGACGGCGGCCGTTACATCATGACGTCCGGCAGCGTCGTCAGCCGCGACCCCGACAACGGCACGCTCAATGTCGGCACCTACCGCGGCATGATCGGCACGAAAAACACCATTGGCGTGCTGTTGGCGACGACTCAAGGCTGGGGCGTGCACTTTACCAAACAGCGCAGCCGCAATCAGCCCATGCCGGTGGCGGTGGTGTTGGGTTGGGATCAGTCCTTGTTCATCGCCGCATCGACGCCGGTGATTCATCCCGAATATGACATGGCGGGCTCGCTGCGGCGCGCGCCGGTGGAACTGGTCAAATGCGAGACCAACGATCTGCTGGTGCCAGCCTCGGCGGAGATCGTTCTGGAGGGATTTATTTCGCCGGATCCCGAGTACCTTCACACTAGAAGGTCCGTTCAGCGAATACCCCGGCTACTACGGCGGCAGCAAGTCGCCCAAGCATACGATCCAGGTGACCTGCATCACCTACCGCAACGATCCGATCTTTCATGGCTGCTTGACGGGCGCCAGTCCTGGGCGCACCAACGAGTGCAGCACCTGGACGCCGGCGACATTCTCGGCGATGGCCTGGCATACCCTCGAACAGGCGGGGGTGCCGAATATCACCGGCGTCTGGCGCGGCAAATGGCCGGAGATGCTGCGCATCCAGATTCATAAGACTCACCGCGGCCACGCCCAGCAGGTGGCCGCCGCATTGTGGGGCAGTCATTTGGGCAACTACGCCGGCAAGCATCTGATCGTCGTCGACGACGATATCGATATTCACGATGGCGAGGCGCTGGAGTGGGCGCTCTGCTATCGGGTCAATGCCGGCCTGGGCGATATCACGACGTTTGCCGGTTCTTCAGGCTCGATGCTCGATCCCAGCGTGCCGCTCGCCGACCGCAATTCGGTCAAATACGGCCATGGCCTGTGGACCCGGGTGTTGATCGACGCGACGATCAATTGGGCGTTGGAACCACAGGAGCAATATGGCGGCAATCGCTATCCGCCGCTGGGAACGACCATCTCCGCTGAGATGGCGGCTACCGTTAAACGGAGATGGAGGGAGTATGGATTCTAACGTTCGGAACATTCAATCGGCGCGGGCGCGGCAGCGAACTTATTACGAGCGCTTCATGGAAAAAGAGGGCGTACCGGTGGTCGAGGGGTTTGGCGTCACCGACGTCGGCAATCTCCATCTCAAGGCTTGGAAACGATTGGGCTGCGACGGCGCTTATTTGCAGCTGCGCGGCCTGGAAGGGATTACCGGCGTGTATGTCGGCAAGCTTGCGCCGGGCGCCGCCAGCACGCCCGAACGTCATTTGTATGAGAAGGTGATCTACATTCTCCAAGGCCAAGGAGTGGCGGAGATCCAACAGCGCAACCATGTGCCGCAGTCGATTTCATGGCAAACCGGCAGTCTGTTTTCGCCGCCGATGAATGTGCTGCATCGACTGATGAACCAGGGCAGCGAGCCGGCGTTGTTTCTCGCCGTCACCACCGCGCCCATGGCGCTCGATCATTATCACAACGAAGAGTTTATTTTTAACAGCGAATTTGCTTTTAACGATCGCTATGACGGCGAAGCCGGCTACTTCGATCCCGGTGTCGAACGTTATCTGGCGTCGAACAATCGCCAGTGGATTTGGGAGACTAACTTCATTGCCGATGCGCGGCTTGCGCAAATCGACGCTCAAGAACAGAAGGGCGCCGGGGTCAATATCACCCAGTTTGAGATTGCCAATAATATTTTGATCGGCCATCTCGCCGAGTGGCCGGTGGGGCGCTACCACAAGGCGCATTTTCACGGCGGCGGCGCGGTATTGCTGATCCTGCGCTCGCAAGGCTATTCGCTCATGTGGCCCAACCATTTGGGCACCAAGCCCTATGAAAACGGTTTCGGCGCTCAAGTGGTGCGCGTCGACTGGGTGCCGGGCAGCGTTTTCTGCCCGCCGACCAATTGGTTCCATCAACATTTTAATACCGGGCCGGAGCGAGCGCTGCAGCTGGCGCTGCGCTGCGGCAGCCAGAAGTTTCCCCTGGGCATCCGGGTCGCGGCGATCCGCGCCGGCGTTTACACATCGGTCAAACAGGGCGGCACGCTGATCGAATATGAGGACGAGGATCCCTCCATCCGGCAAACCTACGAAGCCGAGTTGGCGCGGAAGGGCATCGCGCTGGATATGAATTACGATGCAGCGGCCAATGACGATTGACGATTTTCGCCGGCCCTCGTATAACAGCGCAAACGCTTAAGCTTGCCCATGAGTGAAAAATCACAATCGATAGACCAGCCCATGGCTTTTGCCGCGGCTCCGGCATCTTTCAAACGCAGGTTTCAGATGCCGCCGTTGACGATCATCTTGCTGATTTTGATTGTCGGTTTTCTGGTTCTGACACCGCTGTTTCTGATGATCCTCAATAGTTTTCAAACCGCTCGCCCCGGCCAGCCGATTGTTTGGGGCATCGACGGCTGGATCAAAGCTTTTACCACGCCCGGCATCGTCCAGGCGATGACCAACACGGTCACGTTGGCGTTTACCCGCCAAGCGATTGCGCTGCTGATCGGCGCGTTCTTCGCTTGGCTGATCGCTCGTACCGACATTCCGATGAAAGGGACCTTAGAGTTTTTTTTCTGGCTGTCGTTTTTTCTGCCGGCCTTGCCGGAAACCATGGGTTGGATACTGCTGCTCGATCCCAAGTACGGACTGATGAATCAGGGACTGATCAGCCTCGGCATTCTGAGCCAACCGATTTTCAACATCTATTCTTTCTGGGGCATCGTCTGGGCGCATATGGGCGGCACCGTGAGCGTCAAGGTGATGCTACTGGCGCCGGCGTTTCGCAATCTCGACGCGGTGCTCGAGGAGGCGTCGAAGATTTCCGGCGCGAGCGGCGTCCGGACGTTTTTTCGCATCGTCATACCGGTGATGATGCCGGCGATCCTGGTGACGACGATCTTGGGTTTGATCCGCTCGTTGGAAGCCTTCGAGATCGAGCTCCTGCTCGGCACGCCCATTGGCCTGCAAGTCTACTCGACGAAGATTCACGAGTTGGTGACCTGGGAGCCGCCGCAATTCGCGCCGGCGATGGCGCTCAGCACGGTCTTCCTCGGCGCGCTGTTGCTGATGGTCGCGCTGCAACGCAAGTATATCGGCAAGCGCAGTTATGAGACGATTACCGGGCGCGGCTTTACCATCCGGCCCACTCCCCTCGGCAAGTGGCGCTGGCCGGCCTTTGCCATGGTGCTGCTCTTCGCGGTGTTCATCACCCTGGTGCCAACCACGTTGTTGCTCCTGGGCACGTTCATGAAGTTGTTCGGCTTCTTCAACATCGCCGATCCCTGGACCTTGGACAACTGGCGCGCCACGCTGAGCGATCCGGTGTTGTTACGCTCGCTGTGGAATACTTTGGCGATCGGTTTCGGTTCCGGGTTGGTCGGGGTGTTTTTCTATTCTCTGATCGCCTATGTGGTGGTCAAAACCCGTCACACCGGCCGCGGCCTGCTCGATTTTCTCTCCTGGCTCCCCTGGTCGGTGCCGGGGATTCTTTTGGGCATCGCGCTACTCTGGACCTTTCTCCAGACCAGGATATTTCTGCCGATCTACGGCACGATTTATATTCTGATGATCGCTATGGTGATCAAGAGCATGCCCTTCGGCGCGCAGATGATTAAAAGCGTGTTGATTCAGCTCGGCAGCGATCTCGAAGAAGCCTCGAAAGTCTGCGGCGCCACCTGGTTCGATACCTTCCGGCGGGTCATTTTACCGCTGATCATGCCGGCCATGATTACCGTCGCCCTGGTTGGTTTTATTTCCGCCGCTCGGGACATCAGCACGGTCGTCTTGCTCGGTTCCGGCAAGTCGCGGACGCTGTCGTTGCTCATGCTCGATTTCGCCGCCGGCGCCGAGTTCGAAAAAGCCACGGTGGTCGCGGTGATCATTGTCGGTTTGGTCGTTGGCGCGGCACTCTGCGCCCGCGCGCTCGGCGGTCAGGTCGGGGTGCGGGAATAGGCTGCGCTCAGCTGTCGCCAATCAGCAGGTCATGAAGCGAGCGCGGGCGACCACTTCAGAGACTGTAACAGCTTGCAGACGATCACGTAGGTGGAATGTTGCTGTAAATCCCTTGCCAAGCAGCAAGGCAAACTGCCAGCGCTACGGGATCTTTCCCGGTCAACCGCGGTCGTAGCTTTGCCAACCCACTAAGATGCCACGCTGCTTGACCGCGCGATTTCTCTCGTATAGGGTCTGTCGCGCATGAATGTTCCAGGTGCAAATCAGCGGATAAACAAGTTTTCGCGCCTGATCCTTCGCAGTCTCTTATATTTACTGCCGTTACTGCTCATCTCGCAGCTGCTCGGCCAACCGGCGCTCGATGACCAATACCCCGTCAAAGGTGCGCGGCTTTTCAGCGCGAAGGTATTTAAGCTACCAAACCATACGCGGAGCGGTTTAGTCGATCTGATTCCAGCCTGCTCTGGCGGCTGGGTAGCGGCATATTTACCGCCTGGTTTTATCTGTGTTTCATTATCCTCCCTCGGTCCTATGAAGTCATTCGTTCTCCCTTAGTGGGGCTCCATTCCAGCCGGGCTCCTCCTCCTCAAGCAGTTGTCTGAGTCCGGCTCGGACCAGCGATTGTCGTTGGCTTCGAATCATTAATAGGGGCGTGAGAGCGGTTGCACCGATCCTGCGGTGAATACGCGCATGAGGAAGAGCAATGAACCAGACTGGCAAAATGGTGAGCGTCGATCCCATCGTCGCTGAAGCATTTTTCGGAGTGAGCAGTCCTAATGGCCCAGTGAGCGCGGAGCGGGAGCTTATGATCGCCGTGCTTAGCGACGCCATCGAGTGTTTTTGGAAGTATCGAAAGTCGCGAGCAGCATCGGCTATCCGATTGTATCAAGACGCCAAGACCTGGCTTTTCGCTGGCAATGAAAACCAGCCATTTTCATTTCAGAATATCTGCGAGACCTTGCGTCTGGATCCGAGCTACATTCGCCGCGGCATACTCACGGGTGGGGAGTCAGCGCCGCCTGCGGAAAACCAACCCTTGGCCGAGTCGGAACTGGGCGGCCGGCGGAATATTAAACGCAAGCTGAAAAGCGGGCGAGAATGGAAAGGGAGCGCGCGTCTATCACGCCAAAGAGTGCGACCTCTGCGCATCCGTCCGCGTAGCCAGGGATGACTCTACCCGGCCGGAGCGAGCCGTCGTCAAAACGGCGACTAGGGAGCGCCGCAAAAGCGTACGGTGTTGTCGAACAGGATGCTGCGTTTTTGCCCGTCGGTGAGATCGCCGCGCTGCAATATTTCGCTGGCGGCGTTATCGCGGCCTTCGCCATGGGGGTAGTCCGATGAGAACAGGATATGCTCGGCGCCGACCAGGGCGATTTCCTGCGGCAGCAGCGGGTCGTCGGCTTCAGGGGCGATGAAGAAGCGGCCCGAGGTCAAATATTCTTCGATGGCTTTTTCTGGCAATCTGCCCATGGCGCGCACGGTGGGGTCGCTGCGGTAACTCGGCAGGTAGTGAGCCAACCGGCCAACCACGTAGAACAGCCACTCGGCGCCAAACTCCAAGAAAGCGACTTTGAGATTTTGATAACGGTCGAGCATGCCCTGGGCAACCAGAGCGACGAAGCCTAGCTGCGCCGGCATGCCCATGGCGATGACATGGGCTTCCAGTCTGGTCTCTACCAATTGATCGAAGGGCGGGTAGCTGCGGCCCATATGTACGCACAACGGTAAACCGGTGCGGGCGAATTCGTCCCAGATCGGCGTGAAACTCTTGTGCGATAGCAGCCGCTCGCCGACGGTGCCGAACACCACGGCGGTGCTGGCGCCGAGTTCCTGCATTTCACGGAGCGCCTCGATGGCTTCACGGCTATCGCGCAGCGGTAGTAGACCAGCCCACTTCAAGCGTTTCGAATTGACTCTGCACTGGCGGCCGGCGTAGCGGTTGTAAGCGCGAAACATCGCGGCTTCGAAAAACGGATCGGCGCCCATGCAGGCGTAAAGACTCGATGGGAAGAGTAGCTGCGCGTCGATGCCGAGGATGTCGAGATCGCGCAGACGTTTGTCGGGTTCGGAAATATCCAGCGAGCCCAGGGTGGATGGCGCGGCGCCGAATTCCGCCATGACCGTAGTTGGCGTATTGGCGCCTTGGGCGCCGGGGCCGTAGGCGTGGGGCTCCATGCGTCCTTCGATGAGCCAACCGGTGCGGCGAATTCCCGCACCCGCGCTGTCGGCAAGTTCTAACGGCCTTGGCCGGCGCGGCGCATATTCCTTGGGTAAATCTTCCCACATCTTTGGGCCCATCATCACATGGGCGTCGGCGTCAAAGATTTTATATCCATTGATCATGGTAGGTACTCCGCGATTAGCTAATGGCGCGACCCCGACGGGCCACATCAGGGAGCAACGGCGGCGGCGCATTAAGAGCCGGGGTATTTTTACGCCAGTTCATTTTTCCATTTTTCGGTGATCTTCTGTTTAAGCTCAGGGCTGAGCGCGTTGACCGGCGGGAAGCGGTCGCGCCAGGCGTAGGGACGGCAAGCGTTGAGCACCGCCCGGCTGTTGACGAAGTTGCCGGCGTCGCGTTGGTCGGGGTGCATCGCCGGATCGAGCGGCGTGCTCCAGCAGCCGTCGATGATGCTGATGGCGGTCTTGGGATCGCAGCGGGTCGACACCGCCCAGATCACATCTTTCATATCGGACGGATCGATGTCGTCATCGACGACGATGACGAAGCGGCCATGATAGTTGCCGCCGCGTGAGGCCAGCGCGGCGAGTCCTGCCTGTTGCGCGTGGCCGTGATAGCGCTGCTTCACCGAGACGATGATAAACGGCGCACCGCCGGCGGCCGCCGAGCTGCCGATGGCACACCAGACGCCCTTGATGTCCGGGACATCGGCTTTTTCCAAATAGTTCCAAATCGCCGCGGCGCCAATGGGCACGCCGAAGGTGACGAAGGGCGGTTTCAGCGGCGGCGCGCCACAGAGGATCGGATCGTTGCGATAGTAGACTCTCTTGACCCGGATCACCGGTTCTTTGGCCGCGCCATGGGCGTAGTAACCGGGCCACTCGCCGAACGGACCTTCCATCTGCATCTGTTCTTGCGGCGGCGGCACTTCGCCTTCGATGGCGATCTCGGCGTGAGCGGGAATCGGCAAGCCGGTGAGTTCGCCGCGAATCACGTCGATCGGCGCGCCGCGCAGGCCGCCGTAATAATCGAACTCGGACAGGCCGTAGGGCATCGATTGTCCAGCGACTAAAAATAGCAGTGGGTCTTGGCCGAAGGTAACGACCACCGGACAGCTTTTACCTTGCTCCCAGTATTTCTCGCGCATGATGCGCGCATGATGGCCAGGCGAGACATAAAGGCCGAGAGTGTTCTTGTCGTGAATCTGCACGCGATAGATGCCGACGTTGACCCAGCCGCCTTCTTCGGGCTCGCCGGTAATGACGCAATCGGCGGTGCCGATGTAGCGCCCGCCGTCGAGTTCATGCCAGTGCGGTGTCGGAAAAATCGTCATGTCGACGTCGGCGCCGGTCTTTGACGTTCTCTAAAATCGGTCCATGCGTGACTACCCGCGGCGGCACCGGTTTCACGCCCTTGAGCAGCTCTTTCCATTTGGCGATGAGTTCGATGGGCCGGGCATTCGGCGGCATGCCGACGGTGAGACTCGAACGCGACGGCGTGTTGATTAAGTTCGAGGCGACGCGAAAGTTGGGCGCGTAGCCGGGCACTTGATCGAAAAGCACCAGGGGCGATGGTTCTTTGAAAGCGAACAACTCGGTGAGCGCGCCGATCTCCAATTCCCAATGGGCGCCGTGAATATCCTTAACCTCGCCGAGCTTGCGCGCGGCGTCGATAAATTCCCGTAGATCGTTGATCGGCATGGTTATGCTTTCGTGGGAAAGATTGTTTCACCACGAAGGCACGAAGGGCACGAAGGTTTCGGAGAATAGTTACTCCGAACCTTCGTGCTCTTCGTGCCTTCGTGGTGAATTCGTATTCTCTTAAAAGTGTCCTAGCTCCTGCGCATGTTTATAGATGCCGTCGTGGAACATGGCGACGCATTCGGCATTGGTCAGGCAGCAATACTCCGGTCCCCAGCCGGGGCGGTACCAAGTGTTGCCGTCCTGCAGCAAGCGCTCGAAGATCTGCCGGGCCACTTCGCCATGGGCCATCAGGCCGTCCAGATGTTCGTGCAGGTCGGCTTCTTCGTGCACCGCGAAATAATGCAGGTCGGCTTCCTTGACGTGATATTTGCCGAGCAGCGCTTCGCGCCAGCGTTTGGCCCAATGGCCGAACATCTCTTCGTTCAGCGACCGCGCCCACCACTCGATCATGCTGCCTTCATAGACCAAGCCGCGGGCGAACTCGGTCAGGGCGCGGCACTCGGCATAGACTTGGCAGTTGATCATTTCGTCGAGGGACACGCCGAATTGCTCGCCCTGTTTGATCAGCACTTCGATATGGCCGGGAATTTTCGGATTGACCAACTCGTCGCTGATCTTGCCGACGTAGGGCGCGAGCAAGTCGCGATGGCGCGCGAAGATGCCCTGGTGGCGCTGGTAGATGATCAAGTGAAAATTGTTGACCTCCACCGGGTAGCTGTACCAATTGCGCCAGAACAGCTTCAGGGTCTCGAAGGGCAGCTGGCCGGCTTCGAGATCGCGCATGAACGCGCCGCCGAAAATCTTTCTCGTCCCACAGCGCGTACATGCGCTGTTTGATGGCGTCGGTAAAAGCTTTCGCCTCGCTGGGCGAAAGCTTTTTGCCGATTTCCAATGCTAGAGGTTGCTGGTCCATGATTGTCCTAGTCGTGACTCGTTGGCCTATAAAATCCCCCTCTGTCCCCCTTTTTCAAAGGGGGAAGTAGATTGCCGCTTGCTTCGCACGAAATTCGCATAGCTGCAATGCACATCCGAAACCCCTCTTTTGTAAAGAGGGGCAGGGGAGATTTATCCCTTGAAACCGGCTTTCTCCAAGCCTTCTTTCAACTCCGCCCGGTCTTTGTCGCTAAACGGCGGCGTTTCCCAGCGCGGGAAGCGTTCCACCGGCAGACCGCGCAGCTTCATCAGCTCGCAGAAGACGCCGCGGCCATGGCTGCGCAGATATTTGCCGACCACCTGCATGAGCCGGGTGAGCAAATCATGTTCCGTGCGCGCGGCCTTAAGGTCGTCGGCTTTCGAGGCTTCGTACATTTTCACGCAGGCCTCGGGAAACGGCGTCGACGGCGGATGGATCGCGCCGCGCACGCCGACGGAGTAGCCGGTGTAGAGAGAAAAAATCCCGCCGGGAAAGACGCCGGTGGTCTTCGGCAATTGATAGACGTAGCCGAGCAGTTTGTCGTAGGCGATGAAAGACACTTTGATGCCGGCCAATGGATTGGGCGCGATCGCTTCGATGATTTTGTTGGCCTTGGCCGGGGTGATTTCGACCCAGGTGGTTTCGGTGTTGTCGTAGATAAACATCGGCGTGCCCGGCACCGACTGGGCGATCGCTTTGTAGTGGGCGTAAACTTCCCAGTCGTCATGGGGATAGTAGTAGGGCGGCACGACGCCGACGGCGTCGACGCCTAAGCCGACGGCATGCTTGGCCAGCTCGATGGAGGAGAGCGTGTTGGCCGTGCCGATATGCATGACCACGGGCACGCGGCCCTTGACCCGGTTGACGATCTGCTCGGCGACTTTCTTGCGCTCGTCGATCTCCATGACCATGCCCTGGCCATGGGTGCCCAAGGGAAAAAATCCATGCACGCCGGCATCCAAGTAGAAGTCGATGATCGCATCGGTCGCCTTGTGATCGATGGCGCCGTCATGTTTGAACGCCACCGGCATGGGCATCAAAATGCCTTCGATTTGTCTATTGCTCGCCATAAATGCTCCTTTCGCTATGCCTAAAGCTTTTGAGTTATGGCTAACCCATAGCGCACCCTTGGCGAGATTTCCACCGAATCGAGCGCGTGCAAAATGCCAAGGCTATAAGTCGACTGCGAGAAATGCTAGTGTCGCGAAATATTTAATTTCGGAGGCAATCATGGCTGATAAAAATCCGGTGGTATTGATGTCAACGAGCATGGGCGATATCCGCATCGAACTGGACGCGGTAAAGGCGCCGATCACGACCAAGAACTTCGTCGATTATGTGAGCGCCGGCCACTATGACGGGCTGATCTTTCATCGCGTCATTCCCGGCTTCATGATCCAAGGCGGCGGCATGGACGCCGCGATGAACGAGAAGAACAAACAAAGCGCCGATCAAAAACGAAGCGGCCAACGGCCTGAAAAACGATATCGGCACCATCGCCATGGCGCGCACCAACGTCGTCGACAGCGCCACGTCGCAGTTTTTCATCAACGTCAAGAACAATGATTTTTTGAATCACCGCAGCACCGCCGCCGCCGAGTTCGGCTACGCCGTCTTCGGCCAGGTTATCGAAGGGATGGATGTGGTTCGTAACATCGAAAAAGTGCCGACCGGCAACAAGGGCCATCACCAAGATGTGCCGACGCAGCCGGTGGTGATCAATTCGGCGAAGCTGGAAGCGTAATATTGGAGTGGTGAACTCGATCGGCATTGAGGTTCTAGGAAGTCCAAATCCCTTTGGGATCGTATTTTCGAATCGCGGCAAGCTCATCTTGTCGGTGCCGCAGTTTCGCTCAGCTCTTGGGCAATTCGCAGCGGCCAGCCGGTTTCATGTCTGATTTGTTCGACCGTCACCCCGGGATGGTTCGAGGTTAGAATCATCTCGCGGGTGGCGGCGTCGAATGAGAAAATCCCCATACTGGTGATCGCATGGCTGGGCCCGCCGCCGCTAAGCCGTTGCGCGAACGCCAATCGCCGCCGGTCGCCGAAACCCGGTGACGTGACGTATTGAACCTTCTCGACAAAGCGGCGCCGCTCGTGATTCATGATGATGATGCGTGCGCTTGGCCATGGTCGCGATATCGGCAGCGCCGCCGCTGCCTGGTAAGCGCGTGCGCTTGCCGTTGTCTTCGACCCAATGGGTATTCAAATTGCCGAAGCGGTCGATCTCGGCGCCGCCGATGAAGCCGAGATCGACCCGGCCGCTCTGCAACAAATACATCACGTCATTCAAGCCGCCGCAGGAGAGCGCGCCGGCGATATTGGGCGGATCGCTCATGGTAAAGATCGATTCCAGCGCCGGCCAATCGCGAATCACGCCGTTCTCGAAAATACCGATGGCGTTGGGCGCGTGAGTCTCTTTGGCCACGGCAAAGCCCAACAGCGGCAAACGCATGCCGACAAAAACTTTGTCGCCGTCGCAGATCTGCCGCGCCGCGGCGGCGACCATTAGCTCGCGAAGTGTATAGGTCATTATCCAATCGTGGATTGCAGTGTCGCTCGCTGTTTCGGGTCGCGCGTTTCGAGTTTCGTGTTAACCCGAAACCCAGAACCCTAAACTCGAAACCAGCCGTTAGGCTTTATTGAACGCGTCGATTCCCGCCTGGACAATTTGCCGGTCCACCGCGGCGGGCGCGCCGCTGAAGCCGACGCCGCCGATGCACTGGCCATCGACGGTGATCGGCAGACCGCCTTCGATGCTGATGAAATAACCAGGTCCGACGGCGAGGGTTTGCGCCAACACTTGGTGATCGGGGATCTCGCTGCCGTCGCGGCCGGTCTTGCCGGTGGCCGCCGTGGTCAATGCGGCGCAGCGCGCTTTCGCCTGGGCGATCAGCGTATTGTGGGTGCGGCCATTGGTCATGCGCTTGAACGCCATCAGATGGGCGCCGGCATCGACGACGCAGATGCTGCCGATTTGTTTGAGCTCCTTGGCTTTTTCGATGGCGGCGTTGACGATGATGTCGCAGCCTTCCTGGGATAACTTCGCCGTGGGTACGGTTTTCATGACTAGCCTCCTAAAAATTGATTCTTGGATTAGTAATTGAAGCTGACCGCCGGCGCAAACAGTTCGCCCTGCGGTTTGAGCCGCTCCCGCCGTTCTCGGCCCAACAGGTCAAGAAATTCCCGGTGGTTTTTGACGCCGTAGACATACTTTTCCAACCAGCGATTGAAACCCTCGGCGGTCCGAGTCGCTCTGTGGTACTCGAAATAGAAAGCATCATCGCGTCTGGCGTAGCCTTGGGTCGGCGACGGATAGGAGCCGTTGGGTTCATGGACGACGCTGGTGACGACGAAACCAGGGATCACGTGTGCGATTGGGATCGCTGAGAATCACTGCGTGATCGACAAGTTCTTCGCAGGTCAGAATGACTTTTTTGGCGGCCATCGCGGCCTCGCGCATGACGCCGTAAGTTTCCCCAGACATGGGCATTGCCGTGATCGTCGGCACGTTGCACGTGGAGTATGGCGACGTCGGGGTGAATCGCGCGCACCGCGACCAGCTCTTCGCCGGTGAAAGGGCAGTGACGCGGCTGAAGTGCGGGTCTTTGGCGATAGTCGCTGCCCTTGATCGATCGGTCGGCAAGAAGGGCAGGCCCATCGCCGCTGCCTGGAGAGCCAGGCCGATGGTAAAATTGGAGTGTTCCTCGATTTCCATCGCGACTGGCGGATCGCGGCTTCCGCCGCGCGGCGAAAATTGTGGCCAAGGCCGGCGGCGACATTGCCGACCCAGGACGCTTGGATCTTCCTGACGCAGCCGGCGCCGATGAGTTGATCGAACTGAATGTCGGAAATCGGCCCGATCAAGGTCAAATCTTTTTGCCGCTGCCGGATGATTTCGTGGCTCGCGGCGAAGGGAATCAGCGATTCCAGGGCGCAGCCCAGTGCGATCGACATGCCGTCACGAACATGGGTTGAAATCGCTTCTTCTAGGATCTGCACTTTTGACATTGCCGATATCTGTACCGTTTCAAGAGCGTGTTCAATCTTCAACGTGATCTTTGCTCAAGTGGGTCGATGTGAACTAGGCACGAATCGATGTCTGTTAACGCAGTTTCACAACGCCTGCGCTTCACGCAGCGGCGTAAAATCGACCACGTCGTTGACTCCAACCGCTTTTGCGCCGCCGCCTTGGCGCGCCACTTCGAGAACACTTTCAATGCCTCGAGCCGACGCTGTGCCGTCTTTGCTATAAGCCGGCAGCGTCTGGTCGTAGCCGGCTTCGGCCAGTTCGCGTTCCATCCTGAATAGTTTCTGGATCAAGCCGATCGCATCGCTGCGCTGGCTGCGCACGAACAACAAGCCGCGCAGCATCGCCGTCAGCACGGCGACGACTTCGGCGCGGTTGGTGCGAATTTTCGCCACCGCAGTCGACAACCCGGCCAATGGAAAGTCCACGGTATCCGCGGCCGAGGCGAGCACGTTAAGTCCGAGCTCTTTGGCTTGCACCGGCGCCGGCGGACCGGCCAGAGTGGCGTGAATCGCGCCGGACTTTACCGCGGCCAATCGCACCGGCAAGTCGCCGGAAGACACGATGGTAAATTCATTGGCGTTGACCCCATAGTTGGCCAACATGCGCCGGGTGATCGTCACCGTGATGCCGCCGATGGAGCCCAGGCCGATGGTCTTGCCTTTGAGCTCGGCATGGTGCGAATCTCCGGGCGTGTGACCATGTAGAGGCTCGGCCGCTCGATCATGCTGAAGATGCCGACAACCGGCGAGCCCTGCTGCGCCGCCAGCGTCACCGCACTGCTAAACGATGTGTAATAATCCACCGAACCGCCGAGCAAGCCCTGACAATCCGATATTCGATCGAATCTGCACCAACTCGACATCTTTGCCGGCGTCTCTGAAGTAATCCGCGCGCCTGGGCGGCGAACAGCGGGAAGTTATTTAAATCCCGGGCGGTGTAGCCGATGATAAGTTTTTTCTCCTGGGCGAATAGGTCGCTCGTGGCGTCGAGAGCTAGAAGGAATCCGAAGGTTAGCAGTGCACGATTGGCAAGTTGGGTTTCGCACGATATTCATCAATGGCATCTCCTTCCCGGTTCAGCGCTTCGACTCATATAAGACACAAAAGCCTTTGCATTGGTACGGTCTTTTGGTGCACTTATAGGGCCATGGCTACGGTTACCGACAAGAGTTACGGCTGGCGCGGGCGCATGGGCAATATCTCGCCAACCGCCTGCACGGAAATATTTCCTTACGAGTTTTATCGCGTGGCGCCGGACGGCGTTACTTTGGTATTGAGCAACTTGGTCATTCGCGACGCTCGCGAGTCGAGCCAGGTTGAAGCTTCGTGGGAGGGATTCGCGGACGCCATCGCCAGCTTGCGCGAGACCCGCGTCGATCATATTGCGCTGGCCGGCGCGCCTTTGGTGCTGGCGAAAGGCGTGGCGCGCCACCGGGAATTACTTGGATGGTTGCGCCGGCAAGCGCCGGTGCCGGCCACCACCAGCCCGCAGGCATTTGCCGACGGCTTGAAGCATCTTGGCGCAGCTAAACTGGCGGTGGCGACTTCTTTCATTCCGGCACACAATCAATTGGTCAAAGAGTTTCTAACCACGGAAGGTTTCGATGTGCTCGCCATCGAAGGACTCGACACCGGCATGTCCTCGATTGAAAAAGCCATGCTGTCGCCGCACCGGGTGTTCGACCATGTACGGAACGTTGGCCGGCGTCACCCTTCATGCGATGCCGTGTTGATCACCTCGTCGGCCTGGCCGACGCTGGCGGTTATCCAGGCCTTGGAAGATGACCTTGGCAAGCCGGTGGTGAGCAGCGCGCTGGGACAGATCTGGGCGCCGCTTCGCGACCTGGGGATTAAGGCGGACATTCGCGGTTACGGCAAACTGCTGGACACGTTAGCTCATTAGGAGACGAGAAATGAATCTGCTTGAACGGATCAGTGTCCTGATGGCCACGGTTCTCACCTTGCTGCAATGCCAACTCAGCCAGGCGGGGCAGGCCAAGCCCTTAATCAAAGTCGTCGCCGGCTATGGCTCCACTGACGGCGCCATCGCGCCCCTGTGGTTTGCCAAGGAGACCAGGCTATTCGAAAAGCGCGGCTTGGATGTGTTGTTGGTCGGTATGGGCACCGGGGCGGTTTCGTTGCGCGCGCTGATCGCCAAGGATTTGGAAATCGCCTCGCTGTCCGGTTCCGGCTTGGTTCAAGCGGCCTTGCAGGGCGCGGACACGGTGATTCTCTCGGCCGCGCTCAATGGATTTGTTTTCAAAGTATTCGGCGCGCCGGACACTGACCAGCCCGGCGCAACTCAAAGGCAAGAAGCTTGGCGTCAGCCGCTACGGCGCGACCTCCGATTTCGCCATCCGATTGGCGCTCAAGAAGTGGGGGCTCAATCCCGAGCGCGACGTGAGCATCCTGCAGATCGGCACGACCCAGGACACCGTCCGTGCCATGCAGACGAAAATGATCGATGCCGGTGTGCTGAGCGGCACCGCCTCACTGGTCGCGCGCAAAGCCGGTTTTCGCGAGTTGGGCGACTTGGCCGAATTAGGTTTGCACTATCCGATGGCGCCGATCGGGACGACCAAATCGTTTTTGCTAGAAAAATGAAGCGGTGGTGAAAGAGTTCATGCTCGCCTACATCGAGGCGATCCATGATTTCAAGCGCAACAAGGAAACCGCGTCTGGCGGTGCTGAAAAAATACAACCGCAATGACGACCGCGAGATTTTGGAAGATAGCTACAATAACTACGTGAACAAATATCTGCCGCTGCCGATCGCGACTGCCGACGGTATTAAGACCATTCTCGCAGAACTCGGCAGCACAATGCCGCAGCCAAAAACGCCGATCCCGAGCAGTTCGTGGCGAATAAAATCGCGCGAGAGATCGAGGCGAGCGGGTTTGTAAAGAAGCTGTACGAGAAATGACACCTATCGACTGGTTGAGGAAGGGGCAGCGCCATTGCGCAGCTTATTCGCCAGAGATAGCCGAGAGATCTCAGGTGAAGCTCAATTATCTACTCCCACTTTGGCAAAGGGGGATCGAGGGGGATTTGGTTGTGGGGCGGAGAGGTTTTCTTCGTAATAATCGGGCAATATTTTGTGATGACGGAGCCGCAAGGACGCGAAAAATCTCCCCTAGCCGCTCTTGTCCAAAGAGGGGTAGATGAGAACTTGCCAGTGATTATCCGGCGGTTTGCGTGATTCGTCCAGCCGAGATCGAGAAGCCGTCTCTTTGTATATGAACATGGCTGAAATCCTTTTTGCTGCAACTGCTCGACCAACTTTACTAGCGGTTTTCTCGCGTCCAAGTATTCCTTGCGCGGCGGCGCGGTTTTTAAGGCGTCGACGAACTCCGGCCCGGCGTAATAGCGCATGATCAGTTCTTCGTCGGAGATCTTCGCGTCCGCCGTACTGGCTGCGCACTTCTTCCAATGGCGTGTTGGGGATTTGAAAGCTTTCCATCTCGCGGGCGCGTTTTCGATCTAGGATCTTGGCTTTGACTTCCTTGTCCATGTACTGGGCGCCTTCTTTGCCCCACAGGCCCAGGGCGAATTGAATCACCTGATCGGTGACTTCTTTGTAGCGCTCGCCGGTCATGATGTTGATCGCCGCTTGGCTGCCGACGAACTGGGCGAAGGGGGTGACCATGATCGGATAGCCGAGCTCGGCGCGCACCTGGACGATCTCTTCGAGCACGTCCGCCATCTTGTCCTCTTTGCCGAGCATCTTGAGCTGGTGGCGCAGGTTGGAGATCATGCCGCCGGGCACTTGGTGGCGGTACCAACCCTGGTCGTATTCGCGCGGCGCGCCGATGGGCAGGCCAGCTTCCTTGGCGCAGCGGCGCAAATGTTCCTCCACCGGCGCCAAGACCTTTTCATTGACCAGCGGCTGGTAGCCCAGAGCGCGCAGATTGTTGACGACGTTAAATACCGACGGTTGCGCCGAGCCGTTGGCCAGCGGCGGTATCGAGGTGTGGACGATGCGAATGCCGGCCTTGACCACTTCGAGGACATTGAACGGCGCCAGGCCATTGTTGCAGTGGCAGTGAAACTCCACCGGCACGTCGCCGACATTTTCGAGAATCAGCTTTGCCAATGTGTAAGCGCGATCCGGCGTGAGCATGCCGGCGACATCTTTGAAGCACAGGCGATAGGGCTTCATGGCCGCTGCCTCGCGGGCTTTGCGCGCGTAGTATTCGTCGGTGTGGCGCGGCGAGATCGAGTAGATCAAGTTGACCACCGAGGTCATGCCCATGTCGCGCAGCTCCTCGACTTCGCCTTTGAGTTCGTCGTAGTCGTTCCACGGGTCGGACAGGCGCGTCATGTTGATGCCGTAGCCGATGACCAGCTTCAGCAGCAGGCGCGGGATGCATAGGGGACTCAGAATGAAGCCGCCGGTGAGGCCGCCGTGATAACGCAGCTGGGTATTTTTAATTTCCTCGCTGGCCGTAGCGCACCCATTCCCAGGGGTTGTCGAGCTGCTCGCGGATGACTTTTTTGAATCTGCCGGCGACGAAGAACTCCATGGCGTCAAAGCCGGCTTGATCCATGTGGCGCAGCACCGGATGCATCATGCCGGTGGTCATATTGTGCGCCCATAGGCTGGTGTTGCCATCGCGCAGCGTCGTGTCGACAATCTTGATCTCTTCCATGGTGTTCTCCCAAGCGCACAGTCGTCGGTATGACTTTCTTAGCGCACGTCGGCTCAAGAAGACAAGTGAGCGCGGCATTATGGCCGCAAGTAAGCATGCCCTCGAGCACGGGAATATCCGACGGGAACGCAACAGCTCGTAGCCAAACATTTCGCATGGGAGCGACAGCTCAGCGGTTGCCGGCGATTATGGCTCTGGCTGGCGTATGAGTTTATGACATTGACGACTCGACAATTGTGATCCATGCGGCGGTTATGCTGGCTTATAGCGACAAGTTCAGGCGACGATTCAAGGCTTCGCCTTGATTGTGGAGCGGGATTGTCTGATTGCCACGCAAGGCCAATCTCGGGATAAGTCTCGCCGTCATCATCACAGAATTCTACTTCATAAACGTCCGGCGCCAAGATCTCTCTACCGTGCCGACCTCGCTCCTTATTTCAGTTTTCGCGTCGGAATGTCCTGTAGCAGCGCAATCGTATCCAGCAATTTGATCTTTGCGCGCTTTCGTATTATCCGATTCCTCTTTCTCTTTAACATGCGGTTAAACTGGCACTTTCTGTGCCGTGAGGTTGCTCGTTGGTCGTTTTCAAGTCACGGATATCGTCCTCAATCCGTTCGCGGATGATCAGCCTACCATACCGCAGATTGTCATTTCGAGCGCAGCGAGAAGTCTAGCAACCGTTTCCGAGTCGCCCTTTCAAAAAGCATGAACCCTAAAGGATGAGGACTCAGAAGCTACGAATCCCTAATGACTGTGGACTAGACGTTGAACTTGAAGAGCATCACATCGCCGTCGGCGACAACGTATTCTTTGCCTTCCATGCGGTAGAGTCCCTTGGCGCGGGCGGCGGCGACGGAGCCGCATTGGACGAGATCGTCGTAGGCGACGGTTTCGGCTTTGATGAAGCCGCGCTCGAAGTCGGAGTGGATGACGCCGGCGGCCTTCGGCGCGGTATCGCCGGCGTGGATGGTCCAGGCGCGCACTTCTTTTTCGCCGGCGGTGAGAAAGGTTCGCAGGCCGAGCAGGTGATAGGTCGCGCGGATCAGCGCGCCGATGCCGCTCTCTTGCACGCCCAGCTCTTTGAGAAACGCCTCGGCTTCGGCGGGTTCGAGATCGACGAGATCGCTCTCGATCTGCGCGCTGATGACCACGGCTTCGCAAGCAAGATGGGTTTTTACGTACTCGCCGCACTTTCAGGACGTAGGGGTTTTGGTCGGCGGTGGCGAGGTCGGACTCCTTGACGTTGCAGGCGAAGATGGTTCGCTTGTCCGAAAGCAGGAAGAATTGCGCTGGACAATGCGTGTTCCTCCGGCGTGAGCTCGACGGTAAGCGCCGGTTTGCCGGCGTCGAGGGCATGTCTCGATTTTCACCAAGACGGCGTCTTCGGCGGCGGCGCTCTTGTCGCCGCGCTTGATCTCTTTGGCGATGCGCTCGCGGCGCTTTTTCACCGTTTCGAGATCGGCGAGCATCAGTTCGGTGTTGATGACCTCGATGTCGCGCACCGGATCGATATTGCCGGAGACATGATGGACGTCGGCATCTTCGAAGCAGCGCACCACCTGGACGATGGCGTCGACTTCACGGATGTGGGTGAGAAATTTATTACCCAGCCCTTCGCCTTGGCTCGCGCCCTTGACCAGGCCGGCGATGTCGACGAACTCGATCACCGCGGGAATGACGACGTTGGTTTTGACCATCTGCTGCAACACTTGGAGCCGCGCATCGGGCACGGTGACCATGCCGATGTTGGGGTCGATGGTGCAAAAGGGATAGTTCGCCGCCTCCGCTTTGCGGGTGCGCGTGATGGCATTAAACAGGGTTGATTTGCCGACATTGGGCAAACCGACGATTCCAGCTCTCAGCATGATGATCCAATCCTTGTGGTGATGTTTAGCGAAGTCGAGTGCCGCAGGCTTCGAGCACGCTGACTTTGGCTGCTTCGGGTTTTAGGCAACTGCCTAAAACGCCAGTAATACTTTTAGCAAGTTATCGGCGCTTCTTAAAGCTAGGGGCGAGACCGATGGGCGGGCTATTTGTTTTTGCTGCTCGATTAGCGTCCAGCCGATCTCGCCCGCCGGCTTGACGTCGCTCGCACCGACTCAAGTATTGAGCGCTGCCTTTGTGACTTATTCCAAGACAACCGGTTTTAGCAGTTCAGGGATGATGACTTTGATTTGCTTATCGACCGACTTGATCAAACGTTCAAAGCGCTGGGCTCTGCGTTTATTGGACTCGGGGATGCCATCGCCGTAGGGCGTGCGCCATTCATCGTAGTGGTGAATGATCACTATTTTCGGCCGGAGAATTTTAAGCGCATCCGCCCAGTCATAGTTGCTGTTGTCGGCGAGGATTGCCACATCGGGCCGCAGTCCCTTCAAGTTGTCCTCGATGAAATTGCCCGTGCTCTGATGCAGGACGCGCAAGTTGCCAAAGGTAAAGTAATAAAGGTAACTCCCTCCCTGGACAAATGCCTCGCCCATGATTGGCCCGTTCCAGGGACGCAAGACCTCGTCAAATTTGGCTTGGCGGCGGCGCCCACCGCGGTTAAGCACGCCATGCTGGCTTTCAATCACCTGGACGGAGAAATCTTTGAATTCAAACTTCTCGCCGCCACTGATCGTTGTCAGTTGGCTCTTATCGACTCCCGCGCTCAAGGCGATATTGGTCGTGGTCCTCGAACCGATTACCTTGGCGCCGAAACGTTTGGCGATTACCGGAATATCGGCGATGTGGTCGGCGTGGCTGTGACCGGCGAAGATGTAGTCAGCCTTATTAATGGCTTTGGCAACTTCTTCTTCGTCGGTTTTCCACTCAACGCCGGCGGCGGCTTGCCTTCTGGTGGGAAACGGGTCGATTAGAATGACCGTCTCGCCGACGCGAATCTCCCAGCCGGCGGTGCCCAGCCATTTCATGCGCACAGAATCGGCGGCGCGAAGTTCGCCGACAAGAAAGGTAATCTGGGTCGACAAAGAGCAGGCGATCCAGAGTAGCACCGATAGATATCGCTTCGTCATCAACGCTTCTCTGGACTTAACCAAACGATACCAAGCTAAACCAACAATGCCCTCACCGTCCGCCCAAGTCTTTGACCGCCGCCAGCACCTCTTTGTAAGTGCCGCAGCGGCACAGGTTACCGGAGAGATAGTCGCGCGCCTGTTCTTCGCTCGGGTGCGGATGGGCGTTCAACAACCCCTTCACCGCCATGATCATGCCGGTGGTGCAGAAGCCGCATTGGAAGGCCTGGTTCTTCAAGAAGGCCTGCTGCACCGGATCGAGCTCGCCGTTTTGCGAAAGTCCTTCGATGGTGCTGACTGTTTTGCCTTCGATGTTGCTGGCGAGGGTGAGACAGGAACTGACCGGTTTGCCGTCGATCAGTACCGTGCACGAACCGCAGACGCCGACACTGCAACCCTCGACGGCGCCCTTGAGCTTCAGATCGTCGCGCAGGAATTCCAGAAGCGTCTGATGCGGGTTCACGGCGATTTCTTCGCGCTGGCCGTTGATCGTGGTGGCGATGGCGAGTTTCATCTTAGCGGTTCTCCTTGCTGGAGTTTAACGCGGCGACGATCTTGTCGGGCCGCACCGGCAAGTCGCGCACGCGCACGCCGTTCAGCGCATTGGCGATGGCATTGCCGATCGCCGGCGCCATCGGCGGCAAAGCGGCTTCGCCCATGCCTTTGGCGCCGCACGGGCCGTCGGGATGGGGCGTCTCCACTAGCAGCGATTTGAAATTCGCCGGGATGGTCGAGCATCGACGGCAGGAGATAGTCGAGGAACGTGCTGTTGATCGGCTGGCCGTTGTCGTAGCGTATTTCTTCGAACAGCGCCGAGCCCAAGCCGGCGAGCGCCGAGCCTTCATTTTGCAGACTGCACTGGAGCGGATGGACCGCCTTGCCGACATCGACGGCGCTGGCCACTTGCAACACGCGCACTTTGCCGGTCTCGGTGTCGACTTCGACCTCGGCGCCGGCCGCTGAGTAGAACCAAAACGACGAACCCTTGCCTTGGCCGGTCACGGCATCGACGCCGCCTTCGGTGCGCAGTGTGTGGCTGCCGAACAAGTTGCCGCTGGCCTCGCCGTAGATCGCTTTGAAGAGCTGCGGATAGGTCAGGCTTCTTTCCGGCACGCCTTTCACTTGCAAGCGGCTATCGCGCAGCTCTAGATCCTCGACGCGCGCTTCGAGCGACTTCGCATCCGGCTTGAAACAATTGCTCGCGAATCTGCCCCACGGCGATCTGCGCCGCTTTGCCCATGTGAAACGTCGCGCGGCTCGAGCTTGTCGATTTATCGTAGGGAGTAATATCGCTGTCGGGGAATGTCACGGTCACGCGCTCGAAAGGCAGAGCCAACTCGTCGGCGACGATCTGCGCCAGCGCGGTCTGGGCGCCCTGGCCCATGTCGGACGGTGCTGGTCAGCAAGATCGCCGAGCCGTCGGCATTCAACCGCACGCTGGCGGCGGAGGTGCTCGGCGTCGACGTGCTCTTGATCGCGACCGCGAGCCCCTTGCCGCGGACGATCGCATCGCGGACTTCGCGCGAAGGATTGCTCCGCTGCCATTGCATCGCTGCGCAAGGATTGCTCCGCTCCAGTTTGCCAATTGATCGATTGAGCCACTTGTTTGAGGCACTCGGAGACGCCGACGGAAATCATCGGTTCGCCGGTGATGAAACGGTCGTTTTCTTGAAGCAAATTTTTCAGCCGGATTTCGAGCGGATCGAGATTGCAGCGCCGGGCGATGTCGTCGATGTCCGATTCGTAGGCCCAACAGACATGGGACGCGCCGACGCCGCGATAAGGTCCGGCCGGCGGCAGGTTGGTGTAAACCGCGTAGGTCGTGAAATCACGATGAGGAATGTTGTAGGGCCCGCCGGCGATGATGGCGGCGTTCTTGGTGTTCGCCGGACCGGAGAGGGCGTAGGCGCCCATATCGTACCAGGCGTCGACCTTGCGCGCCCACAAGCGGCCGTCGCGTTTGAAGCCGGTTTTGATTTTCACCACCGCGCCGAAGCGCCGGCCGGTGAAAAAGACTTCGTCGCGGGTGAGAATCCACTGCACCGGGCGGCGCGCCTTGCGCGCCAACAGCGCCACCACCGGTTCGATGCGCGCGTGGTTCTTGCCGCCGTAACCGCCGCCGATGAATGGCACGATGACGCGCACGCGGTTAAGCGGCATTTTGAAAACTTTGGCGATCTGCTCCTGCAGCGGCGACGGCGTCTGGCTCGGCGTATGGACCACCAGCTTGCCACTGGGCTCCCACAATGCGGTGACCACATGGGGCTCGATATGGCCATGCTGCACTGGTGGAATTTTATAAATATTTTCGATAACTTCGTCAGATTCTTTAAAGCCCTGCTCGATATTGCCGCTGGAGGCCCGATAGACGCCGTGAATGTTGCCGCCGGCGCGTTGGTCGACATGCAATTCTTGAATAATCGGCGCGTCCGGCCTTGGCCGCTTCGAGGATGTCGGTGGCTGCCGGCAGTTCTTGGTAATCCGCCTCGATCAGCGCCACCGCCTCTTCGGCGATCTCCCGGCTGTCGGCGGCCACCGCGGCAACGATGTCGCCGACGCAGCGCACTTTGTCGATGACCAGCACCGGCTGATCTTCGACGCCGGTGCCGAAGTAGGGATTCAATCCGGCCAAGTCGTCGCGTGTCACCACGGCGCGCACACCGCGCAGCGCCGCAGCTTTGCTGGCATCGATGCGCAGCAATTTCGCATGGGGATAGGGGCTGCGCAGCGCCTTGGCGTAGAGCTGGCCGGGGAATTCCATATCGGCGACGTAGCTCACCGCGCCGCTGACCTTGGCGCGGCCGCCGACCATTTCAACGTTGGTGCCGACCAGGGTCATGATGCTTGTCTCCGTTCTGCCGTTGGCGAGATCTTGCAGCGCGCGGCGGGTCAACACGCCGACCAGATGGCGCTTGTAATCCGCCGGCCCACGCACATCGTCGATGGGATCGATGGTCCGCGCCGCATCGGCGGCAATGGTCGCAATAAGCTCGGCGGTTAGCGCCTTGCCGGTGGCGAGTTTTTCCGCAGCGATGCGCAGTGGCTTAGCCGACACCGCGCCCACCGCCAGGCGCAGTTCATGGCAAACGCCATCTTTCAATCTCGCCAACGCGGCAACGCCGGCGCAGGGCCGCTCTTCAGAAGATCCGGTGGTGAATTTGACATAATGACCGCTCATTCCCTGCGGCAGCGGCGGAATCACCACGGCGGCAAGCAGCTCGCCCGGCTGAAGCGCGGTTTCATAGCTGCCGAGTTGAAAATCAGTCAAGCGCAAGCTGGCGAACCTTGCCTGCGCTCATCAGTTCGACACGAGCATCCAAAGCGGCCAACACGGTCGGCGGATCGGATTGATAGTCGCCATGGGCGAGATTGCCGCCGAGGGTGGCCATGTTGCGAATGCGGATGTTCGCCACCACATGGCAGGCTTCGGCGAGGGCGGGATAGTGCGTCTGAACGGTTTCAGAGGTTTCGATCTCGTTGATCGTCGCCAACGCGCCAATGCGCAAGCCCTTGGACTGGATCGAAGGTGATCGCGGAAGCATCGCTGATTTTTT
Organism: uncultured delta proteobacterium; assembly: GCA_963847445.1. Classification (GTDB taxonomy): domain Bacteria; phylum Desulfobacterota; class Binatia; order UBA9968; family UBA9968; genus DP-20. The sequence continues at coordinate 93,214 of CAWJZV010000030.1, read as the reverse complement.
TTAAGTTGACTAGTAACTTCGGCAGCAACAATCCTTGCTTGATGATCGTCAGCAGCGCCGTGCCGCCGGCAACGACTTTGGCATCGCTGTCGTTGGCGAGCATCGCGCAAGCCTCTGACAGCGATCTCGGCTCAACCAGGTCAAACCGACGCATCGAAAGCCATCCTCAATCCTCGATTCTCCATCGTTCGAACTCACTTCACTGCCGGCCGCGGATAGGTCCTCACACTATGCGTCAGCCCCATGCGCACCATCATCTCGGCGGTCTGGATGCTGGTCTTGAGCGCGTCCATCACCGGCACGCCGAGTTCTTTTTCCATTTCCTGGGGCGAATATTGCACCGGCACCATGGTCACGCCCATGGGCACGATGACTTCGGCGTCGCACTGGTCGATTAAATAGCGGGCGACCTCGATGAAGCGGCCGCGCATGGCGTCGCGGTTCTTGGTGCTCTCGGGCAGCGGGATGCCGATGCCGCGGATGCCGACGACGAAGTCGGCGACGCGCCAGACATGCATCTGCTTGCGCATGAACGGCACGCTCTTGTCTTCGTAGGCGATCACGCCGAGACGGTTGCTCAGCTGCGCGCCCAGATGCAGCACCGATTGGCCGGCGCCGACGATCGGGATCTTGACCAGATTGCGCGACAGCTCGACGCCGGCGTCCAAGGTGCCGAAGGGCACCACGGCGTCGTAACCGTTGGCTTCGGCGCGGATGGCGATCTCGGCGACTAAGCGGACCAGCCGACAGCGAATTGACTTGCGAGTTGGAATGGCGAAAGAAAGTCGCTTTGATCACGTCGAAGCCGATCTCGGTTCCCGGCGAAGCGCACTTGAGCACCGCTTGGCGGCGCCGTTCGCCTTCTTCGGCAGGATATTCGCCCATGACGACCATGATTTTCATTGTGTTCTCCTGATTGCCGCAAACGACTGCGGCGAATATCCCGTATTCGTCAAAGACTTGTCAAACCGCGGTCGGACAAATTATCGCTTCAGTGATCTTGACAGCTTCGCCAGGGCAAGATTAATTGAGGCTTCCTATGAGAATCTCCAATGGCGCTCTCGGTCACATCGTCCTCAATGTCGCCGACTTGAAGAAGTCCGAGCAGTTCTACCGGACGGTTCTCGGCCTCCAGGTCTCGGCGCGCAACTTACAAACCAAGATGACCTTCATGAGTTACGGCCGCGAACACCATGACATCGCGCTGCAAGCTTTGCCCAAGGGCGCCAAGCATGTGCGCGGCAAAGGCGTGGCCAAGCTGCATCACTTCTGCTTCTACGTCGACAAGAACGAAATCATCGACCAGCTCTATCCGATCTTGAAGCGGCGCAAGATTCCGGTGGTCAGCGGTCCGGAGACTCTGGTGGTGGCGGGCAACCGTTCGGTGAGCTTTCTCGATCCGGACGGCAACCGCGTCGAAATCGCCTGCAACGCCAACAAATTCAGATTCGACAATCGCAGGAAACACTAGCCATGGAATGGAGCAATGCTTTGCAGCGAATCGGTTCGTATTTTAGTTTGATCGCGGTGCTGCTAATTGGCTCGGCGGCAACCGCCGCGGAGCGCGTGAATATTTCCCACAGCGCCATCAGCGGTTCGCAGGCGGTGTTGTTCGTTGCCCGGGATGCCGGCTTCTTCAAGAAGTACGATCTCGACTTGCAGATTCTTTTCGTTGCCGGTGCCCCTCCGAACATCGCCGCGTTAGTATCGGGGGATCTCGATCTGACGATATTCGCCGGGCCGGCCGCGGTGTCGTCGAACTTAGAGGGCGCCGAGACCGTGGTGCTGGCGACGTTCATCAACACCATGGAGCACTCGATCATCACCCGGCCCAACCTAAAATCCGTGGGCGACTGGAAAGGCAAGAAGGTCGGCATCGCCAGGCCGGGGGCGACCGACGACTACGGTATTCGCGTTGCCTTCAAGAAATGGGGCGTCGACGCCGACAAAGAGATCACCATGCTGTCGGTGGGCACCCAGCCGTCGCGACTAGCCGCCGTGCAGACCGGCCTGGTCGATGCGACACTGCTGCAGCCGCCGTTTTCCACCCGCGCCAAGCAAGAAGGACTGCACGAGTACGGCAGCTTGGGCGATCTCGGTCTGGACTATCTCGGCACCTCGCTGGCCACCACCCGGCAGACGATTCAACGAAAAGAAGCGGTGGTGCGGCGCTTTGTGCGCGGCTTGATCGAAGGCATTCATTTTTACAAATCCCAGAAAGAAGCGAGCATTCAGTCCATCGCCAAGTTTACCAAGCTCAAAGATCGCCCATCACTGGAAGAGGCGTACAACACCTACGCGATCAAATACATGGCGCGGCTGCCGTATCCGAGCATCAAGGGCGTCGAAACGATACTCGAAGACTTAGCCAAGACCAATCCTAAAGCGCGCGGTGCCGATGCAAAGCGTTTCCTCGAACCACGCTTTCTTAAAGAGTTGGACGACAGTGGCTTTGTGGCGCAGCTGTACAAAAAATAGTTTGGCAAACGTTGACGCCGCATGTCTTACCCTCGCCCGTTTCGGAGCTGGGAGGGTGAGGGCGAGCACGAAGGAGTGAGAACGCTATGTCGATTGAAGCAGTGCTGAACGGCAAAACCCTGCCGACCAAAGACCTCTGCCAGTTGCTGATGGACGAAGTGAAGAACCGCCACGCCCGGCTCCATCATCCGTTCTATCGCGATCTGTTCGAGGGCAAGCTGCCCATCGAAGCCGTGCGCATATGGGCCAAGGAAGCCTGGGGCATCTTCGCCTGTAATGTCGCGATCAATACTGCCAAGCTGGTGCGCTGCCAGATGTCCGGCATTCACGATCCGGAGATTCATAAAAAGTTTGTCGATGTCATTCATTCCGAGGTCGGCTACAGCTACTTCGAAGGATCGCCGCGGGCAGTGCTGGGCCATCGGGCGTTGTTTCTCCGCTTCGGCGACGCCATCGGCGTGCCAGCGAAAGAGTTGGAACGCTGCGAAATCGAGGAAGACTTTTTGCCCACCACGGTATTGGCGCGGGTCGGCTGGATGGATATCGCCCTGCGCAGCAACCACATTCTTGAACAAGTGGCTGCGACCAATTGCTGCAACGAATACTCGAACCATCTCACCGGTGGCCAGTTTTTTCGCGCCTTCAAAGATCATTATGGTCTGAAGCCCCATGATATCGAATTTTTCGCCGAACATGGCGAAGCCGACACCGAACACAGCAACATCGGTTACGAACTGGTCGAACAGTTCGCCACCACCAACGAGATGCAGGTGCGGGTGGTGAAAGCGTTACGCAAAGGATTGGGCATCTGGTGGGCGATCACCGACGGCGTCGCGCGGGAATGCGGACAGCTGACTAAGTAAGAAATTTAACCGCAAAGTAGGCAGCCCGGCACAGCCTCAACTGAAGGGAAGAATGGCCGCAAAGAGCGCAAAGGGCGCAAAAAAAGTATCGGATTATCTCCCGCAAAGTCAGGCGCAAAGGTGACGGGCTAATGCCCGTCCTCCCGAGCGAATGCAGGGATCTAGAAAGATTTCTCCCTGCGGTCGAAATGACATCTCTGCCGAACTTGGCGACTTTGCGGGAGGAATATCCGAATCCGAGCAATTCACCGCCAGAGAAATTTGCTCAAGCTACGCAAACTGGTAGCTATAGCAATGCAATGTTCGGATCTCTTCGTAGGGGCGTATGGCATACGCCCTGGGGTAGCGCGGCGGCGCTCATGGGAACCAAAATTTGCCCATGCCAGGCAAACACTTAACAATGGCAACGCAACGGGGGCAACGAAGAGTGACTCGATCTAGGGCGCCCCATTGAGGTTCAATTATGGAATTGCTTTCGAGTTTTCATCTGAAGAAGTGGATTGGCGAAAACCGCCACTTATTCAATCCACCGTTCAGAACCAATCAGCTTCTCGTGCACCAGAAAGATTTCCTGGTGATGATCCTGCGCGGGCCGAATACGCGGCTGGATTTTCATATCGAGCCGGGGGACGAGTTCTTTTATCAGGTGGAAGGGGAGATGGAATTGGTTCTAAAGCCCGATGGCGAGCGCCGCCAGAATGTCCGGATCAAAGAAGGGGAGATTTTCGTCTGTCCCGGCGGCTTGCCCCACTCGCCGCGCCGCTTTGACAACACCTGGGGGCTAGTGATCGAGCGCAAGCGGCGCCAGGAAGAGAAGGAAGAGTTCGCTTGGTTCTGCGAGCAGTGCGACGAGCTGGTGCTTTCCCGCGTGGTGAACCAGGGGAATATCCCGTCGCAAGTGACAGCGGTTTACACTGAGTTCAATGCCAGCGAAACCATGCGCACATGCAAGTCATGCGGCTTTGTCTTTCCCGAAACGCCCATGGCCGAGCGCTTAAGTTTTCTCGATCCGAAGAAATAATTCGCCTAACTCTAAGGAGTGGTCGATGGACAACAATTATCAAGAAAAATTCGGCTATCCGGCGGAGCGGACTAGGGGCAAGGTGCGGCCCTATATGGCGGAGTGGATTCAGGATTTTATCCGTCACTCGCCGTTCTGCGTGATGGCGACGAGCAGCGCGGAGGGCAATTGCGATGCGTCGCCGAAGGGCGGCCGGCCGGGATTTGTCAAAATCCTCAACGACAAGCAGTTGTTTCTCCCCGATGTGGCGGGCAACAAGCTGTTCCATGGCTACGGCAATCTGCAAACCAATGCGAAGGTCGGGCTGATCTTTCTCATCCCCGGGCATGATAATACTGTTCGAATTAACGGCCGCGTGACAGTCGTCGACCGCGCCGAACTGAAAGACGTCCAGCTCGAAGTCTTCAACGCCGACGACAAGGCCGAGGTTCTCCAAGGTCTGCTCATCGACGTCGATGAATCCTACAGCCATTGCCCGCGCGCGCTAAAATTCTCCAAACTTTGGGATACCGAGCTGATCGCCAAAAACATCGTCGCGCCGCCTTTGACTCCGAAAGAACCGGGAATCTAGTGTCATTCTGTCGCTCGCGAAATTGAATTTTTCGTTCCCGGCGCAGTGATATTGTTCCATACAGCAGCTCGGTGACGATATTGGTCCGTCATACCGTTGGAAAACGGTATCCAGGTTAGGAGGATGGGGATGGACCCCGGTTTTCACCGGGGTGACGATAATGCGCGAGTGACTGCTTCGCTAGAGAGTCACTTCAGGGTTACGGCCTAGTTGTCTCTCAATTATCACCCGAGGTTGTTCAATTTGATGGGCAATGAGTTCTGCTTTACCAGCGCTCGGGAGTTAGCTCGATTAATCCGCACTCGCGAGGTGTCGGCGCGCGAAGTCATGGCGGCGTTCCTCGGGCAGATCGCCCGGCTCAATCCCAAGATCAACGCCATCGTCGCCAAGCTGCCTGACGCAGAGTGTCTCGCTTTGGCGGATGAAGCAGATCGGCGAATTGTCCGCGGCGACGCTGTCGGGCCGCTGCATGGTTTGCCTTTCGCATTCAAAGAACTCGACCCGGTCGTTGGTTTTCCGATGACGCGCGGGTCGTTGATCTTCAAAGATTTCATGCCCACTGAAGACTCGGTTCTTGCGGAACGGCTGCGCCTTGCCGGCGTGGTGCCGATCGGCAAAACCAACATCTCCGAGTTCGGCATGGGCTCGCATAGTTACAACGAAGTGTACGGCACAACTCGTCAATCCCTACGATCTGACCAAGAGCGCCGGTGGATCGAGCGGTGGCGCCGGTGCGGCATTGGCGGCGGGCATGCTACCTCTCGCCAGCGGCAGCGACCTCGGCGGTTCGCTGCGCAATCCGGCTAACTTCAACAACATCGTGGCGCTGCGTCCGAGTGTCGGACTGGTGCCCACCGCACCCGTGGCGCTGCCGTTCTTGGGTTTTACAGTGAAAGGGCCGATGGCGCGGTCGGTGGCGGATACGGCGTTTTTGCTGAGCGTAATGGCCGGGGCCGACCCGCGCGATCCGGCTTGTTATCCGTCCGACCCGCGCGTGTTTGCCGAACCGTTGGATCGTGAGTTCAAAGACGTTCGAGTTGCCTGGTGTCCGGATCTAGGCGGCTTGCCCCTCGACCGGCGGGTGCGCGCGGTGCTGGCTGTTCAGCGTCAGACGTTTGTCGATCTAGGCTGTGCCGTGGAAGATGCAGTGCCGGACTTGAGCGGCGCCGACGAAGTGTTTTTGACTCTGCGCGCGTGGCACTACTGGCACACGCTTGGATCGCTGCTTGAACATCATCGTCACAAAATGAAACCAGAAGCGGTGTGGCAGATAGAATTGGGACGCAATTTGACTGGCGACGATATCGCCCGAGTGATGCAGCTGCATGGTGAGTTGATGCAGCGCATGCACCGCTTCCAAGAAAAATATGAATTCGTTATCTGTGCCGTGAACCAGGTGCCGCCCTTCGACGCGACCCTCGACTGGCCCCACGAGATCGACGGTGTGCAAATGGCAACCTATCTCGACTGGATGAAGTCGGCGTACTGGATCACTTCGACATTCTGTCCGGCGATCTCGGTTCCGGCCGGGATTCACCGCGGACGGTCTGCCCGTCGGCATTCAGATCGTCGGGCGCTACCGCAACGATCTCGGCGTGCTGCAGCTTGCCCATGGTTTCGAGCAGGCTACCGGATTCGGAAAGATTAAACCGACTATCGCATCGGTCTGATTCCAACGGCGGTGGCGCTTCCAATCCACCTGACTAAAGCGAAGGTGGTGTTCGCTCGTCGGTTGGAAATTTTTGATACACCCTCTGTATCCAAAATTACACAGAGCTGCCGCATGCGATATCGCGCGGTGATTTGCCAATGACAAATTTCACTATGATTACGCACCTCAACTAAAATTGATCATGTTGCCATTTTTGGCCTCGGTTTTGCTCCCTTCAAAAATTTTACCTACATATCCGTGTCCAGCTAACTGAGAGCCCACGTTTGTTTATTTTTTTGTCAGCTTAGAGTGCGTGGCCAGCTCTAGTTCGTCTGCACATTTACCTAGCGTTGGGAGGCGAGCGAATGAAGCGATCAGCTGGCATTTGTTTTATTGCTTTCACTTTTTTCATTGTGAACGCTCGTCGGCCTGGGTCGCGCCGTCGCTTCGGCTGATGACGAACTTCGGCCACTGATTACGACGAGTGAGTTGGTCGTCGGTTCAAATCGATTCGCATTTGGACTTGTGAAGGGCAATAAGCTCATCGATGGTGCTGACGTCACGCTGCGGCTATTTGCCGTGGACGGCGAACAGGCGACTTTGACTGCGGAACTCCGGGCGCCGTACCACGCCGTGCGAAATCTAAAACAACAGCCTTCCGTCCATCGCCACCAAGATGGCACGCAACATGTCCACGGCGAAGAAGCCGGGGTACGCGGACTTTACGTCGTGTCTTTGAGTTTTTCCGGGCCGGTACTTGGGGCATCGAGCTGCTCGCCCAGGCGACCAAGGGAACGGTCGAGACTGTACGATTCGCCGTGGATGTGCTCGAGGCGCCGGCTACTCCGGCGATCGGTAGTGTTGCGCCGCGCAGCCGCAATCTGATCGCCAGCGACGTCAAGAATCTTCGTGAGATCGATACCAGCCAGAAGCCCGACATTCGTTTGCATCAAGTGCGCATCGCCGACGCGATCGCCCAGCGCAAGCCGCAGTTGATCGTCTTTGCTACGCCGCAATTCTGCACCAGCCGCATGTGCGGCCCGGTAGTCGATATCGTCCGTTCTTTGTATCCCGCCTACGGAAAAAGTGTCGCATTCACGCACCAGGAGATCTGGCAGGACTTTGCCACGAAAAAAATGTTCTCTACCGTGGAAGAATGGCGCCTCGATACCGAGCCATGGGTATTTGTCGTCGATAGGGATGGAATCATCCGCGCCAAGTTCGAAGGACTCGTGACCGCGCGCGAACTGGAAAGCAGCCTGCAACAGATTCTGGCGCGAAGGCCAGCCCGTCGCTAGTAGCTGGTCAGCGACTGCGGTCGTTGGAAGGTAGCCAACGAATGCAGAAATTCGATTCTGCAGAGAAACGCAGCACGGAGGTATGCCGAGCTGCTTGCAAGTTGCCCCCCGAAGGTTGTCCGTGGGCCTTCAGGGGGCGAACGGCGTGCGCCACGGGGTTCGTTACGGACGATTACTTCTATGATTTTGAAAAACCAGAGGAGAAACAAATGCAACGTTCGATAATTTCGCTAATAAGTATTTTGACCTTCTGTGGAGTCGCTATGATTGCTTCCTCGGCGATGGCCATTGATGGTCCGATGGCGAATGCAACGGTAAGCTTTGGACAGTGGGAAAGCGGATCCGCCGCTGGACCGCATACTTGGTGACCCAGGTGGGGGCGTGGGCAATAATCACGAGACTGCTATCCTCATGATCACGACCATAAAGCAAGGCGGCTCGGTCAGTTTCAACATTAGCGGTGGCCACGTCGTAGCCATCTACGATGACGGAACCCAGCCTGAGGACATCAATTTGACCAACACAGAGCCGGCTACTACTTGTGCTACGACGGCCGGTGGGGTTCTCAGTGACTCTAATGATCGAATTTACCGGGGGCCATGCTTTACTGGTCGGCGCGACGGCGTTGAAGTAGTACAGTTCTCAAAGCCCGGCACCTACCTCGTAATCTGTGCGCGCAAAAATCATTTTACTCCCCCGACAGGGGGGTTTGAAATGTTCGGTTTCGTGAAAGTGCTACCGGGAAAATAAGCTGTGTGGCAGAGCCCAGCGCGCGGCGAGGTCGCAACTGCGCCGCGCGCCGGGCTCGAAGGTCGCGAACAAAGTGCCGCCCGTCGATGCTCTCCGCCAATAAATCCCTAACATTTTGTCAGGAGGAAACCATGAGAAACTTAACCAGTAGCATTCTAGCCGTGTTTCTGTTTGCTGGGTTGGCCGGATCAGCACGCGCCGATGTCATTGCCGACTGGAACGAAAGAGCGGTTGTCGCCGGCGATAAGGCGCGCGTCGGCAATTCCCCAACGGCTAGAGCCATTACCATGGTTCATTTGGCGATGTTCGAGGCGGTCAACTCAATCGAGCCTCGTTATACTCCATATCGAGCCCGCTTATCGGCGGAGCCCGGCGCGTCCCGCGAGGCCGCGGCCGCCAGCGCCGCCCATACCGTTTTGGTCAAAGTGTATCCCGATCAAACCGCGGAACTGGATAAGGCGCTCCAAGCGTCACTTACTGCCGTGCCGGATGGAACCTCCAAGACACAAGGTGTGCAGCTCGGCCAAATGGCGGGCGCGGCGATCGTCGGCGATCGGCGCGACGATGGCTCGGACGCACCTAACACCTATCGGCCATTCACGGTTGCCGGCAAGTACGTTCCGACCGTCTTCCCAATTAACTCAAGTGCTAGCGCGGTGAGACCTTTTTCACTTAAGTCTGGCAATCAGTTGCGGCCGCCAGCCCCTTACTCGCTCAAAAGCGCGCAGTGGGCCAAAGATTTCAACGAAGTAAAAAAAATCGGAGCAAAGACCGGATCGGCACGCACGGCGGAGCAGACGGATATCGCGCGCTTCTGGGCTTTGACCGGACCGGCGACGTACAACCCCGTGGTACGCCAGCTTTCGGCGGCTAAAGGGCTTGATGTCTTGGATAACGCGCGCTTGTTTGCGCTTTTCTCCATGGCAACGGCCGATGCAGGTATTGCGATCTTCGATGCCAAATATGCCTACAATTTCTGGCGCCCGGTGACGGCTATCCGTAACGCAGATATGGATGGCAATAACGCCACCGAGCGCGATCCGACTTGGGAACCGATTATTGCAACGCCGATGCATCCGGAATATCCCTGTGCTCATTGCATCTCTCAAGGTAGTGCAGGTAGCGTGCTCGAAGCCTTTTTCGGCGACGCGGTGCCGACGTTTACCATGACCAGCACGACCGCACCGGGAGTGACGCGTAAATTTTCCAAGTTGTCCGACTATGTCACCGAAGTCGTCAATGCACGGGTTTATGACGGTGTGCACTATCGCACCTCTGGCGAAGTCGGTGCGGCGATGGGAAAGAAAAACGGGCAATATGCTGTGCAAAATTATTTAAAACCGCTCACCCAAAGCGCGGCACGATAAGGAACAAAAAATGCGAGAGATAATTGGTAGCCTACTGATTATCTGTCTACTCCAGACCACTGCCCAAGCAGCGGACAAGATTCGCATCGGCATGCCGGCCGATGCGGGTCATTTCACGCTTTCGCTCTGCGCAAAAGCGCGGTTTCCTGCGCGAAGAGGGCTTCGATGCCGAGATCATCACGATCACCGGGCCGGTGGCGAATGTCGCATTGGCCAGCGGCGACATTGACTACTACACGGGCTTTGGCTCGGCGATGCGGGCGATGCTTCAGGGTCAGCTGCCGACCAGGATCGTGGCTTGCTTTCGGCCCGTGGCGCATTTCGTCTTGCTCAGCCGACCGGAGCTAAAAACCGTCAAAGATCTCAAGGGCAAAACCATTGGCGCAGCGCCGGGCAGCGCGCCTGATTTGGTCGCTCGCTTGATAATAAAACATTTTGGCATGGACCCGGACAAAGACCTCAAGTTTATCGCTAGTCCCGGCGGCGAGACCGCTCTGATGCGGATGAGTCAGGGACAGATCGATGCTCAGGTGATGCCGGTTCCTTGGGATTACCGCAGCAGGAAGTTGGGTTTGACCATCCTGGCGCGAGCCGAAGATCTATTTAGCTATCCGATCAGCGGCCTGATCGCTCATAGCCGCAAGATCAAGGAGCGGCCGGATGAGATTCGCCGGGCGATCAGGGCCGGCATCAAAGCCAACCGCTACATGCGCAGCCAATCGCGATGGCACCATCGAAGTGTTGATGAGCACCTACCGGCTCGACAAAGAGACCGCCACGGCGCTGTATGGCTCGCTTGTGAAGGGCTTTAACGACGACGGAAATCTGCCGGAAGACGGACTGCGCAGACTCATCGAAGACACCAAGTCGGTGACCAAAGTCGATCGCGAAATCGCCCTGAGTGAAGTCGCGGATCTGTCAATTCTACGCGAGGTGCAGAGAGAGCTGGGCATCAAGGTGAAGTAACTTAGTCGTGACCTGCCACAGACGTAGTTACTTTTGATATAGCTTCGCCACGAAACCGCTCTTCTCGATCTCGCGTAAGATCGTGCCGTCGATGAACTGTTCCGGTTTGGCCGCCTTGGCGCGGGGATCTTTTTCCGCCATCCAGGTGAGCTGGGTTTGGATCGCCGCGGGCGAGGGATGGGGAATCTGGGGATATAGTTCTTTGTAGAGCTTGTAGACTTCTTCGAGCGCTTCGCGGTCGTCTATCTTCAGATACTTACTCAGCGCCCGGATCGACGGCTCCGGGTTTTGTTTGACCATGTAGATACCTTCGACGATGGCGCGCATGTAGCGGGTGATCACCTCGGGTTGGGCTTTCAGATAGGCGCGGGTGGTGATCACTTCGAGTTGCGGGAAGGGGATATCGTACTGGGTCGGGTCGACGAGGATGGTGAAACCGGCTTTCTTGCCGATATTGAAAAATTCCGGCGTCAACACGGTGCAGTCGACGCTGCGCTTGCTCAACGCCGATAGCCGCGTGCTCGTGCCGCCGGTCTGCAGGATGGTGACATCTTTGTCGGGCGCCAATCCGTAGCGCTGCAAGATCAAACGCGCCGCCAGATCGGATGCGCTGCCAAAGCGGGACACCGCCAAGCGTTTGCCTTTGAGCTGGTCGATGGTCTTTATTTCTTTTTGCGCCAGCAGCGCGTAGGGCATGCGGCTTTCGATGCTCGAGATCGACACGATATCGCTGCCCGCCAGATTGCTACTGACTGCAACGGTGCCGCCGCCCATGGCGATTTGCGTCTCTCCGGCGGTGAGCGCCTGGACCGTGGTGACGCCGCTCTCGATCAAAACGACGTCGACGCTGAGCCCATGCTTCTCGAAGATCTTGGCTTCTTTGGCCAGCCAATAAGCCGCCATGTTGGCGGTCAGCGCGCTGTAGGAAGTCTTGAGGCGGGTAAGCTGGGCGTGGGCGTTCGCCGAAGCCAGCACGCTCGCCAAAAGGATCAGACCGATGGGTCCGATCCGCCGGATCCGTCTGATCTTCATGATGCCTCACCCTCGCTCAGTAAAAATTCCGTCAGCACCCGGTTAAACTCTTCAGTCTCTTCGATCTGCGGTTCATGGGCCGAATGCTTGAAGCGATGAACTTTGGAGCCGGCAACGATTTTTTGAAAATTGACATCCCAATCGCGCTGGTTGAGCGGATCATGTTCGCAGGACATGAGCAGCAGCGGGATGGTCAGCTGCGACAGTTGCTTGACGAACTCATCCGTTGTCGAGCGCACTTGATGCGCCGGGCTGCGCAAGCGCGCCGCTGAAAGCGTTTCCCAGGCGCCGGGCAGGATCGAGCTTTCATAGCGCTCGCGAATGTTGTCGTCGCTCTGCCATTTGGCGTCGTGATAGAGCAGCGCGACGATCTTTTTCATGTTCTCCAGCGACGGCGTGTAGTTTTCCAGGTCGGCTTGGGAGTTGGTCTTGAACACGCTGGCGTTGCCGCAGATGGTGACCATCTTGCGGATCTGCAGCGGCGCCGGGTTGGCGCACGGAGGCGCGCAAGATCAGACCGCCGCCGGCGGAATTGCCGACGAAGAACGCCTTGCCGATGCCCAATGATTCGAGAAAACGCTGGAGGTGCTTGATGCGCAGGCCGGCCGGATCGCTAAAGCTGTAAAGTTTGTCGGTTTGTCCCCAGCCGAGGGTGTCCGGTGCGATAACGTGAAAAGTCTTTGACAGCGCGTCGATGTTGTAGCGCCAGGTTATCTCCGCCGACGCGCCGTACTCGCCGCCATGAAGTAACACCAGATCGGGACCGCTGCCGGCTTCGAGGAAATGAGTCTTGATGTCGCCGACGACAATTGTCCGGTGCTGATAAGCGGCCATTGATCTAACTCCTCAAAGCTGCACATGAGGGGAGTTTATCTCCCGCCAAGGCGCAAAGTATCGCAAAGTTCGGAATCGAAGGATTGATAATTTCACAAACCATCTCGTTCGATTTTTTTCCGACCTTTGCGGCCTTGGCGTCTTTGCGGGAGATATTCCGAGTTTCGTTTGCGGCTCTGCCGAGCTGTGTTCTTTCCGCTTGAATGTCTAACTCCCATTCATAGAAAACATACGCCGCCGTCGACGGCGACGGTCTGGCCGGTCATGAAGTCGCTCAGCGGCGAGGCGAGAAACAGCATGGTGCCGACGAGATCCTTCGGCAGCTGCACGCGCTTCAACGCGCGATCGGACAAGCGGGCGCCGCGCATTTTGAGAACTTCTTCGGTGGGATTCTCTTCAGACAAGGTCGAGCCGGGGGCGATGGCGTTGACATTGATGTTATCTTCGCCGACTTCGCGGGCCAGAGTGCGGGTGAAGCCGATGACGCCAGCCTTGGAAGTGACGTAGTGAATCCGCCCGGCGCTGCCGTTGAGCGCCGTGCCGGAAGAGATATTGATGATCTTGCCCGACTTTTGCTGGCGCATGGCCGGCAGCACGGCACGAGAACAAAAAAATAGCCCTTTGAGATTGACCGTCATCATGCGGTCCCACTCCGCCGGATCGATGGTGTCGATGCCGCCGCGGTTCATCGGGATCGTCGAAAATATCGCCGCGTTGTTGACCAGCACGTCGATACGGCTGAATTTATCCAATGTCAGTTTAGCCATGTCCTTCGTCGACTGCTCGTTGGCGACGTCGACTTTCGCCGCCAGCGCTTTGCCATCGAATTGCTGGACCACTTCGCCGGCGACTTTTTCCGCCGCCGGCGCGTCGATGTCCGCGACTATGACCTTCGCCCCCGCTTCGGCGAAGCCGTGACAATAAGCCCGGCCGATGCCGTGGCCGCCGCCGGTGACGATAACCACTTTGTCTTTTAGTCCTTGAATCATAAAATCGCTCCAATAATTTGCTTTGCCGTCAAAATAGCCTTAGATGTTTTTAACTGTCAAGGCGAGTTGTTGCGTCTAATGAAAAAAGCGGTGATTATGCGTCAGCAAAAAGGCGGTCGTTTGAATGAGAACGTTGTTCAGTCTTAAAGCCGTTGCGCTCTTGCTTGGCATCGTGGTCTATTGCAGCACGGTTGTCGCCGCGGCGCAAACGCCCGTCAATCCCGACACATTGCCGATGTTCGGCCAGCCGAAAGTAGTCCGATCGGAGAGCCAGAAGCAAGCCGATGAAGCGTTTATCCGCGACAACACGCTGCGCTATAAAACTCGCCAAGCCGCTAGCAGTGCTTTCGCCTCCCAGGGTTGGAGCGCGGTGCGAGCCAAACAGCTCGATGCGGCGATGCTGCGCTTCAATCATGCCTGGCTGCTCAATCCGAAAAACTACAGCGCCTTCTGGGGATTTGGCGCGGTATTGAGCGAGCGCGGCAAATTGATGGAAGCGATCGAGCAGCTAGAGACCGCGCGGGAACTGATCGACGATCCGACGCAAAGGCCGGCATTGCTCGCCGACCTCGGCAATGTCCATTCGGAGTATGCTTCGCGCCTTGGCGCCGACAAACAGTTGGAGCGGGCGCACCATTTCGTCATGGCCAATAGCCGCTTCACCGAGAGCTTGGAGAACGATCCCAAATTTGCCTCGGGCTGGCGCGAGTGGGCGATATCGTTGTACGACCAGGAGCGTTACTCGGAGGCGTGGATCAAAGCCAAGCGCGCCCGCGAACTCAAGAGCCGAGCCGTTTCCGCCGGAGTTTTTGAAAAAACTTTCCGCCAAGATGCCTGAGCCGAAGTAGTTTCCGCGTGCACTTGGAGCGGTCGCACAGGAGTTGAAGTTTACTTGCCGGTAACAGGTCGCAATGTGCAACAGAGCCAGGTTCAATCGCTGCGCTGGTTACTATTCGCAGCGTACTCTACTTATTCATGCTCAATGCCGTCGCTCAAATCCTCCGGATAACGATAAACTCTTAACCCTGTGGGCCGGCTCTCTGCCAATCATTCTTGCCGCGCCTCATGGCGGCCGGGAGGCGATCCCCGGTGTCGCGCCGCGGCGCGGCGTCGGCGTGGCGCAATTCACCGCCGAACGCGACAGTAACACCGCGGAATTGGCTGAAATGTTGGCGGTAAAAGCTGCGCGAGCGATTGGGCGCCACGCCGTTTCTCGTGGTCGCCCGGTTCGAACGCAAATTTGTCGACGCCAACCGGACCGGCTGTTGCAGCTTATGAATCGCCGCAAGCCCAGCCCTTCTATGATGGTTATCATCGCGCCATGGGTGACGCTGCGGCAGCGATTCGGCTGAAATGGGGCAGCGGTTTGTTGCTCGACATTCATGCCCAGGGGACGCTGGCGGAAGCGATCTACCGCGGCACGGATAATGGCAAGAGCGTTGTCCAACTAAATAAACGATTCGGCGCTGCGGCCGTAAGCGGACCCAAGAGCGTGTTGGGACATCTCGCTTCGATCGGTTACAAGATTCTGCCGGATCCGGCCGGGAAGGATCGCGAGACTCGCTACACCGGCGGTTATACGACCCGTACTTACGGCAGCCATCGAGGGACGAAGATCGACGCGATCCAGTTGGAACTGGGTAGCGATCTGCGCGCAAAGGCGAACCTGGAGCGCACCGCCAATGATCTTGCCGTTGCTGTCGCAGTGTTCGCCCGCGAGTATCTCCTACGCGGCGACGGATTCGATCTACCGCGTTGAGACGGAAAAGCTGATGACGCCGACAGCGTCGGCCCGGAAAGAATGGAGTGATGGAGTATTGGCTTCGGATTCGATCAACACTCCAATCACTCCAGTACTCCATCACTCCAATTTGTCGTCCTACACCGCGATGGTTTGACCGCCGTCGACTACCAGGGCATGGCCGGTGACGAAGGTTGCTTCATCGGAAACCAGGAAGAGCACGCCGTAGGCGATCTCTTCCGGGCGGCCCATGCGTAGCAGCGCTTTGTTGCTGGCGCCCATCCTCTTTCTTTGCTCGTCGGTCATGCCTTCACCGAGCGTCGGTCGGGGCGGAAAGCCTCTGAAGCGCGGCGTCTCGATGGCGCCGGGACAGACGCAGTTGACGCGAATACCCAGCGGGCCGTAATCGATGGCCATTTCGCGGGTCAGATTGATGATCGCCGCTTTGGTGGCGCAGTAGCCGGGATATTCCGCCGAGGCGAGCAGGCCGAAGGTCGACGCCGTGGTCACCATGTTGCCGTTGCCTTGTTTGATGAACTGTCGGCATCACCGCGCGTGGCGCCGCGGTACATGGCGTTCAAGTTGGTATTCACGACAAAGTTCCATTCCTCGTCGGTGTGTTCATGGACTTTTTTGCGAATGCCGGCGCCGGCGTTGTTGTAGAGTATGTCCACTTTGCCGAAGGTGTCGACGGCGCTCTTGACCGCCCGGTCCAAATCTTCCTGCTTGGTGACATCGCAGTGGACGAACAGCGCATCGCCGCCTTCTTTCTCTTTGATCAAAATATCAATGCGCGGCGAGATGGTTTCTTGGATATCGCAGCAAACGACCTTTGCGCCCTCGCGAGCGAACAGGCGTGAAGTGGCACGGCCGATGCCGCTGTTGGCGCCGGTAACAATCGCAACTTTACCTTTGAGCCGTCCGAGTCCGGGACGCAGCATGTCGTGTTCGTCTTTTAGAATGATTTCCGCCATCGTTTGTGCCTCCTAGCTTTTTTGTGTGAAGTTCTTCGCTTCACTTATCCCAGGCTGGCGAGGGATTTCAACTGCGAGGGCTATAAGCAAACTGGAGTAGTGGAGCGATGGAGTAATGGAGTATTGGCGCGGAATACCATCACTCCATCACTCCATTACTCCAATTCCCCAACTCGCTATTTCTTGTACAGCTGCTTGATAAACCCCGACTTCTCCAGCTCGGCGACCAAGCTCATATCGACAAAGGTCTTGGCATCCGCCGCGCCGGCTTTCGGGTTGCGCGGGGCGAGGTCGTCGAGCATGGTCTTCACGCCATCGGCAGTGGGGTAGGGGACTTCGGGGAAGACGGCGGAATAGTCCATGTAGGCGCGCTCCAGCCCTTCGGGATCGGCGACGCCGAGATTTTTTTGAAACAGTGCCTTGGCGTACTCCTTTTCGGTCTTGATGATATGGATCGCTTCGATCATGGCGCGGGTGAGTTTGAGCAGTAGCGGCCGTTTGGTCTTGACGATCGCTTCGCGGCTCAGGATGCCGTTCCACCAGAAGGGGATTTTCAAGATCAGTGACATTGTAAAGATTGCGAAAACCGAGCTTCTCGGCCTGGGTCAGAAACGGTTCCGGCATGATGGTGAACTGAGTCAAGCCTTTCGACAGCGCGGCGAAGCGTTCCGGGTTGCCGCCGACGGGCAGAATCTTTACATCCTTTCTCCGGATCGACGCCGAGTTTGCGCAGAGCCAGGCGCAAGACCCAGGTCGGAGGTGCTGCCGAGACGATTGACGCCGCCGACTTTGCCCTTCAATTGATCGACCTTGGTGATGCTTTGACGCGAAATGATGTGGTCGACAAAGGTCGGCACGACGCCGACGATCATGACCGTATCCGCACCTTGCAGGCGGGAACTGGTGAGGGTCGTCACCGAGACGCTGGCCGCATCGATTTCATCGGCGAGCAAGGCTTGGAGCACAGTGGGGCTGGCGTTGATCGCGATGATTTCCGGAGTCGACGCCCTGTTTCTGCAGCAGTTTTCGATCTTCCATGACCCAGATGGGACTATTGGTCGGACTGAAGCCGGCCCAAGCCAGGCGCAGTCTTTCTTGAGCCGAGACCTGCGGGCTATGGAAGCTACTGCCGTGATTAGTACTGACTAGTGTGGACAAAGTGGTTTTGATGGACATGCATTCTTACCTCCACTGCGATGATTAGACGTTGCGCCGGACATATTGCGCGAATTTAGTCTTTGGTCAACTACGCTGGGTGGTTATTTCTCTAATTCAGCACAATCGAATGGAGGACTGTACTTATTGCGACTATTGGCGAATACCCATCGAATACACATTGACTCAATATCTCGTTTGATATACTCAAGGCACGACTTTCGTCAGGGGGGCTAAGAGATGGCTAAGAAGGGCATTCTCATTACCGGTGGTTCAGGTCTAGTTGGCGCCTATGCGTCGCAGATGTTGCTGGAGCGCGGCGAGCGTCCAGTGATCTTCGACGTCGCCCTCAACGAGCGGTTGCTCGGCGCCGTCGGTGTCGACACCAGCAAGGTAACGCTGATCCGCGGCGACATGGCGGACATGCCGGCGCTGATCTCGGCCATCCGCGAAAACGATTGCGATCAGATTATCCACCTGGCTGCCTTTCTTGGCGAGGAAGTGCAACGCCGGCCCTACAGCGGCGTGCGCTTGAACTTCATGGGCACCATCAATGTCTTCGAAGCCGCGCGCTTAGAAAACGTCAGGCGCGTCGTCTTCCCCAGTTCCGGCACCGTCTACCTGGGTTCGTTAGGCGAAGGGGTTAAGCAAATCGACGAAAATATCCCGATGAACCCGCCGTCTGTCTACGCCGCGACCAAGGCGAGCTGTGAGTTTATGGGCCGCGCCTATGCCAAGCGCTACAACTTTGAGTTCATCTGCCTGCGCTACACCGGCGGACTTTACGGTCCGTCGCCGGCGGCGCTCAAAGCGACCCGTGAGATCGCCATCCAACAAATGATCCGCGCCGCCGTCAAAGGTGAGGCGGCGAAGATTAGCTGGCCCTACGGCCCGGCGGAAATTCTCTACGGCAAGGACGCCGCCAAAGGGACGGTGTTGGCGGTCTGCAAAGACAAGTTCAAAGACACGCTCTTTCACATCGGCAACGCCGATATGGTCAGCGGCGAGGATATCGTTGCGGCGATCCGCAAGAAATTCCCCGGCGCCAATATCGAAATCGTCAAAACTAACAATCCGATGCCCTATCCCGACTCGCGCTTGTCGAGCGACTTCTCCGGGCCAAGGAGCAACTGGGCTATGAGCCGGATTATCCAATCGACAAGGCGGTCGCAGGATTACGGCGCGACTTTGAAGAAACTCGAGAATCTGTAGTCGATCTGAAGCCCAGGTTCCCACCAGCGTCTAAGAAACGGAGTACAAATAGCATCATGCATCTAAAAAATGGACTATTTCTGTTGCTGGCCGGGGTCGCTCTGATCACGCCAAACGTCTTCGCCGCTCAACCGGCGCCAGCGAAGCCGGCATTCGACGAAAAAGCGCTGGCTGACTTCTACCGCGGCAAGACCGTGCGCATCGTCGTCGGCTTTTCCGCCGGCGGCGGTTACGACCAGTACTCCCGGCTCATCGCGCGCCACTTGTCGCGCCATATCCCCGGCAACCCGAACGTCCTGGTCGACAACATGGCCGGCGCCGGCAGCATGATCGCGGCCAATCATATGTATAACGCCGCGCCCAAGGACGGCACAGTTATCGGCAATCTTTCCGGTCCCATCGTCCTAGAGCAGCTCTTCGGCAATCCGGCGGTGCAATACGATATGGCCAAGTTCCGCTATCTTGCCGTGCCGGTTAGTGAAAGCTATCTGATGATCGCCCATAAGCGTACCGGCATTACCAAGTTTGACGAGGTCAGAGGTGAGAAGGGCAAGCAGTTGACCATGGGGGCGATCCCCGGCTCCACCGTCGAGCACGCGCCGATCATGGTCAGAGAAGTACTCAACACCAATCTCAAAGTCGTTTCCGGCTACAAAGGCACCGCCGACGTGCGGTTGGCCTTGGACAGCGGCGAGGTCGACGGCTTCTTCAACACTTGGACGTCGTCGAAAGTAACGTCCATGGACAAAGTGAAGAGCGGCGAGTGGGTGGTCCTGGCGCAACTGACCGAAACCCCGATGAAGGACTTGATCGTGCCCAACGTGCCGACGATCCAGAAGATTGCCCGCTCCGAAGAGCAGCGTTTGCTGCTCAAGTACGGCACCAGCACGCCCAACGACTTCGGCAAAGTCTATGTGATACCGGCAGGGGTGCCGGCGGACCGCGCCGCGGCTCTCGAAAGTGCCTTCGCCAAAGTGTTCAAAGACAAGGAACTGATCGCCGACGCCGACAAAGGCCGCTTGGAGATCGATCCGCTGATCGGCAGCACGATCACCAAGCTGGTCACCGAGTTTCTCGGCATGCCTAGCGATTTGAAGAATAAGTTGCAGACGGTTTTGAAGACTCCGGTAAAGAAATAATATTGGACTGTTGGGTTTTGGGTCAAAAAAGGAGGTTCCAAATGTTGAAAATAGTTGCCTGGCTATGTGCAATGTTGGGTGCATTGGCGATCAGTTCGCCAGCGATTTTTGCGCAAAGCGAAACCCTCGATGAGCTGTACAAGAAGGCGCTCAAAGAAGATGGCGTGCTCAATTGCTACTGTTCGCTCGCGCAAATCAACGCGGAGAAGATTTACCCGGTTTTCGAGAAGCGCTTCCCCGGCATCAAGATCAACCACGTCGATGCAACTTCCGATAAATTATCCGCGCGCGCGATCACCGAAGCTCGCGGCGGCAAGACTCTCGCTGACGTTGTCGAGTTCGGCCTGGAAGACATCAATAAGATACACGAGCAGGGCTTGATCCTGGACAAGGCTCCGCCGGAGGCGGCAGCCTATCCGGCGAACTTAAAAGGCCCGTATTGGACCGCCAACAATTTGATCTTCTTCGTTGGCGCCTGGAATACCGATAAGGTCAAGAAGGAAGAGGAGCCGAAGTTTCTCGACGATTTCGGCGACTCGCGCTGGAAAGGGCGGCTGATCGCCGAGCCGCGGGATTATGAAATCTTGATCGCGCTCACGCACAAGCACAAGAGCCTGGAAAAAGCGCGCGCCGTGCTGGCCAGGATCGCCGCCAACAACGTCGAATTCCATAAAGGCCATTCGCAGCTCGCCGAACTTTTGGTCGCGGGTCAGGCGGCGGCATGTTTCACCTGCTATTCGCACCATTATCCGTCGCGCAAGCGTAAGGGCGCGCCGGTGGATTATATGCTCAGTGAAGGCGCGGCAGGTATTATCGCAGTGGCCGTGATGAAAAACGCGCCGCATCCCAATACCGCCTGGCTATTCAACCGTTGGGCGGCGTCGGAAGAGGGACAAACCGTTTACTCCAAAGGGGGCAGAACGCCGGCACACCCGAAAGTCGAGCTCAGCGAAAAAATCCGCCCGGCGGTCATTTACGCCGTCGGCGTCGAGGACCTGAAGCAATACAGCAAATTCGAAAAAGCGTGGAAGGAAGTATTTAAGCTCAGATAGGCAAATTGCTGCAACAACGACGAGCGGGACGTTTCGATAATCACAGGAGGAATAATGTTTGCGAAACACAACAAGGTTTCTTTGAAGATCTTGAGTCTCGTACTGGGCTATGGCTTTCTTGCGGCGTTCTCGACGGCGGGCGCCCAGACCTGGGACGAACTGCACAAGGCGGCGATTAAGGAGGGCGGCGTAGTTAATTTTTATGCCACTCTCGCGCAAATCAATGCGGAAAGAATTCTGCCGGTATTCGAGAAGCGTTTCCCCGGCCTCAAGGTCAATCACGTCGATGCCACCGCGGACAAGCTCGCCGCCAGGGCGATCACCGAAGCGCGCGGCGGCCGGGTCTTTTCCGATGTTTTTCAAATGGCGCTTGAAAACGTCCTGCAGGTGATCGATCAGAAGCTGACGCTTGAATGGCTCCCGCCTGAAGCCGCGGCTTATCCGGCCAATTTCAAGGGAACGAATTGGTTGGCCGGGGACATGGTGATCATTACCGCCTCGTGGAACACCAGTATGGTGAAGAAAGAGGACGAGCCCAAGCAGTTCGACGACTTCGCCGATCCCAAATGGAAAGGGAAATTGATCGCCGAAGCACGGGACGTCGAATTGTTGATCGCCTTGGCCCGGCACAAGTATAAGAACGACGAAAAGGCCTATGACTTTCTGCGCCGCGCTCGCGGCCAATAATGTGGAATTCCACAAGGGTCATTCCGAGCTCGCTGAATTCCTCGTGGCCGGCCAAGCCGCCGCCTGCCTGACCTGTTATGCGCACCACTACCCGCCGCGAATCAAAAAGGGCGCGCCGCTGGGTTACATGCTCACCGAAGGCATCGCCACGATCACCGCCAATGCCTTGGCTAAGGACGCTCCGCATCCCAACGCGGCACGGCTTTTTTACCGCTGGTCCGCCAGCGAAGAAGGGCAGAAAGCCTATGCGGCGGGAGGCCGTCTGCCGCCGCATCCGAAGGTGGAACCGGTGGAGAAGATTCGCCCGGCAGTGCTCTATCCGATCGGCACGGATGAAATAAAGGAATGGCGCCGCTACGAAAAAGTCTGGAAGGAAGTGTTCAAAATACGCTAGAGCTGGTCCGTGTCGCGGCAAAATTGATCGCGAATCTGCCTGCGGGCGACCAACCCGGGTCGGCCCGCAGGGTTTTGCCGCATCGACAACGGGTTAATGCCGGGTATTCTTGACTCAAGAAAAGATTGTAGTATTAGGTATCGCTGCGCTTAAAAAAGCGTAGAATCACTTAATTATTCACTGTTGGAGGTTGTGCTATGGGGTTGATTCGACGGATTCGACAAGGCTACAAACTCAGCGCGATTGCGCTTGTCGCGGCGCTGAGTCTGCCTGGTTTTGTGCTTGCCCAGAGTCTCGATGACCTGCACAAATTGGCCGTGAAGGAAGGCGGGACGCTCAATTTCTATGGGACTTTGGCCCAGGTCAACGCCGAAAAGATCTTGCCGGTGTTCGAAAAACGCTTTCCCGGCATCAAGATCAACCACGTCGATGCGACCTCGGATAAGCTGGTCGCCCGAGCCGTCACCGAGGCGCGCGGCGGCAAGACTTTAGCGGATGTCTTACAAGTGCCGTTGGAAAACGTCACCCAGGCCCATGATCAGGGCTTGCTGCTCGACACCAACTTGCCGGAAGCGGCGGACTATCCGGCGGGGTTGAAGGGCGCATTTTGGATCTCTTCGGACCTGCAATATTTTATCGCTTCATGGAATACCAACCTGGTCAAAAAAGAGGAAGAACCGAAAAGTCTTACGATGACTTCATCCATCCGCGCTGGAAAGGCCGCCTGATCGCCGAGCCGCGCGACCTGGAGATGTTGCTGGCATTTGCCAAGTACAAGTTCAAGAGCGACGAGAAGGCCATCGACTATTGGAAAAAAGTCGCGGCGAACAACGTCGAATTTCATAAAGGCCACTCGCAATTGGCCGAGTTGCTCGTGGCCGGTCAGGCGGCGGTTTGTTTGACCTGTTACTCGCACCACTATCCGAGCCGCATCAAGAAGGGCGCGCCGGTAAACTACATGCTCAGCGAAGGCGTGGCCTCGATCAACGCCACGGCGATCTTCAAAGGCGCGCCGCACCCGAACACGGCATTGCTGTTTGCCCGCTGGATGGCCAGCCAGGAAGGTCAGAAAGTGATGTCCCAAGGCGGGCGCAATCCGGCTCATCCAAAGGTCGAACCGACGGAAAAGACCCGCACGGAGAAAACCTATTTCATTACGGTCGCGGATCTCAAAGAATTTCCGAAGTACGATAAAATCTGGAAGGAAATCTTCAAGCTGAGATAGCGCGGCGGTATCTCGCTGCGTCTACTCTTACGAGGCTGATTTATGGCGACTGCGGCAATTCCCCGTACCGGAAAAATGAGTATGAGTTTGGATCCGGCGCTGCTGATCCCGGTGGTCGGCGCCGGCGTCCTGGTTTATCTAGCGGTTCTGCCGCTGCTGATGCTGTTTGTCGGCAGCTTCCAGGCGGAAGTGGCGCCGCGGGAGTTCGTCTACACGCTCAAGAACTACCATGCCGCCTACGCCAGCGAATACACCTACTCGACTTTTCTCAACTCATTGATCTTTGCCTCGGGTTCCGCCGGGCTCAGTTTCATTCTCGGCACCATGCTCGCCTGGCTCACCGAGCGGACCAATACGCCGATGCGAAGTATTTTTGTGCCCATCGCCGTGGTGCCGTTGATTCTTCCCGGCGTTTTGGAGTCGATCGCGTGGATTTTTCTGTTGAGTCCAAAGTTCGGTTACATGAACGTCTGGCTGATGAATTTGTTCGGCCTGCAATCGCCGCCGTTCAACGTCTTTTCCTTGCCGGGCATGATCTGGGTCCATTCGGTGGGGCAGGTGCCATTGGCCTTCTTATTGATGGTCGCCGCGTTCAAATCAATGGACCCCTCCTTGGAAGAATCGGCGATGATGTCCGGCGCCAACACCTGGCAGACGTTTAGACGGGTAACGTTGAGGCTGCTGATGCCGACGGCGGGTTCGGTGATGCTGATCCTGTTTGTGCGCACCTTGGAATCCTTCGAGACCCCGGCGTTGATCGGCATTCCGGCGCGCATCTACGTTTATACCAGCGAGATCTTATCTGGCGTTTAACGAGTATCCGCCGGATTATGGCCGCGGCGGCGCGCTGGCGGTGGGCTTGCTGCTGCTAAGCGCGATCGGCGTGTGGTTGTACACGCGCGCGACCAAAGAAGGAAAGAAATTCCAGACCGTTACCGGCAAAGCGTTTCGGCCGCGGCAGTTCGATCTCGGCGCCTGGCGCTGGGCCGGTTTCGGATTTCTTGACCGGCTACTTCTTATTCGTCGTGCTGCTGCCGTTTTTAGTCTTGTTCTGGGCGTCCTTTCTGCCGTTCTTCGCGGCGCCGAGTTGGGACGCCGTCAGCAAGCTCAGTCTCGACAACTATCGCTATCTTGGCGGTTTTCGACCGTTTTGGGATGCGATGCAAAACAGCATCATCCTCTCGACGCTGACGGCGACGGTGGCGATGGTGCTGACTTCGCTGGTCGCGTGGATCGTTTACAAGAGCCGGTTGCCGGGCTCGTGGATCCTCGATTTTCTCGCCTTCGTGCCGATTACGATCCCTGGCATCGTCATGGGCATGGCATTGATCCTGCTCTATGTCGCTTTTCCAATTCCGATTTACGGCACGATCTGGGTTTTGCTGATCGCCTATGTCACCCGCTTTATTCCGTACGGCATGCGCGCGGCCTCGGGATCGATTTTACAAATTCACAGCGAATTGGAAGAGGCCGCGGCGGCTTCCGGCGCTTCCTGGTGGGAACCGTTCAAACGCGTTACGTTGCCGCTCTTGCGGCCCGGCTTGGCGGCGGGGTGGATTTACATCTGCATCGTGTCGTTTCGGGAATTTTCCACGTCGGTCTTGCTCGCCACCGGCGAAAGCCGGGTGCTGTCGATTCTGCTCTTCACCATGTTCGAGCAAGGACAGGTGACCGTGGTCGCGGCCATCGGCGTTTTGATGATCGTTACCTTGCTATCGATCGTCGGCGATCTTCTACAAGCTCACCGGCAAAGTGGGCATCCAAACATAGGAGAAGGGTTCAAGTCGTTCTAAACAGTTCAAGCTTTGAATTCGGAGCACATGTATTCCAACTCTGCGAAGCGGTTCAATGGTTAACCAAGAGAAAATTTGTATTGAAATAAAGTCTCTGGTTAAAATCTACGAAGACGGCGAGAACGCGGGTGTCAAGGCCGTCAACGACATATCGTTCAAGGTCGAAGAAGGGCGTTTTTATACTTTGCTCGGACCCTCGGGCTGCGGCAAGACCACCACCCTGCGCTGCATCGCCGGTTTGGAAAAGGCCAACGGCGGCGAGATCCTCGTCGCCGGCAAGAAAGTTTTTTCGGCCGACGACGGCACGTTGTGCCCGCCTACCGTCGCCCCATCGGCATGGTTTTTCAGAGCTACGCCATCTGGCCGCATATGACGGTATTCGAAAACGTCGCATTTCCTTTGCGCGTGGGAAAACAGAAAGTCAGTAGTGCCGACGTGCAAAAAGAAGGTTCGCACCGCTCTCGGAGCAGGTGGAATTGGACGGCTACGAAGATCGCATGGCGACGCAGCTCTCCGGCGGGCAGCAGCAGCGCCTCGCGCTGGCCCGCGCCTTGGTGCGCGAACCGCTGGTGCTGCTCTTGGACGAGCCGCTCAGTAATCTCGATGCCAAACTGCGCGAGCGCATGCGCTTCGAGCTGCGCGAGTTGCAGCGCCGCCTGCGCATCACGACTCTCTACGTGACCCATGACCAGATCGAAGCCTTGTCGATGTCCAATGTCATCGCGGTGATGAACTCCGGCGTGATCGTCCAGGAGGGCGCGCCGCGGGATATCTATCTGCAACCGAAAACCAAATTCGTCGCCAACTTTATCGGTTCGACCAATCAGATGACCGGCCAGGTGACCAGACTGGAAGGAAACGGCACGGCGACGGTGCGCACCGACGACGGCGAGATCTCTTGCGGCATCCTCGATGGCTTGACTGCGGGCAGCAAGGTGGTTGTCGTGGTGCGGCCTGAGAGCCTTAATCTGCACCTGCAGAAGCCAACCAACTTGTGCGAACGTTATCGAAGGTAAAATCGGCGCTGCCATGTTTTTGGGTGAATACGTCGACTGCACCATCGAGCTCGGCAAGAATATTTTGCAGACTCATCAGCGCTACACCTTGCAAGTCCGCCGCGGCGATCCGGTCTGGGTCGAGTTGCCGGCGGGCGAGTGCATGGCGCTGCCCACGGAACAGTGACCTCGATAAGCTCGCCGCACGGGTAGCCCGAACCGGCTTTCTCGTCTTGTTGATTCGCTGATCGCGATTGAGATAGTTCATAACTTTGGTTGCGACCGCTCGCGTATGAGCGATTCGAAGCAGGAGGTTAATTGGCATGGTAAACCGAATCAGCTGTTGGCTTGTCGTTATTTGGTATTCGCGTCTATCGGAAGTTACGCTCCGGGCGCGGCTCAGGAGCGCGTCAAGATCGCCTACAGCTCGGCCGACGCGTCCAACGTCGTATGGTTCACCGCCTTGGATGGCGGCATCTATCGGAAGCATGGTTTGGACGTCGAACTCATCTTCATCCAGAGCTCGACCATGAGCGTTTCCACGTTGGTCTCGGGCGATATTCAGATTGCCAACAGCTCCGGCGGCGCAGTGGCGAGTGCAGTCGTGGCTGGGGCTAATTTGGTGATGACCGCGTGCTACATCAATACCTTGCCCTACGAACTGGTGGTTCAGGAGTCGGTCAAATCGATCGAAGATCTAAAAGGCAAGAATGTTGGTATCAGCCGCGTCGGGAGTGCTTCGGACGTCGCGGCAAGGGTACTGATCAAAGGGCTGGGTTTGGAGCCGGTGAAAGATGTGCCGATCATGCAGGTGGGCGGCCCTTCGGAACGGGCGGCGGCGTTTCAGGACCGGTAAAATCGTCGGCTTCCCATCACCCCCCGGAACGATTCACCTCGCCAAGGGCATGCCCCATCGGATCATGATCAGCACGGCGGACTTTCAAAAGCGTTTCGATTTTCCGTATATTTGCTCGACCACCGCAAAAAGTTATCTGGCGAGCAACCGGGAAACCATGAGAAAGCTCACGATGGCGCTGATAGAAGCGACCCATTTTCTCAAGACCCGCAAACAAGAGACCATGAAATTCATCGCCAAGTACACGCGTCAGAATAATCCGCAGTTCTTAGAGTCCTCCTGGGCCGCCAATGTAAAGTTGCATGATCGCGTTCCATTGGTAACCCGAGAAGGAACTGAGGTCCAGATCAAAGAGGCTTTGGCTCGCAAGCCCGGCGCTACATTGCGCGTCGAGGATATAGTCGACGACAGCATCGTGCGCGAGCTCGAAAAGAGCGGCTTTATCGACAAGATCTACAAGTGATCGCGAGTTCCATGTAACTGAAGGTTTGTTGTCATGTCCGATTGGATTTCTAGCGTTAAGAAAATCCCCCTCAGTCCCCCTTTTTCAAAGGGGGAAGCTCCTGGACTCGGATCGTTTCCCCTCTTTGAAAAAGAGGGGTTAGGGGAGATTTCTGACGACGCTACACCTCATCGAATCAACTCATGATCGTCGCTGTAGTTCTTTCCGCCGGTGAATCGAGCCGCATGGGCCGGCCCAAAGCGCTGTTGCCGATCGACGGGCAGACATTTATCGAGCGGATCGTCGGTGCGCTCAAGCAAGGCGGCGTCGAGCGCATCATTGTGGTTCTGGGCTTTGAAGCCGAGGAGATGCGGCGGCAAATCGCCCATCTGCCGGTGGAGATTCTCGTCAATCCCGACTACCCACTTGGACAGTTGTCGTCGCTTCATGTCGCCGTGCGTCATTTGCAGGCGATGAAAAATTGCAGCGGCATGATGGTTCATTTGGTCGATCATCCTTATATCGATCCTAAGCTTGTGAGCCTCATGCTCCGAGCGCTTTGACGAGTCGACGTACGCGATCGTCGTCCCGCGCCACCGGGGCAAGCGCGGCCACCCGGTGATTTTCTCGGTGATGTTGTTTGATGAATTGCTCGAGGGCGCCGATGGATCAGGGCGCCAAGGCGGTGGTCAACGCGCACCGCAACGACACGTTGGAGATCGACACGGAGGATGCCGGCATCACTGTCGATATCGATACGCCGGAGCTTTACCGGCAGCATGTGAAAGGCGACTAGATGGCAAAACTTAAATTAACCTTGGCTTGCGGCGATTATGATTTTCTCCGGCCGCTTATCAACGGCGAGATCCAGCCGCAGGGAATCGAGCTGAATGTGCTGACCATGCCTTCGCCGGAGCGCCATGGCCGCATGTTGAAGCATGAAGAGTTCGATGTTTGCGAGCTGTCGTTAGTTGGCTATCTGGTGTCACGCGACAAGGGCTGCGGCTACAACGCCATCCCGGTATTCCCACACCGGCGTTTTCGCCATCAGTACATGGTCAAGCGCACCGGCTGCGGCATCGAAAAACCATCTGACCTAAATGGCAAAAGAGTCGCGCTCGATACCTTGCAAAACTCCGCCGGCCTGTGGATGCGCGGCATCTTGCAGGATCATTACCACGTCGACTTGAAGACCATTGAGTGGTGGTGCCAGGAGGAAGAGGACATCCCGTTCGAACCGGCCGCTTGGATGAACGTCAAACGCGTGCCCCACGGCAAAAACATCGACCAGATGCTGGTCGACGGCGAGCTCGAAGCGTCGCTCTATCCGGAAACCCTGCCGTCGATGCGCGCCGGCAATCCCAAAGTTGCGCTGCTGTTTCCCGATCCCGAAGAAAGCCGAGATCGAATATTATCAGAAACGGCGGCCACTTCCCGATCATGCACACGGTGGTGGTGAAAAACCACGTTCTTGAGAAACATCCATGGGTCGGCATCAGCCTGGTGCAAGCCTTCGAGAGGGCCAAGCAAATCTGCTATAACCGCAACAGCGACCCGCGCAGCTTCGCCCTGGTCTGGGTGCAAGATCTCATGCGCGAGCAAACTGAAATCTTCGGCGCCGACCCCTGGCCATATAATCTGGATGACAACCGCAAGGCGTTAGAAGCCGTGATCCGCTACGAGTTCGAGCAGGGGATGATTAAGAAAAATCCGCAGGTCGAGGAATTGTTTTTTGCGCCGAGCTTGGAACGGATACAACACTATGTGTAACCGCTTCGCGGTTTGTTCCAAGGTTCCAAACGTTCCACAGGTTCCAGCCGGTCAAAACGTTTGCGGATGGTCGAAATCTTCCGTCATTCGCCACGCGGAATCCAGGTTAATCTGCCAAGCCGCTCGGAGCGCCGGAATTGTATCGATGTCTCCCGGTTCGTTTTCCACAGCGATGCTCATTCTCGGATGGAATCGCGTAATGGTCGCACGGGCACCGCGAAGCGCAGCGGCCTCGGCTCCCTCGACATCCATTTTGATGTAATCGACACGCGGCAACCCAAGGCGTTCTACCACCGTGTCGATCTTAGTAAGTGGAACTCTAACCATCTCTGGTTTCTCGTCGGTTTCCGTTCGGGTCGCCATCGTGATGGTATTTAGGTTTGTGTTCGAGTAAAACTTCGCCTCCAGAGTGTCGTCTTGGTGCCACACCCCTTCAGGCACGACAATGACGGTCCCGGCAGCAATTTCCTTGAAGAACGTCGCGTTTAGGCTCTTGATGTTGCGCGGATCGATGTCGAACGCGACCACAAGCGAAGCGCCTTGCATAAGGGCGGTTCGAGTGAATGTGCCCACGTTAGCTCCACAATCAAGCACGATGTCGCCGTCGCGGATTCCACCCTGTTTACTTTGGTACACATCGAAAGATTGCTCGGCCAGATCGAAGAACAGCGCGTTTCCCTTGGGGTTCCAGAATTGACCGGAGGGAGTGTCCCACAGCTCGAGGTCTCGGTTGGTCGTCATCAGAGTACTTTTGGCTTTGATACTCTCCGCTTTTTCGAGCAGACCATTCCCTATCTCATTGACACATTGCGCAAACGTACAACCCCCTCCATTGCCGGTTGCCCATATAAAAGTCCTGATGGCGACATTCTGGAGCGGCCCTTGGGGCGATAAAACGGCCACGGCAGTAATCGTGAGCATCAATGCGACGACAACGTAGGTTCGGTTCCTCATCGTTACCTCAGCTGAATCAGAACACAGCCTCCGGCACAATTAAGACAAGTGCCAAACATTTGACAACAGGTTTCAAGCTTCGCTTAAGGGTTGTGGCAGTTTTTCAGGGCTAGTGCGCGATGTCTAGCTATTACGGAAAAGTAACATCCTCGTCGCTCACATTCTCCAACCCGTAGCCGACTAATTCATTCACATCGAGCTTCGTCTCGTCCGCTGCGACTTCATCGAATCTCGCCTTGGTCGATGGGTGTTTCGGCACGAACAGCTGGCAGCAGTCCTGGTCGGGGACTGACGAAATATCGAAGGTACCGATGCGGCGCGCCTGGTCGACGATCTCCTGCTTATCCATGCCCACCAACGGGCGCAGGATCGGCATGGTTACCGCTTGTTGAATCACCGTCATGTTTTCCAACGTCTGCGACGCCACTTGGCCCAAGCTTTCGCCGGTGACGAGCGCCTTGGCTTTCTCGCTGCGGGCGATCTTCTCGGCGATGCGCAACATCATGCGCCGGTAGAGCACCACGCGCAGAGGCCGCGCCACCGCGGCGACGATCTGGCGTTGAATCTCGCCGAAGGGAACCATGTAGAGGCGCGATTGAAACTGATGGCGCGTCAGCAGCTTGACCAGCTCGCGCACTTTGTCCTGGGAAGTCTTGTCCTGGTAGGGCGCGCTGTGAAAGTGCACGAAGATCACCCGGCAGCCGCGCTGCATCATGCGATAAGCCGCCACCGGCGAGTCGAAGCCGCCGGAGATCAGCGACACCAACCGTCCGCTGGCACCCACCGGCAGGCCGCCGGGGCCTGGCAGTTTGTTGAAACCGAAGAACGCATCCTTGGGCAAGACTTCGACGAAGACGGTGAACTCAGGGTTAGTCAGGTCGACCCGGGCGCCGGATTTCTCTTGCACCGCCGCGCCCAATTGGCGATTGATCTCCACCGAGTTTAGCGCAAAATTTTTGTCGCCGCGCTGGGTGTCGATGCGGAAACTGGCGAATTGGCTGCCATTGATCCCGGTCAAGATTTGCCTGCGCAATTCGTCGATATCACGCTCGGTGCGCCGAACCAGGGAGAAATTGGCGATGCCGAACACACTGGAAATCCGTTTGACGATGACCTCCGGCGCGATTTCGTTTCTGAAAGTCAGCAGCAAGCGGGCATGGAGACTGCGGATTTCCTTGGCGCCCAAGTCTTTGACCGAGGCGAGGATGTTACGCTTGAGCATCTCGGTGAAATAAGCCCGGTTGCCCTTTTTGAGAGCGATTTCGTGATAGCGGATCAGAACGGAATCCATGCACGAGAACTAACAGATTCATCCGGCTTTTGCATGCCGTCGGCCCTATGGTAGTATCGCACGACGAAATAAATGAGGAGTGAGCGATGAGCAACTTCAAGAAACTAACCGATGCCATGAGCTATTCGGCGGACAAGATGAAAAAGAATGGCGTCTTCGAGACCGAGCGTTTCTTCTGCGACACCTACTGTTTCGAGCCTGGACAAGAGCAGAAGCCGCACACCCACGCCGGTGAAGACAAGGTCTACTACGTGCTCGAAGGGCGCGGTTCGTTCACCATCGGTGCTGAAGAAAGGGAGTTGGGAGTGGGCGAGATCGCCTTGGCGCCGGCCGGCCAGAGCCACGGCGTCGCCAATCGCAGCCAATCGCGCCTGGTGACCCTGGTTTTCGTGACGCCCAAACCGCATCATTGAGCCGAAGCGGGCGGTTCAAGGTTCCAGGTTCAAAAGTTCAACGTCAATTCGAATCGAAACTTCGTGTTTGAACTGCGACGATGAGGCTAAACGAGGGAAGCTGTGACTGACGAAATCCAAGCAATCGCTCAGGCGAACCAAGCCTTTTACCATGCCTTCGAAACTCTCAAGATCGAGGCCATGGAACAAGTGTGGTCGAAAGACGCCGACATTCAATGCGGTCATCCCGGCTGGCGTATCCTGCGGGGCTGGGGCCCGGTGATGGAGAGCTGGAAAAGGATTTTTCAAAATACCCCGTCTGTGCAGTTCACTTTGACCGATGTGAAGATCGAAGTGCGCGGCGAGCTTGCCTGGGTGACGCAGTATGAAAACCTGGCGAGCTCCATCGAAGGCCAGACTTTCTCCGCCGCGATACTGACCACGAATATGTTTCAAAAGACCGCGGACGGCTGGCGCATGATCCTGCATCACGGCTCGTCGGTATCGCAGCCGCCGGATCAGGATGAGAGCAATACGGTTCACTAACCGCGACGTACAAGCGCAGAACGGCGATATCCGCGTCCGGGAATCTATGGGTATCGCTAACGCTCAACCCATCCTACGTTCGGATTTCGGTGCAGCGAGTTGGTGGAATCGATTCATGAGTGATTGAGTTCAAAAAAATATTCCGTTCAGCTGAGCTTGTTGAAGTATTTCTAATTCTCTCGTTGACGCTGTAATAATGGAAAATCTCACAGGTAAAACCGCGCTCGTCACAGGTGCTGGCCGGGGAATAGGCCGCGCCATCGCCATTGCCCTGGGCAAAGCCGGCTGTGCTGTCTATCTAACGGCGCGGACGGCGCCGGAACTGGTATCTGTTCAGCAACAGATCCTTGCGGCCAAAGGCGAAGCTCGGGTCATCCAAGCCGATCTCACCCGCGACCACGATCTGCATTCGTTAGTTCAGGCCTGCGGTGCAGTAGACTTTCTCATCAACAACGCCGGTTGGGGCAAGCGCGCATCGGTGGTGCGCTCGCTTGTCGACGACTGGGATCAAACATTCCGCGTCAACCTGCGCGCGCCGATGATCCTCGCCAAAGAGCTTGTGCCGGCAATGATCAAGAAAGGCGAGGGCGCGGTCGTCAACATCGGCTCGGTGTCAGGCAAAAGCGGCGAAGCCAACGGCGCCGCCTACTCAGCCTCGAAGTTCGGCCTGATCGGTTTCACCCAATCCCTGTACGAAGAAGTCCGAGAGCACGGCATCAAAGTCGCGGTGATCTTGCCGGGTTTCGTCGACACACCGATGATTCCGCCGGTGAAACATTTGGACCGCAGCAAGATGATTCAAGCTGATGACGTAGCTCAAGCAGTGCTTTACATTGTCAACGCGCCGGCAACGGCGTGTCCCGTCGAGATTACGATTCGGCCGCAACGTACGCCGTATAGATAACTCTATTTAGCTGGCGGATTGGTTAATTGAATTGAATCTAATCATTCCCCGCAGCTTGCTCCAGCATGGGCGAGGTCTATTCGTCATGTTCATGTCGGACGCCCTTCACGATTTGACAGGAAAATCCATAAACTGTAACTCTATAGGAAAGAAATCCTAAAGTTGTTAGTGGAGGATACCCGATGTCCATGATCGATGCCGATACTCATGTCGACGAGTGCGAAGAAACTTGGAAAAAGTTGGAGGGTACGCCCTACGCCAAGTACATTCCCGTGACGACAACGATGCCGCCGGACGAGGCTAAACGGGCCGGCTATAATCCGACCAACAGCCGCTGTTGGGTGGTCGAGGGCAGGCTGCAAAACCGGGCGATCCGCGATGATATCAACCATCCTCCCCGGGTGTTTCGCGAGCTTCAGGACGTGCCGGGCCGGGTCGCTCACATGGACAAGATGGGCGTGGCCGTTCAGGTCATCTTCCCGACGTTTTTCATCCGTTACAATACCAGTAATGCCGAGGCCGAATGGGCATTGACCACGACCTACAACCGCTGGCTTGCCGAGAAATGCGCGGCTACCAACGGGCGGCTGCGCTGGGCCGCAGTATTGCCCTTCCTGAGTCCCGACAAAGCGGTTGCCGAAGTGCGTTGGGCGAAAGAGAACGGCGCCTGCGGCATCTTCAAGCGCGGCTTCGACCTTGACCGGTATGTGACCGATCCGCACTTCTTTCCAGTCTACGAGGAGGCCAGCGCCCTCGACCTGCCGCTGTGCATCCACACCGGCCATCCGCTGCCGAGCCACGAATGGGATCGCGGCTTTCCGATCATGTACTCCTGTTACGCCGTGGTCAGCTCGGGGATTGCGAAGAAGTTCCCGAAACTGAGATTTGGTTTCATTGAGTCGGGGGCGTCATGGATTCCCTATACCATTTCCCAGTTGGGCGCGGTGAAACGCCAATCGCTGCGCGGCAAGGGGACGCGCTTGCCCAATCTTTATGAATTGGAACCGGAGATGTTCCGCGCCAACCGGTTGTTCGTCACCATCGACCCGATCGACGACATCGAGTCGATTCTCAAGTTCGGCACGGAGGACAACCTGATGATCGGCACCGACTACAGCCACACCGATATCTCCGCCAATCTGAGCGCCCTCGACGAGGTGCGCGGCTGGGTCGACGAGGGCCGGATCAACGATGCTCAGGCGCACAAGATTCTTGAGAGCAACTCCAAGGAGTTCTACCGGCTGTAAAGAATCCGGTTTCCGAATCGGATTGTTAGCCGCAAAGAACCTAGCGCGGCACAGCCGCAACCAAATGGGAAAGATTTTTACCACGGAGGTCACAAAGGACACGAAGGTTTCGGAAAATTATTTCTCCGAACTTCGTGATCTTCGTGTTCTTCGTGGTGAGATTGAATTTTTCTCATTGAGCGCGACTACTTAGCAGCACCGGTGCCAAGGCCGCAAAGTTCAGAGCAGAATGGGTAAACTATCCTCTCGAACTTTTATGATCCTCTTCCGAACTTGGCGTCTTTGCGCCTTGGCGGGAGAAAGTATCCTAATCCGACGGTTCGACGTAGGGGCGGGTTTGAAACCCGCTCTACTTTTTTGTTGAACACCTTCCTAAAGAATTCCATGTTTGAGCCGATAGATGCATAAAGGCACATCTGCGCGCATGGCTAAAAACCTTCCCAACTACTACATTATTCTTCGAGTTCAGCACAACGCATCGGTCGATACGATCAAAGCAAGTTATCGCACGCTAATGGTGACGATGAAGATGCACCCGGATCTGGGCGGCGATCACGATGTCGCGGCACAGATCAACGAAGCCTACGCGGTGCTCAAGGATGAATCGAAACGGGTTAAGTACGATCGCTTGTATTTGCTGCAACGGATTCAGGCGGCGCAGACCGCCGCCCGCGAGAGGGCGAAAAGAACCGCGAATAGCGCTGGCGCACGGCCGGCTGCCGGGTCGACAGGACGGCCGAGCCCTGCGCCCCAAGCGCGCGAAGGGAAAGCCGGTCAGTGCCCCTACTGCAATACAGCGCTGCCGAAGTTGATCCGGCCGGATACGCGCTGCGAGCGCTGCCGCAGTCCGTTGTACGCGTCGCCAAAGCCAGGTGCTTTTGGGCGCGAACTCTTCGGCCGGCGCGCTACGCCGCGCATCGTGAAGAGCCACTTCGCCACCATTCATCCAATCGGACAGGCCCAAAGCATGACGGTTAAGATGCGCGACCTCTCTTTGACCGGGATAAGTTTTTATTCGGATATTGCTCTTGAGATTGACCAGGTATTTAAATTTCGTGATGCAACGCTTGAAGCTATCGCTGTGGTAGTGTCGCGCGGCAAGCGCGGCCAGTGGTATTCAGTACATGCGAGACTGCTCACGGTTGCCTTTCACCAGACTGGTGTCTTTGTGTCGGCCAGTCAATAGCGTCCGGCCCCAATAGTTCGTTGAAAAATTCGCCGCGTTGATCGCGTAAAATCGCCCCTTTTTTCAAAGGGGAGATTCCCAACATCTTACTCAACGTGGTTCAGAATTCTGGCTATGGACAAAGCTGAGCTAGTCGGGCCAGCCCCACTTCATCGAGACTTTTCACGATCAGGTTAGCTTCTCCGAGCAGTTCAGCTGCATGGGAGTTGGTGACCGCCAGACACTTCATGCCGGCGCGGCGGGCGCCTTTGATGCCCTCTTTGGAATCTTCGATGACGACGCATTGATTCGCTTGGATGGGGTTACCGTCGTGCGCATTCAATGCTGCCAGCGCTTGCAAAAAAATATCCGGTTCCGGCTTGCCCCGTTCGACGTCCTCGGCGCTGACGACCACCTTAAAGTGATGGATTAAGTTGGCGGTGGTCAGGATGGTTTCGATCTCGTTGCGCAGGGCACCCGAGGCGACGGCCAGCGGCAGACTTTGCGCCAAATCGGCGACCAGTTTCTTGACGCCGGGAAAGATCGCCACATGATTGCGGATCGCTTCCTGGTAGTAGACGGCTTTGCGCGCGATTAACTCCGCCAGCTTCAGTTGGCTCAAGGGCCGGTCGTGCTCGCGATAACCGAAGCTGAAGGCGCCACGGTCGTCGAAGCCCAGATAGCGGGCATAGTAGGCGTCATTAGTCAGCTCAATGCCTTCTTCGGCAAGAACCTTTTGGAACAGTTCGAAATGGATCGGCTCGTCGTCGACGATGATGCCGTTGAAATCGAAAATGACCGCGCGCAGCATGCGGTTAACTTACAGGATTCGTCTTTTGTTTCAACGCGATCTGCGCTAGATAACCAACCATGGCAGCAGATCATCATCAGGCGCATCACGCCGGCCACGGGCACGGCCATATCGAGTACCGATTTTGTCCGAAGTGTGGCGGCGGATTGGATAAGAAGATCGTCAAAACGAGCGAGCCGAGGCGGCTGGTCTGCCAGGCCTGTTCGTTTATTTTCTACCAGGACCCCAAGGTCGTCGCCGGCACGGTATTCACGTTGAACGGCGGGATCGTTTTGCTCAAACGCGGCGTCGAACCGGCACTGGGCAAGTGGGTGTTTCCCGGCGGTTACGTCGACCGCGGCGAGAGCGTGCAAGATGCGGCGGTGCGTGAGACCAAAGAAGAGTGTTTGCTCGACGTCAAGCTTGGGCCGCTGCTTAACGTTTACTCCTATCCACGTTCGCCCAATGTCATCGTCGTCTACACGGCGGAAGTGGTCGGCGGCACGATGACGGCTGCGGACGAGTCGACCGATGCCGCAATCTTTGCGCCCAAAGAAGTGCCCTGGCATGAGCTCGCCTTCGACAGCACCAAGGACGCGCTTAACGACTACATTCGGGCTTATCTGAAATAACAATGTGTGTCGTTTCGGTGAACCTGGATTCCCGCGTGCGCGGGAATGACGGAAAAAGCAAGAGCGCTTTACTGAACCGGTCAGCTCAACAACGTATTCACCGCATAACAAAAGGCCCGCGAGCTTGATTCAAGCTGCGGGCCTCCACTGCTTTATTGTGGATTAGACTAACCTAAATCGACCAGTACGTCGTCGCCTTCGACCTGGACTTCATACTTTTCCGTGGGCAGAGCCGGCAACAATTCGTTTTCGCCGGTGGTGACGTTGTAGCGCCAGCCATGCCAGGGACAGATCACGGTGGTGCCATCCATCTCGCCTTCGGCGAGCGGGCCGCCGCGGTGGCCGCAGACATCGTTGATCGCGTAGAACTTGCCGTCGACATTGAACACGCCGATGGCTTTGCCGTCGATCTCTAAGCTTTTGCCGCAACCGCCTTTGACCTCATCGGTTTTGCAGACTTTTACGAAATTGGCCATTGCCGAAGTTCCTTTCTGAGCTGGAGCAAATTTCCGCCTAATATACGGAGTTGAGACATGGATTCAAGGGCCAGGGTGTGCAGCGGGGACGATCGGTCTTGCAGGTTATCGTCGCGCGCGAATTCACTGCCGCCATGGCTTACCGCCAACTTGGTGCCCGGCGTCCAGCAGTCCTTGTTGACATAGCCCAAGGCAATAGGCCGCTGGAGGGCGAGGGAGGCGACGGAGCTGGTAATCTGGCCAACCTCTTTGCCGCTGGCGCTGATCCTGTCGCCAGGGCTTGCCGGGGTGTCGCCATCGAGCAAGAGCCCGCATAGCTTCTTGTTGACATGGCCGCGCGAGCGGATGCGCTCGACGACTTCCTGGCCCAAATAACAGCCCTTGGTGAAACTCACGGCGTCATCCAGGGCAACTTCAAGAAGCAGATTATCTTCGGAGAAATCGACGCCGTAACGAGGCATACCGGCTTCGACGCGCAAGATATTCTGCGCCTGTGCGCCGACCCAGGCCGCGCCGAGCTCGGTCAGGCGTTGGGCAAAGGTTAGGAGCTGAGAAGTTTGCACGATCAGATCGAAGCCGTCATGGCCCGTGCGATCGGCGCGCACGACGCAGACCGGAGTGCCGTCGAATTGCACCATGCCATGGTGATTCGCGTGCGCCGGCAGCTCGGCATTGGCAAACACTTGATCAAGCATCACTTGCGCCCGCGGCCCTTGCAGCGAAAGCATTTTCCATTGCTCATTGGGATCATGGATCTCTACGTCATCGGCGACCAGATAGCGATTGAGATGGGTGAGAATCTTTTCCTTGAGCGGCTCCCAGAAATCCAGGTAAAAAGAGTTCAAGGAGCAGAGTACGCGAACATCGGCGACCACCTTGCCCTGCTGCGTCAGAATCGTCGCCTGCTGGCCATCGAACATTTTAAGCGGGCGCAGATCATTGGATAGCATGCCTTGCAGATAGGATAGCCGGTCCTCGCCGGTGAATTGCAGCATGGCGCGATTGGCGAGGTCGAACAGGCCGGCGGATTCACGAACCGAATTGTACTCGCTCGCCGGATCGCCGAAATGGTCGGGCAATAGCCAGCCGTCCCGTTCGATAAAAGTCGCCCCTTGGCGTTCGTGCAAATCCGATAGGGTCGATCGCTTTGCCATAGTTGCGAAAATATACCGTCAAGCATTGCCGTTGACAATGCCAATGGCCGGTCCTCGATCATTGATAGATAGATTATCGGTGTGATAGACAAACACTATCTTAATACGGAGGTGCTTCATGGCAGGACTTGAAGGGCAAAAAGCGCCGGCGTTCACTTTGGCGGGGAGCGACGGCAAGCAACATTCGCTGGCGGAATACGCCGGCAAAAACGTCATTCTGTGGTTTTATCCGAAAGACGACACACCTGGCTGAACCAAAGAAGCGTGCGGGTTCCGCGACGCTATCGATACCGTGACGAAAGCCAATACCGTGGTTGTAGGTGTCAGCCCGGATGGCATCGACTCTCACAATCAGTTCATCAACAAGTTCAACCTGCCGTTCGTGCTCTTAGCCGACCAGCAGAAAGAAACCATGAAAGCCTATGGCGCCTGGGGACCGCGCAAAAATGCCGCGGGCGAAGTCTCGGAAGGGACGATCCGCTCGACCGCATTGATCGGCCCCGATGGCACGATTAAGAAGCATTGGATTCCTGTCACTGACGCCGGCGCCCATCCGGCGGAAGTGTTGGAATTCCTCGGTAAGTAAGTAGTCAAACCCTAGCTGAGGGAGCGCGGCCGATTGTTTGTAATGGCGCGCTCCCTCAGCGACAAAGCTTTTCCTGTTCCATGGCGAAAATCAAAGCCGACCTCGATCTCCACAAATTAGAAATTTTCTACTGGGTCGCTGAACATAAGAGTTTTTCTCAGGCTGCCGAGCTGCTCTCGCTGCGCCAGCCCACCATCAGCGCTCATGTCCAAGAGCTCGAAGAAGCGGTGGGTGGCAAACTGCTCTACCGCATGCCGGGCAAGATCAGTCTGACGCCGTTGGGCCTCATGCTCGCCGAACGGGCGAAGAATCTACTCGCCTTCAAACGCGAAACCGTCGCCGCGGTGGAGCAATTTCACGGCACTCTCAGCGGCGAGCTTTGGGTCGGCGGCAGCAGCATTCCCGGCGAATATCTCCTGCCGCAAAAGCTCGGCGAGTTCATCAAAAAGTTTCCCCAGGTAAAACCGATCCTGCGCATTGGCGATTCCGCCGGTGTGGTCGCCGATCTCTTGGATGGCAAGGTCGAGATCGGCTTCGTCGGCTTCAAAGGCGACGATCCTAGACTTAGTTTCGAAAAGATTTGGGATGACGAAATGGTCGTCGCCGTGCCCAAAGGCCATCCATGGAGCCGCTGTAAAGCGATCGAAGTCGCGGACCTGCGCAGTGAACGATTCATTTCACGCGAACATGGCTCGGGGACGTTGGATTCCATCCGGCAATTGCTCGGTCAAACGCAAACCGCCCGCCCACGACCTTTTGAACATCACCATGGAGCTTGGCAGCACGGAAGCCGTCAAGGGAGCCCTGATGGCCGGTTACGGCTTTTCGATTTTATCGCGCATCTCGATTCGCCATGAGCTCGATCAAGGCAGCATCGTCGAAGTGCCGATCCGTGGCCTGAAACTCGAACGCAACTTCTACCAAGTCTTTCATAGCCGCCGGCCGTTCCATCCCATCGCCCAAGCTTTCCGCGATTTTCTCAAACACCGATAATCTGCGGCATTTTTTTCATCGAAATTTTACCTCCGCGGTCTTACATAGCTAATTCCTATTTAGTATATAGCTAATTAATGGAGGTACCGAGTTATGGCACTGCCGTTAAAGAGCCGCGGTCCGAGCGCTGCCGAGCAGTTGCGTGACAGGTTGGTCGATGCCTGGGCGCGTTCAGACAAGATTTTCGCCATCGTTGGCACCGGCCAAACGTTTGACCAAGCCGATCGTTTGGCGTCATCCGTTTATTTTTTATATCGGTCATTTGCCGGCGTTTTCCTGGAACCAGGTTTGCGGCGGCATTCTGCACTGGCCGTCTGTTCAATGCTTATTTTGACGATCTGTTCTGCCGCGGCATCGATCCCGACGTCGACACCGGCGAATGCCACTGGCACCCGGAAGTACCGGATCAATGGCCCAGCCTTGGTGAGACCCTCGAGTATCGTGACAAAGTCCGGCGCTCTCTCTTAGAGTCGACTGATGCGCTCGGCTATTGCCGTTCTACCGATCTGTTGGCCCAAGGCGGGCGCGTCTTTGAGCTGATCTTGGAGCATGAATACATGCATCAAGAGACCTTGCTCTACATGATGCAGCAGATGGCGCCCGGCGATAAAGTTCGGCCGCGCGAGTCTTGCCCGTTACGCATTCGGGCGCGCCGCAAGAGCGGAGAGTATTCGCATTCCCCCAGGCAGAGCCCGGTTGGGGGCGCGATTAGAAGATATCACTTTTGGCTGGGACAATGAGTTCTCCGAGATCACGGTTGATGTCGCAGGCTTCGCGATGGACTCTTTGCCGGTTACCAATGGCGAATATCTCGAGTTTGTTCTTTCCGGTGGCTACGCGGCGCGCCGCTACTGGCGCGAGGATGATTGGCACTGGAAAGAACTTGAGAAGAAACAACATCCGACCGGTTGGTTCAAACAGGATGACACCTGGTCATACCGTGCGATGTTCGACCAATTTCCGCTGGAGCAAGTTGCCAGTTGGCCGGTCTACGTAAGTCTGGCTGAAGCGCGTGCCTATGCCGCGTGGCGCGGCAAGCGCTTGCCGACCGAGGCCGAATATCAGCGCGCCGCCTACTACGGTCCAGACGAACGGGAGTCGGCGTATCCTTGGGGCGATGCCGAGCCTGCGGCCCGCCATGGCAACTTCAACTTTGGCGCATGGTCGCCGCAGCCGGTCGGTTCACATCCCGCGGGTGCTAGCCGCTGGGGAGTTCAAGAGCTGGTCGGCAATGGTTGGGAGCTGACCGATACACCGTTTGCACCGCTGCCGGGGTTCACGCCCTACATGACGACCTATCCCGACTATTCCAAGGATTTTTTCGACGGCAAACATTTTGTCGTCAAAGGCGCGTCCTGGGCCACCGATGCGGCACTGCTGCGGCCAAGTTTTCGCAATTGGTATCAAGCGCACTATCCCTATGTGTTCGCCAAGTTTCGCTGCGTCACTGACTGACCCGTAGTAAATCGAAAGGATTGATCATGAAAGCAGTTTGGAAGAATACGGTTGTCGCCGAATCAAACGAAACCATCGTCGTCGAAGGCAACCATTACTTTCCGCCGGAATCGATCAAGAAAGATTGCTTCGCGCCGAGCGACACCCACAGCACTTGTCCCTGGAAAGGGCTGGCCAGTTACTATCACGTCAAGGTGGGCGACCAGGTCAACCAAGATGCCGCTTGGTTTTATCCAGAACCCAAAGAGGCGGCGGGCTCGATTAAAAACTACGTTGCCTTTTGGCGTGGCGTGACGGTCAGCGAGTAGCAGTTCCGCCTCGATGAATCCTTTAAAGCTCGCTTCCTGCATGGCGGAGAACACCGAAGATTTCTGTCGAGCTATCGCCGGGTATCTGCAAGGGAAGCTCAATGTCCCGACGGAGTATGTGACCGGCATGCCCTGGCAGGAGCGTGAAGCGCTCTTCGATCGCGGCGAGATTCAAGTGCTTTGGCTCTGTGGATTACCCTACGTCCACAAGGCCGACCTTGCCGAGAGCAGTATGGAGTTGCTCGCCGTGCCGATACCGGTGGGAGAGCGCTACGGATCCAGACCGGTGTATTTCTCCGATGTGGTGGTGCGGCGGGACAGCGCTTGCCGATCTTTCCGTGACCTCCGTGGCGCGACCTGGGCTTACAACGAGCCGCGTTCCCATTCCGGTTTCAACGTCGTGCGCGCGCATCTCTTCGATCTCGGTGAAATCGATAATTTTTTTGCCGCGGCGGTGGAAGCCGGCGCCCATACCAAGTCGTTGCAAATGATCTTATCGGGAGCCGTCGACGGCGCGGCCATCGACAGCACCGTGTTGGAGTGGCTCGGCGGCCAGCGAAATGATCTAGCGGATGAAATTCGCGTGATCGACACCATCGGGCCGAGTCCGATTCCGCCCTGGGTGATCTCGCGCCAGGTTGCGGCATCCCAACGGCAGGCGCTGCGCCAGTTGCTCGTCGAGATGCATCTCGATCCCGCTGGCCGCAAGGTCCTCGCGGATGGCCGATGGTTGCGTTTTACCGCCGCCGATGATCACGACTACGATCCGATACGCGCGATGGCGCACAAGGCCGAGCGGGTTTCGTTAGTTTGACCGGCGGTGCTAAATAATTCATCAGCGTTTTGAATATCCGTTCGACAAGTCTAGGAGGAATAAACCGATGGCAAGTTTAGAAGGCAAGAAAGCGCCGGCATTTAGCCTGGAAGGCAACGATGGCAAGACGCATTCACTGGACGACTACAAAGGCAAAACCGTGGTGATTTATTTTTATCCAAAGGACAACACGCCCGGTTGCACCAAAGAAGCCTGCGGATTTCGCGATTTGAATGCTGCATTGAAGAAATCCGGAACGGTCGTTCTCGGTGTCAGTAAGGATAGCATCGAGTCCCACAACAAGTTCGTCGAGAAGTTATAAATTGCCCTTCATATTGCTTTCAGATCCCAAGACCGAGGTGATGAAAAAATACGGCGCCTTCGGCAAGAAGATGATGTACGGCAAAGAGGTGCAGGGCACGATCCGTTCCACGGTCGTGATCGATCCCAAAGGCGACGTGATCAAGCACTGGACGACTGTTAAAAAGGCCGAGGAGCATCCTGAAGCCGTGATGGATTTTCTGAAAGCGCAAAGTTAGCGCGCCGCCGGACGGCTTGCACGTCCTGGGCAACCGGCTATTGCACGGGAGCGTAGCCGCTGCCTTTGTTCGCTCGGCACCGATAGATAAAATCGATTTGACTTATAGGCTGTCTCTGTTAT
The DNA here is from genome assembly GCA_963847445.1 of uncultured delta proteobacterium. GTDB lineage: Bacteria > Desulfobacterota > Binatia > UBA9968 > UBA9968 > DP-20. The sequence goes on along the minus strand of CAWJZV010000030.1, from coordinate 49,591 downwards.
CTAACATGGGTCACGATTGTGAGCGATATTTATAAGGGGGAGATCATGAAGCGAGTAGTATTTTTTGCGGCGGCTCTGGCAATCTCTTTGGGTTGGGCTAGCACGCAAGCCCAGGGGTTGAAGGAATTACGAATATCGGCGATTCCCGATGAAAACCCGCAGGAGATGCTGCGCATCTATGCGCCGTTTGCCGATTATTTGACCAAGGAGATCGGCATTCCAGTCAAATTCACTCCCGTGGTCGATTACGCCGCGACGGTTGAAGGTCTCGCCGCCAATCGCCTGGAAATGGTTTGGTACGGCGGCTTGACGTCTGTGCAAGCTGCCAAGCAGGCCAAAGGCGCGCACCGTGTCATCATGCGCAAAGAGGACGCCGAGTTTAAGAGCCACTTTATCACCCGAAAGGACACGGGCATCAAAGGTCTGAAAGATTTAAAGGGCAAAACCTTTGCATTCGGCAGCGTCAGTTCCACTTCCGGGCATCTGATGCCGCGCTACTTCTTGATCAAAGGCGGCGTCAACCCGGAAAAAGATTTTTCCAAGTTCAGCTTTAGCGGTGCCCACGATGCGACTGCCGCTTGGGTCGAATCCGGCCAGGTGGATGCCGGCGCGTTGAATTTCTTGGTTTGGGATAAGCTCGTCGAAACCAAAAAGGTCGATACCAGCAAGGTGAATATTTTCTGGACCACGCCGCCTTATGTCGATTACGTCTGGACCGTGCGCGCCGGTGTCGACAAGGCTACGGTCGAAAAAATCACCAAAGCGTTTCTCAAACTCGACTACAACAAACCCGACGACAAAAAGCTTCTCGACCTGCACCGCACCAAGGGCTACATCGTCGCCAAGGATGCGGACTGGAAGGGCATCGAAGAGGCGGCGGTGGCGGCTGGCCTGTTCAAGTAAATCGCGTGAACACCCCGGCCCGGCAATATCAACTCGAATCCGTACGCAAGGAGTTTGGCCGCCTTCAGGTGGCGCTCGACGGCATCGATCTAAAGATCGATCAGGGCGAGAAAGTCGCCCTGATCGGTCCCAGCGGCGCCGGCAAGACCACGCTGTTTCGTCTGCTCAACTGCACGCTCCGGCCGACTTCGGGAAAACTTTATATTGACGGCGAAGATATTGACTTATTGCATGGCCAGCGTTTACGCCATGTGCGGCGCCGCATCGGCAGCGTTTACCAACAGCATAATCTAGTGCCGCGCCTGCGCGTGATTCATAACGTCCTAGCCGGCCAATTGGGCCGCTGGCCGACGCTGCGGTCGCTCTTGTCTTTGTGCAAGCCAGCCGATGTCGAACTTGTCCACAGCGCGCTCAGCCAAGTGGAAATCCCCGAGAAGATTTTTGAGCGTACCGATGAGCTCTCCGGCGGCCAACAGCAGCGAGTCGCGATCGCCCGTGTCTTGGTGCAGGACCCTGAAGTTATTCTTGCCGATGAGCCGGTTTCATCCGTCGACCCCACCCTGGCTTCGTCGATTGTTCGGCTGTTGGTCGATATCAGCCAAAACACGCGCAAGACTTTGCTGGTCAGCCTGCACAGTGTCGACCTCGCGCTCGCCTATTTCCCTCGCGTCGTTGGCATCAAGCAGGGCCGGGTAACTTTCGATCTGTCCCCTGACAAGATCGGCGAGGATATGTTAGAGGATTTGTACTCCGGCAATTTTCGCGACCCTGCCGTGACCGAGACCGCGCGTGAAACCATCGAGCCCATCGCTTACCCTTCGCTCAGCTAAAGCCTACTTTCCCTATCTTTTCGCGGCTCTCTTCGTAATAGTATTCGTCGACAGTTGGAGAAGGGCGGGGATCGAGCCGGAGCTGTTTTTTTCCAACCGCGGGCGCGCGTCGTTGGGGAAATTTCTTACCGGCATGTTTCCGCCGGAGGTCTCGTGGAATTTTCTATCCTTGATGCTGCGTCCGGCTTTAGAGACTATTCAAATCTCTATCTGGGGCACGGCGATCGCGGTTCTGATCGGTTTTCCACTCGGACTGTTGGGCACCCATACGCTGGTCGTCGGCGGCATCCTCAACGATGCCGAGCTCCAAGGCGCGCCCCTACGCCGGGGTCTACGTCAGGGCATCTATCTGGTCGCGCGCGGCTTGCTGAGTCTATTCCGCTCAATACCGGAATTCGTCTGGGCCTTCATGTTCGTTCGCGCCGTCGGCTTGGGGCCGTTTCCCGGCGTGCTCGCCATCGGGGTCGCCTACGGCGGCATGCTCGGCAAAGTCTATTCAGAGATCTTCGAGTCGGTGAATTCCCGGCCTCTGGAAGCGTTGCAGGCCACCGGGGCAAATAAGCTGCAGGTGTTTTTCTATGGCTGGTTTCCCCAGGCGCTGCCCAATTTCGTTTCCTATACGCTGTATCGCTGGGAGTGCGCTGTGCGCGCCTCGGCAATTTTAGGCTTGGTCGGCGCCGGCGGCTTGGGCCAGCAGATCGAAATCTCCATGCGCATGTTCAATTTCAATGAAGTGCTGACGATCTTGATCATGTTGTTTCTGATGGTTGCCGCAGTGGATTACTTGAGCGCGAAAGTGCGTGCCATGCTATGAGCCCGTCGCCGCTGCCGAACGCTTGTGAGACGATTCCGCCGACCCGCGCCCGTGCTGCCACGCCCTCGACATGGAAGAACGCTGCCATCGGTTTGGCCTTTGGCGCCTTTCTTATCTGGAGCTATCGCGGCGCGGGCATCGATCTGGCGCAGCTCTTCAGCGCCGACAGCTTCGGACAGATCCTCATCTACATAAAAAAATTGCTGCCACCGGATCTTTCGCCCAACGTCTTGCACGAGGCGATGAAGGGGAGCATTGAGACCTTCGCGATTTCCTTCATGGGAACGCTCCTGGCCGTGGCCATCGCGCTGTCAGTGGTATTTTTCGCTTCGCGCAACTTAATATTTTCCGGTTTGCTCTATGAGATGGAGCCCAAACAGGGTTGGCGGCGCAAGGCGCGCATCGTGCCCTATCTCGCGGCGAAGAGCCTGCTCAATATACTGCGCACGGTGCCGGAGATGGTGTGGGCGTTGATCTTTGTATTTCTCGTCGGCCTCGGGCCGTTTCCGGGGGTCCTCGCCCTCGGCGTTCACACCGGCGGCGTGCTTGGCAAACTCTTCGGTGAAGTGCTGGAAAACGTCGATTCCCAGCCCATCGAAGCGCTCCAAGCCACCGGGGCGAATCGGTTGCAAATATTATTCTACGGCATCGTGCCGCAGGTGCTGCCGCAGTTTATTTCCTACACGCTTTATCGCTGGGAAGTTAACATTCGCATGGCCGCGGTGTTGGGGCTGGTTGGCGCCGGCGGTTTAGGCCAGCGCATCCATATCGCCATCAGCTTATTTTTTGAGCAGCAGTTGCTGACCTTAATCATAGCGATTTACATTTTGGTGACGATTGTCGATTACATCAGCGCCTACCTGCGCCGCCAGGTTATGTGAAAAGGCCAGGGCGCAGCATGCTGCGCCTCCACATCAATTGCCGTAGGTTGCCGCTATCGGCTCAATGCTTCTTGTATCGCGCGAACGACGTAGACATGAGTCAGATGGGCGCGGTATTCCGACGAGCCGTTGATGTCTTCGATGACTTCGATATTGCGCGTCGACTCGGCGGCCGCGTCCTCGATCAATTTCGCGTCGAGCTTCTTGCCGGTTAACATCTGCTCGGTGCGCTCGGGGCGGTAAGCCTTGTCGCCGACGCCGGTGATGCCGATGGCCGCGCGGCTGCATGTGCCGGCGGCATCGACCGCCAAACGCACGGCGACGCCGGTGACGGCGAAGCCGGAAGAGCGTGGCGCGGCTTTCTGATAGGCGGTCTTGTCGCTGCCGGTCACCGGCACTTTGATTCCAGTGACGATCTCATCCGGTTCCGAGCACACTCATCAAGCAAGCCGAGAAAGAAGTCGTCACACTTGACCCAACGCTCGCCGCTGGGACCGAAGACGCGAATCTCGGCGTCAAGGGCGATGACCGCAGCCGGCCAATCGCCGGCCGGATCGGCGTGGGCGATGCTGCCGCCGATGGTGCCGCGGTTGCGCACCTGCACGTCGGCGATGGTCGTGGCGGTTTGCGGCAGCAGCGGGCATTTAACCTTGAGCAGGTCGGAATATTCGATCTGTTCGTGGGTGACCAGCGCGCCGATGATGAGATTGTTGCCGTCTTCGCTGATCGTATCCAAGCCGGGGATGCGGCCGATGTCGACGATGTAGGCGGGCTTTGACAAGCGCATCTTCATCAGCGGCAGCAAGCTCTGCCCGCCGGAGAGAATTTTTACATCGTCGCGATGATCCGCCAGGAACTTTACCGCATCGGTCGAGAGAACGGGGCGCAAAGTATTCGAAAGAGCCGGGAATCATGACTAGAAAGTCCTCCGCTCTTTTTCCGGATTGTGATTGATCAAGCGCCACACCGCTTCGGGTGTGATCGGCAACTCGCAAACTTTCACGCCGTAGGGCTGCAAGGCATCCTCGACGGCGCTGGCGATGGCGGCGGGCGAGGGGATCGCCGCGCCTTCGCCGGCGGCTTTCTGGCCCAGCGAGGTGAACGGCGACGGCGAGGGCTGATGGATGACTTCGACGCGCGGCGTCTCCGCCGTCGAGCATTTGCCGTAGTCGAGATAGGTGATCGTCAGCGGCTGGCCCTCGGGGCTGTACATGAAACCCTCGCCCAGGGCGACGGCGATGCCGTGGGCCGCCGAGCCGTAAACCTGGCCGTTGACGACATCGGGATTGATCACCGTGCCGTTGTCGCCGACGATCAAATAGCGCAGCACATGCACCGCGCCGGTGTTCTTGTCGACTTCGACGATGGCCGCATGGGCGCCGGCGGAAAAGGTAAACTGCGCGCGCACCTTGCGGTCGGCGCCGGGCACGATGTTCGGTTTGGCGTGGGGAAACATGTAGTAGAAGGTCGCCTCTAGCCCCGGTTCCATGTCGTCGGGGATCAGATGCTGGTTGTTGTAGGCGATGCGGCCCAACTCGGCGAAGGTGATTTGTTTCGCCGCCGCGCCGGGGACTTTCACGACGCTGTCTTCAATGATCAGTTCGGACGGTTCGGCTTTGAGATTGAAAGCGGCGAGCTTGAGAATCTTCTCGCGCAGCTTGGTCGCTGCGCCGTGGATCGCGCCGATATCGTATAAGTGAAAGTTATTGCCGCTATTGGCCGCGGCCACGCCCCAGGACGACAGATCGCTGTCGAAGGGGATGCTGGTGCTGAATCTTATCCGGCGTCGAACCGAGAATATCGGCGGCGACCTGCGCCGTCGTCGTCTCATGCGCCTGGCCGCAGTTGGGCGAGCCCAAGTGGAGCGACAGCGTGCCGTTTTTCTCCAGTTTAATTTTCGCGCCGTTGACGCCGCCGGAGCCGGGCGGTTCTTTCATCTCGGGAAAGATCGCCATGTCGCGCGCCGCATTGCGCCCGCCGGGCTCGACGCCGATGACGATGCCGATGCCGATCAGCTTGCCTTGTTCGCGCGCTTGTTTTCTGCTCTTCGCGCAGCTTGTCGTAGTCGATTTTCTCCAAAAGCGTTTTCAGCAGGCCGGGGTAATCGCCGCTGTCGTAGACGTTGCCGCTGATGGTGCGTGTAGGGCATCTCGTTGGCCTGGATGAGATTTTTCCGGCGCACTTCGATGGGGCTCAAGTTCAGCGCCTGGGCCACCCGGTCCATCATCCGTTCCCAGATGAAGCACATGCCCGGCTTGCCGATGCCGCGGTTGGGAATGACCGGGCACTTGTTGGTCACCACCGCATTGCCTTCCATGTAGATGGCCGGCGTCTTGTAGGTGTTCGACAGATTGTTGAGCTTGTTGGTGAAGTGAATCGTCAGCGTGCTGATCGAGCCGCCGACGTCATCATATTCTTTGAATTTGAGACCGAGCACCGTGCCGTCGTTCTTCACCGCCGCTTCGGCTTCGACTTCCTGAGCGCAGGCATGGCCGCCGGCCATCATGTGCTCGGTGCGGTCCTCGATCCATTTCACCGGCCGGCCGGTTTTCATCGCCAAGAGCGACACCAGCACGACGTATTTGCGAATCAAATGAATCTTCTGGCCGAAGCCGCCGCCGACATCGGGAATGATCACGCGAACGTCTTGCAGCCCCAAGCGCTTCGCGCAGGCCGTCGTAAATCACTTCCGGCACCTGCGCCGTCACCCACACGGTCAAGCGTTTGCTCGCGGCGTCAAAGGAGGCGATGACGTTGAAGGGTTCCAACGGCGTCGAGCTGTAGCGATGAATTTTCAGATTTCTCGGTGACGACGCGATCGGCGGACTTGAACGCAGCGTCGATGTCGCCGTATTGCAGCGAACCGGTCCAGGCCAGATTGGTGCCGAGCTCGTCGAATAAAGCCGCCGACGACGGCTTGATCGCTTCGTGCACGTCGACGTTGGGGCGCAGCGGCTCGTAGTCGACTTGGATCAATTCGAGAGCATCTTCCGCCGTGCCGCGATCCCATGCCGCCACCGCGCCGATGGGCTCGCCGACATAGCGGACCTTGTCGACGGCGCCGGCGTACTCGTCAATTGGTCTTTTCAAACCGGCGGCATAGCGGCCGGGCTTGAAGGGCTTGGTCAGTTTTTTGACATCGTCGGGGGTGACCACGGCAAACACGTTGGGCTGGTTGAGCGCTTCCGAGGCATCGACGGAAAGTATTTTCGCATGGGCGTGCGGACTGCGCAGAATCATCGCCTGGAGCATGCCGGGCAATTGTGAAATCATCGGTGAAAAGACCGCGGCCGGTGACATGGCGCGGCCCTTCTTTGCTGCGTGAACGGTTGCCTACGAACTTAGCCATTTTTCATTCCCTTTGCCGCGTCTTTCACCGCGTCGACGATCTGCACATAGCCGGTGCACATGCACAGATTGCCGGCCAGCGCTTTGCGGATCTCCTCTTCCGATGGATTGGGGTTTTTCTGCAAGCAGCGCGTGGCTGGTCATCACCATGCCCGGCGTGCAATAGCCGCACTGAAAGGCGTAATTCTTGACGAACGCTTCCTGCACCGGATTGAGCTCGCCGTCTTTGGCCAAGCCTTCGATGGTCGTGATCTCCCGCCCGTCGGCCTGCACCGCGAAGTGCAGGCAAGACTTGACCACTTTGCCGTCGAGCAGCACCGAGCAGGCGCCGCATTCGCCGATGACGCAGCCGACATGGGTGCCGGTCAGTCCGATGGTCTCGCGCAGAAAATGGGCGAGCAAAATGCGCGGCTCGACCTCTTCTTCGTAGAGCCGGCCATTGATAGTGACACGGATGCGTTTGTTTCATAAGGCGGAGAATATCTGTAGAGATTCAGTGAATCAAGCTTCGCCGATAATTGCGCACGATAGTTGCGCATGCGCCGCGTTTGAAGGAAGCGGAGCGATTTGAACCAAATCAATCACCCCGACGTATGAAAGTTACAACGATTAGTATCGCATAATGATCTCAGGATGAACGCACACGGGAACGGCGGTTGTGCAAGGGCGCGCGGGCGCTGAAAATGCGGAGCTTGTCACGATATTGCTTCGGGTTGGCGTCAAAAGCACGAAGGCAGTTGAATTGGCGCGGCAGTTGTTGAAGCAGTTCGGCTCGCTTCAGTCGATGCTGGAAGCGCCGGTCATTTCGTTGTTGAAGGTCAATCTTTCATCTTGCTCTTGTTCGACGCCGCGGTCTATTGCCAGCCGATCGGATCGTAGTTTTTCTCGCGTAAACAGCGATTGACGAAACTCTTGTAAACCGGACTCGGGCTTTGCTTACGCGTGAGACCGTGAATTAGGCCGCGCGTGACACCGGCAGCTGCGCCGCCGGCAGCGCCCGCTGCGGCGCCCGTCCCGGCGCGACTCCATACCGCGCCGCCGGCTGCTCCGGCCGCGGCGCCTACGGCCGCGCTGGTACCGCCACTCACCGCTGCCTGCTCCAACGCTGCTCTGCCGGCATCCGAGGAAACATATTCCTCAGCTCGTTGCATGCATTCATTGACGTCCCGATCCGCCGCGCTGCTGCCAACCCGTTGCAAGTGTTGATTTGGATAAAGTACCGGGCGCTGCGCTGCGCAGGCAATCAGGGTCAAGGGAAAGAGCACCGCGGCGAGAAAATATTTTGTTCGTGTCATTGCGTAATCTAGCTTTCTTCAATAATAAGTCTGCCGCTCGCTTCATTGAGCCAATATAAAAACCCTAGCGGATTCAGAGCTCGTGTCAACGGGATGGGATGGCAAGCAAAGGGACAGGGAAGAAACCGATCAAAACGTTCAAGCCGTTCAACCGCTGCGCTCCGTTCAGGACGTTACTTAAAAAGCCGCGAGGAAAAGCCGACAGATAGACCGGATCGCCAACATTCAACCGTCCTACGATGTGTATGCTGCCAAAACCTGCCAGAAGCGCAAAGGTCCCCAGTTCAAACCTTCGGAATCGTCTAGATTTTCCTGGCGCACTTGACAGGTTCCGGACTCGTTTACGTTTGACACGGCAACGTTTAAGACCCGGCCTACAATGGAACTTTGTTGTTCGATAGTGAGTATTTGATAGAAGCTTGGAGTCTGTTCAGTAACCTATGGCATGGAGGCACTACGATGAACCAGAATGCTAAACGTCAGAACTTGCAACGGCGCAAGCGCCAAGCGGCTCGGATGTCTCATCGAGAGCATTTTAAGAAAAGCAGACTGCCATGAATACGGCATCTGCCGCAAAGGCCAAAGTGACTTTATCCGGCGTCCGTTCAGCGCCGATCCAGGCACCATGCGGCAACGCATCGGGTCGCACCGTAGCAGGTTGTCGATCCAATGATTGCTTCCCGTATTAGAGTGGTCGAAGCGTTTAGCGGCAGGTTTTTGGAGTTGAATTGCACCCTAAAGCAGCCACCGCAAGCAGGCAGAACGCGCCACCGATCATCAAAGTCCTGGGTGTGCCAACCCAGTCGGCGATAACGCCGAACAATAGGCTGCCCAGGATTCGATGCCGCGGCGCGCCATGACAAACAGGCTCATTACCCTGCCGCGTTTCTGGTCGTCGACAATGCTCTGGACGATGGTGTTGCTCGATCGCCATTTGCAGCATCAAGGAGAGTCCCAGCACCAGGGCGATGATCAACGCGATCGCTAGTGAAGCTGAGAATGACAACGCCACCAAGCCGACGCCGTAGAGTGTGCCGGCGATCACAATCATCTCGGCCAGCCCTTTGAGGCGCCTGCGCGAGGCGAGAAATATCGCGCCGGCGAGGGCGCCAACGCCGGTGGCGGACATGAGATAGCCGAAGACCTTCGGGCCGCCGCGCAGAATGTCTTCGGCGAATACCGGCATGAGCAGGGTGTACGATGCGGCGACAAGACTGACCGCCGCAACCAGCATTAGGATGGATCGCATGGGCACCGAAGCGAACGTGTACGCGGCGCCTTCCATGATCGCCGCCGTGAAATCCAGCGGGCTGCCGGAAAAAGTCTTTTCCGGAATTTTCATCAGGAGGAGCGCGCCTAGGACCGCCAGATAACTCAAGCTGTTGAGGGCGAAACAGGGCCCTTCGCCGACCAAGGCGATGAGAATGCCGGCGACGGCGGGACCGACCAGTAATGCGCCGTTAAAAATGAAAGAGTTTAAGGCGATGGCGTTGGGCAGGTTCGCTCTTTCTTCGATGATGTCGACGATAAAGGCTTGGCGCGCAGTGATATCGAAGGCGCTGACGATGCCCAGCAGCCCGCCGAGAACGAACACATGCCAGACCGCCACTTGATCGGTGAAGACGAGCAGCGCCAATAGCGCTGCCTGGAGCGCCGAGAGCGCTTGGGTGACGATCATGATCCGGTCACGCTTGATTCGGTCCGCCAACACCCCGGCAAAGGGCACGAGAAGAAAGAGCGGGAGGTCGCTGATAAATCCCACCATGCCCAACGTCAGCTCGGATTTCGTCAAGCGATAGACCAGCCAGCGCATGGCGATGAGTTGCATCCAGGTGCCGATCAACGACACGGCTTGGCCGAAGAAAAACAGCCGAAAGTTGCGCGAACCTAATGCGCGCACGAGAAACTGCAGACCTTTGGTGTCGCTGGCCATGAAACGACTCTCGGAGATTGTAAATTCTACTCGGCCAGCGGGCTCAGAGCATGCTCACTGGGTCGAATCCCCACAGCTTGCTGCGTGGTAGGCCGAGACCCGGTGGTCAGCAAATTATTTGGTGAGAAAGTTCAACCGGCGCGCGCAATTGCTTCGTTCGCGGCGCGGGGGACCAAGACTTTCACAAGCTCGCGTTTGTATTCGGCAGAGCCGCGGTTGTCGTCGGTGGGATCGCATTCGCTGGCGGCGACTTCGCCCATTTCGCGCAGTAGCTCGTCCGTGATGGCTTTGCCGCGCAAAATCGCTTCGGCTTTCTTAGCGTGAACTATCGTCGAGGAAACCGAATTGAGGCCGAGCCGCACATCCTCGCAGATGCCATCCTTGGTTCGCAGAGTGATTGCCACGCCCACCGTGGCGAAATCTTCGACGCTGCGCGGCGTGAACTTGATATGTGACCAGCCGGGCCGGGTCGGCGGTGGGACGTGGATTTCAGTCAGCAATTCGCCGGGTTCCATGGTTGTTTGATAGTAGTCGATGAAGAACTCATCCAACGGCAATGTTCTGTGGCCCTTACTACTGGTGAGCGTCACTTCGGCATCAAGAGCGATCAGGCTGGCGCCGGGATCGGTCAGCGGATCGCCGGCGGCGAGGTTGCCGCCGACGGTGCCCATGTTGCGAATGCGCGGCTGGGCGACTTTACGAAAGGTTTCGTGGAGCAGGGGATAATGCTGCTGCACGGCTTTCGACAGCTCGATGTCGCGATGGCGCGCACCGGCGCCAATGCGCAGGCCGTCTTTGGCGCCGTAGCTGATCTTGTCGAACTTCGACAGCCGCGCCAAACTGATGACCACTTTGGGGGTGAGCAAGCGCTGGCGCATCATGATGATCAACGATGTCCCGCCGGCGATGACGCGGCCATCGTCGCCATGTTTTTCCATCAAGGCGAAGACTTTTTTCAGCGTCGTCGGTTCCTGGTAGTCGAATCTAATCATGCTTGTTCTCGCGCGGACAGCGCAAATAGCTATGCACCACAACGGTCGGATGATTATTCTTCAAGCATGGTGCTTCGTGATCGTGGTGAAAAGTCTTTCTCATCATGGCTCTTGTGCTGCTTACTTGTTGCTCTGTTTTCCTTTAGCGCACGTAGGATTTTTTCCGGGGTGATCGGCAGGGTCTTCACCCGCACGCCGACGGCGTCGAAGATGGCGTTGTTGATAACCGCGGCTGTCGGGTCCATGTTGAGTTCGCCCAGTCCTTTGGCGCCGAACGGTCCCGTTGGCTCGTAGGAATCGGCGAAGGCATGCTGTAACGGCGGCATGTCGCGCATGGAGGGGATGCGGTAATCGGAAAAATTGGGATTGAGCGGCCGGCCTTCGTCGATCTGCAAACCTTCGGTGAGGGCGTAGCCGATGCCTTGGGCCAAACCGCCCTCGACCTGGCCTTCGGCGCCGATGGGATAGATCACTGTGCCGCAGTCGGAGGCGACGACCATTTGCAAGACTTTAACCTGGCCGGTTTGCGGGTCGACATGGACTTGCGCCGCTTGCACGCCGTAATTGTAAGCGCCCGATTCATTACCGAAGCGCGTGCTATCTGGGCAACACCGAGTCGGCGTCGAAACTGCCGGAACCGACAATCGGCGCGCCGTTGTGGCGGAATAAGCGCGCACGAGCGACATCGGCGACGGTCACCGCTTTGCCTTCGGCGCCTTTGACGAAAATCCTGCCGTCCCGCGACATCAAATCGGCAGCGTTGGCCTCCAACATTTCGGCGGCTTGCTCGAAGAGCTGTGCTTTGACGTTGGTGGCGGCGTTCTTGACCGCGTTGCCGCTGACGTAGGTCAAGCGGCTGGCGAAAGCGCCCAGACAAAAGGTCGTCAGATCGGTGTCGGCGCGGGAGATTTCCACGTCTTCCACCGCCACGCCCAACTCTTCGGCGGCGATCTGGCACATCGCCGTATGCACGCCCTGGCCGCATTCGCCTTCGCCGCTCAGGATCAGCGCCTTGCCATCTTCGTTGATCTTGATGGTCGCCGAGCTACCGTCGTAATCGCCGAAATGGCGCTTGCCGCTGACGTGCACGGTGCAGGCCAAGCCCAAGCCCGTATTCGGCGCTTTGTTGGCACGCTTGGCTTTCCAGTCGATCATCTGCTCAGCCATGTCGAGACATTGCTTGAGCTCGCAGCTGGTGACGCGATTGCCATGGGGCGAGACGTAGCCGGTTTCCGCGGCGTTGATCCGGGCTATCTCCAATGGATCGATGCCGAGAGCGTGGGCGCCCAAGTCGATGGCTTGCTCCACCGCCCATTCCGCCGACGGATTGCCGAAGCCGCGGAAGGCGCCGGTGGGAATCTTGTTGGTGTAGATCAGCTTGGCTTCGAGCTTGACGTCGGAGTACTTGTAACAGGTGTCATGGCGCATCGCCGCGACGCCGGTGATCGCCGGCGCCTTGGCCGAGTAGGCGCCGTTGTCGGCGATGACTTTTAATTCTTTGGCACGGATGCGGCCGTCTTTCTTGAACCCCAACTTGACGTTGATCTTCATGAACACGCGCGGCCGGCAGCCGGCGAGGAACTCTTCTTCGCGCGTATTGATGACGCGCACCGGTTTGCCGGCCTTGCGCGCGAGCACGGCACAGACCAGCGCATTGTTATCGTCGCACGACTTGCCGCCGAAACCGCCGCCGACGGCGCTCTGAATGATCCGCACGTCGGTCTCGGGCACGCCGAGAGCCGTGGCGATGCGATAGCGCGCGTTAAACAGAGTCTGAGTATTCATGTAGATCGTGTATTTGCCGTTGGGCGAGTACTCGACCACGCTGCCGATGGTTTCGATGGAGCAGTGCCACTGCGGCATGCTGGTGAAGGTGTCCTCGACGATAATGTCCGAGTCGGCGAAGGCTTGAGCGATGTTGCCGCGTTCGAGATCCAGATGCATGGCGATGTTGTTGGGCTTGTCGTCGTGCACCAGTGGCGCGCCGTCGTGCATCGCTTCCTCGGCGTCGAACACTCCGGGCAACGGTTCCCAATCCACCTCGATCAAATCCAGCGCCTCCTCGGCGATATCCGGATCGATGGCCGCCACCGCCGCGACCTCTTCGCCGACATAGCGGGTCTTGCCGACGGATAGAATGTATTGGTCGGCGAAGAACGCGCCCCAGGGTCGTTTGAGGGTGTCTTCGGCGGTGACCACGGCGCGCACGCCGCGCAGCTTCTCCGCCTTGCTGGTGTCGATGGCGCGGATGCGCGCGTGGGGGTAGGGGCTGCGCAGGATTCTGCCGGTCAGCATGCCGGGCAAATGAATGTCGGCGATGAATTTTGAATCGCCGGTGACTTTGTCGAAGCCCTCGACGCGCTGCACGCGCTTGCCGACGACGGAGAAGTTTTCTGATTTAGACATGATTGATGCGGCTCGCTGTTTTCTCGGATTATCTCCGCAGGCGCAAGGGCGCAAAGGAAAACTGATTGCTGCCTTTCCGAACTTGGGGTCCGTTGCGCCTTGGCGCGAGACATTATCCCTTCGAGATGATATCAGCTCGTTTTCGCAACCGGTTTATAAACGTCCAAGCTCTGAATCTTCGCGGTGGTCTCGCGCTTGCGAAACGCGTAGTCGGGATCGGTCTTGCCATCCACCACCGCCATCACCGATTCAAGAATTTTATAATACCCCGTGCAGCGGCACAGGTTGCCCGACATCCATTCTTTGACTTCTTCTTCGCTGGGTTTGGCGTTTTCGTCGAGCAAGGCTTTGGCAGCCATGATCTGACCCGGAGTGCAGATACCGCACTGAAAACCGCCGTATTCGATAAACGCCTGCTGGAGCGGATGGAGCTTGCCGTCTTTGGCCAAACCTTCAATCGTTTCGATCTTCTTGCCTACGCAGCCGGCGGCGAGGGTCAGGCAAGAACTGACCAAGCGGCCGTCGATGATGACGCTGCACGCGCCGCACACGCCGATGCTGCAACCCTCTTTGGTGCCGGTGAGATCGAGAGTGTCGCGCAGCACTTGCAGCAGTAAGCGATTGGCTTCGACTTCAACTTCGTGGTCCTGCGCCGTTGACGGTGAGCGTGAGTTGTCTTTTCATGTCGGCGAACATAGCCTGAGTCGGCGACGGTTTCAATGTTGCAGGCATGCAAAAGCGGCGGGGGCGCGCCACGGTGCCATCGGGAGTTTCGTGAGCAATTTAGATTACTCGATGGGTGCACTGCCTAGTGCTTAGGCAAGCTGCTCGCAAAACCGGCAGTCGATACTGCTAGATTTTTTCAGTGCTATCGTAATCTTCGCGTTTATCCCAGGTATATCTATTCCGAATAGATGGTTCGTTAAAATACGAGATTGGCCCGCAGCTTGCTCCCCATGCTTCCTGAAACTTTTTACTGGACTGGCGATTCGGATGTAATATAGCCGCCAATTGAGCGGGCTTAGCGTGTCATTATCCTGATCGTCAAGAATTTCCTGAAACACCGTGCCGGGCGCGGACAAGGAGATCGACATGACGAACAAAAAGCTGCGGTTCCTAATCCTGGCGCTGATTGCGCTTGCCAGTTTCAATATCGAGTCAACCGGCGTGCTCGCGCAAAGCACCGGCGCCACTGACCCGAGCTTCGAAAAGCTCGCCAAAGATTTATATCCGAAAGCAAAAAAAGAAGGTTCGTTGGTGGTCTATACGATTTGGGATATCGAGCATATCCGCTCGATCCTGGCGGCTTACAATAAACGATTTCCGGACATCAAAACTAGCTATTGGCAGGGCACGCGCTCCGAGATCATCGCCCGCACCTTGACCGAGTTTCAAGGCGACCAGAAAAGCACTGATGTGATTCTTAGCGAAGGCGCGCCGGTGGTGCTGCGCGCCGCGGGGGCGATCGAGCCGTATAACACCGTGCAAGCTGGCGCGCTGCTGTTGCACGACCCGACACTGCCGACGGTGAGCCTGCAGATCATGGCGCTTTCCTACAATACCAAAAAGCTCAAAGCCGGAAGAGCTGCCGCAAAGCTGGGAGGATGTGATCAATCCCAAATATAAAGCGATGGTGGCGCTCGACGATCCATTGCGGGCTGGGCCATTGAGCGGATTGCTCGCGGGAACGAAGGAGTACTGGAAAGACGACGCGCGCTGGGCCAAATATATTCGCGGCCTCAAAGCGCTCAATGTCACGGTGCACAAAAGCACCAGCGCGATGTTTCGCCTATTGGTTGCCGGCGAATATTCCATCGCTATGCCTTCGCTTCTGCACGACGTGGTCGAAGAGAAAGAAAAGGGCAGTCCGGTCGACTACGTGAGAAGCGCTGCACCGATTATTTCGGCGCAACAGTTGGGCATCTACGGCAAAGCGCCGCATATCAACAGCGCCAAACTATTCGCCGAGTGGATGATCGCGCCGGAGGGACAGATGGCGGTGGCGGCAGTGGGACGGGAAGTGTCGCGCAAAGGGATGAAATCCAAAGCGTCGGTCGAGAGCGCGTGGGGCAGTAAGGTTAAGCCAATCCCGCTCATCAATAGCGCGTATTCCGAAGACCCGCGCAAGTGGCTCGACGCCAACGTCAAGCCCTTGTGGGAAAACTAACAGCGAAATGCGAGCTGGGAGCCGTAATAGTTTAGAACCAGTGGCGGCCGGTGACGCTTCGCAATGCTTAAAGCGAAAGAGCGATAATGAGTCAGCAGCAACAAGCGGAAGTCATCAAAAGGATCGACCGTGATGAGCTGGCCGCGCTCACTAAGGAGCTCGTCGATATTCCAAGTCCGACCGGTTCGGAAAAAGCGCTCGGCGAGTTTATTCTCAACTGGTTAAGCCGCCACGGCATCAAATCCGTGCGTCAGGAGATCGGCCCCGAGCGCCTCAATGCCGTCGGGATTATCGAAGGCGGCGCCAACGGTGTTTCGCTCATGATCAACGGCCACATGGACACGAGTTACACCGGCACCGCGGAAGATGCGATGTTCTGCCGCACCCTGGAGCCCGATGACGATCTCAAAGGCGTGGTGCGCGACGGCAAAGTGTTCGGCCTCGGCGCATCCAACATGAAGTCCGGACTCGCCGCCTTTATGATCGCCGGGAAGGCGATCCGCGAAAGCCGTGCGGCGCTGAAAGGCGATCTGATCCTCGCCGCGGTGGCCGGCGAAATCTCGCGCACGCCGATCGGTCCCTATCAGTCGGAAGCGTATCGCGGCGAGGGCACCGGCACCATTCACTTGTTGACCCATGGCATTCAGTCCGACTACGCCATCGTGGCGGACCGGTCGGGCCATTCCATCGTGTGGGCGCAAAACGGCGTGGCGCAATTCAAGATCAGCGCCTTCGGCGATCCGCACGCCGCGTGGGGTGTTACACGCGAGGAAAAGCCGCCCGAAGCTTCGAGCGCCATTTTGAAAATGATTAAAGTCTTGCAGGCGATCGATGGCTGGGCCGCGGAGTTCGAACGCGCTCACGTTTATGCGTCGCCGCACGGCCCGCTCGTGCCCAAGGTCAACATCGGCTCGATTCAAGGCGGCGCGCCGTTCCGGCCGAACTACTATCCCGGCGTTTGCTCGATTTACGTCGACGTGCGCACGCCGCCGGAATTGCGTCCGGTGCAGGTGCAGCGCGAGCTCAAGGCCGCTGCTAAAGCTCGACAAAACGTCCTAGCCATGGCCGTGGCTGACGCTATCGCCGCGACTCATCAGCGAGCTGCGCCGCTGCTCCGCCGCAAAGAACGATCGCTCCGTTGAACTGACCCGGCTACTACCTCGACCGCGTGCCAAGCGGCTCAATCCGCATCTCAATGCCTACACTAACCGCTGACCGAAGAGCAGGCGCTCGCCGACGCGGCTCGAGCGCAGCGAGAAATACACCGGAGTCTCGTATCGCGGCCCGCTGCACGGCATTCCGTTTTCGATCAAAGATAATCTATCGACGCGGGGAGTCAGAACCACCGCTGGGATCGAAGATTCTCGCCGATTGGGTTCCCGAACTTCGATGCCACGGCGGTGCAAAGCGGCTGAAAGGCGGCCGGCGCGATCCTGCTCGGCAAAACCAACATGCACGAATGGGCGCTCGGCGGCACGACGATCAATCCGTTCTACGGCACGACACACAATCCCTGGAACGTCGACTACATTGCAGGCGGGTTCGAGCGGCGGCTCCGCGGCCGCGGTGGCGGCAGACTTGTGCCTCGCTTCCATCGGCACCGACAGCGCGCAATCCGTGCGCAACCCCGCTTCCATGTGCGGCATCGTCGGACTCAAACCGACCTACGGGCGAGTGAGTCAGTTCGGCACGGTCGCCGGCACCGGCGCCTATTCGACGAATCATACAGGTATTGCTGACTCGGACCGTGGAAGATTGCGCGCTGGTTCTGCAGACCATCGCCGGCCACGATCCCAAAGATCCGCTCAGCGCCCATGCGCCGGTGCCGAACTTTTGCGCTCGCCATCGGCAAGGAGGTCAAAGGCATGAAAGTCGGCATTCTGCGCGGCTACTTCGATGCGTTCATCGCCAAGGAGGTCGAGCGCCAGTGTTTGACCAAGCCGTGGCGGCGTTAGAGCTCACTGGGCATGCAAACCGAAGAAGTGACGACCCCGCATCATGGATCTGATTCCAGCGATCAAAGTTTGCACCAGCCGCGTCGAAAACGCCGCCGCCCACGATCCCTATCTGCGAACCAGAGCGCAAACGAATACAGCAAAGCCGACGCTGCACAGCTACATCTGCCGCGCTGCTGACGCCGGCGACGACCTATGTGATGGCGCAACGGGCGCGGCGGATTGTCTGCGATGAGTTCGATGCACCTGCTGAAGCGCGTGCAGTTGCTGATCTTGCCGACGATCGCGTTTTCCCGTGCCGTCGATCGAGCGAGTGCCAAGCGGGCTATGTGGAATTCGACGGCAAAAAAATACACGTCAGGACGAGATTGCCGCGGCGGGCTCGAAAGCCTTTGCTGCATCCCGTTCAACGTCACCGGTTTGCCGGCGATCAGCTGTGTGCTGCGGTTTTTCCCAATCAGGATTGCCGCTCGGTTTGCAGATCGTCGCCGGCTCGTTTCAAGAGCCGTTGCTATTCCAGGTGGCGCACGCCTACGAACGGCTCGACTGAATGGTACAGGCGCAGACCGCCTCTTCCAGCTTAAAAAACCTGCGCCGCTTAAACCGATCGTCCCGAGTGGGTCTTACCCCAGCGCGCGCGCATGGTTTTCATGGTGTCGCCTTCGCCGACTTGGACGCGAGTTTGGCGTAAGCGCTCCCAGACTTTTTCATGCTCGCTTTGCGCCGCCAGATCGGCTTCTTGGGATAGGTCGTCCGGCCAATAGCCCATCAGATAGCCATGCCAAGGCTCCTGCGGTTCGAGGTTGGGCAATCCCAGCTCCTCCCACAGCTCTTTGGCGCGCACCATGAATTCCTTCTTGGGCAGCGACAGCGGCGGGAAGTCGGCCTTGCGCGTTGCATCGATCAAAACAGACGACTCGGAATGGTCGTAACGGCTCGACGGATGGGTGCAGACCATGCCGATGGGAGTCGCGCCGAACGGCCGGTCGGGAATAATTTTAAAATCCTTGTGCGGCTGCGAGCGGTGCGTGATCGCCCAGGTGACCGCCACCGGGTCTTTGATGTTGATGTCCTCGTCGCAGGCAACGACCATCTTGCCGACCCGATCGCCGTAATCCAGGATCGCTTGCATGACTTGTCCCGGCTCTTCGTCGTTGCGCTTCTTGAGACTGACGGCGACGTAGGGGCGCAGATTCACCAGCGGCTCGATCAGATGGACATCGTGGACGCTGTCAAAGCCTTTCTTGATCAAATAGCGCTTGATCAACGTCGACATGCCCATCGCCTTGATCTTCGAGCTTTCGCTCGGCGTCACCTGGCTGATGATCGAAACCCAGATGGGATTTTTCCGGTGCGTGACGCATTTCAATTCGAACATGAGGCTCAGCGTGCGCGGATCGATATAGCCCATCGACTCGCCATAGGGGCCTTCTTCTTCCATGTACTGCGTGGGGATAACGCCTTCCAAGACGATTTCCGAGGTGGCCGGCACCTCCAGGTCGACGGTCTTGCACTTGATCAATTCTACTGGCGCTCCCTGGAGACCGCCCGCCAAGCGCCAACTCATCGACATCCGGCGGAACTTTCTGCGTCGCGGCATAGGACACCACCGGGATGGTGCCGACGACGATGGCGACTTCCAGCGGCTTGCCCATGCGCCGGCATTTCTCCCATTGATTCGACAGATCTTGCGGCGTGCCGGTCATGAGGCCGGTGCGATCCGGCCCTTTGATCAGACCGCGGTAGTTGCCGACGTTGCGCTGGCCGGTCTCGGGATCCTTGGTGATCCAGTGGCCGGCGGTGATGTACGGGCCGTTGTCGAATCCGGGCGTGGAGATCGGCACGGCGAACTCGTTAATGCCGCCATGGGCGAGCAGATCGGCGCCCATGTGGACTTCTTCCTGGGCCGGGCCGCTGTCGACCATGATCGGCGGGATCAGATTATCCAGCGCGTGGATCCAACGATCGGGAACTTCCTCCGGTTGGCATTTAAGTCCCAGCGAATAAATCGCTTCCGAGCCGGACAGGCCGCCGACCAGCACCGAGCAGTTGTACTTGTGGCCTTTGCCGTCGACGACGTTGTCGAACAAGAAACCGCGCCGCTGCGCTTCGGCGATGCCGCCGCGATACTGCCAGCGCACCAGCGGCTGCAGCTCGTTGTCTTTGTTGATTTCGCGGCCGATGCGATAAAGCTTCTCGTGCTTTTCCAGTTCGCCGATAAACTCGCGCAGATCGTGATAGGGCTTGGCAAAATTCATAGAGTTTTGGTCTATGATTTTTTTTCTGGTTAATCAAGGCCATTCGGGCGATATTGCTTGCATATTTACCGGCGCATCGTAAAATTGACTGTCCGCTCCGATGTCATTGAAAATTTTCAACACTCTGACCAACGCTAAAGAACTCGTTTACGCCCATTGAGCCCGGCAACGTGCGCATGTACGTCTGCGGCGTGACGGTGTACGACTCGGCGCATATCGGCCATGCGCGCTCGTTCTTCACCTTCGACATCATCTATCGCTATTTGAAGTTCTCCGGCTACGACGTTGAGTACGTGCGCAACTTTACCGATGTCGACGACAAGATCATCAACAAAGCCAACGACGAGAGGGTGAGCTGCGACACCATCACCGGCCGTTACATCGAAGAGTTTGCCCAAGACGGTGAGAGCCTGGGCTGGCTGCGGCCGTCGCGCGAACCGCGCGCCACCGAGCATATCGCCGAGATCATCGCGATCATTGAAAGGCTCGAAGCCAAAGGCACTGGCCTACCGGGTCGACGGCGACATGTATTACGCGGTTTCGGGCTTTGCCGAATACGGCAAACTGTCGCGTAAAAAGATCGACGAGCTGGAGGCCGGCGCCCGAGTCGAAGTCGATGAACGCAAGCGCTCGCCGCTGGATTTCGCTTTGTGGAAATCGAGCAAACCCGGCGAGCCGACCTGGGATAGCCCGTGGGGTCCCGGGCGGCCGGGCTGGCATATCGAATGTTCGGCCATGAGCACTAAATATCTCGGCCAGCCATTTGATATTCACGGCGGTGGACGGGATTTGATTTTTCCCCATCACGAGAACGAAATCGCTCAATCCGAGGGCGCATTCGGCCAAGCGTTGGCGCGCTATTGGATTCACGCCGGCTTTCTCAACATCAATCACGAAAAGATGTCCAAGTCGCTCGGCAATTTTTTCACCATTCGCGATATTCTCGGCGAATTCGATGCGGTGGCGTTGCGCCATTTTTTTCTCGGCAGCCACTATCGCAATCCGCTGGACTTCTCTAAAGATGGCTTGGCAGAGGCGAGCAAAGCGGCCGACCGGATCTTCGATACCATCGAGCGGTTGGGGAAATCGGTCAAGGCCAGCGCCCAAGCGACCGCCGATGGCGCGCTGATGGAATCGTTCCGCCAGGAGATGGACGATGATTTCAACACGCCGCGGGCGCTGGCGCTGATCTTCGATGAAGTGCGCGCGCTCAATAAGCTGGTCGACGAAAAACAAGCCAAGGGCATTGCCGCGCGCTATGCGGCCTTGCGTTCCATGTGCGATGTTTTGGGACTGCTGCAGGAAGGTTATTTTGAGCGCAAGAAACAGCGCTGGTTAAAAAACAGCATCCTATCGGAAGGGGAGATCCTGGCGGCGATCGGCCAGCGCAACGAAGCGCGCAAAGCCAAGAATTTTCCGGAAGCGGATCGAATTCGCGATGAGCTCAATCGGCACGGAGTCGCGATTGAGGACACGCCGGAGGGGACGATATGGAAAGTAAGATGATGGGCGGGGCTGGTGGCGGATTCCTTATTGCCGTTGGTTTGTGGTCGGCGGCTCGCTGGGAGTTGGTCGGTTCTGGCGCAGGAAACGGCCGGTGGCGGCCAAGCGGAGATTAATTTACGGCGGTCGGCTCAGAGCCGGCCCTACCAGGGACGCGAAGTTGAAGGTGAGGAGCGCCAAATCGTCCCGGGGGATACTCTGTGGCGCATGTTGGTGCGCGACAAAGGTTTGCCCGGACAGCACTTTCACAGTTACCTGGTGGTGATTCGCGGGCTGAATCCGCAAATCAAAGATCCTCAAATCCTCCGGGTCGGCGACAAGATTTTTATCCCGCTGCGGCCAGATCAAGTCGCTGGCGCACGCCCGGTGTCGGACCTATCGGCAGATCGCTCGAACAGCGGCCGGGGAACCACGACCAACTATCGGGTCAAAGCCGGCGAGCATCTCTACCAAATCCTGCGCGAACAGTTAAAACCCACCGACGAGCTCAAATTGGCGCAGTATTACGCTTTGGTCAAAGACTTGAATCCTGAGCGCAAGAACTGGGATAGCATATCCGAAGGCGAGATCATTCGCTTACCGATGCTAGGCCAAGGGGGTCAAGTCGCGGCAGCGCCGGCGCTCAAGTCTTTGCCACCCGTTGAAACCACCCCGGCGGAAAATCGTCCGGCGTTGGGATCTCGGCCAACGAGTGAAACTAAACCGGCTGCCGCCACGCTCGATCGCCGTCAGGCGATGCGCGCGCCGGCCAAAGAGAACATGGCGCTGTTCGCCAAAATCGCTGAGGCGATCGGCGGTGAAATGCAAAATAGCGGTGAAGAAGTGATATCGATCATTGATGGCAACCTTCGTTTCGACAAGGCGAGCTATCCGGTGGTGTACAGTGCCGCGCTACGCCAGAAAGTGGTAATCGACCCGGACGGAAAAATTCCCGCGTCCCTGCGTAGCAAGCTGGCGGATCCACGAGTCGGCACAGCGATCGTGCCGATGGCCAACGGCGTTTCCATCCAAAATGCGGTTAACCAATTGCTCGCTGGATTGGGCTATCAATCGCTGCCCACCGACCGGCCGGTGATCGTTCAAGAAGAAGGGGTTGCCTACGAGGCCAAGGGTAGCTGGATGGCGCTGGCGCCGGCGCAGAGCAACCAGCCGCAGGAAGTTTATCTCATCAGTTTGGCCGAAGCCGCTGGTGAAATTCCCGACTATCTAAAGAGCCAGTTACAAAAAAACGGCTTGCATCTGCAAGATATCCTGGTGTCGGGTGCGCCGATCCAAGCGGCGCAGCAGGCCAGAAGCGAATCCAAGGATGTCTTGACCCAGATCAAAACCTGGCCGCGTGATAAGCGCGAGATGGTCGATGCGTTGCTGTTTTCCTTCGGTGTGCCGTTCGGCGTGGCGGAAAGCATTTCCGTGCAGCTGCGCGACGGCCTGCGCCTCGATGCCCGCAGCGATCGCGTATTTGAGTTCTCCGGCACAAAGACCGCGTTATTTTTCCAGCGCCCCGACTCCGAAGTCGTCAAGGCGCTGCAAGAAACTCAAGGGGTGCGCGCTGTCGACCTCGATCTGACCACCTTAAGTTCGCGGGAGGTGATCAACCGGATTGTGAATCTGTTAGGCGCCCCGACCGCCTATCGCGAGCATCGTTTCCCGGCGGCCAATGGCGAGGCAAAAGATCGCTTGACGGTGACCGCATGGGGATTTCATCTGCCGCAGCGCTCGATGTTTGTCACCGACCGGCAGATTCCCGCTGGGTTACACCGTTTCTTTTTTGAAAAAGGGCTGGATATCGTCTATTTTCAATAACCGATGCCGCATGTGCGCCTGTAGCTCAAGTGGATAGAGCATCAGACTTCGAATCTGAGGGTTGGGGGTTCAAGTCCCTCCAGGCGCGCCATTCTTTTCAATGGGTTACACGCCATAAGTCTGATCTTCTTTACAATTGTTTCCACTGTCGTGTCGATGCGAATTGACAGCAAAGAGTTACCCTTGCCATCAATGCGCAGGAAAGTTGCAGAACTAGGATGCCGAATCGCAACTTGAGGGCGCACCAACACACGCCGTTATCTTACTCCAACCACTCGCCAATCCATTACCAATATTAGTATTCTTAACGGCGACCCAAAAAACGAGCGCCACCAAAACCACGATCAAAGTGTACTCAACGAGACCTTGACCATCTTCTTCGACTAACAAACGTTTCAACAGCTTCATCTAAATTCACCCACTTTCTTAGAGACTCTTGCCCTTATTTGCTTTTAAACACTGATACTTGACCTAAGCAGAGAGCGTGCCCTACCAATCAAACTTAGATTACGCTCGTTTACCTTACCTTTCACAAGTAAGTCTATCAGGTTTTCACCCTATGCCCGCCGTCGCGCTTAGGGCTCGGCCCCCGTTTGCCATCGGCTCAGTACGAGTGGTCAATGGCGCACTGGCTTTATGATGGAACAATACAAAGGCTTTTAATTTCCAGCAGCGCGAGACCTGGCCCGCTTATACACGGTACTATAACCCGAGCGGCGCCATTTGTTATCAGCGGACGTCAATAAAAATTCGCTTCGAGCGCTTGTCTCGGGTGTCGGTTCTCCCGTTCGACCACGATTTACCGCTGCGTCAGTTTTGCCTATTTTCCTACAGCTCCCACGTGGTACGATTTCCGCATGTGCGGACGATACAAAGTTACCCCCGGTGAATTTTCCGATCTCAAACTACGCTTCAACCTTGAAGAGATTCCGCTGTTCAAGCCCCGCTACAACATCGCGCCAACGCAGCAAGCACCGGTCATAGCGAACCTTGACGGCGCGAACCGTGTGGAGCTATTCCAATGGGGATTGGTGCCATCATGGGCCAAAGACATTTCGATAGGTAATCGCATGATCAACGCCCGCGCCGAAACCCTAGCGGAGAAATCCACCTTTAAGCGTCTGCTCAACAATCGCCGTTGTCTGGTGTTAGCGGATGGCTTCTACGAATGGCGTAAAGAAGGCAAGGGCAAAGTGCCAATGCTGTTCAAGCTCAAGAGTGGCGAACCGTTCGTGCTTGCCGGCTTGTGGGACGCTTGGAAGAAACCAGACGGCCAAACGTTGCGGACTTACACAATCGTCACGACCGAGCCCAACGAAATGCTCGCACCAGTTCACAATCGTATGCCGGTTATGCTTAGCGACAGCAACGCGCTTGAATGGCTTAGCGGCGGTGAGATCGGCCACGCTCTAAGCTTGCTTAGACCTTTTCCAGCTGAGTTGATGGATGGCCACGACGTTTCCAAGTTGGTGAACAGTCCGCTGTTTGACTCTCCCGAATGTGTTGCGGCGCTTTGATTCCTACTCGCACATCGAATAGTCCTGGGATAAGTGAGCTACAATTAAAAGAGTGGAAATAGAATTGAGGTGCCTGTCGGTTGAATCGATGAAGCGTGGAAACTACGTGGAAACAGGGTAGGGCTACAACCTACAAAGCAGATTGCAGAGCAATCATAGAATATATCTGAGGGCAAAGCGCTTCTTCGCTTGGTGTTGTTGCGGTGTCTGCTGAATACGATCGATGAGCGTCCGAATCACGACGTGCGGAAGAATCTCGATTTAAACCTGGACGCATTGCGCGCAACCCTTCCGGTTTGCGTTTGCAGGTGGAGTGCGAAATAAGCGGCCGTATGGGTTTTTTTAGTACAAGTTCTAAGATCACACCCAAGGAACTGGCTATACAACTGCACCAGCTCATATTCGGAGAGCGAGCGATTAATTTAATGAGTACCATTCGTCCCCTTACAGCAGCATCCAAACTGATTGGACAGGAGCGTTTGCTGGAGGAGATTAACTGCCTATTATTTTTCGCGGTGAGCACCGGTATTACTGGCGGTGTAAGTGAGAAGTTTAAGCAGCGGGAATCAGTGCGCGAGGCTTTTATAGAACGTTTGCGAAATGGCAGCCCACTCCTTGTAGATAAGATCACGAAGCATTTTGGTGAATACCAAAAAACCTTTAGTGACTCCCCGGATGATCTCGACCGCCTTGGCTGGAGATTCGTCAAATTCTGCGGGATAAAGAACAACTTTGCCCTTGAAATGGCAGGGACGTTTGTGTTCTGTACGATAGCGAAGGAAGCGACGGCACTGGTCGAGAAGTACGAGATTGCAGTTTGATTTAGACTGGTTTCATTGTTTCCATTCCTGTTTCCACACTGATATGGAGTGAGCCTAAAAGACGTCGAAATCCTGCGCGAAGTCGACCCGGAATGGCTGTCGCCGCTGGCGCCTAATTTGGTTTCGGAACACAAAGTCGTGCTCGGTTTGCTGGCAGCCTACCGTTACGGACAGCATCAAGTGGCGGATGATCCCGACGGCAACTTTCTCGACGTATACGAGTAGTCACTGCGAGGGACGTCGATGGAACAGCCCAGACGCAAGCAAATAGAAGTTGTCGCCGGGCTAATCTTCGATGGCCCAAATCTGTTGGTTTGCCAACGCCACCACAACGCTGCCTTTCCGCTCAAGTGGGAGTTTCCCGGCGGCAAAATTGAAGCCGGGGAATCGGCCACCTCAGCCTTGGCTCGCGAACTTAAAGAAGAACTCGACATCGGCACCGGTGAGTTAAAATTGATTCAGCGCCACAACCACGCCTATGCCGATGGGCCCGATGTCTCGCTATGCTTTTATCAGGTCCTGGATTACCAAGGAGTCATCAAAAATCTTGTATTCGAACAGATCGCCTGGTCGAGCCTGGCCGAAATAGCGAAATTTGACTTTCTCGAAGGGGACTTGCCCCTGGTTCATCAGTTGGTGAATGGGGAATTATCGGCACAAACTGCGGTCTCTCGCAAAAAATAATCGATTCGTGACAGATTGCCGGCCCCATTAATTTGACAGCCCGCCGTTGCGCAGCTATTCTAGCGCCACTAAGAACTTCTCCGGTATTCTCATGACACGTATAATCATAACTCTTGCCGCCGTTTGTCTATTTGTCGCCGCGGCTCAGCCGGCGCACGCCGATGTTTATATGTTCAAGGACAGGCAGGGGGTTTTAACCTTCACCAATGTGCCGAACCACACCGGCTATAAGCGGATACTTAGAGACAGCGGGGCCGCGTTCGGCGGCGGCGCAACGACTGGCACGGCGTTTGACGAGTTGATCAGCTCAGCTTCGGGCCGCTACAATGTCGATCCGGATCTAATCCGCGCCGTGATCAAGACCGAATCCGATTTCAACAGTAACGCGCGCTCGCACAAGGGCGCCATGGGTTTGATGCAACTCATGCCTGACACAGCGCGCTTGCATAATGTCAGCGATGCCTACAATCCCAATGAAAACGTTGATGGCGGCGTGCGCCATCTACGAATGCTGCTGGAACGCTACCAGGGCAATTTCGAATTGTCGCTCGCAGCATACAACGCCGGAGCCGGCGCAGTCGAAAAGCATGGCGGCATTCCGCCGTTTAACGAGACCCGCGAGTATGTCCGCAAGGTCCTGCGCTTTTACGATGCCTTTCGCGGCACCGGTCTCAATCCTCTACAGCAAGCGCCCCAGTAGCGCGCTAATTTCGCACTAGTTTTTCTCGAGGCCCGATGGTTTGGACACTACCGAACCTGCTTAGTCTATTTCGCATTCTGATTATCCCGCTCTTGGTTTATCTGCTGAGCTTTCCTGACCGCCGCTCGTCGCTGTGGGCCGCCGTGCTGTTCCTGGTGGCATCGATCACCGATTACTTCGACGGCTACTTCGCCCGGCGCAACAAGAGCGTTTCCGATCTCGGCAAGATCCTCGATCCACTAGCGGACAAGCTCATGGTTGCCTCCGCCTTGATCATGCTCGCTGCCATGGACCGGCCCGGTGAGCCCAGCGTGCCAGCCTGGTTGGTCGTGGTGATCCTTGCCCGTGAGAGCGCGGTCACGGTGATACGCGGCATCGCGCTCTCCGACGGCATCGTCATGCATGCCGAGACCTTGGGTAAATATAAGTTCATCATGCAAGCCTACGCCATCGTCGGGCTGCTCGTGCATTACCAATACTGGGGTTTGGATTTCTTTGTCGCCGGGATGTATTTCCTCGTGCTGTCCGCCGTGATCGCGGTCTGGTCCGGCGTCAACTATCATGTGCAGTTCTTTCGCCTGCGACTGGCCCGCAGCGCCCGCTAGATCGCCAGCGAAATTGACAAAGCCCAGGCCATCATGTAGAAATTTACTTGATGCGGGTGTAGCTCAGTTGGCTAGAGCGTATGCTTGCCAAGCATAAGGTCGTCGGTTCGACCCCGATCACCCGCTCCACCTTCAAGCCCTTGGGAAACCAAGGGCTTTTTTTTGGCTGCATCATCGCGGGGCGCTCTTATCTCCCGAGGTTCTCAAGAGGTTTGATACGTTGAGTTGCGCTGTGGCCATGGATGGGAACGAGATCGAGCCGGGGCATACGCTAACGAACAGCCGGTTTAGTGTTGTTGGGCGGCGGTAATTACGACCAGGAGTGTTCAGTAATCAACTGGTAAGTTCAGACAGCGAATGACCGTTAGTTTGTATTTCCTCATCCCAACAAAATCACCGCCGTGCACGCTATTGCTAAGAGCGATGAGGGCGTTGGATGCGGCAATTACTGAGGCGAATGTTGGGATACGGTTTGGAAGGATGCGAGCAATCCAGCTGTAGAAGTGAATACAATAAGCTTTGGAACGAAGTAAAGCAGCCTTGTCCCTGAGCGCCTTTGCAGCCTCATCTTGCAATTCCCTTCGGCTGCGCTCGGACACATTGTCGTAGTAGACGAGCGCGTGAGCAATCTCGCCGACAGTTTTCCTGTAGTCCTGGTATGGATCAATGATTAATTTGCTGATGAATTGACCGGCAACGTAGACAATGACGCTACCGATAATTGTGAGAACCGCCGTGATTATTGGAACTGTCATTGAGTGCACCTAAGCAACGCCTTGTATCCCAGTGGCTATTAAAAAAAAAGGCGCACCGATGCTCAAGCCCACGTATTTCTATTAACGTCGATATGGCGATTTTGGGGTTTGCCGTTCAATAACTCGCTGCCGTGCTACGAGCTCAGGCGAGCTTGTATCGACCATCAGCCGCGCAAACGCCAACCCGAATACCTCGGCTACGCCACGGTCGTCAAAGTTGAAAAACCTAGGGTAAACCTCGTTTCGCGCCTTTATAGCTTGGCTAGGGCTTCATGGGCTTGCGCAATACAGATCGTCGGCGAATGTCCGTTAGGGTGAGCCTTCCAGGCCTCCACGTCTGCCAACATTCGTTTCAGCACCTTAGTCAGCTCATCCCGTTGCGCTGTTAATGCTTTGATCTCATCCCTGGCGCTGTGGCGTTGCAGGGACTAGCAATGGTTCGTAGTTGCCTGTTTTTATGTTTATTTCTCCCTAAACCAATTCTAAGTGTAAGAACCAATCTTACCGAATTATTGCATGGCGTCGTTTGTGTTTGCCGCGTCTAATTTGGCAGATTGACCTGATCTGGCGTCCCCGACACGATTTGAATCTATGTTATCGGCGTGAACGGCTCGCGGCTGGTTTCTTGATGTGCTTCGCGATCTCGCGCTCAAGATCCGTGAGTTCTTCGCACGGTAGCGAACAGATCTCGCGTAGCGCAGCGAGGTGTTTTTGCGCGCTCTTGATGTCACCCTTGAGGAGATAAGCCTCGCCGATGTATTCATGCGCACCCCGGTGGCGAGGATTTAGCGCGAGAGCTTGATTATAGTGCTTGAATGCGAGATCGAGCTTTCCTGATTTGCGGTAAGAATATCCGAGGTAATTCTGGATGTCAGCGTTACGGGGGTTGCGCTCTGCGGCCGACGAAAATGACTTAATAGCGGAGGGCCAGTTTTTTGCCTCAAGGGCTTTCCTCCGGCAACGTAATCAGGGTCCTGCGCCGAAATTTCAGGAGTAGTTTCCGCCGGGTCCGAAAAGCAAGGCGAACCCGTGCCAAGGCCGATTGCGGCGGCAAGCGCGATGATCATTGCTCGCCGCCGCGAAATCATTGGATTCCATTTCTCAAGCGGGCACGCTCCAGTACCGAGACTCATCGCTGCGCCAGGAAAACCTTTGCCCGATCGAGTTCGGGTCGCGGCCCGCCTTTACCGACGAGTTCAACGAGCCGGGTATAGTGCTGCTTGGCCTTGGCGGAGTTTCCGTTTTGCGCCGCCGCCTGTGCGGCGCCGGCAAATCCGTGAAAACGGTTTGGCTCGCGAGTCTGCGACGCCTCGAACTCTTTGAGCGCCTCGGCAGGACGCTTGAGCTCCAGCAGCATTTGCCCGAGAAGTTCACGCGCCGGAACGATCCGTCCCGGGGTCACGATATGTTTTTCGTTCTTGTCTTCCATGTCCGCCGCGCTTCGCATAAGTTTGACGGCCTCATCTTTTTTGCCCAACGCGAGAGCTGTCCAAGCACTGGCCGCAAGCCGGCTTACCTCGACTTCGGTGGCCCAGTAGTTGTTCTTCGCCGTTTTTAAGGTGTCGCGCAGCCGGGCGAGGTGACCCACTTCGGTTTCGGCTGACGCGGAGTCTCCGCTGCGCGCAGCTCCGAGAGCGCGCGCATAGCGGGTCAACGCTTCGGTGTAATGGAATTCGTTGGCGATTGGCTGCAGCTTCATCGCTCCGCTCCAGTCACCGCGCTCAATCGCATAGCGCGCAGGGATCGCCGCGAACGCATAGGACCCGGCATTTCGAACGAAGCCGGATACATGGGCAGCTTCCTCCATAACCAGGCGCGCGTCATTGTCACGTGCGAGCTGCAGGTAGGCATATACCATGTAGTCCAGTGCGTGCATTTGCTCGTCCTTGTCGTTACCCTTCTTTGCGGCGTCCGCCGAGCGCTGGTTGGTCGCCGCCGAATCTGCCCACGCCCCGACCCGGGTAAATATGTGCGACGGCATGTGCAGGGCGTGCGGCGCCGCGGGTGCAATACTCGCGTAACGTCGAGCTGCCGGCAGGCCTTTTTGCGCGATGGGCG
Source organism: uncultured delta proteobacterium (assembly GCA_963847445.1). Taxonomy (GTDB): domain Bacteria; phylum Desulfobacterota; class Binatia; order UBA9968; family UBA9968; genus DP-20. Next base: position 19,363 of record CAWJZV010000030.1, on the reverse strand, counting down.
GAGCGTCGTAACTGTGGATCAGGTAGTGCGCCACGCCTGGGTGGTCGGGGTACTTAGCGAATTGTTTTTCCAAGATCGACGCGGACTTTAGATAGGTGGCAAAGGTCTGTTCCGCCTGTGACTGCGTGCCGGCCAGATAAAGCGCATAAAAGATTTGCGCTTCGTCGTCCTCTGGGTAACGGGCGGCAAGCGCCTCATATGCCTTGGCCCGTGACTTCTGACGGTCGTTCTCATAGCGATTGCTCCAATCCTCGTAGTAGGCTGCAACCGCTTCGATGTAGTCGCGCTCGCGCTGGGTCTTAGCGCCGATTTTGCGGCCCTGATCAATTGCTGCTTGCGCCTGCGCCGCGCCCTTAGGCGAAGAACCGGCTCCGGCGAGGGGGTTGGACATTAAAAGCGCTGCGATACCCCAGGTGGCGATGGCGCACGACGGGTCCTGCGCCAGCACGTCGTTAAACATCTTTTCACCGGCGCTGTACCAGAAAGAGTGCAGCATCGCCACGCCGCGCTCGAATTGAGCCTGCACCTTGGGATCGCAAGAAGTAGGGAAGCTAACCTTGCCGAGCTTGTCTTCCTGCGCTAGGGCAGGCAGCGTCAGTGCGAGAACGATCACGGAAGCAAAGAACATAGATTTGCTTTTCATATAAACTCCTTTTTGACTTTAACTATTATCAGAGACTCAGAGCGAGCATTACGCTTCGATTGTTGAAACCAACAATCATTATTTGCCGGACGAGAAGAGGTAATCGCTGGGAGGGGCCGTCGTACGATTGCTAGTCAGAGGTGATCAGGCCAGACCCAGCCTGAGCAAGTAAACCTAGTTACTGCCAAGCCAAGGTGAGTGTCAAGCACTGATTTCCGTATTTTGAGCCAGTGAAGGAAATAGGCCGGAGCCTGGCCTTGTCTGAAAATCTTTGCAATTGCAGGAATCAAACGATTTGAAGTTTCGAGTCGCGAGATTGAGTTTCGCGTCGGTCTTTTCTGACACCGTCTGGGATGGACAGTCTCGTGAGTCAATGGCGCGCACCCCATCAACCTTAAAAGCATGCACGCGGCAATCTGTGTTTTTGAATCAAAGGACCTTGAAAGGTTTAGTGGCTAATCGTTCGCTTCGGTTGTGACAATGTTGTAAGTGCGCCGTGTTTGGCCGTCGGGTTTTTCCATACGTCCCGGCGCCACCACGGTTTGGACCGAAGGCGGCCAAAAGCAAACCTTTGAATGGCAGGAGGGCTCGCTTTTCTCTCCTCCCTTCAACGCGTGGCGCCAGCACTTTAACGGCAGCGGATCCGAACCCGCCCGTTTCGTTGGTGTCACCAGCGCTCCGATCATGATCAATCTGCTGCACAACATCGACTTTATTTTCAATTGCGATTACGTTTTCAAGGACCGCTTCAATGGCGAACAAAACTATTTTAGCAATAGCGGAAACTGGCAGCCCGGGATGGTGTGGGAAACAAACTTCATATCGGATGCGCGTTCCTTTCGGCTGCTGGATCGTAGCGTACGAGGCGCCGGCAGCTCGCTGGTTTGTTTCGAGCTTTCCAATAACACGTTGTGCGGCCACATCGCGCAATTTCCCGTAGGAACCTACAAAAAAGCCCATCGCCACGGGCCCGGCGCCCATGTCATTATTTTGAGCGGCAAGGGTTATTCATTGATGTGGCCGGAAGGCGAACCGATGCAATTTACGGCATTAGGTTGAAACCTTCAAAGTCTAACGATCAAATCGATGGAGAGCGAATCCTTATCGCGGCGGTGCTGTCTATCGGAATATTTGGCGTCCCCGACGGGATTTGAACCCGTGTTATCGGCGTGAAAGGCCGGTGTCCTGGGCCGAGCTAGACGACGGGGACGAACTGGTGAGCCGTGCTGGATTCGAACCAGCGACCCTCTGCTTAAAAGGCAGATGCTCTACCGCCTGAGCTAACGGCTCGTCGCTGGCGGAAAAAAATCGAACTTCTTTAATAACGGGATTATCGCGCTAAGTCAAACAAACGGTAGCAATTCCGTCGCCTTAAGCCGGGCAATTTACCGCAGTCATTTTTGTTTTGGATCGAGCAGGTCGCGTAAGCCGTTGCCCAACGTGTTGAAGCTGAGAATCGTTAGAAAAATCGCCGCGGCGGGGAAGGCGATCATGTGTGGATAGCTGCGCATGGCGCGGTAACCGTCTTGCGCTAACGTGCCCCAGCTGGTGCCCCAACTGCTGTAAGGATCGTTGATGCCGATGCCGATGAAGCTGAGCGTCGATTCCGCCAGGATCGCCGACGGAATACTGAAGGTTAACGTCACAATAACCGGACCGATAATGTTCGGCACGATATGACGCAGCAATATTCGCCCTCTGGAAGCGCCTAACGCGCGCGCGCTTTCGACGAATAACAACTCTTTTGTCTGCAACACTTGGCCGCGGGCGATGCGCGCGAAACGAACCCATGACACCAAACCGAGGGCGACCAAGAGACCGCCGATGTTCCGGCCAAAAAGTAACGACAGCAAGATAAAGATCAGCATGTCCGGCAGGCCGTAGAAAATATCGACGATGCGCATCATCAGATGATCCCAATTGCCGCCTTTGAATCCGGCGATCAAGCCGTAACTGGTGCCGAGCAGGAGCGAGATCAGCGCGGTGCCGAGTCCGACCGCGAGCGATACTCGGGCGCCGTAGAGCACGCGCGTGAGCAGGTCGCGCCCCAGACCGTCGGTGCCCATCCAATGGGAGAGGCTTGGGGTTTGGAGCATTTGTTTTTCTTCCAGGCCGCCGAGAGCATAGGGTGCGATCCACGGCGCCAGACAGGCAGCGACGAACACCAGGCCAACAAAGAGCGCGCTCAAGGCGATGACGAGGTCAAAGGGCTTGCGTGCAGAATCCATGAACGCTATTCGACCCGGATGCGCGGATCGACGAAGCTGTAGAGCAGATCGACGACCAGGTTGGCGCACTACCAGCAGCGCCGTGTAGACCAGCGTGACGCCCATGATGAGCGGATAATCGCGATCGGTGACCGCGGTGATAAAAAACCGGCCCATGCCGGGGATGGCGAAAACGAACTCGACGACGAAGGAACCGGTCAGCAGCGCTGCGGCGAGCGGTCCCATAACCGTCAAGACCGGAATCAGCGAATGCAGCAGAGCATGCTTGACGATCACCATGGACTCTTTTAAACCCTTGGCCCGCGCGGTTCGGACAAAATCCTCGCTCATGGTTTCAATCAAAGTCGAACGCAGCAAGGAGGCTAGAAACGCCGTCGGCGCGGCGCCCAGAGTGATCATCGGCAAGATCACGCTCGACCAGTCGTCCCAGCGGCCGATCTGTAACCAACCCAGCTGCAGCGCCACCGCCCAGATCAGCAGCGCGCCCAAGACGAAATTGGGCAGCGAGATGCCCAGCGCGGCGATGGACATACAGACGCGATCGATGAACGAATTGCGAAAATAAGCGGCACAGAGCCCGGCAGGGAACGCGACGAGGACAGCGAATAACATCGCCAAGCCGCCGAGAACAATGGAAGTCGGCAGTGTTTCGGCGATGATCTCGGTGACGCCGCGATCGAGATATTTGTACGACGGCCCCAAGTCACCTTGAACGACGCCGCCCAGGTAACGCAGGTACTGCTGCCACACCGGTTCGTCGAGATGGTACTTGGCTTCGAGATTGGCGATCACTTCCGGCGGCAGTTTGCGTTCGCTGTCGAAGGGGCCGCCGGGGGCGATGCGCAGCAGGAGAAACGTCAGCGTCGCGACGACCCAGAGGACCAGCAGACCATGCAGACATCGTTTCAGCAGCAAGCGTAGCATGGTGCTGGAGAGTATAAATCTCATCTCACCACGAAGTTCACGAAGGACACGAAGGTTTCGGACAATTAATACTCCGAACTTCGTGATCTTCGTGTCCTTCGTGGTGAACATGAATTCCATCTTTCTTTACCCTGTAATAGTCGCGGAGTACTCCTCCAGCTTCTTTTCCAGCCAGCGGGTGTTGACCTTGCCGCTACGGTAGTCGTCGTCGGCGATGACGACTTTCAAAAACGGGATCAAGGTATCGATGCCTTCGACGTGAAAATTCTCTAGCGCCCGGTTAGTCGCATCGGCCGATTCCTGCCGGTTCTTGCCGTGGACGATCAGTTTCGCCAAGAGTGAATCGTAATAGGGCGGTACGAAGTAGCCGCTGTAGCAGTGGGTGTCGAGGCGTATGCCCGGTCCGGTCGGTCCCTGCCAGTTTGAGATCAGGCCGGGGCAGGGGCGAAAGCCATGCTGCGGCGACTCGGCGGTGATGCGGCATTCGATGGCGTGGCCGTTGAAAGTGATATCCGACTGCTTGTAGGGCAACGGCTCGCCGCGGGCGATGCGCAGCTGCTGGGCGACCAGATCGACGCCGGTGATCATTTCGGTGACCGGGTGCTCGACCTGGATGCGCGTGTTCATTTCGAGAAAATAATAGGCCCTGGTGTCGTTGTCGTAGATGAACTCGATGGTGCCGGCGCTTTGGTAGCCGATGCTGCGCGCCAAGATCGCCGCGGCAGTGCAGATTTGCCCCCGTACTTCCGCCGGCACGGCGTAAGCCGGCGCTTCTTCGACGATCTTCTGATGGCGCCGTTGCAGCGAGCAATCGCGCTCGCCTAAATGAATGACATTGCCATGCTGGTCGCCGAGGATCTGCACTTCGATATGGCGCGCGTTGCCGACGTAGCGTTCCATGTAAAGCGTGTCGTTGCCGAAGGCGGCACGCGCCTCGGCAGCGGCCATGCGAAAGGTGTCTTCGATCTCATGCTCGTTCCAGACTAATTTGATACCGCGCCCGCCGCCGCCGGCGGAGGCTTTGAGCAGCAGGGGATAGCCGATCTCTTTAGCTAGCTGGGCGGCTTCGTGCGGATTGCGCGCATGATCCGAACCGGGCACCAGCGGCACGCCGGCATTGCGGGCGACTTTACGGGCTTCGAGCTTGTCGCCCATCATGGTGATGTTTTCGGCGCTCGGACCGACGAAAATGATTTTGTTGTCGACGCACGCTTGCGCCAACGCCGCCCGCTCGGAAAGAAAACCGTAGCCGGGGTGGAGCGCGTCGCAGCCGGTGCCCTGGGCGGCGGCGATGACGTTCTCGACTTTGAGATAGCTATCAATAGATTTCGCTGGACCGATGCAGACGGCGCGATTGGCCATCTTCGCCGCCATGCTTTCGCGATCGGCGTCCGATACTGCCGCGACGGTTTCGATCCCTAAACTTTGACAGGCGCGAATCACCCGCACGGCGATCTCGCCGCGGTTGGCGACCAATACTCGGCTGACACTCATGGAAACTCCTGAAGCAAGAAAAAGGGGACAGGCCTGCTCTTCGCCAGATGCGAAAAGTAGTCCGTCCCCAAACGTAGATAACGGTTACGGTTTGACGATGATCAAGGGCTGGCCGAACTCGACGAAGCCGCCGTTGGGCGCGATCACTTCGACGACCGTGCCCTTCACTCCAGCGCGCACGCTGTTGAAGACTTTCATTACTTCGATCAGTCCGCAGGTGGTGTCTTCCGTGACTTGCTGGCCGACGGTCACAAACGGCGGCGCGCCGGGTTCGGGCGCCACATAGAAAGTTCCCAGGATCGGTGCCGTGACGGCGACGTGGCCGGCGGGAATCGCAGCGGCTTTTGGCGCGGCTGCCGAAGCGGCGGGAGCTGGCGCGGGTTTGGGCGCAAGCGCCGGGCGCTGCGGCTGGAGCTGCGCTGATCGCTACCGGCTGCGCGGAGTTACCCAGGGGGATCGGATCGCCTTTGCTGACGGTGATTTTCAATTCGCCGACTTCGAGCTGAAAATAATCGAACTTCGACTCGTCGATTAACTTCAAAATATGCAAGACATCGTCTTCGCTGAGTTCCATGAATTCTACCTTTCTCTCGGTGTTTGTTTGAATCGAAATGGCAGCGTTACACAGCCTCTCCGCACCTAACATGATTTTGCTCTCGGATGGCAAATTCTCAGAGGGAATTTCGCTGTACACCGGACTAGACTCGCTGCTGCAAAACCGCCGTCATTCCAGCACACGCGGGCATCCAGGTTTCTGCCGGTGAATTCGAAGGGGAGGATGCCGGCCTGCGCCGGCATGACGGAAACAGAGAATGGAAAATATTTGCCGCGCCGGCAATTTTTTCTGCGCCATAGCGGAAGACGGCCGGTTTCAAACCCGCCTGGCCATTTCGCAATTACTTCTCTGTGCGGCGCCCGTGATGAGCGTAGCCGAACTATGCCCTCGGTGGCGAAATCTCCTCTCACCTTCGGTGAGTCATTTCTTGACGGCTCTGACATTTCGTAAATCCATTCGCGCCATCGAGTTGTATTCCAGACCGGTGAATTTGGGACTGAGCATGGTCGCTTCGGCTTTCCAGAATAGCGGCGCGATGGCGGCGTCGGTTTCGGTCAATAATTTTTGCGCTTCGTCGTAGAGCTGGGTCCGTTTCGCGCTGTCGGATTCGCTGGCGGCTTGGTCGAGGAGTTGGTCGTACTTGGCGTTCTTCCAGCGACCATGGTTGTTGCCGCTGTTCGCGGTAAACAGCTTCATGAAGTTGTCCGGGTCGGGATAGTCGGCTCCCCAACCGGCGCGATGGACGACGAAGGGATCGGTCTGAAGCTTTTTGAGATAGACTTTCCACTCCTGGTTTTCGATCTTGACCACCACGTTCAGCGTCTTTTGCCACATCGCTTGAATCGCCTCAGCAACCAGCTTGTGATCCTCTTGGGTGTTGTACCCGAGCAGGATGGTTGGCAAGCCCTTACCATCAGGGTATCCGGCGTCCGCCAAAAGCCGGCGCGCTTCGTTGGGATTGTAGGCCAAACCGATTTTTGGATTATGCGCCAGCATGCCCGGCGGTATCCATGAAGTCGCCGGAGTTTTGCCGCCCTGGAGAATTTTTGGAAAAACCTCTCGGTCGATGGCTAGAGCAAAGGCCCGGCGCAGTTTGGCATTGTCAAAAGGTTTGCGGTCGACGGCGAAGCCGTAATATTCGCCACGCAACTGCGGCACGAGTTTATACTCCGGCATTTTGGCCAAGCGCGGCTTGTCGAGAGTCGGGATGCTGTGACTCTCATCCATGAAATCCAAATTGCCCTGCTCGTACATGGTCAGCGCCGTGGTCTTTTCGTTGACCATGTACAGGGTCACTTTGTCCATGGCCGGTTTGCCGCGGAAATACTTGGCGTTGCCACGCAGCTCGATTTCATTCTGCTGCTTCCATGATGCCAAGAGAAACGGACCGTTGGTGACGATATTGCCGGGCTGGGTCCAGCGGTTGTCGTACTTTTCGATGATATCCTGGCGCTGTGGATAGGTGACTTCAAAAGTAGTGATGGCGAGAAAGTAGGCGGCCGGATGTTTCAACGTGACGACCAGGGTGTGATCGTCCGCCGCTTTGACGCCGACTTGCGCCGGGTCCTTGAGCTTGCCTTGGGCGTATTCGGCGGCGTTAGCGATGTCGAACAGGATATAGGCGTACTGCGAAGCGGTCTTGGGATCGAGCAAGCGTTTCCATGAATACTCGAAGTCCTGGGCGCGGACCGTTTTGCCGTCGCTCCATTGAACATCGTCACGCAGCTTGAAAACGATCTTCTTGCCGCCGTCGGAAAGTTCCCAAGACTTGGCGATCACCGGCGCCGGTTTCAACTCTTTGTCGAACTCGGTGAGGCCGACCATGAGATTGGCAATAACGTTGAACGAAACATGGTCGGTGGCGATGGACCAATCGAGGCTCGGCGGTTCGGTGCCGAGATTGGCGCGAAAATGGTTGTCGGCAGCGCTTTTATTGGCGGACTTACAGCCGGGCAACGCCATGAAATATATGGCGAGGATGGCGAGCAGGGGATGGTGAATTGTGCGGTGAAACATTATTGCTTGTGGCTGGTTTAGCAGGTATTAGTAGCGCAACACGAGTTATTCCTTCAAGAAAGCGCGGGTAAATATGGACGCTAAAGAACTTTTGATGGGCAGCTTGGTGATCGAAGGCCACCGCGATGTTTACGAACAAATCTATCGCAAATCGGTGGGCGAAGAGTCGCCGATCCGCGATGCGGTGGCGCCGCGCTTGATTCGCGATGGCATCAATATGACCGTCTACGCGATTTGCGGCGACTCCTATTCGCACTCGCAGAACACCGGCCGCTATCTCGAAACCGCCCTCGAGCAGATCGATCAATTTCTCGAAGAAGCGCCGCGCTCCGAAGGCATGATCCAGATGGTCAAGACGCGCGGCGATCTGCCGGAAAAGCCGCAGCCGGGCAGCGTGAAATTCCTGCTCCACTTCGAAGGCTGCATGCCGCTGCGCGGCAGCCTCGAGAACCTGCGCAATTTTTACCGCTTGGGCCTGCGCTCGATCCAGCCGGTGTGGAATTTTCGCAACGAGTTGGGCGACGGCGTGTGGGAAAACCGCACCGGCGGCGGCCTGACCAACTTCGGCGTGCAGGTGATCAAGGAAGCCAACCGTTTGGGCATGGTGATCGATCTGTCGCATATGAATCGCGAAGGTTTCTTTCAAACTCTGGACGCGGCCACCGCGCCGTTGCTGGTGAGCCACGCCAACGCCTGCGGCATGCTCAAGAACCCGCGCAATCTCGACGACGAACAGATTAAAGCCATCGCCAAGCAGGGCGGCCTGGTCGGCATACTTGCATTGCCCGAACGAGTCGGCGAAGGCGAGGTCGGCATCGAAGATATGCTGAAGCATATGGACTACATGATCAAACTCGTCGGTATCGAGCATCTCGCGCTGGGCATGGACTTCGTCAAATACGACGGCCCGCGCACACTCAAGGACCGCCATCATCCGCTGCACAAAGATCCGCTGATCAAAGGCTTCGAAGAGATCGAAGATCTGCCGAACCTAATCGATGGCTTGCAACGGCATGGCTACAAAGATGACGAGATCAGGATGATACTGGGCGGCAATTATCTGCGCGTATTGAAGACGATCTTGCCGGAGCAGTCGGTGATATAGCCAACATGGGAATTAGTTTTCACCACGAAGTGTTCATGACCTTGCACTCGCCATACTGCGCATGAAAATGGTTGGCATTCCCAAACGTACTTCCCCTCGATGGTGAAGACCGTGCAAGCGGGAGTCCAGGTTTGTTCCCGTCGAATTGGCCTGCATTCCGCGCCTTCGCGAGTATCGATCCCCAGCTCTTCGGTATGCAGATTCCCCCGACATTTAGCGTCGAAGGAGAATCACGAAGAGTACGAAGTTCGAGTTCACATTATCCGAAATGACTCCGGCCCTTCGTGGTGAGTTATTCCTCCGCCTCTTGCGACCACTGATATGACGATAATCGGCAGTAAGGTTCGCCGCGTCGACGGCGTCGAAAAAGTCACCGGTGCCGCCAAGTTTACCGGCGATTTAGCCTTTGCCGATCTGCTCGAAGCCAAGGTGCTGCGCAGCCCGTTCGCCCACGCGACGATCACCTCGGTCGATTGCAGCAAAGCCGCGGCGCTACCTGGCGTCGCCGCGATTCTCAGCCGTGACGATCTCAGCGACATCGATCCTTACTATGGTAACTGTCTGCGCGACCGCGCGGTGGTGGCGCTGGACAAAGTGCGCTTCGTCGGTGAACCGGTGGCGGTGGTCGCCGCTGAAAGCGGCCTGATTGCCGAACAAGCGCTGGCATTGATCGACGTGCGATATCAAGAACTGCCCTGTGTCGGCGACATCGATGCGGCGCGGGCTGAAGGCGCGCCGCTGGTGCACGAGCGCGAGTCCGGCGCCGGCGAGTTTCACGACGTCGCCGGCGTCGGCGAAACCTTCGGCGGCAATATCTGCCATCGCGAACAGTTTATCAAAGGCAATCCTGACCAAGCCTTCGCCGAGGCCGATAAGATCGTCGACGAGACCTTCACATTTCCGATGATCTATCAGTACGCCATGGAACCGCATAGCGCGGTGGCGCGGGTAAATGCGGCTGGGATCACGTTGTGGAGTTCATCGGCCCATCCGTTCTTGGTGCGCTCCGAGCTGGCGCATATGTTCGGCTACCCGCATGCCAAGGTCGAAGTGATCGTGCCCTATGTCGGCGGCGCTTACGGCAGCAAGTCCTATTTCAAAATCGAACCGCTCGCCGTCGCCATCGCGCGCAAGACCGGCGGTCGTCCGGTGCGGATCGTGCAAAGCGTGACCGAATCGATGCTGACGACGCGGCGCCATTCGGCGCGGCTGCGCATCAAGACCGGCGTCAAACGCGACGGCACTCTGATCGCCCGCGAAGCCGAAGTGTTCATGGACACCGGCGCCTATGCCGACAACGGACCACGGGTAGCGAAACGAGTGATCAGCCGCATGCTCGGGCCGTACAAACTCGACCATTGCAAGATCGATGTCGTGGCGTTTTACACCAATACGGTGCCGGCGGGTTCAATGCGCTCCATCGGCGGGCCGCAATCGATCTGGGCATTGGAATCGCATATGGATTCGCTAGCCAGCAATCTCGGTTTCGATCCGTTGGAGTATCGCATGCGCCATTTGCTCAAGCGCGGCGAACTGCTGAAGCCGGGCGCCACGGCGATCGACGCCGACCTGCGCCAAGGGATGCAAGCGGCGGTGGCTCCGCTTGATTGGCAAAACCGCAGTCGCAACAAATCGCAAGGCGTTGGCGTGGCCGTCGGCGTTTCCGATTCGGAAGCGATGCCGGTTTCAGTAGCGCTGGTGCGCTTGCTCGCCGACGGCAGTGTCATTGTTCTCGCCGGTACCACAGAAGTGGGGCAGGGCGCGCGGACGATGCTCAGCCAGATCGTCGCCGAAGAATTATCCATGCCGATCGACCGCGTCAGCATGCGTGGTACCGACACGTTGACCACGCCATTCGACCGCTCCACCGGCGCCAGCCGTTCGACGACCGTAATGGGCAGCGCCGTCAAAGCCGCCGCCGAGGATTTGCGCAATCAATTGATTCAAGCCGCGGCCGAAGCCTTCAACACGAGTCCGAACTCGATCGTGTTGAGCAACGGCGAAGCGCGCTGCGACAATAAATCATTGAGCTACGCTCAAGTGGTGAGCAAATTCTTCGGCATGCCCGGCGGTGAATTGATCGGCCGCGGCTATATGCGCCCCGACGGCGCGTTGGGCAAGACCTTTCCTTTGTTCTGGGAAACCGGTATGGGCGGTGCGGCAATCTCGCTGGACCGGGAAACCGGCGCGATCAAACTGGAAAAGTACGTGACCGTCGCGGATGTCGGTCGAGCGATCAATCCGGTGCAGGCGGAAGGCCAAGATGAAGGCGCGACGATCCAGGGTCTGGGCAATACGCTCTTTGAATCACTCGAATACGACAACGGTCAACCGCTCAACGCCAACCTGGTCGACTACCGCGTGCCGCGCTTCACCGACTTGCCGGAGAGTTTCGAATCGGCCTTGATCGAAAATGGCGACGGCCCCGGCCCCTACGGCGCCAAGGGCATGGGCGAGTCAGGGATAGTTTCCATCGCACCGGCGGTGGGCAACGCGCTGTTCAACGCCACCGGCGTGCGCATTCGTGAGCTGCCGCTGACTCCGGAGCGGATTTGGCGGGCTCTAAGAATCAAGCCGAACTAATCAAGACATCTAAACCAAACTGTGCTCTAAACCGATTAAGGAGCGATGCCATGAAACGAATTGAGCTGTTATTGTCATTCTCTGCGTTATTCTTAGTGTGCCTGCTCTGGCAACCGGTGCGGCGAGCATTGTCATCGGTCTGTCGTCCGTCAACATCGCTTTCTTGCCGGTCTACGTCAGCGCAGGAAAAGGGCTTTTTCAAAGACGAAGGGCTCGACGTTCAGTTCGTCATATTCAACGCCGGCTCGACCAATCTGCAATCGCTCATGGGCGGCGACATCCAGATGATGGGCAGCGCCTTCGTCGAAACTTTAGGCGGCCGCGCGGCCGGTTATCGACGTCAAAAACTTTTGGGGCATCTCTAACTTGATGCCGTTCGAACTTTACTCCACTGCCAACTTCACTTCGATGAAAGCAGGCCAAGGGCAAGCGCTTTGCGATCAGCCGCTTTGGCTCGCTCACCGACTTTCTGACCCGCGCCACCTTGCAGCACCATCGGATCGATCCCAAGGAGGTGACGATACTGCAAATCGGCAGCACGCCGGCGCGCTTTGCCGCGCTATCAGCGGGCGCCGTCGACGCCTCTGTGGTCTGGTTTCCGGTCACCGAGATCGCCAAAGCGCAGGGCTTTCGCAAGCTCTTTGACCTGAAAGAAATGTTCCCCGAATGGCCCTACGAAACCTTTGCCGCTCGCGAACCATGGTTAGCCAAGGAGCGCGACGACGTCACCAAATTTCTACGCGCCTATCAACGCGGCGTCAAACATACCTGGGACAGCAAGGACGACTCTGTGCGGGCCATGCGCAAGTACGTCAAAATCGATCCGGCCTACGCGCCGGCGGGCTACGATCGAGTACCGAACCTCTTTCCCGCTCAACGGCGCCATCGCCGAGAAAGCGATCCCCACGGTCATCGATCAAGAGTTTGAAAACGGCCGGCTCAAACGGCGCATCACTGTCGACGAGATGATCGACCGCAGCTTCATCAACATGTTAGGCGGTAAGTAAGTTTACAACTCGGAGAAGGCATTTTTATAGACTACTGATCTAGATTCTCAGCTGTGTGAAGGCTACTTCATTGGATGGCACTTGGCCATTCTAACTGGTGGTGAAGTTTGACGAGTTCCGTCATGCCGGCGCAGGCCGGCATCCATCTTCGGCTTCGCTTCAAGTTCAAAAAAAGCCTGGATTCCGCCTTCGCGGGAATGGTGAAAAAGAGCCAGCCGACTTCTAGTCGTCGCGAGCAAAGTGCCTGGGCCCATAACCGAAGGTCGTTCAGTTTACTTCAAAAGCTCTTCATTACGTCCGAGCAATTGATCAAAGTAGAGTGACGGCAAGGTCGATCCGAAGGTCAGGCCATCGGGCTTGGCGACGTTGTAAACATAGTTCGCGGTGATCATGCTCGATGTTCCAGGCATGTTTTGCACCATCAGCGTGGGGTTGCCGGGGATATACTTGCCCATGTAGGTTGCCAACATGCGGCGTAGATATCGTAGGCGTCGCCGGCCGGCAGACCAACGACTATACGGATCGTCTTGCCCTCGAAAAAAGAGCCTTGCGCTGACAGCCTGCCAGTGGATAAAACTAATACCAGGAACGCGAGAGCGATGGTGTTCATGGCGCAGCTCCTCTTGACCGTTAGACAAAGGCGAATGGAGCCTAGCCGAGTGCGCTCGTCTGTGTCAAATTAATTCCGACCATCTAACAGGAGAAAGACCATGACCGAGAAATTTGAAACCTTATTGCTGACCCGAGATGGCGCCATCACGACTATTACCTTTAATCGTCCGGAAAAACGCAACGCCATGAGCCCGCAGTTGCATCGCGAGATGTACCAGGTCTTGACCGAACTACGCTACGACAAACAGACCAAGGTCGTGGTTCTCACCGGCGCGGGGGATAATTTCTGTGCCGGTCAAGATCTGAAACAGTATGGCTTGGAAATGGAGTCCCAGCCCGAGTGGGTGAAGGACGAAATTCGCGAGAAAGTCCGCAAGTGGCGCACTGAGCTCCTGCGCGCCTTGCCGCAACCGATCATCGCGCGCATCGCCGGCTGGTGTCTGGGCGGTGCCCTCACTGTCATCGTGGGCTGTGACGTGGCGATCGCCGCCGATGACGCCAAGTTCGGCCTGCCGGAGGTCAACTTCGGCCACTTTCCCGCCGGCGAAACGACACCGATCTTGGCCAACTATTTACAATCCAAGCATGGCCTCTATTACGCCTTGTCCGGCAAGATGATGTCGGCTCACGAAGCCGAACGCATTGGTTTGATTTCGCGGATGGTGCCGCGCGCCGAACTCGATAACGAAGTGAACGAGTTTGCCAATTGCCTCGCCGAAAAGAGCGCGCGGGCGCTAAGAGCCGTTAAAGAGGCATGGTACACGAGTATGAAAGCCTCACCGGAGGTCGGCTTCACGATCTCCAACTTTATTTCCGAGCGGATCATTCGTGAGCAGGGCGGGCGGCCCGGGCTGGAGCAGTTCGTCGAGAAAAAACTCCGGCCGGTGTCGGGGACGATGAAACTGGAGAAGGAATGAGCCAAACAGGAATCTACCGGGGAAACCGAAAGTGTCTTCAAACCGCAGCATAATCGGCTATAATTCTTGAAATGGCACATGCAAAAACCTTCAGAACCGTCGGTGAGTCGCTCGAATCCCTCGGCGTGCGCACCTTTACTTTAGAAAAGGCCGGGCAAGGCGTCACCGTTCGTACCAGCGATCCGCTCGACCCGTCGAAGTTGGCTAAGGCGAATCTTTCGGAAAAGGATTGGGAAATCGAGGCCAGCTCGCGGCGGCAGGCCAAACTGTTTCGCGAGGATGGCGTGCTGCGCTACGACGCCGACTATATTTCCTGGCTCGAAACCCAAGGCCAGCGCAAACGGCACAATCGATTTTCCGGGCACGCGAGCAGCACGAAGAGCCTGGCTCAGCTGATGCGCTCTCTCGGCCGCCATCTCGATCGCGTCGAACCCCACAAGTTTCGGATCTCCTGGGGCGATGCGGAAGTCCATCTCGATTACCAATTGCCTGACGGCAGCCGCATTCAGGAAGTCCTCAACATCGCAAAACTCGACGAACTGACGATGCGCAGCCGCCACCGCCGGTCGGCGCGCAAGTAATACCGCCGCCACTTCCCCGCCGAATTGTCGATTGACTTCGCGCGCGCTTCAAACGTACAAGGAACCGTAAGCCACTACGGCTGACGCAGTGGAAACTTGCTGGAGGCGCTGCTTATGCGATCGATAAAAACTCGACTGTTCTTTTCGCTTATCCCTTGGCAAATTCTCTTGCCAGCGCCTATCTTTGCCGATCCCTTTCCACCGCTAGATCAAAAACGTCCGCCGCGTTCAGCCACTGGAGGTTCTATGCGATTACTGATTCGAGCCACTCTATCGTCGCTGATAATGCTGCTTCTGTATTCACCAGCGCAGGCCAGGATCACCATCGCCTATATCTCCGACTCGCCGAGCTCCTCGGTGCCCCAGTGGATCGCCAAGGAAACCGGGATATTCAAAAAGTATGGGCTCGACATCGACCTGGTCTTTATCGACGGCAGCACCCGCGGCATTCAAGCGCTCTTGGCCGGCGATCTCGGCTTCACCGAAGCGGTGGGGACTTCGGCGATCAACGGCAAGACCGCCGGCGGCAACATCGCGATCATCAATGGCATAGTCAACACGCTGCCTTACTACATCATCGGCAATCCGGCGATCAAATCGCGCGACGATCTCAAAGGCCGCATCGCGGCGGTGCATATACCGGGCACGGCGGCAGACTTTGCTTTGCGGCTTGCGCTTAAGAGCATCAACCTGCCGTACAATCAGATCAAAGCGATCACCGTCGGCGGCGGGCCGGCGCGCATCGGCGCCTTGATCAACGGCCAGGCGGAATTCACCATCGTCAGCGACGCCGAGAGAATTCAAGGCGAACGGGTCGGTCAGAAAGTCATCATCGATATCGCCGAACTCAAAGTGCCGTTTCAATTTACCTGCACCGTCACTTCGCTCAAAATGATTCGCGAGCAGCCTGACACCGTGCGGCGCATGGTCGAAGCGATCGCCGCCGGGGTTCACTTCTTTAAGAGCAACAAGGAAGAGACGATTAAGATAATGAGTAAATACACTCGCGGCGCCGATCGCACCATCCTCGAAGGCGCCTACACGGCTTACAACAAATTATTCGTCGAAGACACCTATCCGACGATCGAAGGCTTGCGCAACACGCTGGAGATCCAGTCGTCCTGGGATCCCAAGGTCGCCAAGGCGAAAGCCGAGGATTTCGTCGACCTGCGTTTCGTCGACCAGATGCGCAGCAGCGGCTTTATCGACAAGCTTTACGGGCGTAGATAGTCAATTCAAGTTGCGTTTTAACCACAAAGAGCCGAGCGCGGCACACCCGCAACCGAAACTCGGAATATCTCCCGCAAAGGCGCTAAGCTCGCAAAGGTCGGAAAATAAGATCGTAAAGACCGTTTGTAAGAGTCCTATTTTTTTTCCTTTCAGAACTTGGCGTGCTTTGCGCCTTGGCGAGAGTCGATCCCACTCTTCGGATATTGCAGATCACCCGAAAGTTTGCGCGAGCCGGGCAAATTGTCAACTATAGTAGTACAAAGGGCACAAAAAAATCCCAAGATGAAATCCGAGCGTAGGGGCGTATGGCATACGCCTTGGGTTAGTGGAGTGGCAATCGCGCGCCGCCAAGAACAACATGACCGTGGACCAGTATCACAAGGCAAAAAATCACTTGGAAGATAAGTACACCCGCGTGCGTATCCCGGCAGGGAAGTTTGCTGAGTTATCAAATAGTTCAAAGGCTTAATCTTGAACGGTTCGATGCCGAGTCCGAATACTTTGAAACTTGACCACATGAACCTTCGAACGATTATTTGATGGCCGACACCGCGCAGGTGTTCTTGGTTTCGTCCCCGCGTGCTTGTGAACATCGGAGCTTCGTCCGCGTGCGTCCAGCCCAGTGCGGTGCGCGTCGCTCAAAGGCCGTTCCACAAACCCGATTCAGTGTAGCGCGACTCGAGTAATTGATTCATCGCTGGTTGAGCCGATGGCGAGCTCAAAGGTCGAGCTCGCCATCGGCATCGTACGGTAAGCCACTTTTGGTCAAGCGCGCTACGGCGAGACCAGGGTTGAGGAAATCAGATTGAGATATTCCTGTTTGGCCTTCTCCATTACGACACCCACGCCCGGTGCGTACCATTTTTGGGTCGCGCCCGGCGACAGTGACGACGTTTCTTTGATCCTGATCGTGTCGCTAAACCGGTCTGCAGGCACTTTTACGCTGACATTCAGGCGCTCGACTTCAGCGGTTTCATCCACCACCGGAGGCAAGTTTTCGGGCTTGAAAACGTCTCCCACTTCCGGATTGGCCGGCATGAAAACCGTCGGATTGGCGGCATTGGCCGTTGTCAGCGGATCGCTCGGCAGGGTAGGGCCACCCACCAGCCAACTGCCGTCGTTGTTGATAACTACGCCGTTCTCGTAGTTGTCGCCACCTCGCCGAAATAGTACACGGTGCCGTCGTCCGCCTGTGCGAAATAGTTGTCCGAGATCTCCAGCAATTGGCCGTCTTCAAACGCTACCTCGCGCAGTACCCGGCACTGCACGGCGGCGCCATTCCAATCAAATGAACGAGTCTCGGCGAGATAGATATGAACGCCGACCGTCTTGGCCCGGCCATCCGCGCCTTGAAAGACCTTCAGACAGCCTACTGAAGAGTGATCAGTGTTCACGTGATATTTAGTAGAGAGTCGAGCATTCCGCCGGCAATATTCGCTCTTACCGGGACCCACTTGTAAGCTTAATCCCCGGCACAATGTCACGATCAACGCGATCAAGCCGGCTTGCTTCAAATACTTGTCCTGTTTCATAGATCCCTCCAGATAACGTGGTTAGTTTGAGATCGCCTGCGGTTTAGGTTGGACTCCTTGCCGAGCGTTCATGGGGGTCTTAAAGTTTCATGTTGCGCCTCCTTTCGAGGGCAACTTTAGCAACGGAAGCTAATTGGAAAATGATCGCAAAATTACGCTTTGGTAATCTTGTGGCGGGAGCCCATCTCGCTATTGAAGAACCCCGCCCAAGAAACGGGGTATCGAAGAAAACGTACTTCGAGCGAAATCGTAGGTGGGTCGACGCCGAGTGGCGGGACGGAGCTGGAACGGTGAACCCGCGGCGTTCTAAGAGAGGGAAGTTGCAGGAAGCGGGGTGCAAAAGATTAGCCAAAAGACTAGAGTCAGATCTATTACCGTACCACGGTCCACTACAATCGTTTTGTAGTGGCCTTGAAACAAATGGCCGGTGCGCTGGTGGCGCCGGTTGGACCATTGGGTAAACACGCCGTTTAACTGCCTCATCCCTGGGTCAGATTCGCTTCCGGGGTTTTGATCATCAGGTGGTAATGGTTCCCTATCAGGCAGTAGGCATGACAGCGCCAGCGAAACCGTAAAACCACTTCCCCTAGCAGTTTGAAAAACGCCGCGCGGTATTGATCGTCGTCCAAGATCGTTTCCTGCCGGTCTCCCGCGCGATGTCACATGATCGACTGCCCCGCTGAATGTCTTTCTCGGTCAGATAAGGAAAGTCTTCGAGAATTTCTTGATGCGACATTCCGGAGGCAAGGTATTCTAGAATATCATAGACAGTAATCCGCATCCCCCGAATGCATGGTTTGCCACCGCGCTTCCCAGGTTCAAGGGTGATGATGTCTTGGTAATTCATGAGCCAATCGTAGAGCTAAACGGTGCCATGAGCAAGCGCTCGCGAATGATCTCATGCCATCGCGGGAAGGCGAGACTCCTTAGGCTGTACTTGGCTTACAAGTCTTGAATCCTTAGATTCGCCGGCGCTGTTTCCAATATCTCGTCGAACTTTCGGGTGATCTCGCGCAACTTGTCTAAACTGGGAGAATCCGCCAGCGGGAGAGCATCCTCACCGTGGCGGTCCAGCGCGGCCATGATCTTGGTTACCGTCAGCTGGTCGAGCGGGCAGCCCGGCTGGTAGGCGACCAGCTCACTGCCGCCAGTGACGGATCTCCGCAAGAATCTTGGCTCCGTCAAATCGAAAAGCGTGGAGCGAACTAAACGGATGGGGATTTCCAATTCTTGGGCGAGCTCCTCGGCGGTGGGCGCCCTTTGCGCGTGGACAAATGCCTTGACGCAATGTTGGGTGATGAACAGGGCCACCGTGCGTTTAAAGCGATGGCTAAGACGAGCGCAGTCGGCGGCGAACTCATAGGCGGCGACATTCTGATGGGCAAAGGAGACTTCGGCGCCGAAGAGAACGATCAGCCAGCTCAATTGCAGCCACGCCAGAAACAGCGGCAGCGCCGCGAAACTCCCATAGATCGCGCCATAGCTGGTGACGCCAACTTGAAATTTGATGTAGGCAAACTGCGTCAGTTGATAGATCGTCCCGGCCAAGATCCCGCCCCAGATTGCGGATTTCAACTGAACTTTTGTATTCGGCATGAAAACATACATGAAGGTGAACAAAAACCAGATCACCGTGTACGGCAAAAGCTTAATCAAAAAAATAATCATACCGCCGGCATAACCGAGGAAGGCAAGTTTTTCGACCATCGTGGTAATTTGCGTGGTCACTAACAGGGTCACGCTACTGGCGATAATCAACAGCACCGGACAGATCATCATCACCGATAAATAATCGGCAAGCTTGCGCCCATGGCGCGCGCCTTGGAAATGCCCCAAATATCGTTGAGAGCGCTCTCAATGTTGCCTAAGACTTTTATCACCGACCAAAACAACACCGCCACACCGACGCCGGCGATAGCGCCGCCCTTGGTGTTC
>CAWJZV010000029.1:0-28824 GCA_963847445.1 uncultured delta proteobacterium | reverse complement strand
CGACAAGTACGGCGTCGACGTTCAATTGATCTTCGTCATGGGCGGCGCGCTAGTGAGCCAGATGTTGGCCGCCGGGGAAATCCAAGTCGCCGCCAATGCGCCCGCCGCTCTTTTGAGCTTGATCGCCAACGGCGTCGATATCTCGATGTTTCTCGGCGTCAGCAATACCTCTCCGTTTGCCTTGATCACTCAAACCAACATCAAGACCGCGGCCGATCTCAGAGGCAAGCGACTAGGCACCGCGCGCTTCGGCGGCTCGTCCCATGTATCGGCCCTGATCGCGCTCGATCATCTCGGCCTCGAGGCCAAGCGCGACAATGTGATTCTCATGCAAACCGGCCTCGACCCCGAACGCATGGCTGCTCTGGAGCAAAAAGCACTCGATGCCGCCATGCTGCAGCGGCTTGCCACCAAAACCATGATCGGCAAAGGATATCACCAGTTGCTCAACATGAATCAGGCGAAGATCCCTTACCAAAACACCGTGCTTGCGTCGCGCCGAGATCAGATGGCGGCCAATCCGAAGCTGTTCGAGAACTTCACTCGGGCCATGGTGGAAGGCTATGCGTACGTTTTCAACAAGGAAAACAAGCAAGCGGTCAAGGAAGTGCTCGCCAAGAACCTGCGCTTGTCCAATGTCGAAGCCGCCGAGGACTTTTACGTTGAAGCCTTGGAGGAACTCGATCGCAAACCCTATCCGACCGTCGAGGGCACCCGAACCGTCATCAAATACGTCGCCGAGCAAAATCCCAAGGTCGCATCGATCAAAGCCGAGCGCATCGTCGACCCGACGTGGCTCAAGAAACTCGACGACGAGGGTTTCTTCGAGAAGATGTACAAAAGCAAATAACAAAACTCCTCTGAGAATATTCCAGGGGCATCCTGCCGAAGGGCAGGATGCCCCTTTTTTTTCGCGGCCGGATCGGCCTAATCGGCTTCGGCTACCTTTCCCTCCGCGATTGGTGCGAACTCCCAAATGCCGCCATCGCCATGAGCGACAGAAAGAGGTGGCCGTCTTTCAATATGTACGACACGACAAACTCCCCGTGCTTGACGATGCGATCGTCGGATTGAACCTCCAAGCAGTGCCAAACGTTTGTCTCGTCGTCTTGACGTGCACAGATCTTGAAAAACCGGGTGGCTGGCTTCGAAACTGTATTCGTTCGCAAGCTCTTCATCTTACTCTCCGGGCATGGGATAGTTAGACAATAGATTAAAAAATGCCGCTTGCCCTGAATAACCCTTCTTCGCTTCGTGCCGATGCAATCAAAATCCACCGCTTCATCACCGCTATGGCGTTCCCTGCGTCATCGTAATTACCGGCTGTATCTTACTGGCCAATTGGTTTCGGTTTGCGGCACTTGGATGCAGCAGGTGGCGCTGAGCTGGCTGGTCTATCGTCTAACCGGCTCGGCAACCCTGCTCGGCGTCGTCGGTTTCGCATCGCAGATTCCGATCCTTGCATTGGGCCCCCTCGGCGGCGTGTTCAGCGACCGCTATTCATGCCATCGGGTCGCGGTATGGACGCAGTTCGCGGCTCTCGGCCAAGCGCTTATTTTAGCCGCGCTGACGCTGATGGGTTGGATACAACCCTGGCATATTATCCTGTTGGGAGCCGCGCTAGGGGTTGTCTATGCCTTCGACATGCCTGCGCGTCAGGCTCTGGTGCATCAACTGGTTGAACCAGATGACTTGGCGAATGCCGTCGCGCTCAATTCCTCCATGATCAACGCGGCGCGAATCGTCGGGCCGGCGCTCGCCGGGTTGGTCGTGGCTAAATTCGGCGAGGGCGTTTGTTTCATTATTAACGCGGCGAGTTACATAGCGACGATCCTGGCCTTGCTCATGATGAAGTTCGCGACGGCACCGCAGCAGGGGACGAAGGCAATTTCCATCGGGCGTTCGTTGATCGAAGGTTATCACTACACTTTAGCGACAACGCCCATACGCGATCTGCTGATACTCTTGGCTGTAGTCGGTGTCATGGGCATGCCCTACATGACGTTGATGCCGGTGTTTGCGGCTCATTTGCATAACAGCGGCGCCGATGCGCTTGGAACGATGTTCGGAGCGGTCGGTTTGGGCGCGCTCATCGGCGCGCTATTCCTCGCCCAACGAAAAAACATTATCGGGCTTGGCCGCGTCATCGTGATCGCCACCGTGGGATTCGGCATGGGACTGATGTTTTTTACCGTTGCCCGCGTGTTTTGGCTTTCGCTCGTGCTTCTAGTCGGCGTCGGCTGTGGTTGGATGGTGCTGATCGCCGCGAGCAATACTGCGCTGCAAACCCTGGCCGACCGCGAAATGCGCGGCCGGGTGATGAGCCTGTTCTCGATGATGCTGGTCGGCATGGCACCGTTCGGCAGTTTGCTGGCAGGTTGGGCCGCTGACCAGGTCGGCGCTCCGCTGGTCGTGGCAATCGGCGGCGGATTTTGCGCTGTTGCCGGAATTGTCTTCGCCCGCCAATTGCCCCGCCTTCGCGAGGCGGCAAAGCCCATCTTGGCCGCCCGCGGGATCGTTCTGGAAACCGAAGTGAAGGAGGGAAAAGCTTCAGGCTAAGACCAAGACTACTAATTCCGCGGTGGAAGAGTCACGATCAAATTGATTTTCGCGCGTCAGTTCCGTGCTACACACTCTGGCTTAATTTGAATCAATTTCTCTCCGGTCTTATCAGTTTGAATTTTGGGGCATCATTGGGTCTATGCGCCTGAGTATCGAGGACTCTTTTCAGTGCTTTAGGGTCGGAACTCAGTGCCATATCAGCATGCAATAGCAAACTAGCTTTAGAAAAGACTCCCGGTATATCTTCGGCCCTCTACCAATCAATGATTATCCTTCATGTACTGATAGGCGATGCTTGCGACGTAATCGAGCAGGTTCTGGTCGCTCTTGCCGATTGAAAATCCTCCAGCAATGGAATCGGCGTTGCGCATGATGCGCGGCTTCGCAACTTGCTGGCCCGTGGTCTGGTCGGTCATGACAAGGGGTCGATGCTCGAATCTCCTGCCATTTCTCCAATCCAAAACCTCGCACCGCCGCTGACGATCTTCAGAGACGCAAGGTGCGGCTCGATGACAAGTTTGCCGGACCGGCCGCTGGATGCAGGCGTAGCTGCTAGAATTACACCTTTTCAAGGCGCGGCAAAGGCGGCCAGTTGGCGAGCAGGGTGCCGTAACCCGGTATGCTGTAGCTGCGACCGAGCTGCGAGAGGATATCCCACATCCGCGCCAGGCTGCTGGCGACTATCGGCACCCGGAGCTCGGTTTCGAGCTGGTCCAAAATCGGCAATGGATCGAGCAAGGCGCCTTGGAAATAAATCGCGTCGACCCCTGGGTGCGCCGCGAATGTTTGGCGCGTCATCTGCGCGACCTCCTGCGGCGTGAGCTTGAGCGCGTCGGTGTGCTTGCGCAAGGTCTGCGGTGGATAGACTGCGGCGAAACCAAACCCGGCAAGATAATCTCGGTACAGCTCTTTGAGCTTGTCGTCGACCGGGGTCATCAGCAGGATCCGCGCGGCGCCGAGCGCTTTGAGGGCGAGGGCCGACGAGCGCAGCGCCGTGGCCACCGGCACTTTGATCTCGACACAGAGGCGCTCCCACATGCCGGGATTGAGAACTTCTTTGGGCCCGCCGCTGATCACCAGGCCGTCCCATCCATGGCGCTCGATCAATTCATTGGCCTGGCGAATCAAACCCTCGGTTTTGCCTTTGACATCCCAAAGGGAATCCCCCGCATCCGCCTCCTGCACGAAGGTGAACTCGACGTCCTGTGGCACGCAGGGGCGGAAGCTGTCGAGATGCGGGCTCGACGGCGCCGTGGAGCCGAGAAAGCCGATTTTTACTCGATCCATCATTCCCTCGCTTTCAATGACATAGGCATCTTCGCGGGCGGGGATTTAACCCCGCCCTTGACCAACGGGGATGTTCACCCCCTTTGGAAACCCCATTTAGCTGTGCCCGCCTCAAGAGGCGGGGCTAATGACATGAAAGGCCGCGCAGCCCCGGCGCCGGCGCCGTCAACTAGGCGAGCCGGTCCTAGTTCGAACGCAAGATTCTTTTGATCTGCTCGATGACCGCCGGCGGTTGCTCCACCACCCGGCGCGCCAGTTCCTGGAGATCTTCCCCTGTGACCGGATCCAGCTCCCATTGCGCTTTTTGCGCTTCGGCCAACAGCTCCGGGTCTCTTAGGGCTTTTGCATAAGCCTGGCGTAAGAGCTTCACCCGATCCGGCGGCGTGGCGGGAGGTGCCATCATCGGATGACCGAACTCTTCGGCAGCTGTGAGCACCTGCACCAAACGGCGATTGACGTCGCAAGCGCTATCAAGGAAGAAAAACAAAACTGCGCCCTCTTCCCTAAACATCGCCGGCTACCACCCTTCCGTCCCCGGCTCCCCTTTCCAAGGACCGACAATTTCATCGGTTATCCAACCGCCATAGAAATAACCTGGGCCTGCGGCGCACGCGCTCGCCATCGACGCAACAGTCGACGCGACCGGGATAGAAGGAAAAGCAATCGGCAATCGCGCCGTATGGCGCTTGCGCCCGCGGATAACTCCAGGCGATCGCTTCTCGCGGCGCTATCGACGTTGCCAATGTCCATACTGGGCCGCGCCTTTCCATTCGCAAATCGACGTGCCGGAAACGGCTTCAGCAGCTCCGCATGCACATTCCTGCCGGAACGGTACAAGTCGGCGGTCCCGCAGTCTCCAGGACGCGATAAGTTTCACGCGAGTCGGCGATGGGAAGATCGCCGCATTGCACGACGATGCGCCGATGGTCTGCAACAAGTTTGGGCGGCCGAGGATAATCCCACACCGACTCCTGTCGGGATCCGGGTACCGGCGAAGGCGGCCGCCTATGGCCGGTATAGTCCCACATGGTGCTTTGCCTGGTCGAACGGCGTAAGAGTCAGTGAGCGCTCCAATCGTTGAAAATCAACGTTCTCGCCCGTGAGCCGAGTTCTTCGCGGCCCAACGAATAGCGATGAGATCGCTCGTCTCAATTTGCAAAATGCATCGTCTCACTCACGGAAGCGCCGCGTGGCGGCGGCGGCAGCTTCTTTGATTCCGGCAGAGGGCAGAAATTGTTCGCCTCGATGGCGAACACCGGGTTGAACTTACTGCGAAAGTTCTCGAGGGCGATCACCGCCGCCAATTCGACTAATTCCTCGTCGCTAAAATGCTTTTTGAGACGATTGAAAAACTTATCCGAGACCCGTTTGCCCGTGTAGGTCATTCGCTCCGCCAGCTCCAGCGCCAGCCGCTCGCGCAAGGAAAACAATGGATTTTTCTTGTAATCGCCCAATGCGGCTTCGACCTTGTCCCCCGCCGCTCCGTTTTGCATCGCCCCGGATGCGTTACTATCAATTCAATAAGGACAGCCATTGATGTGAGCAGTCCTGACGCAGACCAGGTTGCGTAACTCCTGCGCTATCAGTCCTGAATCCTGAATTCCCCGGCGAGCGCCTGAACTCCCTTCTGAATTGTCGGCCTTACGGCGGACACCTGCGCAGCGTTTGAGACAAATCCGTGGCGCTTCTTCTGCTCTTCGACAATCTGCCGCACATCATCATTGGCGTCCCTTTCCGTTACGCCTTTGATCCTGGCCATATAGTTTCCTCCTGTTTCCTTCGATGCTGAGGTGCGACACTGTCTCTATAGAAGCAGAAAAGTTTCGTGATGGCCAGAAAATCTAACCGGCCTCTTTTCTCGCCACGGTTCTCTGGATCAGCCGGGCCGCGGAACGCCAAGCTTCCGTCGCGAAGTTAATAGAATAACTGAGATAAGAGCGATCACCAGCACGGGCATTGCGAATTCTAAAAAGGCATGTGTCAAACCACCCACCAAACCTTTCTCTTCAAACGCGCCCGTAGCCACGCGCCACGAGGCGCTGTAATAAAAGGAGAGCGCAGACAGAAACGAGAAATCTTTCGCAATCGCCGTCATGCGCACGATTCGAATCACATAGAGCAACAAATAAACCGATGACGCCAGCAACACAGTGGAACGCCAATAGGTAAAATTAAAGACCACAGCCAAGCAGGCGGCCAAGCCGAAGCAACCGGCAATGAGCATTGAGGTAAGGACATCGGGATAGTAAAGCGCCGCGTAAAGCGAGTAAACCGACCATAGGGCAAGCGCAAACACTCCCGGCACGGTTGCGAGCGGATGTTTACCGTAGTGCTCGGACATACGTTCTAATGCCACCTTCAAGCCGCGCCACCACGAGGGAGCATGAAAGCTAAATCAGCGGGCTCATCAATAAGAATCAATCTCAAGTGCAAACCGGGAGCGCATTCCGCTGCGATGACGCGCCGCAACGATTTATTTCCCGCAAGCGGCGGCGAGTATTCGATGACGAACTATGACGCCGAAACGCTTTCCTCGCTCTCGACACTTTTCCGAACCGTCGGGCGCTGCATCATGCGCTCCCGCCATGCCGTGTAGGCACCGAGGTCCTTCATGGGAAACCCGCTGCGCGCGCCCCAGCCGTAAAAAACCAGAGCGTAGCCATCGACGGCGGTGAACTCTTTGCCCATGACCCAGCCGTTTGCTTGGATCATCGAGTCGATCTCTTGAAGATTGGCCCAGAACGACTTTCGGCCGTTTTCCTTGACCGCGGCATGCGCCACCTCGCTGTCGGCGAAACGCTCGGGCCGATGGAAGCGCTGGTACGACGGATGGACCACGCTCGAAAACCAGCACATGGTGCCGATGCAACGCCCCTCCTCGGCGGGATCGGCCGGCAGCAGCTTCTTTTCCGGAAATCGCCGCGCCAGATAAGTGAGTATCCCGGTGTTCTCGACCAGGATCTTGCCGTCGACGCTGAGCGCCGGGACTTTACCGCGCGGGTTGATCTTCAGATAGTCTTCGGTGCGCTGCTGTCCCTTGGCCAGAAGAATCGGCTTGGCCTCGTAGGGCGCGCCGGTTTCTTCGAGACCAATATGCGAAGCCAAAGAACAGGCGCCCGGACTGAAATAGAGCGTCATCATGGGAACACCTCCGGTTTTTTTGAATCTAACATTCCCCGCAGCTTGCTGCGGGCACAAAATTGCTGGGGTTTCCAAAGGGGGTTGAACATCCACTTTGGTCGCGAGCGGGGTTCATACCCCGATCGCGAAATGCCCGGTTGATTTGAACTAGCGCAGCGTGCAAGTCGGGCACCGCACCCGAACGCGCGCCATATTTTTTGGACAGTAAGCGCTAATCAGCGATCCTGTCAACCTTTTATCAGCTTGCGCGAGAATCGCGGGACCGCATTGGTAACCCCCCCCTGCTCGAACGCGAGTGGTTGTGAATCCGTCGCTTCGAAGCTGACCCTTGCTTCCGTCGTTACGGCGCAGAGCCTGCGCCGGCATGCCAACCTCTCTTGGCCTGAACGCGAGGGATTTTTACAATCCTCGAGAAGACTATTACGGTCGATTGCAGGCGCTCCAATTACCACTCGACTCGATATATAGTTTCCTAACCCAAGCTTGGAAAGCGCCCGGCAAAATAGCAAGATGGTCGTGCGGTAAGTCATGCAGGAGCTGGGCAAATATTCAGGCGGAGGCCATGGCTTTATGATCCCCATGATGAATATGTACGAGACGATTCGCGACAATTTACATTTCAATAAATTCGCGGTGGGGGAGCTGCTTTTCGTCGAGTACAAGTGCCCGATCGAGCAAGATGTCGCCGGCGTGTGGACGCCGATGGATTATTTTGTTCATGTGTTGAGCGGCAAAAAAACCTGGCGCACTACGAAAGGATCTTGGACGTTAGAAAAGGGTTGTCACCAAGGCGATGGAAATCGTCGGAGGGGCGGGTTTCTATCGCGATTTCGGTCTGGAACGGCTGTTCCGCGACGTTCAGGCGGCGCGCTACCATCCGCTGCCGGAAAGTGATCAGGTGAAGTTTTCGGGCGAATATCTATTGCGCGACTGACGCAAGTCGCGCGGCGACAGGTTGGTTTGACTGTAGAAGCCAGCTTGCCGTCCCGACGCCTGCGGACGCGAAAGGAAAATTCGCCAGGTTGCCGATCAAAGACTGCCGTAGAGCTGCTCGGGGGTAACTAGAATCAGGCTGCGCTGCTCCTCGCGCATCTGCTTGGCAAATTCCTCGTCAGTTCCCTTGGCTCGTCCCATCGAAACGTAAAAGTCTTTCAGCCGCTTGATGTGCGCCGGGGTGTCTTGCCACGGTTCGATGGACGCCGGCCCTTCGACGGTGACGTAACGGCGGTTTTCGAGTTTGATGACCGTGATCGCCGCTCGGCCCGTCCGTTCGATGTTTTTAGCCTTGACGGTGCGCGGCCGCGCCGCGACGCCGACCTTGCCGTCCAGCACCGCAGTCGAGACGATGGTCGCCTGTGCACGGCCTTTCGGCGTGACAGTCGCCGCGACACCAGTATGATTTCCCTGCAACAGGGGAAGTGCTTCTTGCCAGTTCATCTATTTTGCTCCTCCGAACGTTGACGTATTGTCGGCCCATTCGCCGAACTTGGCAGCTATAACCCTGCGCGCGGCTCTCAGTCAAGCCGAGATCGCAAGTCCTGTAGGATGGGTGAAGCCCTTCGGCTGTTGCTCAGGATGCACTCCGCGATAGCCAAAGTTGCAAACTGCCGACGACCCCGTCTCGATCCAATTGAAAGAGGAGAGCGGACATTCCTGTCCGCTCTTGTTAAACGCGGGCTAGAAAGCCCACGCTCTTTTGGGTTTGAACCTTTGCACCAGCCGAGGTGGAAAACCATTTTTGATTGCGATAAGTGAAACCATAGTCATTTCGTCATTCCAGCTCGGTCGGCGCGGCTCCGTTATAGTAGGGTTTCAGTCCCGTGACCCAAAACACAACCTGGATTCCCGCGTGCGCGGGAATGACGATAGTAAAACCCGTCTGTTAGGAATAGGCAAAAATAAATGATCTCCGGCGCACTCGAAGGATTCACTTGTATCGATGTCAGCGGCCATGTGGCCGGGCCCTACGCCGGCAGCTTGCTCGGCGACCTGGGTTGTGAAGTGATCAAAGTCGAGCTGCCCAAGGGCGGCGACACCCACCGCGGGCGCAATCCCAAATACGACGGCTACGGTCCGAGTTTCCGCGCGCTCAATCGTAATAAAAAAAGCCTCACGCTCAACCTGCGCGACAAAAAGGCTCGTGAGATTTTGTCCAAGCTACTCGCCACGGCGGATATTTTTTTGGAAAACTTTCGCCCGCCGACGCGCCAACAGCTGGGCCTCGACTACGACGAACTGGCGAAATTGAATCCTCAATTGATCCACTGCTCGATCTCCGGCTACGGCCAGAGCGGCCCGTACCGTGACAAACCCGGCTTTGACACCATCGGCCAGGCGCTCAGCGGCATGATGAGCCTGGTCACCGATCTCGACGATCCTAAAGTCGCCGGCATCTCCTTCGTCGACCACTCGGCCGGCATTTTCGCCGCTCACGGCATCATGGCGGCGCTTTTGGCGCGGGCCAAAACCGGGGTTGGCCAGTTTATCGACGTCTCGCTCCTGCAAGTCGCCATCGCCTTCATCGAATCCCATGTTTCGGATTACTTGAACGGCGGCGAAGCGGTGTCGCGGGAGAATTTTCCCAAGGGGCGAATTTACAGCCTGCTCGATTGTGATAAGAAACCGTTCATGGTCCATCTGTCCGGCCACAACCAAGCTTGGGAGGGTCTGCTCAAAGCCGGCGAACTCGACGAGCGCGTCGGCGATCCGCGCTTCGCCACGCGCAAGCAGCGCAGCGATCGCCATGACGAGATCGTCACAATGCTGCGCGCGGCGTTCGTCAAGAAGCGCCGCGACTACTGGCTGCCGCGCCTCGACGCCAACAACATCCCCAATGCGCCGATCAACACGATCCAGGAAGTGTTCGACAACCCGCAGATCAAACATCTGGGCATACCCAAACAGATCGAGCATCCCAAGATGGGCGTGAGCAATCTGGTCGGCAGCCCGATCAACATGTCCGGCACACCGCCAAAGTTTTTTCGTCCCGCGCCGCTGCTCGGGGAGAATACCGAAGAAATATTGGCGAGGTTGGGTTACGACGGCAATGCTGTTAAGGAATTGAAGACCAACGGAGTGATATAAATTCGTTACGAGTTTCGCGTTACAGGTTTCGTCTTTTCAACCCGAAACTGTGAACGACTGAAAAGGAGTGAACTATGGATTTTAACGTCAGTGCAGATCCACCTCATGTAGTGGAGTTTCGCAAAGAGGTCGGCGCATGGCTTGCCGAGCAGTTTAAAGGTCAATGAGCATCTGCGCTGGTCGGCCTCCTGGTCGACCCGCGAGGACGCCGACGAGTACAAGTTCCGCCGCGGCCTGGCGGAAAAACTCGGCGCCAAGGGCTGGCTGTTCCCGCTCTATCCCAAACAATACGGCGGCGCCGAACTCACCGTCGATCATCAGATGGTCCTGGAAACCGAGCTGTTCAAGTACGGCCTCAATCTCTCGCACACGTTTTACACCCTGGCGCGCATCGTCGCGCCGGTGTTGATCCGCTGGGGCACGGAGGAACAGAAGGCGGAATTCTTGCCGGCCATCACCAAGGCGCAAATCTGCGTCTGGCAGGTGCTCACCGAACCCCATGGCGGCAGCGACATCGCCAACTGTCAGACCAAGGCGATCCGCGACGGCGATCACTATGTCGTCAATGGTCAAAAAGTCATGGTCGGCCACCACCTGCCGCCGGATTACCTGTGGACGCTGGTATGCACCAACCCCCAGGGCAAGCGCCATGAAAATCTCGCCTGGCTGCATATCCCGGCCAATCTTCCCGGCATCACGATTCAACACATGAATCTGATGATGGGCATCAAAAACGCGGTGTTCTTCGACAACGTCCGCGTGCCGGCGAAATACTTGATCGGCGGCGAGAACAACGGCTGGAAAGTCGCCAGCACCCACATGGAGTTGGAACATGGCGGCGACGGCCGCATCGCCGTCGACCCATTGATCGAACGCGTCGTCGAGTACTGCCGCAATACCCATATCGACGGCAAACCGATCATCGAAGATCCGCGCGTGCGCGACCTGGTCGCCGACATGACCATCGAGTTGAACACTCTGCGCCGCTTCAATCAATTGATCTACTGGTGCCGGTTCGCCAAGAAACCGCATCCCTACGGCGGCCCGCAACAACGTTATTTTCAGAGAATGTTGCGCCTGCGCAACGGCGAGCGCTTGCAGGCGATCATGGGCGCCGACGCCCTGGTGCAAAATCTATCGGTGCACGAAGTCATCGACTTCGAGTACGCTGTGCGCACCGGGCCGGGCCAGCTCCATGGCGGCGGCACATTGGACACCGACCGATTGATCTTCGCCCGCCGTCTCGGCCTCGGCCGTCCGACCAAAGAGACCGCGCCGGAGACGCATTAATTGGACCTGGGGCAACAGATAACGATTGGAACATCTGGAACGATTGAAACACGAGCTGTTTTCGTTCCAAGGTTCCATATGGTTCCAAACGCAGGAGAAAAGAAATGGATTTAGGTTTAACCGAAGACCAGGAAATGTTGAAAAAAGTCGCGGCGGATTTCGTCAAAGCCGAAGTGCCGGCGCACCAGATGACCCAGTGGTACAAAAACAAGCAAGTGTTTAGACCGGAGATTTTGAAGAAAGCCGCCGAGCTCGGCTGGTTGGGCATGATGTTGCCGGAGGAATGGGGCGGCGCCGGCTTAGCGCCGATGGACTGCGCCGTGGTATTCGAACAGTTGGGCCATGGGCCGGTGCCGGGGCCGCTGTTCACCTCGGGAATACTCAGCGCTCAGATGATTTTCGAAGCCTGTACCGATGCGCAAAGAAAAGCGCTGCTGCCGGCGTTGTGCAGCGGCAAGGCAATCGTCATACCGGCGATCGCCGACCAGTCCGCCTACTGGGGACCGGAAGCGGTCGAAACCCGCTTGAGCAAAACCCCCAGTGGCTATTTGATGAACGGCACCAAGCGTTTCGTCTTTGACG
Organism: uncultured delta proteobacterium; assembly: GCA_963847445.1. GTDB lineage: Bacteria > Desulfobacterota > Binatia > UBA9968 > UBA9968 > DP-20. The sequence continues at coordinate 16,878 of CAWJZV010000029.1, read as the reverse complement.
CCGACGCCGCGACGAGCTTTCTCTGCGCCGCGCGCAGCGAGGAAGGCAAAGTGGTCTTCTTGCTGGTCGACGCCAAAAGCCCCGGCATCACGGTGACTCAGCATATCGGATTTTTCGTCTCGGTCTTTGAAGTGCGCTTCGACCAAGTCGTCGTCACGACCGAGAACCTGCTCGGCTCGAGCGGCGCCAGCTGGGCAACGCTGGAACAAGCTCTCGACAGAGCGCTGCCGATTTTGTCGGCCTACCAAGTCGGCGCTACCCAGGAAGTCTTTGACTTCACCTGCGAGTACACCCGCACCCGCGTGGTCTTCGGCCAACCCATCGGCCGCTTTCAACGCGTCCAAGATCACTGCGTCGATATCTCGATCTGTTTGGACACCGCGCGCTGGGCGACCTATGAAGCGATCTGGCGCTTAGAGACCGGCATGGACGCCCGCGCCGGTGTCCATGAGGCCAAAGCCACCGCCAGCGACGGCTACTATCATGGCACCAACTACGCGCACATGGTCTGGGCCGGACCGGGCACGGACTACAGCCACCCGATGATGGCGCACAGCGTCCTCGCCCATACGCTGTATCAATATCTCGGCACGCCGGGTCATCATAAACGTTTGATGGTCGACGCGTTGTATCCAAGGGCGTAGGACTGAATGGGTCGAGGATCGAGGATGGACGATAGAAGATCGCGTTCTTCAATCCGAGCCATCCTCCATCATCGATCCTCGACCCGGAGGCAGACCAGGGGAGTAGCATGAAGTATTATTTACTTTTAGTCGCCGCAGTAATCCTCAGTCTCTCGGTCACCGCCAACCTCGATGCCCAATCCCAATCCACCCTCATCGACGGCGCCAAGAAGGAAGGCAAACTCACTTGGTACACTTCGATGGCGGTGGATACTTCGAAGCCGTTGCTCGATGCCTTTGTTAAAGAGCACCCGTTTATCAAACCGGAACTGGTTCGATTAGGCGAAGAACAGTTGGTCAACCGCATCTTGAGCGAGACCCGTGCCGGGCGCTGGGCTTTCGATGTCCTCTCGACAAGCTCGATCGCGACAATGATCGAGCGCAAGATGATCACGCCCTATCTCGCTCCCGATCGCGATCTTTTTATGGATCAATTCAGAGACCCCCAGGGCTACTGGACCGGCGTGTTCGTAAACAATCTGGTGCTCGCATTCAATACCAAGATGCTCGCCGCCAAAGACGCGCCGAAGAGTTATGAGGATCTGCTCCAGCCAAAATGGAAAGGGCAGATGCTCATGGACTCCACCGACTACGACTGGTTCGGTACATTGATGACGGTGTGGGGCAGGGAAAAGACCGTCAAGTACATGCAGCAGCTCGCCAGGCAAGACCCGCTCTGGCGCCGCGGCCACGGCTTAACCGCACAACTGGTAGGCGCCGGCGAAGTGCCATTGGCGTGGGCCTATAACTTCCGCATCGAAAGAATGAAGAGCGACGGCGCGCCAGTGGATTGGATCGAAAGTTTCGATCCCATCGTCGCGACCATCAGCGGCATAGCGCTCAGCGCCAAGGCAGCCAGCCCCAATGGCGCCAAGCTGCTCATCAACTTCGCGACTTCGCGCAAAGGCCAGGAAATGGTCCGCGAGATGCGCCGCATCCCGGCGCGCACCGACGTCAAACCGCTGGCGGCGAAAATGGACCAAAGCAAATTGAAGGTGAAAGCGGTACCCAAAGAGGTGTACTCAGGACTGGACGATCACGCGCGCGAGTTTCGCAAAATCTTCGGCTTGTAAGCTAACGCGGTAAATCGGAACCGCCGAGATAGCCGCGCAATACGCAACGAATCCAAAGAGGAAGCCCGGACGCAAGCGCGTATCGTGTTACGCCTTGGGGGTCGGCGGGGCGGCATTCGCCGCACCGGCTACGCTTCTTTATAGATTTGGAGCAATTCATCGGCGAAAGTTTTCGGCACAAAAGGTTTCTTAAAAACCTGCCAAGCGCCCAGGCCGAACAACTCTTCGCGCTCGTCGGCAGTGTCAGCCGCGGTTAGAAACGCCACCGGAATGTCTTGCAGGTCGGCGCTCATCTTGATCTCGCGTATGACGTCCTTGCCGCTTAGCTTCGGCATGTTTAAGTCCAGCAAGACTAAATCGGGCCGCTCGTTACGGACAAAAGCCACCGCCGTCGTCGGATCTTCTAAGCTGGCGATCTGGATATGCTTAAAGCGTTTGAACGATATCCGAAGCAATTGATGAATCGTCGGCGAATCGTCGACCAAGACGATTTTCTTCAACACCCGATCAATCTTCGGCCAAACCAGTGGCGCGCCAAGCCTAGCAGCGTCTTTCAATTCGCTCAGGATTCTTTTCAAGCGCTGCGTCATTTTGAGATTTGTTTCGACGATGTAGTCGGGCCGGACCGCGTTGGCATCGAGGTCCGCGGCCGACGGGGTCAGCAAGATCACCGGCGTCATCTGATTGGGTCCGGGGATGGTTCTTAGTGCCGGCATCAACGAGTGACCACCAATGGTCGGCACATGGAGCGCGGTGATCACGGCGTCAAACGGCTCTTTGAGCAGCCGGCCCAGGGCTTCGTAGCCGTCTTGCTCGGTGGCGACTTCCTCTACCCCTAGTTCATTGAGCACATCGACGCAGACCTTCAGCGTCGCCCGTGAGGAATCGACCAGGAGCACGCGGAACCATGACGCGGCCTCGGCAGCGTCCGGCTCGAGTGCCGGCGCAGCCGGGGCACGGGCGAAGATTGGCTGCATGTCGGCCAATACCTGCTGGTCATCATTGAAATAGGCCTCGACCAATTTCACCAAGCGCTCCTTGTGCTTTAACATGCGCTCGACATATTTATCGTTTTCGCCATCGACGAGATCCTGGATCGCCATATCGTCTTCCATTCGATGCACCGCCACCGAGATCAAATCGAGGCCATACCTGCCGGCGATACCTTTGATGGAGTGGGCGATGCGGGCCAGTCTACGTCCGCGCTCCACGGCGACGGTGGGATCTGCCAAAGCGAGAATCAAACCCTCAATAGTGTCCAGATCGGCGCCCAGTTCGCGCAGAGAGGTATTGCGCTTGGCCAGCAACTCAGCGTCGAATGTTTCCTGTATGGTAATCATCATCCTCCCTTGTCGCCAGTTAGACTATCAGTGACTCTCTTGCTGTTTACGGCCCAACTGCATGATCGCATCGATGCCGTCGTCGGCTGCAGTAACTCGGCACAAACTGCGTAGCCGTCCATCCCCGGCATGATGACGTCGAGCAAGATCAAGTCCGGCGTCGCCTCGCTCACAAGCGAAAGCGCGCTGGCACCGCTGTCCGCCGACAACACACAATAACCGGCACCAGCGAGGGAGCGCTCGATGAGCTTCCGACTATCCTTGTCGTCATCGACGTTCAGGACCAGGGTTGCATCAAAGTTCTTCATAGACTACTTCGACTCGCGCCAAATAATCGGCGAGTTTTTCCAGTTCGGCGGCGATCGCCGGGATATCCTGTCGTTTTGCCGCCTGCTCCAGAGCCGCGCCGATCACGGTAATGTCGTCGAAACCAAACCCGCCGCCGGCGCCTTTCATACCATGGCCCAAGGCGCCGACAGTTTCGTAGTCGCCGCTGGCCGTCGCGCAACGGATCGACTCAATGTCGCCCAGTCGGTTGCTGAGAAACTGTGGAACCAAATCCTCCAGAACTATATCGACGCGAACGAGGATCGCTTCGGTGTGACTCATAACTCCTTACCCCCTGCGAACTGTGCGATGGTTTCCATCAATTTGGGTTTTTTAATCGGCTTGGTCACATGGGCCGTGCAACCGGCCTCAAGCGACTTCTCCATATCGCCGGCGAGGGCGTGGGCGGTAAGCGCGACGATCGGCGTCGGCACGACCCCATGCTCTCTTTCCCAATCGCGAATTGCCGCGGTGGCGCTGTAGCCATCCAGCACCGGCATCTGCATATCCATCAAAACCAGATCGTAGCGACTTGCGGTGAATTTTTGCACGGCGATCGCGCCGTTTTCCGCCATGTCGATCAGGTAGGGAGATTTTTTCAAATAGGCCCGGATCAGATTACGGTTATCCGAGGTATCGTCGACGACGAGAATGCGCAGCGCGCGCGCTTCCGCCGGCGCCAAGGATGTCACGGTAGGCGCGCCTTCTAGCGCCTTCGCGCCACCGCGCTCGCCGAATACCGCGGTGATCGCTTCCGCCAAAATCGACCGGCGCACCGGCTTGATCAGCACCCGCGCGACGCCGAGGGTTTGCATGCGGCTAACGTCGCCGGCTGCCAAAGAAGAGACGTACATGACAATCTTAATGCCGGCCAGGCTCGGGTCGCGGGAAATATTTTGCGCGACCGTAAAGCCATCCATCTCAGGCATTTCGCGGTCGAGCAAAACCAGATCGTAGGGATCGCCGCGCAAATGGGCGCGCTGCAACTCGGCTAAACCCTCGCGACCGCTGGCACACACCCCGGCGTGCATTCCCATCGAGACCAGGATCTGCTGCTCAATCATCAAATTGGTCAGGTTATCGTCAACGATCATGGCTTTGAGGCCGCTAAGATTTTGCCGCGGCAGCCCTGGTAAGTCTGCTTCAGCCGCCACTGCGAAGCGGGCGGTAAAACTAAACCTACTGCCGTGACCGAGAGTGCTTTCGACCCAAATCCGCCCGCCCATCATCGCAGCTAGTTGTTTACAGATCGCCAAACCGAGGCCGGTGCCGCCAAACCGGCGCGTCGTCGACGAATCGACTTGGGTGAAGCGCTCGAAGATCATATCGAGCTTCTCCGCCGGAATACCGATGCCAGTATCGCTGACGGAAAAGCGCAAGATACAGTTTTCCGGAGAGCTATCGGCGTCGACGGCGACGGTCAAAATTACCTCGCCTTTTTCAGTAAATTTAATCCCGTTGGTCATCAAATTGATGATCATTTGTCCCAACCGCGTGGCGTCGCCGACGATTCCACGGGGAACGTCGGGGGCTATCTTGTAGGCGATCTCCAGCCCCTTTTTATGGGCGCGCCCAGCGAGCATGGCGAAGGGCTTCTCGATCATGGGTTCGAGGCTGAATGGAACCTGTTCGAGCTCCAGTTGCCCCGCTTCGATTTTTGACACATCTAAAATATCGTTGATCAGGCTGAGCAGCGCTTCGCCTGCGTTGGCGAAGGTGTTGACGTAATCCGTTTGTTCAGAGTTAAGAGATGTCTCTCTGAGCAAATCCGCCATGCCGATAATCGCGTTCATTGGCGTGCGGATTTCATGGCTCATGCTGGCGAGAAATTCGCTTTTGGCGCGACTGGAGCTCTCAGCCGCCTCTTTAGCTTGCGCTAACTCCGCATGGACGCGTTTCTGTTCGAATATATCGTGGACGATACCGATGGAGATTACCTGATCTTCTATGCGCGCCGCGCTCAGCGCCAGCTCTAGAGGAAACACTGAACCGTCCGAGCGTTGACCTTGCAATTCCCACGCCGAGTGCTGCACTTCGCTCACCCCTGATTCTTCATAAATGCCGATGCGGCTTTCGAACAAACGCTGGTACGGACCGAAGAATAACGAGCGCGCCGGCTTGCCGATCAGAGCCGCCGCAGGGTATCCAAAAATCGTTTCGCCGGCGGGATTGATCGATTCCACATTGCCACTACCGTCGACGGTAAAAATGCCGCTGGGCGCGGCTTCGAACACTGCTTGAACGCGGGTTTCGCTGCTCCGTAATTTCGCATCAGTGGCTTTGCGCTGGGTGATCTCCCGCGCCAGATCGGCGGTCCGCTCATGCACCAAGCCTTCGACTCTGGCCGCCCGTCCGGTCGTCCACAGAAGAATCACCCCCAACATCGTCGTCAACGCCGTGCCGAAAATGAGCACCGCTGACGCTTGCCAAGAATCATTTTTAAGTTGCGACAAGGCCGATGGATAGATCGCGATGCGCCAGTCGCGGCCGGCAAATTTAGCTGTCGTCACCCAGTGTAACCCGGTGTCATTCGAATGATCATCCTCGTCGCCTCGAGCCGAAGAGAAAAGCAGTTGGTCGCCGGGCACGCCGTTGTCGTCATAGATCTTCAGGTCAATATGGGTCAGCCCAAGATGACCGATTGCACTGTTAACTAGGTCTTCAACATTTAAAACCACCAGAGCGAAGCCACGCAGATTCTGCTGCCGTTGGTTCGCGATACTTAGCGGCCGGCCTTCGCCGTAGATAGGTTGCAAAACTAGGACTCCAGACTGGCCGCTCTGTGTTGGGATCAATTGGACTCGGCCACTGGCAGTAGCCACTCCGTTGTCTCGCGCCGAGGACAGCGCCGCTAGACGGGGCGGGCTCGACCCTAGATCGAAACCGATCACCGCTTCGTTTCCCTGGTAAGGCTCGACGAAATAAACCGGAAAGTATTCGGCGCGCACGCCGGCGCGAATTAATTTGCCGTAATAATTGCGCTCTTTGAGTTCAAACGCCGGATAGCCGTCCTGGCGCGCCATGCGCTCATACTCGGCGCGCTGCGCGTTGGTCACGCGCGGCACCCATGCGATCGCCTGCAACCCGCGATTGTCTTTGCTTAAGGTGCGCACGAAGCTGGCGAACTCCCGACGGCTCACTTCATCGGCGCTGGCATAAAAACTGGCCATGGTTTGGAGCAACGCTAATTGGCTGCTCAAGCTATTCTGCAAAGAGTCAGAGACGCTGGTCGCCTGCCTGCCAAGTTCGATTTGGCTCTCGGTTTTCTGCCAATCTCGCGCGTAGATAAAGATGCCGCACACCACCACGGCCAGGACAGTTACTGGCGCGCCAACCGTTAGGATGCGACGCCAGTTCACAAGACGCTGTTCGCCCAGGAACAAGAGCAAAATTGGCGTTATCATCAGGCTGCCGACCAGATCGCGCACCCACCAGGCAAGCCAGATTGAAAAATATTCGCTCGATGGAACGGCGCCGGTGATCCATTGCAGCGTTACGGACCCACTGGCGCTGACCAGACCCGTCAACGGCCCAGCGATGACGAGAAACTTCGCGATATCGAGTTCGCGGTCAAAATTATTCGGCAATATTATGAAACGGCGCACCAGCAGCGCGCCGATCAGCGCTTGCAAAGTTGCTCCAAGCGCCCGACCCATCGCCGCTATACCGGCTTGACTGGCTATGGAAGCGAGCTGATCGTTTTGCCAGGCGAGCCAGCTGCTAAACGCGAAGGACCCGAGGAAAACTCCAACACTCGCCGAATAACCAAAACCCAACAATGCCGCAAGGGCCAGACCGGCGGACGGCCAAATCACCGCCTCGGAAGTCGATCCGCTGTTTAATGAGTTAACCAGCCACGCCAGAATGAAATAGCCCGAGATAGTTACGATTATGTTGGCACTGCGGGTTAGCCAGGATGCAGTCATCATTAAGCATGTCATTATAAATCATCGGGGCGGCGAAGGCGGATAATTATCTTGTGCCGACTCCCGACCTGAGACCTAATATCGACCGTGGCGTTGAACAGTTATGGAGTTTGCCCGGAGATTTGCTGGTGACTTTGGCAAGCTGCGGCAATCGGACGCGGTCTCCACGGGTGGCCAAGACGCTGATTTAGCCGGACATGCGGGCTATTGTCGGCGCATTTGGCGCCAGATGAGTTTAATGCTAAAGGTTCCTTTGCAACCACTGTGGCGGCGGCGCGGTTTAAAGGGATTTCTGTTTCTAACTTTCCAGCGTCAAAAAGGAGAGCACCATGAAACGAAAACATTTATTGCAGATTTCCTGCCTCGGTTTGGTTCTCGGTATTTACACGCCGGTGCGCGCCGCGGAGAAGGTTCCTTTCTATCAGGGCAAGACGCTCACCGTCATCATCAACTTCGCCGCCGGCGGCCCCACCGATATCGAAGGGCGGGTCATCGCCAAACATTTAGCGAAGCATATTCCAGGCAATCCCGCGGTGACGATCCAGGCGATGGGCGGGGGCGGCGGCGTGACCGCGGTGAATTTTCTCGGCGAGGTGGCGAAACCGGATGGTCTTACCGCCGGCTATCTCACCGGCACCTTGTTTCATCATCAGTTGAAAGAGCCGGGCCTGCGCGTCGACTTCGCCAAGTTCGGCTTCATCTCCGGCGTCCAGGGAGTGACGGTTTCTTATATTCGCTCCGATCTCGCGCCGGGCATTAAGAAGGCCGCGGACTTCGTCAAGGCCGACCGTTTCAGAGCGGCGGGGTTGGGCTTAGCGAGTTCCAAAGACGTGCGTTTTCGGCTGTCCTTCGATCTGCTTGGGCTGAAATACGATTACGTGACTGGATACAATTCCTCGTCCACCGCCAGGCTCGCGGTGCAGCGCGGCGAAGCGCACTACCACGACGAGACGCTGCCGAGCTACCGCTCCGCCGTCGAACCGCAGATGGTGCAAACCGGCATGGTCACAGCGCTCTATTACACCGATCTGGTCTCCTTCGACGGCGAGATCGTCGTCAGTCCCGATGTTCCGGAACTGCTCCCCTTCACCCATTATTACCGGCAAGTTTTTGGCAAGCTGCCGAGCGGCATCAAGTACGACGCATTGAAAGCCGCGAACATGTCGAGCACCAACATGACCCGCACCATCATGCTGCCGCCCAACTCGCCGCCGGAAGCGGTGACGACGCTGCGGCAAGCGGTCACAGCGCTATCGAAAGACGCCGATTTCATCGCCGAATCGCAGAAAGTCATGCGCTTTTATCCGCGCTTCGAGATCGGCGAACAGGGAGAGAAAACTTTTCAACGCGCCGCGCAAGTAGCGCCGGAGCTATTGAGCTTCCTGCGCCAGTATATGGAGCAGGGAAGCAAGTAAACGCTTCATCGATAAAAAAGCGGGGCTCCCACGGACAATTTGTCGAAGCCCCGCTTTATCGACAAGACCAGAATTGGGGTCGAGTTAGTCGTCCTTACGTACTTGGTCGATCTGTCCGCGAATTTCACCAGGGTGTGTGGAGCGTCGAGTGAACGTTGGCGTAGGCTGCACCGGCTTGGAGCGCGCGGACAAGTTCTTCGAACTCCCCGGCAGCGATCCCCTGTGCGGTTTGGGCGAGCACCTCAGCCGGGGTGATGGTGCCGCTGACGGTGCTGCCTGCATACGTTGCCAAACCCATCGACGAGAACAGGCGCTCTAACAGAAGGCTAGAACGCCTGTTCCCGTTCCAATTCCACGGAAAATGGAATGGCTGAAATCGAATCAGCCTAGCCACGCATCTCGCTTCTTCGACTCTTGCCGTTAATTTCGCCAGGCGAAACAACTCTCTAGGCGCATTGACTCGCTTCGATGCGCCATGCTATCCGGGCGGAAGTGATACGCGCCGCCAGCCGCATCGGCGAGCGAAGCCACAGGGAGATCACCGTCATGTTGCATGCGATATCCGGTCTAATAGTCTTTTCGCTTCTTTACCCCAATCAACTCTTCGCCCAGCCGCGCAAGCCCGCCACCGTGTCGGAAATCTCCACCTACATGGGCGCGGACCGCGAGCAGCTGCTCTATGCCGGCGCCAAGAGCGAAGGCGTGATCACCTGGTACACCTCGCTGGCGGGCGACTCGTACAAGACGCTGGCGCGCGCCTTCGAAACCAAATATCCGGGCGTGCGCGTCGAAGCGTTTCGCGCCGGCGGCAGCGAACTGGTCACGCGCATGTCGGAGGAAACCAAGGCGCGGCGGCCGACCATGGATGCGCTCGAAACCACCTACGATTTCACCATGGTGTCGAAGGCCTACAGCCTCACCCGGCCGTACAATTCGCCGCTGCTCGCCGCCTACCCAAGCGACGCCAAGGAGAAGGCCGATGCCGGACTAACCTTCTGGACGATCTTTCGCGAATCGTACATGGGTTTCGGTTTGAGCAAGGATCAGGTGCCGGCCGATGCCGTGCCCAAAGGGTTCGACGGCCTGCTCCATCCGCAGTTGAAAGGGAAATTCGGCATCACGCTCAATGAAAGTTCGGCGCGCATGATCGGCGCCATGATTAAAATTAAGGGCGAAGCCTTTGTCAAAAAACTCAAAGCGCAGCAGATCCGCATTTACACCGTCAGTAGCGCCGCGCTGGTGGACCTGATGGCGTCAGGCGAGCTCGGCGCGTCGTTTCATATTTACCGAAACCACGCCATGGTCTCGGCCGAGCGCGGCTCGCCGGCAAGCTGGGTGCCGATGGAGCTGGTGCCGACCAACTCTGGCTGCGTCAGCCTCAGCGCCCAGCCGCCGCACCCCCACGCCGCGACGCTGTTTGTCGACTTTCTGCTCGGCGCCGAAGCGCGCAAGGTGTTGGAGAAGTTTCAATACGGTCATCCGTCCAACAATCTGCCGTTCAAACGTTGGCATCCCGGCTTCGGCCGCTCCCTCGAACAATTCGAGAAAGATAGCGAGAAGTGGGAAAAGCTCGCCAAGGAAATCACCCAACGCTGACGCAGCAGAGGAGGCTTCCGCGATGCACGCTCTAATATTGGTCCTATTTTTCCTATCCGTCGCCGACGCGCCGAAGATCTCGATAAGTTCAACTACGGCCATCCGGCAACAGACTACGGCTTCAAAAGATGGTACCAAGACCAGGGGCGATCCTTGGAAGACTACGAGAAAGACAGCTAAAAGTGGGGTAAACTCGCTAGAGAAATCAGCCAACACTAACGCACCAAAGGAGTCTATCGCGATGCATTTGCTAATACTCGTCCTATCGTTCGGATCAATCCTCTTCGCCAACGACCTGCTCGCCCAACGTAAGCCGCAGACCATCTCCGAGCTCGTCACTTACAACGGCAAAGACCGCGAAGCGATGCTCTACGCCGGCGCCAAGAGCGAAGGCAAAGTCACCTGGTACACGTCGCTTTCCGGCGACTCGTATAAAGGCATGGCCAAGGCCTTTGAAGCCAAGTATCCCGGCGTCAAGCTCGATGCCTACCGCGTCTCCGGTTCCGACATGACCGTGCGCATGATGGAGGAGTCGAAGGCCAAGCGTTACATCGTCGATGCCGTCGAAACCACCGAAGGCAACTTGATGTTCATGCGCGACGCTTTTCTCTTGCGCCCCTATCACTCGCCGCACTTCGCCAACTATCCGGAGGACGCCAAGGAAAAAAGCGAGCGCGGATTATATTTCTGGGGCATCGCGCGGGAGTCCTATATCGGTTTTGCCTACAACAAGAAGCTCCTGTCGAAAAGCGCCGTGCCGAAAAGCTATGACGGGCTGCTCCATCCAGAGCTCAAAGGCCGCATGGGCGTGTCGGTCAGCGATCCCGCCTATAAAGTCATCGGCGCCATGCTGCGCACCAAGGGCCAAGAGTTCGTCAAGAAATTGAAGGTGCAAGAAATCGCCCTGCACACGATCATTCCGCCGGCGCTGTTGGAATTGATCGCGTCCGGTGAAGTGCTGGCGTCGCCCGGCATCTTTCGCAACCACACGTTGAACGCGATCAGCAAAGGCGCGCCGGTGGAATGGGTGCCCATGGACATCGTGCCGACCAATGTCGGCGGCGCCGCCATCGCCGTGCAACCGCCGCACCCGCACGGCGCTTTGCTGTTGGCCGATTATCTTCTCGGCAGTGAAGGCCAGGCGGTCTTGGAGAAATTTGAATATGGCAGCGCAGCGAAGAAACTCGGTTTCAACAAATGGCGCCCCGACCATGGCATCACTACCGACAAATACGAAAAGGAGCTGGAGCGCTGGGAAAAGCTTTTAAAAGAAATCAGCCGCCGCGGCGCGTAAGAAGTGAGCTCGGCTTGTCAGCGGAGCCGGCGCACGATAAGAGTTTTGCAGGAGAGACCACAACCATGCCCGTATTATTATTCGTCCTATCAGTCCTAGCGCTCGGTTCGATGCTATTCCCCGGCGAACTCGACGCTCAGCCGCGCAAACCGCAGACCGCTTCCGAGCTGGTCACCTACAACGGCAAAGACCGCGAAGCGGTGCTCTACGCCGGCGCGAAGACCGAAGGGAAAGCGACCTGGTACACGTCCCTCGCCGGCGACTCCTACAAGGCCATGATCAAGGCCTTCGAGACAAAATATGCCGGCGTCAAAATCGAAGCCTACCGCGCCAACGGCGGCGAGATCACCAACCGTATGTTCGAGGAAGCCAAGGCGAGAAAGTCCATCGTCGACACCATCGAAACCACCGAATCAAACTTAATGTTCCAGCGCGAGGCGTTTTTGCTACGGCCTTATCACTCTCCCTATTTTGCCTCCTATCCCGAGGACGCCAAGGTCAAAGGCGAACGCGGCCTCTACTTCTGGGGCACGGCGCGGGAGTCCTACATCGGCTTCGGCTATAACAAGAACCTGCTGCCCAAAGACGCCGTGCCGAAAAATTACCAAGGGCTGCTGCATCCCGCCCTCAAGGGCAGAATGGGCCTCACCCTCGACGACACCAGTAACAAGTCCATCGCCGGCATGCTGAAAACCCGCGGGCCTGAATTTCTGAAAAAACTCAAAGGCCAGGATATCCCTCTGCACACGATCATCCCGCCAGCTTTGCTCGATCTCATCGCCTCGGGAGAATTGATCGCCGGCGCGGCGATCTTTCGTAACCATGTGATCGTCGCCCAACAAAAAGGCGCGCCGGTGGAATGGGTCGCCATGGATGTCGTGCCGACCAACGTCGGCGGCGTCGCCATCGCCGCGCAACCACCCCATCCGCACGCCGCGTTGCTGCTCGCCGACTACCTGCTCGGGCCGGAAGGCCAAGGCATCCTGGAGAAATACCACTACGGCAACGGCGCAAAAAATTACGGCTTTAAAAAATGGCGTCCCGAACGCGATCTGCCGCTGGATAAATACGAAAAAGAACTCGAACGGTGGGACAAGCTACTGAAGGAAACCGGCCGCAAAGGCGCGTGAATGGTGCCGTAACTGGTAACCAAATGAGACAACAGATTTCAGCCGCAAAGAACGAAGGCACAAGGTTCGAATCGCAAGGGCCAATGCTGCGCCCTCTTAGGTTAGCCGCTTACGCGATCCCTCCTTCGGCCGAAGCCTCTTCCGAACTTCGTGCTCTTCGTCCTTCGTAGGAATGATCCTCATCCTTTTGCCCTTCGACTGGTTCTTTGCGGCCATTCCCCTCCTACTTCCTCTCATAAAGCTTTTTGATGAAGCCGCTCTTCTCGAATTCGGCGACAAAGCTCGTGTCGACGAACTCCTCGGGTTTGTGCGTGCGGATCTCCGGGCGGCGAAACGCCGCGATCTCGTAGATCGCATCGAGATTTTTGGTGATCGGATAGGGCACGGAAATGAAATCTTCCCGGAACATGTTGTAGGAGCCTTCAAGATATTCCGCATCGGTCGTGCGCATGTATTTGGTCAGCACCTTTTTGCTGAATTCTTTATTCTGCTTGAGATAGGCGATGCCTTCGACAAACGAACGCACGAAGCGCATCACCGTATCGCGCTCTTCGCGAATCGTCTTGCGCCGCGTCACCACCGACGCGGTCGGATAGACAATTTCTTTGCGCGCATCGAGCAAGGGGCGAAAGCCTTTGCGTTCCGCCTCAACGTCGGCGGGATAAGTCATGTCCGCCGCATCGACCGTCCCGGTTATGAGTGCTTGCAGCCGCTCGGCGGTATTGCCGACCGCTAGCCAGATGATCTCGCGGGTCGTGTCTATGCCGTATTTGCGCAGCACGTAGCCGAACAACAGATCGCCGGCGGAACCCAAGCTCGATATGCCGATCCGTTTCCCCTTGAGATCTTCGACCTTGCGAATCTCCGGCCGCACCATGAGACGGCTCGCCTGCACACCGATACCATGGGCGACGTTGGCCAAGTCCGCGCCGGTCAAATCCGCCAGCATGACTTGCGGCAACGCCACCGACGCGGCAAACAAACTGCCCGACAAGAGCGCCTGTGAAGTTCGTCCCGAGCCATTGAGCAAAACCGCTTCGACATCGAGGCCGTTCTTGTCGAATATCTTCGCGTCCTTAGCGAGCCACGGGATCCACAAGTTCGGCGACAAAGTCGACACGCCCCAATAGATTTTTTTTAGAGGCTTGTCCTGCGCCGCGCCTTGCACTGCGAACACCAGCAGCGCTAGAACCAATGTGAGTAACCCGCTTCGCCCAACGATCTTCGTCATGGCATTCTCCCAAATGTAATCTATCGGAACCGGATATTCCTCCCGCAAAGGCGCAAAGGCGCGAAGTTCAGACTGAGAGGATTAAAATTCTTACGATTGATTTTTACCGTCCTGTTCGGAACTTTGCGAGCTTGACGCCTTTGCGGGAGATATTCCGAGTTTCGCTCACAGTTTATTTAGCCGTCTTGCCGAAAATTTCGTTGAACAACTTGTCCGCCGGGCGGCGGGGCAGTTATCATCGTCGGCATCGAAGTAGTCGACGCCCTCTCGGCGTTGAACTTCTTCCGGCAGCTCGTTCTTGGCAATATCGATTCGCAGCGAATTGGACGCGGTGCGCGTGCGCCCCTTGCGGCCTTTTTGCACCACGGTTTGTCCTTCCCGCGACAACAGCCAGTTGACGAATACTTTCGCCGCATTGGGATGGGGCGCATTTTGCAGCAACGTCAGCGTCCCACCGGAAGAACTCAGGGTGCCGCCTTCCTTAAGCCGGAGAATTTGCCCCACCGGCAGACCTTGATCCATCGCCTTGTCCATTTCGTCCGAAACACAGGGGATACAGAGGGCGTACCTTCCAGATGCCAGCCAATCCACCGGCTGCCGATAGTCGCGCGCGATCGCGACTTCCATGTCGCCGTAAAGTTTGCGAATGAACTCGGGCCCAAGTTTGGCATGGTAGTAGAAAAACAGCACCGGGTTGTCCATGCCGCGGGAACGCGGGTCGGTGGCGGCGATTTTGCCTTTCCATTTGGGCTGGGTCAGATCCCAATAGGATGTAAACTCCTTGGGGTTGACCGAAGTAGAATTGTAATTGATCTCGACACCGCCGGCGTTGCCGATGTAAGCGAAAATATATTTATTCTCCGGATCGACGTATTTATGTTCGCGGCGCCACCATTTCGTTTCATCCAGGACATCCGGAAGCAGCAAAAGCGGCTTGATTGGATCCAGCAGTTTGCCGACGTAAAGGGTGCCCAACGCGGTCCCTTTGCCACCGGCGAAGAGATCGACCAGATATTTGCCGGCGCGCCGCTCGGCGACGATGCGCGGACCGAGATCGTTGCCGCGGCCGCGCAATTGGTTAACTTTAATCTTCGGATAGGCGCGCTCGAAGGCTAGCACGGTTTCTTCGGTGAGCGGCCCGGCTTCGAATATGTAAATCGAAACCGTGCCCTCCTTCTCCGCTGCCGCCACGGTCTTGTCCCATTCGATGCGCCACGCCGGCTTAGCATCCGCAGCAAAGCTGCTGCCGCTGATGGAGAGGGTAAGGAGAAATGTTAATAATGCCTTTGTCATTATAGCTAAAGCCACAGCATAGGAGCCGGTGCCCACTCTAAGAGCGGCGTTGCTGGCTGTCAACAATTGTCGCCAAATTCAAAACCACGGTTGCTCGCCGACAAAGGATCGAACGCTATCGCCCATGTGTTGGCGCGCAAAAGCGCCTCACGAGTTTGACGGGCGCTCTCGCCCTTGATTAAGATCTCCAGCGCAGGCTGAGGACACTTCTATCCCTGACCAATCATAAGTGGACAGCCATCGTGTGAAGGAGTCAAAGCATGAAACGACAATTGCCATCGATCGTCCTATTGCTGGCAATGAGCTTTTTGCTGCCGCGCGCGAGCCACAGCGCGGATCCCGCCCGATCTCGACCCGCAGAAGTTTGTCGATTTTTCGCTGCTGCCTGGAGCGTAAATAGTGCCCCAGAAGTCCGTCTACGCGAGAACAAGCAGCATCGTCGCGATCTCTCGCACTGTTCCATTACCGCTCCATGCAAAACCAGGAGGTGCACGATGGCTGAGAGAACCTCTCCGACATATTCGCATCCACCGAGCCGACCCAGCTTGCCACTGGCTGGGGCCGCGCCGAAGGGCCGCTCTGGCACGCCGAGCGGCTATGTCACCTTTGTCGATCTCGAGGGGAACCGGCTGCTGCGCTGGGACCCGACCGGGGCAGGTAACCGTAGTGCGGGAGAATGCCGGCGAGGGCAACGGCTGCACCCTCGACCGCCAGGGCCGTCTCATCATGTGCGAAGGCGCCGATCACCGGCGCATTACCCGCATGGCGGCCGATGGCACGGTCACGGCCATCGCCGAGCGCTGGCAAGGCGAACGCTTCAATAAGCCTAATGACGTGGTGTGCCGCTTCCGACGGCACCATCTATTTCACCGACCCCCGGGCTGCGCCTCCCGGCAGAGCTGCGCGAGATCGGATTTTCCGGGGTCTTTCGCATCGACCCGACGGGCCACCTGCACCTGGCCACCGACGAGTGCGAGTACCCCAATGGGCTGGCGTTCTCGCCCGACGAGTCGGTGCTGTACGTAGCGATCAGCCGGCTCGACGAGCGCTGCTTCCGGGAGGCGGAGCGTGGCGAGGCTTGTCCGCATCGGCGCATCCGCGCGTTCGACGTGGCCCCGGACGGGAGCCTTGAGCAACAACCGCGTGTTCTGCGATATGTCCTCGGCGGCTCCTGGCGTCCCAGACGGGATGAAGGTCGACACCAAGGGTCGGCTGTTTCTGCGTCGGCTCCGGCGGCATCTGGGTGATCGCGCCATCGGGTGAGCGTCATCGGCATCCTCCGGATGCCGGAGAGTGGTTCGCAACCTCGCTTTCGGCGGCCCGGACCTTCCGCACGCTGTATCTCACCCCGCGCGGCTGCCCTCGCCAAACTCGAAGTTAAAACACCCGGCATTGGCGCATTCAAATAGTCGCGCTGAGTAGCAAATTACGCGGTCGTATATGGTGCGCCCCACACCCAGGCCCGTGCGCCAACGCGCACGGCTTGTATTGAAAAGCTTGACCCTGAAAAATGCTGAAAAATGACAGGTGGCGTATGAGCCGTCGCCGTAGAGTCTCTACTTCTCACGCA
>CAWJZV010000028.1:0-124972 GCA_963847445.1 uncultured delta proteobacterium | reverse complement strand
GGCAAAGAGCAAAAAGCATTCGGTTGGATAGAGAATTGTTATATGGGGAGCTCGTTTCGCCAGCGGGAGATCGGTGCTGCGACTTAGTGACGATCTTGAAGCAGTGTTGAGAAGGTATCGGTAGTCGGTAAACCGCCCCAGCTTCTTTGCGAGATCGTTACCGGTTCGCGCTGGTCGCCGCTCCGCCAGTATTCGTCGGCGTTAAATCGGCGCTCTGAATCAAGATCCTGCCATCGTCTTCGAAGCGCCGTTGGGCGATCAGCTTGGCGGCGGTATCCCAGATTCGTTGGCGGTGATTTCTGAAAGCGGGCAGCGGATCGTCGGCATAGGCGCCGAAGTGTTCGGTTAAGGCCTCGATTGAAATCGCGCAATCGATCACTTTCTCATCGACGACGGCGCTAAACCAGACGACGTTGCGCCGGTGGTGCTCGTAGGATTCGTCCGGGGTAAACTCGACGTTCATTTGGGGTCCTCCCGTAGGGCCGCACGCTATTTTAACAGGCTGGCTGCCTTAGCGAACATTTGGGTGACGATATCGACGGGTAGGGGCAAGATCACCGTGTGGTTATTTTCCGCCGACACCTGGACCAAGCTCTGCAAAAAGCGCAAATGAATCGCGGTGGGCTGTTCGGCGATGACCTGCGCCGCGTCGGCTAACTTCTGCGCCGCCTGGAATTCGCCTTCGGCATGAATGATTTTGGCGCGCCGTTCGCGCTCCGCTTCCGCTTGCTTCGCCATGGCACGCTGCATTTCCTGCGGCAGATCGATATGTTTGAGCTCGACCAGGACGACTTTTACGCCCCAGGGCTCGGTTTGGGCGTCGAGGATCGTTTGGATTCGGGCATTGATCTTTTCTCTTTCGGCGAGCAACTCGTCGAGTTCTCCCTGGCCGCAGATGCTGCGCAAGGTTACCTGCGCCAGTTGCGAAGTGGCAAACAGATAATTTTCGACTTCACGGATGGCGCGCACCGGGTCCAGAACACGGAAATAGAGCACCGCGCTGACTTTGACCGAGACATTGTCCCGAGTGATGACGTCCTGCGGCGGCACGTCCATGGTGACGGTGCGCAGATCGACGCGCACCATCTTTTCGATTAAGGGAATGACGTAAGTGATCCCTGGGCCGCGCGGCCGGACCATCCGTCCCAAGCGAAAGATCACGGCGCGCTGGTATTCCTTGAGGATCTTGATACCGCTGATCAGAACGATCGCGGCGATGACGAACACAACGCCAGCGGGTCCGAGGATTTGTTGAATGATCTCTAGCATGATCTTACCCTACTCTGTAACGCTGCTTGGGGATAGCGCGCCGATGACTATTCTTGGAGATGCTGCAAATAGAAAACCAAGCTGAGTATTCGCCCAGCTGCCTGAGTCCGGGCGCTTTTGCTATCACCGCCCGCCTGGGCGCGGAAGCGGTCGCCCCAGATCGGCATGTCTCTTGTGCCATGGCCGCGGATCTCCAACTGCCCATCGATCTTTCGGTAGACTTGCCAAAAGGGAAAACTGCCACCGGGGGTGAGGGTGAGCCGGCGCAGGTTGGCGGGCTTCACGGTCAAGTACGGGCTCATGATGCCGTTGCCCCTGGCGTCGCCGCCGTGACAAACCGCGCATGCGTTTTGGTACTCTAGCTCGCCGCCGGCGATCACTTCCACCTCTTGAGCTGTTGCCAACGGTGACGGCAGCGACAACAAGAAAATCAACCCGAGAATAATTTCCGCCGCTTTGAATGCGAGTGATGCCATATCGTCAAATCTCCTTGATCTCGAATCGAATAAGCAGCAATCGACATACCAGAGAATCTCACGGGTGGAGGCTGTCGCGCTTTGCAAATTTGACATAAACACGCTTAACGATTCGCAAGAATGAAATTAACGATAAGTCCCTGCGGGCCATGGGTACAGACGAAAACCCTCAATTGGCTGGCTTTCTTTGACGTCAAAGCAAATTCGCGCGTGGCATTACAGTCGCGGGTTGCCGGCACGGTTATCGCTCTGAAGTCTGTCATGGATGGAATCGCGTCGAAATTTCAGTATCTTGAGCGAATCCAGGTCCAAACGATTTGATTAGACGATGAGGGGCTATGTATAGCAAGATCTTGATACCGCTCGATGGTTCGAAATTCGCCGAAGCTGTGTTGCCCTATGCGCGCGTGCTGGCCCGGCAACTCAGTATCCCCGTGGACTTTTTGTACGTGCACGATCCGCAGGAGCCGCCCGCGTTCGCGCCATTCATGGCCAACCAATATTTGCCACGCATTGGCGAGTCTTTCGGCGGCGCCGTCGGTTCGATAGTCGAAACCGGCCACACGGCGGCGACGATTGTCGAAGTGGCGGCGGCGCAGCCGGAGATCGCTGATCGCCATGGCGACTCATGGTTATTCCGGTGCCAAGCGCTGGCTGTTGGGCAGCGTCGCCGAAAAAGTGCTGCGCGCGGCGGCAAATCACCTTCTGCTGGTGCGCCCAGCGAACGGCGAGCCGCGTGCGGAGGCGAAGTTGACCACCGTTCTGGTTCCGCTCGACGGTTCCAAACTCGCCGAAACGGTATTGCCGACGGTGAGCGAATTGGCTTCGCGCTTGTCTCTCCAAGTCGAATTGGTCCGCGTCACCAGGCGTATCTACAGCGCGCCGCCGGAAGCCTTCCTGCCGGTGTTCGGCGCCAATGCGCCCAATCTCAAAAAACTCTGGGAAGAGGCGCGCGCCGAGGCGAATGGATACTTGATCGATAAAGCAGACCAACTGCGCCAGCAAGGGCTAACGCAGGTCGAGTCGGTGGTGCTTGAAAGCGGCGCCGATGGCGCTGCGGCAGCGATCGTCGATCTCGTCAACAAGACTCCCGAAAGCCTGGTCGCCCTGTGCACGTTGGGCGAGTCGGGAGTCGGCAACTGGCCGTTGGGTAGCGTGACCGAACGGGTCGTGCGTTACACGAGTGGACCGGTGCTGGTGATTCGGCCGCGCTGATATGGACGATGGTAGAGTGAACCAGCCGTCGCAGAGCGCCGAACGGGATTATCAGCGGGTCGTGCATGGCTGGGCGATGTACGACTGGGCGAACTCTGGGTTCGCCGTCGTCATCCTCACGGCGATTTTTCCAGTGTACTATCGGGCGCTGGCGCTGGACGCCGGCGCGGCGCCGCAAACCGCCACGGCGTACTGGGCGTACACGACGTCGCTGTCGCTGCTATTGGTCGCGGCGATCGGTCCGGTGGCCGGCGCGGCGGCGGATCTTCTCGGCGCCAAGAAGCGCTTCCTGGCGGTGGCCTTATGGCTCGGTGTTCTCGGCACGGCGAGTCTGGCGTTGCTTGGCCCTGGCGAATATCTCCTCGCTTCACTCCTGTTCGCGGTCGCCAACCTCGGCTTTGCCGGCGGCAATATATTTTATGAGTCGCTGTTGCCCCAGGTGGCGCGGTCGGACGACTTGGATCGGGTCTCGGCGCGCGGCTATGCTCTCGGTTATCTTGGCGGCGGACTGCTGCTGGTCGTCAATGCGCTGTGGCTCTATCGGCCGCAATGGTTCTGGATGGCGGATCGAAGCGTCGCCCTGCGCGCCTGTTTTATCAGCGTGGCTGGTTGGTGGTTGGTTTTCGCCATGCCGCTATTTCGCACCGTGGCGGAACCTATGGTTCGCGGCCGACCGCCGGCGTCTCGTGCGTTCGCCGACAGCTTGGCGCGTTTGCGGCAAACCTTCAGACAGATTCGCCGCTACCGCGAGCTGACGCTGTTCCTCGCGGCATTTTGGCTCTACAACGACGGCATCGGCACGATCATCAAACTTGCAGCCGCCTATGGCGACGAAATCGGCGTCGATCACAACGACATGCTTGGCGCGCTCATTCTCACACAATTCATCGGATTTCCATGTTCCATCGGTTTCGGCGTGCTGGCGCGGTATTGGGGCGCGAAACGGGCAATTTTTTTCGGTCTCGCTGTCTACTCGGTGATTTCCGTCGCCGGTTTTTTCGTGCGCAGCAGCTGGGAGTTTTACGCGTTGGCGATCATGGTCGGCGTGGTGCAGGGCGGCACCCAGGCGCTCAGCCGCTCGCTGTTCGCGTACCATGGTGCCAAAAACCCATAGCGCCGAGTTCTTCGGTTTTTTCAGCACCGGGGAGAAAGTCGCGGGTATCGTCGGCCCGGTGATTTTTGCTTTGGTCGGCCAGCTCACCGGCAGCAGCCGCTGGGGCATCGTGTCGATCACCCTACTGTTTGCCGCGGGGGCGCTTTTGTTGCGTCGTGTCGATGTCGCCGAAGGCCGCCGGGTCGCGGCGCTGGTGGATGCCTCAGCCTAGCCTGGATTTCGCCGACATATCAAGGGCGTTGCTTCACCACGAAGGACCTAGCGCGGCGCAGCCGAAAGCGAATTCCGGAATATCTCGCGCCAAGCACGCAAAGAGCGCAAAGGAATAAGTTGATTGTCATTTCGACCGAAGGAGAAATCTTCGCGGATCCCTCGTCTCGACTCGGGATGACGGACAGAGCGCCGTCACTTGTCGTCCTTGGCGCGAGGAAGATTCGCATCCGAAACTCTGGGCTGAGAAAATTTGCCCGGGCGGCAGATTCTCAACATAATAATACGAAGGTTTCAGCTCTCGCTGTTTCTAAACGCCGTTAGCATGAGCCCGATCGTCGGCGCGCGGTTCACCGGCTGCGGGCCAATCGTCTTTTACGCATTCCTGCGCGCAACCCTTGCGGCGTGGCCAAAGGCTGCACCATTTGACCCGCAGATCCTGCTTGCCGAGCGCTGCCATGACACCGGCCCGGCCGGCTTTCAATTCCATTTCGACGATTTGATCGGTTTCCGGGCAAATGATCGTTCGGCGGCCGCGGTAGCGGCGATAGCTGCTAAGAACCGCTGGCGCGACGACGAAATAGAGGCCGAGAATGATAATGCCAGCGATGAGTAGAAATACGCCCAGTCATGGTCAGCTCCTTGGTCAGCCGGCCTCAGTCGAAACTTAGAGAGCAGCTTATCCCCGGCTGATTGATAACGCTCCCGTCAATCGGATAACAGCGCAAGCGCCGTGCCATTGGCCTGCGTCGAGGCGGCGGTAATAATTTTTCACAACTGACAAAAATATCGTTGCCAATTCTCAGTGAGTGACAGCCAGGCGGTCGAGTTTGCTGTGCATAATCGACCGCCATGCCGAGCGAGTTGAATTGGCATCGAGGTATGCCAATTGCTCTATCGTCATCTTGAATCCAGGATGTGCGCGGTGCATTAGCGGCTCGATGGTTCGGCACCAGCCTGACAGGGTGAAACCGCCGGACCTTGCTCAGCTTTTAGTTCGTCGGACCTTGCCGGGCGTTCATTTTAAGAATTTCAAAGCCCTCGGCGAATTGCGCCAGCACCGCATCGACAGGTTCGCGATTGATATACCATAGGCGCGGGGCGCCCGGGCCTATGGCTACGACATAGATCAAGCGGTAGAACACGCCATCGCGATGATAAACATACCAACCGACGTCGGCATCGAGTTTGGCAACGACCGGTTTGCCATCTGCATCCTTTGTTTGCCGACAAGGAGCAGCGGCGGGCGCCCGATAGCGCAGCTCTATCACCGTGCCGTTGCGCGTCGTTAACGGCTTGCTCCGCACCTCGAATCCAAGCCGCTTTAGCTCCTCGACGATATGCGCATCGACCCATGATTGGAGCGACTCCTTACCCAGAGAGCCAGGCCGCTCGGAAACGACAAATTCACGGCACAGGTCATCCTCGATGGTCACGAGTAGTGTATCAGCGGTGGGTTGCTCGTCGCGCAATGTCGCGTCGGGTGCAAGCCAGGGAAGGCGAAGCCGAAAGGATTGGTGCGGACTGGTGTAGATATTGTTGTCGATGCGACCCAGGCCTGGAGAATTTACCACGCGGTTTTGGCGGATCCAGCCACAGCCGGACATGCCGAGGATCAACAACAGAGGAATTACCGTTGTGCGGCGTCGCATCATTGACCGCCTGGGTTTCCGGCTACGGCGCCTATCAGCCAATCTCCCCGAGCCACTCGGGTCTGAGTAGCAAGACCAGACCGAGTGCCAGCATGACCATGCCGCTCAAGAGCTTTAGCCAGCGGCCGCCGCGTTCTTGGAGTTTCTGCCCGCTGAGAGTCACCACGGCGATCGCCAGCATCAAACTATCGTCGGCCATGTAAGCGAGATTGTAGAGCGCCAAGTAGCCGTAGTAGGCCCAGCCGGGCAGAGCCTGCTCGGTCAGCACTCTGGTGTAGATCGCCGGAATGCCGGCGGTGCAGAGCAGCTCCACGGTATTCACCAGCAACGCCAGCAGGATCACCGCCGCCAGCGCTCCGGTCAAGTTCTCGGCGCGTATGATTTGGCGCACTCGGCGATAGATATGCGGCTTGGCGCGTTCGGGAATACCCACCGACAGCCCGGCGCCGAAAGCGAAATAGTCCTTTACATTGAGGCTGCCGACCAGCAGGGCGATGGCACCGAGCAACAGCTGGGTCAGGCGCGACATGCCGATCAAGAAAAAAATGTTGAGCCAGGCGGCCATGAAGGCGAAGTAAACCAAGCCGCTGACGGCGACAAAAACGCCGCCGATCAGAAACATTTTCTTGCGGTTGCTCAGGTTGATCAGCATCGACAGCAGAAACAGCAGCACCCACATGGCGCAGGGATTGAAGCCGTCGAGCAGGCCCAAGACGATGGTGAAAAGCGGCAGCCCTAAACGGCGCAGGTCGACTGGGCCGAGCAGCGGCAACTGAATGGCATGGGCTGGACCATTGGCAAGCGCTTGCGCCGCCGATTGATCGAGCAGCGCTGCCAGTTCCCGCCCGGTGGTTTCAGCGCTGTCAAAACCGACGATCAACTTTCCGCGCAGGTAAAAAGCCGGCACGCCGATGGGGTGCAGGCCGAATCGATCGGCGAGATTTTGCAGATCCGCCAATGCTTGGCGATCTGCGGTGATGTCGCGAATGTGAATGCGCAGCGCGGGCCGGGCGCGCTGCAGCTCGGGCAAGAATCGTTTGGCGGCTTCGCAGTAGGGACAACCGGGACGGACAAAAACTTGCAGCTCCTCGGACGGCGGCGGCTCTGCCGCCGTTGTCAGTGTGGCGCCGACAAACGACAAGGCTGCCAGCAGCAGGATCGCGATGATGCCGAAATGGACTCTATCACTCACCGCGGTCTCCAGCGCTTAGCAGGTTGTCGATGCGGCCAGTCTGCCGCGATTCCTTCCGGCTCAGTGCAGTCGCCGGGTTTGGACCGCCGGCGGTTCCGCGGCTTGGTTTGGCGGCAAGCTCGGTGGGCACACTGGAGAAGGGAAATTCGGCGGTAAACAATTTACCAATCGCGTCAGCCCGGGCGGCGAGCGAAGCATGGCTTCGCGGTGTATATGCGGTCAGTTCTACCGACGACGTTGTAGAGACAGCGGGTAGAAAGCAAACCAACAGAATTACTAATGTCTGAGCGTCGTGGTGCGGCATATGTCCTGCGCCTAACATCCGGCGATGTTTGGTCCAATCACAATGCGATTTTCGGGCCATGCAGCAGGGAATCAGCGTAGCGAGTCGCAGTAGCGCGCGGTCATGTCAACCTGTCTCTTGCACCTGGTGCCACAGACGGGTGCTGTTGATCGTTCGTAGCGCCCACGCCGGTAAATAAACTCATCCGTCTGTTCGTTCCGAATCCAGACAAAGCAAGCAATTAAAAAAAGAAGTTGTTCCTTCGCAAAAATGGCAAGTGGAGGGGAGGATTATCGCAACTGTGAAAACTCAAAGCCATTACAGTTTTCACAAATCCAGCAAAACCTGTCGCTGCTTGCGGCTCGATCTTCGAAACTCCTTGGCATCACCTTTGCGCATGCATAGAAAACAACTCGAGTTGATAAAAAGAAGGGGGAGAAATTCATGAGCGCTTGGGAGTCGATCTTTTTTCAAAGTCCGGTCAATGGCGGCTGCTACGAAGAGGATGAGCTGACGCAGCAAAATTGGGATTGGCCAAAGGGAACTTGGTTTCAAGCCAGGTTGGATCAGATTCGCGATCACGAACCGGTGCTGAACCGCAGATCTCATAGAAAGCCTAGTCATGAAATGGCGCTGCAAACGGCTTAGTTAGCGAATTAAGTTTATTTCGTGATGATCGAAATCTTTCGCTTTAAGACGAAGTGAAAGTTCGTAAAGTCTCGCCGGCATCCAGGTTCGTTTTCGGCTGGGTGAAATAGCTCTGAATTACCTGCTTTCGCAGCACTGACGGAAATAGAGTCGAACTAGAGTCGACAACTTCACCCTGGCGGGGAGAAAGCCGGTTCGGGATAGGTGACCGAAGGAGCGGGCGGCGTAATCATTTAGACAGAGCGATCCGCGCCCTGGTAGTTTTTCCATTGGCCAAATACAATCGGCGCAAGTTCGCACGAGATCATGCGGATTTTTCGCTTACTTGGTTTCTTTCATGACAGCATCTAGCCAGCTTGCCAGCTCGATAAGAAGTTTTGCCGCCGCGTGATTCGCGGCCTGGACGCCGCCGTAGGCGTCTTCAGTTGGGGCAACTTCGAGCACTTCAAAGTATCGCGTCGCCAGGATCGCCGCTCTTTTCGTGTCAATAATCTGCGCGCGGACTGACAGCCGCACAAGGCTGGGGTGGGAGAAGAACTGCTGTTCCAAGATGAGATTGTCCGTAATCGAGACGATACTGCGCGGGTGCTGCGCCCGCGGCGGGCAGCACGGCGCGCCACCGGCCGGTCTTGTCTAGGTTCTCGACCATGATTTGCTGCACCATGCGCGCCGGCGTGTCGGCCCACTGGTTGAAGGCGAAATAGTTGATCTTCATAAGGGCGCAGCAGATAGGCCATGCGCGCGGTGTCAAAGCCGGCTTGTGGTTTGGGCTGGGTGATCAGGAGAACGGCGGTGCCGATGCGCTCGCCGTGACCGTGCGGGTTATTCCAGGAGATCTCCGGGTTGAGGAAATAGCTGCGCGGCGCGCTGGTTTCGACGGGACCCAGGGCGCAGGAACTCAGCAAACAGAACAAGCGTGAGCGTTAAAGTTCGAAGCATTGCGGCGTGGCTAGTCATGGTGTCATTCTCCTGGACCGCGCACTGGCCGGGCGCGGCCAAAGACCAATGCGCTGGGCTCGCGCTCCAGTTCGCTGGCTAGTCGCTGTAAGGTTGCCGTTAGCTGGCGCACTTCGGCAATCAAGACAGCCGACTCAGGCAAGGTCTGGCCGGTGAACTGCGCGATATCCGCGCGGCTGCCGTCGACGGTGGCGCCAAATGAAGCGCTGGCACGGGCGATTTCGTTAGTCATGTCGCGCAGCGCCCGCACGCTCGCCGTGGTTTGATCCAAGACTTCGGGCAGCCGTTCATCCAGTCTCTTGCCTACCGCGGCGAAGCGATCCAGCGCGGCGTCGGCTTTAGTAATGCCGTCTGCGAGCTCGCCCCGATGGGCCGCGAGGGTTCGCGTAACCTGAGTTAAATCGGCGAGTATTTGCTTGATCCCGGCGCGGTTTTGCGCGTCTAATATGCCGCGCGCATCTTGCGTCAAGTTATCGAGGTTGGCCAACAGGATCGGCAACTGTTGATTGCTTGCGATACGCGCGAGGCCGCCGGTGAGCTGGGCTAGCAAAGAGGGTTGGCTCTTGATCACCGGATAAGCTTCCCCCGGTTTTGCTTTCAGCACCGGCGCCGCGCGGCCGCCGCCGGTTAAGTTCACCGTGGTTATGCCCGTCAACCCCTGGGTTTCGAGCACGGCGAAAGTGTCTTCCTTGACCGGCGTGCCGCGCACGAGATCTATGGCCACGCGCACTTGTTCGGGATTATCCGGATTAAGACGCTATTTCTTTGACCCGGCCGACATCGACGCCACGGTATTTGACCGACGAATCGTTGCTCAGGCCCGATACCGATTCGTCCATGTAGGTGTAGTAGCGGTCATACACGCCGCGATAATCGGTTCGGCTGAGCCAAAGAACTCCCGCGACCAATCCAGCGCCGAGCAGCGCGATGAAAAGACCGACAAGCGTGTAGTTTACTTTCGGTTCCATGCCTGCTCCTTGGCCGCGCGGCCGCGCGGCCCATAAAAGTACTCGTGGATTAGCGGATCGGTAGAAGTGGAAAGTTCGTCCATGCTGCCGATGCCCAGCACTTTGCCATTGCCCAGTACCGCGACCCGGTCGGCGATGCGCCAGAGCGAGTCCAAATCATGGGTAATGATGACGATCGTCAGGCTTAAACCATTCGCGCAGCTGCTGGATCAACTCATCGAAAGCGGCGGCGCTGATCGGGTCGAGCCCCGAGGTCGGCTCGTCGAGAAATAGGATCTCCGGGTCCAACGCCATGGCGCGCGCCATGGCGGCGCGCCGGCGCATGCCGCCGCTCAGTTCGTTGGGAAATTTGCCGACACTGGCCATGGGAAAGCCGGTGCTGGCGATCTTCAGTAAGGCGAGTTCTTCGATAAGTCGTGGGCCGATGTTGGTATGTTCGCGTAACGGCACCGCGACGTTGTCGGTAACGGTCAGCGAGCTGAACAACGCGCCATGTTGGAACAGCACACCGCAGCGCCGGCGCAATGACCCAACGTCGGCTGCGCTCATGGTTCGGACACTTTGGCCGAAGAGTTTAATGTCGCCGGCCGTTGGCGCTTGCAATAAGATCATCTCGCGCATCAGCACCGATTTGCCGCAACCGTTGCCGCCGGCGATGGCGAACACCTCGCCCTTGTTGACGGTCAGGCTGACATCGTCATGCACGACCGCCGCGCCGAAGCGGGTGTGGATATGATTGACTTCGATCAGCGGCACGGGGGCAGTGGTTGAAGCGAGGTTGGTATTCATATTTCCCACCAGCTGAAGAGAATCGAAAAGAAGGCGTCGGTGACGATGACCACGAAAGATCGCTTGGACGACGCTGATCGTGGTGTGGCGGCCGACGCTGTCGACGCTGCCGGATACTTGGAACCCTTGATAGCAGCCGACTAGCGCGATGATCACGGCGAAGACCGGGGTCTTGCCGACGCCGATGAGGTAATGGCGCAAGACAATCGCGTATTCGAACCGGTTAAGAAATTCCGTAAATGTCACGCCGAGCTGGTTCGACGCAATCAACATGCCGCCGAAGACGCCGACCGCGTCGGCAAAAACCGTGAGCAACGGCAGCGCGATGATCAAGGCCAATACTCTGGGCACGACCAATAAGCTCATGGGCGAAATGCCCAAAGAGCGCAACGCGTCCAACTCTTCGGTTACCGTCATCGTGCCGATCTGCGCGGTGTAGGCCGAACCGGAGCGGCCGGCAACCAGAATCGCCGTCACCAGCGGCGCGATTTCGCGCAACAGCGCGATGCCGACCAGATCGACGATGAAGATATTGGCGCCGAAGGTCTTCAACTGCTCGGCGCCTTGATAAGCGATGACGATGCCCATCAGAAATGACAGCAGGCCGACGATCGGCAGCGCGTTTAGACCATCGACCTGAAGGTTGTAAAGCAACACCCGCCAGCGCATGCGATTGGCACGGGCGAGCAGCGCGCCGGAAGCGAACGCGGTTTCACCGATGAAAGCCAGCGCCTTGAAACAATTTGCGCTAGCAGACCAGGCAAATCGGCCCATGCGCTCCAACCTGCCGGAATGGGGCAGGGGTTGGAGTCGCTCGGTTTGCGAGCCGCTGCGCGCGACGGTTTGCATGAGCGTGGCAAAATCATTTGACAAGCCCAGCAGCGAGATGGTGCAACCGCCGCGCTCCAACTGGTTCAAAGTTCGCTGCAGCAGCCAGGCGCCGCCAGTGTCCATCGCCATGATCGCGCCAACGTCGCAATGGATAGGACCGGTGAGTGTCTTGGCAAGCCTGGCGGTCTGACGTTCCAGTTCCGCCAAATGATCGAGCGTCCAAGCGCCAGTGCAACAAATCGCGCCGGCCGAGGTGATGGAAATCCGTCCTATTTGATCCAGCATCGGTGCCGGTGCGCTTGCGGGTCGGTTCATGTTTCAACCGATCGGTCCAGAATCGCGTCTGAGTTTGGGTAGAAAGCGCGGCACCCTGCGGCAATACTGATCGTAAGTGGCGCCGAAGTGAGCGCGCAATTCCTTTTCTTCCAGCAGGGCAATGACGTAGATGGCTGGCGCCCAGAGCGCGACGGCGAGATAGGCCGCCAAGTAATTGGCGATCAGCGCGTAGCCGGTGAGCGCGATCAGGAGCTGCACATAGCGCGGGTGGCGCATGCGCGCATAGATACCTTCAGTGACGAGTCTGCGCGGGAAGCGCTCGGGAGCGATCTCCGGGAAGCCCAGCAGGGTTCTGATATCGAGATGCTTTTGCAGCTTGAATCGCAGCGCGCCGGCAACGATCAACAGCGTCACGCCCAAAGCGGCGAGCGGATAGCTGCTACCGTAGTCGATGCCAAGCAGGAAATGGCGCAGCGAGAACAAGCCGATCATGGCCGCAATAATTACGCTGAGAATGATCGTGAAGGCCGGGCCGATGCCTTTGCCGCGCCAGAAGTTGACGAACGGATGAATGAGTAGCCAATAGAGAAGTAGCGGAGGCAGCGTGATCACCAAAAACAGTGCAAGAAAATAACGTAGCGTGTTCATATCGAAGTCCATTGCTCGGTTCGGCGCGCCAAGCCCAGCGAGGGCAACGAGTGAGGCGACGCCCGCCGCCGCGAGACCAAAGGCGGGTCACGATCCGGTGGCGGCATTGGTTTTGTTCGCCTCCATGCTAAATTCTCTGAGCAATTCCCGTTGTCTCGGCGTCAAAGCCGTCGGTATGGTCACTTCCACAACGACATAGAGATCGCCTTTGCCGCGGCCGTGCAGGCGCGGCATGCCTTTGCCGCGAGCGCGCAGCAGCGTGCCATGTTGCGTGCCCGCCGGCACGGTGAAGATGACCTTTTCATCTTCAAGGCAGGGCACCGTCACTTTGGTGCCGAGCGCAGCGTCGGGAAACGAAATCGGCATCATCGCATGGAGATCGTCGCCGTCGCGTTTCAGCGTGGCATGAGGCTGGATGTAGATCCGCACCAGCAGGTCGCCGGGCGGCGCGCCTTGCGGGCCGGCCTCGCCTTGGCCGGCGAGCCGGAGCAGCATGCCATGTTCGACCCCGGCGGGTACTTGCACCTGGATCGAGTGCGGCAGGAATTGCAGGCCGTTGCCTTTGCAGGTGGCGCAGGGCGATTCGATGAACTGGCCACGCCCGTTGCAGCGCGCGCAGGTGGTCAAGGTCACCACCCGCATCTGCTTGTCGGTGCGCGCTTGCTGCTGCTCGCCGCTGCCATGACATTCGACGCAGCTCACCGGTTTGGTTCCCGGTTTGGCGCCGTTGCCGCCGCAGCTCTTGCACCTATCCGAGCGGGTGAGTTCGACCGTCGGCTCGCCGCCCTTTGGCGGCGTTCGATCCACAGGTGAGATGTAAATCGTAGCGCAGATCCGCACCCTGGGGCTTTATCGGCTCGCGGCGGACGGCCGGAAAATAAGTTGCCAAACACGCTCCAGACATCGTTCAGCGGCCGCGAAGATATCGCCGACCAATCGAAGTCGCGGAATATATCCTCGGTGCTCCAGCGTTCGCTCACGCCGGCGTGGCCGGTGGTGTCATAGGCGCGCCGTTTGGTCTGGTCGGACAAGACTGCGTAGGCTTCGGCGATCTCCTTGAATTTATCCGTGGCATCGGCGCAGTATTGCGGTCCGGGTGCCATTTCATCGCCAGTTGGTGATAGGCCTGTTTGAGCTGCTCCTGAGTGGCCGACCGCTCGACGCCGAGCACTTCGTAGTAGTCGCGTTTCTGTGGCGAACCGATCACGGTAGTTCATCCCGGACTATGGGTCAGTCATACGGATCGCTTGGGCGTCCGTGCCGTTGGTAATCCGTCGCCGCTCAATTCGCGCGGGCAACGGGACGCCGTTTCGGCCAAAGCTCATGGAGCGCCTTGGGCATAAGATTCTTCACGTCGGCGATCTCGCCGTCGCTGGTGTGGAGCTCCAGGACGCGAAAAACCGCCCGCGCGATGCTTTCCGGCCTGACCGTAACGTCGCCTTTGAACGCTTCCTTGATATGGTCCAGAAAATCTTCTTTGTGGCGCTCCTTGTGTGGCTTGCCCTTGAGCGTCCAGCCGTCGTAGTAAAAGCCGCGCACCAACATCGGCAGCTGCGCGCCCAACTGCACCGCTTCTTCAACCGTCAAACGGTCGCGCAGGGCATGGAGCACTGTGCGCAGCGCGAAGTAAGCTTTATCCGGTTTCCCTTCCCAGTCCAGTTCCGACATCAGATCGTTTAGCCAAATCTGGGTTTTCTGCAGCGTGCCGTCGAAGAGATCATGGCTAGTCTTGCGGCGCGACTGTTTGCCGACCAGTTTGTAGCGATAGCTCGGTCCGGTTTTCATTGTCGGATCCTCCTTGATCAAATTCCTCTTCCATTCAACTTCTCACTTTCAACGATTACGAGCAATTTCAGTGCCGCGTTCCCGTGCCGCCTCGAACGATAAGTAAGACTGCGAATAGTGCGGCGCGATCGATATATCTGCGGAGGCTATTTTCAACTGTGATAAAAAGTCCGCTCGTGGCTTCGCAGAAATGGCAAGATTCATTGCTAAATGAGGAGATTCAGCGGTCAGAACCTTGGCGTATTTCTTGCGCAGTTGCGCAATTGACCGATGGAAAACAATGTGCGCCCGAGGTGGACGTGAGTAGGCTCAATCCCGCGCTAGATTTACGCGATCAGATCGATATCGATTCCGTCGACTTTTTGAATTTCGTCATTGGCCTGCACAAGGAAACCAACATCGAGATTCCCGACTCTGATGTTGCCCAGCTAACCACGCTGAACGGTTGCGTTAGTTACTTGCTCGCCAAGACCGGCAGTTCGTGAGATCTTCGCATGGCTGGTGAACCGATTCCGATTACCGAGTTGATTTCGGGGACCGCGTCGGAACATGTCTGCACGCTGGTGCCGGTGGCCTCGCCGCAAACCACAGCGGGTGAGCTGCGCGAGTCGATGGCCGGGGTTCATTTTGAAAGCGCGACGCATATCGGTGTCTGCGACGACGGCAAGCTTGTCGGTGTGCTCCGAGTCGAGGAGCTTTTTGGCGCTCTAAGCGACGCCAAAGTCGGCGATATCATGGATGCCGATCCGCCGGCAGTGGCGCCGGGAGTCGATCAGGAAAAGGCCGCCTGGAAAGCGCTGCAGCATGGCGAGAGCGCGCTGGCCATCATAGACAACGGCGGCCGCTTCGTCGGATTTATTCCGCCTGACCGGTTGCTCGCTGTGTTGCTGCACGAGCATGACGAAGATTTGGCCCGGCTCGGCGGTTTCCTGCATGACTCGTCGATGGCACGGGCAGCCAGCGAAGAGCCGGTGGTAAAGCGCTTTTGGCACCGCGTGCCGTGGCTATTGGTGGGGCTATTGGGAGCTTTGCTGGCCGCCGATATCGTCGGCGCCTACGAGCAGCAACTTCAGGCAAATGTGATGTTAGCGTTCTTTATTCCCGGCATTGTCTATCTTGCCGACGCGGTCGGAACGCAGACGGAAGCGCTCGTCATACGGGGACTGTCCGTAGGTGTATCCATTGGCGGCGTGGTGCGGCGTGAAGTTTATACCGGTTTGCTGGTTGGAGTGACCTTAGCGGCGGTCTTTTTTCCGATTGGACTCTGGCGCTGGGGCGATGCGAGCATGGTCGCCGCAGTGGCGCTTGCGATTCTAGCGGCTTGCACGACGGCGAGCGCGGTTGCGCTCACGTTGCCATGGCTGTTCAACCGGCTCGGCCTTGATCCGGCGTTCGGCAGCGGCCCGCTGGCAACGGTGATTCAAGATTTGCTGTCGGTGATCATTTATCTGCGGATTGCAACCGCAATGCTGCATTAGATGAGTCATGAGGTTCTAGCCGTTCAATACGTTCAAATCGTTCAAGCCGGCGGATCATTCCGTCACTTTTGATACGTCATCGCTTTCCTGACCCGCGCTTCGGCCAATTCGACCGCGGCTTGGCGCGGCAGCGTGCCGTTTTTCTTCGCGATGGCCAGGACCTCTTCGGTATTGGCGTAAATCTTTTCTTCGATGGTTTGCAGCGCTTGTGATTGTGTGCCGCCGTGGTATTCCACCGACGCGCAGATCACGCCGCCGGCGTTGGCGATGAAGTCCGGCAATACCAGTCGTCCCGGCTTTGTGCAGGATGCGTTCTGCTTCCGCCGTAAACGGAATGTTCGCTCCCTGCGGCACCAGCTTGGTTTTCAAGCCGCGCCACATTGTCTCTGCGGATGACATCAGGACGGGCGGCGGGAATCCAGATCTCGCATTCGATATCGATCACGGCGTCGACAGCGAGCTTTTCACCGTCGGGATAGTCGCTGACGTTTTTGCCGGCGTCTTTGAGCGCGATCAGACGGCCGACGTCGATGCCCTTCGGATTGAAAATCGTGCCATGGGAGTCGCAGGCGGCGACGAGGATGGCGCCTTTCTCGCCGAGAAAGCGCGCCGCATGTTTGCCCACCGAGCCGAAGCCTTGAACCGCGATACGCGCGCCGTTGAGCTTGAAGTCGCAATGCTGCATCGCCGCTTCGACGCTGGCTTTGAGCCCCAAGCCGGTGGCGCCGATCTCGTCGAGGGGGATGCCGCCGATCTCCGGCGGCAGGCCGACGGCGCGGCCGATCTCGTCTTTGATCCACGCCATGCAGCGCTCGTCGGTGCCCATGTCGGGGCCGGGGATATATTCGACCAAGTCGCGGATGGCGCGGGCGAAGGCGCGGATGAGTAGTTCTTTTTTCGCCGGCGCCATCTTCGGATCGCCGAAGATCACCGACTTGCCGCCGCCATGGGGCAGATTGGCCGCCGAGTTTTTCAGCGTCATGGCGCGGGCTAAACGAAACGCTTCCTCGGCGCTGACATCCGGCGCCATGCGGATGCCGCCGATGGATGGTCCGCGGGCGACGTTGTCGATGGCGACCACCGCTTTGAGGCCATGCTTGGGATCGTAGACGTGGACGATCTTGATCGGACCTAGTGTCGTCGGCGAATTCGAAAATGTCTTTCATGTTTCTCTCCCTATCGATGCGTTCGAGTCAAGCGATGTCTTTAGGCAACCTCGACTTGGCTGCACTACCACGGACAGGCACGCCGGCCTGCCCCTACATCGGGATTAGGTCTCGGTGGCTTGCTGGTCTCGTGTCGTCATATTGTTCTCGAGCCGTTTTCCAATAGCGATCCACCGTTGCTTGAATATGCGCGATGGTTTCATCGTCACGTTTTGGCTCGAACAGATGGCGAAAGCGGCCCTGGCGCTTTAAATAATCTTCCACCGGCGCAAACTTGCGCGGTATGTAAGTGTGCGACACTTCGCCGTGGATCGCTTCTCTGAGCGGCCAGATACCGGTCTCCACCGCCAGCCGCGCGATATCGATGGACCACTCGGGATCGACATCCCACCCCGGCGGGCAGGGCGACAGGGCGATGAAGAGTTTTGGCCCGGTGAATTTCCCGGCGCGATAGACTTTTTCCGATAGATCCAATGGATAAGCTGCGGAGATCGTCGCGAGATAATCCGGCTTCTGCACGCGCCAGATTTCAAACAAGTCGCGGCGCTCGTGCAACCGGCCGTGGGGCGCGGCCGGGCTAATCGGCTCGGTCGATGTGCGCGCGCCGTAGGGCGTGCTCGGCGAGCTTTGAAAACCGGTGTTGCCGTAGGATTCGTTGTCGTAGCACAGATAATAAAAATCCAAGCCGCGATGGATCGCCGCCAGGGTCGACTGCAAACCGATCTCCTGGGCCGCGCCATCGCCGGTGAGCACGACCACCTTGCGGTCCGGTTGCCCGGCCAGTTTGCCTTTGGCTTTGAGAATGTCGAGCCCATCGCGCACGCCCTGGGCGCCCGCCGGAGCGCAGGCCATCGCCAGATAAATCCACGACGAATTGAGCGGCGTGAACGGATAGGTCGCGAGCATGGTGGAGCAGCTCGCGGCATTGACGAAAATGACATTTTCGCCGAGCGCTTTGTGAAACAGGCGCAAGCTCAGCTGGCCGCCGCAGCCGGCGCACAGCGGTCCGCCGGGGCCGATCGGCTCTTGGTGTGAGATCGTGCGCAGGCTTTTGTAGGCTTCACGCTTCATGGGTCACCATTCGCGTTTCGCGGAATCGGAAAGTTGGCCGCAAAGAACGCAAAATAACATCGGCGAGGAAGTTCGGATGTATGGGCGTATGGCATACGCCCTGGGGTGGCGGCGCGGCGATTGCGTGGCAACAAAATTTGCGCGGTCGACGCAAACTCTAATGGATAGCGATCCACAGTACGCAAAGTAGAAACCGAGTGATAATTGTTTTCGTAACTTTCCCCCATGGCTGTCCTCAATTCAGCCTGACGGGCGGTTTGAAACCTGCCCCGACAGGATTTCCTCCTGTGGTGGTTCTTTGCTGGCGATGTCGAAGAATCGGCCCACTTCGCGGCATTCTTCGCCGGTGAAGAGCAGATGTGGCTCGGCCATTTCTGCCGGCGATTCATCGGCTGCGACCAGCTTGGCCAACATGCCGTCGAATTCGCCGGGCCGAAATCTGCGGCCGCCGAGGCCGCCGATGAACGACAGCAGCACCGGCGGGCGATCCGTTGCCCGTAAAGCGCGCTGGCGATCTCGCTAAACAAGATGCCACCTTTGCCGACGGAAATGTTTTGATCGATGACGGCGACGCCCTTGCGACCGGCCAGTATTCGTCTGCAACTCGGCGTGGGGAAAGGGCCGGATCATGCGCAGGCGCGCCAAGCCGACTTTCTTGCCGGCGCTGCGCAAGCGTTTGATCTCCGCCTTGCCCATGGAGGCGAACGAGTTGGTCATGACGAATACATAGTCGGCGTCGTCGAGCATGAATGCTTCGACGATGTCGTGGCGCCGGCCGAATCTGGCGGCGAACTCGTCGGCGATGCTGGGATAAAGTCGCCAGCGCATTGTCGCTGGCATGGTGCATCTGGTGCTTGAAGTAGCTGTACAGACTCGAGTCCAGCACCGCGGCGCCGAGGGCGGCGGGTTGCGCGTTGGATAGAACCGGATATGCCGGCGTGAAGCTGGGCAGGAATTCGTTCACTTCGCCGGCTTCCGGCAGCTCCACCGATTCGCGCGTGAACGACAGATAGAAGCCGTCGAGATTGACGATCGCCGGCAGGAGGATTTTGGCATCTTCCGCCAGACGGTAGGCGATCAGGATCGAGTCGAGCACTTCCTGGCTGGTCTCGCAGTGAAACTGGAGAAAGCCGCTGTCCCGCGCCGACAGCACATCGTTGTGATCGGGTTCGAGAGTGATCGGATGGGCCAGGGCGCGGGAGACATTGACCAATACCAGCGGCAAGCGCAAGCCGGCGATGACATAGAGCAATTCAAAGCCGTAGAGCAGTCCCTGGCTCGATGTCGCCGTGAACACGCGCACGCCGGTGGCCGCGGCGCCGGCCGCCGCGGCGAGCATGGAATGCTCGGAATCCATCATCACCAGGCGCGCCGCCATTTCGCCGCTGCGGCACCAGCGCGCCAAGGTCTCGACGATCTCGGTCTGCGGTGTGATCGGAAACGCCGGCACATAATCCACCGCGGCGAGCCGGGCGCCCCAGGCGGCCGCGGCGTTGCCGGTTAACATGGTGCGCGTCACGATTCCATCCTCCGTGTGATGGCGTCGGTGGGACATTCCTCGTAACAGATCATGCAACCTTTACAGTGGTCGTAGTCGACATGGGGGAAATTGTCGCTGTCCAAGCGCAGCGCCGCTTCGGGGCAGTAAAGGTAACAGAGAAAACAGCGCTTGCATTTGTCGAGCTCGATGACCGGCCGTTCGGTGCGCCAGTTGCCGGTCTGGCGCAGCGCGGCGCTGCCGCGGTGGCGAATCGTCGGGCCGGCGTATTGCGCCGAGCCCAAGTACGGGACGGCTTGCCACGACGGTGACGGCTCGTTTTCGTCGACCGGCGAGCGCGACAGATCGAGGATCGGTGTCATGGCGTAGGCGATGCGCGCCGCGGCCAGGTTTTTCTCGATCAGGTCCGGCGCTAAGCCGAAATCGCCGAGTTCGAGGCGCACGGCAACGGCTAATTGCTCGACATCGATGGCGGCAATCTGTTTTGCCGCAACGGCGGCGGCGATGGCGCTGACAAAGCTGCGGCCGATATGTTCCTGGGCGATGCGCTGCATGTCGATGGCGCGATAGTCGGCGGCGGCGAGGCTTGCCGGCGATGAAGCGCTGCGGATCGGCATTGACGACTAGCGGGGTTGTTGGATGGACGCCGCGATACACCTGGCCGGGCGCTTCCTTCAAAAGCGAGTCGTCCAAAACCATCAACCAGATCCGGCCGCTCGATTTCGCCGCGTCGGTCGATCGGTTCGGCGCTGAGCCGGGTAAAGGAAACCACCGGCGCGCCGCGCCGTTCGGCGCCGAACAAAGCGAAGTCCTGGGCGTAGAGTCCGGCGAGAATGCCGCTGTGGCCGAGTATGCGGCTGGCGATCTTGGCGCCCTGGCCGCCGCGGCCGTGAAATCGTACTTCGATCATTGGCTTACCGACACTTGTCGCTGATGCAAAAGCGCAAGATGGATGCCATGGAGTCTTTCGTATGTGTCGCCAATCTACAAGCGAATTTTCACGGTGCTAGGAGTGATCGGCAAGCGCCTCGCAGTCATGCGAGAAACCGTCGAGTTATTTTTTCAAACTTGCGAAACTTCTGCCGACTGAGAGTATAAATTTCACTGGCTATCGACTGGCACGTCGATTGCGGAATGGATTATCGGTAGACATGACAAATTAATAGATAAGGAGGGAACTGACAATGGCGGAGAAAGCAAAAGAGAAAGAAACCAAGGCGGTGACACCTTGGCGGCCGTTCATGGACCTCACCCGCTGGGAGAGGGACATGGAGCATGTGTTCGATGACTTTCATGGGGCGGCGCATGCGGCCCTGGTGGCCCGAACGGTGGTTCCCCACTGGCGGGACGGAGATCGCCGCGCCGGCGTTGGATGTTTTCGAAGAGAAGGACGATATCGTCGTAAAAGCAGAGCTACCCGGCATCGACAAAGAGAACATTGAGGTCAACCTCACCGATCACACGCTCACCATCAAAGGGGAAAAGAAAAAAGAAGAAGAGGTCAAGGAAGAGAATTACTACAGGTGCGAGCGTTCCTACGGCTCCTTCCTCCGTTCAGTGGAGTTGCCGAAGGACGTTCACGCCGACAAGGTAAAAGCGTCCTTCAAGAACGGCATCTTGGAAGTGCGCGTGCCGAAGACCGAAGAGGCTAAGAGCCAAAGAGATCAAAGTGAAAGTCGAGTAGCAGGCGCGGGCCGACGAGCGTAGGGAGTCGCCGAACGATCGCAGAGGAGATGAGGAGAAATATATGTATAGCAAAATTCTAGTACCGCTGGATGGTTCCAAGACGGCAGAAAAAGTCCTGCCCTACGCTCGTCACTTGGCAGGTAAGTTCAAGATTCCCGTCGAGCTGCTTGCCGTCCTCGACATCGCCGAAATGGCGACCCATATCTCGGCTGAAAGGGCGCGTCATCTCGATACCATGATCGAAGACGGCATGCGTGCCAGCACCACTTATTTGCGCGGCATCGCGACGACTTTCCCCGAGGGCAACGTGACCTGCACGGTGGAAAAAGACCGCGCCGAAGAAGCGATCATCGGCAAGGCTGAGCGCGGACGGCGGCACGCTGATCGCCATGGCGACCCACGGCAGATCGGGAATGAACCGCTTCCTGTTGGGCAGCGTCGCCGAGAAAGTGCTGCGCGGCAGCGCCAATCCTTTGGTGCTCGTGCGCGCCAACGGAAGAGGCGAAGACCAGCGGTGAAGCGCCGTTCAAATCGATCATCGTGCCGCTGGACGGATCGGAGCTCGCCGAAAGCGTGATTCCGACTGGTCGTCGACCATGGCCAAGAAGCTCGACCTCGAAGTGGTGCTCTTCCGCGCCTACCATATGCCGTACAACGCTTACGGCGGCGATGACGGCTACTATGGGTGAACTATGACGAGCTGATCGACGGCGTGCGCGATGAGGCCAAGGAGTATCTCGACAAGAAGGTCGCCGAGATGAAGAAGCTCGGTGTCGCCAAGGTGTCGGCGCTGAGCAAAGAAGGTTTCGCCGGCGACGAAATCATCGCTCTCGGGCACAAGACCCCGGACGCGTTTGATCGCCATGTGTTCCCATGGCCGGTCCGGCGTCAAACGTTGGGTGCTGGGCAGCGTGACCGAAAATGTCGTGCGCCACAGCGACGCCCCGGTGCTGGTGGTGCGGGCGAAGTAATCGAGCCGGCGCAAGGAACGACAGTCATGTATAGCAAGATTCTTGTCCCGCTGGATGGTTCGACGGCGGCTGAAAGCGCGCTGCCGCTGGTCCGCTCATTGGCGCGCCGATTGGCGCTTCCCGTGGAGCTGCTCGGCGTCATCGATTTGCGCGAAATCTCCCGCAGCGTGTCGGCCGCCGACGGACTGTTTCTCGACCGGCTAGCTCGAAGATGAAGTCGCGCCACAGCGCCGAGTATCTCGGCAAAATCGCCAAAACTCTGCGTGGTGTGCAAGTCGACGACGCGGTGTGAGAAGGGCGATGCCGCCGACGTCATCATCGAGACCGCGGCGGTCGACAAGAACACCCTCATCGTCATGGCGACCCACGGCCGCTCCGGACTGAACCGCTTTCTCCTGGGTAGCATCGCCGAGAAAGTCTTGCGCGCCACGGCTAATCCACTGCTGTTGGTCAAAGCGACTCGAGCCCATCGCTAGCGCAGGGCGAAGCTGCGCTGACATCGATTGTCGTGCCTTTGGACGGCTCTGATCTCGCTGAAGGCGTGCTGCCGACGGTCGAGGAGTTGGCGAAGAAACCTCGATCTCGAAGTGGTTCTGATTCGCGCTTTCGCCATCCCCTACGGCGCCTATAGCACCGGCGACGGATTTTACGATCCGGTCAATCTCGAAGCGTTCCTGGCCCGGCTGCGCGAAGAAACCTTCGAT
The DNA here is from genome assembly GCA_963847445.1 of uncultured delta proteobacterium. Taxonomy (GTDB): domain Bacteria; phylum Desulfobacterota; class Binatia; order UBA9968; family UBA9968; genus DP-20. The sequence continues at coordinate 102,085 of CAWJZV010000028.1, read as the reverse complement.
TATCTCGAAAGGAAAGTCGCTCGACCTCAAGCGCAATGGCTGTCGCCAATGTTTCCTTCGTCGCCAAGGAAGGGCTGAGCGCCGATGAGATCATCAAGTTCGCCCGCGAGACGCCGGCCAATCTAGTCGCCATGTCGACCCATGGCCGTTCTGGGGTCAAGCGTTGGGTGCTCGGTAGTGTCACCGAGACTGTTGTGCGCCACTCCGGCGATCCGGTATTGGTGCTGCGCGCCGGCACCTGAACGGTAGCGCCCAATTGGACGGCGGCGATGATTAGCAAGATTGTCTTACCCTTGGATGGTTCGCCGGTCGCGGAAATCGCCTTGCCCTATGGCCGTGCGCTGGCGCAAGGATTGAACTTGCCGGTGTACGTTGCTGTCGGCGATCGACCTTGAGGAGATCGCCCGCCATATCGCGACCGAGCGCGGACTGTTTCTCGATACATTGGACGATTTTGAGACGCACCGCCGTCATGAATATTTGACTTCGACGGCCAAGAGCTTTGCCGGCGTGGCGGTCGAGATGCCAAGTCAAGAAAGGCGTGGCCGCCGGTTCGATTGTCGAGTATGCGGCGGCCGATAAGAACACTCTCATCGTCATGGCGACCCATGGCCGCTCCGGGCTGCAACGTTGGTTGCTCGGCAGCGTCGCGGAGAAAGTCTTGCGCGCGACGGCGAATCCGCTGCTGCTGGTGCGCGCCGCCGAAGGCGGAGCCGTCACCGGTGTCCAGACGCTCGATTGCATCATCGTTCCTCTCGACGGTTCCAGTGTCGCCGAACAGGTGTTGCCCTTGGTTGCCGAGGTCGCCGGACAACTCGACCTCGAAGTGATTCTCTTTCGTTCCTACAACGTCCCCTACGCCAGCTATTACGAAGGCGGCGGCTCCTATGCGGTGGATTTGCCGCGGTTGAGCGCCGCCATCGAAACCGATGTGCAGCACTATCTTGAAGAGCGCTGCGCCGCCCTCTCTAAGGCTGGGCTGGTAAAGGTTACTTATGCCTCCCAAGAGGGACTTGCTGGGGACGCGATTATTCATTATGCGCGCACCAAGCCTGACTATTTGATCGCCATGTGCTCCCATGGACGCTCGGGCGCGCGGCGCTGGGTGCTCGGTAGCGTGACCGAGACCGTCGTCCGCCACGCGGGCAACCCGGTATTGGTCTTGCGCGCGGCGGATTGACCGTCGATCGAGGAGATAGGCGAGGGACTATGTATAAGAAAATTCTCGTGCCGTTGGATGGTTCGGGCCTGGCCGAAAAAGTTCTGCCCCATGTCGCGTCCCTGGCAAGAAAACTAAAACTCGAAGTGCAGCTGGTAAGAGCCTATGCCCTGCCGCCCGACGCCTATTTGGTCGCTGATGGTGTGATCGACCAGGGGCCGGCGCAGTATCGCAGGTCGATGCACGAGGAATGCGAAAAATACTTGGACGGCAAAGTCGCCGGGCTGCGTGCTGACGGCGTCGACCCAGTGACCGCAACTGTGATCGAGGGCGACGCGGCCAACGAGATCGTCGAGCTTGCCGCAGGATCGCCGCAAAGCCTCATCGCCATGTCGACCCACGGCAGGTCCGGCGTCGGTCGTTGGATGCTTGGCAGTGTCGCCGAAAGGGTCGTCCAACACTCGCGCGCGCCGGTGCTGCTGATTCGCGCTAGCGGCTAGTGTTGCAGCGAGTCAATACCCACGCGCACTGCTCGCAGGTTATCGCGTTATGGAATTACTGACCGTCACCATCGATAAGCCCGACGACATCAATTTCATCCTCGGCCAGAGTCACTTCATCAAGACCGTCGAAGATATCCATGAAGTGCTGGTGCAAAGCATCCCCGGCATCAAGTTCGGCGTCGCCTTCTGCGAAGCGTCCGGCGCCATGCTGGTGCGCTGGAGCGGCACCGACGGCGCCATGATCGATCTGGCCAAGCGCAACGCCCTGGCGCTGTCGGCGGGACATAGCTTTATTTTATTTCTCGGCGCCGGTTACTTTCCTGTGAGCGTGCTTAACGCGATCAAAATGGTGCCCGAAGTTTGCCGCATCTTCTGCGCCACCGCGAACCCGGTCGAAGTGATCATCGCCGAGACCGCGCAAGGGCGCGGCATCATGGGTGTCATCGACGGCGGCAAGAGTCAAGGCGTCGAAGACGAAGAGGGCATCGCCTGGCGCAAAGAGCTCTTGCGCAAAATCGGCTATAAACTGTAGTTCACCCGGAGGGCCAAGATTTTCGATGGTTAGATTTAATAACGATCCTTCAACATGATCTTGGAGGATATGCATCAAATGATTCCAGTTGCCCGGCGACGAGAACGGAGCTGGTGATGGATGTTGCGGCGTTCCTGGTCAATGCAACTCGCGGCGGTCTAGGCAATCTAGCGGCGTACCTAGCGGCGCATGTGCTCTTATGTCTGTTGCCGGCATTTTATATCGCCGGGGCGATGACCGCGCTGATCCCGAAGGAAAGCGTGACGCGCTTTCTCGGCCGCGACACGCGCCGAGCGGTTTCGTATCCAGCGGCGGCGCTGGCGGGGGGCTTGCTGGCGGTGTGTTCTTGCACGATCGTGCCGCTTTTCGCCGGCATCTACAAAAAGGGCGCCGGCATCGGCCCGGCGATCACGTTTCTTTTTTTCGCCCCTGCGGCCAACATCTTGGCGTTGGTTTACACCGGTAGCGTCATCGGCGTCGACTTGGCCTTGGCCCGATTGTTTCTCTCGCTTGCCTTCGGTATCGGCATTGGCCTGATCATGGCCCTGCTGTTCCGAGCGGATGACGCAGCTCATGATGCGGCGACCAGTCAGATGTTCGCGGCGCAAAGCGATAAAGGCATGAGCCGCACCGCATTGATTTTTCTGCTTACCTGGGTGGCACTGCTGCTGGTCGGCACGTTGAAGCTCGATATCCTCACCGGCTCCTACCTTTACGTGAACCTACCGCTCGCCGGGGCGCAAGAGTTTCAGGCGCTGCTCGACCGGCTGGTTCCTTTCGATGCCGGCAAAGGAGAGGAAGGCGTTTCGTTGCAGGGTGTGCTGCTGATTCTCTTGCTGGCTGCCATTGGGCTGGCTTCATGGCGCGGCTTCGAGCGCATCCACGACGGTTTCAGTGCGTGGACAAAGGCGGCGATAGTCCTGATTGGCGTGACGCTGCTGGTGGCCGCCCTGAACATGCAGGCGACGCCTGGCCGGGCTGCGTGTCGGCTTCACCGGCAAGTTTTTCGGCGTGTTGTTTGCGCTGGCGGTTCTCTTCGAGCTCGGCCGCGCCTATCTGACCGAGGACGAATTGCGCGACTGGTTGTGGGAGTCGTGGCGCTTCGTCAAACAGATCTTTCCGCTGCTGGTGGTCGGCGTGTTTTTGGTCGGCGTCATCCGGGTGCTGATCCGCCCGGAGTGGATCGAAAGCCTGGCCGGGAGCAACACGCTTCTCGGTAATCTGACCGGCGTCGCGTTCGGTGTCTTCATGTACTTCCCGACACTGGTGGAAGTGCCGATCGCTCAACTGTTTCTTAGCCTGGGCATGCACCGCGGCCCGCTGCTGGCCTATCTCATGGCCGATCCGGAGCTCAGTCTGCAAAGCATTCTGATCCTTTCCGCCATCATCGGTAAACTCAAGACCTGGACCTATGTCGTTTGGGTAGCGCTTTTCAGCACGATCGCCGGGCTCATCTACGGCGCATGGGTGGACGGCATGAGCCTGGGGCTCGTCGTCGATCTATCTTGGGCTATTTCTGACCCTGCTGGCGCTCGCCTTATGGCTAGTGAGCCAGCGCAATCATCAGCAAGACGATAAACAGGCGCAAACTTTGTGATCATGCAGGAGGTTTCGATATGTTGACCATTAAAATCCTCGGCCCTGGCTGTGCCAATTGTAAACGCTTGGAGGAGATCGCCCGTAAGGCTGCAAGCGACCTAAACGTTACGGCTGAGTTCACCAAAGTTACCGATTACAACGAGATCTTGGCTTATGACCTCGTGTCCACACCCGGCCTGGTGATTAACGAAAAACTGGTTTCGTCGGGGCGTATTCCTTCACCGGCTTCGGTGGCCGCCTGGATTGATGATGCCATGAAGACGACGTAGGGTGCCGACCGAGAACTTGGTTAATCGGCGCAATTGGCCAGAGTCATTGCCGAACCCGAATGCCGGGACTTCCGCCGACAGAAGGCGATGTCATATTGGGCCTCGCCGACTTGTTTGCCTGCGAATTTCTGTGCCTAGGACTATCCGTGACGAGAGTGCTTATTACGCTCGAACTCAGTCCGACAGAAATACTTCAGCGAAGGAGAAACAGTGAGGAAAATTGTTTACACGGCGGGAAGGTTCTTGATAGCGGTTGGCATTTTGGGCTGCGAGTGCGATCGCGTTGGATCGTTACGCCGCCGGCATTGCTTGGGCGGCCAGCGCGCCGCTTCCCGAAGGCCATCCGAATATCGACATGAGCGGTGGCGCCGCGCCGGCGGCGCCCAAGTTCGACTTCTCGAAGATCGTCAAGCCGAAGGACGGCAAGACGGTGCAGGAAATTTATCAAGAAAAGGCCAAGCTCAACGGCAAGCGAGTGACGCTGCGCGGCAAAGTCGTCAAGTACAGCGCGGCGATCATGGGAAAGAACTGGCTCCATCTGCGCGACGGCACCGGCAAGGAGCCGACCAACGACCTTACCGTGACGACCCAAGCCAAGGCAAAAGTCGGCGACACGGTTTTGGTCGAAGGAACCGTTGCGCTCGATAAAGATTTGGGTGCTGGTTACAAATACGATGTGATCATCGAGGACGCCAAGGTGAAAGTTGAATGACCGAGCGAACCGGAGAAGATCACTGGCGGAATAATGATTTGATTAGCCGGCAGATTTTCGGCGCGTAACCTGCGCGCAAGTCGGGCGCGCGACTTCGGAGCGGCGTACGTCCAACGGAGGCGGCGCGAGTGGAGCTCTCAACCATGACCGAGGATGAGAACTTGTCAGCCGACTGTCAGATCAAGTGTTGACTTATACAGAATATCAACTCGGTATGACTGCCATCCCGTCGCCACTCGCCCATTCCCTCTGCATCACTCGGCCAGTGTTTCTATTTAGAACACATCCGCCGTTACACCTGCCCGCCAGCGCGCTTCGTGGGCGATCCACTCGAGCGTGGGCAGGCTGACTCTTTCGATTCGTTTATCGGCGGGTTCACGATCGAGGGTGTAAATGTGCACCGCAAGGGGATGAATCTCGCGGATTTTCTCGATCCACATGGCCACCGAATCGGGATCGGCGTTAGTAACCCTCCCCTGGACGAAACAGGCTTGCAGGTAGCAGTCTTTGAGCTGTTTCAATCCAGCGATAATGTCGCCCATGTAAACCGGCGCGGCCGGATGATTGAGCTGGCGAAACATTTCTTCGCTGCCGGCGTCGAATTTCATGATCTTTAGATCGAGTCGATCAAGGGCGGCGCGAACCGCTGGATTGCCGACCGTCGACGAGTTGGAAAGAATCGCGACGCGCGCCTCGGGCTGGTAGCGGTCCCGCAGGATCTTCGTCGCGACGATCGCCTCAGCGAGAGCTGGATAAAGCGTCGGTTCGCCGTTGCCGCAAATCGTAATGCAATCGATGGTCTTATGTTCGCGCCCAAGCGCCGTTAAGGCCTGCTCCAGCGCGGCTTCTACGGCATCGACCGAGGGCAGGTTCTTCAATTGCTCTTCGGGTGAGAAGGTGACGTTTTTCGTCCAGCCATATTGGCAGTAGAGGCAATTGAAAGAACACAGCTTGTGATTCGTCGGCAGCAAGTTGATGCCGAGGGATTGGCCGAGGCGGCGCGAGGGCACGGGGCCGTAGATGATGCCGCGTTGTAAGGATATCTTTTTTAGCGGCTGGGAGGGTAGGCCCGGCTGCTCGAACGACTCCCGTGATTTAGATGTCGTCTCGGTCATATCGATTTCTCCCCATCGACGGCTCAGCGATTTGCTTTTTTATATCCCAGCGCGTCCTGGGCGATGATGAGCTTTTGAATATTCACCGAACCTTCGACGATCTGATAGGATTTGGCGTCGCGATAGTAGCGCTCGACGGGAAATTCCGTCGAGTAGCCGTAAGCGCCGAGAATCTTGAGCGCGCTGTCGGCGCAAAACGCAGCCGCTTCAGCGGCGGCGTATTTCGCCATGGAGACTTCCAAGTTGTAGGGTCGCCCGCGGTCGGCGAGACAAGCGGCGCGATAAACCAGCAGCCGCGATGATTCTTCCTGGACGAGCATCTGCGCGATCAAATCCTGATTCATTTGAAATTGGCCGATCTTTTGACCGAACTGCTCGCGCTGGTTGGCGTAACTGACTGCTGCTTCGCGGGCGGCTTTAGCGAGGCCGACGGCGCCGGCGGCGCAGCCGAGGCGGGTATGATTCAAGTGGCGCATGCAGATTTTGAAGCCATCGCCTTCTTGGCCGATCAAGTTTTCCGCTGGAATGCGAAAATTATCGAACGTCAGCTCGCCGGTCGGCGAGGCGTGGGCGCCCAGCTTGTCGAGGTCGCGCCGGCTCACACCCGGCTGATTCAAGTCGGCGTAGAACGCCGACATGCCGCGATGCTTCTCGGCGCGATTGGTATAGGCAAAGATGACGCCGGCATCGGCAACCGTGGCGTTGGTGATCCAGATCTTGGTGCCGTTAATCAGATAGTCTTTGCCGTCGCGCTTGGCGGTGGTCTTCATCGCCGCCACGTCCGATCCGGCATCGGGCTCGGTGATGGCGAACAATCCGATGGATTCGCCGCTCAAAAGCCGCGGGAGATATTTTTTCTTCTGTTCTTCGTTGCCGAATTCGCAAAGTGTCACGGCGGGGCCCGCTTGCATGTTTACGTAGACTCGGATGGCGCTGTGCGCGCGGGCGATCTCTTCCGAGATCAGCGTGTGAGCGAGAAAACCGAGACCATTGCCGCCGTAATGTCTCCGGAATCAGACAGCCGTAGAAACCTAGCTCGCCCATTTTAACGACGAGGTCTTGGCGAAAGATATGCTCTCGGTCGTCTTTTGCTGCGCTAGGTGCGATTTCTTTTTCGCTAAAGTCGCGCGCTAGCTTTTGTACCTCGGCCAATTCTTCGGGCAACTCGAAATCCATGGGTTGGTTCCATGTATTCGGCGGCGAACTCGCCGGAGACACCGAGTTAGCTCGACAGATCCTTTTGATAGTGCACCATCTTGCCGTGCACGAAACCGAGCTGGCTGAAAAAATGTTGCAATTCAGCTCGGTTCGGATCGATCAGCGTGAAGATGGTTTTGATGCCGTGGTCTTCGGCCGATTCGGTGAACTGTCTCCATCAGTTCTTCGGCAACGCCGCGGCGGCGATAGGCTGGATCGACGCCGATCATCTCGACCCACGCCACCGTTCCCGGCAGGCCGAACTCATGTTCACCGGCCCGGCCCAGGATGAATCCGACGACACGGTTATCGTATTCGGCGACCAGCGATGCCCAGTGCGGCCGGATGGCTTCGGAAATCTCCAGCCGCTTTTCCCAGTAGTCGGGCCGAGCGACGCCGGTTTGGCGTTCTTCCATGTTGACGATCGCCGCGAGATCGCCTTTTTCGAGACTTCTGATGTGAATAGTTTTTGCCATGTTGTTTTCCTCCTGTGCCGCTCTCAGCCGCGGTTAAAGCGCAGCGGTCGCTTTTCGACAAACGCGTTGTAGCCCTCGATGAAGTCGGGCGTCTCCATGCATCTCGCCTGCGCCGCCGCTTCCATCTCCAGCGCGGTTTCTAAATCGACGTTGGCTTCGTATTCGAACAGCTCTTTGGTCACGCCGAGAGCGTAGAGCGGCCCGTCTTTGAGTCGTCCCGCCCATTTGTAGGCTTCGTCCATCAACGCGTCGCCGGGCACGACGCGATTGGCCAGGCCGATGCGCTGGGCTTCCTGGGCGTCGATGGTATCGCCGAAGTAAGACCAGCTCAGTCGCTTTGCCCAGCCCGACGATTCTCGGCAGCAAATACAGCGCGCCCATGTCGGCGCCCGACAGGCCGACTTTGACGAAGAGAAACGCGGCCCGCGCTTTATCCGAGAAGATGCGCAGGTCGGACGCCAGCATGAGCATGGCACCGGCGCCGGCGGCGATGCCGTTGACCGCGGCGATGATCGGCTTTTTTAAGTTGCGCATGTTCTTGACGACGTTGCAGGTCATGCGGGTGAATTTGTAAAGCTCGTCGCCTTTCATCTTGAGCAGCGGGCCGATGATGTCGTCGACCCGGCCGCCGGAACAAAAACCTTTGCCGGTCCCGGTGAGGACGACGACCTTGACGCCGTTGTCCTGCGCTAGATTCGGCAAAAATCTTTTCCAGATCGCCGTAGGTCTTGAAACGTAAGCGCATTGAGCCGTTCCGGATCGTTCAAGCGTATCGTCGCAACGCCGTCATTATTTTCGAAAACAAAGCTATCGTAGGTCATCGTGTCTGTGTCTCCTCGATGATAAATTTTGTCGGCGACGATAGTTGATTCTCGGGTAGAATCAATAGCCGGTGAAATTCGCCTGGCGCTTTTCCAAGAAGGCTTGCGTACCTTCGGCTAGATCATGGGTATGCGCGATGGCGCCGAAAGTGCGCGCTTCGAACTCCAGACCCGTCGCCAGGTCGACATCCTGGCTGCGATTGATCAACATCTTCGATGCTTGCAGAGCGAGACGGGGCAGGGCGGCAAGCTTGGCGGCAAGGCTACAGGCTTCTTTTAAATACTGTTCCGTCGCCGTAACTTTCATGACCAAACCGATGGCGAGCGCTTGCTTGCGCGCTGATCGGATCGCCGAGGAGAATCATTTCTTTGGCCTTGGCGGTGCCGACCAGACGTGTCAGTCTTTGCGTGCCGCCGCCGCCGGGGAAAGCGCCGATCTTGATTTCCGGCAGGCCAAAGCGCGCCGTTTCCGAAGCGATGCGGAAATCCGCAGCCAAAGCCAACTCGCAGCCGCCACCCAATGCATACCCGGAAACCGCGGCGATCACCGGTTGCGGCAGCGATTCGACTTGATCGAAAAGAATTTGAAACTCGCGGGCGTGGTGATAGGAGGATTCCGCGCTCGGGGTTCCGCCCATTTCGCTAATGTCCGCCCCGGCGCAAAAAATCTCGTCGCCACCGGTGATGACTACCGCTCGCAGCTCGGGCTTGCGCGCGATCGCTTGAAGCGCCTGCGCCAACTCTTGGCGCATCGCGCCATTGAAAGAATTCTTTTTTTGCGGCCGGTTCAGTCGGATCGTCGCCACCGCGCCGTCTTCGCGGTATTGCAGCGTTTGATACATAACTCATTCGCTCCTGTTGCGGCTCAGCTTCGATTCGTTCATCCAATCGAAAACTCTTATTGGCTCTGCGTGTAACTCACCGTTTCCGGATAAATCCTTTGCCAGTAGTGACCGCTTTCAAGCAGTGCCCGGCAATTTTTGCCGCAGGTCAACTGCTCGACCTCGGTTGCGGCATCGCAGGCGACGACGTCCAACCCATGGTCGCGCAACTGCGGGTAAGCCTGGAATCGGACGTTATGATCAGTCTTGTCGACAGGACATTTTAATGTGAGTTCGAAATCGGCGCATAAGAATCGGCACATCATGGCGCTCTCCTTTCGCTGCGTTAACTGAGACCGAACAGCTCCGCGGCGTTATCGTGCAGCAGCTTTTTCTTGGTCGCTTCTTTGAGCCCCATCTCATCCCACTGATCCAGGCTCTCTTTCCAGGGCAAGCCGTTGGTGCCCCACAGGCAACGGTCCTGGCCCATGCGGCTGTTGATGTAGTGGATGATCTCCGGCTTTAAGTATTTCGGCATCCAAGCATCGACGCCGAAGTAAACATTATCCCATTTGTAACAGACGGAAATCAGCTCCTCGACCCAAGGCCAGCCGGTGTGGGCGCCGACGATTTTCAGCTCGGGAAAGTCGCTGGCGATGCGGTCCAAATAAATCGGCCGGGCATGCTCGCTCGGCATCGCTTCCAAGACATGACCGACTTGCATGGACACGGGAATCTTGAGCTCGTCGCACTTGGCATAGAGCGGATACATTTTCGCATCGTGCAGCGGGATGTCGAAACCGTAGATGTGGATGTAGACGCCCTTGAAGCCATACTCTTTGACCGCGCGGTCGATTTCCGTCAGCGACTCTTTGATGCGAAACGGATTGTAACCGGCCAGGCCGACGAAGCGGTCGGGGTAACGTTTGGTGTACTGGGCGACTTCATCGAGCTGGGTGTCCATGTACATCCACTTGTTGCGGTACGACCACATCTTGGTCTGGGTGATGAAAACCTTTTGCCACGCCGGCTTCGTCCATCTTGGCGAGCATGGCGTCGAAACTGTCGTACTGCGGCAAGCCGCCGATGGCTTTTTCCATGCGGCAGATGAGCTCGCCTTTCTTCGCTTCGTTCCAGCGCTGCGATGAACTCCGGCGTGGCGACGTAGTACATGATGTCGATGGCTTTCACTCGATTATCCATTCTCAGTTCCTCTTGTGTGCCTGCCTCGTTCCGCGTCTTCAATTTCGCTGGGTGGATTGAGAATTGAGACAGAGACCGCTCTGCCCCTTCTCTATCTCTGTCTCTATCTCTGTCACTTCCTTACACCATCGTTAATCCGCCGCTGACGCTGAGTGTTTGCCCGGTGATAAAACTTGCCTGCGGCGAAGTTAAGAACAGCACCGCTTCGGCGATCTCTTCCGGCTGCGCCGGTCGGCGGAATGGTGTCGCTTTGGTCACCGCGTCGATGATCTTCGCGGTCTGTTCCGATTGGCTGCGCACGGCTTGCAGCAGCGGCGTTTCCGTCAGACCGGGACAGACGACATTGACGTTGATCTTGTAGCGCGCCACTTCGCGGGCGATGGTTTTCGAGAACGCGATCACTGCGCCTTTGGCGCCGGCATAGACCGCTTCCCAACTGGAGCCGACGCGGCCGGCGTCGGAGCTGATGTTGACGATCTTGCCGAAGCCGTGGGAGATCATGTTCGGCAAGCACGGCGTGCGCCGTGTAGAGCACCGATTTGAAATTGATCGCCAAGAGTTTCTCCCAGGTCTCCTCGTTGCTTTCGACGAAAGGTTCGAGCCGATCCCAGCCCTGGCAGTTGACTAAAATATCGATCTGTCCGAAGCGCTCGATGATTTCGCCGACCATGCGGTCGACGTCGGCCTTCTTGGTCAGATCCACCTGGCAGGCCATCGCGTCCACGCCGGCCGCCTTCACCTCGCCGCTGACTTTCTCAGCATTGTCTTTGACGATATCCGCGATCGCGGTCTTTGCGCCTTCATGTGCCAAGGCAAGCGCGACGGCGCGGCCGATTCCTCCTCCGCCTCCTGCTATCAGAGCGGTTTTTCCTTGTAGCTTCATAACGCTGCTCTTGCCTCCTCTCCGACCACGGCTGATTTCTTGTCTTCCCGAATCTTCTCAAGACGCCGCAGCGCCAGCAGGGCGGCGCCCAACGCGCCGACCAGTTCGGGCTCCGTCGCTGACGTTGACTTTTCTTTTGAGTGTTTCCTCCAGCGCCTTGACCATGCCTTTTTGCCGCGCCACGCCGCCGACGAACGTGACCTCGTCTTCCATGCCCGAGCGCTTGAGCAATGCTAGGGCGCGGGAGGCGAGTGAGTTGTGGACGCCGCGCAGAATATTTTCGATGGTCTCGCCGTTGGAGACGTGATTGATAATCTCGGATTCGGCCAAGACGGCGCAGACGCTGCTGATGGTCTGCGGCTTATTCGCTTGAATGGAAAGATCGCCGACCTGATCGATATTGACCTCGAGATATTTGCAAGCGCGTTCGATGAAGCCGCCGGCGCCGGCGGCGCACTTGTCGTTGGTGCGGAACTCACGCACCTTGCCGGTGTCGCTGACCCGCAGCGCCCGCGTGCTCTGCGCGCCGATGTCGAGCACGCAGCGGGTCTTGGGAAAGAGAAAAACCGCGCCGCGCCCGACGCAGGTGATATCGGTGATCTGAACGTCGCGGAAGGGCACGTTGTAGCGGCCGAAGCCGGTGGTGGCGATGTAATTTAGATCGCTCTCTTTGAGCCCGGCCTGTGCAAGCGCTAGGTTCAGCACCTCCTTGGCGACCGCGGCGAAATCCGGACGGGTTTTTATCGCGGCCTTGCCACAAATTTGCTTCTCCCCATCCAAGACCACCGCCTTGGTCGATTTAGCGCCCATGTCGATGCCAGCGACAAACGTCATGATGCCTCCTTAAGTTAGACAGTAGGCCCGGCCGTCGATTCCGGTTGCTTGCTGCCTTTCGCCGGTTGCCTTGGCGGCGCGTTCGAGGGCGAAGATGCTCGCGCCGAGGGCGCCGACGAAGTGGGAATCCGGGCTGACGTTGAGTTTCATGCCGAGTTTTTCTTCGAGCGCGCGCACCATGCCGATATTTTTCGAAACCCCGCCGGTGAAAGTGACTTCCGGCTCGATGCCGACGCGACGAATCAGCGAAATCGTCCGCGCGGCGATGGCGCTGTGCACGCCGCCGAGGATATCTTCGGTCTTCTTGCCCTGGGCCAGGTAGGACATGATGTCCGACTCGACGAACACCGTGCACACGGTGGTGAGCCGCACCGGATTTTTCGCCTTGAGCGAGATGTCGCCGATGTCGTCCAAGGCGCATGCCCAGAGCGTCGGCGGCGCTGCCGAGAAATCTTCCCGTGCCGGCGGCGCATTTGTCATTCATGACGAAGTCTTTGACGTCGCCATCGATGCCGATCTTGATGCCCTTGGCATCCTGGCCGCCCATGTCGATCACCGTGCGGGTGTTGGGAAAGAGGTAGCTGGCGCCGCGCGCATGGCAGCTGATCTCGGTAATCTGGGCGTCGCCGAAGGTGACCTTGTATCGGCCGTAACCGGTGCCGACGACGTAGGCGACATCTTCGCGCTTGACGCCGGCGATTTGCAGCGCTTCGACGAAGCATCGTTCCGCGGCCCTGGTGACGTAGGCGCCGGTGTCGGTCAAGGCTCGGGCGACGATCTCGAACTTGTCGTTGAGGATAATCCCTTTAGTCTGAGTCGAGCCAACGTCAATGCCTGCGGCGTAAATCATGCTGCCCCTCCCGCTTCCGCTCCGGCACGGACCATTTTCTTGTGTTCCAAGGATTCGAAAAATGCGTCGATGCGGTTCCTGAGCTGGGCTTCGGAAAAATAGCGCGGATCTTCGAAATCCGATTCGATCAATAGAGTGGGAACGTTCAACTCTTTGGTGAAATATTCGCGCATGTCGCCCTGTCCCGCGGAAAACAGCCGGCAGCTTTTCACCGAATGAATCACCAGAGCGTCGGCATGCCACTCTTCGACATAGCGGCGGATCTGCTGGTAGCGCTGCAGGAAGTTGCGGTTGGTGACGTTCCACTGGAGCATATGCTGGGCGATGGATTCCAACGGGTGATTGGCAGTCATGCCTGAAACCGAATTCCCACAGGCCGCCGACGGTGGAGTAAGTCGAAGCCACTGCCACCGCGCCCCATTTGGAAAACATATCTCTAAAGGTTCGCAGATGGCCCCAAGGCGGCGGTCCTTCGATGACGAAGCGGAAGCGCTCCTGGGGTAACGGCCCCTGGCCCAGGCGCACTTTCTCCTCCATCTCTTTGAGGGCGGTCTCGAAAAAGCGCACGCCTTCTTCGGTTCCCCGCAGGCAGTAGAGCGGCGCCATCATGGTCACCGAGTCGAAGTAGGCGTCGAAGGGAGAAGGCAGATTCCTGGTCAGCGCCTTGATCCGCGACCACATCTCGCCGGTTTCACTCGAGCGGCTGACGATTTGTTTGAGCCGTGCGTAGTCGAGCTTTCTTCCCGGTCAGCCGTTCGCAGATCTTCGATCACTTCTTCGAGTTGGCGCACGACATAAGTAACGTCCTCCGGGCTCGGCACGCCGGACGGGTCGCGCAAGAACGGAATGTCGAGGTTGTAGAGTTGGCCATCGCAGTATTCGGCCAGGTGCTCGAACCACTGCAAGTAGACATTGCAGCCGACGTAGTTGCAGAGAATCAGCGAGGGCAGTGGGATGGTTGCGAACGGGGTTTTGCGGTCGCCGAGAAACAGGCCGACATCGGCTTTCACGTAGGCGCAGTTGTCCATCGAGTAGCCCAACTCCTCGGCCTTCAAGATAAAGGGCAGGGCGCTTTTCTTCGCCGCCAGCTGCAGGGCGTCGATCTCCGGATAGACCGGGATCAGAGTCGAATGCCTGGATCAGCTCCACCGGGTTGCCGCTGATCAACATGTAGACGGCTTTGCCCTCGCCCTGTTCCGCGGCCCGGGTGACGCGCTCGAAGTAGCGCCCCATCAGCTCTTTCTGCAGCAGATGCATCTGACCCTGGTACTGAGTTTTTTCGGCTACCGCTGTTTGCGCCATAAAATTCTCCTAATCGAAGAGCATTGACTCGACAAACGTTTCCACTTCCGTGCGCGCCTTATCGAAGATCCACATCTTTTCCTCGAACTCGAGGCAGAGGTGTGGAATACCCTCTTTCTCCAGTGCCCGTTTATAGAGCGCGTAGTCGAATAGCGCCGGCTCGCAGAATTTGGCGGCGAGGATCAACACCGCGGCGGCGCCGGCTGTCTTTGTATTTGTCGATCAGATGTTTCGCTTTCGGCTCGCGGGTGTCGTGCTTCACGCCGGAATAAACACTGCGGTTGAAATAGGCGTTAGCGATGTTGCGCAGGGGATCGCCTTCGGTGGGAATATCGTCGGAAAACCAGCGCCAGCCGATGAGGAAATCGTCGTCCAGGATATAACAACCCGCCGCCTCCAGTCCGTCGAGCAGCTCAATGGGCGGCTGCTCGCAGAACGAGCCTTCGAGGACGACTCTAATCCGGTCCTTGGGCTTTTCGTTGCGTTGGCGTAGCTGTGGGATCGCCTCTTCAAGGATCGCGATATGTTCCTCCGGCGGCAGCAGCGTACCGATACGCGTCAGGACGTAACACTCAACCGTCGAAAGATTCTGCGGCGTTTCTCGGCGGATGGCGTAGAGTTGCCGGATTAAGCGCCGCTGAGCATTGTAGAGCGCGATACTTTCTCGCAGCGCTTGGTCGGTAATTTTTCTTCCGGATAGTTGCTCATAGCTGACGTTGATTCTTTTGTACTCGGCGATCAAATAATCGATGGTATGGGGCGAAGTCATGTTCTGCGGAAAGTGAATGTACTCCACCATGAGATCGGGAAAGTTGCGTTTGAAGACGCTGCCGAGATTGCGCGCCGGGTCGCAGATCGAGTGGAAGACGATGCCGTCGAGAAATTTTAGTTTATCGGTGAGCCCCAGCTCTAGCGTGCTCTTAACAATCGAGCAGACGAAAGACTGAAAACGCGAATCTGCGTGGGCGATCTCCAACCGGTTGCCCGCGCCAATGACGCCGACCGGGAGCATTCCAGCGGCATGGATGAGTTCGACGGGAGTGTAGACCGGATAGCAGCCGACGATCTTTGCTTCAGGGTGGGCCCGTTTCCAATCTTGGACGAGATCGAGAGGAGAGTTCTCCAGCGGCTCGCGATAGCGAGAAACGATATTCTCGACAGTTGTCATTGACCACCCCGATTTCATGGTTCTGATAATAGGAACAACGCAATCGTAATGCCAGGATTTTCCAAGGGATAACGGCGGATCTCACTGAGAATCTTCCCAACAATCGGAAAGCTCCGTGACAGTTGATTCTCAGCAATCAGAAAAAAATGCACGGCTTTCCATCGCATAGCTCATGGCATACGCCTTGCTCATTTCAACTGTGTCAACACAGGACTGGCTGACCAAAGGAGAAGCGCCATGGCGCGAAGCCCACGATCGATCAGCGATTAAAGCGATTGCCAATTACTGGGCGGAAGACGCGATGTGGGGAGTCCCTGAGTCACCGGAATTCTCCTCCGTGCAGCGTTTGATGAACGAATTCCAAACCCATGCGACTCATGAGGAGCAGTGGCTGACCGATTATCAAGTGATCGCCAAGGAGTCGAGCGATCCACTGATCCGCTTTCTCCTCGGTCTGATCGTCGCCGACGAACAGCGTCATCACGAGCTGACGCGCCGAATGATAACGAAACTCAAGGATGAGTTGGCGTGGACGCGCGCCGAAGGGATGGCCCGGCGAGTTGATGAAAAGGGTGAGAAGCGCGCACAGCTGCTGGCATCCGTTGAGCGCTTTCTTGAGGCCGAGCGCAAGGGGATTAAAGAATACGAACGGCTGAAAAAAGAGAGCCAGGGGCTCTATCGTGACGTGTTTGCGTTGCTCTACACGACGATGGTTCACGACTCACACAAACACATCGGCATCCTGGAGTTCCTGCGGCGAAAACTACGCGAAAAGCGGCGAACCGCTGGCAAGCGCAAGGCGGGTTAGGGGATTTGACCTCGCGTCGATGCCCCGGTCTTTAGGTTCGCGCCAAAATCTCGCGTTCGATGAAATCGGCGATGGGCTGGATGTCTTCGGGCACAAAGCTCGGCACCGAAGCGGGGTGTGCCTCTGGCGCCACAACCGCAAGCAGGTTCTTGTCCTTCTCGCACAACGCCGCATCGCTGCGAGCCGAGCGCACTTCGATTTTGACTCGCGGTTCGTTGTGAAATCCTTCGACTAAGACAATATCGGTTGCGCCCAAGCCGGCGACGATGTCATCGAGAGAAAGCGAATCTTCGCCGTTGCGGAACAGCGCGATGTCGGTCGGCGTCACCAGTGCGACACCGGTGGCGCCGGCTTGACGGTGTCTCCAGCTGTCGGTGCCCGCGGTATCGACTGAAATAGGGAAATCCGAGTGATGATGCTTCACCGTGCCGACTCGATAGCCGCGCCGAGAGAGCTCGGGGATCAGTCTCTCGATCAAAGTTGTTTTGCCGACTTTCTTGGAGCCGACAATCAATAGGACTTTAGGGTTGGCTGTTTTTGCTCCACTGGCGTGACCGTTCGAGCGCAGTTGTTCCTGTGAGCAGGGATACAGAGCATACGGCCGCCGCGCTCGACTTCGCGATTGAAATTTATGCCCTCGCCACACTCGGCGCACTCCACCCGTTTGCCGCGATAGCCGGGCATCTCTTGAGGGGGAACTTCGATCGTTACCGGTTTAACGGCGAAAAGCGCTTCTTCGGGCATGATTCGATAGGCTTGTTTTTGTGCGTCGCGCGAATTGGCGCTGTCTTGGACATACAGCGGCACCAGCTTGCGCGCGTCGTCTTTCGCCAACACTCGCACCGCTCGCCCGGTCTCGGTGTTGAGGAAGGTCACCGCCATCTTGCCGTAGTCGAGAAATTTTAAGGTCCGTTTGCCGAGCGAGCAGCCGGTGACCGCCTGCACGGCATCGGTGGCGCAGCGGTCGATCTCGGCGTAAACGATCAGCTTCTTGCAGCCGCGCGGCTCGTCGATGGCGACTTCGCGGCATCCCAGCATCGCCATGCGGACGCCCAAGATTTGCCCGGCGCACTGGTGGCCGTGGATGGCCGAAGACTCTTTAATAGCTCATCGAAGTTTCGCATGGTGAATCGATCCCTTCGGTTCTTGGACTGCGATTTTGTGAACTCCCGCGGTAAAATTGTATCTATGAGCGACTGGTGCGTTGACCAGGTACTATCCGGGCAGAAGTTGCCGCCGCCATCGACAGTTGACGGCCACGGTAGAGATCGGCGCATTGAACACAGAGTCCCCTTGCCGGAGTCCAGTCGGGAAAATCTGCTTTGATCGCTGCTAAAACTTCAGCGCCGAGATTCGCAGGCGCGGTTTCAAAAGCGTGCGTGGGAAAGCGACATAAGGAACAGTGGGTTCCCGCGACCGCTTGGTTTGAGACACTGTCCGTGGCCGCCCTCGGGTCGAAGGCGAAGGCGGCAAGTTCATTATGGCGCGGTGCCGCGGCATCAAAGAAGCGCTTGAAAAACTCATCAGACTCGCCGTTCAACATTGGAAAGGCTTGGCGGAAGTCTTTGAACTCTTGATCGCGAACGGTGGCGGCGCACCAGCCGCGCCGCACCATGCGGCCGGCGATCGTCACATCCCAGAGCACACGATAGCGACTCGTAATCAGGGTATCGTAGGTCGGCCCGCCCTCGGCCTTCGGCAGGGTTGGTTCGTAGTCGAATGTCGGATCGAGCATATCGCTGATATGGAACAATTCATGGCGTAAGAAGGGGCGCAACCCATCTTCATTAAGCAGCGATTCGGGGCGGAGGAGCAGTCGCAGCGTGCGGTGGCCGTGGCCATTGTTTATTTCATCCGGCGCGACGAACAGCTCGGCGCCCTCTTCTTTGGCCTGGGTCGCGCCGACCACGAAGCCGCGCTCGACGTGGGCACCGATGAGGGGTTGTTCTTGCAAGCTCTGGCCGATGACCTTGCCTAAACCAAGGCGATCGAAGCAAGCCCGGTTGAGTTCGTTAAACCGCCGGTCGCGCTCGTCGGCGTCGGCGATTTCGTAAATACGATTGCGCCGTTCTTGGAGCTCCGCGGAAATATCGCTGTCGTGCTGGGCGAGAAACACCGCTTCTTCGATCAAGCGCGGCCCGTAAACGAGGTTCAGAGCTTGGTTCATACCGAATCGGCTTCCTCCGGCACGCAGGCACCGGGCATCGCGCCACAGTCGGTGCCGCTGCCGCAGGCCATCGGCACGCGGTCGTCATCGGCCGGTCGAAGATCGAGATTGGCGGCGCCGGATGGAACCTGTAATCGGCTGCATTCCGCCGTAACCAAACGCAGGCAAAGATCGCCGAGCAATCCATAGAAGCCGGAGTCTTCATGGCGCCTAAGCTTGGAGACAAAGGTTGGCAGGAATCGGCCGAGGTGGTCGCGCAGAAATAATCTTTCCGCCTTCTGGGTTTCCGCCAACATTTCTCGGTCTTCATGCTCCAATGCATAACTTTCTTTGAGCGCGAGAAACATCAAGAACTCGCATTCGCAGCTGATGTGATCAGCGCGCTCGCGCTGGCCCGGCTTCAATATCAGGCCGAAGGCGTTGTAGAATCCCATCAAGTCGCCCAATTCATGGGGTAGCTGAAACAACGCTTCGTTGCCGTACTCGGTCTCGTAAGGCGGAATCGGTCCGCGCACGGTGTGACCGAACAGCTCGCGGTGGCGTGAGGCGACGTCCGTCAAATACGCCTCATTAAAATTGGGGAACGTCTCGATTACGGAAATCAGATCAGGCTCGCCGGACGGATAGAGCAGACTGGCCGCGCCGATGAGCGCGGCGCGGCTTTCCGTCGTGAGCAAGCGGGCGAGATTTTCCACCGTCGGCGCCTGGAAGCCAATCGCCAGCGCGCTGTAAAGTGCGGCTCGGCAAAAGGTAGCATCGAGATCGTTACTCTCTTGATGGACATTGGACTTAGTTGGTGTTCATTGGCTACCTCACCTGCCGAATCGTTAAAACCGCTCAAACCGTTCAATCGCTTCGCTCCGTTCAAACCGTTTCGGAGGTTTCAATCGTTTGAACCTCCGATTCCCTTCCTCCCCCGCGAACGCGGGGGAGGACTGAGGAGGGGGTTGAACGGCTTGAACGATTGGAACGGTTTGAACACCTTTGAATCATATCGAGTTCGCATGTTTGTTGGGCCGCACATGCACCGGTTCTTCGACCTGGGTGCGAAAAATTTCTTTACCGTTCTGGCCGTAGGCGATCACGGTGTCGTTATACATGGTGATTTTTCTTCCGCGCAGGGTCGCTTCGTAAATCTGCGGCCCTTCTTTGATTTCGTAGCGGAAGATGATCCGGTTCGAGCGGCGGAAAAGTTGTAGCACCGCCAAGAGTTCGCGGTCCGGATAACTGTAGCGCTCGATGGCGTCATCGACGCCGGGGCCGAACATTTGTTTCAGATAATCGCGCGGCACCCAGCGCGGCGGGATGTAATAGCCGTTGGGTTCGGTGCCGAACTGTGGATAGAGCGGCAGGGCGACTTTTGCGACGTGGACCATGTAATAAAGCGGATTGTAGCGGTCCTCGGCCCAACTGCCGTCGTTGTTCATCTTCACTAGCCCCTGCATGCGGATCTGGCCGATGCAGGCGGCCATGCAGCGGGTTTCCATCGGCTGTCCGTCGCTTTCGGGATCTTTGCCTTCGACACGCGGATAACAGCCGACGCACTTTTCCGACACCCGGGTGTTGCCGCGGTACATTGATTTCTTGTACGGGCAGGCTTCAACGCATTTGCGATAGCCGCGGCATTCTTTTTGGTCGATTAAAACGATGCCGTCTTCCGGCCGTTTATAGATCGCCTTGCGCGGGCAGGCGGCTAGACAAGCGGGATAGCTGCAATGGTTGCAGATACGCGCCAGATAAAAGAACCAGGTCTTGTGTTCCGGCAGCGCGGTGCCTTCTTTATCCAGTTCATTGCGCACGCCTTTTTTTCCAACCGGATTGTCCTCGAAAATGTTCGGCGAATTCCATTCTTCATCCGTCGGCAGATAGCCGAGTACACGCGCGCTGTCCGGCGTCAGCATGTTTTGCGCTTCGAAGATCGTCATGCCGTCGAACTGGCCGTAGGGTTTCTGCTTATCGGCGGAAGGTTTGCCCGACCATTGCTGATTGCCGGGATTGGCTTTCTCCATCAGGTCGAGAATCTTGGCGTCCCAGAACTGCGGATAGCCGCCGTAGGGTTTGGTCTCGACGTTGGCCCACCACATATGCTCTTGGCCCTTGCTGAAAGTCCAAGTCGACTTGCACGCCATGGTGCAGCTCTGGCAGGCGATGCAGCGGTTGATGTTGAAGACGAAGGCGAATTGGCGGCGCGGGAATGCCTGCGGATAAGGATAATTCATCTCCCGGCCGATCTGCCAGTTGTGAACCTTAGTCATCGTCTCGCTCCTCTCGTCGCGAAGGTTCAAACCGTTCAAGCCGGTCAATCGCTTCGCTCCGTTCAAACCGTTTCAGAGATTCGAACCTCCGATTCCCTTCCTCCCCCGCGACGCGGGGGATTGAGGAGGGGGTTTGATCGGTTTGAACTGTTTGAACGTCTTGAACTGTTATTCTGATGGTGCCCCAGACGTTCAAGCATTCATCGATGATCGACTGCGTCTCGTTTTCTCCGAGCGCTCGGTAGGCGCCATGGGCGCCGCCGTAGAAGGGATTCTTAAACAGCCAGAGCAATTGCTCTCTCGTATAGCCGAGACGAGCGAATTCCTCGGCGAAGACGTAGGCCATGTCACGGGTTGCCTCGGCGTCGGCAGAAAGCATCACGCCGACGAGCATGTTCGGGTCGGTGGGGTCGGGGTCTTTAAAGGGCATTATCTCGCTCCTTCGTCGCTCGCGTTCCAATCGTTCAAGCCGTTCAATCGCTGCGCTCCGTTCAAACCGTTTCGGAGGTTTCAGTCGTTCGAACCTCCGATTCCTTTCCTCCCCCGCGCCCGTGGGGGAGGACTAAGGAGGGGGTTGAACGGGTTGAACGATTGGAACGGCTTGAACGTGTTCATCTCACACTTTCACTTTCGTCAAATCTCCCGCCAGATATCGTTTCATCAAATCGTTTTCGTTGTCCGGCGAATAACCCGTCGTCGCCGGCTTCCAGATCCCTTTGCCGCCCATACCGCCGTCTTCGGCTTTGGTCACGCGCACCAGGGTTTCTTTTGGCACGGTGTTGACGGCGTGATTGTCGGCTTCGCCGCCGAAGATGAAGCTCATCGACACTTTGGCTTTGTGAAACAAAGTGTCGGTCTGATGCATCGGCATATGCCAGTTGCGCGTGATCGACTGCTGCGAACCGTAGCGCAGGTTGGCTTGATAGCCGGTGTTCTCCGATAAAGCGCGGCCATCGGGACGGGTCTCGTGCGCCTTCACGCTTTTCTCCGTGGCGATAAAGGGCGCATGTTTCATCATGACGATGTTGTATGGATAAGCGCGGTTGTAAGTGACGCGCAGCATAAGGCGCGACACGCGATAGAACGGATCGTCGGGCTTGGCGCCGAGATACGGTCGGTCGGCCGGATTGGCGTCGACGTAAACATAGTCGCCATCATTAATATTGAGATCACGCGCCGCCTGCGGATTCATGTGCATTTGATGTTCGCCGACGCAGGGCGCTCGCTTGTCCAGGCGGTAGGGATCACCAAAGTTAGAATCCATCAGCATATGCCAGTCGACGTTGGACCAGCCGCTATGGACCCGGTGGCGCGTCTTTGGCGTCAAGCAGTAGAACTGGAAGCCCTTTTCCCAGAGAAAGTTCTTGGTCTGCTTCACCTTGCTCCAGGGCATCTTGATGTTGCGGATGGTGCGCTCGTCCCAGTGCTCGGCGTTGGTGGGAATGCCGTAATCCTCCGGCCGCACCAGCGGATTGGAGCTGACGATCACATTGGGCAGATACGGCGTCGCTTCCGGTCCTTCGCGATGCACGATGAAATTTTCGCCGTACTCGATCGCCTCAGGCACGTCCGCGTAAGCATGCATCCGTCCTGTGTCCGTATGGAACGGTTCGCTGTCATGCACCTGTTCATAGAAGGGAATGCGCGGATAGGTGCGGAAGTTTAGCAAACAGCCGCCCGGAGGGCCGTACTTGCCGGCCATGATATCAGTGAGCTTGTAACCGGCCGTCGTCGTACAGGTATCGAGCAGGCGCTGGATGTAAATGCCCCGTTTGTCGGCGGCGGCAAAGGCAAAGTAATCGCGGAATCGCTTCTCGCCGGTGACGTTGGCGAGCGCATTGGCGATGCCAGCGATGATGTCGAGGTCATCTTTGCTGTCGAAGACCGGCGGAATACCGCCTTTCCAAATTTGTAGAAATGGATTTGAGCAGCTCGCGGTAATTTCCAAGCCTTCGAATTCGAGCCACGAGTTGGCGGGCAGCGCGAGGTCCGCATACTCGATGGAAGCGGTCATCTGAATGTCCATCGAAACAATCATTTCGACATTCGGGTTGACATTCTTGATCATGCCGTAGGCCCACTTGGCATTATTGATCAGGTTGACGTTGTTAAAGAGCAAAGCTTTGGTGGGCGTCGGCATGTGGGTCTTGCCGGTGAAATTTTTGCGCCCGAACTTGGGCGTGTTGACGATCAAGGCGAGATCGCCATGGTTCCAATAAGCAGGTTCTTCGTCTTTGGTGTACGCGTGGGCGTGAATTTCTTTGCCGTGGGCATTGGGATTTAAATTAATTTCGAATGGGTCTTCGGCTACCCAGCCCTTGAAACCGGGTCCGGACCAGGGCGATCCCTGGAACAGGGCGGCTTTGTAGTTGCCGGCCCAGGTATGGCAGCCGGCGCCGGGCTTGCCGATGTTGCCCGTCAGCATCAACGGTAAGTATGACGCGCGGTTCATTTCCGTGGCGTGGAACCAGTGGTTGATCCCTTCGCCCTGATGAATCGCCACCGGCTTCATGGTCGCGATATCCTGCGCGAGCTGCTCGATCATCGCTTTCGGCGCGCTGGTGATATCGGCGACGGTGTCGAGGTCATAGTCCTTCAAGTGGGTTTGATAGAGCGTCCACAACGGCGCGACTTCGACTTCCTTGCCGTCGAGCAGTTTAACCTTGAAAGTGTCGGTGAGTGCAGGGTCCAAGCCTTTTTTTGCCATAGCCTCGCCCACATCATCGCGCGTGATTGCTACCGGGCCGTTCTTCTTTGCGTCCCAAATCACGAAGTCGCCGAGTTGCGCGTGCTGTTCGGCGGTCAATCCTTGGATTTTCATGGACGCCCCATCGGCGGCGAGCGTGGTCTTATAATCTGGGAAAATCTCCTGGGCGCGCAGCCGTTTTAGATTGTCGGTGCGCACCAGCAGCGGGAAATCGGTGAAGCGCTTGATGAAAGTTTCGTCGTACCATTTCTTGTCGATCATCAGCTTGGTAATCCCGAGCCAAAGCGCAGCATCGGTCTGCGGCCGAATCGGAATCCAGTAGTCGGCTTTGGTCGAAGGCGGGCCGTACTCCGGCGCGATCACGACAATCTTCGCGCCGCGCTCCATGCATTCGATAAACCAGTGCGAGTCCGTGAGCTTGTTCTCGACCAGGTTCTTTCCGTCCATGATGATGAGCTTGGAAAAACGCAGATCGTTGAAGTCGCATTCGGAAGCTTGCAGGCCGTGCACCCAAGGATGGCCCGGCGCTTGATCGCCATGCCAGGTATAGTTTGAGAAATTGCGCCCGGCGCGGGCTTTGTCGGGACCGACGCCGCGAATCTTTGCGTCGAGCAGCGCGAGCGAGTTGTTGAGACGATACATACCGTACTTGCCGATCACGCCGAGCAGCCCCATGCCGCCGCGCATTTTCACTGTCCGTGTTCCCGCGCCGCCCATCTCTTCGACCATTTCCGGTTGATAGCCCTGTGCCAGGAGCAGTTTTTTCCCCGCCTCGCCGCTGTAACGCGTGCTGAAATCGCGACCAGCGCTTTAGCGATGGAGTCGAAGGCGTCGGGCCAGGAAATTTGCACGAACTCGTCCTGGCCGCGGGCATCGAACATGTATCTCGTTTTGTTCTCCGGCGTCAGTTCGGGAAAGCCGGCATCGGCCCAGGCCTTCCAACCTTTGCGCACGATCGGATGGCGCAGGCGGTAGGGGCCGTAGATCACACGATGAAAGGTATAGCCCTTGGCGCACTGGCGCGGATTCCAATTGACGGTTGCTTTGTTGCCGTAAAGGTCGGCGTAGTCTTGGTAATCGTAGGTGCTCCCCATGCGCGTCACGATGCCATTGCGAACGTAAGCCCGAACGCGGCATGCATGGGTGTCGTTGGGCGAGCAGACCCAATCGAAAGCGCTATCGTATTTGTACTGATCGCGGTAAATTTTTTCCCACTCTCGATTGACCGACCGTGCCAGCGGATTGTCGCCAGCGTCCGCAGGTCTGAAATAGTGCAAGGAACCGGCAGCGATGGCCGCTGCGCCGGTGCCGATGCCCATCCACTTGAGGAAGTCACGGCGGGTTACCCGCATCATCTCTCTGGCTTCATCATCGTTCATTATTCTCGCTCCTACGACGTCGCTTGCGTTCCAATCGTTCCAGCCGTTCCAAACGTTCAAGTCGTTACAATCCTCAAGCGGTTCAAAACGTTTGAATTGCTTGAACGTTTGCAACGTTCATTTTGCGATTTTTAGATCCTGCCAAATCGTCACCGACTTCTTGCCGTCGCGATCTCCCGCGCTGCCGTTCCAGACGGCAAAGGCCACTGGCACGGTAGTCCCGGCTCGGAGTGCGACGGCGCCCTGGCCGGTGGGCAACAAGGATCTACGGAACATAACTTCATAGGAACCGTGCCCGTAGAGTCCGTGTGCGCCGACTTTTTGATCTATCCTGGGTCTCGCTTGCAGTGTGCCGAATCCCTTAGCCGTGAGATCTTCGACAGGGCTTTTTCGTTCTGGATCCGAGACGATATTCCCGGCACCCCAGCCGGTCACGAATGAGGGGTCCGATTCCAATGTCAGAGCATGACGATGCGGCTGCTCTACAGCGGAGCGCATGAGATTCGGATAGGAATCGATACCAAGATTGGGATAAACAGATTCCAGCTCTTGATACGCGCGTTTGGAGATCGGCTTGCCGCTCGGATTTCCACATCCAAATATTCACTGCTGCTGCTTGCTCGCCCATGGCGAAAAACGGCGGATTAGCGGTTAGCGAAAATTGGATCGCCGATGCATCGCGGAAATCTTGGGGCCGAAGTGCGGTCTGATCGTTTGTATCATCGTGCCAGACCATGAGAATGGCGATCTCTTTGCCGTCATGCACCGCCCGCACGGTCACTTCTTCCGGCCGTTCGCTGCGCCACCAAAGCGGCATCAGATGAAGATTGACCGGCGACGCCAGACGCCAGATTCCCGATTCGGGATGATCCGGAAGAGTCGTGACTCGTACCGCTTGAATCGTGAACTTCTTCATCTCCACGCGTTCGCGTTGCGGATCGCTGGAGAGCGAGCGCACGTAATTGACCAAATGCCACGCGTCAGCGCCGTAAGCCCAATCGCTCATCGGCATCGGACTTCCAGGAATGCCCGCGACGATATGGCGGTAAAGCGCGATCGGATCGGGGCTGCCTTTGAAAATGCCCGCGGTCAGATCACGCGGCCGGGTAGGAAACCCCTCGTCGTCTCTTTGCTCTTGCGCGCCGTCGCCTCTTGCCGTCGCGCCGTGGCACGAGGCGCAGGCGTCCTTATATAGCTCCAGGGCGCGTGCTCTTGCCGCCGCATCAAAAGGAACCGGTTGGGAACTTCTATGATACCCTCGCCGCCGCTCCCGTCAGCTGACGGCATTTTCTGAGATCTTATCTCGATCGGCTTTTCCGCGAAGGATTTAATGTAGTAGACCAAGCCCCATCGTTGCTCCGTCGTTAGATGTTCCCACGACGGCATCGCTGAGCCGGGCATGCCGCGCGAAATCGTGTCGAAGAGATCTTGATCTGTCGGCACGCGATCCCAGGTGGAAACCAGCCGATACCTCGCTGCAACGAAATCGCGCGGCTTGGGATACAACAGATAGGCCGCTTCGCCGTCGCCCCGGCCGGTGTTGCCGTGGCAAGCGGCGCATTGCTGGCCGTAGAGAGCCTTTCCGGCCGCAATGAGTTGGGAGGAAGCAGGAGGTGATTTGACGACTTCGGCGGATTTGATCACGGCGAGGCCGCTCAAAACGAGAACCAGCGCGATCATCGAAGCAAAAAACAATTTCATCTGAGCGTCCCTCCCCGGCTCGTCAGCGCATCGATCGCATGCGCTTCGCAGGATTTTTTCGCGCCATGCCCGCCAAGGTTATTCTCTGCATCCTTTTGGTGATGGCTTGTCGCACCCGTTTCCACTCCGCATGCATCGGGCAGGGAGAAAGATCGGCGCATCGATCGCTCCAAAAAATGCAGCGATCGAAGACATCGCCGCCCTCGACCGCGACAAATATATCCTTACATTGATCGCGTTTGGCCGACGGGCGAGGGCGTAGCCGCGAACTGCGCCGCGCGAAGAGGTCAACAGCTTCGCCCGGTGGAGTTTTTGAAAGATCTTTGCCAGAAAACTCGGGGACACGTGAGCGGCTTCCGCGATATCGTGTACGTGCATGATGGTTCCAAAGGGCTTACTGGCTAACACTGCCAATCCCTCGATCGCATAGCGGCTTTCTTTGCCAAGTTTCATTTGTCGCCGGAGTCAGTAGACCATTTTGGTCCTTTGACTCTTCGAGGACGCAATCGCCGTACCAATGATTGACGTCGCTTTTCGCTCCCCTTTTGCGCCGGCGCGCCGCGGTGAATTTCTAGGAACAAGAAAATTCCCGCGTTTGATTCCCTATTTTGGGAAGGGTCACCCCATTTTTGGGAGCGATCCTGCTCCACACAAGTCCCGGAGAGTTCTGCGTTGATGTGGTTTCGACGAAGTAAAGAAAAGGATAAATCCCTGCTGCATGCGCCTCTAGTACAGAGGGCAATGTCCCGTCCAGGGGAGAATCCGCCAACCGCTCGCTGACCGTGCGCGCGAAATTCTACCTAAGCGTGGCGATTTTCGTCATTGGACTTTGCGGCACACTAATCGATTTTCATTCTGGCCTGCGTATCGCCGCCGTGGGTTTACTCGCGATCGCTCTCTGGTTGCTCCGTTACGATCTGGCTTGGCATTCGGCGCGCCAAGAAGGCTTGCCGCGCTACATGGCGCTCGGTTTGATCGCCGGCTATTTTTGGTTGGCGCTAGGCGCGATTCTCTGGTTAGGCTTGGCGCAAGCTTTCAGCGCCGTCCCGAAATACGATGCGATGCTGCACGCGATTTTCTTGGGCTTCGTTTTCTCGATGATCTTTGCTCACGCGCCAATCATCTTGCCGACCATTACGGGTTTGCCACTACCGTTTCGAAATGCTTTTTACCTGCACGTCGGCCTGCTGCACGCGTCGTTGCTGCTACGAGTCGCCGGCGATCTCGGTGCGTGGCATGCGCTACAACGCTGGGGCGGTTTGCTCAACACGCTGGCAGTCATTGTGTTTTTGGCCAATAACATTCTTGCAGTTAGAAAACGTGAGAGCATTGCTGCGCGACCGAAGTGATGTCAGAAAGTCCAAGTATTTCCAGAAAACAGGAAATTCGCTCAAGCCAATTCTCAACTCCAACAATAATTCGCCGACATTCGTCGAATAGCTTCGCTCTTTAGCCTAGCTTCGCGCCGCCGCCGTGGCACGCAACATGCTCATTAGAATCATTGATGGATTTCAATCAACGGCCATTCACGGTGGTTTGGGAGACCACGCGGGCTTGCGATCTTGCCTGCATTCATTGCCGCGCTGAAGCCCGAGCTGTGCGCGATCCAAGTGAGCTGAGCTTTGCGGAAGCCCAAGGGCTGATCCAAAGCGTCAAGGCATTCGGTTCACCCTATCCGATCTTTGTTTTGACCGGCGGCGATCCGGCCAAACGGCCGGATATCTATGACATCATCGACGTACGCCCGCAGCGAAGGACTGCGCGTGGCGATGACGCCGTCGGCGACGCCGCTGATCACGCGCGATGCGGTGCGCCGATTCGCCGAGGCCGGATTGATTCGTCTCGCCGTGAGCCTAGACGGCAAAGATAGCGCCGCCCACGATGGTTTTCGCGGCGTCTACTGGGTCTTTCGAGCGCACGCTCGATATCCTCGATTGGTGCCGCGAATTCGGCCTGGAGTCGCAGATCCACACCACCGTGACGCGCCATGTGTTGGCCGATTTGCCGGCGATCGCCGCCATGATCGCCGAACGCGGCATCAAACTGTGGGCGCTATTTCTACTCATCGCGGTTGGCCGGGCGGCGCGTCCGGAGATTCGCCGGCTCAATATCACCGCGAAAGAGATCGAGTCGCTGTTTCATTGGTTATATGATTTGGCGAAGTCGGCGCCCTTCGATGTCACGCCGCGCGAAGGTTATCACTACCGGCGCGTGCTGTTGCAGCGGCGCGCGGCTGAATTGGCCATGCCCGTGGAACAATTGCTCGCCGAGGCGAACGCACGGTCTCTGACTCCGACAGAGGTCGCGCCAAACGGCAAGGCGGCCAAGATTCTGCGCGCGCCGCTCGGCGTCAACGACGGCCGCGGCGTCGTCTTCATTTCTCACACCGGCGATGTCCAGCCCAGCGGCTTTTTGACTCTCGTCGGCGGCAACATCCGCTCTCAGCCATTGCCGGACATCTACCGATCGTCTGATGTGTTTACCCGCGTGCGCGACTTCAGCCAACTCAAAGGCAAGTGCGGCGTGTGCGAGTTCAAATCGATCTGCGGCGGTAGCCGGTCGCGGGCTTACGCGATCACCGGCGATCCGATGCGCAGCGATCCCTATTGTGTTTATCAGCCCAAAGCGATGGAGAGGAAAAATAGCCATGGAAAATCGCACCGACGCGGAGAAATCGTCGCGCGCGCACTCGGCGCATGACGCAACACTGACCGCTAGCAGCCATCATCAATCCGACAAAGCCACGGCGCTGCTCAGCGACGAGCATCGCGTTATCGAGCGCGTGCTCGCGGCAGTGGAAAAATTGACCGAGAAGCCGGCGCTTGCGTCATTGGATTCATGGAAAAAGGCGCTCGACTTTATCCGCCACTTCGCCGATCAGTGCCACCATATCAAAGAGGAGAAAGTTTTATTTCCGGCGTTGGAGGAACACGGCATACCGAGCGATGGTGGTCCCGTCGGCATGATGTTGACGGAACATGAAGAGGGGCGATCTTATGTGCGGGCGATGGCCGCGGCGATCGTCCTGTTGGAAGCGAAGAACGACGCCGCGGCGGCAGTTCTGTTTAGCAGCGCGCGAGCTTACATTCGGCTTCTAAGGGAACATATTCAGAAAGAAGACGAGATACTTTTTCGCATGGCGGACGAGGTGATTTCCGCCGACGAACAGAAAAAACTCTTGGCGGCTTTCGCGCAGCACGAGGCCGAAGAAATGGGCGCGGAAGTGCATGAGAAATATCTAAAGATCGCGGAGGAATTGGCAGGCGCAACGGGATAAAGTCAATTCAGGACGGTTTTGCACAGCACGACGGAGCGGCAATGGGCGCTTCATAAACCAAGCAGGTGATCTATCTAGCTAAACAGACTGAAGGGGTTTTAGGAAAGGAGTTTTTATGAAGACATCATCGATCATCGTTCTTTCTCTGGTTTTGTTCTTTGCAAACGCGCCTTCTTATGGCGCTTCATTATATGAAGGCAAGACGATCACAATTGTCGTTGGCTACAAACCGGGAGGGGGCTATGACAGATATGCGCGCCTCATCGCTAAACACCTGCCCAAGTATATCCCGGGAAATCCCGGCGCCATTGTTCAGAATATGCCGGGAGCCAGCAGCGTGATTGCGGCGAATCACCTTTTCAGCATCGCTAAGCCAGACGGACTGACGATCGGGACTTTTAACAATGCTACGGTCATTGCGCAATTGATCAAGGTTGAGGGGGTGAGGTTCGATGTAGCCAAGTTTGCCTGGTTGGGCAGTGCTGCCAGCGATGCCGTGATCCTCAGCGTGCGCTCCGATTTACCATACAGGACCGCGGAGGACTTGCGAAAGGCCAAGCAGTTTGTCATCGGCACCACCGGACCCGGAAGCTCGACCCATGATTTTCCCGCGCTCCTTGAGGAGTTCGCTGGTTTTGACTTCAAACTTGTCCCTGGTTACTCATCGAGCGCCGATGTAATGCTCGCCCTCGAGCGCAAAGAGGTGGATGGCCGGGCGGGCTCTTACGATTCGATCAAGCCCTTTATCGACCGTGGTCTGGTGCGTCCAATTATTCGAAACCGGACCTCGGCGCCGGGAATCGAAAAATTAGCGGTTGACGAGAATCTTGCAAAGACTCAGCAAGGGAAGCTCATCATGGCCGTGAATGCTGTCCCGACGCAAATCTACCGGCCTTTCGTGGCACCTCCGGGAACAGCGAAGGACGCGATAAAAATACTCCGCGATGCATTTGCCAACGCTCTCAAGGACAAAGATCTCCTTGCGGAAGCTGAGAAGGGCAAGATGACCATCGATTACGTATCGCCGGAGGATGCTCTGAAGGTCGTCTCCGAGGTTTTAGGTCAACCGCCGGACGTAGTCCAGACGCTGGCGAAACATATCAAGTTTGGCGATTGAGCCTATACGCGAATTAGATAATTGCGGCAGCGAGAGCGCGGCTTGATCCGCGCTCTCGCCTGGGGTGCTCTAACTATGCTGGATGCGTTTGTCCAAGGACTCTTCGTCGTCTTTCAATGGCAAACTTTTCTCATGATGCTGTTGGGCATCTTTCTGGGCTTCTGGGTGGGACTGCTCCCGGGTCTCGGCGGCACAACCACCCTGGCGCTGATGCTTCCCTTTATTTACCAGATGACGCCTGTGGAAGCCTTTGCTTTCCTTTTGGGGATGCACTCGGTGGTCTCGACCACCGGAGATATCACGTCGGTTCTGTTTGGCATTCCCGGAGAGGGGACCACCGCAGCAACGGTTTTGGACGGTCACGCAATGGCCAAGAAAGGCGAGGCCGGACGGGCACTGGGGGCGGCGCTCATGAGCTCCCTGATCGGCGCCTTGATTGGCGCCTTTGCCTTGGCCCTGGCGATCCCGGTCGTGCGCCCGCTGGTTCTTTCATTTGGGGCGCCGGAACTGTTCATGCTTGCCATCGTCGGCATTGCCTTTATCTCGTCGTTGAGCGGAGAGGGGGGACGGCGCCTTGTTGCGCGGAGTTCTCGCCGGACTTTTGGGACTCCTGTTCGCCCTCGTCGGCCAAGATCCCCAGGCGGGAGTTCTGCGCTTCACCTTCGGCCAGCTCTATCTATGGAACGGGCTCGACTTGATCCCGTCTTGGTGGGCGTATTCGCCATTCCCGAGATCATCGACCTTGCCGTCAGAGGGACGTCGATCTCGGGCGAGCTGCCGCAGGAAAATCTTGGCAAAGGCGTTTGGGTCGGGGTCAAAGATACGTTCGTGCATTTGTGGCTAACTGTCCGATGCAGCCTCGTCGGCACCTTCATCGGCATCATGCCGGGCTTAGGTGGCGGGGTGGCGCAGTGGATCGCTTATGGTCATGCGGTGCAGAGCGCGCGCACTAGTGAGGAGCGAGCGGGGTTTGGCCAAGGAGACGTCCGGGGCGTTTTGGGTCCCGGCGCGGCTAATAACTCCAAGGAAGGCGGGTCTCTCATCCCAACCATTGCGTTCGGAGTTCCCGGCAGCTCTTCCATGGCCATTCTCCTGGGCGCGTTTTTCCTTCTGGGAATTATGCCCGGTCCGGACATGTTGAATAAGCATCTCGTTCTTACCTTTTCCATGGTCTGGACGATGGTCGTCGCCAATATTATCACCGTGGCAGTCAGCCTTTTTTTTCTGAATTACCTGGCCAAGCTCACGCTGATCCGCGGCACAGTGCTTATCCCGTTTATCCTATTCTTCGCTTTCATTGGGGCCTATACCTCCAACAATCATTTGGGAGATTTGCTGGTTTTGCTAGCGTTCGGCTTTCTCGGCTATCTCATGATCAAATGCGGCTGGCCCCGAGCCCCTCTGGTTCTCGGCTTTGTTTTGGGCAGGATAGCGGAGAACAATTTCTATATTTCAACCATTCGCTACGGTTCGTCCTGGGCGATGCGCCCGCTGGTCTTGGTTCTCATCGCTTTGACAGTCATCGTGGTTTTCCTACCCTTTATCCGATTTAAAGGGAAACCGTCGACCGGAGGAAACCAGTTGTGAAGCGTTTCTTGAGTCTTCGTTGCATCCTCAGCTTAGCGGCTGCAGGTGTTGCCGGTTATGCTCTTTACGCATCATGGAGCTGGCCGTTTCGAACCGCGCTGTTCCCAAGGATTATCGCGCTGCCGATTCTTTTCCTCGCCTGTGATCGAATGGGCCCTGTGCGTCTGGGGCAGCGAAAAAGAACACGAGGGTCATGCGGTGGATTTTCAACTTACCGAAACAGTCGAGCCTGCCTTGGCCAGGAAGAGAACGATAGCAATAATTGTCTGGACGCTGGGCTTTATGGTGCTCATTCTGTTGGTTGGCTTTCCTCTCGCAGTGCCAATCTTTGTTTTTGCCTATTTGAAAATAGCCGGCCGAGAACCCTGGATGCTCACCATTTTTCTAACGGCAGCTGCTTGGGTTTTTATGGAAGGCCTCTTTGACCGGTCTTCTGCATATCCCATTTCCGGAGGGCTTGATATTTGGGCTTTGGAGTTAGCGCTCGGGCCGGTAGCCCAACCGGGTGGCTCCTTGGAGTAAATATTCTTTGCCCGGCAAAAAGTTATGAGTGAAGCGCGCGCCTTGCCGGAACGCAGCCAATCCGTCGGAGAGGAAATCGCCAATGCCGTCAGCCACGGCGTCGGCTTGCTGTTGGCGCTGATCGCGGCGCTGGTCCTCGTGGTTGCTGCCCTTCAGCGCGGCAGCGTGGCTGATTTAGTGGGCGCGACTATCTTCGGGACAACAATGGTGCTGGCGTACCTTACATCTACTCTCTATCACGCGTTGCCGATGAATCGGGCCAAGCGGTTATTCCGAATTCTCGATCACGGAGCAATCTTCCTCCTGATCGCCGGTACCTACACGCCGTTCATGCTCGGCCCGCTGCGCGGGACTTGGGGCTCGACGCTATTGGGGCTGGTGTGGGGGTTGGCCCTCGTTGGCGTCACTTTCAAAGTTATTGGCGGTGTCCGGTATCCAAAACTTTCGACCAGCCTGTATATCGCCATGGGCTGGCTGGTCATAGTCGCGATTGAGCCGCTCCGGCTCAATCTACGCCTGCCGGGTTTCCTCTGGCTATTAGCCGGCGGTATCGCGTACACGGCGGGGGTGACCTTCTTTGCGACTAGGCGGCTTCGTTACGGCCACTTGGTCTGGCATCTATTCGTGCTCACGGGCACCGCGTGTCATTTTGCCGCAGTGCTGTGGTACGTGCCGGATTAGTTTCCGGCTTCCTGTCATGGTTAATGCGTGAAGAACACGTGAGCTGATTTACCTTGGCGCCTCTCGCTGGTCGATCAGCTGCGCCGCCGGCAGATGAAAAAGGTTAAATCTTGTTAACGTAAAGTCCGCAAAGGAGAGCTTCATGCCGAGACCAAAAATCATCGAATGGCCGGATAAGGCCAATATTTGCGTTACCTTTATCATCCCCTGGGAAGTGTGGCCGGAGAATTTCGCCACTCGCGAGTCGCTACAGCGCCACGGCACCCATACGATTCCGCCCGCCAACGCGGTGTTTAAGAAAAACCTGGCGGCGGTGACGGAACGAGAATACGGCGACCGCATCGGCATCTGGCGCATCATGGACATGTTCGAGCGCCACGGCCTCAAGGTCACTTTCTTGATGAACGGTCTCAAGGTCGAGCAGTTTGCCGCGGAATGCACAGGGTTTCAGGCCCAAGGCCATGAATTCTCCGCGGAAAGCTACGAACATGAGTATTCCTTCATGTACACCCGCGAGCAGGAGCGCGAGTCGATACAAAAAACCGTCGCTGCTTTTGAAAAGGTGTTGGGCCGAAAGCCCACCGGATACCTTTCTCCGGGGCATGCGTCGACGCCGCATACGTTGGAATTGGTCGCCGAAGCCGGCTTTGTCTGGTGGGCCGATCCGTTGAATTCTGACAATCCGTACACAGTGGAATCAGGCGGACGAAAAGTCGTTGTCGTGCCCTACAACGTTCCCGGCTGCAACGATTACTCGACCTACGGCGCCGGCAGAACCCCTCGCGATCTGCTGCAAATCATGAAAGATCAATTCGACTATCTCTATTGGGAAGGCGAACAAGGCGCGCCGAAGTTTTTTGCCTTCAATCTGCATCCGTTCGTTTCCGGCGTGCCGTTTCGGGCTAAGATCGTCGACGAGTTTATCCGTTACGCTAAAGGCTTCGCCAAAGTCTGGTTTGCCCGGCGCATCGAAATCGCCAACTGGTGCTTGGAAAAAGGCTACTAACTGCTCGAACACCGACGGTGGGTCGGCGCTCGTATTTGGGGCGACCATTACCGCAGCGAATTTTAAAAACCGGGGCGTTTCGCGGCGAACGACGCCGTAAGAACTTCCGGCAGACTGTGGGTTTTTACTTGCACCAACGATCACACGGTGGAATTGGTTGTGCCGTGGTGAATTTCAAACCACGGCACTCGACAATTTGCCGACAGATTGCCAATCTTGAGAAATTTTGCTCTTTATGCCAGTAGTTTTTTGCGACTATGGGAAGAGCTTTGACAATCTTCAAGGGTTTTTGCAGCCTTCGGTGGCATCTCGGTTGCACTAGGTATAATGGCTGCTTGAGCATAAGAATTAAACGGTAGAAAGGGGTTCGCTATGGCCGTGGTGAAAAAGATTCTCGCGCCGACCGATTTCTCCGAACTCTCGGGCGAAGGGGTTCGCTATGCCTGCCTCTTGGCCAGCCAGGTCGGGGCCGAGGTCATCGTCATGAATGTCATTGTCCTCGATGAAACCAATACCGTCGGCAAAGGCGAGATCGAAGCGCACAAAGTGCGGCTCGCCGAGTTTGTCGCCAAGGCCGTTCCCAATCACGGCGCCGACGTGAAACTCCGCGAAGTGGTGGTCGCCGGCCAGCCTTACAGCGCCATCGTCGACTGCGCCGAGAATGAGCAAATCGATCTGGTGGTCATGTCGTCCCATGGCCGCAGCGGCCTGTCGCGCATGCTGATCGGCAGCGTCACGGATAGACTGCTGCGCGCGGCGAAATGCCCGGTGCTCGTGGTGCCGTCGCATGGCAAGGCATAGGCGGCAGCCACTCGCGCCACGGCAGGCGACGGCGAAAAGTCGAACCTGTCATCATTGCTTCGCCTGCCGCGGCCTCGATCTGATCGCCCACCGTTAGTTACGCCACGCTAAAAACGTCAAGTTCGGATTCGCTGTGATTTCGACCCCAGGGAGAAATCGTTCTGCGATCCCTCGCGGTCACTCGGGATGACGGGCATCGGCCAGTCAGCTCGTTGAAGCTTCCCTTGAACATTTGAACGGCTTTCGCTGCGCGAGCCTGCCCGCAGATCTGGCCTTGAGCTTTTGAACTGTTGAACCTTTGATCAGGGCTTAGGCAATCAGGTAACATTTTGAGCGGAGCGAAGCGGTTGAACGGCTTGAACGATTTGAGCGTCATGTCCGGCATCGAATTGCCGATCACCACACTCACCGCCTGCCGCCAGTCGCTGATTCACGAGTGCGTCACCGGCCAGCGCCGCCGCATTTCGGACGCGGACTTGGCGGCTGTGAAGCGGACGGAGATGGACCCGCCAGAACCACACCAAAATTGATGTTGCATGTCTATGGAGTTCACTGTAGAGTTTTACATGAGTGCCAGCGGACAATCTCCGGTGCGGGAGTTTCTGCTGGAACTCAAGGCCAGCGATCCCGGCGACTTTGCAGCGGTGACAGCGGGGTTGGAGAAACTGCGCCATCGCCTGTATCACCGCGAGCCGCTGACCAAGGCGCTGAACGACGGCCTGTTTGAATTGCGCCACGTTGGCAAGTTGAACACGCGCGTGCTGTGGTTCTTTATGAAAGGCCGGCGCATCGTCGCAGTTCACGGCGTCCGCAACAAAGGCCAGGCGATCCCGGCTCGCGACCTCGACACCGCACGGGCCCGGATGCGCGACTGGCAAGAAAGGAATGAGCGATGAGCAAGACGAACTTTGATGTTTTTCTGGAAGAGCAACTCCGCGACCCGGATTTCGCGGCACGGTTCAAGCGGGCAGGCGAGGCGTGGGATGTGGCGTTGCAGATTGTGGCGCTGCGCGAGAAGGCCGGCCTCTCGCAAAAGGACCTCGCGCGCAAACTCAAGACTTCCCAGCAACAGATCAGCCGCCTCGAATCGCCGTCTTACGAAGGTCATTCGTTGAGCATGTTGCGCCGCGTGGCCAAGGTCTTGAGCGCAAAGGTGCGCGTGGTTCTTGAATCCGAAGATGAGGCGCGAGGCGGCCGCGTCGCGGAGTCGTCCGTGCCCTACCGGGTGAAACGCAAGTCCGCGAAATCATGAAGCGAGGCATCGCGGTCACTCGGGATGACGGGCATCGGCCAGTCAGCTCGTTGAAGCTTTGAACCCTTGAACGGTCCTCGCCGCGCGAGCTTGCCCGCAGATCTGGCCTTGAGCTTTTGAACGTACCTATCCTTGCCTTCATCCCGCCCAAATCAGTCGTTGAACGTTGAACCCTTGAACCTTGAACAGCGTTATTATTAGAACCCTTGCCACATCGCCGATTCCAGTAGAGTGACGAAAATTTGGGCCGAGTCCATTCCCCGCGCTATTAAAACGTCTTAGCCGGAGTGCCTATCCTGAGCGAAGCCAAGCAAAGTCGGAGGACCGGGCTTGAACGGTTTGAGAGCGGACCGTTTGCTGAAAACACCAACCGTGGTCATTACGACTGTCTTGTTGAAAGATTTTTTATAAGGCGCAGAGTAATTGCCGCAAGCTCTCACCATTAGAATGACTCACTTAGCTCATGGCCATCAAAAAATCTGAACTCTACTCTTCGCTCTGGGCGAGCTGCGACGAACTGCGCGGCGGCATGGATGCGTCGCAGTACAAGGACTACGTGCTGGTCTTGCTGTTCGTGAAATACGTTTCCGACAAGTACGCCGGGCAAAAGGACGCGCTGCTCGACGTGCCCAAGGGCGGCGGCTTTGCCGACATGGTGGCGGCCAGGGGCGATAAAGAGATCGGTGACAAGATGAACAAGATCATCGCCAAGCTTGCCGAGGCCAACGACCTCAAGGGCGTCATCGACGTCGCCGACTTTAATAACGAAGATAAACTCGGCAAGGGCAAGGAGATGGTGGATCGCCTCTCGAACCTGGTCGGCATCTTCGACAACCCCGCGCTGGATTTTCGCGGCAACCGCGCCGAGGGCGACGACATTCTCGGTGACGCCTACGAATACCTGATGCGCCACTTCGCCACCGAATCCGGCAAGAGCAAGGGGCAGTTCTACACTCCCGCTGAAGTTTCCATCATCATGTCGCGAGTCATCGGTATTGGCAGCGCTACGTCCAACGACCAGTCCATCCACGATCTCACCTGCGGCTCTGCCTCCCTGCTGATCAAGGCCCACGACGAAGCCAAAAGCCGCACGGGTCTCGACCTCGCCATCTACGGGCAGGAAATGGATAATGCCACGGCGGCTTTGGCGCGCATGAATATGATCCTGCACGGCTGTCCACGGCGGAAATCTGGCAGGACAACGTTCTCTCAAGTCCGCATTTCAAGGAGCGCGACGGCCGACTTAAACTTTTCGACTTTATCGTTGCCAATCCGCCGTTCTCATTCAAATCGTGGACCACTGGCTTCAATCCGGCCAACGACGAGTATGGCCGCTTCGAGTTCGGCATACCGCCGACGAAGAACGGCGACTTTGCCTTCTTGCTGCATATTCTCACAACGCTGAAGAGCACCGGCAAGGCGGCGGTCAATCTGCCGCACGGAGTTTTATTCCGTGGCGGGGCAGAGGCCGATATCCGCAAAAACGTCATACGCCGTGGTTACATCAAAGGCATCATCGGCCTGCCCGCCAACCTTTTCTACGGCACCGGCATTCCCGCGTGCATCATCGTGCTCGACAAGGAAAACGCCGCCGCCCGCAAGGGTATCTTCATGATCGATGCGTCAAAGGGCTTCATCAAAGACGGCAATAAGAACCGCCTGCGCGCCCAGGACATCCACAAGATCGTCGACACCTTTACGCGACAGCTAGAAATCAAACGCTACTCGCGCATGGTTTCGCTGGCGGAGATCAGCGACCCAAAGAACGATTACAATCTCAACCTGCCGCGCTACATCGACAGCAGCGAGCCGGAGGACTTGCAGGACATCGACGGCCATCTGAACGGCGGCATCCCGGAGCGCGACATTGACGCGCTCGAACGCTACTGGCAGGTCATTCCCGCCGTGCGCGCGACATTGTTCAAGAAGGCGGACCGCCCCGGCTCTACAGCCAACTGAAGGCCGCCGTTGGTCATCGCACGCTACTTCGCCGCCGAGCAGACGGCCATCGACAAACTGGAAGCCGAAGTCGCGGCCATCGAGCAGGCGATGGAAGAAATGGCCGAGGAAAACAGCGGCGAGGAAGGACTGCTGGAAGAGGCGAAGAACGACAAGGACAAGCTCACCAAAGCGTCGGGCGCGGCGCGGTTGAACGAAATCAAGGGTGACGCAGACGCGGCGGACGAGCGCAAAGTGCTGAAAGAGTATCTTGCTCTCGTCGAAAAAGAAGGGGCGACCAGCGCCAAGGTCAAAGCCGCGCAGGAAGCATTGCTAGCGAAAGTCGCGGTGCAATACGGAAAGGTTTGCTGCTCAACCACGACAATCGGCGCGTGAGATGGCGAGCGGAGAGAGTCACTTTTTCTTGGGACAGCGTTATCGGCTCCATGTGGTCCAGGACCACGGTCCGGCAAAAGTGATTGTACGGAATAAGTCGGCGATCGAACTTTATGTGAGGCGAGATAGCAAGCCTGAACAACGCGAACGGGTATTGCAGCACTGGTATCGCCAGCAATTAAAGGAATTGCTCCCGCCGCTCGTGGAAAAATGGCAAACCAAGCTAGGTGTTCAAGCAAAACAATGGGCGATCAAAAAGATGAAGACGAAGTGGGGTGCATGTAATGTTGAAGCCCGCCGCATCTGGCTAAACCTCGAACTCGCAAAGAAGCCAGTGCAGTGTCTCGAATACATCATCGTCCACGAATTGATCCACCTGTTGGAGCGGCATCATAACGACAACTTCACCGCGCTGATAAGCAAATTTCTGCCCCAATGGAGATCGCGGCGCGCTGAATTGAACGCGGCTCCGCTGGCGCACGAGACTTGGAGTTACTGAATCACAATGTTATCGAAGCGCACAAAAATATCCCTCTGCCAGATGTTGGAGCTTCAAAACCGCTCGTATCTGCGCGTTCTCTGTGAGCTAGCGCCAATTTCACAGACCGTAATTGTTTTGATCCAGGAGGAAACGTGAGGGCTTTCAGTAAAATCTTTAGTTATTGCAGCAGCCCTTCTCAGGGCGATTGGTTTTCTGTGCGTCGCTCTAGTGAATTTAATCCTGCCTCCTTACGCGGCGCGTGTCGCGTCCTGCCCAATTCAGTTTCAGTAATCACATTACTTGTCCGGTTCGTTTTACTTGTTAGACTACTAGCCACTAAATCGGAATCCTGGAGGGCTTCTATGAAACAATCGTGGTGGTTGTCGGTGGGTGTGCTTTTTTCTTCAGTCGCGCTGTCTGGCTGTGAGCTGGTTGCAGCCATTTTTAAGGCCGGAGTGTGGGTCGGAGTGCTTCTGGTTTTTGCAATTCTCGGCCTTGTCATCTGGCTCGTTTCTAGAGCGAAACGCTGAAGCGCTAAGCTGCCGAAAGTGGCTGTGCCTGACTGCCGAAGTAGCGTAGCTGCAGAGGCTCCATCGGGCAACTATAATTGTCGCACTGGCGAAACGAGCGTCATGATGTTTCCAATCACAGCAATCGCTAAACTGCTGATACAACTAGCGACTGTCACCCCTGCGGTCAATGTTTCCATCGAGCAAATTCGCCAATTAGTCGAGACAATTCGAAAACCCGGAGCTGGGACTCAGAATCAACTCGACGATCTAAAGAAGGCGCTAGAATTACAGGCCGCAGTCAATCAGGAGATGAACGACAAGCTGAAACTCATCGAAACGGTTCTTCAAACCGTGCAAAAATCCCTGAAAATTTTGGCCGTGGTGGGAGCGGGCGTAGGATTAATCGCACTACTAGCTTTGGTCGTTGCGGTCGTGAAATAAGACAAGAGAAAAGCATCCGTGAAAGGGGACGGGCTACTGATCAGGTGCCATCGCGGCTTGAAATCCAGATCGCTACAGGGGTTTGTCCCGAGCCTCCTGGGGTGCAGCGTAATGAACCTCATCCGTATCGGGAAGCCCTATCCACCGTTTTTCACGAGCAGCATCCAGGCTTTCCGCGCCGTTGCGTTCCATGAGTTGCCGGCTTTGGGTCAGTAGATCATCGTCTTCGGAAGTGACGACAATTACCGTGCGGCCTTGTCGCAGGGCATCCTCATAGAGGTAGATTTCATCTTTCGGCAAGCCGCGTGTAAGCAGCTCTTCAAGCGCTCCACCACTTGCAGCCCCGGCAACGGCTCCGCCAAGTCCGAGAGTCCCTGCTCCCAGACCGATCGCAATTACGGCTCCTACACCGGGGAGAAGCAGGCTCGCCACCGCAGCGCCGGCGGCTAACCCCATCGCGCCGCCGACCACCCCTCCGAGGGCCTTCCCCATGCCCGGCTGCTCGCCATCTTCCGTGGGGACGGCATCGATTTGTTGTAACGAGGGCTCGGGCGAGAGTAGAATGAGATCGTCTCTGTGAAGGTTGAGCGAACGTAAATCGCCATAAGCCCGGGCTGCGTTTGCCTGGGAACTAAAAATACCAACAAGTGTTTTCATCATGCGCCTCCTGTCATTTTCTTCGTCGTTGAATAAACGTAGTCGGATCTGATAACCGCAACAGTTGTGCCAACGAAAATTGACGGCGCTCCGTGAATTCAATGAAGATTGTTGTGAAACATATAGCTTATTCTGTTTGTTCTCATGGGATTACGAGCCTTCCGTTAATTGTTGCAGGAACGAAACCACAGCGTGACGGCGCGAAGCGCACTTTAGCTCGACCATTTCGTCGAATTGACGGCGGTTATTCGGTGCGCCACTGCGTGACAAGAACAAAACCGTTGCAAGTTTAGAGAGCCAGGTCCAGCAATAAGAAAATTCGAATCGGGATCTGCTCCGATCAGGGAGCGTCCGCTCAGTCGGGAGCAGCAGACTCAAATCTTTATCTAAGGCGTAAGCCCTCTTCAATGTCCGACAAAGCGAGCCAAGCCGCTTATGCCGCCGCACAAGCTCCCGTAACCGGTTACTCGCCTGGCTCACCGTTGGGTAGTCCAGCGCGTCCAGCGCTTTGCCGGTCGACGCTTGGCTCCTCGGCCTGTGCCGATTTGCATCTTCATCGCTGCCGCTCGTGGGTTTCGATTCCTTGAGCAGGATTGGAGCATTTGCGGGCTGCAACTGGCTTGTCGTGCCGACGGTTACGCTCTTCCATCGGGAGAGTGAGGATTGAAACTATCTCTCTCAATAGGCTATCTGTTATGAAATTAGTTTGATCACGCCGACGGTGCGAGTTTCCTAAGACGATGAACGCAACATGACGGAGGCTAACCCATGAAATCCCAGCGTGCTGCCAGCAAATTGTTGACTATTGGTTTGGCCGTGCTGCTCTATGGGGCGGCTCTTGCCCAGGAGCGGCCGACCCTGCTGGTCGGCCATGGGACGTTGTCGGGATCGATCTTGCCGCTGTGGATCGGCGCCGAGGCCAAGCTATTCGACAAGCATGGCATCCAGGTCAAGCCGATCTATTTGCCGCGTGCCGCCGGCCGGCCGGCGCTGCTCGCCGGCGAGATCCAGATTTATTTCTCCGCCGGTCCGCCGCTGGTGCAGATGCGCTTGAGCGGCGGCGACGTCGCGATCACTTCTTGCGCGGCGCATAAGCTGACCTCGAAGATCATGGTCGTGCCGGCGATTCAAAAAGCCGCGGATCTGCGCGGCAAAGTATTTGCCGTTGCCAACCCCGGTTCGGCCAGCGATTTTGCCGCCAAGCTATTCCTCGCCCGCCAGGGGCTGAAAGCCGGTCAGGATGTTTCGCTGATCTACAGCGGGTCAACCAGCGCGGCATTCGCGGCGCTGGTCAACGGCCGGGTGCAGGCGATCTTCACGACCGCGCCGAACGACTTACAAGCGGCGGCGGCGGGTTTTAAAGCGTTGCTCGAATTGGGTGACTTGAATATCCCCTACATCGGCAATTGTAGCGCGGCGATGCGGCCGTACATCGCCAAGCAGCCCGGGCGCATGCGAGCTTTCGTTGCCGGCGTCACCGAAGCGATCGCCTATATCCATCGACGCCCCAATGAGGCGAAGGCGGTGTTGGAAAAATACACTCGAGTTTCCGACCCGAATATTTTGCAACACACTTACG
This sequence comes from uncultured delta proteobacterium, assembly GCA_963847445.1. Classification (GTDB taxonomy): domain Bacteria; phylum Desulfobacterota; class Binatia; order UBA9968; family UBA9968; genus DP-20. Next base: position 59,377 of record CAWJZV010000028.1, on the reverse strand, counting down.
ACTCCGACACCCGCTTTATGGAGCCGGTGCCGCGTCCGAGCATCGAAGGCACCAAGACCGTCCTCGAACACCTGGGAGTCACCGGCCGGCCCGCCGATCAGTTTGTCAGTGAGTTCATCGACGACCGGTTCATGAAGCAGATCGTCGATGAAGGTTTGTTAAAACAGCTCTACCCCGGCGGTATCCCGGCGCGCTGATCTGCGTCATTCACGCAGGCGTCCAGCACAAATGCAGGGGAGACAGGAATTGCCCCCGCGAGAAAAACATTGGTGGTGATCCAAAAGAGAAAAAGTTCGCCCGCGGCTTTGTGCGGCCTAGTCCCTCAGCGCGAGAACTCTTACCAGTAGCGCACGTGACCGACATCGACATGGACGAAATCCGATTTCGGATAGAAGCCGACACCGCCGCCTTTCAAGTCGACGGCAACCTTGCGCAGGGAGCGCAGATCACGGCCGGGGAGACGGATGTCGATGGCCTTGCCGACGGTATGCAGACTATTGTCGGCGACGCCGCTGCTGTGGGCGCGCAGATAAGCGTTGGTCTTATTCGAACGATAGCCGGAAATGACGTGAAATGTTTCGCGGCTATGCATCTGGCTGCGGATGGCGAAAAGTAGGTCGAGCATTTTAGGGTCGATCTCCCGAGTCTCGTTAGCCAGATGATCGCGCAAGACGTGATTGATCTCGCTGAGCGCCTCGCCGATGTATTGTCCCTGCTCCCAGTAAGTGGTTTTTAAGCGTTCGCCGGTATGGGTGTTGTAGAACGCCAGCGCGCGCTCGGCCTGAGCGGCGCTCGGACTCGCAGCGAAAGTCTGGCGCGGCAGCGAAGCCGCCGCCAGCGCGGCGATGCTGAGCCGCAAAAAACGCCGGCGCTTGAGATCCGGCGTCTCAACGCTACTGGTTTGGGTAAAGGCGGTCTCGAATGTGGTCCGGCTGCTTCATGGTCTAAGTTTGGTGAATTTTCCTTGGTGATCTCACGGGCGATGCCTTGCTGTCTACGGATTATATCGTCGGCGAGCCGCCAATCAACCCGCGCGGCGAGATTTTCACTTTCGACCAGTTGCCGCAGCTCTTTCTCGATGCCCGCTTGTTTGCCGTAGATATCGCGGTGCACTTCGAGGAAAATCCGCGCGCCGATGCGCGCCAGCAGCAGCCGGCGATAGAGCAGCAACACCGGCGTGCCGCGCTCGACCGCGGCAAAAAGTTGCCGCGACATCGTCCGGGTGCAGGCGGATGCAGCCATGGGTTTGGAATTGATAGATGCTCGACGGCGCGATGGTGCCATGAATGCCGTAGCCGCCGATGCTCAAGCCGAGCCAGTGTTTGCCCAAGCGGATTGTCCGGTCCCGGCGGCACGCAAGTCTGGACGTCTTTGCCCTCGCGCCGCATTTCCTCCTGGATCGACTTGGGAACATCCCAAACCGGATTCTCCTCTTTGACGGCGATCTTGAAGCGTCCACTGGGCGTCGGCCAATCCTGCTTGCCGAGGCCAACCGGATAAGCGCGCAGCGCTTGGCCTTCCTTGAAAAAGAACAACATGCGCTGGGGCAAGTTGATGACGATGCCGTCGTCGATCGCTTGCGGTACGATATGGCGGTTGTCGATGTTCAACTCTTGGGCGACTTTTAAGCGCGCGTTGGGCGCGAGGCTGTTGCGACTGGCGAGGACGTTCGAGCCGACGCCGAATCTGGCGCCGATGGCGGTGAGCGAATCGCCCGGCTGCACGGTGTAACTGAATTCCCGGCCGACCATCTGGTCCGATAGCAACGGTCTGTCTTGGCCGTTGGCATGCAGACCCGACCAGTAGGCAGCAAACGGCCAACACCAGGCTGCGAGTCCGAGCTCGTCGCGCAGCGCAGAGTTTTCATCACGCTTGCTCGTCATTGATGTTTCTCCGTCGTTATACCCCATCGATCAAGTTACTTGGGAAGCTTTGCGTTGTCGTTGCGGCGCACCAACTCCTTCATAAAGTCCATCTGGATTTGCTGGATCTCCAGAAGTTTCTGCCACTGGTGTTTGAGCAGGACGTCGAGTTTCTCATGAAGGTGGCGGATTTCCAGCTCGGCTTTGAGATTCACCTGATAATCGTTCTCGGAGCGCAGCCGATCGCGTGCTTCCATGCGGTTTTGGCTCATCATGATGATCGGCGCTTGGATCGCCGCCAGACAGGACAGGATCAGGTTGAGCAGTATGTAAGGATAACGGATCGAAGGGGCGCCACAGAGCGGATGCGGTGTTGATCGCTGATCCAAGTCGCCAAGCACGAGGGCGAATGAGCCGATGAACGTCCAACTGCCGCCGAAGGAAGCGACCCGATCGGCGCTGTGTTGGCCGAAGGTGACGCTTTTCTCGAAGGCGACGATTGGTGTTCTCCGTCAGTGTCTCCTGTTCCTTCATGCTCTGGACAACTTCTTGTTCGAGCTGGGTGAGTTCGCCGACTTCCTCTGTCAGCGCGTCTTCGACATATTCCTCTCTCAACAGGTCGAGACAGTCAACGCAGAGCATCTGGCCGGGAGTCCAACTCGGATCATGCTTCTTGATGGTTTCTTGCAGCGAGGGTCTGAGCATCTCACTCGGTATCAATAGATCGTAAGAGCGCACTTTCCCACAGTGAAAGCATTGTTGATCGGTATGTTGTGACATGGGCATATCCTCCGCTTGGGCTCAGCCGAGAAATTCCAGCGGCCAGCCTCTCCAGCAGTTATATTTTTTAAGCTCTTCGAATGCCAACAAAATCACCTTGCCGTGTTAGGTGAAGATGCCTCCGCCGCGCCAAATGCTCGCGATCGAGGCAAAATCCAGTTTCCATGCATATTCGGTTTGGGCCGCCCGCATGAGCTGAAAACTTTGCGCGTAGGCGCAGATTTCTGAGCAGTACCAGGCATCGTGCACGGCTCTGATTAATTCATTTCGATCACCTGACGCTTTGAGCGAGCGCATATTTTTGATTATCGATGATTTGGGTTTCTCGGCGCGAGGGGTAAGAAAAGGAAATAAAGTGTACCGTGATCGGAAAGCCTCGCAGCGCCGAATAATCTCTTCGGCAAACATTTCCGCTTATGCTATAAACAATCACCCATGCTCACCATCCGCCGCGCAACCGGAAACGGCCTGGAGAAGGTCAGTCGAGATGACGTGGCCGAGCTTTTAGTCGCGCGGCGACACCAATCTCTGGTTTCATTTCGACGCGCCGACCGAAGAGGAGCTGCGCTTTCTTCAAGAAGATTTGAAGATCCACCACCTGACGCTTGAAGATGTCGTCAATCAGAACCAGCGGCCAAAAATCGAATCGTTTGAAGATTATGTTTACCTGGCCATTCATCCATTGATGCACAGCAAGAAGTGGCAGATCGAACCTTCCGAGCTCGATCTGCTGCTCGGCCGCCACTGGATCGTCTCGGTCCATTACGGCGCGCTGCCCGGCCTGATCGAGAATGACCATACCCATGAGAGACTCGCCAATGCGCTCGGCCGCGGCACTGACTTTCTGCTCTATACTCTCGTCGATCTGGTCGTCGACAGTTACTTCCCGATCCTCGATGAAATCGAAGACGAAATCGATTCTCTTGAAGAGCGGCTGCTGGCCCAGGCGAAGTCAGCGGATATGAATCGGCTTTTGGCGTTCAAGCGCTCCTTGGTTCATGTCCGGCGCGCCGTCGGGCCGCAGCGGGAAGTTTTAAACCAGCTCACGCGCCACGAATTCCCCTTCGTTCGCGCGGAACATCTGGTTTATTTCCGTGACGTTTATGATCATTTGCTGCGCATCACCGAGGAACTTGACGCCCTCAGAGATATTCTTTCAAGCGCCCTCGAAGTCCATCTCGCGTCGACCTCGAATCAGCTCAACGTGACGATGAAGCGGCTCACCGCCTGGGGCACGATTTTTGTCGTGATCACCGCCATCGCGGGCATCTATGGCATGAATTTCAAATTCATGCCCGAACTTGAGTGGCGCTACGGTTATTTCGCGGTGGTCTCCGGCATGGTTTTGATCTCGCTGGGTTTGTATTCGTACTTTAAGAAAAAAGACTATTTTTAGCGGATTTTTTCGGCGCCGCCCGGTGGCCGCGCTGCGGCTTGCGGGGAGTATAGGTCCCGTAATTCCCTTTAAGTCGACTTCAATTTTATTCTCGTCGCACCACATTGGGCGTCGTTAGAGCGGCCAATTTTCACAAAGGCGAATCGTCCAAGCGCGCTTTGCCGCAGCGAAAACATTTTTCATCGTTACTTTGCCACATGGGCGTAGCCGCCGCTCGGCTCTAGCCGAGAAATTCCAGAGGATAGCCTTTGCGGCGGTAATATTTTTTCACCTCTTCGAAGACCAATAGAATCACGGTGCCATGGCAGGCGAACAGGTAGACATGCCAAGGCACCGGCGCGAAATAATAGATCTCGGCGAGCGGCGTGTAGAAAAAAAAGTAGCAGAGCAGCAGTTCGAAAAGAATGCCGAGATCGATGAGCGGGTTGGAGAGCAGATTGAAGACGATGTAATGGCGTTCGAAAAACTTTGCCAGCCAGGCGGTCGCGGGCGCGAAGGGCTCGAACAGCGCCGGTGCCCGCCGCGGCCGCCAGTGGGCGATCGCTTGCAGGGCTTCTCGGCGATAGCCCGGTTGGAGAAAGTTTGCCGCGAATAGCGACGCTTTCGCTGAGCGTTTGCACAGCACATTGGCGATCTGCGTGGTCACGGTGGGGAAAAAGTAGGCGGTCAAGGTTTGCAAATAAGCCGGCGTCGCTTGCGCGAATTGCAAACCCCGCGGCGAAGCGGGCATGGCCGCAAGACTCTGCCCGACCTGCCAGGCGCCGAGCACCCAACCCATGTAATAGTAAGTCGCGTAGCAACTGAGCGCCAATATGCTGCCGTGCACGAAGTAGGCGCGCAGGATGAATGGCAGCGATAGGATCTTTTCATCGCGCCGGCGCGGCGGCCGCTCCATGATGCCTTCTTCGGGGGGTTCGATGCCGAGCCCCATGGCGGGGATGAGATCGGTGCCGACATCGACGGCGAGCACGCCCATCACGGTCATCGCCAGAGGAATATCCGGGAACAGCACCCAGAAAATATAGGGATACATTTCCTGCGGGTTGCTGTTGAGCACATAGGCGGCGAACCGTTTGATGTTGTCGAAGATCGCCCGGCCTTCTTCGATGGCGGCGACGATGGAGCCGAAGTTGTCGTCGGTCAAGATCATGCGCGCGGCTTCTTTGGCGACGTCGTTGCCGCGCAGTCCCATGGCGATGCCGATATCGGCTTTCTTGAGCGCCGGGGCGTCGTTGACGCCGTCGCCGGTGACGGCGACGATCTCGCCCATCTGTCTCAATTGGGCGACGATGCGCAGCTTATGTTCGGGGGCGACGCGGGCGAAAATCGTTTCGCCTTGGCCGAGAATGGCGCGCAGTTGTGCGTCGGTCATTTCGGAAACCTCCGCGCCCGTGAATGCCTTAAGCGGCGAGTCTTGCCCCAAACCGATCTGCCGGCCGATGCTGGCGGCGGTGAGGGCGTAGTCGCCGGTGATCATGATGACGCGGATGCCGGCGCTGTGACAGGCGTGGATCGCCGGCAGCACTTCCGGCCGCAACGGATCGGATAATGCTACCAGTCCCAAATAGACAAGATCGTTTTCGATGCCCGTTGAAGTAAACGGTGCACCGTTGAGTTCGCTGCCGTCGCGGTAGGCAAAGGCGAGCACGCGCAGGCCGCGGCTCGCCATGGCGTCGTTCTCTTGCCGTATTCGCTCGCGGTCGAGCTCGGTGAGCGGGCGAATTTCATCGCCCCAATGGATGCGCTCGCACTGCGCGAGCATTTCTATTGGCGCGCCTTTGACGTAAATGACCGCGTCTTTTTGCCGATAGGGACGCACCACCACGCTCATGCGCTTGCGGATCGACTCGAAGGGATTCAAATGCAGCCGCTGGTGCGTGCCGCGCAGGCCGGCTTTTTCGGCCAGACTGACGAGTGCGCCTTCCGTGGGGTCGCCGATGACGCGGATCTCCGCGTCCTTTTTCTCCAGCTTGGCGTTGTTGCAGATAAACGCGCAGTCGAGCAGCCGGCGCAGGGTGTGCCAATGGGAGATCGCTTCCAATGACAGCGCTTTGCCTTCATGAATGAATTCGCCCTGCGGCCGGTAACCGAGGCCGGAAACTTCGACGATTTTTCCATCAATCGCGATCTCGGTGGCCATCATGAGATTTTGCGTCAATGTGCCGGTCTTATCGCAGCAGATCACCGTGGTGCAGCCGAGGGTTTCCACCGACGGCAAACTTTTTACCAGCGCGTGGCGCTTGGCCATGCGCTGCACGCCCATGGCGAGGGATAAGGTCACGGTGGGCAACAGACCTTCGGGAACGTTGGCAACGAACAGGCCGATGCAAAATACCAGGGCTTCCAAGAAAGGTCAGGCCGGCCACCCACCAGCCGAGAAACAGAAACGCCAGGCCCAATCCTCCAGCCAATGCCGTAATCGCATAGACGGTAGCACGCAGTTGTTTCTGCAGCGGGCTCTGTTCGATGGCGATCTCTTGGGTCAGGTTGGCGATCTTGCCGATCTCGGAACTCATCCCGGTGCCGAAGACAACGGCGCGCGCCCGGCCGCGCAAGAGCGACGTGCCGGCGAACAAGAATGTTCGGCAACTCGATCCAGAGAAATTTACCGGAGATCAGAACCGGCTGATCGGATTTGTAGCGGCGCGCCGGCGACGATTCGCCGGTAAGCGAGGAGTTGTCGACCTCGACTTCGAACGCTTCGGTGAGCCGGCAGTCGGCGGGAACGAGATCGCCTTCCTCGAGCACGATGACATCGCCGGGGACCAATGCGGCGGCGGCGATTTTCTCAACGCTGCCGTCGCGGATGACGGTCGATTGTTGCGCGATCAGTTGCTGGAGCATCTCCAGGGCGCGGTCCGATTTGTATTCTTGCAGGAACGCAAACAGACCGTTGACCACAACCACAGTCAGGATGGCGATGCCCAACTGCGGCAGGTCGACGCCGGGAACGAAACAGAGCAGCGCGGCGATCCACAGGAGGATGGCAAAGAAGCTGAACAGGTTGCGCAGCAACTTAAATTGCCAAGGATCGCGCCGGGAGCGCTGCAAGATGTTGCCGCCGTAGTGGCGCAGGCGGCTCTGCGCTTCCGCCGAACTCAGGCCGTTGACCAGATCGGTCTGGAGCTCAAAAGCGATTTGTTCCTGAGTGAGATTGATGTAGGTCGGCAGCGCCGACTGCTGTTCGGCGCGGGCGATGACTTTGATGATCTGCTCGGGGCGGCGCTGCTGCAGCAGCTCCTCGCGGATCGCCGGCAGCAGCGAAGCGATGCGCTGCAAGAGCTGCAAGTGCTCGGCTGGCCGTTCAGCCGGAGTGGCGAGCAGCAAGACGATGTTGATTTTGTGAGCGTTGAACGCCAGGCCGTCCGGTGCAAGGCCGAGGATCAATTCCGGTTCGGCGAGGTTGTCGATCCGCAAGTGCGGCACGGCGATGCCTGCGCCGATGTAGCTGTAGCGCTCGTTTTCCTGGTCCGGTGGGCGGGCGTGGAACTGCGCCCCGAGTTCGGGGATATGCGATCGCGCAGCTCAGCTCGGTCGATGGCGCCGGCAAGCTCGCCCTTGAGTCCGAAGACGATCTTGGCGCTATTGAGACGCTCGGCGATCATGGCGCGTCTCGGCCATTCCTGGATGAGCGCCGCTTAAGCGTTTGACCCAGGCCGTGGATCAAGGCCGCGGCGACAACCAGCAGGAAGAATCGATCGTTGGCCTAGCGCGGCTCGTCCTGTGGCTTGGCCGGCGATGGCGAGGCAGACGAGCAGCGCCAGGTGCTTGGCGAGCTTGGTCAGGAAAGCGGCAAAGACAATCGCCGATGGCGCGCGGCAAGCGCAGAGATATGCACGTGACATCGATATTCCGAGAGCCGCGAACGACGGTGGCTCATTCGATATCGGCGATCTTTTTGATGCCGTCGCCCCAATCCTCGACTTTGAAATCGCTAAACGGCACGACGATGGGATCTTTTTCCTCGATCACGATCATGCGTGTCCTGTGTTCGATCAAGAAGGAAACTTTCAGCAACAAGGAGTCGTCCCTGACTTCGAGCAGATTAACTTTCTCTTCGAAGAAGTTATATTCCTTGTTGCGCAGTATTTCCTTGACTCGTTCTTTAGTGAGTACTTCTTTGTCGCCCAAAAAACCGCCCATAACACCTCCCCTGTCCTCGCTGCGCGAGGAATCTCAAATTGCAAATTTCAGATTCCACAGTCCAAATTTCACGCCAGGCTTTCGACATAGCGCAAGATGTCTGTCGTCGTTACTAGGCCGACCACCATGCCGTCGCTGACCACCGGCACGCAGCCGATCTTTTTATTGGCCATCAAATGCGCGATATCTTTGATCGGCGTGTCGGGCGCCGCGGTGATGACGCGCTTCTTCATCACTTCCTTGATCAGCACGCTTTTCAGTAGCGCCGATTTGCTCTTCCGTTTGAGGCCGAAGATTTGCGCGGCGGCGGCGCCGATCAGATCCCGTTCGGTGACGATGCCGACCAGCCGGCTGCCATCGACAATCGGGATATGGCGAATGCGGCCGAGGGATATGACATCGTTGGCCAAGTCCAAGGTGTCTTCTGGCTTGAGCGTTACCGGGCTGCCCATCATGATTTCGCGGACGACTCCTTCTTTGCCGTTTTTCATGTCCCTTCCTCCTGTAGCCGTTCGAGATAACTGCGCAGCACATCGACATAGGAGACGATACCAACCAGTCCTTCGGCTTCGTCGACCACCGGGATGGCGCCGAACTTTTGTTCGATGAGCATTTCGACGGCGTCCTTGAGATCGTCATCGGGGGTGATGAACAGCGGCTCCGTGGTCATGATATCGCCCACTGAAGTCTTCAAGGCGCGCTCTCTGGCTTCGGGTTGGGCCAATAGGGCGTCGCTGAGAAACGCCCGGACATCGCGGTCGGTGACGATGCCGACGAGTTCGCGGCCGTTGACCACCGGGATTTGCCGTATATTGTTTTCCGCCATGAGTTCGTCGGCTTTACCGACGGTTTCCGCGGTCGTCACGGTCAATGGGTCGTTGGTCATCAGGTCTACAACTTTCATCCTCGGTTCCTCCTCAATAGTTGCTGCACCCGTTATCGGTGCAGTGTCCGTGCCAAGCTCACGAAAAAAATTATCGCGGGAGTTGGCGCGATTGCGGCGCTGACTCGGCGGCTGGTTTTCACAAATGAGAATATCGCCGTGGATTTGCGCAATGCTGCGAAAAAATTCAGGTAGAGACCGCGGATTTGTTTTACCTAACAGCGCGGCCGCGAAGGCGTAGTTCTTGCTCTTGTTCTCCATGGAATTTCATTGGAATTTGCCGCATAGGAGGGTGATGTGATCAAAACCAGCAAAATCCTCGCGCCGACGGATCTGTCAAATCTATCGCGACCGGCGCTGCGCTATGCTCTAGAATTCGCCATGGAGCGGCGCGCCGCGGTGATCGTCTATCATGTGATTAGCGAAGACAGCGATTGGCTCGGCAGCGACGACAAGCTCAATCCCGCTAATGCCTTGTTGCCGCAACAGAGAGAACGCTTGCATGCATTCATGACAGAGCACTTTGCCGACCTGATGGAGCAAGTCGAGGTGACCGAGATCGTCGAGGCCGGCGTGCCCTACAATAAGATCGTCGAAAAGGCGCGGAGCGAAAACGCCGACTTGATCGTCATGTCGACCCATGGACGCACCGGCTTTCAGCAGGTCCTGCTCGGCAGCGTCACCGCCAAGGTAGTGGCGCGGGCGGGCTGCCCGGTGCTGTCGATGCGGCCAGCATGATGTCGGTAGCGCAGTTTGCCCGCGGCGGTCGATAACCAGGAAGGAGAGGTCGTGAAATCACCCAAGAAAATGCCCATTGTCGGGGCGGTAATGACATCGTTTCCGTACTTCGTCAACAGCGGCGATCCGCTCGGCAGGTTGGAGAAGATGATGGACGAACGTGGCATTCGCCACTTACCGGTCCAGGAGAAGGACAAACTCGTTGGCATCGTGTCGGAGCGCGATCTGCATCATCGTCTGCCGCGAAGTGTCGCCGCCGGAAGAGAAATCACGGTTGCGTGCCCGCGATGTCATGGTCATTGATCCTTATGTCGTCGCTTTCAATACGCCATTGAGCGAAGTGGTCGCGCAGATGGCGCTGCGGCATATCGGTTCGGCGATCGTCACCCGCAGGGGCAAACTGGCGGGTATTCTATCAGCCATGGATGTCTGCCGCATCTTCGCCGAATACTTAGATCATCAGTTTGGCGTTGTTGACGGCAGCGATGCGGCCTGACGATCCGAGCCTCGAGTTCGAGCAGCGCTCCGCCGATTTCTGGCGCGGCGCTTGGGCTGTTTACGGTTTCGTCGCGTGGTAGACGAAATCGGGGAACAGGCCGAAGAGAAAAATGACCACGAAGGCCAGCGGCACCAGGGCGATCGCGTAGATAGATCGCTTTTTCGTGTCTTCAAATGCATGTAGTTGCGCGCGACTAACAGCGCTTTGATCACCGCGACGGCAAAGATCAGCATCAGCGCTTCGGCCTTCGGCAATACGACGCTTGCGCCGACCGAGACGACGACGAGCGCCATCAGCCAGTACCAGATCACAAGAGTTTGACGGGTTTGGGCGTTGCTCATGTGGGTCTCCGATTAAGCAAGATAGAGAAGCGGAAAGAGAAAGATCCAGACGATGTCGACAAAGTGCCAATACAAACCGGCTAATTCGACCCGGTGGCTGTGCTGCGCCAAGGTTCCCTTGACGGCCTGGATCCATAGTACCAAGTTGATGATAATCCCAGCCACTACATGGAGGCCGTGCAGCCCGGTCATGCCGTAATAAAAAGACCAAAAGATCCCCGAGCTCGGCAAGAAGCCGTGGCTGATCTCGGTGCTATACTCAAACGCCTTCATGCCGAGAAAGCCAAGGCCCAGCAGGACCGTCAGTCCCAAGAACTTCGCCGTGCGTTTGAAATCCCCATCTTGCACCGCACCATGGGCCATGACGATGGTCATGCTGCTAGTGAGCAAGATAAAGGTATTGATGAGCGCGATATTGAAGTTCAAGTGGTGCGAGGCTTCGGTCCAACCGGTGCTGCCGAGCCGCATCACGATGTAGGCAACCAAAATGGCGCCAAACGTCGGGATCTCCGAAGAAAGAAACCACCAGGTGCCGACTTTGCCGTAAGGCTCGTTAGTACTATCCAACGTCATTGCGTTTGTCGTCAAAGTGATTCCTCCCAAGGGCGTTTCAAATGCTGATGCCTTCGTTGCGGTCAGCCTTCGTTCAGTGAACCGCCGCTTTTGCGCTGTCTCCCAAATCCAAATTTTGCGGCAACCAATCTTCTTTTTGACCCGGCAAGCTGTACTCGTAAGCGCCCCGGTAGACCACGGGGGTCGACATCGAAGTTCTCGTGCGGCGGCGGTGAGCTGGTGGTCCACTCCAGAGTGTTGGCTTGCCACGGATTGGCGGCGGCGACTTTGCCGGCCAATAGGCTCCAGAAGAAGTTGATGACAAAGACGGATTGCGAAAGGATCAAGAGAATCGCCATCAGCGTGATGAAGATATTGAGCGGTTCCACCGGCTTCAAGAAATCATATTGGGTCGGATTGGCGATGCGCCGCATCATGCCACCGAGCCCGACCACATGCATCGGTCCGAATATTAGATTGAAGAATGCAAAGGTGAGCCAGAAATGGATCTTACCCAAGGTCTCGTTCATCATGCGACCGAACATCTTCGGGAACCAAAAATAAAGTCCGGCGAAACCGCCAAAAAAGACATTGCTGATCAGCGTGTAGTGAAAATGGGCGACGACGAAATAGGTATCGTGGATATAAATATCGACCGGCGCGGAACCGTTAAAAATGCCCGTCAGGCCGCCGAAGATGAAAACCCCCAGAGTGCCGACGGCAAAAAGCATCGGTGTGGTAAAAATCATCGAAGAACCCCACAGAGTGGCGATGATCGAAAAGATCACCAAGGCGAAGGGCACCGAAATGATAATTGTCGTGATACTGAACGGCATAGCGAGTCGCGGGTCCATGCCGCTGACGTATTGATGGTGCGCCCAGACCATGAAACTCAGGAAACCGGAAATGATCGATGCGTAGATGATCGGCCGGTAGGCGAACACCGGTTTGCGCGCGAACACGGCAATGATTTCCAAAATGATGCCCAGCCCCGGCAGCAGGACCACGTAAACCTCGGGGTGGCCGAAGAACCAGAACAAGTGCTGCCAGAGTAGAGGATCGCCGCCGGCGTCAGGGGCGTAAAAAGTCGTGCCCAAGTTTCTATCCATGAGGAGTAATATCGCGCCGGCGATGGTCGGACCGACCGACAGCATAAAAACCACCGCGGCAATCAGTTGCATCCAAACGAGTATCGGCAGGCGCATCAGCGTCATCCCCGGCGCGCGCATGTTAATTGCCGTCGTCAAAAAGTTGATGCCGCCGAGCAGGAACGAGGCAAACTCCAGGGCGAGGGCGAGTAGCCAGAGATCCATACCATAGCCGCCACCGGTGTATTCGTTCTTGGCCGATAGCGGAGGATAGCCTGTCCAACCGGCGGCTGCTGCGCCGCCGGGAACGAAAAACGACGTGACCAAGACGATCGAAGCCAATGTAAAAATCCACACCGACAGCATGTTCAGGCGCGGAAACGCCATGTCGCGGGCGCCGACCATGAGCGGGATTAAGAAATTTCCGAAGGCCGCGAGCAATAGCGGCATGGCGACAAAGAAAACCATGATCGTGCCGTGCATGGTGACCAACTGATTGTAGACGTTCGGCTCGATGTAGCCCCAACCAAAGGCTTCCGTGTCGGGATGGGCGATCTGCCAGCGAATCAAGTACGCCGAGCCGGCGCCCAAAAGCATCCAAAATAATGAGAGGCTCAAGTACTGTTTGGCGATGACTTTGTGATCGGTCGAAAAAACGTAACGGCTGACAAAACTTCGATTGTCACTATGGGCGTGCGGATTTGTCGCTATCTCATTCACGGGTTTTACCTCTTCTGTGGTGGTCCGATGTTTTGGTTAGGCCCCCGAGCCGGTCGTTTTTCCTTGATACCATTTCTGGTACTCGTCCGGCGTGTGAACTACCAAGAGGCCTTTCATTCCCGAATGGCCAAAGCCGCAAAGTTCCGCACAGGGAATTTCGAACTGGCCGGTCTTGGTCGCCTCGAACCATACCGGAATATTTCTTCCCGGCATGGCGTCTTGTTTGAGGCGAAAATGCGGCAGGAAGAAGCTGTGGATCACGTCCTTGGACATCAGGATGACCTGGATCGGTTTGCCGACCGGAACATGCAGTTCGTTGTCGGTCTTGATGTCGTCGTCCGTGCCGAATTTCCCGTCCGCGCCGGCGTAGACAAATTCCCAGTTGAACTGCTTGCCGATCCCATGCACGACGAAATCGGTAGGCGGACGTTGCAGTTTCACTTTGGCCCAGACGTCGGCGCCGCGAATGTCAATGAACAGAGTCGAGCACGACCACGATCGCCATTGGGACGAGAATCCAAGCCAGTTGCGCCCAGGTATCGCCCGCCGCGTAAACTGCCTTGCGGCCGGGTTTGCGCCGATAGCGAAAGACAAAGTAAAGAATCAGCCCTTCGGTGAGGAAAAACCAAACGGTGACGATGTAGAAGATAAACCAAAAGATGCCATCGACATCGCCACCGTAAGTCGAGACGTTTTCCGGAAACCAGCTTTGCATTTCGTTTACCTCAACTAAACATGGTCTAGGCGGCGCCATTGATCGGCGGGTCGGCTGCGGTCATCCAAGCCCGGCAACTCGTCGGAGATTTTTAGGCCGACGACTTCGCCGTAAAACTTTTTTGATTTGTCCAGATCGCCTGACGTAGATTCGCATGGCTGTGCCAGCTCCATAGCGGCACGACGAAACTGTCCGCCTTGCTCCCATGCCAAGGTCTTGCCGTCGACCTGGGTCGTGCCGCTGCCGCGAAAGACATGGTAGATGCTGGTGCTGCGATGGCGATGGCTCTGGGTCTGCTCGCCGGGACGGAACATTTGGATGCGGCAGAGCAGGGTCGGGAAGGTCGGGCCGCCGGTCAAAGGATCGACATAATCCAAAGCGACGCCGTCGTAGGGATCGGCGACTTTCTCGGCGAGCCGCTGCAGGGCCGCGTAGGTGTCCGACCAACGATAGTGCAGCGGCGCAACCAATTGTTGCGCGGCTTGGCCGGCCGGACGCATCATGCCGTAAAGCGACGGATGGATTGTCCCTTCTTTAACCCGCAGCCGCTCCTCATGCCGGCGCTCGACGGACACGACTTGTAGTGTTTCGATCAACGGCACATCGAGGCCATCGGCCCAGATCATCGCTTCGCTGCCTTGGTTTTCATGCTCGTGCCAGGCCCACTGCGGCGTGCGGATCAAGTCGCCGGGCTGCATGAGCATCTTCTCGCCGTCGACATTGGTGAACGCCCCTTTGCCCTGGAGGACAAAACGGAAGGCGGTCATGGTATGGCGGTGCGCCGGCGCGACTTCGCCGGGTTGAATCAATTGAAAGCCGAAGAGCATGGTGTGCGCGGTCAACTTGTCGATCGTTGAGCCCTGGATTGACCAAGCGGATATAGCGCCGTTCGGCAGTGCCGGGGCCGATGCCGATGACATCGCGCGCCCGTTGCAGCGAGTCGTAGACATCGGCCCATTTCCACAGATGAGGTTTGACTTTGGTTTTGGGCTCGCCGGTGCGATCCTCGTTGCTGACGTTCCATAGGCCGGATAGCCACTTGGCATCCAGCGCAAGGTCGAGATCTCGGCGCGCGTCCATCGCGGTCGCATCTTGAGGCATAGTGCGCTCCCTTACACCGGCCGGAAAGTTAATCCTTGCGAGCGTCACGGCGGCGCGAACGACGAACGCGCGCCGCCGTGACGAGCTTCGGGCAATGGTTAGGCGTTGGCCGCGCCCGCTGACATCCAGTTGCCGGCCTTGAAGATCGGTTCCAAGACTTTGCGATCCGCCGGACCCGGCAAGACCTCTTCGAGATGCTTCTTATACTCGGCCTCGGACAGTGGGTTGCCTTCGACGCTGATACATCTTGCCCTCGTAGTCGCCGATCTGGCGGTTAAACTTCATGTCCGGCGCCCGTAGTTTGGGGCTGCCTTCGGGAATCAGCCGATTCAACCCGTCGATGATTTCGCAGTCTTCTTTGTAATAGAGAATGCGCGCTTCCTCGTTCAGGCGGTCGAGATCCTTTGGCGGTTCCTTGGCGGTGGCTTCGTCGAACCGTCCCTTGAAGCCCCAGCGATAGAAGCGAGCCGCGGAAGTCGAATGGTCTTTGCCAAATAGGTCGTAGCCGGTCGACAGCCACTTGTTCAGATATTTTTGCAGGATCGGAATCGGCACTTTGCCGGCTTTGACGATTCTCGCCAGACCGGTCTGACCGGTGAACAAATGAAAGGCTTCTTCCTTCAGCATCGGTCCCATGCTGCGCGACAACGGCGCGAAGCTCGAATGATGCAGCATGGTGAGCTGATACTTGCCGTCGCGGTCGATGAAGCAAGTGTAGGTGACGAAGTCGATGAAGTCGTCGACGTTCTTGTTAAAGCGCCAAGCAGCCGGGAGTTGTCATAAGCGTGGCGTTCGAGCAGCTTGCGCGCTTCCAATTTGCCGGAATCGCCGAAGTTGGAGATCAGCACATGGCACATCTGCCAGCCATGGCGCTGCTCTTCGCGCATGACGCGAATCAGACACTGGCGATCGTAGTCGCTGGGCGCGCTGTCGATCAGTTTGCGCTGCTGTTCCGAAGAGCCGAATTCGGTGTCGCCCTGATAAAAGATCAAATGGAGCAACGAGTCGCGCATGTCCTGGGTCGGCATGTCGAGAACCTTTTCGAATTTTTTCCGGCCCTTTGAACTCGCCGAACTCGATGGTCGGGCTGGTGCCCTCATCGTAGATCGCATCGAACTTGTAATCCTTGACCAGCTCGGGATCGAAGCCGATATCCTTTTGCCATTTGTAAAACAGATCTTTCCAGTCGTCGAAATTGGTGATGCGCTCCGCCATGATTCCTCCCTGATGAGTTGTCGATTTTGTCGCACCGCAAAGGGGTGTCAGCGCAATTGGCCAGAACTCATCGCAAGGGCGATGCCAGATGTTAACCGACGGAATGAGCGCAGTAACAGAAGTTTTTCGGACGATCGTTCGGAAAATTTCCTATCGATTGGAATCGGCGTGGAAATACTTCTCACAATTAAGAATGCTTTAGTGACCTTGAGCGACGGCTGCGAGACGCAACTGCGGCGGTATGTCCAGTGGATCGAGCTCTCACTTTGGTCGAGATGACGAGGCGACTATGCGGCTGTCATTTCGAGCGCAGCGAGAAAGCGCTTGCAGGCGAAATGCATTGCGCGGACTGCAAGCTGAACCACTACGCGTCGGCGCAAGGTGAATACAGCGTTGACTGGAGAAGGTTTTTTACAAGATCGTAGATCGGCGTGTGGATCGCGACATGCTCGCCTTGGGCGATGGCGCTGACGATGTCGGCGCGGCTGACGATGCCGACGATGGCGCCGTCCTTCATGACCGGCAGGCGTTTGATCGCGTGGGCGGTCATCAAGCGGGCGATTTCCTCGACCGAGGTCTCTTCGCTCACGCTGATGACTTTCTTGCTCATGATCGATTTGACGTCTTTGCCTTTCTTGGCGATGATGTCGGCTTCCGAGACGACGCCGACGATCTTGCCGTTTTTGCCGGCCACCGGCGCGCCGCTGATCTGATTCTTGATCAGCGTCATGGCTAAGTTTTTCACGCTCATGGTCGGAGCTGACGGTGATGATGTCACGGGTCATGATATCTTTGGCGATCATGGTTTTGCTCCTTGTTAAAGTCCCTTGGCCACCATCAGTTTCGCCAAGTCGGCGACCCGGCAGCTGTAGCCCCATTCGTTATCGTACCAACTTAGAACTTTGGCCATCTTGCCTTCAAGCACCACGGTGGAAAGTCCGTCGACGATGGACGACGCGGTATGGCCGCGAAAATCGCTGGATACCAGCGGCTCGTCGCAAAAGGCGAGGATGCCGTTCATCTTGCCTTCGGCGCTTTCTTTGAGCGCGCGCATTGATCGCTTCGACCGACGCGGCTTTCTTGAGATCGACGACCAGGTCGACCACGGACACCGTTGAGGTCGGTACGCGCAGCGAAAGGCCGTGCAGTTTGCCTTTCAACTCCGGCATGACCAAGCCGATCGCTTTGGCCGCTCCGGTGCTCGTCGGCACGATGTTCATCGCCGCGGCGCGGGCGCGGCGCAGGTCTTTGTGCATCAGGTCGAGAATTCTCTGGTCGTTGGTGTAAGCGTGGATGGTGGTCATCAGGCCGCGCTCGATGCCGAAGGCTGTCGTGCAGTACTTTGGCCACCGGCGCCAGGCAATTGGTCGTGCACGAAGCGTTGGAGACGATATGATGCTTGCGCGGATTGTAGTCGCCATCGTTAACGCCCAGCACCAGCGTGATGTCTTCATTGGTCGCCGGCGCGGTGACGATCGCTTTCTTAGCGCCGGCATCGAGATGCGCGCGTACTTGCGCGCCGTCGGTGAAAACCCCGGTGGCTTCGATGACGATGTCGACGCCGAGCTGTTTCCACGGCAGGCGGGCGGGATCTTTTTGATTGAGCACGGCGATGGACTTGCCGTCGATCTTCATCGACGCCGTCGGCGCATTCGACCTTGCCGGGATAAATGCCGTAGGTCGAATCGTAGCGAAACAGGTGGGCGTTGGTTTTCAAGTCCGCCATGTCGTTGATGGCGACCACGGTGAGTTCTTTCTTGCAGCGCTCGAGTAGCGTGCGCAGCACCAAGCGGCCAATCCGGCCAAAGCCATTGATTGCGACTTTTGTTGGGTTGTCCTTGCCATGCCTTCTCCTGTTAGTTGCAGCCCCTTAAATCCGTGGTCAAATATTGATAGCGGTCGCGAAACTGCTCCGGCGAGCAAAAGTGCTGGGTCGAGGACGCGGCCTGGGCCAGTTGCCGGAGCTTTTCGTCGTCTCTAAAATCCTCTTTCTCCAGGCGAATCATGTATTCGCGCGCGACCCGGTAAGACGGTGTGTAGATGTCTACCGAGCGAACGCGGGTCTTGCCGGTCTTGGGATCGTGCAGACCGGGTGAAATCGAGGTAATCGAGCTGGCCGTCGACCAGGCAAACCAAAGCGCCGCTAGAGCTTGGCCACCGCGGCGCTTGGGTTGAGCAGAAACTCCACGGCGCCGTAGCCGAGGGTGCGCACATACTCGCAATCGAAGGCGACGGGCGCCGCCGAGCGCAGCTCGTAGCCGATATTTTTATGGACAATGGCGGCCGACGCGCCGCGGCTGGCGAAACGATGCTCGACCAGCGTCTTTCAAGATATAGGCGAGATCGACCTCGGCAAGACGCAGATGGCCGTAGCTGTCGTGGGCGATGCGCACGCCTTCGATGCCTTGCAGTTCTTCGATCGGCCATATGCTCGAGCAGTCCTTCGGCGATCACGGCGACGCCGTCGGAGCGATTCCATAACGCTTGGCGTTTGAGCATGGCGCCTTCGAGAATGTCGCACACGGTCATCATGCGGATCGGTCCGGCAAACTCCTCCGGGATGAGGGTGAGGGTGGCGCCGGTGGACTTGCCGATGCCGAGGGCGAGATGACCGGCGGAACGGCCCATGACCACGACGAAATACCAGCGGCCGGTGGTGCGCGAGTCTTCCATCAAATTTTGCACCAGATCGCTGCCCAGTTGGCGCGCGGTCTCAAAGCCGAAAGTCGGTGTCTCGCCCGGCAGCGGCAAATCATTGTCGATGGTCTTTGGGCACATGGCAGACGCGGATGCGTCCCTGCGCGTGCCTTGGCCACTTGGCTGGCCGCGAACATCGTGTCGTCGCCGCCGATGGTGGCGAGATAGCCGATGCCGAGTCTGTCCAGGGATCGCGACAACGCGCTCGAGATCCTCCGGCTTCTTGGTCGGATTGGCGCGCGAGGTATTCAAGATCGAGCCGCCCTGGAAGTGGACGCGCGACACGTCGTCGTGGTCGAGTTCTCTTGCATGGTTGGCGTCGCCCTGCATCAGCCACTGAAAGCCATCGTAGATGCCGATGACTTTGCGGGCGCGGGTGCGCGCTTCGAGGGTGATCGCGCCGATGACGCCGTTGATGCCGGGAGCCGGTCCGCCGCCGACAAGAATGCCGAGATTATCTTTTAGAGAAGGTTGGTGGTTTGCCATGATGACGTAATGCTTTGCGATTATTGTGCCGGATAATTTCCGCAATGCCAGAGGTGAAATGAACTAATCGATCAATGGCTTTCGCACAACTGCGAAATTGCCAGGTTTCGATTCCTGTCGCTGCGAAGAGTTCCGCCGCTATCTATGATAAACGCGCCGAAGTTCCGGTTAAATTTCCCTGGCACACTCATTGCGCTAGCGTGTGGATAATAGGGAGAAGTAAAAGTACAAAGGCAAAATGAGGGATAGGTTATGCGCAGAGAAGGTCAAGCGATAGGGGAGCGGCGCATTAGGCAAGTCTGACGGGGCAACATCCTCGCCAGCCATTTGATAGAGAAGGGAGAAGGTCATGGATGAGCTAGGAGACATGAGCACGATGTTCGACTTGATGAAGACACCGGAAGGGATCTCGCCCATTGAACGGTTGCTCAATGAGTTCGAAGCCCATGAAGCGAAGGAAGAGCAGTCGATCGCAATCTACAAGAAGAGTCTCGGTGAAACGGCCAACCCGATGACCCGCTTTTTGCTTGCAGATGATCATTTCGGACGAAGAAAAGCATCGAGCGGTGGTCCACGCCATGGTGGCAACGCTAAAAGGGAGCCTGACCTGGACAAAGCCAGCCGGCAGCCTCGAAGGCGGCGACGATGTCGCGAGCGGCAAACGGCAGATTGCGCGACGTCGACCGAAGAGTTTATCCGGATTGAAAAAGAAGGGATCAAGGAATACAAAACCCTGCTTGAAGAGAGCAGCGGTTACTATCACGGGCTGTTCAAGGTCCTGTTGGATTCGATGATTCGCGATTCGGAAAAGCATGTGGAGCTGCTGGAATTTCTCAAGGAGAATCTTAACAAGCGCATGACTACCGAGGAACCGTTCGATCCCCTGAGACGTTTCGCGGCGATCGAACGGCTGGTTGCTAAGATTTACTTCCGCTTCTCGCATCTGTTTCTGGCCCAGCCGGAACTGCGCGATTTCTGGTGGGAGATGGCCAGGGAAGAAGAGCAGCATGGCTGCATCTTACAGGCGTGCCGCGAGATCATCGAAAATTTTGACGAACCGACCTTGGACCCGATGATCAACCGCGACAAGGCCCAACAGCTGAGTCTGCGGCTGAAGGCTTTTCTTGCCCAAGGCACGGCTTCGTTGACGGTGGAAGAGGCCTTTCGCATCGCTGTCGATATCGAAAGCTCAGAGATCGACGCGATCTATAGCAAGCTGACTCATTTGGGCGGGGAACAGATCGCCAAGACGATGGAAAATCTCGGCGTCCCGGCGAGCATTCAAAGACAAAAACTCAAGGCCGCGCTGCGGCGATTCTGTGCCAACCCCGAGCTGTTGTCCGCGGCGGAAAGGCTCTGACGCTATAGCCAACCCGCGGGCGATTTGCCGTTTCCATTAACGAAGCTACTCGCGCGGGGAATTAACCCCGCTGCCAATTTAAATATTGCAAGGGGATGCTCGCCCCCTTTGAAACTTTTAGTTGTTCCCGCCGCAAGAGACGGGGCTTAATGTAGATCTAGCCATGGAATTTCACCTCGACAACATCATCGGCAAGAGCAAAGCGCTGCGCGACGTGCTCGACTTGGTCAAGAAAGTCGCCAACACTCAGGCGACGGTTTTAATTACCGGCGCCAGCGGCACCGGCAAGGAACTGATCGCCTTGGCGCTGCACGCGCTGAGCGAGCGCAAGGACAAACTGTTTTTGCCGGTCAACTGCGGCGCGCTGCCGGAGACGCTGCTGGAAAGTTTGCTATTCGGCCATATGAAGGGCTCGTTTACCGGCGCCTTCGCCAATCAAGAAGGATTGTTGGAGAAAGCCAGGGGCGGGACGATTTTTCTCGACGAGATCGGCGAGATCCCGCAGCATCTGCAAGTCAAACTGCTGCGCGCCCTCGAAGCCAAAGAAATTCTCCCCATCGGCACGACGACACCACGGCAAATCGACGTGCGTATCTTGGCGGCAACCAATCGCGACTTGACCCAAGAAGTGGCGGCGGGCCGTTTCCGCGAGGATCTTTTTTACCGGTTGAATGTCATGGAGATCCACATCCCGCCTTTAAAGGATCGTCCCGAGGATATTCCGCTGTTGATCGACTATTTTATCAAGCGCCACAACCCGGAGCTCAAACGCAATTTTCGACGGCATCGACGCCGATGCCGTGCAACTCCTGATGGCGCTGCCGTGGAAAGGCAATGTGCGCGAGCTCGACAACGTCATCGAGCATACGATGATTCTTGCCGAAGGCGAGCGCATTGCGCTCACAGATTTGCCCGCCGCGGTGATCGCCAGTAGCGCCGGCCAGGCGGCGTTTACCTTCAACTTGAAGGATTCAATCAATCAGTTCGAAAAAAAGCATATCGCCCGCGTGCTCGAGCACACTAACCAGGATCGCAAGGAAGCGGCTAAACTCCTGGACATCAGCCTCTCCTCTCTCTACCGCAAGATCGAAGATCTCGGCATCCCTTAGTTCAAGTCCGCTCCTAGACTCGTAAGTTCGCACTCTAACAGAATTCCATCTTCTGCAAATCGCCGGAGTGGTATTTCCGCTTTGCAAGAATTCCCCTGCTGCCGCGACTTTGCCCGACGCGCACAAACCTATGCGATGTCATGCCGAGCAAGAGGAGACTTCGCGCATTTTCAAGGTCTTATGGGGACGAGATTCTCCGCCTTCGGCCCAGGATGTGATTACCACCCGGGCTGTCTTTAAGCCGGGGGTGCCGTGGCACTGTTATTGCGGATGGTTCTCGGATGGATTGGCGAGGGAAGCCGATGGCGCACGGGATTAGTTGCAAGCGCTAAATCGATGACTACAGAAGCCCAAGATTCGCTGGTGGCGGCGATGCTGCAGCCGGAGTTCTATCCCAAACCGCCGGCCATGCGTGAGCCACAAAGAAACCCATATCTCGCACATCTTCTTTGCCGATGAGCTGGTCTACAAGGTGAAGAAGGCGGTACGTTACTCGTTTCTCGATTACTCGACCGTCGAGAAGCGCCGTTATTTTCTTCAGGAAGAGCTGCGCCTCAACCGGCGCTTGGCGCCGTCAGTGTACATCGGCGTGCTGCCGATCACCTTCGACGATCTGGGTTGGCGGCTGGGTGGGTGGGCCGAGCCGACGGAGTATACGCTGGTAATGCGCCGGTTGCCGGACAAACGCATGCTGCCGTTTCTTCTCGACACCGGCCAGGTGACGGCGGCGATGATGCGCGAGTTGGCGGAACTATTGGCACGCTTTCACACCGACGCGGAGCGCGTCACCGGTCATCGAGCCGGATCGCTATCCAGCGCTGGTGCGAGCACAATGGAACGACAACCTTGCCGATTTGGCGCAGGCCTCAAGCCAAGTCATCGATGCGGAGAATTGCCATGCCATCGAAGAGTTTGGCGCGGAGTTTTTCCTGCGCCACTGCGAGACTCTCAAACGGCGCGCGGCAAATGGATGGCTGCGCGATGTCCACGGCGATCTGCACACCGAACATGTTTGTTTCGCCCCGGAAGGGATTCAGATCTTCGATTGCATCGAGTTTGAGCCGAAATTTCGCCAATGCGATCTCGCCTCTGAAATCGCTTTTTTGATCGATGGATATAGAAGTGCGCGGCGGCGACAGCCTGGTTGCGCCGTTTCTCCAACGCTACCGCGAGTCGATCGACGATGCCGAGGCGGACGAATTGTTGCCGTTTTGGCGATGTTATCGCGCCCTGGTGCGCGCCAAGGTCTACGCTTTGCGGGGTGCAAGCGGATTCGCATGGCGCGAGCCGCTATGCGCGCTACGCGGCACGTCTGGCCTGGACGCCGGCGCAGCCGTTCATCGCCATCGTCAGCGGTCTGACCGGCAGCGGCAAGTCGACCCTGGCGCGAGAGCTGAGCGCGCGCACGGGAGTGCCGACGATCAATTCGGACGTTGTGCGAAAAGAGCTGGCGGGAAAGCAGGGCCGCCAGCCGGCGCCGTACAACCAGGGCATCTACAGCGCCGGCATGACCGAGAAAACCTACGCGAAGATGGCCCGGGAGGCGGAGAAGCTGATCCTCAGCGGACGCGGGGTCATTCTCGATGGGACTTTTATGAAACGTTCGCAGCGGCAAAAGATTCTCGGTCTGGCGCAAAAGCAGCAGATTCCCTTGCTGGCGATTCACTGCCTGGTCTCAGATGATATTACTCAAGAACGATTGGCTCAACGGGCGGCGCGTAGGGACGGATGTGTCGGATGGCCGCTGGGAAATCTATAAACAACAAAAGGATGTCTTCGAAGCGCTGGACGATATCCCAGCGGCTGCCCGTCTGGAGCTGGACACCGATGCAACCCTCGATACGCTGGCGGTTGCCTGCGAAAAATTCCTGCGCACAAGGCTCCCTCGCCATTGATGATCGCAAGCGCGATTCCCCATCAAGGTCACATTGTTAACCATAAGTTTCGGCTGAACACGGCGGGTGTGGGAGACGCGATGAAGTTTGGTTAGCGGCTCAAGTCGTGGCGAGTTCTCCTATTCCCCTCTTTGGAAAAGAGGGGCCAGGGGAGATTTTTTTCTTTCATGCGGCGCCACCGTCGCAGAGGATTACCGACCTAGTGCGAAAAACCCGCCCCCAACACCACATCAAATCCCCCTTAATCCCCCTTTTTCAAAGGGGGAATCGGTCATTGCTAGCTATTTACTTCGTCAGCTCCCGTGTCCAGCCAACAAAATGTGGCGCATGATGAGATCAAGGTTCAGGCGAACGGCGGTAAACAAATAATAGACCAACGCGACCATCAGGCTGCCACCGGCGATATTGCCGAGGGTGACCGGGGCGAGATTCCACCACAGTCCGGTCCATGACAATTGTTCGGCGCCGCCTGCCTGGACATGGTCCTTGAGCAAGATGCCGAGCGGAATGAAGTACATGTTGGCGATGCTATGTTCGAAGCCGGCGGCGACGAAGGCGGAGATCGGAAAAACGATGGCGCAGAGCCTATCGACGATGCTGCGGCCGGCGAGGGCGAGCCAGATAGCCAAGCAAACGAGAATGTTGCACAACAGGCCCTTAAAGAACGCCTCGGCAAAAGGCAGCGCGGCTTTGGCCGCGGCGATCTTGACCGCTTGGATTCCCACCGCGCCGCCGTTCATCTGCCAGTGATTCGATAAATAGACCAGTCCGACGAGGCCGAGTGCGCCGGCGAAATTGGCGAAAAAGACGACCAGCCAATTGCGCAGCAGTTCGTTGGTCGAGAGCCGACGGCTTGCCCAGGCCATGACAAGCAAATTGTTGCCGGTGAAGAGTTCGGCTCCGGCGACGACCACCAAGATCAGTCCAAGCGAAAAGGCCACGCCGCCGAGTACGCGGCTGACGGCGAAGCTGAGAGTCGCATCGCTGGTGACGAGCGTGAAATAGAGCGCGCCGAGACCGATGAAGCCGCCGGCGAGGACGCCGAGGGCGATCTGCGAAAGCAGCGGCAAGCGCGCTTTGGCGACGCCGACGGTCTCAACCCGCTCGGCGACCTCTTTGGGGGCGTAGGCATCGAAGCCGAAGATTTCCGCCATTACAGTTTCTCGATTCGTTGCGCGTTAATTTTGTAGTGCGGCGCCGGGGTCTGATGGTCGCGGCAGCCACTCGTCGTTAAAACCGCAGAAGCTATGCCAGCGCAAGCAAAAAAGAAATTGTGTTCATGCCGGCTCCTATCACCATTTGTCGGCGTAGTGGCAATCCTAATTTCTCATCTACGCAAAACGAATGCCCTGGTTTTGTCATCTGTCGATGGGCGATTCTATCTTGATCTTGTCATTCTTGAGAGAGGCACCCGGCTGGTTTCGCGAGTTCGCGAATTATTCTATGCGCCCGAACTCACCGGTTAACTAGACTGCGATAATACCTAGCGTCGCTTGAGGGAACTCTGACGCCGGTCTGGCACCAAATCTGCTCAGCTTATCAGTAAGATCGATTGGAGGTGCTGTCATGACGGACGAGAAGGATCGCTACGGCGAAACCATGAAACTGGTCGAGCGTGCCAAGGAAGATATCTATTTTGCCGAGCGCGACCGCGAACTGATGGCGAAGCTCAAAGCGAAGCTACAGAAAGTCGAGAAAACAGTAATCGATCTGCGCTGTCCCAAGTGTGCCGGCCACTTGGAGAGTTATACCTTTGAAGGTTTCGCTCTCGACCGCTGCGATAAGTGCGGCGGTATATGGATGGACCGGGGCGAGTTAGAAGGCGTAGTGCGCAAAGTCAGCCGCGGCCCGCTGGGCGAGTGGTTCGATACGCTGACGGCCAAAACCTAAGGAGCGGATCATGAGATCGGCAGCGAAGAAATACAACACCAACTATAAAAAGCGCATTGATGTGTTTCACGACACATTCTTGCCGCGCCGATCGCCGGCGGAGATCATTCAATGCAGCGGTTGCGGCGCCTTCTATCACCGGCGGCGCTGGACCTTAACCGCGCCGCCGGGATTCAGCCCATCGGCGCGGCAGCATGGGATTTTTTGTCCGGCATGCCAGAAGATCAAGGCCCATTCCGTCAGCGGCGAAGTGCATCTGCGTGGAGTGGCGGAACGGGATCGCGGTGAAATCCTGCGACTGCTGCGCAACGAAGAAGCGCAGGCGCGCGAAAAGAACCCCTTGGAGCGGATCATGCTCCTGGCGGCGGCCGGCGACGGTTGGCGAGTGGAAACCACGACGGAGAAGCTGGCGCAGCGCTTGGGTCGTTCGTTGCGCAAAGCGCGCGGCGGCAAGGTCGCTTACAACTGGTCGCATAACAACAAGTTCGTTCGGGTGGTGTGGGATCAGAGTTGATCGCCTAACCTTGGCGAGCGATCAAGCGCGCGCTGTGAGACGGGCTGAAGAGAAGCTTGTGGAGAAGAAGAAAACAGATTTTTCCGTCATCTATTTCATCCTCGCCCTGGGGCTGATGTTTTTCGCGCAGTTCGCGCTACTCGCCAAAACGGTCGAAACCATCAGCTACAGCCAGTTCAAGGCCCTGGTCAAGAAAGGCCAGGTTGCAGAAGTGGTGGTGCGCGATCAGACCATCGGCGGCATGATCAAGAGCGAGGGGCTGAAAGAAGTATTTTCCGCGGAGAAAATCACAGAACTCGGCGACGCTGCCAAAAAGCCGGTGGCCTTTATGGTCGTGCGCGTTGATGATCCGCGGCTCACGGCCGAACTCGAAGAGGCCGGTGTTCCATTCAAAGGGGAGGTCTCCAGCGACTGGTTGCCGACGCTGCTCTCCTGGGTCGTGCCGATCTTACTTTTCTTCGTGCTGTGGAGTTTTCTCTTCAATCGCATGGGTGGCGGTGCCAGTGGCGGCTTGATGCAAATCGGCAAGAGCAAGGCGAAGGTCTATATCGAGAAATCCACCGGTGTCAGTTTTGCTGACATCGAAGGGATCGACGAAGCGAAGGACGAATTGATCGAGGTCGTCGAGTTTCTCAAACACCCGGAAAAATATCAGCGCTTGGGCGGCCATATCCCCAAGGGCGTCCTGCTCATCGGCCCTCCAGGCACCGGCAAGACTCTGCTGGCCCGCGCTGTCGCCGGCGAGGCAGGCGTGCCCTTCTTCAGTATCTCGGGTTCCGATTTCGTCGAGATGTTCGTCGGCGTCGGCGCGGCGCGGGTGCGCGATATGTTCTCCCAGGCCGCCGAGCACGCGCCGAGCATTATTTTCATCGACGAACTCGATGCCTTGGGCAAAGCGCGCGGTATGAGCATGCTTAGCAGCCATGACGAGCGCGAGCAGACGCTCAATCAGCTGCTCGCCGAGATGGACGGTTTCGACTCCAATAAAGGCGTGATCTTGATGGCGGCGACCAATCGGCCGGAGATTCTCGATCCGGCGCTGCTCCGTCCAGGACGGTTCGACCGTCAGGTGCTGGTCGACCGGCCCGATGTCAAAGGTCGCGAGAAAATCCTCCAGCTCCACGCCAAAAAAATAAAACTCTCGCCCGCCGTCGATTTGGCTATCGTTGCTGCCAAGACGCCGGGATTTGTCGGCGCCGACTTGGCGAACATCGTTAACGAGGCCGCGTTGCTGGCGGCGCGCCAGGGCAAAGAATCGGTGGAGGCGAGCGATTTCGACGAGGCGATCGAACGAGTCGTTGCCGGCTTGCAGAAGAAAAGCCGCGTGATGAGTCCTAAGGAAAAGAAAACCGTAGCTTATCATGAGTCGGGCCATGCATTGGTCGCGGAGCTGGTTCCCGGCGCCGATCCGGTGTCGAAGATTTCGATCATTCCGCGTGGTCTCGCGGCACTTGGCTACACCCAGCAAACCCCGACTGAAGATCGCTACCTGATGACGCGCACGGAATTGCTCGGGCGCATTTACGTACTGCTCGGTGGGCGGGTCGCCGAAGAGATGATTTTCGAAGACGTCTCCACCGGCGCGCAGAACGATTTGCAGCGCGCCACCGAGATCGCGCGGACAATGGTGACCCAGTTCGGCATGAGCGAGAACTTGGGCCTGGTATCGCTGGAAGGACCGCGCCAGCCGCTGTTCTTACCGGTCCCGATGCCGAGCACCAGGGAATATAGCGACGACACCGCGCGGGCGATCGACGCCGAGGTCAAACAGATCCTCACTACCTGCCACGAGAAGGTAAAGGAAATCCTGGCGGCGCACCGGCCGGCGTTGGAAGAATTGGCGCAACTGCTGTTGAAGAAGGAAGTCGTCGAGCGGCCGGAGTTACAGGCGATATTGAAAGTCGTGAGCATCGAGCGGGCTAGGGACAAAAAAAAGAACTTCAGCGCGGTGGAAAGTGAAGGGGCTGAAGTTAGCAAGGACTAGTGCGATGCGTGGCGGGATGATTGCCAATCACCAATTTCCAATACGGGATCAATGGGCGATTACTAGATTTGCCAATCGACCAGCCAAGATTGAATCAAAAATCACTAAGAGTCAGCGTGATCGGATGGTATGGGCTTTGCACATGTGACAGGTCATCATGAAGAACAAAATCATTTTACTGACCGGTTTCAGCTTAGCAGTCGTGTTGTGTGTCGCTCTCCCTCGTGCGCTTCTCGCGTACGACGAAATTGTCGTCAAAGACGGCGGGACAATTCGAGGCACCGTCAAGTTGGAAGGCAAGGTTCCGAAGCTGCCGCCCGTTCATATCACTAAAGCCAAGGAAGTCTGCAGGAATGTGCCCAACGAAACTCTTGTCGTCGGAGCTGGACAGGGGCTTCGCTATGCCGTTGTGACCTTAGAGGGGATTACCAAAGGCATAGCCATGGAAAAAGAGTCGGCTCACGAGATAGACAATTTAGGATGTCGTTTCGTTCCCCACGTATCGGCGGCAAGCATCGGGCAGTTTCTGCTGCTCAAGAATTCGGACCCGATCCTCCATACGGCTCATGCATTTTTCCTGCGCGATCAGCCGCAGTTTAATGTCGGGATGTACCCCGGAAGGACCAGCCGAAAGCCCCTGGTAACGCCCGGTTTGGTAAAAATTCTTTGTGAGGTTCATCCGTGGATGAGCGCTTACATCGTCGTTACAGATCATCCCTACCACTCAGTTACGGATGCCTACGGAGAGTATTTGATCAATGATATTCCCGCCGGAATCTACCGCCTGAAAATGTGGCACGAGCTGTTGGGAACGGAGGAGAAACAGATTGAAGTCAAAGCGGGCGCCACTCACAAGGTGGATTTCGCCCTAGTGCCAAAACCCGAGGTTAAAAAATGAACAGCTTAATGTCGTGGTTGTTGGTCGGCGTGCTTATCGGTCTGCCTTCGGCTGCGCGCGCCGCGGATGCGAGTGGCTTTGGAATCGTCAAGGGCACGATTACTGTCGGCGGCAAACCGGCCCCTGATGCCGTGGTCTCGATCGAAGGTCTTGCGCAGGACCAGATAAAAACCCAGATGACGCACACCAAGCCGCAGAAAAAAATCATCGATCAACGCAACCTTAAGTTTATTCCCACGGTGGTAGCGATTACGGCCGGTGAGACTGTTGATTTTCCAAACAACGACAAGTCTTGGCACAACGTTTATTCCAAAGGCGGCGCGAACGATTTCGATCTCGGTCTGTACGCATCAGGCAAGACTCGAAGTAAGAAATTCGACAAGCCCGGCGTTGCGCGCATTTTGTGTAACGCCCACCCGAATATGGAAGCTTTCGTTGTCGTGAAAGATCACCCGTTTTTTTCTACGACTGATAGCCGGGGCAACTACGAGATCAAAAACGTACCCTTGGGCAAGGTGCGTGTCGAGATTTGGTATCCCAATCTCGAGGTCAGAAGCGACAACATCGAGCTTGTCCGCGATGGCGAGGTCTTTGCGCTCAGCGTCGATCTCAAGAAGCGTTAGTCGATGACACCCGCCGTTAGGGCGAATGATGCGCCTGATTTTTAGCCGGGCCGCAGGCGGTATGCCGATATCAATGGGCCGGATTGGATGGAAAACGCATATGACATTGAGATTGAATTCCACAATTACGAAATTGACCGAGGCGAAATTGACGCGCTCGAGGTCGTTCCGAGAGGTTGATCGTGCTGCCGACTCTCGGAGTGAATCGGCAGCCGGTGGAATGCGCGCTGTGCCGCTGGCGCCAAAGGTCACCGCCGCCGAACAGCGAGTACTCAGCCTGGTCTCCAGGGCCAAGACCAACAAAGAAATCGCCGCGGTTCTGGGTATAAGTCCGGCAACCGTCAAGCGTCATTTAGAAAAAATTCTCAGTAAGTTGGGATTGCGTAATCGAGTCGAGGTGGCGATATACGGACTCGCTGCCGATAGCTGTCCGCATCACTCCACGTCGGGGTGTGCGCTACGTAAGTTCGAGCGCGATAGCGCGGTTAATCGATAGTCGTGGGCCGATTGACCCATGGATTTCTTTTCCCGGCCGATGTTATAAGAATCAATAACCATCTCGAACGGGAATTTTTAATAGGATTGAGGCAGTTCTTAAGCCGCGGATGTAACGGTTCTTGAGTTTATCGTAGAAAATGGCGGAGGGGTGAAGGTGAAGAGATATAAGTTTATTTGGACGGGGCCGGCAGTTTTTCTTTTGGCGTTTGGTGCGCTGATCGGCAGCTGCGCCGTGCTTGGCGTTGCGCCTTATGAGATCACCGGACCGAGGCTTTTTGGTTTTCCGGGCGATTGGGAAAAGATCCCGGCTAAGACGGTCACGTTGTTCTACCCCGGCCAGACTTCATGGCAATACTTGACGAGCGCGGCTCATCCGGGTGCCCCGGCGATAGAGACGGGCTGCGTCACCTGTCACGCGGGTCAAGAAAAAGCGCTCGGGGCCAAGTTGGTTCAAGCTGGCCCGCGCGAGAGCGATCCCATCGCCGGCAAGATTCCCGCCATTGACCTGACAGTTCGCGCAGCCTACGACACCGAGTTCGTTTACTTCCAGTTCCGCTGGCCGACTCAAGCACCCCATGCGATGCACACGCTGTGGCGCTATGACGGCAAGCAGTGGGTAGCGTGGGGCGGAGAGAAGCCCGAAGCGACCAAGAAGGGGATCCTTCCCAGCTACGAGGACCGGCTGGCGATTATATTGGATGAGCCGAATAATGTGCCCGCCTACGATGGCGCCGGCGCGACCTTTTCCCAGGTCGGATGTTGGATGACTTGTCACAATAGCATGCGCGCCATGCCCAACGACGTTCCCAGAAAGGCGATTGACCCACATCCATACTGGGGCGCCAAGGGCCGGCGGGTCGGCGACATCAGAAAATATTTGTTGATTACGCGGACCGCGCAAGATGATGCCGGCGCATGGGATAAACTAAAGCCGGCGGCGGATCTGGCTAAACTCAAGTCCGCTGGAAAATTCCTCGAGCTCTGGCAATGGCGCGCCGCTCGCTCTAACGCTATCGGCTACGCCAGCGACGATTGGGTCATGGAATATCGCAATGGCGATGCCGGCCGCTCGCCGTTTTTTAATCCGCCGAAACCACAGTTCATGTACGACGAGAAGCTTGCCGGCTTCCGGGCCATTCCTGAGTCGCAACTCCAGACCCGCATGGGACAGCAGGCACTTGTCGAGAAGAAGAACGCGGTGGCGATTGACCCGAACGCGAAGTTTGCCGTCGGTGATCTATTGCCGCAGTATCTGTTACGCGAGCCCGACGGCAGTGCTGCGGATGTCCAGGCATTTGGGCGGTACGCCGACGGACATTGGGTCGTAGAACTGCGGCGCAAATTGAACACTGGGCAAGCTGACGACAAAGTTTTGAAACTGGGAACTGCCTATCCCATTGGCTTTGGTATCTTCGACGACACGGTGTCCAACCGGCGCCATTACGTGACGCTGCCCTTGACGCTGGGTCTTGGCGCGAAAGGCGATGTGACGGCGGTAAAAGTCGGGCCGTAACTACGCAAGAATTCTCCTTAGCGATTTTTTTGGATCGAGAATCGAGCTGTTGATTATACGGGAGAGAGATCGATGACCAGAATTCATTGGTATGGAACCGTTGTCGGGAGCTTTCTGCTTTGTCTGTTAGGCTGGACTATTGCAGATTCACAGGCGCAAAACAGTATTCTTCCCAAAGACTGTGTCGACTGCCATGGCTCGGAGCCGAAGTTTCCCGTGCGCGGCATTCGTAGCCAATATCAGACCTCCGGGCACCGGACGCTCGGCAATGCCAGCTACGCCAACGCCGATGATTGCCAAGGTTGTCATACCAATGAAGGGTTTGTTCAACGGGCTAAAACCGGCAAGGTCGACGCGAAAAAATTCGTCGCCAATCCTTCGGAGATCGGCTGTTTCACCTGCCATGCGCCGCATGATAGCGGCAACTTCGCCCTGCGCATGACGAGCAAGGTGACGCTCGCCAATGGTGCAACGTTCGACAAAGATAAAAGCAACCTATGCGCAAATTGCCACCGCGCCCGGCGCATGCCCAAAGACGAAGTCCGCGCCCGGAATATCCCCACTGATAGTTGGGGCGCGCACCATGGTCCCCAGGCTGACATGCTAGCGGGCACCAACGCTTATGAATTCACCGGAAAAAAATACGCAAGCTCAGTGCATACGGCTCTGCCCAACGCCAATTGCGTGACTTGTCACATGAGTCTGCCGGGCGGTCGCTATTCTCTAGCGCCATCAGTGGGCGGCCATAGTTTTCGCATCGCCGGCGAAGTCCATGAAGAGCACAAAGTCAATACTGCGGGCTGCACCAACTCCGGCTGTCACGCGACGATGACTCAAGTGAAGGGCACGCACTATTTCGACAAGGCCTCGGCGCAGGATTACGACGGCGACGGCAAGGTGGAGTCCGCGCAGGAAGAGGTCCAAGGATTATTGGAGAAGTTCGTCAACGACAAAGGCAGCGGACTTTTGCAGACGATGAAGGAGCCGATGTACAACGCCAAGGGCAAGTTCGTCAATACCAAGACGCAATACCCGGTCGACGCCGTGGCCGCGCTTTATAACTACAAGTTCGTTCTCGAAGATCGCAGCAAGGGCGTCCACAACATGACCTATGCCGTGCAGATTTTGATGGACTCGTTGAAGGCTCTGGACAAAAACTTCGACGATTCCAAGCGTCCTTAGACGCCGAGGTCGACGCCTGCGCGGCAGTTGAAGTTTATACTGGGTTGAGCAAAGCATGCGCACGCAAGCGTCGCGGCTTCAGTTATAAGATCTCTGCCGTGGCGGGTTCAGTGCAACAGCCGGTGCTGGCGTTTGCGCTTGAGCCAGGACCGATAAAGAAGTTGCGTCGTATTCGCTCATAAGTCCGGCCATTCTCCAACACCCAATCGAAAAACCATCCCGACAAAACCAGGTTGCGAAATCGCGTCTAAGCGGCGATTTACGACTTGGACCCCAATAGTTGTCCGCACGCGTAGAATTCCGCACGGGGGTTGCAAAAACATGCCTGCTAGAGGTGGAGACGCGGCGTGAACGTGGGCCGATTGACCCATAGACGGGCGCGAAGTCTCAATGTTATAAGCCATTGTCAACCTAAAGTTCAAATCCTTTCTTCGGCGCGTTAAGTGGGGAAGTCATGAGGAGAAATTTTTTCTTGATGGTAGCCGGCTTACTGTTGCTTGGCCTTTCACAATTGGCGTTGTCAGCGGAGAAGGAGGCGCCCAAGTCAGGTCCCGCTACTTATGTCGGCAATGAAGTTTGCAAGGCCTGTCACGCTCCCGCCTTCGAAAAGTTTTCCCAGACGCAAATGGGCAAGATTTTTCTCTTCAATGCGCGCAACGAGACTGAGACGCGGGCCTGCGAAAACTGTCACGGTCCCGGCAGCAATCACGTCGCCGCCGGCGGCGGCAAAGGTGTGGGCGGACTAATCACTTTTCGCAAAAACTCGGGTGAGTCCGTCAAGGTCCAAAACCAAGCTTGCTTGGGCTGCCATCAACGAGGGATTCAAACCTACTGGGAGGCGAGCCCGCACGCTAGCCGGGGTATCGCTTGCGTCAACTGCCACACCTTGATGGAAAAAACCAGCGGCAAGCAACTGGCAAAGCTTACCGACGTAAGTCCCTTTGGCATCAATCGCGCAGAAATCGAAGTCTGCGGTCAGTGCCACCTTCAGCGCAAAGCTCAATTGATGCGTTCCTCGCACATGCCGATGAGAGAAGGGAAGATCGTCTGTTCCGACTGCCACAACCCGCATGGCAGCCCCAACCCTTCTCATGCTCAAGCAGACCAGCGTCAATGAAAATTGCTACACCTGTCATGCCGAAAGACGCGGTCCTTTCCTTTGGGAACACCCGCCGGTGATGGAGGGTTGCAGCAACTGTCACGAGCCGCATGGTTCGGTAAATGACAGACTTTTGAAAGTCACCGACCCGCGGGTTTGCACGTCTTGTCATATCGCTACCAGGCACCCCGGAACTCCGCGGCCCTTAAAGCCGCTGTCGCCCACCGTCGGACCGTCGGTTTTTGCTTTCAATAGAAGTTGTACGAATTGTCATAGTCAGGTTCACGGCAGCAATCATCCGTCCGGCAAATTCTACACGCGCTAGGGAAGGAGGTTGAAGATGAAACGCACAGCGACTTTGATTTTGAGCATCTGTGCGGTGGTATGCCTGTCTCTGGTTTCTCCGTCCCGGGCGCAAGTTGATGTGGGAGATTATACGATCAGTGGGTCGGGCGAAGTTGGCGGCATGCCAAGGCACAGAAGCGGCGGTCTTTCAAAACTCGAAGAGTATCGTGACCTGCCCGAAACTCTTATAGTGCCGCAGCTTGAACTGTTTCTCGATAGCAAAAAGAATGATTTCTATCTTGAACTGGGCTCGCTGAAAACCGGTCTCAACGATCAGAGTTACCGGCTACGCGCGGGACGTCATGGTTTGTTAGATCTAGAGTTTGTCTGGGACCAGATACCGCATCTCTTTAACGTCGACAATGCGCGCACCCCGTATACCATGAATAACGGGGATTACACCTTGTCAAGCAAACCCGGCGGAACTACCGGCGCCAACATGCGCGATTGGGTTAACGCAAACGCGCAAGCCGGTCGATCTCAAATTGTATAACGGTTTAGCCAAATTTAACTTGCGCTACACGCCGACTCCTGGATGGACTTTTACCGGCGGCTACGGCTCGCAAAATACCGCGGGCAAGCGCGCATTCGGGGCTTATTTCGGCCCGAGTCCGGGCAACTACAATATTACCGAGCTGGTCGAGCCGATCGATTACCAGACGCACAATGTTGAGCTCGGCGGCGAATATGCCGGAAAAGGCTGGTCCTTGGGACTTAAGTACAACGGGTCACTGTTCCATAACAACACCAGCACTCTGACTTGGGACAATCCGCTCAATACCTCCGGTGTTGGCTCCGCGTGCGTCGACTCTGCAGTCTATGCGCCGGGAACGGGCCCTTGTCGTGGCCGTTTTGACATGTACCCGAGCAATCAGGCGCACATGTTTACCTTGACCGGCACCGCTAACCTGCCGTTCAAGACTAACCTCATGAGCACTTTCTCTTACGGTTGGAGATTGCAGAACGATAATTTTATACCCTTTACGGTAAACAGCGCGGTGGCCCAACCATCGATCAGCCGCGGTAGTCTCAATGGCGACGTGCGGCCGACGATGATCAACGCGACGTTAGTCAATGATTTTTTCAAGGACGTGGGGCTGAAGGCGATCTACAGATACTACGACTTCGACAACCGCAGTAAGCGCGTGCTTTTGCCGGACGGCATCATCGTCAACGATCAGGGAGCGGCGAGCGGCAACGAGTATTATTCGTACCCGTATTCCTACGCGAAGCAGAATGTTGGCTTCGACGCTTCGTATAAAATTGCCCGCTGGCTCACGGCAAAGATGAGTTACGGATGGGAACGGATGCATCGCTCGTATGCCCGCGAATTGCTCAATTCGAACGAGCATAGTTTCGGGCCAACGCTCGATATCAAACCGGCGGCATGGTCGCTTGTCCGACTCAGTTATAGGCGCTCGCTGCGAGACGCCCACGATTATGACGCTGGACGTAATGCGGTCATAGAAATTGGCGAAACCCCGGAGGATATTCGGCTGGCTCGACTTGAAGAATTGCGCAAGTTCGATGAGGCCGCGAGGACGCGCGATAAGTTCAGTTTCTTCACCCAAGTCTCACCTTCGGAAACCGTGACTCTCCACGGTGGATTTGATTTTACTAAAGATCGCTATCCGCGCACGGTAATCGGAGTTCAAAGGGACATCGATTACGCGCCGTCCGTGGGGCTTGTCTACGCACCGCTGGATTGGCTGTCTGTTTTCAGTGATTACAACTGGGAGCGCTTTGATTGGAGAATGCAATCGATCGCGAGAAACACTGGGGCGGGGGGATGTCCCGATCTGGAAGCGCGAACCGTCGAGAACTGCCCGGCAGCGACTTGGAGAAGCAGAGGCAACGACGAGATTCATAGCATCAAACTTGGCTCGGAAATGCGGGTCATCAAGGACGTGCTGAACCTGCGTTTTCATTACGGTTTCTCTTTCGGCAGCAGCGCAGTCCACTCAAGCGGTAATAGCCCGGCCTCTGGTGATACCGGCGTTGTTCCCGCGACAGACTACCCGACCATCGTTAATCGCTGGCACGAGTTTTTGGCGCGCGCCGAGTACTTCTTGCATAAGAATATTTCGCTGAAGTTGGGTTATTATTTTAGCAGCTACAGCAGCAAGGATCGGGGCGTCGATATCATGAAGCTGTGGATGGGCGATGAGGAAACGCCTGGTGGCGCGCCTAATTTCAATAGCTCAATTGGCCGTTCAATTTTTCTCGGCGATAAAGGCAAGGGGGCTTATCAGGCTCATATCGGTTTTTTGGGAGTGGGGTTCAAGTTTTAAACTTTGACAAGATCGCCATTCTTAAATGAGTGTGATCCTGAACATTGCGAAATCGCTCGATCGGCTAACATCAGGGTGCCGGATCAATTGTTGCGGTGGTATGCGAAGGGCGGATGCATCGGCGCATGGGACTTGGCTTAATTGTTTATTTTGCCCTGACTGTCTTACTCTGCTCCGGCGGCGGGGTCGGTCTTGCAGCGTCGCCCAGTGAAAACGACAACTGCGCGACCTGCCATCTAGCTCTCGGCATTGCCAATCTCACCAAGCCCGCCGAAGATTACAAATCCGATATCCATGCCGTTAAAGGTTTTGGCTGCGCATCCTGCCACGGCGGCGATCCGAGCATCATGGGGTTGGAGGGCATGGACCGCAAGAAAGGCTACATCGGCAAACCTGCGGGGGGGCAGGTCGTCGAGATGTGTGGCAAGTGCCATGCCGACGGCGCATTCATGCGCAAGTACAACCCGAGTTTGCGCGTCGATCAAGTGGCGGAATATTACACCTCGGTGCACGGCAAGCGGCTCAAAGAGCTGAAAGATCCTAAAGTCGCAACTTGCGCCAGTTGCCATAGGCCCCATTCGATCCGGCCGGCCAACGATGCGCGCTCCTCGGTCCATCCGACGCGCGTCGCCGATACCTGTGGCTCTTGTCACGCTAATAAAGATTACATGGCATCCTACAAGATACCCACCGACCAAGTCGATAAATACAAGCAAAGCGTGCACTGGAAGATGATGACGGCTAAGGGCGATCTGTCGGCGCCGACCTGCAACGATTGTCACGGTAACCATGGCGCCGCGCCGCCGGGAGTATCTTCAGTGGTGAACGTTTGCGGCCAGTGCCATGCGGTTAACTCGGAACTCTTCAATAAGAGTGGCCATAGCAAGATCTTCGCGCAGATGGGAATCCCAGGTTGCGCCAGCTGCCATAGCAATCACGCGATCCATGAAGCCGGCGATGCCATGCTCGGCGCCGGCGACAAATCCGCTTGCGCGACTTGTCATCCGGCGGCGTCGTCGGGCGCAACGCTAGCTGCCAGTATGCTCGCTTCGATCGAGCGTCTGAAGCAGGGTTATGAAAAAGCCCATGCGCTTCTCGCCACTGCCGAGCATGCCGGCATGGAAGTGAGCCAGCCGTTATTCGAGCTGAATGACGCGAAGACTTCGTTGGTTAAAGCGCGCGCGGCGATCCATGGCTTTGACCAGACGATTCTCGACAAGGAAGTCGGGCCTGGATTAAAAGTCGCCGAGAAGGCGCATGCCCGAGGTTTAAAAGCACTTGATGAGTTGCAATTTCGCCGCAAAGGCTTGGCGATTTCGGCGTTGATTATCTTTGCGCTCGTCGTCGGTCTGATTCTCAAGATCCGCCAAATGGAGCGGAAACGCGAAATAGCCGAATAAGGAAGTGTTCTGCCATGGCCAATGATGAAACCTCTCTAGCCGTCGATCATGGACGGAGAAACTTGCTCAACTGGTTCTTAAGTACCACGGCGGGGGCTTTTTTAGTTTCGGTAATCTATCCGTTGAGCAGATTTATGATTCCGCCTGAAGTGGAAGAATCAACGTCGAGCACCGTAACTTTGGCGCATTAAGCCGAATGACGTGAAAGCCAACAGCGGACAGATTTTCCGTTTCGGCAGCCAGGCGGGGATTTTAGTTAAAGACACCAATGGCGAGCTGAAAGCGTTTTCCGCGGTGTGCACGCATCTGGCGTGTATCGTGCAATATCGCTCAGACATCAGCCATGTCTGGTGTGCTTGTCATAACGGCCATTTTGATCTCAACGGCAGGAATGTCGAAGGTCCCCCGCCCAAGCCATTGGAACAGTTTGTGGTGAACGTCCGTGCCGACCAAATCGTCGTCAGTAAGAGGGGCTAAGCGGATGGAACACGACAGCCCAAAGCGCGGCAAACTCTATCTCTGGCTCGATGAACGGATTGGGCTGAGCGATTTTGCCAAGCTCGCCAAAAAGAAAGAGGTACCGCTGCACCGTCACACCTTTTGGTATTATTTCGGCGGCATGACGCTGTTCTCTGTTCACGATTCAGGTCGCCACCGGCATTCTGCTGTTGCTCTACTATCGCCCCAGCGCCGGCGAGGCTTTCGAGTCGATCCAGTTCATCATGACCGAGGTCGCAGTTCGGTTGGCTGGTGCGCTCGATTCATTCCTGGTCGGCCAATTTGATGATCTTCGCCATGTTCATTCACCTGTTCAGCGCGTTGCTGCTCAATGCCTACCGGCGCCCGCGCGAAATGACGTGGCTCTCGGGTGCGGGCTTGCTCGGTCTGAGTCTGGCGTTTGGCTTTACCGGATACCTATTGCCGTGGAATGAGCTGGCATATTTTGCCACTCGTGTGGGCACCGAGATCCCCGGAGTAGTGCCGGTGATCGGGCCGTTCTTGCGCCGCCTGTTGCGCGGCGGCAACGAAGTCACCGGGGCGACCCTGACGCGATTTTACGGCATCCATGTGGCGATCCTGCCGGCGCTCGTGACCGTCGTCCTTGGGCTCCATCTTTTCCTGGTGCAGAAACACGGCATGAGCCGGCCGCCGAGCGGAAGGCGACGGCGCGGAGAAGCGATCGATGCCTTTTTTCCCGAATTTCTTTTCTGCGCGATTTGGTCGGATGGCTCTGTGCCCTCGGCGTGCTCGCGGCTTTGGCGGCTTATTTCCCAGCGGAGTTGGGTAAGAAGGCCGACCCATTCCAGCCGGCGCCCATCGGCATCAAGCCCGAATGGTATTTCATGGCGATGTTTCAAACGCTGAAACTGTTGCCGGCGCATATTCTCGGCATCGAGGGTGAGCTTTTGGGTGTTCTCGGCTTCGGCATCATCGGGCTGATCTTGATCGCCATGCCATTTCTTGACCGCAGAGCGGCCAACGTTAAAACCTCGAGCCGCTTGGCTGCCGGGTTTGGCCTGCTGTTGATTGTTTATTCGGTTGTGCTTACCTATCTTGGCTATACGATGAGTCCGACGAAGTAACTCGATGCGGGGTCAGAAACTAACAGGCGAGCGCAGGCCGATCACCAGCCAGCAATAAGAAATGGGTGATGCATTTGAATTGTTTCGCGGTTGACGGCGTCCAATTTGCAGACGGTGCGGCCCCGAATCGGTGCAAGCGCGACTGATTAAGTCTTAGTTGTTGAAAAAGGAAAGGAAGGAATCGTGATGAGATATAAAATTGGTTTGACAATCATGGGGTTATGGATTGCGGCTGGGCAGCTTTCGCCGGCCATGGCGGGTGAAGCTGACGGCGGCAAAGCGGTCTACGAAAAATCTTGCGCCGGGTGCCACGGTGCGGACGGCAAAGGCAATGAGAAGATGGCGAAAATACCAGGCTTCGAGAAAGGCCTGAATATCGTCGGTGCCGAAACCAAAAAGAAGTCTGACGAGCAATTGCTGAAACTAATCGCCGAAGGCGCAGGGAAAATGCCGCGCTTCGAAGCTGACCAAAGAGGAGCAAAAGCAGGCCTTGGTTTATACGCGAACCTTGGCTAAATAACCGGCTGCTCACGACGAGCAATCGTCACGCCCCGTTGGGAGGACGTCGCCGCGCGGCCTTAGTGTCCCTGCTCGACGTTGACCTCATGCGGTGACAAGAGCGATGAGATAGATCGCTATGCCAGCCACGACGAGAATGCCGCCGAGAATGATGAAAAGTAAAAAGCTCGTCGGATGAGCCCAGTTGAGCGATGATCCCTTCAACCGCCAGACCGGCGATTAATAAGTAAGCTGCTGTCTTCAGTTTGCGCTGCAAGCGCGATGCGCTCGTCCGTCATGCCCCCGGCCCTTTCCACTTTTTGGTTTTGTCGATGTTGGCCACGTCGTGAATCTTTGTGTGGCAGGTCAAGCAGGACATCTCGTTACTGGTCAACTGTTCTTTCATTTCCTTGTGCGGCGAGCTGTCTTCGTAGGATCTGCCCGTTGGCATGGCAATGCAAGCATTCGCGGTTCTTGAACGGTTCGTAAAGCGCCAGTTTTGCCGGTGTGGGCTTTGAAGTAATACACATAAATATGCTTCAAACCGCGCATCTTGGCATTGACGTCGCCGAATAGGGTGTAGTCGGTATGGCACGTGAAGCACGCGTGATCTTTCGGGATACGGTTGTTTTGGAAATGGGCAGCCGGAACATAGTTCGGGTCATCGATGTAAAGGCTCTGGCCGTGGGCCTCCATGACGTGGCAAGACAAGCAAAACTGCGTTGTCGTCGAGTTCTCTAAATGAATCGATGTGCCCAAGACCGTCGCGACGATCGGCAGGATGAAGAAGGCAAGGAAGGCGACAATTTTGCCTCCTTGCGCTGCCGTGATGGAAGGCCGCAGCAGCAATAGGCCGATCAGAATTATAC
Source organism: uncultured delta proteobacterium (assembly GCA_963847445.1). Taxonomy (GTDB): domain Bacteria; phylum Desulfobacterota; class Binatia; order UBA9968; family UBA9968; genus DP-20. Next base: position 18,610 of record CAWJZV010000028.1, on the reverse strand, counting down.
GTCAAAACGATGACGGTAGCGACTGCGTAGGTTGCCAAGAATTATTTCCTTCCGGTCGATGTCGATGGACAATGTTCCATCGGTTTGCTGACGATTTATAGTCTATACCGAATGGTTGAGAAATTCTCCAGTAAAAAATTGACCATAGGTTTTGTTTGACCAGTATTTTTGGCGATAATCTCCCGCGATATGCTTGCTTAGATCTCGTCTCGGCGCGCCATACGGGCGAACTTGACGATCTCGAACCAGAAAGCGCTAAAGACTCCGGCGCCCAGACAAATGGCCAAATCACTGGCGGGCAAGCTGGCGAAACGGAAAACCTCGCGCAGATAGGGCACGTAGAGAACCGCAGCGAGAAAGATCAGTCCGCCGCTGACGACCCACCAAAGAGCGCGGTTGGGCGTGCGCAACATGGCGAAAGCATGCCGCGAGATAGAGCGGTTCGCGAAGATCAAGCCGAGCATGCCAAGCACTAAAGTGACGAAGCTCGCTGCGCGTGCCGCCGCTTCACTGTGGCCTCGGTAAAGCGCAAACCCCAGAACCGCCAATACGGCAAGCAAGACAATCGATCCTTGCAGCAGGCTGGAGCAGATCTTTCTAACGCTGAAGAGCGGTTCCTGCGGATCCCGCGGCGGCCGGTTCATGACATCCGATTCTTCCGGCTCGGCTTCAAAGGCGATCGAACAGGCCGGATCGATGATCAGTTCGAGAAAAACGATGTGCACCGGGGAGAGCACGAGCGGCCAGTCGAGAATCAGCGGCACCAGCGCCAGCCCGGCGATCGGCACATGGATGGAGAAAATAAACCCCAGGGCTTTCTGCAGATTATCAAAGATGCGCCGGCCCGAGCGAACGGCATCAACGATGGTGGCGAAGTCGTCGTCGAGTATCACGAGTGACGCTGCCTCGCGCGCCACGTCCGTGCCGCGCCCGCCCATGGCGATACCGATATGCGCGGCCTTTAGCGCCGGCGCGTCGTTGACGCCGTCGCCGGTCATCGCCACGATCTCGCCGTTGGCTTTGAACGCCTCCACCAGTTTCAATTTTTGTTCGGGTAGAACCCGGGCGAAGACATGGGTGACGCCGATGCGGCGGCGCAGTTCGCCTTCCGCCATGTCGTTCGAGGTCGGCGCCGATAAGAATCTCGCTTGCCCCGATTCCAGGCCGATCTTACGCGCGATGGCCTGCGCGGTGGAGGGATAGTCGCCGGTAATCATGACGACTTTGATTCCGGCCTGGCGACACGCCTTGATTGCGGCCGGAACCGCAGGTCGCACCGGATCGGATAGGCCGATGAGGCCGAGAAACTTGAAATCAAAATCATGCTGGCTGGCTGGCCAGCTGCCGCCGGAAAAAGCGCCGCGCGCAACACCCAGAACCCGCAAGCCGTCCGCCGCTATGCTGTCGACCTGGGTCGCGAGCGCGGCGCGTTGTTCGGGATCGAAGTGACAAAGATCCGCCACCGCTTCCGGCGCGCCCTTGGTGGCGATGGCGTACTGTTCGCTGCTCGATGATTGCCAAACATGGGAGAGTGCCAGCAGATCCGGTGCGAGAGAGTACTCGTGCGCCAGGGTCCAATCTTTAAATCTCGCGCCGTGATCGAGATATCGGTCACCGACTTCCTTGAAAGCTTTTTCCATCGGGTCGAAGGGATCGGTCTCGCTGGCGAGAACCGAGAAACGCACCAGTTCGTGAAACTTCTGAGGCAATGTTTTGTCCTGGGTTGTGTCCACCTCATAGAAATCCCCGTCGGCAAAGAGTTTGCCCGACCGACATGCGGTTGAGGGTCAGCGTGCCGGTCTTGTCGACGCACAGAACGGTTGCCGAACCGAGAGTTTCGATGGCCGGCATGCGCCGGGTGAGAACCCGTTTCTGCGACATGCGCCAAGCGCCGAGGGCGAGAAAAACCGTGAGCACGACGGGAATTTCTTCAGGGAGCAGAGCCATGGCGAGAGCGATGCCGACCAGCAATCCTTGCATCCAGTTGCCGCGCGTCAATCCGTAGAGAATCACCGCCAAGGCGCACAGCGAGAGCCCCACCGCGGCTAGATTACGGATCAGCCTGGCGGACTTCTTTTGCAGGAAAGTCTCGTCGGTTTCCAGCGTTTGCAGCGCCTTGCCGATTTTACCAATTTCGCTTCGCGCGCCGGTGGCATGAACCCTGGCGACGCCGCGGCCCTGGACGAGCATCGTGCCGGAATAGACGAAGGGTAAATCATCGCCGCCGGGGCGAGCGATTTCCTGTTTGCCGTCCCACGCCGCCTTGCGCACCGGCACAGATTCCCCCGTCAGTAAGGATTCGTCCACCGCGAGGTCGTTACAAGACAGGACGATGGCGTCAGCGGGAACGCGATCGCCCTCGGTGAGCAGCAAAATATCGTCGGCAACGACCTCGCGCCCGGCGATGCGTTTCTGTTCGCCGTCGCGGATGACGAGCGCGCGCGGACTGGAAAAATCTCGCAGCGCCTCCAGCGCCCGCTCGGTTTTGCGCTCTTGAAATATCGTGATCGCCATGATGACCAAGATTGAAGCAGCGAGAATGAGCGCTTCCCGCAAGTCGCCGAGAGTCAAATAGATAATGCTGGCGGCGATGAGCAGCGAAAACATCGGCTCGCGCGCAACGCTAAGCGCAATGGCGAAGGTGCCGCGGCGGTTGGAGGAGGGAAGCTCGTTGTAACCGTGGAGCCGCAGTCGCTCCTCGACTTCTTGGGTCGAAAGTCCGCTGGGCGGGATATCGTTAGACTGGCTAGTCATCGTTGCACGCGCAGGGTTTGCGCCAATCTGGTTTAGGTCATTTCCCCGAACCAACCGCGCCGTTCCATCCATTTGGCCAGTTCCAATACTGGCACGATGCTAGCTGCTCCACCTAAGACGATGACCCAGTCCATCGGCGGTAAGCTAAATGTCGCGAAGGGTTGTTGGAGAATTGGCACGTAGACCACTACAACCAGCAGCGCGATCTCCCATGCGATGGCCCGGTTCAACCACTTATTGGCCAACGGCTGGATCAACACTGAATGGCGCTCGGAGCGAAAACTATAGGCCTTGAGAAATTGGATGAGCACGAGCGACACGAAGGTCATGGTCATCGCTTCAGTGACATCGACCCGTGCAGACAACGCCCAGGTAAATATCCCCAGGTTGATGATCGCCGACCATAGACCGCCAACGACCATCAATGTGACTACGGGCCGGGTGAAGATGCCGCTGCGCGGGTTGCGCGGCGGCCGCTGCATCAGATCGCTCTCGGGCGGATCGACGGCGAGGGCCAATGCCGGGAGTCCGTCGGTGGCCAAGTTAACGTAGAGGATTTGCACGGCGCTGAGCGGCAGCGGCAGGCCGAGCAAGGTTGCGCCGATCATCAGGCCGATCTCGCCGATGTTGGAAGATATCAGGAACATCAAATATTTCTTGATATTGTCAAAGACGCCCCGTCCCTCTTCCACGGCGGCAACGATGGAAGCAAAGTTGTCGTCGATGAGGGTCATGGCGGCTGCCTCTTTGCTCACATCTGTGCCGGTGATTCCCATGGCAATGCCGATGTCGGCTTTCTTGAGCGCGGGGGCGTCGTTGACGCCGTCGCCGGTCATGGCGACGATGTGCCGGTTCGCTTGCAGGGCAGTGACCACGCGAAGTTTGTCGGCGGGCGAGACCCGGGCATAAACCTCGATGTTTTCCACTTGTCCGGCCAATTCAACGTCACTCATCGCTGCCAATTCAGCGCCAGTGACTGCACGACCATTCTTAAGCACGCCAAGTTCCCGGGCGATGGCTTGCGCCGTCAGGGGATGATCGCCGGTGATCATCACGGCTTTGATACCGGCTTGGCGGCATTTCTCGATCGAAGTCTTCGCCTCCGGACGGGGTGGGTCGATCATGCCAGCTAAGCCGAGGAAGATCATGCCCTGTTCGGCGTCTTCCGGCGTCGCATTGGGTTTGCAGGCAATCGCCAATACCCGCAGCGCGTCGCCGGCCATTTGCTGGGAGGCGGCTAGAATAAGCTCCCTGGTAGGACCATCCAATTCGCTTTCACCGATCTCACTAAGCTGTCTAGTGCAGGAGGCCAGGATAATTTCGGGTGCGCCTTTGGCATAGGCGGTGACGACTTTGCCGGCGGCGTGCAAGGTGGTCATGCGTTTACTCTCGGAAGTGAATGGGATCTCATGCACTCGGGGAAACCGCTTATCGAGTTCCGTTTTGTCGAACCCCGCCTTGGCCGCGGCGACCACCAGCGCACCCTCGGTGGGATCGCCTTTGATTTGCCAACCTTGCGATGACGCTGCGCCAGAATCGCCGCCGGTTTGGTTTGGCAGCATTTGAACATCGGATGCGAGGGTCGCGGCAGTGAGTAAAGTCATTAGGGGTTCGGCGGGTTCGATCGTCACTCCGCCCAACGAGAAAGCGCCTGTGGGTTGATAGCCGGTACCGGAGACCTCAAGCATTTGCCCGGCGACAAAGATCTTGCGCACGGTCATCTCGTCTTTGGTCAAAGTGCCGGTCTTATCCGAGCAGATGATCGACACGCTTCCCAAAGTCTCGACCGCGGGCAGCCGGCGGACCAGGGCGTTGCGTTTGACCATTTGTTGCACGCCGAGGGCGAGAGAAATAGTGACAACGGCGGGGAGGGCCTCGGGGACCACGGCAACCGCGAGCGCGACACCGAAGATGAACATTTCGAGCAGAGGTTGGCCGCGCAGTAGACCGAGGGCAACGATCATCGCTACCATCGCGAGCGCAGCCTGGGCGAGAATGCGCCCGACTTTATCCAAGTTGTTTTGCAGCGGTGTCTTGCCGGTTTGGACGGTCTCGAGCAGCTGCGCGATATTGCCAAACTCAGTGGCCATGCCGGTGGCGACGACGACGGCGCGCCCGCGCCCGTAGGTAACCGCGGTGCCCGCAAAAACCATGTTGCGCCGGTCGCCCACCGGCAGTTCGCCCGCTTCGAGTGGCTCGCTTTGTTTCTCCACCGGGACGGATTCACCGGTAAGTGCCGCCTCGTCCGCCCGTAGATTCAGAGCCAGGATCATCCGGGCGTCAGCGGGAACTTTGTTGCCGGTATGCAAAACCACAATGTCTCCCGGCACCAGATCGCGCGCCGGGATTTCGCATTCGCGGCCGTCTCTCACTACCGTTGCGGTGGGCGCGGCCATCTGGCGCAGCGCGTCAATCGCACGCTCGGCGCGGTATTCTTGATAAAAACCCAGCAGGACAGCGAAGAGCACGATGATCGCGATGGCGCCGGCCTCGATGGCGTGGCCGAGGAATGCCGAAAGTGTCACGGCGACGAGCAGGATAATGATCAAAACGTTTTTGAACTGTTCCAGGAGAATTGTCCACGGTGTGATCCGATGACCGGCCTGCAGCTCATTGGGCCCGTACTCCAGCGAACGGCGCCGCGACTCAGCCGCGCTGAGGCCATGGTTGGCATCGCTGCCTAACTGGCGCAAGACGTCATCGGTTGATAATTGATACCACTGACTCATGGTTCACGATGGCTTGAGAGATCGATGCGCGCGCCTAGAAAACTCGTCAATATTTCACTCAAGTCGGGATGGCTGATTTCTGCCAAATCATAGCGCACGCGGCAGTGCGGTTTGGGTAATCTAATCAGCCGGGCCAAATCCACCGGCGTGGCGACGACGATACTGTCGCACGGTGTGCACGCGATCGTTGCCGCGAGATCGTCCAGTTGAGATTGAGAATACCCCATCGCTGGCAACGCTCGGCCGACCAAGGGAAAGTGTTCGAAGGTTTCGGCCAAACTGCCGCGCGCGCTAGGTCTCGGGTCGACGATTTCCGCCGCGCCGTGTTTGTGGGCGGCGATGATTCCCGAACCGTAGGCCATTTCGCCGTGGGTCAGCGTCGGGCCGTCTTCGATGACCAACACGCGTTTGCCGGTGATCAGCTCCGGCTTATCGACCGTGATGTTCGAGCGCGCTTGGATCACCGTCGCGCGCGGATTGATCGCCGCGATATTGGCCATCACTTGCTCGACTCCGGTCACCGGCGCGGAATCGATCTTGTTGACGATCAACACATGGGCGCGGCGGAAATTGGTTTCGCCGGGATGATAGAGCAGCTCATGGCCGGCGCGGTGCGGATCGAGCACGACGATTTCCAGATCGGAGCGAAAAAACGGCCAGTCATTGTTGCCGCCGTCCCAGAGAATGACATCGGCTTCTTTCTCCGCTGCGGCGAGAATGCGGCGCGTAATCGACGCCGGCGAAAACGATCACGCCTTCCCTTATATGTTGTTCGTATTCTTCGCGCTCCTCGATGGTGCAGTTGTGGCGGTCGCAGTCTTCCACCGAGGCGAAGCGTTGCACCGCTTGGGCAGCGAGATCGCCGTAGGGCATCGGATGGCGCACGACGACGGGGTTAAGCTTGCGCTGTTTCAAAATTGCCGCGATGCGTCGAACCACCGAGTCTTTGCCCGCAGCCGGTGCGCACTGCACAGACGGAAATCACCGGGCGCGATGATCGTCAGAGAACTGCGCTCGGGTCCGATCAAGCGAAAATCAGCGCCGCAGGCCAGGACGCGCGAGGCGATGTGCATGACGCGCGACATGAGATAGGTCGCTGTAGGCGAATACCACCTGCTGGATGTGCAAATCGCGCAGCAGCTTTTCTAAGTCTTCTTCGGGATAAATTGGAATCCCGTCGGGATAGAGCGCGCCGCTGAGGTCGGCGGGATAGCGCCGTGCCGGCGATGCCGGGAATCTGCGCGGCGGTGAACGCCATGACTTCGAACTGCGGCATCGTCGCGAAAGCAAACATTGAAATTGTGAAAATCCCGCCCCGCCGCGCCCATGATGAGAACACGATTGCGATTCGGCTTCAGCTGTTTTTGATTGACCTCGCTCTACCACGATCACTAGACTGTCCTTTCGCAACGTTGCATCGCCATGCTGTATTGTTCAGCAAGATATGTGCCCCGGCGCGGCTCGCGTATGCGGCTAGCAATTTCCTAGAGCTAGTGACGCAGTTCTTCGCATATCTGCTATTCGCTAGCGCCCTTTCTTCCCAACTCTGCGAAGGATCGGCAGATCATTTCGCATTTGCGCAAGAAATTCCGTGATCTGCAATGCGATTACGCGCTGGCATAACCTGTGCGTTTGAGATTGTCCAGCCGAGACAGAATCGGCGTCGGGTGCTACGCCGTGCCGATGACTGCTGCATAGATTGTTATGAATCACCGAACCATCGCATATTTTTCCATGGAAATTGGCTTGGCCGCCGACATGCCGACCTACAGCGGTGGGCTCGGTGTGCTGGCCGGCGACACCATCCGCGCCGCGGCGGATCTCAAGGTGCCGATGGTGGCGGTGACGCTGCTGCATCGCAAGGGTTATTTCTACCAGCGGCTCGATCACGAAGGGCGGCAGATCGAAGAGCCGGTGGATTGGGCGGTGAATGATTTTCTCACCGAATTGCCGCAACGAACGTCGGTTACGATCGAAGGCCGCACGGTGTTTCTGCGCGCTTGGAAATACGACGTTGCCGGCCCTGGTGATTTTGTCGTGCCGGTGTATTTCCTCGATGCCGATCTACCGGAAAATTCCGCAGTGGGACCGAACGCTGACACACTATCTCTACGGCGGCGATCGCCATTACCGGCTGTGCCAAGAAGTCATTCTCGGCATCGGCGGGGTGCGGATGCTGCGCGCCATCGGTCATAGAGAGATCGAGCGGTTTCACATGAACGAAGGCCACTCCAGCCTACTCGCCCTCGAGCTGCTGGACGAGGAAGTGGCGCGCTGCCGGCAAGCAAGCACGTCACTCGCGACGATATCGAGTCGGTGCGACAAAAATGCGTGTTTACCACACACACGCCGGTGCCGGCGGGACAGGATCAGTTTCCTCTCGACCTGGTTCATCGCGTGCTCGGCAAAGAGGAAGTCGAAGAAATGACCGACGTGTTCTGCTGCGAGGGCGTGCTGAACATGACCTATCTGGCGCTCAATCTCAGCCACTACGTCAACGGCGTGGCGAAAAAACACGGCGAGGTGTCGAGGCTCATGTTTGCCGGTTACAATATCGATGCGATCACCAACGGCATTCACGCCGCGACCTGGACGGCGGAGCCGCTGCGCACGAACTCTACGACCGGTATATTTCAGGCTGGCACCTGGACAATTGCAGCCTGCGCTACGCGCTGAACATTCCCAAACAAGAGATTTGGCAAGCCCATGCCACGGCAAAAAAAGCACTGCTCCATTACGTCAATCTCGAAACCAACGCTGGCATGGATGCCGACCTGTTCACGATCGGCTTCGCCCGGCGCGCGGCGACCTACAAGCGCACCGATCTGTTGTTCACCGACATTGAGCGGCTCAAAGCGATCGCCAGCCGGCGCGGCGGATTACAGATTGTTTACGCCGGTAAAGCCCATCCGCAGGATGAAGCGGGCAAAGAGCTGATCCGCAAAATTTTCAGCGCGCGCGAGCAACTGCGCGATAAAATCAAGATCGCCTATCTGGAAAACTACAGCATGGAGATCGGCAAGTTGATGACCTGCCGGCGTCGATCTCTGGCTCAATACGCCGCTGCCGCCGCTGGAAGCGTCGGGCACCAGCGGCATGAAGGCGGCGGTCAACGGCGTGCCGAGCCTGAGCGTGCTCGACGGCTGGTGGATCGAAGGCTGCATCGAAGGCGTGACCGGCTGGTCGATCGGGTCGCCGGACGGAAAAGCGGCCGCAACCTCCGATCATAGCAAAGATGCGGCCTCGCTCTACGACAAGCTCGAACAAATCGTCATGCCGCTCTTTGTCGACAATCGCGACGACTTCATCGACGTGATGCGCCATGCGATCGCCCTCAACGGCTCGTTCTTCAACACCCACCGCATGCTGCTGCAATATGTTTTAAAGGCTTACTTCTAGAAGGGGATGCGAATGTCTGATTGGTTGTGGTTCGTCATGTTCTTAGCGGTCTACGTGGTGCTCATGCGTTGGGTATTGCCGGGTTTCGGTGTGCCCACCTGAATGGCGCCTTCATGCGGCGTCGAGTCTCGACGCAAGAGCGGTGACAAAGACAAAGACGTTGGCTGATGAGAAACCTCGCGCACAACTGTGGCGGGTCCGCTCGCAAATTTCACGCAATCGACACGAGTGGGAGGGTTGAAACTCGCAAGCTTGGCTACGGTATCGTCGATCGCCTGCTGCCTCAGTACGTGTTGAGGACGTACTTTTCTCAAAGGATGAAGGGCCGGGCGGATGGATGAGAATTGATGGCACGGGAAAATGACGATGAAACGGCGTTTGCCTTCGATATTAGCTAACGGTCTTATGGTCGCCGTGGCGCTGGTGATTGTCGCGGCAGCGTTGTGGTTTTGGCTGCGGCCCGCTCAGGTGACCACGGCTGAAGTCTCCGTGCGCGAGATCCGCCCAGCAGTGCAGGGCGTTGGCAGCGTTGAAGCCAAGCTTGTGGTTGCGCTCGCCGCTAAAATCACTGGCCGGATTTCCGCAATGAATGTCGACCAAGGTGATGTTGTGCGGACTAGCCAGGTGTTGGTCAAATTGGAGAACTCTGAGTTGAGCGCGGAGGTGGAGCGCGCGGCGGCAAACCTGGAGCGCGTCAAATTCGCTTTGCTGACGCAAGAGGCGGCTGTGCTGCGCGCCCAAGCCGGACTCGCGGCGGCTGACGCAGCGATCGCCAAGGCGCGCTCCAACCAATTGCTCGCGCAGACCAACGCCGAACGCTGGCGGAAGTTGGCTGCCACCGACTTAGTGGCGCCGATGGATCTCGACGAGCGGCTTAATGCCGCCAAGTCGGCCGACGCCGAGCTGCGCAGTGCCGAGGCTTTGCGTGAAGCGGCCGCCAAAGACGTGTCGGCGCAGGAAATTGCCCTGAAAGCCGTGCCGCAAGATATCGCCGCTGGCGCTGCGGCGCTCGCCTCGGCGCGAGCCAGGAACGCGGAAACGACCATGGCCAGTCCTATCGATGGCATTGTAATCAGCCGCGAACTGGAATTGGGTGCGGCGGTCAATCCCGGCACACCGATTCTCAAGCTCGCCGATCCGGCGTCGATCTGGGTCACGGTGTTCGTCGACGAGCGTGAAGCAGGCCCGATTGCGCGAGGCGATGCGGCTAACGTGTACGCTGCGCTCAATGCCTGGCCGCGCTTTCCACGGTAAGGTCGTCAGAATCCGTCGCGAAAGTGATCGTGTCACCGAGCAGCTTACAGTCGACATCACTTTGATGAGCCTCCTGAGCGTCTGACTATCGGCCAGCAGGCAGAAGCGACGATTCGGCCAGCGGCGCGAAGAGTAACCGCGTTGCCGTTGGCCGCGGTGGTGCAGTCGTCAAAAGGCGCGGGAGCGTGGACGGTGGTCGATGGCCGCATGCGCTTTCGACGCGCGAGTTTCGGGGTAGTCGATCCCGCCGGGTGGATCGAAGTCATCGAAGGATTTACCGGTGGAGAGCAAGTGATGGTCGCGCCGGGAAAACTGGCCGATCTGAAGAACGAGGGGCGCCGCGTCGCCGGCGCTACTCAGAGGTCCGATGCGATTGCGGCAGCAAAGCAGCAACCATGAACCTCGCCATTCGCGACGTAAAATATCGCTTGGGCAGGTTCATCCTGACCGCCATCGGTGTCGGCTTGTTGCTTGGGACGGTCATGGCGATGGGCGGCATTTATCGCGGTATGGTGGAAGATGCGCTCAGCATCGTGCGCGCGCCCGGCGCCGATCTGTGGGTGGTGCAGAAAGACACCAACGGTCCGTTCGCCGAGAACTCGCGCATCCCGGACGACCTTTATCGCGTAGTGCGCGCGGTGCCGGGTGTGCGCGAAGCGAGCCCGATTGCGTTTCAGTCGGTTCAACTTGAATACGGCTCCGCTTCAATTCGCACGCAAATCATCGGTTACCGGCCTGGCAATCTGGGCGGGCCGCCGGCCGTTTCCTCAGGCCGCCCGCTGGCCGCGAGCCGTTTCGAGATGGTACTGGATCGCAAGGCCGGGATTCCGATCGGCACGCGCATTGCCATGGGCCGGATGACCTTTACCGTGGTCGGGCTGACTGAAGGAATCGTCTCCAGCTCCGGCGATTCGACCGCGTATGTTTCGTTGCAAGACGCCCAGGAGCTGCAGTTTGTCAAAGCCAATGAGGCGGTGCGCAATGAGCGGGCGCGCTTGCAGGCGGATTTGAATGCCAATCCGGCGCTTGCCGCCGTTTCGGTGACGGCGCTCGCTTCAATAACCCAGAACACCAACCTGGCGAATGCGATTCTAGTGCGGCTTGAGCCCTGGGCCGATGCCAAGGAGATCGCCGCGCGCATTGAGCGCTGGAATCACTACCGGGCGATGACCACGGTGGAGCAGGAAGAGGTGCTGGCGAAGAACGTGATCGAACGGGCGCGCCAGCAAATCATGCTCTTCAGAATCATCCTGCTCATGGTCTCCACCGTGGTCATCGCGCTGATCATTTTCACGATGACCATGGAGAAGACTCGCGATATCGCCACGCTCAAAATTATCGGTGCGCCGAATCTAAAAATTGGCGCTTTGATCATGCAGGAGTCGCTCAGTCTGGGGCTGCTGGGCTATCTATTCGGCGCGCTGCTGATCAATCTGACTTATGATTATTTCCCGCGCCGTGTCGCCATCCTGGCCTTCGATCAATCCATCCTGTTCGGCATTGTCATCGTCATCTGTGTGCTGGCGAGCCTGCTGGGCATACGCCGCGCCCTCGCTATCGACCCGACGACGGCGATGGGAGGAGGCGCATAATGGCTGCGGTGGCGGCGCAGAATGTCACCAAGATTTTCGGCCAGGGAGACGGCCGGGTCGTCGCGCTCAAGGATGCGCAGCTGTCGATTGAGCCGGGCGAGATCGTCGCGCTGATGGGGCCGAGCGGATCGGGCAAGACGACGCTGCTGCGCGCGCTTTCGCTGATCGATCCGCCGACCACCGGACAGATCGCGATTGACAATCAATTGGTGTTCGACGGCGAGCGGGTTTTGACCGACGACCGAAAGCTGCGGCGCCAGCGCATGGGGATCATCTTTCAGGCTTACAATCTGATTCCGTTTCTGACCTCGTTGGAAAATGTCGCCCTCGTGCTCACGCTTAACGGCATTTCGCATCACGAAGCGATGACGCGCGCAAGCGAGCTCCTCAAACGTCTCGATCTCGGCCATCGTGCCGACATCTATCCCGCCACGCTGTCGGGCGGCGAACAGCAGCGGGTTGCGGTTGCCCGAGCGGTGATCAACGATCCCGCCGTGATTCTGGCCGATGAACCGACCGCGGCTCTCGATACCGAACGGGGCAAGGCGGTGATGGAGCTGCTGCGCAATCTGGGACGAACCCAGCACGCGGCGGTGATTGTGGTTACCCATGATGAAAGAATGATCGAGGGCTTCGACCGGGTCTATCACATGATCGATGGGCGGATTACCAATCATTGATCGGAGGTGAAAGAAAATGACTGACGGCTTATGGTTTATTGGCTTTTTCGTCGCCTACATTGTCCTGATGCGTTGGGTGTTGCCGCGCCTGGGAGTGCCGACCTGAATGTCGTCTGCGCGCGGCGTCGAGTCTCGACGCCAAGGTGACGAGAAGAAACAAGAGTCTGAACGATGAAAGTCCTGGTGCTCAACTGCGGCAGCTCGACGCTCAAGTTCCAGGTCGTCGAGACCGACGGACTGGCGGAATCTCGCAAGCTCGCGCGCGGCATCGTCGACCGCATTGGCGGTTCGGCGGCTTATTCCTTCAAAACTGACAGCGGCGCGCCGGAAGAGAAGGCGTTGGCGGTTGCCAATCACGAAGTTGCGGTGCGCTTGGTGATCGATTGGCTGCGGTCGCAGCCGGAATTGCGCGCCATCGATGCGGTGGGCCACCGGGTGGTGCATGGCGGCGATCGATTCGCTGATTCGGTGCTGATTGACGACGCCGTGATCGCTGAACTCGAAGGGCTCTGCGAGATCGCGCCGTTGCACAATCCCGGCGCTGTCAGCGGTATTCGCGCGGCGCGCAAGATTCTCGGCGACGCCGTGCCGATGGTGGCGGCGTTCGACACCTCTTTTCATCACATGATCCCGGAGCAGGCGGCGCTCTATGCGATTCCTTACGAACTGTCACAGAAGCATAAAATTCGCCGCTATGGCTTTCATGGCTTGGCGCATCAGTACGATATCGCGCGCTACGCTGAGTTGATCGGAAAACCGGTGACGCAGGTAAACGCTGTCACGCTTGCACTCTGGGCAACGGCTGCTCGGCGACGGCGATTCGCGACGGCCAATCGATCGACACTTCGATGGGCTTTACGCCGCTCGAAGGCTTGGTGATGGGCACGCGCTCGGGCGATCTCGATCCGGCGCTGGTGAGTTATTTGGCGCGTAAGGAGCAAGTGGACGCAGCGGACGGTTGAGAATTGGCTCAACAAACGTTCGGGGCTGCTCGGCCTTTCCGGAATCTCCAACGACATGCGCGAATTGACCGCGGCGTATCCACACCGATCCGCGCGCGCGCTTGGCGATCGATGTGTTTTGTTACCGCGCGCGCAAGTATCTCGGCGCCTATCTGGCGGTGCTGGACGGCGCGGCGCAGGCGGTGATCTTCAGCGGCGGCATCGGCGAGAACTCGCCGTTGGTGCGAAAGAACATTCTCGACGGCATGGAGTGGTGCGGCTTGATCCTGGACGATGCCGGCAATGAGCAGCGTGATCGGCCGCGATGGAAGAATCTCCGCGGCACAATCGAAACTCGATGTTTTCGTCATTCATACGGATGAAGAGACGGTCATAGCGCGGGAGACGGCGCGGCTCGTATAGGCATTGTGAATCCTCCATTCAGCACGAAGGCATCGATCCTCCGGCGGGTTGGTTTAATCCAATATTCCCCGCAGCTTGCTGCGGGCACAAAATTGCTGGGGTTTCCAAAGGGGTTGAACCTCCCCTTTGGTCGCGAGCGGGGTTCATACCCCGATCGCGAAATGCCCAGTTGATTTTGTTGGATTCGCAAAACTGCGAGGCTGTCCCGGCGAATTTCGCAGATGCGGCAAAGGGCGGCCCGCGCTTCGCCATAACGTTCCAAGCTTCATCATGGTATGCCATTTGCTGGTTTTAACGGTTGAGAGAAGCGCTAAAACGCGGCAGCGGCAAAACGCCGCGAATCGCATGGAAGGAAGGTAGAAACCATGCCGGCAACTGAAAACGAAGTCACTGCGGCCGAACTGAGAAATGAACAGATCGAGCACTACTGGGTGGGCGACTTGGCGCGCAGAACCTATCTCTATCGCCGCCAGCGCAAAGCGATACTCGAGAACTGCCGGCGCATCGCCATCGTCGGCGCCAGCGCCGATCCCAATAGCCCGATCTTCGTCTCCATGGAAAAATTACTCGGCATGGGCCTGGAGATCATCCCGGTATTTCCCGGCCGCGAGAGTTTACTGGGTCTGCGCTGCTACGCCAAGCTGAACGAAATACCCGGTAAGCTCGACATCGTGGAGGTTTACCCGGGCGATGGTGTCGATTACGAAGAGCTGGCCCGTGCAGCGGTGGCTAAGAACGTCAACACTTTCTGGATGGAGCCCGGACTGGCGGCGTCGAAACAAGTCGAAGATATTCTGGTGAATGGCCATGTTCATTTGGTGGAGTACGAAAATTTGGAGACGGAATATCTCAAACATACGCCAATGACCATGAGCGCGACGGCACCACGCAAGGATAGAAAAGCCACCAAGGTGAAGGAGCGCATGACCAGGAATCCGGCCACGGCTAAACCCGATGACGGCCTGAAGGACGCCATATGGAAAATGGAGCATGGTCACTTTCGCCATCTGCCGGTGGTCGATGACCAGGGGAAGTTGATCGGCATGCTCACCGACCGCGATGTCCGGCAGATTCGGCCCTCTCTTGCCTTCACCAGCAAGGAAGAAGCGGCGGTGCAGCTGTGGTCGATCTCAGTGCAGCAGGCTGCGGTGTTCGAACCAATCAGCGTCAAGCCGGACCAGGCACTACGGGAGGCTGCGGAGTTGATGTTGCGCTGGCATGTCGGCGGGCTGCCGGTAGTAGAGGATCATGACAAACTCGTCGGCATGCTCACCTACACCGATATCTTGCGCGAGTTCGTCGGACGCGAGGATAATCACTGAATAGTCGAATCCGGATGAGTAACCAGATGATCTTGCAGGATATCCATCAAATGATTCCAGTTGCCCGGCGCCAAGAACGGGGCGGGTGATGGATGTTGTGGCGTTTTTGGTCAACGCAATGCGCGGGGGTCTCGGCAATCTAGCCGCCTACCTCGCGGCGCATGTGCTTTTGTGCCTGTTGCCGGCATTTTATATTGCCGGGGCGATGACTGCGCTGATCCCGAAGGAAAGCGTGACGCGCTTTCTCGGCCGCGACACGCGGCGAGTGGTTTCGTACCCGGCAGCCGCCTTGGCGGGGGGGCTGCTGGCGGTGTGTTCTTGCACGATCGTGCCGCTTTTCGCCGGCATCCACAAAAAGGGCGCCGGCATCGGCCCGGCGATCACGTTTCTTTTTTTCGCCCCTGCGGCCAACATTTTGGCGTTGGTTTACACCGGCAGCGTCATCGGCATCGACCTGGCCTTGGCCCGATTGTTTCTCTCGCTTGCCTTCGGTATCGGCATTGGCATGATCATGGCCCTGCTGTTTCGCGCGGATGACGCGGCTCATGATGCGGCGACCAGTCAGATGTTTGCTCCGCAAAACGTTAAGGGCATGAGCCGCACCGCGTTGATTTTTCTGCTTACCTGGGTGGCCCTGCTGCTGGTCGGCACGTTGAAGCTCGATATTCTCACCGGCTCCTACCTAACAACGCCAACCTACCTCTCGCCGGGGCGCAATGTTCTTAGCCTGGGCATGCACCGCGGCCCGCTGCTGGCCTATCTCATGGCCGATCCGGAGCTCAGTCTGCAAAGCATTCTGATCCTTTCCGCCATCATCGGTAAACTCAAGACCTGGACCTATGTCTAGCGCGGCACAGCAGCAACGATAGAAAGAAACTTGTGATCATCGCAGAGGCGCTGAGTTCACAGAGTTCCGAATCGTATCTTCTTTGAGAAACTGTCGACTCTGCCTGGTGATTTACGAAAAAAAGGAAGTCCAAGACTGGCTGACGCGTCAATTTATTTCTATGAGAGAGAGATCGAGTGGATCGGCGACAAGAATTTGCAACTCAAGCGCGCAATTGCCCGCGTAATCGGCGGCGCGCCGCCGGAGTTCAAAGGGCGGGCAGGCAGTTGAGCGCTGGACATTTGTCGTCGCGGCGCTCAATAGTTGTTACATGCTGACGCTGCTAGCGATCGCGGAGCTCTCCAGAATCGCGATCGTCATGTCGTCGAGCGCGAAAGGCAAACTGGAAAAAGTCGAGGGCGGCACTTATCAAATCACTGAGATCGTTGTCAGACCGCGGGTCGTGATCGCCTCGGCCAACGATCTCGCGCGCATGCCGCGCATCTTGGAAAAAGCCAAAGAAAACTGCTTCGTCTCAAACTCGATCAAGAGCGTGATCAAGATCGAGCCGGAAGTGTTTCATCATCAGACCCCTGCGTCACCGTGCCCATTGGGAGCCGATTGTCTTCACTCGAAGGGCTGCGGTTTTGCCCGTCCGGTTGAAGCTCATTCGGCACCCGGTTACAACTGTTGGGTGTCTTCCATCCTAGATATTCTCTGGCTTGTTCCCTGGGTTTTGTCGCTGGCGGTTACGGTACCTTGATCGGCGCCGGCGGCGGATTCATCCTCGCTCCTAGTTTGCTTTTGATCTATCCCGGCGAAGCGCCGGAAACTCTTACCGTCATCTCGCTCAGTGTCGTGTTCTTCAATGCGTTGTCGGGAATGCTCGCTTATCTACGCTCGGGGCGAATCGATTTTAAGGCGGGTTTAATCTTTGGCCTGGCAACGATGCCAGGGGCTGTGGTCGGCGCGCTGACGACTGCGGCGATTAGCCGCGCTCGCTTCAATCTAGCGTTTGGCATTTTGTTGATAGCGGTTGCAGCGTTCTTGGCGCTCAATCCGAGCAAAAACACTGTTGTGGCGATGGCGCAATCAGGACGCGACGGCAGCCGACAGCTAAATTTAGCGAGGATCGCGATTGGCGCCGTTATCAGCACGATTTTCGGTTTTATCTCAAGCTTCTTGGGGATCGGCGGTGGGTTTCTCTACGTTCCCGCGTTGGTCTATCTGCTAAATTTTCCCGTGCATGTCGCCACCGCTACTTCACTGTTCGTTTTGGCCCTCACGTCTCTCACCGGCAGCGCCACTCACTTCGCCGCCGGACTTTTTCACCACGGTTTTCGCCGAGCGATAGCTCTCTCCATCGGCGCCATTGTCGGCGCGCAGGTCGCGGCAAGACTGTCGCAGCGAATTCGCGGCGATTGGATCATCAGGAGTCTCGCTGTTGCCCTGGCACTGGTGGGATTGCGCTTGGTGACTTTAGCTCTGTAAATCCGCTAAGCATTGGCCACCGTAACCCGCCGCACTTGCTCTCCATACTGCTGTTTCTGCCGCATGCCTGCACAACTCTGATCAATTCGCGTTGACGCGAAAAAGTCCCGGCGAATATTGCATTGATGAGATGTTTTCGCCGGATTTCCTTGCCAAATGGTCAGTTCGTTCATGGCACTACTGTTGCGATGAGCATTTGTGCCTAGGTCTTTAGGCGAATCTTGTGAAGAGAGGAGGTGAAACAGATGAAAAGGAACTGGTTTTTTGTGGGATTGATGGCGTTGGCATTTTGCTTGGTGTCTTCCGATGGCTTCGCCCAGCGTGGGCCGGGGATGATGTGGCGCGGCAGCGGCGGTTGGGGGCCGGGGACGCAGTATAATCGCATGTACGACCCGAAGACGGTGGAGACGATTAGCGGTGAAATTACCGTCGTCGATCGGATCACTCCGGCCAAGGGTATGTCGGGTGGAGTTCACATGAATGTGAAGACCGACAAGGAAACGATTTCGGTGCATCTCGGTCCGGGTTTCTACATCGAAAATCAGGATGTGAAGCTGCAAGCCAAAGACAAAGTCGAAGTGAAAGGTTCGCGGATCACATTCGACGGCAAGCCGGCGATCATTGCGGCGGAAGTGAAGAAGGGCGAGGAAGTGTTGAAGCTGCGTGACGACGCCGGATTCCCGGTGTGGATTGGTTGGCGGCGGCGTTAGCAGACGCTCGGCCGGTGCAGGGCGGGGCCGCATTAACAATCGACAGCGGCGAAAGCTCGAGAGCTTTTGCAAAAGGCAAAATGGCATAGCTCGAGAATTTTCGCCGTCGGTCGAAACGAAAAATTCTAGTCGGCTCGGCACCCACCAGAAGAAGAGATAGTGCGCTTGTTCAACTCCGCAGCGGTCGCAGCGTTTCCACTAACCGAGACTGTCAGCTGTTTGGCTAGGACTCTCGTTGACATTTTTTGCGTTTGTGCCGATTATCGCATCGGTTTCCAGCAGCCCTGGCAAAGCCCTAAGATTTCGACTCGACGAAATAGCAAGTTTGCTAATGGCATAGCCGTTTCGATCTGCGAACCTGCGCATGCTCGGAACTCGATCCGCCAACAATGGCAAACGGCTGGTACATTTAAGTGAATTGCCTGCCCTGTCTTAGGTAGCGAAACATGACTAAATCGGCCGACGTTCTCGCCGGAACAGGCTTCGACC
>CAWJZV010000027.1:0-172517 GCA_963847445.1 uncultured delta proteobacterium | reverse complement strand
CCGACGTCGCGCGTATCCTATCGCTGCTGGCGATGTCGGCGCCGCCCGGCGCATTTCTCGAGCTCGGCAGCAGCGGTGGCTACTCTAGTCTGTGGCTGTCATTGGCAGCGCGCGCGCGCGGTGTGACGCTCACGACGGTCGATCTAAATGAAAAAAAGGTCGCCTTGGCGAGAGAGAATATCAGCCGCGCCGGCGCGGCCGGTACGGTCGAAGTCTGTCATGGCGACGCTTTCGACTTTGCCACCCGTTTGACCATATCGCGTTTTGCTTTTCCGACATCGAGCCCCCTGAGTTGAACGCCAAGATCTACGAGTTAATTGTTCCGCGCCTGGTGCCCGGCGGTTGGATCGTCGTCGATAACGTAACTTCGCCGCGCTACCAAAAGGAGCTCCTGGAACACGCGCACAGCGATCCGCGCGTAGACTGCGTCCTCCTGCCATTTCCCAAAGGGGATTTGATCTGCCGCAAGTGCTGAACAGAGGCTCGGTGAGCCCAAATAAGCCATTGTCGCGGTGCAGAGCTGAAGCACTTACTCGCCCCTTTAGTTCTTATTTCCATCACATAGAATAGGTGGCAGTGACATTAACTTATGTCACCGCCCATTCGTCTAAGCAGATTGCCGCGCTGGAACTGCGACGCGATGGCTCAGAAATAAGAGAATAATCGTGGCTGAAAACCCGCCCCCTGCCGGACGACTAAGACGCTTGTACCATCGGCTGCCGGCCGACATCCGCGCCGCCCTCGATCCTAGCTTGAGCATGCCGGCCAGACTGCTGCATGGGGCCAAGGGACTGGCGCTATTGGGCGGTCTTGGACTGGCGCTCATGTTGGTTTACGGCGTCATTTTGCTCCCGTTCACGCCGAGCATCGCCGATCTACGACGAGCCAAAATCGACCAACCCAGCGTGCTGGTTTCCGCCGATGGCCGGCGCCTCGCGACGCTTAAGCCAATGAACCGCGAGTGGGTCCGATTAAATCAAATTTCGCCCCATGTGATCACGGCCCTGATCGCCACCGAGGACCACCGCTTCTACAACCATTACGGCGTCGATTTGCTGCGCATGGCAAGCGGAATCCTGCGCACATTGATCGGTGATCCGCAGGGCGGCTCCACGCTCACCCAGCAACTCGCGCGCAATTTGTATCCCGAGGGAATTGGCCGCCAACGCACCGTCACAAGAAAATTAAAAGAGACCATCACCGCGATCAAGATCGAGTTCGCCTATAGCAAACAAGAAATCCTCGAGACCTATCTCAATACCATGCCTTTTTTGTACAACGCCTTCGGCATCGAAATGGCCGCGCGCACCTATTTCGACAAGCCGGCGCGAAAGCTCGATGTCGCCGAAAGCGCGACCCTGATAGCCATGTTGAAAGGCACTGCGTATTACAACCCGGTGCTCAATCCCGAGCGTTCGCTCCAGCGCCGTAACGTCGTGTTGGGGCAAATGGTCAAGCGTGGCGTGTTGAGCGAGGCCGAATTCAACCGGCAAAAACTCCGCCCCATACGGCTCGATTTCGAACGCCAGCCGGAAGCCCTCGGCCCCATCCCGCATCTTGCCATGCAGATTCGCAAATGGTTGATCGATTGGGCGGACCGCAATGACAAGAATATTTATACCGACGGCTTGATCGTCCACACCACCATCGACTCGCGTTTGCAGGCGCTTGCCAACCAAGCGGTAAATCGCCAGATGGAGTCCTTGCAAGCGGTCGCCGACGTTGAGTGGGGCATGAGTTCGAAGCAATTATTATCGACGGAAGTCAACACCTACGTCCAGCAGAGGCGGCGCGTGCAGCCGTTCGGTTATTTTTGGAAAACCCAATCGGCGTTGTTCGATTCCTTTATCCGCGAAAGCCCGGCCTATCGCCGCGCGCTGGAGGCCGGGACGAAGCCTGAAGCTGCATTGGCCAAGTTGAAAACCGACAAGGAATTCCTCGGCAAGCTGCGCGCCGAGAAGAGCCGTTTACAGGCAGGTTTCGTCGCCATCGATCCGGCCAGCGGTCACGTCAAGGCGTGGGTCGGCAGCCGTGACTTCAGGACCGATCAATTCGATCATGTCGTGCAAGCCAGACGGCAACCGGGCTCGACCTTCAAACCGTTCGTTTACGGCGCCGCCATCGAGCAGGGAATGTCGCCCGATAAGCGCTTCGTCGACCGCGCGGTGGAGATCTCCCTGCCCGGCGGCAAGGTTTGGCGCCCTGCCGATGCCACGGCGCCGACCGGGCGATCAATGACCGCGCGCGAAGGTCTGATCTTCTCGAAGAACACGATCACCGCCCAGGTCATGCAGGAAATCGGCCCGATAAAAACCGCCCAACTGGCGCGATTGATGGGGATTACCCAGAGTAAGCTCGAGGAGGTCCCGGCGTTGGCGCTCGGCACCAGCCCGGTTACTCTGCTGGAAATGGTTTCCGCTTACAGCACCCTGGCCGCCGGCGGCCAATATCGACCGCCGATTTTTGTCAGCCGCATCACCGATAAGAACGGCAACGAGTTGGTCAGCTTTGCCAGCGAAACCCAGCGCGTTCTTTCCGACAAGAGCGCCGGCGAACTGATCAACATACTGCGCGACGCCATCGACCAGGGCACCGGGCAACCGGTGCGCGCCCAGTTCGGCGTGCGCGCCGACGTTGCCGGGAAGACCGGCACCACGCAAGATAACACCGACGGCTGGTTCATCTTGATGCATGCGCGGCTCGTCGCCGGCTCATGGGTCGGCTTCAACGACTCGCGCATCACCATGCGCAGCGACTACTGGGGCCAGGGCGCGCATAACGCCTTGCTGCTGGTGGGCGATTTCTTTCAGCACACGCTCGACAGCCAATTCGTCGCCGCCGCGTCCCGCTTCCCCTATGAAAGGCCGTACCAATCTGTCTGGGATCCAGTCATCGACACCGCGAAAGATTGGTTGGGCGGCATCCTTAGAGATTGGGGATTCGGCGATAGAGCCACACCGGCACCGGCGCCGCAGCGCCGTGAGCGCAGTGAGCGAGACCTCGACTCGACGCGAGATTGAGTCGCCGGTACGCGCCGGCTAAGTTTGACAGCCAAAGGGGGCGCTTCATCGTTCGCAAGTTTCCCTGTTCGGTTATTTACGAAGTGCACGGTCAGGAGGTGGTGGTTCTCGCCGTGGCTCACGGTAAACGGCGGCCTTACTACTGGCGAGAATGCGTCTCGGATCAATAGATAGATTCCATACCAATACAGAGAGGAACGGTACAGGGATGCGCCTGGCCGCCGCTCGAAACGCTGCAACTTGGCGTGAAAGGAAAACGAAATCATGATCGACGAATCCTACCATGCGGTAAAATGCGATTTCATCACGGCGCTGCGAATTATTTACCACGAAGGGTTGAGCGACGCCTTCGCCCATTTGAGCGCCCGCAGCTACGACGGCAACGAGATGATGTTCATGCCGCGCAAGAGTCCGGCGCTGGTGCAGAAGGACGAGTTATTCTTCGTCGACTTCGACAAACCCGTGCCGCAGTCTTCCTTGCACCAGGCGATCTACAAAACCCGCCCCGATGTCAGGGCGGTTTTTCATTTTCATTCGCCGGCAGTGGTGCTCCTGAGCGTCATCGGCCAAACCATTCGCCCGATGCACAACTACGGCGCGATTTTCTACCAGGGCGTGCCACTCTACACCGGCACGGGGCAGGTCGAATCGCCGGCGCGGGCCGGGGAAATGGCCAAGCTGCTCGGCGATGCCAAGGCGCTGATGCTGCGCGGCCACGGCGCGGTGGTCGTCGGCCAGTCGATTCGCGAGGTCTGCATGCTGGGATTGTTTTTGGAAGAGTCGGCGCGGCTGCAAGCCGAAGCGATGCGGCTCGGCACGCCCATGTTCATGGAGCGAGACGAGGCCGAAAAGATCGCCAAACGAACTTTCAAGCCCACTTCCGTGGAGCGCGCTTGGAATCATTTTGCGGTGAAATGCGCGGGGTGAGTTACTTGCGGGAATTCGTCGGCAGAGCGCAACTAAAGTTTGGTGTTCAGCCGTGAGGACGCTCTTTGCCGATCCGATGCTGAGTGAGTGAAGTCGGGCATGCATAAAAACTCGGGTTGTTAAAGCCTAATCCGGCGCGCTTTCTGTAGCATTCAAAGCGCCTTTTCAAAACGCCGCCGATAATCACGATAGCGGTATTTGTCAAGCCACTTGACGCAGTAGTGGGCGGTGCTTATTTTTCACCCATCACAAGGAGGTCATGAATATGGAACTCGTAAGATTTGAACCGTTTGCCCGCGTTGGTAACTTTCGCTCTCTATTTTCCGACTTATTCGAGGAAAATTTAGAGCGGTCGTCAGCACGGCCCAATGATCGTCAGTGGCATCCAGCAGTAGATGTGTTGGAGAGCAAGGACGCTTATTTGATTCGCGCCGAGCTTCCTGGAATGAAACGGGAAGACATCAAAGTCGAGGTTAAAGACGGCAAGCTGGTGCTCAGCGGTGAAACCAAGTCCGAAACGCCGGCTGATGGCGTTGAATACCGCCACGTCGAACGGGTCGCGGCAAAGTTCTGGCGCTCGTTCTCACTGCCCGAGACAGCGAAACCGGACGGCGTCGCAGCTACCTATAAAGACGGCATTCTCGAAATCCGCGTGCCAAAGGCCGAAGAGGCCAAACCGCGGCAAATCGAAATTAACGTGCAGTAATTCGCTGCTAGAACCGCAAAGCGACAAGGGAGGCGAAATGCCTCCCTTGCCTTTTCGGCGCAATTCACCGCTGCTGGACCCTAGCTTGGAACCGGCCATAGCCCCGCCATTCTGACAGTGTAGCGACTGATCGAACTGTTGCTCGACGCGTAGTCGGTGCGAGAGCAGCTTCTGAGCTGGCAAAAATTATTCTGTGATCGTCATAAATTCGAGTTATGATTAACTCGTATGGATGTCGTTGCTCATGGACTGTGGGGCGGCGCGCTGTTTTATCGGCAGAGCCGCAAGCAGTTTTTAGCCGCTGCCCTGCTCGGCATGGCGCCCGATCTGCTATCGTTCGGGGTTTTTCACATGACCCAGCCGGGGTGGCTTGCCGAGCGTTTACTGGGAAATATCTCCGGACCGCCGGCGCTGGCGTCGCTGCCGCCGTATGTCTTTCACTCTTATAACGTCACTCACAGCATGATCGTTTGGGCGGCCGGCTTTGCGCTGCTGTGGGCGCTGATCAAGAAACCTCCATGGCTTTTCACTGCTTGGCTGCTGCATATCGTTTGCGATATTCCCACCCATGTCACGGGCTATTTTCCCACGCCGTTTCTGTGGCCTTTGCCGACACCCTTCGTCGACGGCGTTCCGTGGTCAACGCCTTGGCTCATGGCGGCCAATTACGCCGCTATGTTCTTCGTCTATTGCTGGCTTGCCTGGCATTTCCGCAGAACAAGGCAGTTGAACTAACGAGTAAAAATAAGTTGGTCGCCACGGCGTCACAAGCCGTCGAACATTTCGCGCCGATCATCCTCACTCAATCCCGGCCGCCTTGCCGGATCGTCATAGAAAGAATTTTCCGCCGGGTTGATTTCACGCGATTTAGTTTGGAAACTTTAAATATCAAACCGAACCGTGGTTCGGATGAAAAGGTGATGCCATGAAGCTTTACTACAATCCTCAAAGTCGCGCGGTAATCGCCAAGTGGATGCTTGACGAGTGTAGTGCGCAGTATGAGATCGTTCCCATCGATTTTACCAAAGGCGAACACAAGGCGCCGGAGTTCCTCCAGATCAACCCGGCCGGCAAGCTGCCCGCCCTCGTCGACGGCGACTCGAAAATCTTTGAAGGAACGGCGATCTGCCTTTATCTCGGCGACAAGTTTCCGCAAGCGAACCTTGCACCCGCAATCAGCGCGCCCGAACGGGGCCGCTATCTTTCGTTGATGGTTTACTCCACCTCTCAGCTCGAGCCCGCGATGGGCGACGCATTATTAAAAGTAGAGCACCTGCCCCAGCGCGGCTGGACCGATTTCGCAACGGCGCAAACCGTCGTCGAGGGCGAGCTCGGCGAGGGGCCCTATTTATTCGGCGACTGGTTCACCGCCGCCGATATCATGATCGGCTCCATGTTCATTTGGAAACGCATCTTCGGCGCGCCCCCGAGCCGGCCAGCTATCGAATCCTACGTCGATCGTCTTGTCGCCCGTCCCAAGGCGATGAAGCTGGGCAACTGATTTTGCCTAATCGCAGCGGGCGATGGTACACGGGCCATTTGCATAAATCTCGATTTGTTTAGAACAACAGCCGCGCAACCCTTACATCACCAACTGGTTTTTTTCCATATTCAAATCGGCCATCGGTGGCGTCGATACGCACACTGTTTCATGCTTGCACGAACGGGTCCATAGCCAGAGTTGCAAGACTTTGGAGGAAACTTCCTTCATGAAACCACTACTTGTCCGAATAATCCGGAAGCGGTGGCAATAAAATTTATCATTATTTTGAGCTTTTTGTGGCATCGGGATTGCTGTTTACAAATAGCGGAGGTGAATTATTTCAAGGAGGAGGAATAGTTCAAAAACGCCGCAAATTGAAATTCCGCGTGCCGTGGCACCAAGACAAAAGGAGGGCCAATGCGTTGCACTATTTTTGCTTTCGTTGTTCTCGGTGATTTTTCTATCCACTCCCGCATTCACCCAGGTCAAGCAGTGGACGGACAAAAATGGCGTCGTCCACTTCGAAGCGGTCGGCCGCCAGGGAGCCAAGAATACAAACTCGCCGCAAACGAAAACCAATGCACTTCGACCGATCGACAGAAATTTCGCAACCCTTCGGCTCGGTGACGACGAATCAACGTTCACCGCTGCAAAAAAAGGCGTGCAGATTACCAACAACGGGGATGATGGCAATTTTTACAGCTACTCCAACGCATTGCCTGAGGGCGCGATCAATATGGCAGTTCTCTTCACTACCGGCAGATTGGCGCTGATCATGATCGAATATCGCAACTTCGGATCGGCAGGATGGAATCAGCTCGTCAACGAAACCTCCGATAAGTACGGACCGGCCTTGGGCGATAGCCGAACAGCGGTTTGGCGTGACGGGACGACTCTGCTCAGTCTCCAACACCAGTTGAGCGGCAATATCACGGTCAGGATGGAAGACGTCGCGGCGATGTCGAGATACTCCGAGCAAGAGCGAGCCGCGCTGCCGAAATTTTGACTTTGCTGCCGGTCGTTTATGCGAGCCGTTCGTGCTAGTCACGTCGCTGCCGACGCTTAGCGCTTCTTGTAGAGCTTGTCGACAAATCCTTCGCGCACCAGCCGATCAATGATGGAGTTGTCGGCGATGGTTTCGACGGCGATCGGCTTTTTGCCCATGAATTCGACAATTGGCGCAATCGCTTCAGACTCCAGGCGCGGCACGCGCTCTAGGAACTTAACGGAATCGTTGTAAAGCTCTTCGATCAACTTCTGATCTTTGAGCCGGGTGTATTTTTGAATCACCTTGAACGCCCTGTCCTTTTGCTCGTGCGCCGCCGCGACGCCTTCGAGATAGGCGCGCACAAAGGCCTCCAGCGTTTCCGGCGCGCGCTTGTGAAAGTCTCGCGACACCGTGATCACGACGTTGGAGTAGAGAAAGTCCAGCTCGGACAAGTCAACCAGCATGCGCATCGGCGCATTGACGCGCAGCGCCGAGATCACCGCGCCGGCGATTTGCTTGTGCAGAAAAGCCGCGGCGATTTCCGTGGTGCCGCCGAACTGGCGCACATTGACCGCGCCTTCGAGGTTTTTCTTGCGCAACAATATGCGGGTCATGTTGTCGGTCACCGAACCGAAGCGCGACACGCCCAAGGTTTTGCCGCGCAATTCTTCGACGCGGGTAATCTCCGGCTGCACCCACAGCCGATAATAGGGACGATTGACCAAACTCATGATCGAAACCAGCGGCGCGCCGCCCATCACCGCGGCGATCACCGCGTTGGTCGCGGCAAAGCCGCCCTGCAAGTCGCCGCCGATCAGCGCCTGCACCACCACGGGACCCGAGGAGATAAAAATCAGGTCGGCATCGATGCCATACTTTTCGAAGGCGCCGATCTCCTTGGCCATCCACAACCCGGTTCCCGCCGGCCCAACGGTCGAGTAGCCGAGGCGAAATTTCTTCAGCTCCGCCGCGTTCACTGCAACAGCGAGCAGTAAAATGACCAGCTGGCTCAGCAGTGCGCGGGGGAAATATCGCCAAGGATGATTCATAATTGGTTGCCGCTCCGTGAATTCTCCTGACTTGTTAACATGAGTTCGATTTCATGTTTTGCGAATGTCTCGAGGTTATCAAACACCCAAGCTTCTGTGAACTCTTTAATTTCACCGCGAAAAAAAACTCTTATCTAGGTTAAGTAGCCATGGTGTAGAAGCCTGGTTTCCTCCCCTTGCCTCCCGCCTCCCGTTCAGCGCCGTGTCCGTCAAGCCCGCGCAGCAAATCAGATGAATCTTGACGGTAAGCGATTATGACGATAAGAGTACGACGCAAATTTTACTTGGGGAATACACTTGTATGAGCAACAACAGCGCTAATCTGCACAAGTTCAATGACTCGGCGTTCGCGATCATCGGCGACGATGGCTTGACCAATTTCGGCCTGGTCAAAGGCGCCGACGGCTCCGCCCTGTTGATCGACGCCGATATCCGCCGGATGGACGAGATCGACGACGGCTTGCAGCGCGCCGGCTGCACCCGGGTAAAGTATCTGCTCAATACGCACGAGAACTTCGATCACAGCTCGGCGAATCACTACTTCGAGAAAAACGGCGCCGTGATCATCGGCAGCGACGGATGCTGGGAAGCCCTGCAAATAGACGGCGACGCCAAGTTTGCCGAGATGGCGGGCCGAGAGCCGGGACTAAAAAGCCGCTATCCCGATCTCAAGATGGGCCAATTGCAACTGACTTTCGCCAAGTCGATGACGATTCACCTTCCCGGTGTAGATGTGCAGGTGCTGCACTCCGCGCACAACGGTAAAAGCCATAGCCTGGGAGATTCGATCGCCTACATCGAGCGGGACCGCATCCTGTTCGCCGGCGACCTGCTCTACACCCGCTATCATCCGGTGACGGTTTACGGCGACATTCCGAACTGGATTTGCAGCATCGATAACCTGATGACCCAGAGCTTTACTTCCGTGCTCCCCGGCCATGGGCCAGTATCCGAAGGCGGGGAAGCTTACCGAGCCGCCTTCGCCGAATTTCGCGCCTACTTGAATGACTTTCATCAGAGATTGGTGGAAATGACGGCCGGCAAATACACTGCGGGCGACGTCGAAACCCACATGAAGTCCGGATCCTACGCGCACATGGGCAAGACCTGGATGGTCAAGCGCAATATCGAGTATTTTCTCAAGCAGGGACACGCATGAGCGCCGCCGCGACCAAATTTGCCTGCTTGGTTTGGTTCTCCTGATAAATTCGACACAAGTGCATGGCGCGGAAAAGCTGCGCGTCGGCTTTCCGTCGCTGGCAACCGCGTTGAGTCCGGCGAGCTAAGCGCACGAAAGAAGATCTCCTTGAAAGCCACGGGTTTGGCCGGAAGCGTTCTCGTTGATGCGGACTCCTGCTGCCGTGCGTAGCGAAACTTGAAAAAACAAGAAAGGATTCGAGCGACTCCGCTGAACAAAATGACTCAGTAATCACGATCCCAATCACGGCACTGAAAGACCTGATGCTGATACTTGATTTGCATTATAGTCAGGTTATAAATGCCATTAATCCCTAGTTTGACAACTCTCTGGTCCGGCGATATTCCTCTGACCAGAAAAAAGTTGTATAAATTTCCAATACATATAGTCCACACAACACTTGGAGGTAAGATCATGGCAAGCACAACGGAGCGCCCACTCGCAGATGCGCTCACCGCAATCAAGTCGCGCCGCTCGGTGAAGGAGTACCTTCCCACCGAGATTCCTCGGGAGTGGATCGAGGAGCTGCTCGACGCCGCCCACTGGGCGCCCAATCACAAATTGACCCATCCCTGGCGTTTTCACGTGTTCTCCGGAGAGGGGCGCGAGCGATTGGTCGCAGCCCGTCAGGCGTCAGTGCGTTGGGCCGCCGAGAAAAAGGGTGAGCAGGCCAGCGAAGAGGCTCTCAAATTCGCCCGGGATAAGTGTTATTCCTCCCCAGTCCTGATCATCGTTTCCATGGTTGGCGACGAGAAAAAAATCACCGACCAGGAGAACTACGCGGCCTGCTGGTGCGCCATTGAAAACCTGCTGGTCGCCGCCAACGCGCGCGGCTTGGGCAGCTATCCCAGCACGGGCGATTGGATCGACCAAAACTTCGTTGGCCCAATCCTCGGACTCACAGAGAAAGAACGGCCGGTAGCGTGCATTTTCTTGGGCTACTCCGAGCAGGCGACCATGGCCAAGCGCCTGCCCGTGGATCGCCATACCACCTGGTACACCCAGGCCTGAAATTCTCACCCGAGTAACTCAACAAAACCCGCCTCCTGAGGCGGCACCAAATTGCGGTTCTTGAGCGGGGGTTTGTACCCCGCTCAAGAACCCGTGGATTCGGCTAACTTTGCCAGAGTTCGTCGAGGCCGAGTTCGATGCTTGTCTCACATTCGGCATCGTCACGCACGAATTTCTCCGACTGCGCCGCGTCTGGGTCCGCCAATGGATGGGGTCGTTTCCGCTTTTGCAAAATAATCGGGTTTTCAGAGTTTGACCCTGTGCCTCCTGTGCTTCATGGTCATTGGCGCTGCGCTTCTTGACCGTCAACCAACTTTGCGTCAATAGAATAGTTAGATTTCAAAAAGCGGCCCAGATCGCGCCAGGGTTTGATTGCTGGAAACTTAACCGTTTCTTCTGCCGGCATCTTTCGCCAGGTTTGCAGATAAACACCGCGAGGCGGCGCCTATGAAACGAAGCACGGAACGAATTCTCACCACCCACGTCGGCAGTCTGCCGCGGCCGGCCGACCTGCGCGCCATGTGGGCAAAGCAATCCAGCCCGGCTGAGGACGAAGCCACACTGCAAACGCGGCTGCGCTCCGCCATCGGCGAGGTCGTGCTGGCGCAGAAAAGCGCCGGCATCGATATTCCCAACGACGGCGAGTTCGGCAAGCCCATGCGCGCCGCCACCGACCGCGGCGCTTGGGGCAACTATATCTTCGACCGCCTCTCCGGCTTCACGGCAACTTCGGCGCAAACCATCGCGCCCGATACCGCTGCGCCCGGAGCGGCGATGCGCATCGTCGGCGTGCGCTGGGAGCAGCGCCAGTTCGCTGAATTCTACGCTGATACCGGGCTCGGCGCGCCGAGCACCGCCGCCATGCGGCCAACTTGCACCGGGCCCATCGCCTACACCGGGCAAGCTTTTTTGCGCGAGCAGCTTGGTAACTTGAAGGCCGCTACCGATAGCGCCGGCATCGGCGAAGCATTCGTCAGCGCCATCGCCCCCGGCAGCCTGGAGATGTTCTGCCGCGATCAGAACAGTTATTACCCGACAACGGAAAAGTTCTTGGAAGCGCTCGCCGCGGCGCTGCGCGAAGAATATCGCGCGATCATCGACGCCGGCTTCATCCTGCAACTCGACGATCCCGGTCTGCCCGGTGCCTGGGACATGCTCGATCCGCAGCCAAGCGTCGAGGAGTATCGACGCTACGCATCGCAGCGCGTCGAGATTTTGAATCGCGCGCTCCAAGGAATCCCAACGGAGCGCGTGCGCTTTCACATCTGCTGGGGCAGCTGGCATGGTCCGCACACCACTGATTTTCCGCTGCGCGACATCGTCGATATCATGCTCAAGGTCAACGCCCAGGCGTACCTGGTCGAAGCCGGCAACGTCCGCCACGAACATGAATACAAAGTCTGGCGCGATGTGAAATTGCCAGCCGGAAAAATTCTCATCCCCGGCGTTGTCAGCCACTCCACCGATCTCATCGAGCACCCCGAACTGGTGGCCGACCGCATCGTCGCCTTCGCCGACATCGTCGGGAGAGAAAACGTCATCGCCGGCACCGATTGCGGCCTGGGCGGCCGCGTCCATCCACAAATCGCCTGGGCCAAGCTGCGCGCGCTACGCGAAGGCGCGGCGATCGCAAGCAAGAAGCTGTGGAGTTGAGATTAGGAAGGATTCGGAAGATTGTTAGAATTGAAGGATCTGACTCAAACTAAAAAGGAGACTTGAATGGAAATCGCTCTTTACTACGCCCCCAACACCTGCGCGCTCGCTCCCTACGTGACGCTGACCGAAGCCGGCGCCGATTTCGAGGTCCGGCCGCTCAATTTCCGCAAGCGGCAGAATTTCTCGCCCGAGTATCTGAAAATAAACCCGAAGCACAAGGTGCCTGCGCTGGTGGTCGACGGCAAGATACTGACCGAGAACGTCGCCATCCATCAATGGGTCCATCGGACCTTTCCCAAGGCGAAGATCCTGCCCGCCGATCCGTGGGACCAGTTGCAGGCGATCTCGCTGCACGGCTGGTGTGCCAGCGGCATTCATCCCTATCTGAGCCGGATCAACAACCCGCCCAAAGTCTGCGACGCAACCGGCGCGTCCGACAGCGTCATCAAGTTCGCCACAGAAGCTCTGTTCGAGAACTTCCAGATCGCCGACGATTTGCTCGCCGGGCGCGAGTACTTCTTTGACCACTTCACCGCCCCGGACGCGCATTTCTTTTGGTGCTGCCGCCGCGCTACCCAATTGGAGGTGGACATCTCCGGCTTCGCCAACGTCGTGGCGCATTTCAAGCGCATGCAGGAGCGCCCGAGCGTCAAGAAGCTGTTCGCCTACGAGAAAGAAGTGAATGAAGGGTTTGCCAAGACGGCCTAGGCGAGTTGGGCAGATACACGCAGTTGCTGAGAAGCAAAAATATCTCGCTGTGCCTTACAGTGTTCTCGGGACTAAAGTGCCAGGAACCGCATCCGTGATCGGCCAATCAGGTTTTCGTATTGCCGCCCTTCTGCTGATCGCCCTCATGGCGCATTCGGTCGGCTGTGCGCGCCGGTTTCCGGCGACTGAAGTCACGACGATAAAGGCCGCAAACCCCGCCGAGCTCCAGCGATATCTACTGTCCCGCAAGCCCGACGTAGCGCAGTTCAAGTTGCGCGGGCCCTTTGCCGTCACCGAGCGCAGAGACCTGGAAATCCGCCTGGCTTCCGGTCTCACGGTGGAAGCGGACTTATACTTATGCGCGGCGGCCCGCAAGGCTCCCCTTGGTCATCGTGTTGCACGGTCTCGACAATTCCAAGGAGGACCATGCCTTCCAAGCGATGCACTTGGCCTCCTGGGGCATGCATAGCCTGGCTCTCGACTTGCCCAAACAGGGCCCATGGATCGCCAACGGCAGAACCCTTGCCAGGCTGGTCGACGCGATTCGTCGGACGCCGCAGCTCGTCGACGACCGCATCGACCCGGACAAGGTCATTCTCGTGGGCCACTCTTTCGGCGCAACCGCCGTCGCCACCGCGTTGGGGGCAGGCGCCCGCGCGCTCGGGGGCGTGCTTCTCGATCCCGCCGGGATCGGCCGGGAATTGCCGCAGTTGCTGAGGCGGATCACCGTTCCGGTGATGGTGATCGGTGCGGACGAGGACATCTGGCCGACCCGCAACCGCGGGCAATTTTACCGCTTCATTCCGCGCGCGGTCGGCGAGATCTCGATACGGGACACGGTCCACCAAGATGCACAGTATCCGAACGAGCACACGCTGCGCGCATTCGAGGACCAGCCCGATGACACGGAGGAAGCACAGATCGCTTTCGTCAGCGCACTGACCGCCTCCGCCTTCGGTCTTGCGGCCACCGGCAGCATAGACTATGGCTGGGACAGCTTTGAACAAGCCATTAAGAACGGCACGTTTTTCAACGCGCGGAGAAAGTAATGGTCATGCGTTCAGACAAATCGTTGGTGAAAAGATGGAAGACCGCGGCAGCGGTCGTAGCCGTTTTGATCGATCCTGCGAGCGCTTGGTCTAGCAGCTGGCTGGGCACAGGAACCCGCTGAACCGCGGCTCGACGAGGAAATCGCCAAGCAGGAAAAAATCTACCAGAAGCGCGGCGCCGATGTTCCCAGCGGCTACATCACCAATCGAGGGCTCTCGGACTACGCGGAGCTTCTTCCCACCGGGTTCTGCGACGCACTCGGCAGGCTGGGCAGCTCGGACCGATGGCTGGATATCGGCGCGGGCGCCGGCGCAGGCGATACTGGACTACTACGCACCCGCAGGCGACGCGCCGTCGGCTGAAAAGTGCGCGCGGCCCGGCGCCAAGGCGCGCGCGGTCGCGATATCCATCGAGGATCGCCGCACGGACAAGTGGCGACAGCAGACCGCGAGTCTCGGTGATGACCGTATACGGTATCTCTCCGGCAAGTCGCCTGCGCCATTATTCAGTCGAGGAGCTGGGAAAATTCCAGATCATTACCGACGTGTTCGGCGGCTTCACCTATACCGCGGACTTGTCCCGGTTCGTTGACAAGGTGCTGCGCTTGCTGGAGGTCGGCGGCGTCTTCTACACGCTGATGCCAGGCGTGCACTTAGAGGGTGGCGAGATAAACTCGGCACCTGGTATCTGACCGAGCTGGAGGATGCCGCCGGCCGGCCCGAGAAAGTGTGCTCCTGGCTGAAAAAGTGCACCTGCGCGAAAGTCACCTGCGAGTCAAAGAGCGACTGGAAAAGGCCCACCGAGCTGATAAAAGTCGAGAAGGTCTGCAGCGATGTCTCTGTCCCGCGCATGAAATTATTGGAGTT
The DNA here is from genome assembly GCA_963847445.1 of uncultured delta proteobacterium. Classification (GTDB taxonomy): domain Bacteria; phylum Desulfobacterota; class Binatia; order UBA9968; family UBA9968; genus DP-20. Next base: position 157,855 of record CAWJZV010000027.1, on the reverse strand, counting down.
CGTGGCGGGATATCCTCCCGACAGGCGATTCCAATTGGACCCGTAGGCTGATAAATCTTGGCTTACAGTTGGCGAACCGGCAAAGATCAATGACGCGTCCAGTTGGATGGTTTTCAGGCTTCCCCAACGTCGCGGCGCATTTCAAGCCCGTGCAGAAGCGTCCGAGTTTTAGGAAGCTGCTTTCCTATGGGAAAGGTGTAAATGACGGGTTTGCCAAGGCGGCCAAAGCAATTATAGACCCTTGCCGACTCGCGCTGTTGCCGGGACGCATAAAGAGCAAGCTCGAAAATTAAAAATTTACGATTCACGACCTCTCAATTCGACAGTCAAGAGCGGACTCCTGCAACAGTCATGCTCAAGCAACCCACAGTCGGTAACCGCATGGCGATCGCCATGAAAACTAACCTGCTTTTGCTCGCCATTCTTTGTTTACTCGGTACCACTGGTTTTGCCGCATCAAACCCTTTTGATGACGCAAGCGCTGCCTACGAGCGCGGCGACTATGCTCAGGGGATCAAACTCTTTCGCCAGCTTGCCGCGCAGGGACACCAATGGGCGCAGCGGAGGCTGGGTTTGATATATGCAGAGGGGAAAGGCGTGCCGCAGGATTATCAGGAGGCGGTAAAGTGGTATCGCCTCGCGGCAGCGCAGGGAAATGTCCCGGCGCAGTATAGTCTGGGTCTGGCGTATGAGAAAGGGCAAGGCGTGCCGCAGGATTATCAGGAAGCCGTGAAGTGGTATCGCATCGCGGCGGCGCGGGAAGACGAATGGGCGCAGACGAGGCTGGGTTCGATATACGCAGACGGCAAAGGCGTGCCGCAGGATGATCGGGAGGCTGTAAAGTGGTATCGCCTCGCGGCGGCGCAGGGATACGCACCGGCGCAGTACAGTCTGGGTCTGGCGTATGAGAAAGGGCAAGGCGTGCCGCAGAATTCTCAGGAAGCCGTAAAGTGGTATCGCCTCGCGGCGGCGCAGGGAAACCAATTTGCGCAAATTAATCTGGCTGTGATGTATACCCATGGCACAGGCGTGCGGCAGGACTTTGTCCGCGCGCATGCGTGGTTTACCCTCGCTGCCGCAGCATCGAGCGGCGATTCTGGAGATACGGCGACCAAGAATCGAGATGGAATTGCCGCAAAAATGACCGCCGAGCAGATTGCAACCGCGCAGGAGATGGCACGGCGCTGTCAGGAGTCCAAGCTTAAGAACTGCGACTGAAGCATCAGCACTCCAGAGACTAGCAACTTATTGACAGCCCCCTTGCGCCATAGACTATGGCTGGAACAGCTTCGAAAACGCTTTCAAGAACGGCACTTTTTTCAACGCGAGGAGGAAGTCATCGTCATGCGTTCAGTCAAATCGTCAGTGCAAGGGTGGAAGACCGGGGGAACAGTCGTAGCCGTTTTGATGATCCTGCGAGCGCTTGGTCCGGCAGCTGGCTGGGCACAGGAACCCGCTCAATCGCGGATTGAGGAGGAGACCTCGAAGCAGAAAAAAATCTATCAAAGCCGGGGCGCCGAAGTTCCCGACGGCTACGTCACCAATCGAGGGCTCTCGGACTACGCTGGACTTCTTCCCTCCGGCTTCTGCGACGCGCTCGGCAGCGCTGGGCACCTCGGACCGATGGCTGGATATCGGCGCGGGTGCTGGGCAAGCAATCCTCGACTACTACGCGCCCCCAGACCCCGCAGCGCCGGCGGAAAAGTGCGCCCTGCCCGGCGGTTTAGCGAGCGCGGTCGCGATGTCCATAGAGGACCGCCGGACCGCCGCGTGGCACCAGCTGGCCGCGAGCCTCGGCGAGCGTATACGTTATCTCACCGGCAAGTCCCTGCGGCATTATTCGCTCGAAGAGCTCGGAAAATTCCAGATGATTACCGATGTCTACGGCGGCTTCTCCTATACCGAAGACTTGGCCCGGTTCATGGAAAAGGTACTGAGCTTGCTGGAGGTCGGTGGCGGCTTTTACACGAACGTGCAGCACGTGCATTTAGACGCTTCCCAGGACAGCCCCGCCAGTTGGTATCAGACCGAGTTGTTGGATGCAGCCGGCGGCGACGAGAAAGTGTGCTCCTGGCTGAAGAAAATCGCGTGTGTGAAAGTCGGCTGCGAGTCGAAGAGCGCCTGGGAACCGCCCACCGAGCAGATAAATATCCGGAAGGTTTGCAGCGACGTCTCTGTCCCGCGCATGAAGCTAGTGAAGTTCGAGGCGGGAAATCCTCCCAACAGGCGTTTCCAACTTGAGCCCTAGGGGTGATGGAGTTGAATTCACCGCGCCAGTGGGCAATGAACAAAACACGAGCTGCAACGTCTGGAAGTAAAAGTCACACCCTTGATTTCCCCAGCTCTCCGGCTACCCCAACGTCATGGCGCATTTCAAGCGCATGCAGGAGCGCGCGAGCATCAAGAAGCTGCTCGCCTAAGAGAGTAAGAGAGAAAGAAGTGAATGACGGGTTTGCCACACGCCTTCGGATCTTAACGAGTCTAGCTACGGTTGGTTGTGACACGGCCGGAATATAGTGCGAATAGTCTAGACTGCAAAGTCAGACGATCCCAGGCGGGCTCCCAGATTCAATGATTTTCTCGGTCGTCGCCAAAAGCCGCGCCGTTGCTCAAAGGACTTCAACCTCGGCGACCAGCGCCCTGTCAAGTCGCAGCCGCACGTTGGGGAAATTGCGGCGAAACGTCGGCGCGTAAATCCAGTGCACCGTCGCATCCTTGCCGTCAAGCAGGCCGGTTTCCGCGAGTAGCAGTACGCCCGAGCAGGTGGAACACAATAGCGCTCCCGCGGCATGCATCTCTGCGAGCCATTTGACGAGTGCCGGATATCTGCCCTGTTGCCATGCTCCCCGTTGGACCATGATCGACGGAATAATGATCACGTCCGCTGAATCGATTTGCTTGATCGATCGCCTGGCTTCGACGGACACGCCGCTCGCAGAGGAAAGCGAGGCCGCAGTGAAGCTTTGGAGCGGTCGCGCTGGGAGATTTTTACAAAACCATCAGCGTGTCGGATACACAACGGAATCCTATGTAGGCGTGGCCCGTGGCGGCGCGACCGGCGTCAACGACCTCACGGGATGTGGACGTAAGCCCTTCGGGACTGCTGGATGAATGACCGCCGCGGGCGACCACCGTGTCGGTGGACGCCGGCTCCTCGCGTCCGTCCTTTGGATTATAGGGATAGGGTTTATAAATCGAACGAGTCCATTCCCAAACCTGTCCTGCCATATCGAGAACCCCGTAGGGGCTTGCCCCTTTGGGAAACTGCCCGACGGGAACCGTTTGACCGCGAAATCCGCCGATAAACGCCAGATCAGGGCGGGGCATGTCATTACCCCAGGGGTAGAGCCGGCCGTCGGTTCCACGAGCGGACTTTTCCCATTCCGCTTCGCTGGGGAGCCGCTTACCGGCCCACGTGCAATAGGCGGCAGCACCGTACCGGCTCACCTCACCGACAGGGTGATTCTCAAAACCTTCCTTAGGCAGCCACTTACCGCCTCGATTGTGGACGAGAGCGTCGGGATCCGCGACATCCAAATGCATTTCACCGTTGGGCCCGGTGGGACCTTTTTCCTGGATAAACTTCGCGAACTCTCTGGCGGTAACGAGATTTCTATCGATATGGAAGGCTGGGAGAAACAATTTGTGCGCTGGCGTTTCGTTTTTTGGGCCGCTGTCTCGCCCCATAATAAATTCCCCGGCTGGGATGATGACCATTCCAGCAAACTTTCCCCCTTGAGTCTCCACTGCCGCAGCGGCGCGGATTTCCCGCGCAGCGATCATGGCAAGGAACATAAGCAAAATCGTGAAAACTATTAGCTTCCGCGGGTTCGTCACCATGGCTGCGCTCTACCATGGCGGAATGTTGGATGGCAAGCGGTAATTCCTTGGTCGGCGAAAATCACAGGGCAAGATTCGATCCCCAAGACTAACGCGAACGTCGCTTGCTTTTTTTGAGTCTGTAGATACCCCTCGAGTTCCAAGTGCAACAAGCGTGAAACGGGACATCCGATAATTTTCCGGTCAAGAAATAATTTCCAGACACCCATTCATCGAACCTGATTGCCATTTGGGAAAAATCGTTGTTGTTGAACCGGCGAGTCGCTCACTTTGGTCCAACCCTGCACCCAAGCGTTACATATATTCGGCATACCAATTTCAGTTGCCCTGCATCCCTTATCCCGCTTCCACTCAAGACCGCGCACCGGATACAGCAATCTTTGGACGCAACGGATGAAAGCTGAATTCGATTTCCCCCGCGCTCTGGTTGTCGTTGCGTTTCTGCCTGGTGATCTGGACCGTGGCAAACCTGGGCTGAACAGCGTTGATGAGATACACACTCATCGGGGTTAAATGCCGGTTTTCGAGCGTGAGCCTGTGGGGACCGGCCGCGAGCGGGCCGGAGATTGCCGAGAATTCCATCTGAATTGTTCCCGAACCGTGCGCAGTTCTGCCGGCGGGACGAATTCAGACGCGGTCAGCTTCAATTCTAACTTTCGCCCGTCTATGCGGAGCGTGAGATCGCGCTTCAGCAACTCGGCATAGACTGCCGCTTCGTTCCTGGAAATCGCGCCGTCGCGGTCGCGGTCGATCTGCGCGATCACCCGTTCGGCGACAGCCACGCCCGGCGTAAGGTTGATTTGCAGCCGGACGCCGCTCGGTTCGATGGCCACGAGCGTCGCTTGCAGATACTGGTCGTCCCGATGGGCGAAAACGACGGACGGAACCGCAAGCAACGCGAGCAGCAGCGGCAGGTGGCAGAGTGTCCTGGTCACGGTTTCCGCCATTTAATTCCGTAATCGTTGGTTGGATCGCGGTAAATCGTGTGGATGTGCTTGGTCGCGTCGCCGCCCAAGCGCTGCGGGGCGTATTCGATGATTACCGTAGGGCCTTGGATGCGGAAGTAAGCGGCGCTGCCTTTTTCAGTTGGGCCGCTCCAAGCAAACCAGGTTTCGGCGATATTCTTTTTCATCTCGTCCATTTTCGCTTGCGCGACAGCTTCGTGCATGATGCCGGTCCATTCGCTGGCGAGATCCAGCAGCATCTGGCGCTGCTTGTCGGTCAGGGCCGAGCCTTTGATTCCTTCCGGCTGAATCGTCTGCCCGTCGCGGCCGGGCCCGAGCACCAGGTCGCGCATCTGGAAGTCAAGGATGGCCTGCTTGCGCTGCGCGTCGTTGAGCGAACTAAGCAGGGCAAACGCCTTGTCGGTCTCGCGACCGAGGGGGCGCACCGTCTTGCCTTCGAGTTCGTAAATCGCCGGCTGCGCGCCGGTGTGGCTGGGGGCGAGCGTGCGTTGCTCGCCGGCAAGCGTAATGTTGAGGCCGAGATGGTGCCCGCCGAACTGAATCATCCACGGTTCGGTGCTGGAAGGCTGGCCGAGCAACGAGACATAATATTCATCGCGCCCAAACATCGCCTGGCCGCTCGATTTTCTCAACGACTCGTCGGCCTCGACGATCTGCAGAATCTTCTCATACCCCTGCGGACTCAACGCCGCTGCCAGCACCGCCAGCATGGCGTCGCGCTGGGGTTTTGTCAGGTCGCCCATGCGCAAGCCCTGGCGTTTGAAGATTGCTGTCGGAAGGTTCGACCAGCGCTTGCGCTGCGCCTCGTCTTTGAAATCAAAGACGACCTTGCCACGCTGGGCATCATCAAGCGTGGCGAGGAATTTTTTCGTGGCGGCGACGGTACCCGCGGTCGGCGCGCCGGCTGTCGAGTTCGTCTGGGCAAAGCTGTTGAGCGCGAAGCCAGCGCCAAATAACAGAATCAAAACCAGCGCAATCTTTTTGTTCATGGCTGAAATTGAAACTTAATCCCAGCCACGGGTCAACACGCACGAAGGGTTCATCGAGCAAATCCGCAACAGCAGAACTTATGATCAACGCGTTGGGTTCCAGTGTGGCGCTATTGCTGCGCGGCAGTGAGCTGTCACCGTGGCCGCAAATATTCAGGAAGCAACGCTACTCACGATCTTGATCGAACGGTCGGCCAAGGTGCAGTACATGGCATCGGCGATAGGCGACGCGAAGGCGATTGTCGATGCTGATATGCCGGGAAAATTCGGCAGCATGCCGACTCATTTATTTGAATCGTCCTGGGACCACTACGCATCCAAGACGAATCGTCACTAGGGCACCATCGCGCAGAGGTGCGGTCACGATCGCGCTTTTGTTCCGGCGTCACGACTGTCAATCCCGACACGGAGCCCGGGATGTATCATTGCAAGACGTGCCCATCAGCTTTCCTCATCATTGGATGTCGCCCCTAACGACTTGACTAACCATGAACTCCGCGACTAGAAGAGATCTAGTCACTCACCGCCCGCCTGCTTCTTATCGCCAGCCGAAAGGAGTCGGATTATGTTTGAATCGGATGGGTTTATTGAGGATTGTCGCCGGTGCCTTGGAGAGCAAAATTCCCACGCTGCGGTGCGTGAAGTCGTCGGCAGAGCGGTGAGTGAACCGGGCCCGATTCTCAAGACGCTGGGAGAGCCGAGACTCTCAGGCATCCAGACGCTCTACCGCTCTGACACATTGACGATTTTAAACGTCCTGTGGGGACCCGGGATGACTCTATACCCGCATGACCATCGAATGTGGGCGGTGATCGGAATCTACAGCGGGCGGGAGGACAACTCGTTCTATCACAGGAGCGAAAGCGGTCTCCAGGCGCACGGCGCAAAGACGCTCACACTCAAAGACACTCTTCCGCTTGGCGAAGCAGTCATCCACGCAGTCACCAATCCACTCGACCGGATCACAGCGGCGATCCACGTCTACGGCGGCGACTTCTTCACCGTGCCGCGCAGCGAATGGGATCCGCAAACGCTTCAGGAGCGGCCCTTCGACATCGAGCACGCTAGAGAAGTATTTGCCGAAGCGAACAGGCGATTGGTTTCCCCCGACACGGTTTCGGGTTAGTACCAAAGTGAACCCTGTGATCTCTCACGTCGACCGAATAGAAATCGAAAGGCAGCCGATCCCGTCTCGAACGCGCGAAAACAATTTTGTCGAGCCGCAGCCGATCGAGGCAAGTTATCTGGTCGCTGTGAGCATTTCGATCGAGCAGGTCGGCAGGAAGGTTTGATTTCTATGGACACTGTGAGAGTCGCCTATCGCGACGATGATCGAACTCCGGTCATCTACTGCATCAAAGAAATGGGCGCGAAACATTATGGCATCAACGTCGAGGTTTTGCAGATCAAAGACTATGGCGCGTTCGAAGCTTCGCTGTTCAACGATGCAGCCGATGTGTTGATCGACCACGTGGAATTTCTTTACGCCGAAGCAACAAAAGGGAAGAAAATCACTTTCTTTTGCGCCCCCCGAATCGTCCGCGGTTTGGATTTGATGGTGCCCCAGCACGTCGAAAACGTCAGCGAATTCACCGGCAAGAGTATGGCGGTGCAGGGATTCGGGCCGGCCTTATACGGTTACGCTCTGGCTGAGGATGATGGGATTGGAGGGCAAAGTGGGGGTGCCCATCTTCAAGGATGCGGACGTGGGCAGGTGGGGGCAGTGGAAGAAAGTCGTCAGCGGAGAATGCATCGCTTGCTTTATCGATCCGCTGTACCAGGCAGAGCCCTTGAAAGCCGGTTTAAAATTTCTCCCGGTTCCCGATCTCGCCGTGGTCAGCCATTACGCCCAGGCGTGCACCGCCGAGTTCGCGCGCAAGAAATCCGCCGTATTAAAAAATTATGTGAAGGCGGTCATTCATGGGATTTGCTGGATGAAGCATCGCAAGCAGGAAGCGATGAAAGTTGTCACGGCAGAGCCGATGCGACGGATGAAAATCAGCGATACGCAAGAGATGGAGAAACATTTTGACGCCATTGTCGGCAAGCTGCAGATCAAACCGTATCCGACGCCGCAGGCCCTGGCCGCCACCTACGAGATCGCTTGCGAGGAATATGGCGCCCAGGGCCTAAATCCACTGGCTCTCTGGGATCTGCATTGGGTCAAGGAGCTTGACGACGAAGGCTTCATCGACGCGCTAATCAGAAATATGTCAGCGGTTTAAAACGAAACTCATCGCCAAATCATGTTGCCGCTTCCGCTGTCGACTTCAATCGGCTGTGAAGAGCCCTGACCCCAGGCTGTTCAAAAAGGTCCAGATGCGAGGCGCGCGAGAAATCGACGAGCGAAGGCGTATTTACTGATACGTTGGAGCGAGGCGATCGAAGCGCAACGAAGCAGGTGGGCCTTTTTCAACGGCCTGTCGCAGTCGGCTCGCCTTCTGCCAAATCGTTCATCAGCTCGGCCACCGACGCGAGTTTTTCCAACTCGCGCGCTTTCCCGATGACTTTCTCCTGGCGTGCCGACGGCACTCTCCCACGCGCGCAGGCGCGGAATTTGGCCTCGACTTCGGCCGGCGACATGGGATTGTTGGGATGGCCTTTGGGAAAAATGACCTCGACTTCCCGGCTCTCGCCGCTTTGCAAAATCAGTTTCACCACCGCCGGGTAGCTGCCGGGCGTGTACTTGTTCAAACTCGCGTCGGTGCGCACCGAGACTCGCGCCATCGCTTCTCTCATTTCCGGTTGCAGCCAGCGCCCAGGGGCAAATTGCGCTTCGGAAATTTCGCCGTCCGCAAGCGCCGCTGCCGCAAGATAGTAGAAGCTATGATCCGCGCTTTCGCGGCTTTCCGGGTAGCGCCGTTGTTGGTCCGCCGCTTGAGTGCTGACGATCGGGATATCGGCCATCACCACTTCGATGCGCTGAACTTCTCGCGCCGGATCGGCGATGCCGGCGCGCGCTTGAAGCAGGCCGGCGACCATGGTCTGGGCCGTGCCGATACAGGGATAGGCTTTGATCGCGGAGGTCATGATTCTATAGCGTTCGCCGATCGGTTGAGCGAGAAGATCTAATTTTGCCCCGGCGAGCATGCCGGTGCTCAGCCCGCGCGGGTGTTCGATCACCCCTAGCGCACCGGTCATGCCCTCGGCGGCAAACAACGAACACAGCACCGCTTGGGATGCCACCATGGCGTTGGCGTTCGCTTTGGAATTGGCCAGCTGCCCGGTGCGCACGACGGCGAGCGTGTTGCCATGGGTGGCCGACAGCGCGGCCGCATGGGCAAGCTGCTCCGCATTCAATCCCATCAACCGGCCGGCGATCAAAGGCGCCGCCAATGCCGATGCGGTGGTGTGATCCCAGGTGCCGCGAGCTGGAATGATGTCCTGCATGCGGCAGTAAATCTCGTAGCCGAGCGCTACGCTGGCGATCACGCTCAGTCCGGAGGCGCGAAACTTTTCGCCGACGGAAAGCGCCACCGCGATATTGTCGCTCGGATGTCCCATCTGTCCGGGACCGATGTAGGCATCGTTCAAGTCCAGCGAGCGAATCAAAATGCCATTCAGCAACACCGCCTGCGGTAGATTAACCCGCCGCGACGAACCGATCACGGTGCAGTCCGGGTTGCCGCCGAGTTGGGCAAAAACGCGCGACGCGCGGGCAAATGCGGGCTCCTCGCGTCGCGGCCAAAGCGCAGCCGATGGAGTCGAGGATCAGCGCCTTGGTATGCTCGACGACCGCCAATGGAATTGCCGCGTCAGCAACGTTGAGCACGTTGCCGGCGATTTGTTGGACTAGGGTAGCTGGGGTAGCTGGTAAATCAGTGCTGGCCATAGATCACGAACGAGCTTTACTCCGAGTCGGCCCGAGTCGCAACGCGCTTTTTCTGATCGGCCTTCCTTGAGGGTGCCATAACTTCAGATGCATGAGCTTCTACAACGGCGCCGCCGATGGCGCGAGTTACAGAGGCCGGATCTGCACCTTGCGCCATTTGATGGCGCCGCCGGGGGTGCCTTTTTCACGATTGCCAAACTGCAGCGAGATCGGACCTTCCGTGAACTGAGTGTGTTGGATATCGACTGTCTTGACTCCATTGAGCACGATCGTCAGCTGCGAGCCTTTGGCTGTGATCTCATAGTTGTTCCATTTGCCGCCCGCTTTGGGCATCGGAGATACCTTGGCGACATTGGCGATGGCCCCGGTGCCGTACTCCGGCTCTGGGCGCTGGTCGTAGATATTCGCCTCGTACCCGGTTTTGGAGCCAATGGTTTTAACATCGGAAATGCGAAAAAAAATGCCGCTGTTGGTGGTGTGGTCGGCCCAGAACTCGGCCCGGATTTGGAAGTCCTTGTAGGAGTTCTTCGAGACCAGATTGCCGCCCTTGCCTTTGTCCGCCACGATGGCGCCGTCCTCGGCCCGCCAATTGGCGTCGCCGAGCCGGTTCCAGTTGTCCAGGGTTTTGGGGTTGGAGCCGTCAAGAAGCGTGATCCATCCCGCGTCACCTTGACCGGACTTCTGTGATGAGCAGCCCAAAACGGTGAGTCCGATGACAAGCAGCCCCATGGCAATGGCAGACCAGTTTTTCATTGTGATCTCCTTCTTCCTGCTGGATAGCAATTTCGTTTTGACTGTCTCCGGATGCTACTACGTTACTTCACTTCGCAGGTCTCCTTTTATAATTAGGCAACGGCCATGACAATAGGAAACACGAAGGTTGGCGGAGGCCATTCCAAGGTTTCGGCTATCAACCGCAGTCCGCTCCGGTGGTTCCAGCGCGGCGCTACGTTCAAGCCGTCCAATCGCCGTGACGGAAACAGACGGGCAGCAGCTGTCCAACGGCTTTTGTTAACGTGACGACTGCGGCCTAGGCGAGCGAGTACACGCAGATCGCATGGTCGAAGTTACGTATCCTGCGGGATTACGCCGCGATGGCAAGTGGAAGATTGTTGACGACTGAAGGGCCTGGCCCCAAACTTCCGAGCTTTTCTCGCAATAGCACCCCGGAAATGACCTCAATGTGTCATTGCATGACCTGACCCGCGGCATGACCTAAACGGTTCGATCAGACGGAGGACAACGATGTATAAAGCGAAAAACGCGTTTCTCCGCTCAGTAGCGAGTATGCAAGACGCACCGCAAGCGCAGACGGCTTGTGTTTGAAACCTGCAATGCGTTACAACGCGAACCACTGGAGAGTAATTCATGAACCGTTGGTTGCTATTGGCGGTCGTGCCGCCGCGCTGAGGGAAGGGTCTGCTATGGGAACGAAAGACTTGATCGTGCGGTTCTGGGTCACGGTAGTTGCGGTTTTAGCCGCTCTTGCCGACGGCGCTTTGGCGCAGGCTCCCTTTTATCAAGGTAAGACCTTGGTGATTGTCCTGGGCACCGCCCCCGGAGGAGCGGGAGACCACCGCACGAGGGCACTGATTCCTTCTTTGCGGAAATACATCCCCGGAAATCCGACGATCGTGCTCGAGCACAAGGCCGGCGGCGGCGGTCGACAGGCAGCCAATCACGTCTACCAGGTCGCCAAGCCGGACGGGCTGACCATAGGAGCCTTGAGCGGCAGCATCGTCGCGCTGAACGTCCTCGGCGCCACCGGTGTCATGTACGACATCGACAAGTTTATCTACCTCGGTGCGTCGGAAAGCACGTCGCATCAGATCCTGTACACAAGAAAGGAGCTTGCTCTGACCAATGCCGAGAAGCTTCGAGCGGCTTCCGGCATCAGGATCGGCGCCCAGGCGGTAGGACACCCTAACTATATAGCTGGGCGGCTTTTTGCCTATTTTCTCGGTTTCAAGGAACCGAAGTTTATCGTCGGCTACACAACTCCGGAGATCGAGGTAGCTCTATTACGCGGCGAGCTCGATGGCAGGGCGAACAACGTCGCACAGCTATTACACCGCAACCCGGATTGGGTGGAGAAAAGCGTGATGGATATCCACGCTATCTTGGAGATTCCGAAAGGAGCCAAGCATCCGCGCTTCGGTCGCGTCCCCGAGATCGAAAGTTTTGCAAAATCTGAAAATGAGGCCAAGCTCCTCACCATGTACCGGACCTTGAGACTCGTCGGCGTGCCTTACGCATTGCCTCCGGGAACGCCGAAGGACAGGGTCATGATTCTCCAGGATGCTATGCGCAAGGCTTTCAAAGACGGCGATTTTCACCGCGAATACAAAAAGCTTACCGGTGAAGAACCCGATCCGCTCATGCCGGAAGAGATGGAGAAAGCGATCAGGGAAATGCCGCGTGACGCCGAGGTGATCGATCTGCTAAAAAAACTTTCCGGCGAGGGCTCGCTGCCCGCGCGATAATGTCGCCCTCACAGCGTGGCCTTTTTCCGGTCGTGGCCGGCGCGTAGAACGTTGAACCTTGAACAGACTAAAGGCATCTAGTCGCCCCGCGAAGTCATCGGATCATTGACGGAACAATTCAAAAAATCCTACAGCGAAAAAAATACTTCACAGTTCGAATCCTGTCGCCGCAGACCTCAAATCCTTACGCCGGCGCATACACCACGATGCATCCACGGCAGGCCAACTCCTTCGCTGTCGTGGCCACATAGACGCGATTGTTGGCGAGACTTACCCCGAGCGAGCGAGCGCCATTGGACGTCGGAATTTGTTGCAGCCCCTTTTTCGTCTTGGTGTCGACCACCATCAAGGTTCCACCTGAGGCGGAATGGTAGTATTGGCCGAGTTTGCGATTCACCGTCGAGCCGCCGTTGCCGCCGTATGCCGTGAGATATGTTTCGACCTTGCCGGCCGCGATATCGAAAATCGCCATGTCACCGCCGGGCTTGGGAGACGGGCCGTGGGCGCTGCTGCAACCCAGGAAAATGGTCGAGTCCGAGACGATGGAGAGACTATGCGGATGACACCTGCAGTTCGTGCAGCTTTACGAGCTTGCCGTTTTTCGCATCCGTCTGCGCCAACAATCCCTTGGTGCTGTCCGCGCGTGATACCGGGATCGCCGTGTAGAACATGCCGCTTGGCGCGTGGTACGCGGAACGCTCCAGGTTCTCGCCGGATTCCGGAATAGGGATCTTCGCCAGGATTTTGTGATCGGGCGCAGTCGAGATCAAGCTGAGGAACGGCGGCGCGTCGTTCGAATTGGCCACGATGACGACGCCGATGTCTTCGCCCAAGGCCATCCCGTTGGCGCGCTTCGTTCCGCCAGTGGCGACCGTCGCCGCGATCTGGCCGGTCTTGGTATCGATCACCTTGATCGTGCTGTCGCCGTCGCTCACCCATACTTCGGCGCCGACGACGACAACACCATTCGGTCCCGAGGCATTGCCATCCTTCAACCGTCCGACGAAACCCGGTATTCGCGAGACGAATTTGTCGGTCTTGGTATCGAAGACGACGACGGATTTGTTGGTCTTGTCGGCGAGATAGCCAAGACCCGTCGTTTGGTCGATGGCCATAATGCCGATGTCGGTGATCGGATCACCGGGAATTGCTATTTCTCCGACCTGTTTCAAGCCTCCGGCCTGCAAGGGATTAGCGGAGATCATGGCGGCGAGTGCAGCAACGATCACGAACGTGGAACGCGACTTCATCGGCTCTCTCCCTGTATCTTTTCTTGGCAAGCATTAGCGTCACATTATCACGATCAGACCCTGGACGCTTCTCATAAACAGTCAATGTAGATTATCGCAAATACTCCGGTCTAACTTTATGCCAGTTAGACCTTGAGTACCGGGTCTACCCTCGTCACGCCTTCCGCCTCGCACCTACTTCTGCTCGTACAACTTCTTTATAAACCCGCTTTTGTCGAGTTCTGAGATAAAACTCGCATCGACAAACTCTTCGGGTTTGCGATTGCGAATCTCGGGGCGGGTTTGGGCGACGTAGTCGAAGGTCGGCTTCAAGGCCTTTGGTAATCGGATAGGGCGCGGCGATGAAGTCTTGTTTGAATATATTGTAGGAGCCTTCCAAAAACTCCGGGTCGGTGGTTCTTGACGTATTTGGTCAACACTTTGAGAGCTGAATTCCTTGTTCTGTTTGTGAAATGCGATGCCCTCGACGTGGGAGCGCACGAAGCGCATCGACCGTGTCGCGGTCGTCTTGAATGGTTTTTGCGCCGTGTCACGATCGATGTCGTCGGGTAGATAATTTCTTTTCGGGCGTCGATCAAAACCCGGTAGCCTTTGCGCTCGGCTTGAACGTCGGCCGGATAGGCTACGTCGGCGCCGTCGATGGCGCCGGTGAACAACGCCTGCAGCCGTTCGGCGTTGGTGCCGATCGAGAGCCATGTGATTTCGCGGTCGGGGTTCAGGCCATACTTGCGCAGCGCGTAGCGAAACAGAAAATCGCCCAGCGAGCCGAATGCTCGAAGTCGCGATCTTTTTGCCGCGTAAATCCTCCGGTCGTCTGATCTCCGGTCTTACCAGCAATTTGCTGGATGCCGACGCGATCGTGTGGGCCACATTGACCATATCGGCGCCGTTAAGGTTAGCGCAGCATCAACTGCGGCAACGCGACCGGTGCGGCAAAAAGGCTTCCACCAAGCAGTGCCTGTGAACTCTGGCCCGATCCGCGGAGCAGAACGATTTCCACGTCGAGCCCGTTTTTCTCATAAATTTTCGCATCCTTCGCGATCCAGGGAATCCACATGGCAGCTGACAACGCAGTCATTCCCCAATTGATCTTTTTCAGAGGGCGATCCTGCGCGAGGCTCTGCGCGTTGAACCCGAAATTGTAGATGAAAAACCCAACTAGGGAAATTCGCCTGAACGACTTCATCATCATGCTTTGTCCTCAATCCGTAATCCAAAATGAATTTCCCGAATCACCTTATCGCTCCAAAGTACCGTCACTCGCCAGAATCTCGCCGCGGATCACCGGGCGCGGGGTGCCGTCGTCGCACAGCAGCCACTCGCCGTCAATTCGCATATATGCGGTCTATTTTTTCGCGGGGAATGTAGCGGAGAAAACTGCCATCATCTTCAGGATGGGCAGCTGTGGCCAGGGCTAGTGCCTGTTCGGGCGTGTCGGCGACGAACAGTTGGTCGCCGGCAACACAGATGCACTTGCCACGATGACCCCGGTAAACTTCCGTCACATGGGCTTGCAACCAAGCGCTGTTACCATCGAATCGCTCGCGTTGCGCTCGCGCTTTGGCAAGCGCGCCGGGATCAGTGACCTCTTCCATCACCAGCCGGACTAGTGTCTTTCCCATCCTGAAATCCTAACGCTAGAAAGACTTCGATCATCATCATTCTATCTTTCGCCGACGACTGAAAGCAACCATCGCGAAAGTAACCGGTAGCCCAGAACAAGCCTCCAATCAGCCCCACAGATATCGATCCAAAGTTTTCTCACTCGCGCCGCGTCCGAGTCGCCTCACTCCTTACTATTCACGCCTTACCTGATTACCCGATCCGCCCGCACCAGCACGTTCGGCGGAACCGTCACGCCGATCTGCTTGGCAGCTTTTAAGCTGACGATGAAGTCGAACTTCATCGGCTGCTCGATCGGCAGGTCGGCGGGCATTCTTCCTTTGAGAATCTTATCCACATAGGTCGCGGCACGGCGGTACAAGTCCGCGATCGACGTGCCGTAGGACATCAGCCCGCCTTCCTCGACAAATTGTCCGGTCGGATATATTCCCGGCAGGCGGTGCTTGATTGCGAGCTCGACAATTCGCTTCGAGTTCAGGGTGACGAGCGGCGACAAAATTATGACTATCGCTTGGTCGCGGGCCTTGGTCATCTCTTTAAACGCGCGGTCGATGTCATCGGCCGACTTTAATTCCAGCGGATGCAAATGTACGGACAAAGCTTTGGCCGCCATTTCGGTTTCTTTCAATTGGATATCCGCTTCGCGGTCGCGCGGACTCCATAGCGCCGCGACGCGGCTCTTTTTAGGAAAGGATTCTTTAAGCAGCTCAAGCCGCTTAACGCTCAAGTCGTATGGCATCACGGTCAAGCCCGTGACGTTTCCGCCCGGCTTCGCCAAGCTGTCAGCAAGCCCGGTCGCCAGTGGATTGCCGCTGGTCATGACGATCGGCAGCGTTCGGGTAACCCGTCGAGCCGCCAGAGCGCTGATCGTAGCGGTGGTGAGGATGACATCGACTTTCTCGCGCACGAGCTCGGCGGCGAGATCGGCGAGCCGCTCTTCTTTGCCCTCAGCGTAGCGGTACACGAGAGTAATGTTCTTACCTTCGATGTAGCCGCGCTCGCGCAGACCTTGTTTGAATGATTCCAAGTGCGGTTGTTCTCTGCCGCCGATAAAGAGAATACCGGCGCGGGGAATCTTTTCCTCCGCCCCGGCTGGTGCCGAGCCATTGATGAGCGCGAGATAACAAAGCGCCGAGCGTAAATGCAAAGATTAATTTCTTCATTTCCGTCCACGTCCACCATTGCCTACCGTCTGTAGCCTAATGCCCTCCCTCACCTAATCACCCGGTCCGCCCTCGTCAGCACATTCGGCGGAATCGTCAGGCCGATCTGCTTGGCTGCTTT
This sequence comes from uncultured delta proteobacterium, assembly GCA_963847445.1. GTDB lineage: Bacteria > Desulfobacterota > Binatia > UBA9968 > UBA9968 > DP-20. Next base: position 141,589 of record CAWJZV010000027.1, on the reverse strand, counting down.
TAGATTGACGATGAACTCGAACTTGATCGGCTGCTCGACGGGAAGGTCAGCGGCCGTCCTGCCTTTCAAAATCTTGTCCACATACGTCGCGGCGCGGCGAAACAAGTCGGTACTGCTCACGCTGTAGGTCATGAGCCCCCCGTCATCGACAAATTCTGGCCTGTCGTATGTCGCCGGAAGCCGGCTCTTTCCTGCGAGTTCGACAACCTGTGTTCGATGAGAAATGATGACGGGGCCACCGAGCACGAGGAGTGCATCAGCGCGACCCTTTGTCGCGGCTCGGAATGCGGTCTCAATATCCTTGGGATCGAGAACGTCTAAGTTTTGAAGCTGCACCTTGAACGCCCCTGCGGCGAGTTCCACCTCTCTTAGTTCTTGTGCGTTGCCCGGCCTGGTCGAAGTCCCGAGGATAGCCACACGGGAGAGCTTGGGAATAATCTCCTTCAGAAGCTCCAGTCGCTTTCCGCTTAATTCCGGAGTCAGTGTTGCCAAGCCAGTGATATTGCCGCCAGGTCGCGCAAGGCTGGCGATGAACCCCGAGCCGACAGGATCAGGATCCTGCGCCATGACAATGGGAATCGTAGAAGTCGCTTGCTTTGCGGCGCGGGTTGTTGAAGGACCACCCGAGACGATGATGTCGACCTTGAGACCGACCAGCTCGGCTGCAAGGCCAGGTAGCCGGTCCGCCTTTGCCCTCCGCAGATCGCCACTCGATGATAATGTTTTTCCCCTCTACGTAACCAAGCTCGCGCAGACCTTGCCGGAACGCCTCGTTGCGGGCCGTGTTAACGGAAGTGGCGGTAGCAATTAGAAACCCTATCCGTGGAATTTTCGTCGGCTGCTGCGCCTCGGGCACAGCCCCCCCTACCCCGAGCACAAAAGCAATGACCAGAAACACCACAACCCATTTTGGATGCTCGATTGTCGACGCTTTAGAGGCCGACCTGCGTGTCGGCCCTCCGACGTGCGGACACCTTCGATTCCGCTCAGGGCAGGCCCGGCCACCTACCGTTGAATATTGCTTTATTCACCGAATCACCCGATCCGCCCGCACCAGCACATTCGGCGGAATCGTCAGGCCGATCTGCTTGGCTGCTTTCAGATTGACGATGAACTCGAACTTGATCGGCTGCTCGACGGGAAGGTCTGCGGGCTTGCTGCCTTTCAGAATCTTGTCGACATACGTAGCGGCGCGCCGGTCCAAGTCGTTGTCGTTCACGCCGTAGGTCATAAGCCCCCCGTCTTCGACAAATTCTCGACCTGTGGTATATCGCCGGGAGTCGGCTCTTTACTGCGAGTTCGACAACCTGTGTTCGATGATGAGCTGAAGAGGTCGCTCCGCCAGCACGAGGACTGCGTCAGCACGTCCTTTGCTTGCGGCTCGGAATGCGGTCTCAATATCCTTGGGGTCTAGTACGTCTAGGTATTGAAGCTTCACCTTGAACGCCCCTGCGGCGAGTTCCACCTCTCTTAACGATTTGTGCGTTGGCCCGGGACTGGTTGAAGTCCCGAAGACGGCCACGCGGGAGAGCTTAGCAACGATCTCCTTCAAAAGCTCCAGTCGTTTTCCGCTCAACTCCGGGGCAAAGGTGGACAATCCAGTGATGTTCCCGCCTGGTCGCGCAAGGCTGGCGACGAACCCGTTCCCAACAGGATCGGTATCGTTGCGTCATGACAATGGGAATCGTAGCGGTTGCTTCCTTGCGGCGCGGGTTGTTGACGAACCAGCCGTGACGATGACGTCTACCTTGAGACGCACTAGCTCGGCCGCGAGCGCGGGTAGGCGATCTGAGCTTTCCCTCGCGCAGATCGCCATTCAATGACAATGTTTTTGCCCTCGACGTACCCAAGCTCGCGCAGGCCCTGCTGGAATGCCTCGATGCGGGCCGCGACAGCGGAACGTGAGGATAGCAGCTAGGTATCCTATCCGGGGAATTTTCGTCGGCTGCTGCGCCTCGACCGCAACCCCACAGATCACGAATGCGATAATGAGAGTGACAAGCCCACTCCATTTTAGTCTGCGGGGCCGCTTTTGGATTTTCGATTTTCGATTATCGGATCGAAGCCGCCGAATTGCAGTCATAAATATCTTTGTCACGTCCCAGTCACCCCAATCCAAAATCCAAAATTCGTTCTGTTGCCTTACCCCTTAGCCTTACCCCTACGATTTTCCTACTTCTGTTCATACAGCTTCTTGATAAACCCGCTCTTCTCCAGCTCGGCGATGAAGCTCGCATCGACAAACTCTTCCGGCTTGCGGCTGCGAATCTCGGGCCGCGACTGGGCGACAAAATCGTAGGTGGCTTCCAGGCCTTTGGTAATCGGGTACGGCACGGCGATAAAATCCTGCGTGTAGGTGTCGTACGAACTCTCCAACATGTCGCGGTCGGTGATTTTCAACTGCTTGCTCAAGACGCGCAAGCTGAACTCTTTGTTCTGCTTGAAGTAAGCGATGCCTTCGACGTGCGCCCTGACCATGCGCATCACGGTGTCGCGGTCCTCGATAATGCTCTTGCGCCGCGTCACTATCGACATGGACGGATAGACGACCTCCTTGCGCGCGTCCAACAATACGCGGAATCCCTTCCGTTCGGCCTGAACGTCGATGGGATAAGAAGCTTCGATGGCATCGACCACGCCGGAGAATAACGCCTGCAACCGTTCCGGCGGCGTGCCGATGGCAAGCCAGGTCACTTCGCGAATTGGATCGAGGCCGTATTTGCGCAGGATATGTTTGAAGAGAAAATCGCCCAACGATCCCAAGCTCGAGTTGGCGATGCGCTTGCCGCGCATGTCTTCGACTCGTTTGATTTCCGGCTTGACCACCAGCTTGCTGTTCACGGCGGAGACCGTATGGGCGACGTTGATCAGATCGGCGCCGCTCAAGTCGGCGAGCATGAGCGTCGGCAGCACCACCGGCGCGGCGAAGATGCTGCCGCCGAGGAGCGCCGCCGAGGTCTGCCCCGAGCCGCGCAGCAAGACCAGCTGGACGTCGAGTCCATGCTTCTCGTAAATCTTCGCCTCCTTGGCGAGCCAGGGAATCCAATTGCCCGCCGACAGCGAGGTCACGCCCCAGTTAATCTTCTTGAGTTGCTTCTCTTGCGCGGCCCTGCGCGTTGAACGCATAGATAGAGGAGCAAGCCAACCAGCGAAATTCGCCTAACCGACTTTGTCATATGGAGTTGTCCTCACCCCTCGCTAATTCTAGATTTTCGTCTGCGGGGCCGTTGCCGGGCTCATGTAGGGAGACCTGCGTTCGATTTTCGCGGGTTGGAAAACCTGCGCTCCCTATTCGCCCCTGCCATTGCCTTTCGCCTTTGCTACTTCGATGCGTACAATTTCTTGATAAAACCGCTTTTGTCCAATTCGGCGATAAAACTCGGGTCGGTAAATTCTTCGGGCTTGTGATTGTAAATCTCCGGGCGGCGCAGCGCGACGTATTCATAAGTCGTCGCCAGTCCCTGGGTGATCGGATAGGGCGTCGCCAGGAAATCTTCTTTGTAGATTTCGTAGGAGCCCTCGAGCAGTTCCTTATCGGCGGTGCGGAGATATTTGGCGAGAATCTTCAGGCTCGATTCCTTCTGGGTCTTGAGAAAATGAATGCCTTCGACATGGGCGCGCATCATCCGCGCCACGGTATCGCGGTCTTCTTGAACCGTTTTCTTGCGCGTCACCACCGACATCGACGGATACGGCACTTCGACGCGCGCGTCCCAGAGCACGCGATAACCTTTTTTCTCGGCTTGCATGTCGAACGGATAGGAGAGGTCCGCCGCTTCGACCAGTTTCGCTTCGAGCGCTTGAATCCGGTCCGGCGGCGCGCCGATGGTCAGCCACGTCACGTCGCGCTCGGGATTGATGCCATGCCTTTTCATCACGACGCGATGCAGAAAGTCGCCGAGGGAGCCCAATCCGGTCATCGCCAGCCGTTTGCCTTTAATATCTTCGGGCCGCTTGAGCTCGGGCCGCGCGATCAGTTTGGTCTGCACCGCCTTGACCGTATGCGCGATGGTAGTGAGATCCGCGCCGCCGAGATTGGCCGTCATCAAAGTCGCCGTGGTCACCGGCGCGGCAAAGATACTTCCGGCGATGATCGCCTTCGAGGTATCGCCCGAACCGCCGCGCAGATAAACGATGTCGACGTCGAGGCCGTTTCTTTCATAAAGCTTGGCGTCCTTGGCGATCCAAGGAATCCACTGGGATGACGAAATCGAAGTCTGTCCCCAGGTGATCTTTTTGAGTGGTTTATCCTGGCCGAAGCTGGGTGAAGAGAAAGCCGCGAGACAAATCGACCAAGCTCGTGAAGACCGACTGCGCTAGCCATTTCATGATCGGTATTCTCCTCGCGTCGAGCGTCTTCAGGCTCGCGGTCTGTCTCACTTCTGCTCGTAGAGTTTCTTGATGAAACCGCTCTTGTCCAATTCGGCGACCAAGCTCGGGTCCATGAACTCTTCGGGTTTGCGGCCGCGGATCTCCGGTCGGGTCGCCGCGACGTAATCGTAAGTGGCCTCCAGTCCCTTCATGATCGGATAGGGAACCGAGATGAAATCCTGCCTGAAGATATCGTAGGAACCTTCCAAGCAGCTCCTGGTCGTTGGTGCGTAAATACTTGCTCAGGACTTTCATGCTGAAGTCTTTGTGCGTTTTAAAATATGCGATGGCTTCGATGTGGGACTTAAGCATGCGCATCACAGTGTCGCGATCGTCTTGAACGGTTTTTCGGCGTGTCACCACCGACATGGATGGATAGACGACCTCTTTGCGCGCATCCCAGAGAACCCGATACCCCATGCGTAGGCCCTGCGCGTCCGTGGGATAGGACAGATCCGCGGCATCCACCCGCCCCGATGCCAACGCCTGCAGCCGCTCTCCGGCGGCGTGCCGATCGAAAGCCAGATAACGTCGCGAATCGGATCCATGCCGTTCTTTCGAATGATGTACTTAAAAAGAAAATCGCCTAAAGAACCTAAACTTGAGGTCGCGATCCGCTTCCCCTTGATATCCTCGGGTCGTCTAATTTCCTGCTTGACCAGCAGTTTGCTCTGCACTCCGGGCACCGTGTGAGCGATGTTTACCAGATCGGCGCCGCCGAGATTGGCCATCATGACTTGCGGCACCGCCACCGGCGCGGCAAACAGACTGCCGCCGAGAATCGCCGCCGAAGTTTGGCCCGAACCTTTAACGAGAACCAACTCGACATCGAGTCCGTATTTCTCGTAAATCTTCGCGTCCTTAGCGATCCACGGAATCCAATTGGACGCGGACAGCGAAGTTACGCCCCAGCCGATCTTCTTCAAGGGTTTATCCTGGGCCTGCGCCGAAAGAACCGAACCCATCAGGATGGCTAAAAGCGCGACCACGACAATTTTCCCTGAGCATGGTTTGTCCATGATTTCTGCCTCGCTAGTTACTATTGCCTTTCACCGCGCGCCAACATCAGCGTCTAATCGCGAACGGTTTGGCAAAGCCGCTGTCTTCGATCTTCTTGAGAAAACTATGATCGTAAAAGTCTTCCGGATTGGCCGTGGCGGCTTTGGGCTGGCCGGCGACCAAAAACTGCAAGACTGCCTTAACACCGGCGACGTTGGCATACGGCATCACCGGCATGAGATCGAGATAATACTCATACCCCTCTTCGGCCCGCGCCCGATCGTTCATTTTCATAAACTTCATGATGCCCGCGACGGTTTTTTCTTTCTGGGTGCGGAAGAAATGCAGCGACTCGATGTAGCCTTTGAGGAAATTCTCGACCAACTGCGGGTGGCTTTTGATGTATCCCACCATCCCGGCGATGGATGAACCGGCATACTCGATATCGGTCTTACGCATGTCGATAAGTTCCCGGAAACCGAGCTGCCTTGCCATACCGCTAAATGGCGGCGTCAGAGCGGTCGCCGCAACCGAGCCGCGCTGCAGCGCATTCATGCGCCCCTGTTGGCTTTCTCCTACGGAAATAAAGATGACATCCTTGCCCGGCTCCAACCCCCACTTGCGCAAAATCAAACGCAAGGCGCTGTCGGCGGACGCGCCCGGCCGCGTACCGGTGACGATCTTCCCCTTCAAATCTTGCGGAGTTTTAATTTCCGGCGCGGCGAATATGCTGTACTCGAGCTTGCTCGACTGCACGGTCAGCATGGTGATATCCATCCCGCCCAGCCGCGCGCTGATCGTGGCCGTCGAGCCGGCCGAAAGAAACTGCACGGAATTCGAAGTAACCGCCGCCAACGAGTTCATCCCGCCGCCCATGTAGATCGGTTCGAGATCGACGCCGTACTTGGCATAGAGCCCGTATTGTTGACCGACTGGAATGACGCTGGTGTTAACCGATATCGAACCGAGCGCCACGCGAACCTTCTCCCGCGTCTGCGCCGTAACCAGCTGCGGCACGAGTAATAAAAAAGTAATTAGCAGTATTCGATTGCGCCCCATGGGTATCCTTCCGATCTCTGACGATTGTCTAATGCCTGTTGTTTCTTGCCTAATCTTCTTCGTACTGCTCCTTCAACTTAGCCACCACCGTCGGATCGGCCAGCGTCGTCGTGTCGCCCATCGCCCGTCCATCGGCGATATCGCGCAGCAAACGGCGCATGATCTTGCCGCTGCGGGTTTTCGGCAACTCAGCCGCGAAGAGAATTTCGTCGGGCCGGGCGATCGGTCCAATTTTCTTAGCCACGTGAGCTTTAAGCTCGTCGATCAATGAATTGCTCCCATCCACACCAGCTTTCAGTGACACGAAGGCGCAGATCGCCTGGCCTTTGATCTCATGCGCTTTGCCGATGACCGCGGCCTCGGCGACCTTTTGATGATCGACCAGCGCGCTCTCGACTTCCATGGTGCTGATGCGATGGCCCGCCACGTTCATCACGTCGTCGACCCGGCCGAGCAGCCAGAAATAACCGTCCTTGTCGCGCTTACAGCCGTCCCCGGCAAAATATTTTCCCGGAAAGCGGCTCCAGTAAGTCGACACGAAGCGATCGGGATCGCCAAAGATCGTCCGCATCATCGCCGGCCAGGGTTTAGTTAAAACCAAGTAACCGCCGCCGCCCTTGGGCACCGACTTGCCACTCTCATCGACGACGTCGGCTTCGATGCCGGGCAGCGGCATGGTCGCCGAACCGGGCTTTAATTTTGTAATGCCGGGCAGCGGCGAGATTAGCGGATGGCCAGTCTCGGTCTGCCACCAAGTATCCATCACCGGACAGCGGCTGCCGCCGATAACTTTGTGATACCACATCCACGCTTCCGGATTGATTGGCTCGCCAACGGAACCGAGCAGTCGCAGCGATTTCAAATTATGCTTGGCGGGGAATTCCGCGCCCCAACGCATGAACGTGCGGATCGCCGTCGGCGCCGTGTGAAAGATCGTCACGCCGTATTTGGCAATGATCTTCCACAGCCGGTCTTTGTCGGGCCAATCCGGCGTGCCTTCGTACATCACCTGGGTCACGCCGTTGGCCATGGGACCGTAGACGATATGAGTATGGCCGGTGACCCAGCCGATATCGGCGGCGCACCAGAAGACGTCGTCGTCTTTCATGTCGAAGACCCATTTGTTAATCAAGTTCACGCCGGTGAGATAGCCGCCGGTGGTGTGGACGATGCCCTTGGGTTTACCGGTCGTGCCGCTGGTGTAGAGAATGAACAGCATGTCTTCGCTGTCCATCTTCTCCGGCTCGCACCACAGCGGCGCATCGGCCATCGCTTCATGCCACCAAAGATCGCGGCCATCTTTCATATGCGCGCCCGATTCGGTGCCGACCCGCTGCACGACAACGCAATGGCTGATCGACGGCGTATCGGTCATGGCGTCGTCGGCGTTCTTTTTTAGCTGCACGATGGTGCCGCGGCGGTAGCCGCCATCGGCGGTGACGAGAATTTTCGCCTGGGCGTCGTTGATCCGGTCGCGCAACGCCTCGGCGCTAAAGCCGCCGAAGACCACGCTATGCGGCGCGCCGATGCGGTTACAGGCGTGCATGGCGATCAACAACTCCGGCACCATGCCCATGTACAAACAAACCCGGTCGCCTTTTTTGACGCCGAGTTTCTTGAGCACGTTGGCGAACTTGTTGACCTCGCGCCAAACGTCGCGGTAGGTCAGCACCCGCTCGTCGCCCGGCTCCCCTTCCCAGATAATCGCCGCTTTGTTCTTGCGCCCGGAGAGCACATGGCGGTCGAGGCAATTATAGGACGCGTTGAGCTTGCCGCCGATGAACCATTTAGCCCAGGGACTCTTCCATTCGTGAACTTTCTTCCAAGGCTTGAACCAGTGCAGCTCTTTGGCGGCCTTTGCCCAGAAAGCCTGGGGATTTTTCCGCGCCTGGTTGAACACCGCGGCGCTTTTCAGATTGGCGGATTTTTTGAACTCCTTGGATGGCGGAAAATTTCTCTTCTCGTCGAGTAAAACTTCGATCGCTCTCTATCTGCCATGGTGTGTTCCCTCCGGGAAAAGTTTTTCGCAAGGCGAGAAATTGGCCGGATTCTATGTGAGCCCCAATTGCTTGGCAAGAGGACTTGGCGCGGTTACGAGTTTCGGGTTGGGGGTTTCGGTTCAACTCGAAACACGAAACTCGTAACCCAGCCATCCAACCCCCGATTGACGCTCACGCGGCACATGGGATAGGTGAATTAGAACCAAAGAGAAGGAGTTCTCATGAGCAAAATCGCCGTCGTCACCGGAGGCGCGGGAAACATCGGTCAAGCCGTGGTCGCGCGGCTCGCCAAAGATAATTATCAAATCGTCATCCTGGACATGAACCAGGAAGCTGGCAAGCAGGCAGTCGGCGATTTTGCCAAGCGCAATGTCATGCTCGATTTCCATTGCGCCAACCTATCCGATGAAGCCGCCGTCAAAACCATTTTCGACGCGATCATCGCCAAGCATGGGCGCGTCGATCTCTTGGTCAACGTCGCCGGCGGCAGCTTTTTCCGCCACAAGTTTGAAGACTTCCCGCTGCACCATTGGCGCGCCATCATCGACGCCAATCTCACCGCAACCTTCCTCTGCTGCCGCGCCGTCACGGTGCTGATGAAAAATCAAAAGTCCGGCGCCATCGTCAACATCTCGTCCGACATCGCCTACAGCGGCGGCGAAAACCGCTCCGCCTACGCGGCAGCCAAAGCCGGCATCCTCGGCCTCACCCGCACGCTTGCACTAGAACTCGCGCCCACCGGAGTCCGCGTCAACGCCGTCGCCCCCGGCCGCATCGAAACCGCCAAAGTGCGCAGCCACTACACCGACGCCGAATGGGAAAAATCGAACGAACGCATCCCCCTCGGCCACCCCGGCGCCGTCGAAGATGTCGCCGAAGCTGTCGCCTATTTAGCGAGCGACGCAGCAAAACATATGACCGGACAGACGATGCATGTGAATGGCGGGAGGATTATGACGTGATAACAAAGGTAAAATTGCTATCTAAGGATCTGGTACCTAGGCAGCTGAAAAACACTGATAGTCTTTGTGAAGCCGATAGTTCTCCCTGTACTCCTCTGCCCTTTTGTCGTTAAGTTCTTTCAGGCAAGCCAATAGGTTCTTTACAAGTACCAATTCAAGCCGTTGCGCATAATATCGCGGCAAGACTTGACGATAGAGGAACGCCGCTCGCCGTAGTCAGAGTTTGTACGTTCTTTTGTGTGCGTGCCATGAGTGTCCTAGAGGAATCTCAGATTTCAAATCTCAAATTGCATATGAAGGCAATTAGATGCGAAAAAATTTCAGATGAGAGAACACATTATCGGGCGATCAAGAATCTTTTTCGGGCTTGGCGCTGACGTGGCGCAACTCTTCCAGAAACTGCTCACGCTCTTTCTTGTTCGCATAGCGGTTCTTTGCTTTTTCATCCAACCGGCGCTGCCCAGGAATGTCTGAGTTTTTCAGACTTTCGATCCATCCGTAAAGCTGCCTCGATATCTTTTCACACTCAGTTGTGAAATTTGAAATCTGAGATCTGTAATTGCCGAAGATATTCCACGTCTCCAACACCCGCATCATCGAGCGGACTTCGCCTGCCGAGCCGCGGGCAATATAGAGAAAGGCGAGAAGTTCATTAGTCGATCCGCGTTCAAAACCTTCGGCGATGTTGTTAGAGACTGAGAGAGCAGCGCGCTCCAACTGGTCGCGAAGTCCCGGATGGCGCCGGAAGATATCGAGGTCAGCGAATTCGTAAATCGAGCGGGCAAGCTCGACGGAATCGCGCCAAACCGGCAGGTCTTCAAAGCGTCGGTATTGCATATCTGCTACGCAGAATCTCAGATCTCAGATCCACGGTGGAGTTCGCAATATCACGTCCGGAGGCACAGCGCCAATTCCGCCTTTCACAACGAAATAGCGTCCTCACGGACGTTGGATAGGAATGGCGTATCACCGTGGAGCCATTCGGCCTGACGAATAAACACTAGACTGACCGTTATCCCGTACTTGATAGATAGATCTGAAGCAAGTTCCCCGGTTCGATCAACCTCTGCCGCATAGTGATCGAAGTGTTCCAAGATTATAAGTACGTCTAAGTCGGATTCTCCGTCCTCTTCGCCACGGGCATAAGATCCGTATAAATAAAGACCTTTCAGCCGGCTGCCATATAGACCGTCAAGTCCGATCTTCAACTCGGCCAACAAATCATCGACTAGTTTCCTTGCGATCTTCATAATGAGGAATCACTTTACGCGGCATACAATAGCGCCTGCAACTCAGCCACCGCATCTCTCAGTTTTTCCGGCCCGCCGAAAAGCTTGTGCGATCTCGATGACGTTGCCACGCTCTGAAATCGGCGGAACTTTGAGCACGTCGGGAATAACGAACTGCGCCGTGCCGTGCTCCGCATACTTCTCCAGCAGATCGCTGAGTATCCCTTTGGCTTCCGGGGCGTATTTGTCGAAGAAACTCTTTTCTTCCTTCTTTACCCGGTCCGCGCGCTCACGCCGCGTCCGCAACGGGCCGTTGAAAGCGAGATGGCACAGCAGGTCGAACGGATCGGCTTCCGGCTGGTTGCTGGTCGAGCGCAGTTGATCGAAGTCGATGCCGCGCTCTTCCAATCGTGTAATAATCTCGGCGCGCAGCATCGGGTCGGCCCACTGTCTACGCAGATCAGCCGCTGACGGGTAAAGCGTACGGACCTTTTCCGCCGCGTACTCGGAGAACCGGACCACACGAAGTTGCCGGCCATCGGGATCGAGTTCGTAAACCAAATGCGCGGCGATCTCCACATGGCCGCCGTCGAAGTAAAATTTCCGCCGCACGCCTTCCGAATCATCCGCGATCGTCGGGCCGCTTGCTTCCTCGGATTCGGCAACCGTCGGTTGCTCCGTTGTCATTTCATGGATGGTCTCGCCTGTCTCGCTCATCTCTTGCTCGGTCACGAAAGCCGGCTCGCCGTCAAAGTCGCGGTCGGCGAACAGCCGCGTCGCCGAACCGGTGTAGTCGAGGATGTTGAAATAGTACTTGTCGTAATCGTCGCGCACCCGCGTGCCTCGGCCAATGATCTGTTTGAATTCCACCATCGAACCGACCACCCGGGCAAGGACGATATTCTTGCAGGTGGGAATATCGACGCCGGTGGTGAGCAATTGTGAAGTCGTAACGATCACGGGGCTGATCGTTTCGAGCTCCTGAAACTTGCTCAGATAACCTTTTCCCGTGCTGCCCTCATCAGACGTGATCCGGCAAACGTAGTCGGGATACTGTTTGACCAAGGACCGGTATGGCATTACCGCAGCCAAAAAAAAGGCCGGCTAAGCGTAATCGCCCAGCCGGCCACGTTGAACCGATTCTATTTCTATCCCGTTTCTACTTTCCCGCCCGTCGCGCCGCGATCACCTCGAGCATTTTCTCATCGCTGGTATATTTAAAGTCCCAGGTCTTGCGCGCCTTGGCGGCTTCCTGCTCGGCGCCCTCTAGCAGCTCGACGTCCGGTTTGGTCACCACCGTCACGCCCTTTTGCTTCAAGGTGTCGATCAAGCCCTCGATTTTTGCTTCCATGTCGCCAGCTGAAAGACCGGGTTTGCCGGCGAGATAATCGTTGACCACCTTCATGCCGCGCTCGGCGTCTTGTTTGGCGACGCCGACTAGGCCGACGCTGGCGTTACGCGACCAACCGGCAACGAAGATACCGTCGAGCGCCTTCTTCTGGTCCGGATCGTAGGGTTGATAAGCGGCCGGATTAGGATCGCCAGGAAGTTTCTCAGGATTGGTCACAAAAGCGCCGCGTGAAAACGGCAGACCGAGTGCGGCATCGACTTGATCGCCGATGGCGTATATCACGCAATCGACTTCGATGCGGCGGGTCTTGCCGGTGCCCTTGGCGACAGTTTTGCCGTCCTGCAGAACCATCTCGTTTTCTTCCGCTTCGAGGAACGCGACCCGGCCTTGGGCGTTGGCGACTACTTTGTTCGGTGAGCAGAGATAGCGGAAAGTCAGCCGGCGCCCTTCCAAGGGCTCGCCCTGACGCACCATTTTTTGCGTGATCGCAGCGACATCTTGGCCGACGGCGGTCAACGACCCGCTGATGCGCTCGATCTCCTGCTTCATGTCGGCGTTATCGAGGTACATGTCGATATACTCGAACTCGCTATCGTCATAGGCTTTTTCCAGCGGCCCGCGGCGCGCGACCACGACCACTTGATCGATCTTTTTCAGATTGAGCAGCCAGTTGGCGATATCGACCATGACGTTGCCCATGCCGATGATCGCGACGCGACGGCCGATTTCGAACTGGCGCTCGGCGAAGGGCGGCAACGAATTGAAGTGATAGACGACGTCCTTGGCATGATAAACGCCGACGGCCTCTTCGCCCTCGATGCCCAGTTTCTTGGTCCCCTGCGCTCCCGCGGTCACCACCACCGCGCCGAAGCCCATGTCCTGGAGATCCGTGAGCGACAACGGCTGATTCTGCCCCACCATCACATGGCCCAGATAAAATACTTTTGGGTCGGCGAGAATTCTTTTGAACTGTTTGCGCAGGCCGGTCTTCATCTTTTCCTTGTCGACAAAGATGCCGTACTCCGCCAGCCCGCCCGGCTTGATGTCGCGATTGATCAAGACCACCCGATGGCCCGCTTCGGTCAATTTGCGCGCGCCGTAAAGCCCCGCGGGCCCCGCACCGACCACCGCAACCAAATGTTGATTAGACATTGTCTTTCCTCATAACCAGAATTGTATTTCTCTCGCCGTTGAGAGATGACTTGAAGAAAAAAACTAGAGAGGCAAAGGGCGCCTATGACTTACTGAAGTTCCCTTTTGCCTTCGTATTCCAACTCGGTACCGCGGGAGTCCTTATGGGTAAAGGAAACCATTTCCCAGCTGCCATCTTCAAGGGGTCCCTTGAGAATGTAGGAGTTCTCGTCGCTGCCGAGAACCCGAAAGTAGCAAGCTTGCTCGCCGTACCAGCGATCCACGCAGGCTTCGACCTTGATGGTTCGCGCTCCGAGCATGAACTGGGTAGGACTCTCCTGTCCCTTGGAATCAGCAGAAGATTCGACTTTGACTTTCATATTGGACTCGCTTAACCCAGCAATCGGAACATCGTAATATAGCCCAAAATTTTCAGACTTTAAAGGAGTCCCATGACCACCGTCAATCAGCTGAGAAAAGACATTATCAGCGCCAGCCGGATTCTTTCGCACCTGAAACTCGTCGAAGGCTTCGGTCATGTCAGCGCGCGCATCCCCGACAGCGACCGCTTCTTGATCACCCCGCGGATCAGCCTCGCTATGGTCAGCGAAGAGCAATTGCTGACCCTGAACCTGAACGGGGAGATCGTCGAAGGAAGCCACCCGGCGCCCTTTGAAGCTTGGCTGCACACGGCGATCATGAAAACCAAGCCGCGGGTTAACGCGATCACCCGCATCCACGCGCGCGTGGCAAATATCTTTTCAGTCACCGAGCGCCGCCTCGAGCCGGTGCACAATCACGGCAGTTTCTTCGCCGGCGGCGTGCCGGTGTTTACCAACCCCGACCTGATCTCAACGGAGCAGCTGGGCAGCGATGTCAGCGCAACCTTGGGTGATCGTCCGGCTATTCTACTACGTGGCAACGGCCAGGTGACGGTTGGCAGAACGATTCCGGAAGCGGTAATGATGGCGATCTATCTGGAAGAGACGGCGGAGGTGCTTCATGGCGCGTTACAAATCGGTACGCCTATCCCATTGACCATCGACGAGGCGAAACAACGGCAGATCGAAGCGTTGCCGCCGGTCGACATGGAGCGGGCCTGGAATTTCTTTAAGAACAAGGTGGAGCGCGAGAGCAGATAGGCGGCTTAAAAATGAAAAAAGCGCGGCACCCAGAAGATGCCGCGCTTTTTATCGACTGATTCGAAAAAGTTTACTTGCCGGCGACTTCGAAGCTTACCTTCGCGTCTTCCTTCGCCTTGACCGCAACCTTCTGGGTGCTCTTGCCGAGCTTTTCATGCCACACCTCGACGGTGTAACTACCGGCGGGCACATCGGTCAGCTTGAAGCTGCCCGATCCGTCGGTAACCGCAAAATAGGGGTTGGCGGTGGCCACGAGCCAGCCATGCATCCAGCCATGGACATCGCACTTCACTTCCACCGCTTCCGGTTTCTCAACCTTCACTTCCAAGGTCTTTTTAAACTTGGGCTGGGCCTGATTGAACGGGGTGTTAACCTTGCTATAGGAATGAACGTTATGAAGGATACCGTCAGGATTGAGGATTTCCACAGTTGACCCAGCCGGAAAAGCTAGTACATGCGGTTTATACTCGCAACCGTTTTGGTCGAGAGTCACTTTTTTGGCATCGATCTTCTTGCCGCTCTTGATATCCGTGATCGTTACCACCGCATTGGCCAGGTTGCCGTCTTTCACGATCAAAGACTGGATCCATCTTTGGCGATTTGTCGCAAACTTCTTTATCTTTGCCGACGTCGAGCTTTTTCGGTGCTGGCGCCGTACCTTTGAATTTGACGGTGCCGGAAATTGATCCGCCGTCTTTCACGTCTCCACCTTTATACTGCGCCATTACGCTCACCGGCGCCGTCACCAAAGCGGTAGTCAACATTAAAAAACCAAATTTACTCATAATTTCCTCCTTCGACCTAACTGGTCATCGGTTGGACGACCAGGCTACTACGATATTCATCTATTAATCGCTATTTTACCGGTTTTGTTTTAGCCACCTGCGGCGCCGCAGCGGCAGCCGCGGGCGCCCCGCCGCGCCCGATCGACATCAGGTAATCGCGCAACGCCTCGATCTGCAAGTCTTCTTTGCCGCCGAGGATGTTATCCGGGCCGCCCGGATAGAACGACGGCATTTTTGTCCCGGGCTGAACTTTCTGCGGATCTTTGAGCCACTTGATGATCCAGTTGGGATTCAACCGCTGCCGCGCCATAGCTAAATCAGGAGCCCAACCGTCTTTCGGCCCCTCAGGATTTTTAGCGCCCTGGACATGGCAACTAAAGCAGTTGAAATAATCGGCGGAAGTCAGAGTTTTCGCGGCTTCTATATGCTCTGCCGGGATGTTGCGATCATCGATGTAATGAAACGGCTGCTCGACCTTCGACAGGCCGTTGAAGTAGTTCACCAGTTGCGTGGTATGGTCATCGGAGAAGCCGAAGGTCGGCATTCTAATGTCTAACCAAGGCCGCAAGATAGTAGGCGATTTCAAAAAGCTGTAGAACCACGGCGATTGCACCTTCTCACCCTCGCCGTTCAATGGCGGCGGCGCCAGCGTCACATTCTCTTGATAGTACTTGCGCACGAAACCGCCGCGATTTTCGATCTCGTGGCAACCGACGCAGTTATACTGCTGCATCAAGCGCCGCCCTTCGACCACCTGTTGGACGCGCAACCCTTGATCGGCCAGGTAACGATGGCCGACTTTACGCTCGCGGAAGCCGCCCAACAACGGTCCGTAAGGCTTTGATGTCGTCGTCGTCGAAATTGAATTGCGGCATCAGCTGCTCAATCCGCTCGGTAGCGTAACCTCGCGGGGTTTTGAGCTTATAGTACGTCCAGTCGTCCCAGGTATGCTTTACATCGGTGCGATTTCCGAAGAACAGCTCTTCAACCGTTTTTGATCCAAAGGTGGTTAATTCGGCACCGACGCGAGACTCCTTCTCCATCCCCTTGATGTCATGGCAGCCGAAGCAGCCCCACCTGCGGACCAAAGTTTCACCGCGCTTGATGTTCTTGGCATCGGCAAGCTTTTCCTGAATGCCGGCAACCGGATCCGGTCTGCCGCCCAAGCTCATTAAATAATTGGTAATCGCCAAAGCCTCGTCGTCGGTTAGACGCAAACTCGGCATGCGCGTGTCGGGAGAAAAGCCGCGCGGGTCTTTAATCCAATGGTAGATCCACTGCGGACCGACGCCCTTGGCCGCGATATCCTTGAGATTGGGAATGATATCCTTAGATTTGCCCAGCGGTGTGGAAAACTCCCCATCAGCAAACCCATGGCAACCTTTGCAGCCAATAGTTTCGACAAGTTTTTTCCCCTGGGCTATGCCGTTGGGGTCGCCCTCGCGGAATCCCGCCGGCGCCGGATGTTCCTGGGTCCACTTGTCGCCCTCTTCCTTCGACTGCGACCAGAGATAAGCGGCAACCGCCACTGCATCTTCCTGTTTCAGATCGAAGTTCGGCATGCGCGTGCGCGGCCGGAACTTATGCGGGTTCTCGATCCAGCGCACCAGCCAGCCGGGATCGACTTTGGCGCTGATCTTTTTCAAGCTTGGTGCGATCTTGGGAATATTTTCGTAGCCTTTGATCAAATGGCAACCTGTGCAACCGACCTGCTCGAACAGCCTTTGGCCTTCGGCCAGTAGCGGCGCATCCTCAGCGAATTTTTGGACGTCTTGATGGCAAGAGGTACAGCTCGACTGCACCTTGCTGCCGCGCAACAACGGAAACTCCCACAGATGCACGTCACCATGGGCCTGTTTGACACTATTGACGGCCATCCCCTGGCCTTCATGACAGCCGGTGCAACCGATGCGGTCCGGTGAATGGGCGCTATCGGCGAGCAACACTTCGCGCCGCGGGTGGGTCTTGAAGGGATTCGCCTCTTTCTCGAAGCCAGCTCGATTGATCGCCAGATGACAGGTCTGGCAACGATCGACCCGAGCTACCGGTTGGTCGAAACGGTTGCGGTCGAACTCATCGAGAGAAACTTGTTGGATCTTGGGAATTTTGAAGAAGGTCATGGGACCGAGCTTAAAGGTCACGTTTTCCTTTACCCGGATCCATTTGTCCCGCTCGCCGGTCATTTTGCCAAGTTCATTCTCGATTTCCTTGGCGCCGGACTGGATCTTTTTAATCTCGTCCTTTAACTGGTTCCGCCTAGCGCGTACCGGCTCAAGCTCCTTCTCCAAAACCGCCCTTTTCTTGTCGAGCTCCGCAATGACATCGAGATAAGGTTGCGGGTTGCGCTTTTGCTGCACCGCGTGATCATGCTCGTACCAGGCCTCTTCGAGCTCGCTCTTGACGTCCTTAACCTTTTGATCGGTCTCCTGAAACTTGACCGTGACTCGGGCCTCTTCCCGTTCGAGCGCCTTGAGCTTCTTGCCGGTCTCGCCGCTCGCTAAATCAGCCTGAAACGCCGCAAGCTTTTGCGTCAGTTCTTTGTATTTCTCGTCCGCCTGAAGCTTCTTGTCTTCTTCATCGTAAGCGGCCTGGGCTTTGTTGTAATCGAGCCGGTAGAATTTCGCCTGGACGCCTTTCCAAGGGCGCCGCGTGATGTTGTCATCCAAGTAAGCCCAGAGAGACAACGCCGCCAGTATGCCCGCGCCGAGGACGAAAGCGCTGCCGTAAGACTTCTTCTCTTCTTTTGGGTCGACTCCTCGTTCCGCCATCCCGACTCCCTTACGCCACCTTGCGCTCCAGCGCGCGGCCCAATGAAAACACTCCGAGACCGATGAGCGTCAAAACAATTTCTTCCGCCATGGAAGAATTTCTCATGATGCCGACGAACAAAGCATATCCGATATCCGCAAGCCCCAAAGCCTGGAGAATTTTCGCCACGTAAAACATACGCTAGATATTAATCCACGGCGTAACCAAGACGTATTTGACGTTAAACGCGAGGCGCAAAAACATTTTCGCCGGCAGCGACATCATGAGGACAAGAATCACGCCGGTGATGGTGAAGCGCACCATGCCCCAGCGCTCAAGAAACTCTTTGCCTTTGACCTTGATCACAAACAGGTAGAACAGCAACATGCCGCCGACAAAATAGGCACCGATCGCGACCAAGCCAAACAGCGCCGATAGCCAATAATCGCGAAATCCAAGCAAATAGGGCAAATCGACATTGGTCAAGGCGACCACTTTATGAGCATCCCAGTGCTGCCATGGCCAGAAAAGATTCCAACCCGGACCGCGGAAAAAGGTGCCGATGATGATCGTCACGACCCAGAGAACGTGAAAACCGAATATGAAGGTGAGGATCTCCCACTTGCGGTCTTTGAAGCAGTAGTAGCCGTTGCCTCTCGGGTTGGTATCGATGAATGGGATCACCATCAAACCGACAATGATCAAGGTCGGCAGCACCACGCCGGCATGCCAGGGATCGAAGTAAACCAGCATCTCCTGCAAGCCCAAAAAGTACCAAGGCGCCTTCGACGGGTTGGGCGTCTTGGTCGGATTGGCCGGTTCCTCGAGCGGCGCGTCGATGGTCAGCGACCAAATCGTCAGACCGATCATCACGAACAGCATCACCAGAAACTCCATCCGCACCAGATGGGGCCAGGTATGAATCTTGTCGTCGACCGGAAGTTTTCGCTCTTGTGCGGCCTCTGCCATAGATCAGCCTCGTTTTCGCGTTGCCTATAAAGATGGACCGGAAAAACCGTCGCGGCGGATGCGCCAGAAATGCACAGCCATCAGGATGCTGGCGACCAGCGGGATAAAAATGCAATGAAGGATGTAGAAGCGTAAAAGCGTATGCGGACCGATCTCGCCGCCGCCGAAGAGAAAGGCGCGGGCATCGTAAATCGGATTGGCGCCGACAAACTCGGCGAAGGGACCTTCATAGCCGAACAGCGGCGTCGCCCGGGCCATGTTGGAACCGACGGTAACCGCCCAGATCGACAGCTGGTCCCAGGGCAGCAAGTAGCCGGTGAAACTTAACAGCAGCGTCAGCACGAGCAGCAGCACGCCGACGATCCAGTTAAACTCGCGCGGCGGTTTGTAGGAACCGGTGAGAAAAACGCGGAACATATGCAGCCAGACGAATACGATCATGGCGTGGGCCGCCCACCGGTGCATGTTGCGCATGAGCATGCCGAAGGGCATATCGAACTCGAGATACTTCATGTCGGCGTAGGCGTACTCCGCCACCGGACGGTAGTAAAACATCAGATAGATGCCGGTTATGGCGGTGATGAGAAACATCAAGAAAGTGAGACCGCCCATGCACCAGGTAAAGCGCATGCGCACGGCATGGCGCCGCACCTTGGCGGGATGCAGATGGAGGAACACGTTGGAGGTCACCATCATCACCCGGTTACGCGGCGTATCGTCATAACCGTGACGGAAGATCGCCTTCCAAACTTGGCTTTCAACGATATCGTTTTTGATCTTTTCTAATGGACTCATGATTTTTTCCGCTAGGCTTTGAGAATACTATCGGGATACTGCTCGTCTGGATCGGCCCCGGCCGTACCCCTAAAAATCTTGTTCTTGTCGACTACCAGCTGGCCATCGTCGCCGACAGTAAGCTTAAAGCGGTCGAGCGGCCGTGGCGCCGGCCCTTCGAAATTCAACCCGGACTTATAAAAGCCGCTGCCATGACAGGGACATTTGAATTTACTCTCCGCGGCGAGCCAGCGCGGCGTGCAGCCGAGATGCGTGCACTTGGCAAAAATCGCATAAACGCCGGTCTCTTCGCGGACGATCCAAACCCGCTGGTCTTGCTTATACTTCTCACTGACTTCGCCGACGGCGTAGTCCGAAGGAAACCCGGCTTTAAAAGTTGCCGGCGGTTGAAACAGCACCCGGGGAAACGCCGAGCGGAGAAAACCGAGCAGGCTCAACCCGCCAAATACGCCAAATCCGCCCCAGCCCAAACGCGTGAAAAAATCCCGCCGTGACCAAATGCCGCCCTTTTTCTTTTCCGCATCTGCCATAACTATTTCGCTTTCTTAAGCCAGCTGATCAACGCTCCCCAAACTACAAAAATTACGCCGCCTAGCATCAGCAGCAGGCCGACCGGGCCGAATATGAACGACAAACCGCCACCCAAAAAGAACAACAGGACTCCGGTTCCCAGTGGATTGAAAGGCGCCGGTGTCGCCCCCGCACCCGGCGCCGGTTCAACCTTGTGGATGAACTCCTCGCGCATCAGCGCGATGGCCAACTCCTTGAGATCATGGCGCCGCTCAGGGTCGGCGCCCTGAATCAGACGGCCAAGCTCTTGAGCCAACCTTTCGATCTCTTGTTCGCGCGCTTCCGGCGCAAGATTGGGAGTATCGGATGTCACCTGAGATTAGGATTGTTGATTATTATAGAAAATATTCTTTGTCAACAATTTGGCCCCTCTTAAAGCGCTAACGACCGAGCAAAATCACCGCAGTACCCGCCATTCCCTGCCCTTTGCCAAGCCAACCGAGCTTCTCGGTGGTGGCGGCCTTGATGCTAACCTCGCTTATGGCGAGTTTGAGCAGGCCGGCAACGCTCTTGCGCATGGCGGGATAGTGCGGCGACAACTTGGGCCGCTGCGCCACCAAAGTCACATCGACATTGACGATCTTAAAACGCTTGCGCCGCATGATCGCCAGCACCTCGGCAAGTAGCTTGGCGCTGGCAATCCCCTTGTAACGGCGATCGGTATCGGGGAAATGGCTGCCAATATCCCCTTCGCCCATGGCGCCCAACAAAGCATTGATCAGCGCGTGCAAAACCACATCGGCGTCGGAATGGCCGAGTAAACCGACCGGCGACGGAATCTCAACGCCGCCAAGGATCAATTTCCGGCCATGGCGAAAGCGGTGCACGTCGAAACCATGACCGATACGAAACTGTTTTGCCATCGCTTTTCAGTCAGTTGCCGGTATCATCGCCCGAACCGCTGCGACATTCAACCGAATTGCTGGTCGAAGTGAAGATTGCCGGCCGGAATCTCGTTATTTCCGGCCAACGGAAATATCAATCGCACCGGCACCCTGCGACGAAATAACGGTTATGGTGTTCACAGCTTCTATCCGTTATACTTCGCGCCAAGTTCAAGAACCATGCGACCGCATATGCTGATCATCTGCTTGCTGATCTTTGTCGCCCTGCCGCTATATACCGTGCTCTCCGGTCAAGCGCCGCAGGGACGTGACTTTCGCACCGCGGACCGCTCCAGCGCTGGCATCGCGCCGCGCGCTGAGTCGACCCCGGAAGCGGTGGTGCAAGTCTATTTCGCCCGCGCGCTCAATTGGCGCGGTATTTTCGGCGTCCACACCTGGATCGCCACCAAACCGGCAAACGCCACAGAGTATACCGTGCATCAAGTCATCGGCTGGCGGATTTATCGCGATCTACCCGCGGCGTTCTCAGCGCCGGGCATCCCGGACGCCCGTTGGTTCGGTAACGCTCCGACGTTGATCGCCGATCTGCGCGGCGACGCCGCCGCCAAAGCGATACCGAAGATCACCGAGGCAGTCGCCAACTATCCTTATGCCAACGAATACACACTTTGGCCCGGACCCAATAGCAATACCTTCGTCGCTTTCATCGGCCGCGCGGTGCCTGAACTGCGCATGGATCTGCCCGCCACCGCCATCGGCAAAGACTACCCGATCAACGGCTCGATGATCGATCGCGCCCCGAGCGGCACAGGCTACCAGCTTTCCATGCTCGGCGTCCTCGGCGTGACCATGGCCCGCGAAGAAGGATTTGAACTGAATCTTCTCGGATTCACCTTCGGCATCGATTTCTATAAGCCAGCCCTCAAACTGCCTTTCATTGGCCGCCTCGGCATGGGCGAAAACTGAACCTGAGCTTTCAGCAGGAAATCATTAAACGCTCAGGATGCCAGACCGGACCACCGCCTCGACACCATACCGCGCGGTCGTTTTTCTGGCGACGGCGTTCACCCTGGCGGTCTGCATCTTTCTCATCGACAACAACCTATTCTCTCAGCCCGAACAGTTTCACGAATCGGACTTCATCATGACCTTTCATGTTGCCGGCCGTCTGGTGAGCGAGGGGCGGGCGAGCGAACTTTATCCCGATCCCAGCGCCAAGACTTTCGTCAACTCACGGTTCGACAAAGCCGCCCATGAGTATCTGCCCACGCTGCCCAAAGACTCCACCGGTGCCTACATGTACATTCCGTTGGTCGCCGGTTTTTTCGCCCCCTTCGGCTGGTTAAATCCCAACTTTTCGTTGCTGCTGTGGCAAGCGATTTCAGCGCTGGCGCTGCTCTGGTGCTGCCGCGAACTCGCAGCGCTCACAGGGGCGAAGACCAGTGAAATGTTTTTTTTGGCCTTCCTATTCCTGCCGATCTTTCTCACCCTATGGGCCGGTCAATTGGGGCTGACGTTTGGCTTGCTACCACTGTGCCTGGGTTTCAGCCTGTTGGTGAAAAATCGGCCGCTGCTCGCGGGTGTGATTTGGTCGATCCTGCTGCTCAAGCCGCAATACTTTCTCGCCGCGGCGTTCGTCTCGCTGGTACTGCTAGTAAGCGGGCGCTATTGGACGTTCATCGGCATGAGCTCCGGGGTCATCGGGCTTTTGGTCGTTACCTTGTTGGCATTCGGCCCGGACCTGACCCAACAATGGCTGTTGAGCCACCAGGTTAGCGACGCCATGTATTCGAGCGGCCAGCAAGGTATTCCGAGCCATCTCATCACCGGCTTACCAGCCAACTTGATGATTTTATTCCCGGTGGCGCAACGGGCGGCGTTGAAATGGCCGCTCTATTTTGGCGCCGCCATGCTCTGGGTCATTGGATTTGGCCACGCGATTAAACTTGCCAAAGCACAACTGGATAGTTTACCCGGCCTGGCCATCGCCCTGACCATCGGCATTTGCTTGTCGGCGATTACTCTGCCCCACTTGCTCTATTACGATCTCTGCGTGCTCCTGCCCGCAGGCGCACTGCTCCTGACCAAGTCCGGGCCCTGGGCTGGCCGCAAAGAGCTGCGCTGGCTCGCCATGCTTGGCTGGCTTTGCGTCAGCGGGTTTCTCGCGCCAATGTTGGCATTCGCCAACATCAAATTGATCCCGCTGCTGTTGGAAATAATTTTGACCGGGCTGTTCTTCCTGTTACTGCGAAAGCTTGGGCAAATTTCACGGCCAATCGCCGGGCGCAGTTATGCGCGAATCAAGCTTTGACCGCGGGCGACCCTTTAGCGCGCTTCCCGCGACACCCGCACCGAGCTGATTAGCGCGCCGAGAAAACACAGCACGGCCGCCGTCAAACACGCGAAATAAAAGCCGCGCATAAAAGCAGCTAATCCGACACCACTGCCGGCCGTCCCCACCTGCTTGGCAAACGACTGCAACGACGATGCCCCGGTCGCCGTCAATTGCGCGCCGACAATCGTCGTCGCCAGCGCCGTACCGATGGAGTACCCCAAGCTGCGCACGATCGACAGAAACGCCGAACCGACACCGAGACGGTGGCGCGGCACGGCGGTCATCAGCAGATTGTTGTTCGGCGTTTGAAAAAGTCCCATGCCGATGCCGACCAGTCCGAGGCAAACAACGATCTGCACGGACGTGGACATCGGCGACAGCAGACTCATGAGCACAAATGCGCAGCCGCTCACCGCCAATCCCGCGGCGCACAGCCGTTCGGCGGCAAACCGTTCCGACATCCAACCGGTCAGCGGCGCCAAAAGCGCCATCGCCAGGGGTGTCGGCGCGACCAGGAATCCGGCGCGCAGCGGGTCCAGACCGAGCGCGAACTGCAAGTAAAAGGGCATCAGCAAGATGCTCACGCTCATGGTGATAAAACTGATCCAGCGCGCCATGTTGCCAACGGTAAAAGCGGGGATGCGAAACAGCGCCAGATCGAGGAGGGGTGCGCCCGCGCGCCGCTCCCAATGGATGAAGAAAAACAGCAGCGCAAAGCCGGCGATCAAAGAAACCACCACCAGCGGCGATTGCCAACCGCCCTTCTGCGCCGTGGCGAGTCCGAATAGTATCAGCGAAATGCAGCAGGCGAAGGACAGCGCGCCGATCAAATCGAAAGGCTCTTTTTTCGCCCCTTTGGCAACTGAGGGTTTGAAACTTTCCGGCGGCAATAGGACCCGCGCGGCAGCGAAACCGCCAACGGCGAGAACAGAAGAAACAAAAAAATTCGAGCGCCAGCCCAAGCCATGAGTCAGCAGACCGCCGATCACCGGACCCATGGTGTAACCGATCGCCGAGATCGCGCCGCCGGCGATGCCCATCGCCCGGCCGCGCTCTTCGGGCGGAAACAACGCCGTCACCAAGGCAAAATTGTTCGCCATGATCAGCGCGCTGCCGGCCGCCTGCAGGGCGCGAAAGATCACCAACTGCACGGCGCTCTGCGACGAGCCCGCCGCGATGGAACTCACGGCATACAAAATAAACCCGGCGAGAAACAGATTGCCGATGCCGAGCAGATCCGCCATGCGGCCGCAGGGCAAATAAAGCGACGCGGTGATCAATGCGTAGACGAGCGCGATCCAGCTCGCTAATGTCAGGTCGGCGCCGAACTCAGTGATGATCAGCGGCAGCGCGATGCTCAACTGCCCGGTGTCGGCGGTGACGATCAGCGTCGCGATCGAGGCCACGGATAACGACCACCAGCGGTTGCGTGACGGCGATGCCGGTTTGTTGGTTGTTGCATCCATCAGTAGTCTAGACACCTGCGCGGCTGGTCGAATGCGTCAACACCGGTAAGCGCTCACGCCATCCGAAACCTTTGAACTTTTGAACCTTGAACCCATGAACGGAATTTATTTAACGCCCAACCGGCCAGAAACGTCCACCGCCTTTGCGTAGCGACAGAGGCGCACTATAGAGCTCCTGCAATACCCGTGGCTTGAGAACATCTTGAGTCTTCCCGGCATGGAGCACTTGGCCATGACGCAGAACTAGTGTCTGCTTAAACATCGGTAAGATTTCCTCGATGTGGTGCGTCACGTAAATCAGCGCGGGAACTTCTTTTTGCCTGCCGCGAGCACTGAGGGTCGATAGGAAATTCTCCCGTGCATGACCAAGCCGTACCTGCACGCCGGAGTTGAGTCCTTAGTTGGCAATCACCGCGTCATGCACCGATCGCGCCAGCGCGAACCAGATCGAGGATATTGACTCGCCCGAGATCCACCACCGCCACTTCATCCGAGCTTTCACAGCCGACGAACGCCAATTCGCCGTCCGGACTGAACGCTATATGCGCCGGCGCGCCGCCCACCGGGAGTCGTACTCGTGCTTCGTAGTCGCGGGCGTCAATCACGCAGATGCTCGATTCGCCGGTGTTGGAAACTATCAGCCACTTGCCATCTGGGCTCAGAGCGAAGAAGTGCGGATAGATGCCGACGGGAATAGTTGCGATAACCCCATGAGTCCGGCAATTCCACACGGTCAAACTATCGGCGGCGAAGTTCGCGACGTAACCATATCGGCCATCCGAACTCAGCGCCGGCAAGTGCGCGCCGGCGCCGGCGGGAATCGTCGCGACAACTTCATGATCGCCGGTGCGCACCACTGATACATCGTCGGAAAGCGTATTGGCGACGTAGGCAAAGCGGCTTTCGGGATCGAACGCGATATGGCCAGGTCCCAAGCCGACTCTCACTTCGCCAACGACTGCATAGTTTTTGCCGTCGATCACGGTCACGGTGTGGGAAGCGGAGTTGGGTTGATAGGCCCAACGGCTGTCCGGCGACACCGCCACATCGTGCGGCGCCAACCCGACCGGGATGGTTTTCTTAAACTCACCATCGCCGCCGAGCACCGTGACGTTCCGATCCGGCCCGCTCGGCAGGTAAACCGCCTCGCCATTTGCCGCGACGCACGGCAGTAACGGTCGCTTGCCCGTCGGCGCGGTCATGAGCACTCCATCGTTGGTGGTGTCGACGATCGTCACATCGTTGGAGCCGCTGTTGGCGACATAAAGCCGCTTACCATCGTGCGCCAACTCCAAGTGCGACGGTTCGTCGCCGACGGCGATATGTTTAACGACTGTGCGTGTCCCGCCGTCGATCACGGCGACGCGATTATCCGTCGTGTTGGTATAAACACGACCATCGGAATGACAAGCGATGGAATGCGCCCCGCGCAAACCGGAGCGCGCCGTCGAACCGTCCGGCCAAAGCTTTAGTAAATAACCTTCCCTGTCACGCTCAAGCGCAACCCGGTAACCGCGTTCGAGCATCGAGACATACTGGCGTACCGGCAGCGCGCCGACGCGGGCGCGAACGAGGGAGTGCTTACCGCGCAGCGAGATGTATTGGCGCTTAAGTTCGTCGACCTGCCGGTCGGGAGACAGCGCGTGGAGATCAAGGATGACGGTGTCGGAAGACATGCGCAAGACTGGAGTGGTGGAGTACTGGAGTGATGGGTCGACCGGCCGTCAATACTCCACTACTCCATCACTCCAAAACTCCGGGTTTTATTTCTTGAACCGGCTGAACACTTGCAGCGCGTTCTGGTCGAAGATCTTCGCCTTGTCGTCAGCCGTGAGCCAGGGAATGCTGTCGATGTTCGGCTTCACATCATCATACCATTTGCCGGTGCGCGGATCGGTCTTCGAGCCGGCCCCCGGGCGTTCGGTGCCGAACAGACAGCGCTCCGGTCCGCAGATACGGAACAAGAGCTTCAGTGACTCGATGTTGTACAGCGCCGTGTCGAAATAGAGCTGCTTCAAACGCTGATCGAACGTCTCGGTATCATTGGGACCGCGCAACTGCGAACGCCAGCGGCCGACTTGATAGGGCACCGAGCCGCCGCCGTGGGAAATGATCAGCTTGAGTTTGGGAAAATCCTTGAACACATTGGAATCGACCAACGAAAGAATCGCGATGCTCTCCTCGGTAATAAAGTGGCCGTGGAACGACTCGCGCGGGTTCTTGCAGCTCGCGCCATGCACCAGTCCGGGGATATCCATCTTGACCATCTTTTCGTAAAGCGGATACCAATACTCCTGTCCCATCGCCGGCGTCATGCCGTCGCCCTCGCCGGGATCGGGGTTGATCATGATGCCGACGAAGCCGAGATCGTTGATGCAGCGGTCGATTTCGTCAAAGCTGTTGGTCACCGCCACGCCGGCGTTCTGCGGCAGGCCGCCAATGGCGCGAAACTTATCGGGCTCCATTTTCACTTGCAGCGCCAGCGCGTCGTTGACCGCCTGGCAGTACCAGTGAACGATCTTTTCCGGTTTCGCCGAGTGCATCATCGTGTAGGGTCGCGGCGAGATGAAAGCGAAGTCCGTGCCGACCTCGCTGAGCACTTCGGAATGGCGGTGGCCATGCCACTTAGCTGCTTGAATATCTTTCTCGGTAACAACCACACCGCGCGGCTTGTGAAACCCCGCGCTGTTGATCAAGCCGGCCTGGAAGGTTTGCAGCTGCTCGCCGGCGACGATGTGATTGTGAATATCGATAACCATGAAGGATCCTCCTGAGTGATTTGTCCATCTACCTAACAGAGAAGCGCGCAAAGGAGCAAAGGCTGGAGTATCAAACGATCGAATACTGGTCCAGATGCCGCTCGAGTTCCACCACTGCGCAAATTCCGAACTCCTAGACTACCAACACTCCACTACTCCAATACTCCATTGTTCAATGAGTCTGCCGGGCGGCTTCAACATGAGACTGAGCAGCGCCGAAGTCGCCAGCACGGCGCCAAAGATCGCAAACGACAGCCCGTAGCCGCCGGTGATATCGAAGAGAAAGCCGAAAAACGGCGGGCCGATGGCGGCGAGAAAATGCGAGATCAGCAAACCTAAACCGCGAATCTTACCGAGGGACTGGCGCCCGAAATAATCGGCCCAGAGCATGTCCGGCAACACCATGTTGCCGCCCAGACCGATGCCGTAGAGTAAAAAACCGGCATAGAGGCAGAGCAGATTACCGGTCAGTATCGCCAGCGCCAATCCGCAGCCCTGGATGACAAAGCGCAAGGTCGCGGCATAGCGCACGCCGATTCTCTCGGCGAGAAGTCCCCAGCCCAAAGGTGAAGCCAGCTGCATCGACGCGATGATGCTCATCACCGTGGCCGCGACCACGGCCGAGTAGCCGGTGTCAGTGACGTAGGAATAAACATGCAGATTGAGGCCAGTCACACCGATACTGGATATGCCAAAGGTAATCACCAGGAGCCAGAACGCCGTCGTCCGCGCCGCTTCGGCACGCGTCCAGGTCGCGTCCTGCGCCCCGGTCTCAGCCATGCGCGCCGCGGACTGATGCGCGCTCGCGTCAGCGCCGGCCACTGGTGCCGTCGCGCCGTCTGGCAGCAATCCCATCGCCTCCGGCGAGCGCCGGATGATCAACAGCGCCGGCAGCACCAACAGCCCCAACGTCATCAAGCCGAAAACGAACCAGGTCTGGCGCCAGCCGAGCCAGAGAATCAGCGAAGCCGCCACCACCGGCATGCAGACTTTGGCGAAACCCACGCCCATGCTCGAGATCGCCAGCGCCCGGCCGCGCCGGCGCACGAACCACTGGGCGATGATGACGTTGACCACCATGTAGCCCATCATCGAATCGCCCAGGGTCACCAGCGTCAAGCGGATCGCCGCGAATTGAGCAAAGGTATCGATATGACTCAAGAGAAAATAACCCACCGCGACGATGCCGGTGCCGATCACCATCAACCAGCGCCCGCCGTAACGGTCGACCAAGGTGCCGACTCAGCGGCGCGATGCATGCGGCAATGATACCTTCGCCGGAGCGCAGTAATGAAAAAACTCCACGGGATATTCCCAAATCAGCGGTAAGCGGCTTCAAGAAGATACTCATCGTGCTCGCCAGCGCGAAGGACGATGCCACGTTGGCGAGAAAGCCGACGGTAACGATGTACCAACCGTAGAATATTTTAGGCTTGGAGGTGTTGCGGGCTAACTCAGCAGTGGATTCCACAGCATCGGTTTAGCAGGAAAAGCGCCGCACTAGCAATTCGGCCGGCGGCGGGAAGCGCGACAATTATTCTTTTGTGGTCAATCAAAGATCCGATGGAATGTCATCTCGAACGACGTGAGAGATCTCGCGTTGAGACGAGATTCCTCGCTCGCGCTCGGAATGACAGAACGTTGCGGCGCTATTGTTTGGCAGCGGCACCATCGAGGGAGGGAATCGACGGTGACGACTCGGCTCTTGGCTTTTTCGCTGCAATTAAGCCACGCAAATTCGCAATCCGCTCGTCGCTGCTTGGATGGCTGGAAAGAAACGGTATGCGAAAGCCGTTGCTGGATTTGACCAGCAACTCATGCAAACGGATCGCGCCCTGGGGATCGTATTGATTGGCGAGCATATAGTCGACGCCCAGAGCATCGGCCTCGCGTTCCTGATCGCGGCTGTACACCGAATCGATGACATCGGCGGCAAGTCGGCTGACTAAGCCGCCGCCCGGCACACCGGCCATGCCTAGACCCGCGCCGACTACCGTGCCGAGCAGGTCAAGGGTATTGGCACGCTGCCGTCCCGATGTTCCATGACCCTTGGCCAAATGCGCCGCTTCGTGGCCGATCAACGCCGCGTACACGCTGGCATCGGCGCCGACCAACTTGATCATGCCGACGTTGATACCGATGATGTTGCGCCCGGTCGCATCCGGACCTGCGAACGCGTTCGGCTCATCGCCGGCGGCGATATAGAGTTCGCTCTGCACGTTGGCCGTCCGGCTGATGCGCGTATGCGCTAAAAACATTTCCTGAATCGTCCGAGTCGGCACAGTCAGGACAAGCTCACCGTCCGGCCCTTCCAATATGATCTCAGAAAAGGGCGACAGGACGACGTCCTTTACCCGCCAAATGAGCTCGTCTCGTTGGGTAGTGCAGCCGGTAAAGAGTAAAAGTAAGAAAATTCCAATGAACGATTTCATCGCCGCCTCGTCTAATTTTTTGACCATATCGCAGTCGCGCGTCAAAGATAGCGGCCAGGATGCTATTGCGGTAGGAGTCTAATCATCGCCCACGGCGAAAGGATCGCACATGAAGCCACTGTCCATTTTCCCTATCGTATTACTAGCTTTAGCGTCCGCCGCCTCGGCCCAGCAAGGCCCAGAACGGCCCCGACCGCCGTCGATAGCGGTCAACGGCGAAGCCACCATCGCCGCCGAACCCGACCAGGCGCAGATCGATATCGGCGTCACTAACCAAGCGCGCACCGCGCCGGACGCGTCGCGAGAAAATGCCGAGCGGATTTCCCGCGTCCTCGGCGAAGTAAAAAAGCTACTGGGCAAAGGGGACGAAGTGAAAACCAGCGGCTACTCGCTCACGCCGCAATACCGCTATCCCCAAGGCGGCAAACCGGAAATCGTCGGCTACACGGCGAACAACATCGTGCGCATCAAGACCGCCAAGCTCGACGAAGTCGGCAAGCTGATCGACGCCGCCATGCAGGCCGGCGCCAACAACATCAACCGTCTGGCGTTCACGTTAAAAGACGAAGAAGGCGCCCGTCTCGACGCTCTCAAGCAAGCCGCCGCCAAAGCGAAAGTCAAAGCCGAAGCCATCGCCGCGTCACTGGGACTAAAGATCGTCAGAATCTCCTCGGTGACCGAGGGCGAACGCTCCTTTCAACCGGTCTACCGAGCGGCGCCCATGGCCAGAGCCGATATGGCGGCCGCCGCCGCGCCGACACCAATCGAGCAGGGAACCGTCGACGTCAAGTCGACGGTGACTTTGGTGGCGGAAGTGAGTGAGCGGTAGACTGCCAATCGCGTGGGACAATGATTGACGGTTGCAAAGATGTTGTCATGCCGAGCCGAGCGAGGCATATCGTCTTGTCAGCCGCTTACGAAAGCGAGATCCTTCGGTATCGCCTCCGGATGACACACATGACATTTCCGCGGGCTAAGGTGAACGCACGGCCATCCGTTATTCATTCAAGAAACATCCAGTGTAGTGCCTCTTAAGTGAAGGCACTTCTTCTTCGATCTAACCATTGGCCTCGAACTACCGGAAGGATTCGCCACAAACGCACAGATATCCCAGCGCGGCTCCCACACAACCCAATGGGAAATAGTTTTTCACCACGAAGTGTTTCATGTGCTTACGCACACCTACGGACAATCAAAATAGCGAAAGCCGTAGGATGTGGTGAGTCCGCGAACCGCATCGAGGGAGTGCGGCTTACCAACGATGCGGTTCCCTTTGGTCACCACATCCTACAAACCGATGCCCTGTATTTTCGAATAAGGACACGAAGAGCACGAAGTTCGGAGATTTGGTCATCCCAACCCTTCGTGACCTTCGTGGTGAGTGACTCCCCCGATAAACTACCAACAGCGTGAGACATTCCGTTAGCTAAACACCGGCTTCTCTTTGAGATAATGCGCGCGCATCGCCGGCCGATGGCGCTCCATCAAATCGCGGTTCAATTCCAGCGGCGGTTTTTGATCCGGCGGCAGCAGCGGACGGTACTCGGTATCGCCGATCTCTGCTTTGAAAGTCTGCTTCGCCTGAGCGACCAGTTTGGTATCCATGAACAGATCGAGCGCCGACGCCGCCATCGCCTTGGCGCCGGCGACCGCGCCCTTGTGCGCGATGGTCGTCGCCAACGACACGCCGGCGGACCAGTGATGATAGGAGACGCCGGGAATGTTCGACGGAAACGTAATCAATCCAGTCGGCACGACCCAGGATACCTCACCCGAGTCATTGGCGGAGACCGACTGCACGCATTCTTTCAGCGGCATGATTTGCGTCGGCATGCCGGCGGCTTTCTTGTTGATCTTGGCTTGCAAGTCGCAGACTAACTTCTGCTCCCCTTCGGCCCATTGCGGCATGCCAATCTGCTCGACGTTGGCCTGAATAACTTCGGCCAAAGTCCGGTTCGCCCGCGTCGGCCAGACGGCGCTCAGCACGTTGACTGAATAAGTCGTGTCGGTCATGATCGCCGCGCCTTCGGCGATGCGCTTGGCCTTTTCGAACAGCGCGCGGGTTTTCTCCGCCGTCGCTTCGCGGAAAAACCACCAGATCGCCGCCTTGTTGGGAATCACGTTGGGCTGGTCGCCGCCGTTGGTGATCACTCGGTGGCTGCGCTGGGTCGGCTCCAAGTGCTCGCGCAGTTTGTCCCAACCGATGTCCATCAATACCACCGCATCGAGCGCGTCTTTCGCGTTCCACGGCGCAGTCGCCGCATGTGCGGACTGTCCCTTGAAAGTAAACTCGGCGGAAATAAGCGCATACTGGCGCAGCCCGTAAACCGTGCCGAAGCCGGTGCCGATATGATCGTGCAATGCCACGTCGACATCTTTGAAATAGCCATCGCGCACGAAATAGGGCCGGCTCACCAGTTGCTCTTCGCCGGGGGCGCCGAAAACTTTCAGCGTGCCTTTGAGGCCGAAACGATCCATCGCCTGCTTGATCGCGATCGCGGCGCCGATCATTACCGCGCCATTGACGTTGTGGCCTTCCGTGTGTCCCGGCGCGCCATCGACGATCGGCGCCGGCTCGATGACGCCGGCCTGCTGCGAGCAGGCCGGTGTCGCGTCGAACTCGGTATGTAAAGCGATCACCGGCTTACCCGAACCGTAAGTCGCGACGAAACCGGTCGGCATGCCGGAAAGATTTCGTTCGATGGCGAAGCCCGCCTTGTCCAACAGCTCCATCATCAACCCGGAGGTCTCGAACTCCTGCATGCCCAGCTCAGCGAAATAAAAAATATTGTCACATAGCTGCGCGATCGCCCCGCCATTACGCTCGACAGTATCGAAAACAAACTTCTTTTCTACGCCAATGCCCATGAACTCGCTCCTCCGATCGCCTTACCCCTTGCCCTTCACCCCTTACGGTTTCTCCTCATCCCTCAAACCGCCCCGGATCCTTATAGTAGTTCTTGTAGTACCACTCGGCGATCTCCCATCCGGTCGTGCGCCACACGCCATCGTGCGAACACATATACTCCAGCGCCATTTCCAAATATTTAATCCGGAACGGCATGCCGATGACGAACGGGTGGAGCGGCAAGCATAACACCCGGCCGCCCGAGACGCTGTCTTTGTAGAGCGTGTCGAAGTGATCGCAGACCATCCGGAAGTACTGCTCCGGCGTGTGATTCTCACGCTGAAAGACACGGATGTCGTTGACCCCCAGCTCGTAGGGCACGACCACCATGCGTCCGCTCTTCACCCGCATCGCCGTCGGCTGTTCGTCATTGCCCCAGTCGCAGACATATTCAAACCCCTCGGCGGCCAGATGATCCGGCGTGTCGTGAGTTTCGCCCAGGCCGGGGCCAAGCCAACCTTTTGGCGCTTTGCCGGTGGCCTTGGTGATCATCTCTTTGACGTTGTGAATGATCGCCCGCTCCTCTTCCGGCGCATAGTCGAGCATCGAGACGCTGTTGGTCAGGCCGTGGCCAAGCCATTCCCAGTTGCGCTTATTGCCCTCTTCGATGATCGGCGGATGCTTCTCGCAGACCTCGGCGTTCAACAGCACGCTGGCGCGGATGTTGAACTTATCGAGCACGTCCATGATCCGATAGACGCCGACGCGCGCGCCGTAATCGCGCAAGCTATAGCCCGGCACGTCGGGCCAATGACTGCTGCCCGTGCCGCGGATCGGCATGTTGTAATGAAAATATTCGATATTCGGCGCCACCCACAAAGCGACACGGCCATGATTAGGCCATTCGATCTTGGGCCGGCGAATGATCGGCGAATAGTCGTAGCGGCGGTTGTCCATGGCTGGCTTCGTGCTCCTTTTGCTCTGCAAAATTTGCGGCGACTGGCCGAGCCTTAACCTACGCCAGGTAAGGATTGACCGTCAACCGCCGCAAAGCATACGCACGAAAATTGGCCTTGACTTAAAAGACTGCTAGTGACTAGAGTCCGCGGAAGTATGAGTTGGCCGTGAATTTCAAAGTCACAGCGATGCGGTCTATCGAAGCCAGGCCCGGTCGCGGCCATGTCAAGGATTCGTAGGTTTTTGTTGGCTATGCTTCCGTTGTCGGTTCTGATCAATCATTAGGCGATTGTCGTTAATTTCGTTCATGTAACAAAAAGGAGGAATTTACAATGGTCGACCCAGCAGTAGCGCAAGTCGTTAAACTCATAGTCACATTTAAAGACGGATATATTTCCAATGTGGAGAGACACCAAGATAATTCTGCAGATGTACAGGTCAGCGAGTTGGAATCCAGCGAGAAAAAAAAATTTAGACGTAGCTTACATGGTCTCAGACCGACTCGAGACGATATATGAGACACCAGATCCTGACGCAACACTTGGTACGGCCACGAAGTGCTATATGATCATCGGTGGTTTTAAAGTACAGGTACCTTGTGGTTAGCGCTGTCCGTAGTCGCTCAACGCCGATCCGCCTTGGGACCGGGTGCCGAGGTCGGTCGAATCTATCTGATTTTTGCAGGCGGTTGCTTCTGGTGGTTATGTCAGCGTAACTCAATAATAAAGGAGGAATTTTTTATGGGACTACCAGGCGATGTTGAAATCAAACTGGTGATTCGTGAGAAAAAAATCGTCGGCGTAGAAGCAATTAGCAAGGACGTCGAAGTCACCCCTTTAACCACTTCGGAACGAAAGGACTTCGAGACTTGTCCCTATGGGCTTAAAGCGGTCGATACTTTATTTGAGACGGAAATCACACAATCACCTAAAAAGTGCTTTATGGTAATAGGTGATTTTAAAGTACAGGTGCCCTGCAGTTAGCTCTTCCATCGGCACGCAGCTTGTAGTCAAGTGACCGGATCGCGCTTCCCGCTGGGCATATTCGCTTTCCGTAGGCGTAGTTTTGTCTTATGGCAATGCCAGGGTAATTCGAAAAAAATCATCCGGTCCGGCTGAATACGCGGGTTGTCACGATCCACCTCAAAATACTTGAATTTTTTGTCGAAAAGATTAGTCGCTCCAATCGTGATGAATCCATATCGCTTCGGCAGACGGTAATTGATCGCCGCATCGACTGTCCAGAAATCGTCGTACCCGACTCAACAGTTGCCCGAAGGTCCAACAAACCTGCCGCCTTGATTGTAGTAGTGGCTGCCAGCGACAGCGCTTAATCCCGAAGGGTGAAAAAAATTTAGGCCCAGTGGAACACGATGAGTATTTATCTTCCGTCGGTTCGCCCGAGCCCTGAGTCATTTCTAAATCCCTCATACTGATATTCCGTTCTGAGCGCCAACCATGGATGGGGTGTCCAGAATAAGTAGGTGCGACCAAGATACTCTTTGCCGTCGAAATCGTGGATCGTCTCCGGGCTGGACTGTAGTATCTATCAAGTGGAATTTTTAATCCCGCTTGGAAAATTCCACGCCTCCAAACAGATCTTTCGTAAATTTCTGATCGATAGCCGCGCCGTAGCGCCAAGCTTTTGTTCCGTTTAGATCATCATAAGAACTGATTGAAGCCAGCAACCTGGGTCGGCTCGAGGGTCTGGTCCGTGATCAGCGTCCTCTTCAACGACCCGAAATCAGCCGCGCGAACAGTCGTCGCTTGGTAATGGATTCCAAGTAATTCCGAATTTCGGGTTGAACTGATGCACATCTTCCATCCGAAAAATCCGCAGGTTCACTCCATTCAAGTAATCAAAACTGCCCCCGCAGTGATCGTGACATTGTTCAACAGGCTGATGTTCGCATAGGTATAAGCGTTAAAGTGCTGGATACCTAAGATCAGTGGTAGCTACACGAAGAAAGGCGGAGGAAGAAGTGATCCTTCACCGTCGCCCGTAATTCTCCATCGATATCAAAGTATCCAACTCCGCTCGTGAGATTAAAATAACGCGAGCGAAACAGATGTTGAAGCTCGAAGCCAAAGCGCTTTGAGGCAGTCGCCGCGAATCAACAGCGGCGAAGGCGAGTCGTTTTTTGACCTCTGCTGACGATCTTGAAACATGAAATGATCCGAGAATAATCGAATCTGGCGAAAAGGAGTGACGTCCGCCAAGGCGCATAGTCGAATAGCTGTCGATTTTATCTGTCAGGCCAGGGAAGAAGTCTTCAGGAAAGAACCTCTGTTGAAGATCACCGCGTGTAGTTTCTCTGCGTCGAACTTCAGCCTTGAATGCTCGTCTGCGGCGAGAGTTCCAACTGTAAAAACGCATTCGCGATGGTATCTTTTTGATCCGCGTTCTTGCGCCAGCCGTCCGTCTGAAAGTGAAATCCACCGAGACTAAAGGCCGCTTTCTGATAGATTCCCGAGAGCACGCCTTCACCAGCGTAGGTGTTATTCTCGCCGGCGAGACCCGTCGTCTGAAAATTAATCCCGTTGCGGTTAAACAACGGATTGAACTCGTTGAACGAGAGAGCCGCTGGACCGCCAGCGCTGATCAGAAACAGATTGCTTTCCGCCAGATGCGGCTGAATCGGCGTCATGTTGAGTGGCTGCAGCAATTGCGATTGCAGCAGTTCGCTGACCCTGGCGATCTCGTGGCGCGGCAGGATAGAATAGGAGTCGGCCAAGAAACCGATGCGCCGAGAAATTCGTCGGATCGGTGTTGACCGATTTCCAGCCTTCGACCAATGCCAATTGCTGGAAGCCGAGATCGCTGTAGATTCGCGCTTGGCTGGCGCTGCGAGCGGCGAAG
Source organism: uncultured delta proteobacterium (assembly GCA_963847445.1). Classification (GTDB taxonomy): domain Bacteria; phylum Desulfobacterota; class Binatia; order UBA9968; family UBA9968; genus DP-20. The sequence goes on along the minus strand of CAWJZV010000027.1, from coordinate 104,977 downwards.
ATCGGAATCGAGTTCGCAGGCGCGAACGGTAGACCGCGCGGTTATCGTTGAGCTCGATAGCTTTCTGCATGTCTTGCAACGCTTCGACCGGCCGGTTGGTGGTCTGTTTGCGGATGGCGTCGTAAAAATAGGGCGTCGGATCTTTGGGATCCAAGGTCTTTGCCATTTCGTACTGATCCGCCGATTGCTTGTCCAACTTTTCTTCGTAGTAGGCTTTGCCGAGATAGCTGCGCAGCAGTGAATTATCCGGATCCAGACTCACGGCGATATCGAGTTCGCCGCGGCCGGCGTCGAGATCGCCCTCTCGGATGAGCGCGAGGCCAAGACCCAGTCGCGGCAACGGGTCACCTTGATCGAGTTCGATTGCCCGTTCGAACGCCTTCTTCGACTCGGTAGTCTTGACCTGCGTCAGATAAGCGAATCCTAAAACCGTCTGGGTTCTGGACAGATTCGGGTCGATGGCCGCAGCTTTTTGCGCGGCTTCGAGGGCGTCGTCGAGGTCGGCGAAGGACATATGCAACTCGGCCAGCCGCGCCCAGGCAAGCGCGTCGTTGGGATTGACTGCGACGGCCTGCTGCAAACTGGCGCGCGCGCCGGTGAGATCGAACTGGGCCTGCTGCGCGTAGGACAACGCGATCAGCGCCGCGCTCGACTTTGGATTTGCCGTAACCGCTTTTTGCCCGGCCTCGAGCGCTTTGTCTTTGTCATTTTGCGCCACGGCGATAATCGCCTGAAGCGCCAACGCCGCGCTGTCGTTGGCACGCAAACTCAACGCCCGCTCGACATCTCGGCGCGCTTCGTCGCTGCGCCCCACTGCCAACAACAGCGCCGCGCGATAGCTGAAGAAGCTCGGGTCTGCGATGGTATCCGGCACGCCTTTAATGCTTTCGAAGGCCGCGGCAAAATCGCCCTGCTTGTAGGCCGCGATCGAGTTTGCCGCGACCGCCTGCCAGGTTGGGTCTTGAAAAGTCTCAGGACGAAAATCGAAGACCGGCGGATAATAGAGCGCCCATTGCACCGCGTCGCGCGGCCGCACGATGGTGGTCAAGAACCGGCGCGCTGCCTTGGCGCGCGATCGCCGATTGGCCGCTCGTGAGAATGAGACTGCCGGCGGGGTTCGAAGCGATGACCTGGCCTTCGAAGATGGTTATCAAAGTGCTATCGGATTCGACTTTGACCAAGCCCTTCGGTGCCTTCGACGCCGGCGTTGACAAACGGCGTAGACACTTCCAGATGGCCCGATAGACGGCTGAAGAAATAGAGCGCGCCGCGCAGCAATTGTATGACCGAGCGTCTTTCCTCCCGGACGCCCCGCCAAAGTAATCGTCGTGTTCTGCTCCAAGCGAATGATCGGGCGGTTGACGAGCGCAATGTCGGCGCGGCTTCTTTCGCCCACCTGGACGCGGTCGCCGGCGCAGTAGGTGTCGTTGAGCGTAGCCCGCTGCCACTGCGTCTGGCCGGCGCGGCTGACCTCGACGTGACCTTGGGTGGAAACCATTCTGGCGACCCAACGATCGCAGGTGATCGAGGCCGACAACCCGCCAGTGACTAGCAACGATACCGCTAATCCGGCAAAGCTAAATACAACCAACTTCTGATTGCGCGTTTTCACGATTCGCCTGCTTTCAGTCATGCGATTTCTTACATCAATACGACGGCGATCATTTTTCAGCCATCGCTATCGTGCCGTTCCAGTTTTCCGGTGGCGGGCTCGAGCGATACTGGGCACAAAGCTGACGATAAAACCGCGAGACACCATCGCCATTAAACAATTGGTCCGACTGCATGAATTTCTCATCGGCCTCGTCCCAGAGGCGGCGCTCGAAAGCCTGCCGCGCCTCGGCAAATATCTCGCAAGCTTTTTTTTGCCAGTCGGCGCAGTCGCCGGCGCGGCAGATCAATTCATGAGCCACGATCGGTTGGGACTTGCCTTTCAAGAGAAATACTCCGACCGGCCGAGTCAGGAATTTATCGAGGTCGCGCATCACTTCATCGGATACCAGAATGTTGCTCCCCAGGTATTTATTTAAGCCGTCCAATCGCGCCGCCGTGGTGACCGTATCGCCGGTCACGCCATATTCGTAGTGGGTTCCGGCGCCGATGTTGCCGAGAAAGATCGGACCGGCATGAAGGCTAATCCGAGTAGGGAGTTTGAGCGCGGCGTCGGTGGATTGATTGAAGCGGCGTACCGCTTCGGCCATGTCGAGAGCGGCTTCGCAGGCCTTTTGCCGGAACACCAGCTCGCCCAAGCTCCCTTTCCAAATGGCCAGGATCGAGTCGCCTTTGAGCTCGACAACCAGACCGCCTTGCTTATGAATCTGTTCGAATGCCGCCTCAAGATAATTGTGCATCAGCTCGCTCAAGTCGCGCGGCGTCATCGATTCGGAAACCGGCGTGTAGCCGGCAACATCGGCAAATAAACATGTGCCGTAAACGGTTTGGCCGTATCGACGGATGTCGATCATGTCTCTAGCCACCCGGGTGACAACTTCTTCCGGCACATAATAGCCGAGCGCCCTGTGTGATTCTCTTGCGTTCTCTGTTGATCTCGAAAAAGTTCCACAAGAGCGCGCCGACATAGCCGACAGGCGCCTGGAAAAACAACGGCACAACGATCGGAAACCATATGGCGTTGGCGCGGAACTGGTAGCTGGCAGCGAACACATAAGCGGTACTGCACAAAATGACCGCTACAGCCGCGGAGAGAGGAGGCGCCAAGCGGCAAATAAGCCCCACGATCATGCCCCAAAGCAGAAGCGTAGCGATTTGATAACTTGGGCGGAGCGGTTTGACCGAGGTGCTCGTCAATAGATTCAAAAATGCCGTGGCGGCGATTTCGACGCCACTGATAAAAACGCCTGTGGTTGTGGAAAAAACCGTATGGAAGCTGTCTTGTCTCTCGGCGAGCAGGTTTTCCGATAGTCCGACGAAAACCGCTTTTCCGCGCAGGTCCATGGGCGCGCCGTTGGCGCCATCGTTGCCGAGCTGCAAGGCTTGATAATAAGGCAGGGTGGTCACCGAGCGGGGCGGGCCGTAGAAATTTAGGTATTGGCGATTCGCACCGGTGTACAGATGGACCATCGCACTTACCGGTCTGTGATCGCTGCCGGAGCCAACAGCGACATGCGCCAACGCGTCGCCGAGGTCAGAATCGCTGCGAAAGACTTGTCTCAAGTTCCTGGTGAATTTTGACGCTCCGGTCGATTCGATCGCCGAACTTGCGTCGCGCGGCAGCAGCGCTGCGTGTTTCGGGTTCGCCTTTTCCATCAATGCTCGGAAATCTGGATAGGCTTGGAGCGTATAGAGCTGCAGCGCCAGAACCGGGAACGTCGGTGTATCTCCCGCATCGGTTTGAAAAGTCCAATACTGGCTCACCCGCACCGGCATGCGCGGCAACACGAACGGCGCTGTGGCGAAGGCGGATTGCGAGAACGATTCGATCGGTTTTAATGCTTCGACAATCTTATGCCCGGCGTTGTCTACTGTAGCATCGACGGCTGAAGTAACTTCTTTCGACCTCAGTTGTTCGGCGAGCACAACATTTCCCGCCTTCTTTATCGCGTTCGGCGAGCGCCACGTCCTCCTCTGGCGACCTGGACTCGGCAAAATAGAGATCGAAAACTATCACGCGGGCGCCGGCTCGGTTGAGTGCTTCGATCAAGCGCGCATGCAGGGAGCGCGGCCAGCGATCAGGATTATTCGGGAGCTTGAGGCGTTCAGAAGATTCGCGGTCGATAGCGACGACGACCGCGTCGTCTGGAGCTTTTGTGGCGCCTCTTAATTGAAAGAGCAACCCCAGGCCGACATTTTCCTCAAGCTCACGAACCTCATCGTAAACACTTGCGATGTTTCCCATTAGCCCTAGTAATAGGCCAAAGGCGGCGACCTTAAGCAAGCTTAACAAGTGCGTCGTCCCCGCCAACAGTTAGTGTCCGCCGCATAGCAAACCATGCGGTAATTGTTCGCCCGACAAACTCGCACCCAGGCTGGCTAGCTCGGTCTATAGTCCAAATCGGCTGAGATGCGCAAGTAAAATTTGACCGCCCTAAAATACCGCTTGACACATGAACTCTGCCTTTGTTACAAGCCCGCGTTACCGGTTGCTCTCATGTGTCCGGTGGCGATTCACAAGCGCCACCCATGAGACGCGGTAACATAACCCGCCCCGAGTAGCGCTCGTTTCGAGTAACGCTGAGCTCCACTCGAAGGAATTACATCGAGGATCGACGATTTCTCTCGCAGCGACAGATTCAAAAATGCATCGAGGAGGTGCGTATGGCTGATCTCTCGGAGGAACAAAAGAAATCCTATTGGCGTTACAACGTAAGACTGACAACCATCCTGCTGATCGTTTGGTTCGTCGTCACTTACCTGATCTCGGGTCTTTGGGCCGCCAGCCTCAATCAATTTTCCTTTCTCGGATTTCCCCTCGGCTACTACATGGCCGCGCAGGGCTCTTTGGCGATCTTCGTCATCGAGATCGCCGTGTACGCCTACCTGATGAACAAGCTGGATCTCAAATACGGCATCCGAGAGGAGGGCTGAGCCATGAGTCTAGGAAAAATCTTCGGACTGTACACCGTCTGTTTTCTCGGCGTCACGATTTTGATCGGCCTCGCAGAGCAATTTCTCGGCCTGTCGCCGCAATGGATCGGCTGGATATTCATGGGCCTGTCGCTGGGCATCTACATCGTCATCGGCATCATCACGCGCACGTCGAACCCGGATCAATACTATGTCGCCGGCCGCGGCGTGCCGGCGGTGTATAACGGCATGGCCACGGGCTCGGACTGGATGTCGGCCGCTTCGTTTCATATCGATGGCCGGCGCGCTTTCCGCCCAAGGATTCGCCGGTCTTGCATACGTGATGGGTTGGACCGGCGGCTATCTTTTGCTCGCCGTCTTCCTAGGTCCCTACCTTCGTCAATTCGGCGCCTACACGATTCCCGACTTCCTTGGCGCCCGCTACGGTGGCAACCTTGCGCGCATCATCGGCGTCGTCGCCGCCATCGCCTGCTCTTTTACGTATCTTGATCGCCCAGGTGACCGGTGTCGGCTTGATCGTCTCGCGCTTCATCGGCTTGGATTTTTCCAATCGGCGTCTTTGTCGGTCTGATTGGCGTGCTGTTCTGCTCCGTGCTCGGCGGCATGAAGTCGGTCACCTGGACACAGGTTGCTCAGTACATCATCTTGATCGTTTCGTATCTGGTGCCCGTGGTGTATCTTTCGTATCAGCTTTTCTCGATTCCGATTCCTGAATTGATTTACGGACGGCTATCTGCAAATCAACAATAGTAAGGCGATCGAGATCACGCGTGATGCGAAGGAAAAGGAAACGCGCGCGCTCTTTGGAAGAAGGACGCCGACGAGGCCAATGCAAAGATCAAAGATGGGCAATCTCACCGACGCGGAAACCGACAAACTTAAGGCGGCGGCGAAAACCGCCACCCAGCAGGCCACCGCGCCCGGCAGCGAGCGACGACGCGACAATTGGCCGATACTTGACCGTGCCAAGCGGCGTCGGCATGTGGAACTTTCCTCGCGCTGACCTTTTGCTTGATGGTCGGCACCGCGGGATTGCCGCATATTCTGACGCGCTACTACACGACGCCGTCGGTTCGCCAAGCGCGCGTCTCAGTGGCATGGTCGCTGTTTTTTATCTTTCTTGCTTTACTTTACCGCGCCGGCCTATGCGGCCTTCGCCCGTTTCACGATCTACGTCAAATTGGTCGGCACCAAAATCGCCGAATTGCCGCGCTGGATCACGCTCTGGCAACCGGCCGGGCTCTTCGAAGTCGTCGACAAGAACGGCGACGGCATCGTCCAGTGGGCGGACTTCGTGGTCAAGTCGACCGATTTCGTCGTTTTATCGATGCCTGAGGTCGCCGGACTACCGTTCGTCATCACCGGTCTGGTCATGGCCGGCGGTCTGGCGGCAGCGCTTTCCACCGCTGACGGTTTGTTGCTGACCATCGCCAACGCGATTTCTCACATGACTTGTATTACAACGTGATCGATCCGCAAGGCTCGCTGACCAAGCGACTAACGATCACGAAGATCCTGCTGGTCGTTACCGCTCTAATCGCCGCCTAGGTTGCGACCTTCCGAGTTGCGATCATCGTCGAATTAGTCGCCTGGGCGTTCAGCCTCGCGGCGGCGTCGTTTTTCCCGGCACTGGTCATGGGCATCTGGTGGAAGCGCGCCAACGCGCCGGCGCCTGTTGGGGCATGATCGCTGGTCTGGCTGTCACCGCCTATTACATGATCGGCAGCCGCTTCTACGGACGTATCTTGGTTCGGCACCCAGACCATCGCCTCGGCGGTCTTCGGATTACCGGTGGGCTTCCTGGTCATCTGGATCGTCTCGCTCATGACCGCAGCGCCGCCCAAAGAAGTCCAAGAACTGGTCGCCAGTGTGCGCTACCCGAAGAGCGGCCAAGCGACCACCGGCGATCCGCTGGGACGCGAGCAGCCGGCAGGCGCCCACTAAAATAAGACTTACCCACGGCGGCGAGATCATCTCTTATCTCGCCGCCGTGGACGGCCAGTAACTTGATCGAACCAACCGCGCAAATCGTTTTTCTACTACGCTTCGTCTGCTTCATGGCGGTTTTCTATCTTGCCTTGCACAAGATTGTCGCGCGCTTGAGCCGCAAGCCGGAAAGCAAGCTGCTCTGGTTCTTCGGGGTGCTCACCACACCACTGACAACACCCGTGAAAAAGTATTCATCCCCCGACGCGACCAATGACCAAATCGTCTCCTATTCGCTGATTTTCTACGGTCTACTCTGGTTAGCGCTGGTTTTCGCCGGCCGCTATTGGGTAAATTGAATCTGCCAAACCGGCAATTGCGCTATATTACCTATCGGAAACCATTTCATCCTAGACTGAAAACATCACTCATCAGCGCTGGTAAAATCAGGCAACCGCGCATCCCATGGCGACCTCTGACAGAACCATCACCGACTCCCACCTGGCACTGCCGGTCAAGCATCTGATCAAGCGCGCGCCGCTGTTCGTTGACGCCAGCGTGAGCGTCAAACAAGCCGCGCAAGCCATGCAGAACGCCCGCGTCGGCTCCATGCTCATCGCCAGCGAGCCGCCGGGCATCGTCACCGACCGCGATCTGCGCGGTCGGGTCCTCGCCCCGGGACTTGGGCCGGACACTCCCGTGACCCAAGTGCTGTCACGCCCGCTCGTAACCATCGATTGCGGCGCGCCGGTATTCGCCGCGCTGCGTCTCATGCTCGATGAAAATATCCATCATCTACCGGTGGTTGAAGAAGGAAAGATCATTGGCGTAGTCAGCGCCACCGATCTGCTGCTCCATCAGGGCCGCAATCCACTGTATTTGCGCGGCGTCATTGAAAACTGGCAGAACTCGCACGCGGTGAATTACGCCGAAGAGATCGCCACCTTGGTGCATACGCTCTTCGACAGCGGCCTGGCGGCGATCCATATCAGCAAGATCGTCTCCAGCCTCAACGACGCACTGGTCAAACGTTTGGTCGCGCTTACGGTCGAAAAACTCGGCACCGCGCCAACACCATTTGCTTGGATCGTCTTCGGCTCCGAGGGACGGCTCGAACAGACGCTGCTCACCGATCAGGACAATGCGTTAATTTACCAGGAAGACTCCGACACCGCGCGCGCTTACTTCGCCGCTCTGGCCAAGCAAGTCGTCGATGCTTTGATCGAAGCCGGGTTCCCGCCTTGCGCCGGCGGCTTCATGGCAACTCGTTGGTGCAAGCCGCTCGCGGCATGGCGAGAGCTGTTTACCGACTGGATACAGCCTGCCCAAGCCGCAAGCGCTGCTCGACGCGGCGATCTTTTTCGATTTTCGCTCGGTCGCAGGAACGCTTGCGCTGGATACATTGGAGGAAATCATCGGCGCTGCAAAATCCGAGCGACGGTTTCTGTCCCATCTGGCGCGCGGCGCGCTGGATTTTTATCCGCCTTTGGGATTCTTCAATCGCTTGCGCACCGACAACGGCAAAGTCGATCTTAAAAAAAGCGCCATAGCGCCGATCGTCGGACTGGCCCGGGTCGCCGCCTTGGCCGCGGGCTCGCGTGAACGCTCGACGTTGGCACGGCTCGATGTCGCCAGAGAGTCCGGTCTTGTGCTGAGCGCCGGCGACGCCACCGCCCTGGCGGAAATCTTTCCATCCCTGTTTGAGCTCCGTTTGCGCGCGCAACTCGCGGCGTTGGCCGCCAAGACGCCCGTCGATCACAGCGTGCGCTTGAAAGATTTATCGGTTTTGGAACGGCGCCATCTAAAAGAAGCGTTCATCATCATCAAGCAAATTCAGAATGGCCTGCGGACCACTTGGCAGCTCGACCAGCTCGCTTGATGTTTTTGGCTGGGCAGGCTGAAGTCTTGCGGCGTCAGACGGGAATTAGCGGCACGTATCCGGCGAGGTTACGTTCCGTCATACCGCTGAATAACGGTATCCAGGTGGATGGTAGGTCCGGATTCCGGCCCCGTATCCAGTACAGGGCAAGCTCTGCGCCGGAATGACCGGAAGAAGAGCCAACTTCAGTCGACGAGTTCAGCACACAGGGCTTGCAACCGTGGCTCGCTCAGTCGTTCCAGTCGAACCTTGCCATAACTGGCACATGATCCGACGGTTCTTCCGCCGACGGCAAGATCGTCTGGTCGTCGATCCGGCTCAGCACTGACGCCTCGGCGCTCAATCCCGCGGAATAAAAAAGATAATCGATCAGGCGCGCGCGGCCGCCAATGTTGCAGGAATAAACATCGGCCAGATTGTGGTGGGGATATTGCATTCCCGCGCGCAACGCGAGCTCGACGATCTCACTTTCAGGTGTGACATTGAAATCGCCGCTGATAATCCACCCGTGGGCTTCAGCGTTGCGGCTTCGATACTCCGCCAAGCATTGTTGCAATTGACGCAAGCCACGCTGCGCCTCGCGGGCGGTCGTTGGCGGGTCCCAAGTCAGGTGGGTATTGATCACGCCGAGGATCTTTTCTGCATGCCGTAATAGTACTAACTGGGCAACGTAGCCGCTGTCCGCCGCTACTCCAGCGCCGTCGGCGTATGGGATCACCCTGGCACTGCCCCAATCAAAGCAGGTGCGCCGATAAAAGACCGCCAACCCCTCGGGACGCCCCGCGAGTTTACGCGCGTATTCCGCACCGTAGCCGCGCTCGCCGAGATAGCTGCGCAATGCGACGAAGGTTACCGGCTCGACTTCCTGCAAGCAAAAGAGATCGGCGTTGAGCACGGAGATATACTGCACCAACGCCGGCACGCGCCAGGCGGGATTTAACACCAGCGCCGGCGTGCGCCGATACCAGGCGCGCTGAATGTACGCGCGTGGCGAGAACATTATACGAGGCAACGGAAAACGACATAGAAGATTGGTTATTCTAGCGCCGCGCCCGACGCAAGTCTTCGACGTGGGCTAGGCAATGTTCACGAAGTAAACATGCACTGCGCCGAACATTAAACGAAGGATTCAGAACTTCGCCTTTTAATTTAACTTGGCGCCTTGGCGGGAGTAGCTCGAATTTATTTTTGCGTTCTTCGCGGCTAAGCCTGCCAATCCCAAATTACAAAAAAAGGGGGCGGATTGCTTCCGTCCCCTTTTTGTCAATATTGATCCAGCCATCGGCTACATGAACTTGCCCACGAGAAATTGATTGATCTGCTCGGAGCCCTTGATCGGCTTGCCGTCGACCACCAACACCGGAACTGTTTTAGCGCCGGTCAGTTGAATCAACTCCGTTTCGCTGTCCGGGCTCTCGCGAATATTCTTCTTGACGATCTTTTCATCGCAGTGAAGATTGGTCATGCAGCTGAGCACGCTCTGGCAGAAACCGCATTCGTTGTAAAAGTAAAGTTCCATCGCCATTGGCCGCCTCTTATCCCTTGTTGATCTTCTGACATTCCGCCAAGAGATCTTTCGGATTGCGCTCCCCGCCGGTGTCACCGATGCAGCGTAACGCACCACGCCCTGCTTGTCGATAATAACCGTGGCGCGGTCGGTGATGCCTTTGTCTTCGAGATATGCGCCATATTTCTTGGCCATATCTCCCTTGGGATGAAAATCTTGAAGCAGCGGGAAGGAGATGCCGCCCAGCGATTTTGCCCAGTTGTCATGGGAGAATCTGCTATCGACGCTAACACCCAAAACTTGGGTGTCGCAGCCCTGAAACTCGCTTTTCAGCGCTTCGAGTCCAGGAACCTCCTTGCTTCAAGTGGGTGTCCAATCCAGTGGATAGAACACCAACATGACATTTTTCTGGCCTTTGAACTGGCTCAGGGTGAACTTGGTTCCAGCCAAGTGGCTCACCAGCTCAAAATCAGGCGCCTGTTGTCCAACTCCGATCATGATGATTTTTTCCTCCTAATAAAATTAAGCGTTCCGTAAGAACGCCCGGAGGGTAATATAAGCATTAACTGGCAATTTTCAATACGGGAAGCGCGAGTAAAGGAGCGTTCAATCTAAGTCGTTAACTGCTCAGACAGGAGAATGAGGCGCGAGATTCCTGCCCGGCGGGAAGATTCACCCGCCGGGCAGGCCCTTTGACTTAAATAAGGAGCAGATTGCGAGAGTTACTTGGCAGCGGCCAGAGCAGCGTCGTAGTTAGGATGCTCGCCGATGCTGCCGACGTATTCGACATGTTTGAGCTTATTGTCAGCGCCAACGACGAAGACCGCGCGCGCCAGCACTCGATCGAGCGGCCCGCCGGAAATCAACAAGCCATAATTTTTACCGAAAGATGCCTCGCGATGATCGCTCGCGGTGATGATTTTATCGACGCTGGAAGCGCCGCACCAGCGCTTCTGCGCAAACGGCAGATCCATGCTGACGACGACGACTTCGACGTTGGCGAGCTTGCTCGCTTCTTCGTTAAAGCGCTTCGCCTCGACATCGCACACCGGCGTATCCAATGAAGGCACCGTAGCGATTATCCTGGTTTTTCCGGCGCCGCTCGCCAACGTATAGTCGCTCATGTCGGCGCTCTTCTGCACTTTGAAATCCGGCGCGGCCTGGCCAACCTTCACCTCGTTGCCGAGCAAGGTCAGCACGCTGTCTTTGAACTTAACCGTAGCCATAATAATTCCTCCTGTGATTTGTGGATTCGATAACAACCCCAATACTTTTACTGGGTTCAACCGTGATCTAGCAAGGCAGAAACGCGCTCTTCAGAAGCTAAATTTGAATTCTGCGCTGAGATCTTCCCAGGAGGGGAATCGAGAAAATTCCTGCAACACCGTGGTGGTCGGCGGCAAGATCGGAAAGTCGCGCCGGTTCATGCGCGCTAACGCTTCCGCCGGCTTGATCCATAGACTGTGGGTCACCTCTTCTGAGCAGCGTCAATGGAACTTGTCCCGACGGCAGCATCGCCGACATAAAAGCGCGTATCGAAGCGCATCGAATAAATCTCCGGCGTCACCCAATGGTCGAAGTAGACCACCCGTGTAAGATCGCAGAAAAGATCCTCCGATTCCAAGAATCCGGCGAAATCCAGCTGCTTATTGACGATCGCCTGGCGTTTCTGCTCGAGCCGCCGCCGGGTGTCGTCGTCAATCGCGATGATAAGCTCTCGCCAGATTCGTCAACCCGAGGAGAATCCCGACTTCCTCGAACAACTCCCGCGCCACCGCCACCCAATGACCGATGGCTTCAGCCGGCTCGTGATGACTGCCGAGAATCTGCCGCGCCTCCGCGCCGGTCAAACGCCGACAGCGCCGCAGCATCTCTGGAGAGAAATCATCGCGATGCACCGTACCGCCGGGGAAAACGTAGAAGCCGCCGAGAAAGCGCATGGTCTCCGGCCGGCGCGTCAGCAGAATTTCAAAACCGCCCATTTCATCGGGACGCAGCAGAACAACAGTGGAAGCATTACGAGGTTGAACCATAAGAAATCAAATTCGAAATCCGAAGATCGCGCAAAGATGCGTAACAGAACTCAAATGCCTGTCAAACATTATGCTTGGAAAATCCATAATTAGTCATTGGAGTCTCAGAGCTAAGATTTCGGATTTATCTTCTTGTCAACTTGGCGTCATTTGACGCCTTTCGGAAGATGATTCTTCGGATCTTTCTTGTGTGCCAACTTTGCGCCTTGGACGCCTTTGCGCGAAATTCTTAGTCCTTACCCCTCACGCCTTGCGTCCCTATTCCTTGAGCCCCAGCACGTTGTAAGCAACAACCGCGCGCTGAAAACCCTTCAATGACAACTCACCGACGGGTTCGACCTCGGCGAGATCGGCGATGCTCGCGAGCAGCCGTTGCGGAAGCAAAATCTGCCCCGGCTTGGCCTCGCCGCATAGGCGCGAAGCCAGGTTACAAACCGTGCCGATGGAGCCGTAGTCCCAACGCCCCTCGAAGCCGATGGCGCCGATGGTCGCGTAACCCTGAGCGATGCCGACGCCCATACCGATGTCATAACCGAGCTTGCTCCACGCCCGGGACAGTTCCTCGAAGCGCCCGCGCATCGCCAGCGCCATGCGGACCGCGCGCTCTTGCGGATTAGGCACCGGCACCGGATCGTTGAAAATCACCATCATGCCATCGCCGATGAAACACTCGAGCGTGCCCTCATGCTCCATGATCAGTTGGCCCATGGCCGCATGATATTCGCGCAGCACGCCCATCACTTCCTCGGGCTCGGCGGTTTCGGCGAACCCCGTGAAGCCGCGCAGATCGACGAACACCACCGTCACATCGCGCCGGTGCGTCTTGAGCGGATCGTCCGCGCCGCCCGCGACAATCAATTCGGCGAGTTGCGGCGAGAAGAATCGTTTGAGCCGTTCCAATCGTTCCAGTTGTTCCACCTGTGTCTGAACGCGCAATTCCAGCGTCTTGTTCCACTCAGCCAATTGCGCCGCCTGCACCTGGACTATGTCATGCAATTCTTTGACGCGCAGCAGCGACTTCACCCGCGCCAGCAGCTCCGATTGATTGATCGGCTTGGTGAGAAAATCGTCCGCGCCGGCGTCGATGCCTTTCACCCGTTCGACACTGGGATCGAGCGCCGTGACCATGACCACCGGCAGCATCGCCGTCGCCGGATTATCGCGAATCTTCAGGCAAACTTCATAGCCGCTCATCTCCGGCATGACGACGTCTAAAAGAACTAAATCCGGTGGCTCTGCGTCGATCTTCAGCAACGCCTCCCGTCCCGACGCAGCCGTCACCACCGCATAGCCCTTCACGCCCAGCAAATCGGCCAACAGCTTCACATTGCGCGGCGTGTCGTCGACGACAAGAATTTTAGCGGGTGTATTCATTCCAGTAAATTCGAAATCCGAAGCACGAAATCCGAAACAAACGCAGTCAAATAAGTCTCAAACTATGAAAATCCAAAACCGGGAATCCGAAAATGCTCGTTTGGGATTTTGTGTTTCTCCCTTGATTGGATTTGTTTCGATCCGCGGGTTGCTTTCGGTCCGCGGGGCTTCTTTCGTGCTTCGAATTTGCATTCCATGGCTATTCGCTCTTACGCAAAATTGCTCCAAAAATGTTGGTTAGCTCGGTAGCTTCCTGGACGAGGAGATCACATTGCTTCTTAATTGCCGCGTCGTCCCCTGAGTCGATCAATCGCAACCAATACCGGCTTTCCTTGGCTTCCTTGCGGCAAATCTTGACTCTCATCAGGAAGTCCTTCTTACTCAACGACTCATTCGCCTCAATGTAGTTCGCTCCAACAGAACCGGACGAACGCACTACTTGCTTGATATCTTCCAAATTCGACAACGTTTTCGGCAACTGCCTGGTACAAGCTCGTATCGTCTTGGCAAAATCAAACGTTCGGTCTTCAAGATCGTACAGGCCGATGCGATTTTCTTTCATACGTTCTGGTCGTCACTTCCATGTCATTTTGAATATTGATTCTGTTTCGCATTTCATTGGATTTGTTTCGAGTTTGGTCCTTCAGAATTCGAATTTTGAGCTTGTTTGTTTCGGATTTCGAAATTCGTGCTTCGAATTTACTTCCGCCCCGCAAGAACCCGTTCCACTTCAGCGAAAAAATCTTTCAACGTGATCGGCTTGGTCTGATAGCCGTCGAAGCCTTCGGCCAACATCGCCGTCCGATTATTCGTCATCGCCGACGCGGTGATCGCGATGATCGGGATGTTCTGCGTCTGCGCTTCCGCCTTCAATTGCTTCATCGCCGTGATCCCGTCCATGCCCGGCAACTGAATGTCCATGAGAATCAGCGCCGGCGCCTCGCTGCGCGCAAGCTCCAGCCCCTGCTCAGCGGTCTCCGACTCGATAGTCCGATACCCTTTCACCTGCAACACATCGCGGCACAAGCTTCCGGTTCTTCTCATTGTCCTCGATGATCAGTATTAGTTCGTTTGCCATCTTGGATCTGCTCTCGGATATATTCTCCTGCTACCAAGTACGCGAAGTTTTCACCACGGAGACACGAAGTTCAGTCGTCGAGTCCATTAACCACACGAATCATCGACACGCTTTCATCAAGACCGTACGCCAAAATTGATCAGCAAACCAAGCTTGCATCCGGTAAGTCGCAAATAGGTCTGCACCTGTTTCTTATGAGCTCGGCAGTAACTGATCAACGACTTTAAGTTCAACGATGACTCTTTTCCTCCACCAACGAGATCGACTCGGTATGCCGCGTCGAATGTCATTTCTTTATAGTCGAATCGGAATCGGCACTTGAAGATTGACACGGAATACCGCGCTGTCTCGAGTTCATAAGCCAAGACATTGCTCGTAAACGTCGATTCAAGCAACCCAGGCCCAAGCTCCCGATGCACCTCAATCGCAGCATCCAAGACACTTGTTCCGATGCACTCTTCATCGAACTTCGCTTTGCGCCTTTCGAACTCTTACCTCCGTCGTCCTTCCGTCATAACTTCGCGTCTTTGCGCCTTTGCGGGATAATATTCTTATCCGATCGGCAGCGTAAATGTAAAAGTGCTGCCTTTGCCCACTTCGCTCTCGACCCAGATTTTGCCGCCGTGCATTTCGACGAAACGTTTCGTCAGCGTCAATCCCAGCCCCGTGCCTTCGCGCTTCTGCGCGTAGTTGCCGCTGGCTTGGCGGAATTCTTCGAAGATCGCTTCCTGGTCTTCCTTGGCGATGCCGATGCCGGTGTCGACGACGGACAGGATCACCGCGCTGTCGCCCAACCTCGCCTCGACCTTCACCTGGCCGCCCTCGGGCGTGAACTTCACCGCGTTGGTCAGTAGATTGACGAGGATCTGCTTGATCTTGCGCTCGTCGCCGGTGAACTCGCCCAAGCGCTCGTCGATCGCCTGGTCGAGTTTAATGCCGTGCCGGCTGGCGCGCTCGCGCACCAGTAACAGGGCGTTGTCGATGGCGTCCGGCAGGTGAAACGTCGTCACCTCCAATTCCATGCGTCCAGCCTCGACCTTGGACAGATCGAGGATGTCGTTGATCAGCGACAGCAGATGGCGCCCGGAGGAAAGAATGTCGTCGACGTATTCATTTTGCTTGTCGTTCAACTCGCCGAAGTACTTTTCCAGCAGCACTTCCGAGAAACCGATGATGGCGTTGAGCGGCGTGCGCAGCTCATGCGACACGTTGGCGAGAAATTCCGACTTGTGCCGGTTCGCCGCTTCGATCTCGCGGTTTTTGTCGCCGATCTCGCGGAACAGCCGCGCGTTGTGGATCGCCAGAGCCGATTGCGTCGCGAAGGTTTGCAGCAGGTTAATCACTTCCGGCTCGAACTCGCCGGCCTGCCGCCGCCAGACCGTCAGACCTCCCATAATTTGCTGCTCGCGCAACAGCGGCACCGTCAGAAGCGAGCGGTAACCGAGGCGGGTGAGCAGTGGTCTGATCCGCGAAGCCGTACGCTCCTGCTGTATCCAACGTGTCCGGGATCTGCACCGGCGCGCGAGTCACGCGCCGCCTGACCCGCCGACCCTTCGCCCAGCCGTATGCGCGCCGCTCTCAGCGCCTTCGACCGCCTCGGTTTCCATCTTGATGGCTGGCGCGCAAATTAAACTCTTGCTCTTCCTCGTCATATTCATAGATGACGCCGCAATCGGTTCCCGACAGATCGACGGCGCGGGCGACAATAGTTTCAAGCACCGTTTCGAGATCGAGGCTGGAACTCACCGCCTGACCGACTTCGCCGAGCGCTTTTAATTCCTCGACCGATTCCACCAGTTCGCGCGTGCGTTCCTGCAATTCTTGGAACAGCCGAACGTTCTCGATGGCGATCACGGCCTGGTCGGCGAAGGTTTTGAGTAGAGCGATTTGCTTGTCGGTGAATGGGCGGACTTCCGTTCGGCGAATCAAGATAGTACCAATCGGCAACACCTTCTCGTGATTAACGGCGTCGCCGAGAAGCGGTTCGAGTACTTGAGTCCGTTGCTGAGCAGCTTTGGCTTCTGCGGAACTCCGTTTCCATCATCGGCCAAACATCGTGGATGTGAATGGTCTGCCGATCGATCAAGCACGCCCGACCAGCTGGCATACCGCGAGCTGATCGGTGCGGTCGATCTGATCGAGAATCTGGCACGCCGTACTGCGACACCGACTGAAGGATGTCGCCATCTACCCGGAAGATCGTCAGCATCAGTCGCGTCGCACAGCCGCGCGGCATTCTCGGCCACCACATCCAGCACCGGCTGGATATCCGTCGGCGAGCTGGCGATCACGCGCAGAATCTCGCTCGTCGCGGTCTGCTGCTCCAGAGCTTCGGTAAGCTGGCGGTTGCGGGTATCGAGCTCGTTGAACAGCCGGACGTTTTCGATGGCGATGACGGCTTGGCTGGCGAATGTCTCAAGAAGTTTGATCTGTTTATCGGTAAACGGGCGCACTTCGGTGCGGCGAATCATGATCGAACCGAGAGATACCCCCTCGCGAAGCAATGGCGTCGCAAAGCAGCGTCCGAGACCCGCTAAACGCTTTTGGTGCGACCCTGCTTTCAGGAAACTCAGTTTCGACCTCCGCGACGAGATCATGAACATGAATCGTCTGCCGGTCGATGATCGCCCGTCCGAGGGCGCATGGCCAGGGGTAATGAGCACCTCTCCTCCAGACCTGCGTCAGCCGGCATCGACCCATAAGGATGCCACGGCGCGAAGCCAATTCACCCTCGACACGTTGAATGACGCATCCGTTGCATCGCACAGCCGCGCAGCATTCTCGGCTACCACATCTGAGCACCGGCTGAATGTCCGTCGGCGAGCTGGCGATGACGCCAAGGATCTGGCTCGTCGCGGTCTGCTGTTCCAACGACTCGGTGAGTTCTTGGAAGAGCCGGACATTTTCGATTGCAATAACGGCTTGGTCGGCGAAGGTCTTGAGGAGGGCAATCTGTTCTTCGGTGAACGGCCGCAACTCGGTGCGCCGGATCGCGATGGCCCCAATCGCAACGCCCTCGCGCAGAAGCGGAACCGCCAGTACCGTCCGAATACCCAGGCGCTCATGGGCACGCCTATTGTCCGCATAGTCTTCGTCGAGCACGTCTAGGCTGTCGTGGATGTGGACGGGCTGCCGGTCGAGGATAGCGCGTCCACTCCCAGAGCCGCGGCTGATCGGCCGGGTTTCGCCGACTCCGAGGACGGGGGCCGTGACGCCGTAACTCGCGACCTTGCGCACCATGTCACCCTCGACGCGAAAGATCTGCGCGTCGCTTGAATCACAAAGCCGCGCGGCATTTTCGGCCACCACCTCAGCACCGGTTGAATATCCGTCGGCGAGCTGGCGATAACGCGCAGAATCTCGCTCGTCGCGGTCTGCTGCTCCAGAGCCTCAGTAAGTTGGCGGTTGCGATCTCCCAATTCCTTGAACAGCCGCACGTTCTCGATGGCGATCACGGCCTGGTCGGCGAAGGTTTTGAGAAGCGCGATCTGCTTGTCGGTGAACGGGCGGACTTCGGTGCGGCGAATAAAGATGGCCCCGATTGCAACCCCCTCGCGGAGCAAAGGTGCAACTAACATCGTACGAAGACCGACGGCTTGTGTGAACGTCCGGCCTTCGGGAAATTCCGCCTGCGCCTCCGGGCTGAACATGTCATCGACGTGTACGACCGCTCGATCGATCATAGCTCTGCCTGGAGGCAGACCCCGGATGAGAGGTCTAGGTTTACTCGCGGTCGGGCGATAGGCATAGATCCGTGTGAGGCCACGAGCCGATAGCCAGCGCCATCAATGACGGTAAATGTTAGCATCGGCCGCTTCACACAGCCGTGCCGCACTTTCGGCAACGACATCCAACACCGGCTGAATGTCGGTCGGCGAGCTGGCGATGACACTCAGAATCTCACTCGTCGCGGTCTGCTGCTCCAACGCCTCGGTGAGATCACGGTTGCGTTCCTGCAATTCTTTGAACAGCCGCACGTTCTCGATGGCGATCACCGCCTGGTCGGCGAAGGTTTCGAGCAGCTTGATCTGCGCCGGGGTGAAGGGGCGCACCTCGGTGCGACGTGCGCCCAGCATTCCAATGAGTTCCCCCTGCTGACGAAGGGGAACGCCCAAGAAGGTGCGCCAGCCGCTGACGGCACCTAACGTTGGAAAATCGTTCTGCGCGCGGACGTCGGGAACGTGGAGCGTGCCGTGCTCGCGCATCCAGCGATACTGTGGCTCATCAATACTGATCTCGACGCGGCCAATGGGTATGGAACCAAAATGAGCCCGCGGAACCATCACTGTTCCCCTCGCGGAGTCGCAGCACCACGTCATCGATCCCACAAACCCGCGCGGCGCTCTCGACGATGGCGTCGAGCACCGGCTGCACGTCCGTCGGCGAGCGGCTGATGATGCCGAGCACCTCGGCCGTCGCCGTCTGATGCTCCAGCGCCTCGCGCAATTCCGCGTTGCGCTCGCCGAGTTCCTTGAACAGCCGCACGTTCTCGATGGCGATCACCGCCTGAGCGGCGAAGGTCTCAAGAAGTTTTATCTGCTTATCGGTAAACGGGCGGACATCTATCCGGCGAATGACGATCGCGCCGATGGCGACGCCTTCTCGCAGCAAAGGCGTCGCAAGCACGGTCCGTTGGCCAATCTCTTTTTGGATCGGTTTGATCGCCGGGTACTCCGTGTCGATCTCCAGCTGCAAGATCGTGGATGTGCACCGTCTGACGATCGACGATCGCCCGGCCGCCGGGCACGCCGCGACTGATCGGAACTGGGAAATCCGGCGCCGGCATGGAACCATACTTCGCTACCCGCTGATGATTATCACCGAATACCCGGAAGATCACCGCATCGTTGGCGTCACACAGCCGCGCGGCATTTTCCGCCACAGTGTCCAACACCGGCTGAATGTCCGTCGGCGAGCTGGCGATGACGCCAAGAATCTTACTCGTCGCCGTCTGCTGCTCCAGCGACTCCTTGAGTTCGTTGAACAGCCGCACGTTCTCGATGGCGATCACCGCTTGGTCGGCGAAGGTCTCGAGCAATTTGATCTGCGCCGGGGTGAAGGGGCGGACATCGATGCGACGAGCGCTCAGCGACTCCAATGAGTTCCCCCTGCTGGCGAAGGGGAACGGCCAAGATAGGTGCGATTCCCGACGGAACCCAACCTTGGGAAATCGTTCTGCGCGCGGACGTCGGGAATATGAAGCGTGCCATGCTCGTGGATCCAGCGGTACTGTGGTTCATCGACACTGATCTCGGCGCGGCCGGATGGGTATGGGACCGAAATGAGCCCGCACCGTCATCATGTCCCCCTCGCGCAGCCGCAGCACCACGTCATCGATCCCACAAACCCGCGCGGCGCTCTCGACGATGGCGTCGAGCACCGGCTGCACGTCGGTCGGCGAGCGGCTGATGATGCCGAGCACCTCGGCCGTTGCCGTCTGATGCTCCAGTGCCTCGCGCAATTCCGCGTTGCGCTCGCCGAGTTCCCGGAACAAGCCGCACGTTCTCGATGGCGATTACCGCTTGGTCGGCGAAGGTTTTAAGCAAAGCAGATTTGTTTATCGGTGAATGGATTGACTTCGGTGCGACGAATGAAAATCACACCGATGGCAGCACCTTCGCGAAGTAGCGGTGTAGCGAGTGCCGTGCGAACCCCTGCCCGCCTCGCTCTCACGGCCGTCTCCGGAAACTCCGTTTCTACCTGCGGTTATATCATGGATATGAATCGTCTCTCGATCGAGCACCGCTCGGCCGGGTATCCATTCGCGACCGCGATCGAGAGAATCGGACTCGGCTCCATGCGCTTGTGAGAAAGATGGGATAGAACCCTGGTGGGCTTTCAAGCGAAGTACATTACCTTCGACAAGCCGGATCAGGGCATCGTCCGCACCGCATATTCGCGCGGCGCTTGCGGCGATCGTGTCCAGCACCGGCTGGATATCCGTCGGCGAGCTGGCGATGACGCCCAGGATTTCACTCGTCGCAGTCTGCTGCTCCAGCGACTCCTTGAGTTCTTGGAACAGCCGCACATTCTCGATGGCGATCACCGCCTGATCGGCGAAGGTTTCAAGCAGTTTGATCTGCGCCGGGGTGAAGGGGCGCACCTCGGTGCGACGTGCGTTCAGTACTCCAATGAGTTCCCCCTGCTGACGAAGGGGAACGACTAAGAAGGTGCGCAAGCCGCCGAGGGAACCCAACGTTGGGAAATCGTTCTGCGCGCGGGCGTCGGGAATGTGGAGCGTGCCATGCTCGCGCATCCAGCGAAACTGTGGCTCATCAATACTGATCTCGACGCGGCCGATGGGTATGGGACCAAAATGAGCCCGCGGAACCATAGCGTTCCCCTCGCGGAGTCGCAGCACCACGTCATCGATCCCGCAAACCCGGGCGGCGCTCTCGACGATGGCGTCGAGCACCGGCTGCACGTCGGTCGGCGAGCGGCTGATGATGCCGAGCACCTCGGCCGTCGCCGTCTGATGCTCCAGCGCCTCGCGCAATTCCGCGTTGCGCTCGCCGAGTTCCTTGAACAAGCCGCACGTTCTCGATGGCGATGACCGCCTGATCGGCGAAGGTTTCGAGCAGCGTGATCTGCTTGTCGGTGAAAGGGCGGACCTCCGTGCGGCGAATGTGAATCACGCCAATGGCGACGCCTTCGCGCAGCAGCGGCACTGCCAACGCAGTGTCCGAACACCCTGCTCGTGAGCTGCGTCATGACGTCCGGGAAATCTGTCTGCGACTCGGCATGCAAGTCGTGGATGTGGATCGTCTGCGCGGTCGACAATGGCTCGACCGGCGACTGAGTCCGCGGTCGATGGGCCGAGTCGCTCCGGCAACTTCGCGGCACGGGTCCGTAATGGGCCACTGCGCCGCAGAACATCGCCCTCGACCAGCCGAATGACGGCGTCATCGGCGTCCACAAACTCGCGCCGCGTTCTCGGCAACGGTGTCCAGCACCGGCTGGATATCCGTCGGCGAGCTGGCGATGACGCCCAAGATTTCACTCGTCGCCGTCTGCTGCTCCAACGATTCCTTGAGTTCTTGGAACAGCCGCACGTTCTCGATGGCGATCACCGCCTGGTCGGCGAAGGTTTCGAGCAGCTTGATCTGCGCCGGGGTGAAGGGGCGCACCTCGGTGCGACGTGCGATCAGTACTCCAATGAGTTCCCCCTGCTGACGAAGGGGAACGGCCAAGAAGGTGCGCCAGCTGCCGGCGGAACCTAACATTGGGAAATCGTTCTGCGCGCGGGCGTCGGGAATGTGGAGCGTGCCATGCTCGCGCATCCAGCGAAACTGTGGCTCATCGATACTGATCTCGACGCGGGCGATGGGTATGGGACCAAAATGAGCCCGCGGAACCATAGCGTTCCCCTCGCGGAGTCGCAGCACCACGTCATCGATCCCGCAAACCCGTGCCGCGCTCTCGACGATGGCGTCGAGCACCGGCTGCACGTCGGTCGGCGAGCGGCTGATGATGCCGAGCACCTCGGCCGTCGCCGTCTGATGCTCCAGCGCCTCGCGCAATTCCGCGTTGCGCTCGCCGAGTTCCTTGAACAAGCCGCACGTTCTCGATGGCGATGACGGCCTGGTCGGCGAAGGTTTCGAGCAGCTTGATCTGCTTGTCTGAAAACGGGCGGACTTGAACCGTCGAATCAGGATAGCGCCAATGGAAATGCCCTCGCGAAGCAGTGGCACTGCGAGAAGCGTGCGACTCTCGTTGAGACCGAACGCAGCGGCCCCTGGGTAGCCTTGGTCCTGCGCGTCACGAATGTCGTGGACATGAACCGTCTGCCGGTCGATAACCGCCCGGCCGGCGACGATTTCCCGTGTGACGGGTCGAGTTTCCGCAGTTTGGCGTGTTCCATATGAGGCCGACGCGGTGAAGACCTCTCCTTCGATCCGCAGAATCTGAGCGTCGTTAGCCTCGCAGAGCCGAGCGGCATTCGCCGCTACCACATCCAGCACCGGCTGGATATCCGTCGGCGAGCTGGCGATGACGCGCAGAATCTCGCTCGTCGCCGTCTGCTGTTCCAAGCTCTCGGTCAATTGATCGTTGCGGTCTTGCAATTCTTTGAGCAAGCGCGTGTTCTCGATGGCGATCACCGCCTGATCGGCGAAGGTGGTGACGAGCTCGATCTGTTTGTCAGTGAACGGTTCGACCTCAGTCTTGAAGATGATAATGACGCCGACCGGCGCGCCTTCGCGCAGCAGCGGCACGCCGAGCACGGTCCTGAGACCCAAGGAAGTTACAGCGTAATGATAGTCTGGATCGGCCATCAAATCCGGGATGTGGATCGAACGACACTCGATCACGACGCGACCGGTTACCGTGTCGCGCGTAACCCGCGGCGGATTTTGCTCGACAAGCCTGGTCAGCTCTTCGGGATGGCGATAGGCGGCAATGATTGGCAGCATCTCGCCGTCGACTCTATGGATCGATCCATGATCCGCGCCGCAAAGCCGCGACGCGTTTTCCAGCAAAGTTTGCAGCACCGGTTCGAGGTCGAAGGTCGAGCGGCTGATCACCTTGAGTACTTCGCTAGTAGCGGTCTGCTGCTCTAAGGCCTCGGTGAGATCGCGGTTGCGCGATGCTAGTTCTTTGAACAGCCGAACATTCTCAATCGCAATCACTGCCTGGTCAGCGAAAGTTTTCACCAGCTCGATCTGCCGCTCAGTAAATGCTTCGACAACATCGCGCCAGATGGTGAGACTACCGATAGACGTTCCTTCGCGCAGCAGCGGCACGGCGAGCATGGTTCGCGTACCCATTTGCCGCGCCAGATTGAGATGCACTCCGCTCTCCGATTGAACGTCGAGGATATGAACCGGTTTGCCGCCGAGAAGCGCCCGAGCGGCAGGAATGTCCGGACTCGCTGGAAGGGGATTGGCGCGAAGAGTGGCGATCATGTCCGGACGTCTCGCCGGCGTGGGCCACCGCGCGATAGAAATCACCGTCGAATTGCCGTACATGCCCCCTGGTCGCGCCGGAAAGTCGCACAGCGTTCGCGATCAGCGTGTCGAGCACCGGCTGCAACTCAGTCGGCGAGGACGCAATCACCCGCAGCACTTCGCTCGTCGCGGTCTGCTGCTCCAGCGCTTCCGTTAAATCGCGGTTCCGGGCCTCCAGTTCCTTGAACAGCCGCACGTTCTCGATGGCGATCACGGCTTGATGCGCGAAGGTTTGAAGCAAGTTGATCTGTTGGTCGGAAAAGGGACGGATCTCGTCACGACGAGCCTGAATGACGCCGATCGCGACGTCTTCTTTCAGCAAAGGCACACTGAGCGTGCTGCGCTGGCCCCATTCTCGCGCAAGGGCGCTGCCTTCGGGAAACTCCTCTGTTTCCTTCTGCGGGTCGCTGAGATGGATCACGCGGCGTTCGATTACGGTCCGACCGCTTACTGTCCCGCGATGAAGCGGGATGTCACCTGCAGCAATTTCCCCGTGATGAGCCACCAGGCGCAATACTTCGCCGTCGACCTGCAGGACCAGGACATCGAAGGCTTCACACAACTGCGCCGCGCTGTGCGCAATCGTCTCGAACACCGGCTGGACGTCGGTCGGAGAGGCGGCGATCACCCGCAACACTTCACTGGTGGCGGTTTGTTGGGCCAGTGCCTCGCGCAGTTCCGAGTTGCTGCTTTCCAACTCGGCCGTCTTGGTTTTGACCTGTTCAAAAAGATTGATGTTCTCGACGGCGACGCCGATCTGATCGCACATCGAGTTGATCAGCCGGACTTCTTCGGCAATCAGCTTTCTCGGCTCTTTGCCCAGGCAGGTGATTGTCCCCAAAAACCGTTCTTTGGCTTTGATCGGAAAAAGCGCGAAGAAACAGTGATCGCGCTGTTGGGTGGCTTTGGTTTGACTCAGTTCCTGATAACGAGGATCGGTCTTGACGTTCTCAAAAATGATCGGTTCGCCGGTCTCCGCCACTCTGCCCGTGAGTCCCTGGCCACGGCGAAAGCCTCTAGGGGAAGGTGCTTCTTCATGAGGAGCGAAGGAAGCCACTCTATTTAGATATTCTCTCTGCGGGTCGAAGAGAAAAATGCTCATCGAATCAAAAGCAAAAATCTCCGTTATCTTCCTAATCACTTCGTCCAAGACCGGCTTGATCTCCAAGGACCGGCTGGCGGCGGTCGTCACGTCGTGCAGCGCGGCGAGATCGCGGTTGCCGGCCTCACGTTCCTGGAACAGCCGGGCATTCTCGATGGCGATGACGGCCTGGTCGGCGAAGGTTTCGAGCAGCTTGATCTGCGCATCCGTGAACGGGCGAACTTCCAGGCGGCGAATCAGAATCGCGCCGATCGAAAGCCCGTCGCGCAGCAACGGAACCGCCAGCGTCGTCCGATGTCCGATACGCCCGCGCATAGTTTTTGATTACCGGGAATTCACTATCGACCACGGCAGCAAGATCGCGAATATGAACCCTCTGCCGATCCACCATCGCGCGCCCGGCCGGCGACTCGCGATTATAGGGCGTGTGTTCGAGCGCGACGGGCAAATCGCCGTACGTAGCTACACGGTGAATCAGATCGTTCTCGCGGCGAAAAATCTGCGCATCCTTGGCATCGCACAATCGGGCCGCGCATTGGGCAAGCGCATCTAACACGGCCTGAAGATCGCCGGAAGCCTTGGCGATCATCCGCAGGATCTCGCTGGTGGCGTTTTCCCGCGCTAAGCGCATCGGCGAGTTCGCGCTGTAGATCCTGAGTTGAGTTGGTCTTTTTGAGGCTGGGCTTTCTTCGCTACGGCAGAGCGCGGCTTGGCCTTGGCCATCTTCCCAACTTTTTTCTTAATCGTTGCCATAGAACCACTGGATTAGACTGCTGACTTGTACGCCAGGTCGTCGCTACGCGTCAAGGAAAGGGTTGGTTACAAACCGCGTAAGGGGTGAAGGGTCAGGGGTGAGGCGATTCGGAAAAGAGTATCTCACGTAAAGGCGCCAAGGCAGATCACCCTCGCGGTTTGACGAGCCCTGATTCGCGGAACAACCTGTGTCCACCATGACTAAGGTGAATAGCCATCAAGCCAAGACGCAGTTAGTAACAAAAGCCACCGTACGCCGGCCAGGCAGCATGCGCGGAAAGATTCGCATCAAGAAAAACTTCGATGCGCCGCTGCCCAAAGAGTTACTCAATGCCTTCGAAGGGAAGCCGTGATCGTGCGGCTGCTTGACACCCACCGCCTTCTGAAGAAGCCAGGGACCAGTGCTCGACCTTGAAAATTGCCACCTTGAGTTTTTTAAAGTGCGAGTTTAGGATTCTCAAGGGTTGCCCGCTCTGAGCAGACGCGCACCGGTCAAGTTTTCCGAACTTCGCGCCTTGGCGCCTTTGCGAGAGATAATCCGAATCCGGAAAAGAGTATTTTCTCGCGCAAGGCGCAAAGAACGCCAAGGTAAGAACCAACAAAAAAAGGGGCACGGATTACCGTGCCCCTTTTTGTTTCAACTTCGCGACTTCAGTCTATTTAGTGATGCGCCGCCTGTTCGTCCAACGACAGATTGACGTAGTGATGCGACTTCGACACCGCGCCGATGCCTTTGACGATCGTCTGCCAGTGCTCGCCTTCGTCGTCGCTATAGAAAACATCGCCGTCGGTCGTCCCGGCGAAGATGGCGTAGCCGCCGTTCCACGCATCCATCGCCATGCCTTCGATGTTGGCGCGGATATGCTCCGGCAAGCCGCCGGCTCAGCATGTCCCAAGTCTTGCCGCCGTCGCGGCTGCGCGCGATGCGCGCGTCGGCGGTGTGGAGCTTGCGCCAGGTGCCGGGGCCGGTCTTGGCGCCGGCGACAAACAAAAGATTTGGATCCTTGGGATGGACGAAGAACGGATCGACATAACCGATGCGGAAGTCACGTGGCGTCATGCTCGTCCAGCTCGCGCCACCGTCGCTGCTGACGCAGAAACCAGCGGCTGTTTCCGGCCCGCAGTTGGTCGTCGGCGCGGTGCCGTAGAGTTTGGTCGGATCGTTGGCCGGCACCAAGACGCGGTGGGCATCGGGGTTGATATTATCGACGGTGGTCCAGGTCTGGCCGCCATCCGTGCTGCGCAAGAAGCCGCCGACTTCGACGGCGACGTAAATGATGTTCGGGTCTTTCGGATGGAAGGTGATGCTCTTGGCGTGGGCCAGATGCGGCTCGCCGGGGAAAGTCCATTTCTCGACACCCGGCACCTGGCGCAGACCGGGCAGCTCGGTCCAGCTCTTGCCGAGATCGTCGCTGAAATATAGATGCGCCGGCTGGGTACCCGCATAAATGCGCGGCTTGCCGTTAACTAATTGACTGGCGAGCGAATAGATTTCCTTCTCGCCGATGCCTTTGTCGCGCCGCTCCCAGCTCTTGCCGAGATCGCTGCTGGCAAAGATCTCGCAGCTGTAGGTGCCGCCGAACAGCGTCTTGGTCGTCGGCTCGAAGATGATTGAGCTAAAATGCTTGCCCGGCACCATGGTCGCTTGCTGCGCCCAGGCGCCGCCATTTTTTTGGAAAGAAAAAATTCCATCCACCGTGCCGACAAGCAACTTATCCGTCTGCGTCTCACCGTTGGTGAGCAACTGGCCTCCAGGCGATAGACATACAAACATGATTGGTCTCCTCCCTTGGGTTAAGAAATTTTTAGGTCAAAACGGAAATCCGGGAACCGTCTAGATAGTGGCTGACTCTACTGAACCTCCGGTTATCTCGTCAAGCCGAATAATGCCACCATAGTGACTCAGGGCGGGTAAATTCCCTCTCACGGGGTCGATTCTGAGCTTGGCCGAAGGATTCGGGATGACAGCGTCCAATTCGGGCTCTAGCGCACCAACGACCGGCTTTGGTCGCGCCGCCGGCTGAGGCCGCTCAATATATCTATTATCTATGGGGTCTTCCTTGGAACAAAATATCAATGGCGCAGTCTAATACTTATACTAGCGGAAAATCGCCATAGTGATAAATAAAACCGTCTTCTACTTAGCGTTAAGGCGACGTGGCTGGAATTTAAATTAAGATTAATACAAGGACTTCTACCGGGACATGTTAGATCAACAGGTCAAGAGAGCCGACATGCGCGCGGTGTTTACCGAGAACGCTCGGAACATGAATTTGTGTGACCCTAGCGCCGCAGATCCGCTTTTTCATGAAGAGCTTCGTAGCCTGGGCGTCTTCTGGTTCAATGAAACGCCTCCTGAATTAATCCCGGGGCGCGGGCACCGTTCCATTGTGCCGACCATGAGCGGTGCCCGCGATGTTTTCGTCGCGCGCATGCTGCAGGAAACCGCCGACCGCAGCGACTTTCAACCGCGGCTCCAGGAAAACGATGGGCGCCAGCGCGCCGGTCTAACCGGCTCGAAACTCGCTGACATCCGCCAACAAATGACCCTCCGTACCGCTGACGCCGGCGACGACGCTCAGCGGTGGCAAAAACTTTGGACGTGTTAACCGCGGCGGCGTGAGATAGGCTCACGTTCGTTGCCTCCCACACAACGCCCAGGCCGCAAGGCTTGGGCGTTGTGCGTTTAAGGGACAGAACATCACCGCGAAGTGACCCAGCGCGGCGCAGCCGCAACCGAATCTGAGAATGTCTCGCGCAAAGCACGCAAAGGGCGCAAAGGAAGAACGTTGTCATTTCGAACGGAGAGAGAAATCCTTCTTAGCTCTAGCGAACACGAGGGATCCAAGAGAGATTTTTCCCGGCCTGGTCGAAATGACGGTAAGGGCGATGTCATCGAATCGCCCCTCGTTGACGCGCCTATGCGAGAGGCACTTCCGAATCCGCGCGCTTACAGCTTCCAGATCATTTGTACCCGCCGCCTCGCGCCCTATCCAAGAGCCCGTTCCTTGACGGCGACGCTCGGTCCAAAGTAGATTGCAGCGCAAGGAGATTATATGGGCCGATTGACCGCTTCAGCGCACCGTACAATGGAACTTGCCTTCCACGCCTCGGGCTTTCTCGTTCGCACTCAGGGTAACTGGACCGACGGCGCGTTGGCGCAGTTCCGCCACTTCCTCAAACTGCGCCATCTCGAACCGACTACAGACGAATTAGGCGAGGTCTTACAGCGAGCCAAGCAAGAATATAGTTTGGGAAACCAACGTCTCTACGCATGCGCAGCGCAGCCTTGCTGCAACAAAGCCGGCTACGATGTTTCTGACCAAGAACTATCCCGGCTGGGCAACCAGATCGGCGCAACCATCGTCAAGACCGGCTGCCAAGGACCTTGCAAACAAGCACCGGTGCTGGCGCTGCGGATCGGCGACAAACAAGAAGTATTCGCCGAAGTGGCGCGCGATGAAGATTGGCGCGCGCTGCTCAAATTTGTCAAAGCCGCGGTGCACGCCAATTCGCTACTCGTCGACACCGGCGCGGCGGAACGATTCCGCTTCGACCCGGTGCATGACCACGGCAAACCGAGCGCCCATATGAAGCCCTTAGAATTCCTCCTCGGCCACTTCCGCGGCGAAGGGAGATACGCCATGGCCGACTACGCCTTTCAAAAGGAAGTCGTCGGTAGCTTTGAGGCCGGCGGGCGCTTCATCGCACTGCGAATGGATGCTTCCTATCCGCTCGCCGATGGCCGCAATGACGTGCACAAGGCGTTTGTCATCGTCGGTTCCGAGCCCACCGGCCAAATCAGCGCCCACGCCTACACCGACGGCGGCGCGATGCGCGAATATGCCATCGAACGCCATGACGATAATCTTGAATTTGCCGACGTGCCCCCCGGCCATGCCAGCCAATGGAAACGCGCGCGCAAAATTCTTCGACCCACGGCGGACGGTTTTGAAGAACGGCTCGAAGTCGATCCTGGCGACGGTTTCGTCCCCTATTACGTCATTCCGATGCAAAGAGTGAATTGATGATGACTGCAAATCTTCCATTCCAACGATGAAAGCGAGTTCCATGTTTAGAACCCTTGTGATGATCCTCGCGCAATTAGCCATCGCGCTGCTTACCGTGATTCCGAATTTGACTCACGCCCAGGTGAAGAATCGGATCTCCATCGCCACCGGCGGTACCGGCGGCGTCTATTATCCGCTCGGCGGCGGCATGGCCGCGCTGATTTCGAAGAATATTCCCAACACCGAAGCGACGGCGGAGGTCACCACCGCGTCGGTGGATAATGTCAAACTGCTGCACGGCAACCGCGTCGGCTTGGCTTTTTCGCTGCCTGACACCGCTTGGGACGGCTTCAGCGGCGTTATCAAGGGACTGCCGCAAAAGGCGAATATTCGCGCTTTGATGGCGCTCTACTCAAATTTCATGCATATCGTCGCCGCTGACGGGAGCGGTATCAAGTCGGTCGCCGACCTCAAAGGCAAGCGCGTGTCCACCGGCGCGCCCGGCTCCGGTGTCGAAGTCAAAGGGCTGCGCGTGCTCGAAGCGTACGGCCTCACGCCAAAAGACCTGAAGAACCAGGAACGGCTCGGCGCCGGTGAGTCCGCCGGCGCTCTCAAAGACCGTAAGATCGACGCGTTCTTCTGGGACGGCGGTCTGCCCACCGGCGCGGTGCTCGACTTAGCCGCGACCCCGGGAATCAAAATCCACATGATTCCTCACGGCGACGCGATTCCTAAAATGGTCGCGAAGTACGGCCCGCTCTATTTCACCAGCAATATCCCCAAGGGTCTGTACAAAGGCATCGATGAGGATACCCCGGTGGCCGCGGCGACCAATCTGTTGATCGCCAACGAAAAACTCGACGAAAATCTCGCCTACCAGATCACCAAGCTCTTGCTTGAACACACCGCCGATCTAGTCGCCGTGCACAAAGCCGCCAGCGAGATGAGTTTGAAAAATGCCGTCATCGGCTCGCCGATCCCGTTTCACCCGGGCGCGCTGCGCTACTACAAAGAAAAGGGCATCAAGGTGCCGACAGCGAGCAAATGATCCCACCGGCGACATTCAGGCGGAGCAGTTCAGCCTGCGGCATCGCGCTCTGCGCCTTGGTTGCGGTGATTTATCCGGCGAGCAACAGCCAGCCGCAAAATATTCGCCGAGCACAATCGTCGCCTGGAATTCGCCTACTCCCCATTGGAACTGTGTCGAACTGGCATTCGAGGCGCAGCCGAGGAATCGTCTTTGTAAGTAGCAGACAGCAAATCTCTGCTGCAGCTCGGATGACGTCCAAGGCAAATCGCCCCATCGCGTCACGTCTCTTCTTCAAAGCGGCGATGCAGACACCGCCGCAATTCTCAGACTCGCCGTTCGAAGCCTGGACATCGGACAAAACTCAATCGATCTGCGTTGAGCTAACGAGCGACACGGGCGGACAACGTAGCGTACCCATGGATCTCGGCGGCGCCATGCGCCTCAGTTTCCGCCACTCGATCTACGGCAGCCAAGTCGAAGAAGTGTTTTCGCTGCGGCGCGACGGTTTTCAATTGACTCAACTACGCTACAGCGAAGCGCGCTTGGTGGATTTCTACGGCTATGAGAATGCCGACCTCGAAAACGGCGCGTGGGTAGTCAACCCGCCGCCGGTGCTGCTGCCCTCGCTCAACCTAAACATCAGCGCCGACGCCGCCATGGCTCTTTATTTCGATCGTCGTTACGACTCCAAACCGCTTACGATCCGACCGACCGGCGCGCTGCGATTGACCGTCGCATCCTGCAAAAGCAGCGCCCATGGCTGAAGGTTCCATCGACCCATCTCACCTCGAGGCGGCGCAGCGATTCATCGAGCAAGAGGCAGGACCGCGGCGCCATTTGACCGGCGCCATCGGCAAAATCACGTCGGCGCTGGCCGTCGGCATGTCGCTGGTATTTCTCTACTGGGCGTGGGCGAGCGTCACCGCGCAAGTGTTGCGGCTGGTTTTCCTCGGCCTCGCACTGACGCTTTCTTTCCTAATCTATCCGACCCATCGCAGCGCCAATAGTACCTGGATTCCCTGGCATGACTGGCTCCTGGCGCTCGCCAGCATCGCCGTCGTCGCCTACCCGCTGTGGGATTTCGAAGAGTTTATTTACCGCGCCGCCCTGCCGACCCAGATGGATCAGATTTTTGGCGCCCTCACCATGCTCTTGGTTTTCGAAGCGACCCGGCGCACCACCGGCTGGGTACTGCCTGTGGTTGCCATCGGTTTTCTCGCCTATGCCAGTTTCGGCGCCTATTTACCGCCGCCGTGGACCCATCAAGGTTACCAGCTTGACCGCCTGGTCGGTCATATGTACATCACCCTCGAAGGCATCTTCGGCGTGCCCCTCGACGTCGCCGCGACGTTTATTATTCTCTTCACGATCTATGGCGCGGTGTTGGAGTTTTCCAAAGCCGGTGAGTTCTACGTGAATTTTTCCCTAGCCGCCACCGGCGGCAAACCCGCCGCCGCCGGGCGCACGGTCACGCTCGCATCGTTCTTACTCGGTGGACCTTCCGGTTCCGGCGTGGCGACCACCGTGACCCTGGGTTCCGTTGCCTGGCCGCTGCTCGCCAAAGCCGGCTACGACAAGGACTCGGCCGGCGGGCTGCTGTCCGCCGGCGGCATTGGCGCGATCATCTCGCCGCCGGTACTGGGCGCCGCGGCGTTTCTCATCGCCGAGTTTCTCAAGATTTCCTACCTCGACGTGCTCGCCATGGCGGCGATTCCGACGCTGCTCTATTACTGGTCGATCTTCACCATGGTCGAACTCGACGCGAGAAAATTCGGCGCCATACCGATCGCCGTCGAGGGCGATAGCATGTGGAGTCTGACGCGCAAATACGGCTTTCACTTCTTGTCGTTGATCGCCATCGTCGGCTTCATGCTGTGGGGCTATACCGCGATTCTTTCGGTCGGCCTATGCCATCGTCCTCGGCATCGCGTTGAGCTACATTCGGCGCGACACCGCGCTCACGCCGGCAAAAATCTGGCGGCTGTTCGAAAAGGGCACCGTCGATGTCTTGTCGGTGGCCTCCACCTGCGCCACCGCCGGCATCATCGTCGGCGTCGTCACGCTTACCGGCCTCGGCCTAAAGTTTTCCCTGATCATCCTCACCCTCGCCGGCAACAATCTGTTCCTCACCGTCCTCTATACCGCATTGTCATTGTGGCTCTTGGGCCTCGCCGTGCCGGTGACGGCGTCGTATATCATCGCCGCCGTGATTACCGCGCCGGCAATGATCAAGTTGGGCATCCCCGAGTACGCCGCGCATATGTTTATTTTTTACTATGCCGTGCTCTCGGAGGTCTCGCCGCCCACGGCGCTGTCGCCCTTTGCCGCCGCGGCGATCACCGGCGGCAGCCCATACAAGACGACCATGATGGCGTGGAAATACACCGCGCCGGCGTTCCTCGTGCCGTTCATGTTCACGCTTCATCCCGACGGCATCGGCTTACTGTTGAAGGGCGAATGGAGCAATATCCTGTGGACCACCGCCACCGCGGCGGCCGGCCTCGCCGCCCTCGCCGCCGGCCTGACCGGCTGGTTGCTGGTCAAAACCACAATAGCCGAACGGGCAATCCTGATCGCCGCCGGGCTGGTGCTGGTCTATCCGAGCCTCATACAAGATGTAATCGGCATCGGCCTATTTGGCATGGCTGGGATTTTACAGTACCGGCGGCGCAGAGCCCCGGCAGTGAGAGAAGCTATTCAATAGGTTTTTACGATCTTCGTCCGATCAGCAAACCGTGAACGAAGAGCTGCAAGCGCTCACGCTCTTTTTCATCGCAGCGCAGAAACTCGACACCGGCGAGTTGATTGTGCCAATGGCGCAGCACCGCGAGCTCGACAATCACCGGCGCGGCCTCCTCGGACACCTTGAGTTCCAGCCGCATGATCGCGCGCTTGGTGAGTTTGCTCGCCGTGGTGAAGCTACAGCCGCCCATGGAAATATCCGTCACGCTGCCGACGCCGTCAAACTGATCGCCGCGAAACAGCACCGGGAAATTCATCCCCATCCGGTCATATTCGCGATGGTCCGGGCGCAGCCGGAGGTAGCGCACGCCCCACTTAAGTGAACGAAAGCGCAAGCCGCAAATCTGGCACTTGAAGGGATAAATGAAAAACCAGCCCGCCAGCCGATCCTTCAGGCCGGCTCTGACAACGCGCCGGACAAACTCGCGGGAACAACTCGGACACTTCACTTGCGACATGGGCGAACTCTCCACAGACTAGATGGCATCGTTTCTCCCACAGCTAACATATTGGAAATTTCCCGCCAGACATGACCGGCAAGTTTTTAGCCGGCGCGTTCGCCACGATCTCAAATGGCGGCCGGACAAAAACAATTAGCAGTGATTAGCAGACCCGCCGAAACGGCGCCACTCAGACCAAACTGACAGCCACAGGTAAGTTGTCTTAAGACTGTCGCCCAGAAGGCCGAACAGTTTGGAGCGCACGTGCCACCATCTAGCGGGCTACTCAGATAGCAGTTTCTTCATGCGATCGGAAATCTCGCGCGGCTGGGAGACGATCTCTTTGGCCAGGGCTTCCAACTGTTCGCCATAGTCGGGGTCGATCTCTAACTTGCGCGCTTTGACGTCGGCCAAGAACCCAGGGTCGGCCATGGTCTTGCGAAAGGCTTCGCGCAGGATTTTTAAACGTTCAGCGGGAAGCCCCGGCGGCGTGACAAACGGTCGGCCGAGATCGCCGGAGGCCAGGATCGCCATGACCAGAGCCCGAGTCGAAGCCGGCGTCTTGTACTCCGTCATCAACTCATGGATCGTCGGCACGTCGGGCATCTTGGCATCGCGCTTGCGGCCGGTCTGCAACAGGATGCGCACCATATTTTTCTTGCGCCAGGTGGTAAACGGCTCACGCGCGAAAAAAGTCGGGATGCTGAGCGCGCGGCAAACCACCTCGCCACGCTCGAAGGCTAAATCCTGTTCCGAACCGCCCTGATAGCCCATGACGACGGTGAATTTTGCCCCCATCGCCTCCTCGAGTAGCTTAGGAATGAAATGGCCGCTGGTGCCGCTGCTGGTGGCCGAACACTTGGGCGCTTCCTTGGCCTTGCGCACATCGTCGATGGTTTTGAACGGCGTGTTCGTGCTCATGTAGAACAGCCATGGGGTATTCTCCGTCGAGCCGACCCAACCGAATTTGGCCCAATCGAATTGCACTTCTTTCTTGCCGATCACCTGATCGAGATACAGCGACGGCCCGATGGCCGCCATCGTCAGACCGTCCGGCTTGGCGACGTTGTAAATATTGTTAGCCGCGATCATCGACCCGGCGCCGGGCATGTTATTCACCACGAAGTTAGGATTGCCCGGAATATGCTTGCCCATATGCGCCGCCAAGAGCCGCGCCCAGATATCATAGCCATCGCCCGCCAGGTAGCCGACGACGATGGTCACGGTCTTATTCTGATAGAACGGCGCCTGGGCGCCGGCATTGCCGAGCGATAAAACTATCAGCACGAAGCTAAAAAAAAGCTTTTTCATGACGTCCCCTTAATCAGGATTGCTTGCCACCAAGCAAGTCACCATTAATTTGCTCCGCTGGTCGACGGCTGCACCACCAGCTTAAACGGCCGCACTGATTGAATAGCCAAAAAGTCGCGTTCGTTTTGGGTGATCACACTCGCGCCAATCGAGCGAGCCGACAGCGCAATGAGCACATCATTCACGAGACCGTAAACCCTAGGGATGGAGTAACCGCGCACACGTTGAAGCCGTCGTAACACATCGCCGGCCTCCTGATAAATCAAAACTGTCGGCGTAACCATTCGGTTGGCTTTGGCGAAAGGGAGGGTGAAGTCGCGAATAAGTCTACGGTCGCGGATGGAAAACGCTCCCGCCAACAACTCCATCAGCACCACCGCGCTAAGATGCTTGACTATCTCTCTCTGAAAAATAATGTCTTCATGTCGGCCTTCGTTAAGCCAATCGATGTAGATATTGGTGTCGATAACTACCCGCTGCATTTTATTCGAAGACTTTTCGAATGCGCCCTTTGCCCCGGACTTTTCGTAACGCAGTGTTTATTTTATCCTCGCTGACAACGACGCTGAGCGCGCCATCCAATGCTTCAGTTACCGTACGTACTTTTAGTATACGCAACGCGCGGTTGAGCTTGCGCTGATCTATTTGCACGTGTTTCTTTCGCAACGAAGAAGTTTTCATGACTCTCTCTCCCACGGGTCAATACTATGTATTTATAATATTGGACCTCGTGAAGGTTCACAAGTTTACGTTGGGCGCTAGCTGAGAATCCGCTGGTTTCCTATGCGCTCCTCGGCAACTCACGCCTCCTGCCCATCTCATCCGCCCATCAGCTTCTTCATACGCTCGACCACGTCGGCCGGTTGCGCGCTCACTTCCTTGGCCAGGGTCGCGAGATCTTCGCCACCGACCGGACGCAGTTCCCAACCGCGCTTTTTCGCTTCGTCCAGGAGATCCGGCTCTTGCAGTGTCTTAGCATAGGCCTCGCGCAGAATCTTCAAGCGATCAGCCGGTATTCCAGGCGTGGATACGATCGGCCAGGAACCGAAGCCACCGGAGCCAAGAGCGACGACGGCTAAGCGGCGGTTGGCTTCGGCAACTTTTTCTTTCTCCATGATCTCCCAAAGCGTCGGCACTTCGGGGATCTTCGGATGGCGCTTGCGCGAAGTTTGAATCAAGATGCGCACGAAGCCCTTTTTGTACCAACTGATAAACGGCTCGCGCCCGAAATAGGCCGCCACCGTGATCGCGCGGCACTGCACTTCGCCCCGCTCGAGCGCCAAGTCTTGATCGGAGCCGCCGGGATAACCGGTGACGATTTGAAATTTCAAATTCAGCGTCTCTTCGAGCAAGCGCGGAATCAGATGGCCGCTGGTGCCCACTCCCGTGGCCGAACACTTAGGCCCATCCTTCGCCTTGCGAATGTCCTCGATGGATTTGAACGGCGCGTCGGCGCGCATGAACAACAAGGTGCCATTATGCTCGGGGGTGCCAATCCAGGAGAATTTCGCCCAATCGAATTTGACCTCTTTGCTGCCGGTGAGTTGCGGCAGGTAAAGACCGGGAGCGATGGAGCCTAAGGTCAGGCCGTCCGGCTTGGCGACACTATAAACGTGATTGGCCGCCACCATCGACCCGGCGCCCGGCATGTTCTGCACCACCAAGGACGGATTGCCGGGGATATGCTTGCCCATATGGCGCGCGTAGGCGCGCGACCACAGATCATGGGTGTCGCCGGCTTGGTAGCCGACAAAGATGCGCAAGGTCTTGCCTTGATAGTACGGCGTCTGCGCCCCGGCGTTGCCGTGCGTTAAGAGAAGAAACGTGAGACTGGCAATGATATTTTTCATCGAAGTTGGAAAAGGTGAAAGAGGAGCCAGGGCATTGGAGTGGAATGGAGTGATGGAGTACTGGGTTTGCGAATTCCCATCGCTCCGACACTCCATCATTCCATCACTCCAATTGCAGTTTACCTACTTCTTCGCCGGCGCCGGCTTCTTGCCGATGGCGGCGAGCAACTCGCTGTACGGCACGATGCGGCCATGAATCGGCACGATGCGAGTCGACGTCGATGTTCAAGCGCCGAACGTTGGCTTCCAGGTTGACCGAAAACGGATTGGGAACCTTGGGCGGCTCCGCGCCCGCCGGACCCGGAGTAAAGACATCGGCCTCGATCAGAAGTTTTTCCTTGCGCAAATACGCCATGACGATGCCATCGTGATGCGCGTTGCCGATGATCTGATAGAGTTCCACCGAGCGCGTGCCGTCGGTCAAGACCATGTTGTCGCCCATGGTCTGAAACACCGGCTTCTTCTTCGACTTCGCCAAGACGATCCGGGCTCGAAGTTCCAAGAATTAAGCCGCCGCGCGTTCATAATACGGCCGGTTGACTTCATGGGTGACGATCGTGACGCCCTCGGCCGCGTACGCGCGCATGCCGCGAAGAGTGGTCGAAGTGATGGTGCGTATTGACCAGATACTTGATCGGCTTGTTCGGCACCAGCTTTTTCACTTCTGCCATCACCGCCAGCGAACGTCGTTCGCCATGCGGCGCTTCGACGACGATCAAATAATCTTTCATTTCGATCAGCACGCTGTGACGCCGAGCCGCCGGTGATGTACCAAACCCCGTCCGCCGCCTTCTCGGATTTCACCGGCACCGGATCGCTACGCACATTGGCGGGAACCTCGATATCCACCGGCGGATTGGCTCTGACGGCCGTCACCGTCAAATCCAAAGTCGGCTTGCCGTCCTGATACTGAATAATCTTGGTCGGAAACTTAACGCCGGCAAAGTCGCGATAGGGACCGTAATAGGTCACCACCTTGATATCGCCGACGACCGGATGGCCGTAAGAAGACTCGACCCACTCGATGGCGTTCTGATCGTTGGCGTAGGCAACCACCTTGTGTTTGCCCCGGTCGGTAAATGAAATAACAGTCATCTGCCGCCCTTCGATAGTCTTCTTCGTGACCGCTCGCGTTGTTGGCAAACGCCGCGCGGAGTATGCCGTGGGGCGAGATCACAATCTGATGAGCACGGTCATTGGCCTCCCAGAGCCTCGGCACCATATCCTTGCCGGCCTCGTTCCAGGCGTGGTCGCCGCTGACCACGTATGACCGTGTCGTGCCTCAGGTCCGACGGTCGATCGTCTCCCCCGCCATGCGCACGACTTCATCGCGCATCGCCCCCGCGGTGAAATCGTAAACCCGCGTCAACTTTTCACGAACTGCCTCGGCCACGCCGCCGCCGGACTGGTGCTCTGGCCGAGGGAATACATCGTGCCATTAGCCGTGAACTGAAACGTCTTAGTCGTCGACACGTCGAGCGCATCGGCGATCCGCTGGAGATCGGTCTCCTGAGCCTCCACGCGGAATCCCATGAGCGCGACCAGCGCGAGCGCCGCTACGAGCCTGGTAAACATAAACAGCCTCCTGATTTGTCAATAAAATCCTGGATCGACAACTTCATATGTCAGCCGCGGGAAAGTTACAAGACAAAAAAAGGCGCGAGACGCGGCCCATTGCCGCGCTCGCGCCTTTGCCCGTTTACAGGCTGACTACTTCGCCGGTGCTTTGCCGGCGGTGCCTTTTCCGCAGGTGGTTTTTCCGCCGGTGGTTTTTTCGCCGCCGCCGGATCTTTGCCGATCGCTTTCATCACCTCGACGTAGGGCACCACCGAACCATGGATCGGCAGAACCCGCTCCACTTCGATATTCAGACGCCGCACGTTGGCTTCCAGGTTGACGGTAAATGGATCGGGTGTTTTGGGCACGCCGCGAGGACTGAAAGCGTCCGCTTCGATCAGCAGTTTCTCTTTGCGCAGGTACGCCATGACGAAGCCGTCATGGTGTGCGTTGCCGACGATCTGATAAAGCTCCACGGAGCGCGCGCCATCGGTCAACACCATGTTATCGCCCATGGTTTGGAAAACCGGCTTCTTCTTCGACTTCGCCAAGCGGTCCGGAGCGAGACTCCAAGTATTCAACGCCGCCCGCTCGAAATACGGCCGGTTGAGCTTCATGAGTGACGATCGTCACTCCTTCCGCCGCGTAGGCGCGAATGCCGCCGGAGTGATCGAAGTGATGATGGGTGTTGACCAAGTACTTGATCGGCTTGCTCGGCACCAGCTTCTTGACCTCCGCGATCACCGCCATCGAGCGGTGATCGCCCAACGGTGCTTCGACGACGATTAAATAGTCTTTCATCTCGACCAAAACGGAATTATGCGAGTCGCCGCCGATGAACCAAACGCCGTCCGCGGTCTTTTCGGACTTCACCGTCGTCGGCGTGGAGCGCACGTTGGCCGGCACTTCGACATTGAAAGTCGGATTGGCGCGCACCGCCGTCACCGTAATATCCAGAGCCGGCAAACCGTCCTGGTACTGAACGATCTTGGTGGGAAACTTGACGCCGGCAAAGTCGCGGTACGGGCCGTAGTTGGTCACGACCTTCATATCGCCCACCACGGGATGGCCGTAGCTAGATTCCACACGCTCGATGGCATTCTGATCGTTGGCATAGGCGACGATCTTGCGCTTGCCTTGATCGGTGAACGAGATCACCGTCATCTCGCGCCCATCCATCATTTTCTTGGTTACGGCGGCATTGCTGGCAAACGCAGCGCGTACGCAGTCCATGCGGTGAAATCGCCAGCTCATGCGCCCGAGCGTTGGCTTCGTGCGGCCGAGCCGGCGTGTTCTTGCCGGCCTCGTTCCACGCCAGATCGCCGCTGACAAGAGCGATGATTTGCTGGTCGCCCTCAAGCGGCTGACCGCCGCCGCCGCTGGGCGGCGCCTCGCCCTGGGTGCGGACCATTTGATCGCGCATCGCTCCCGCGGTGAAGTCGTACATGCGGGTTAAGCTCTTTACGTAATATCTCGGCCACGCCGCCATCGGGCTGGTCGATCTGTCCGACATGCCACATCCTGCCGTTGCCGGTAAACTGAAACGTTTTCATCGTCGACACGTCCAGCGCGTCGGCGATCTGCTGGAGCGTCGTGTCGGCCCCGTTCGCTCTAAATCCAGTAAGCAGCACCAGCGCAAGCGCAATAACAAACCTCTTTAACATACTGTCGCCTCCCGTATTCTAAGTGTTTTCGATAAACCAACTGGCTATTTTCCGGCGACACTACCCGATGACCTTGTTCACTGTCAATGCCGTCATGGCAGCTTTTGTCGATCCGACCCAGCTAATCCTTGAATCGTCCGATCCATACGGCAAAGGCTTCGAGAAACCTCTTCACATGTTGACCGGTGTTGTCGTCGGTGAGTTTACCGCTGGCATCGAACAGCGGCGCCGCCGAGGGAATCTTGATCTCCGGCTGGGACATGACATGCGTATCGGTAAAAACAAACGATTGGCGCAGCGCGTGCTGGCAGCGAATCGTCCCGCCCAGCCCTGGCGAGCAACCCATCAGCGCCGCCGGTTTGCGGTTGAGCACGCACTTGCCGCTCGGCCGCGACGCCCAGTCGATGGCGTTTTTTAACACGCCGGGCACGCCGTAATTATATTCCGGACTGACGATGAGAATAGCGTCGGCAGCGCCGATAAACGCCTTCATATCCGCCACCGGTTCCGGGTCGCCATTGACGAATACATCGTCGTTGTACGGCGGGATATCTCCCAGCCGCGTATAGATTTGAATCTCCATCTCCGCCGGCGCCAACTCCGCCGCCGCTCTCAGCAACCCCTTGTTTAGCGAAGCCTCGCGCAAACTCCCACAAATTCCGGCAACCCGTATAGCCATCCGACCTCCAAGCAAAAGTTAATCGAGAACATATACGGTGCCGACGGTGGCAAGGTCAAGCAGGTTGCGGATATCCGTTCAAAAGTTCAAAGGTTCAAGTTCAAGGTCCGGAATTCAAGATCACCGAGCCAGCCGATCCGATTGAACCCTTGAACGCTTGAACCTTGAACAAGGTCGAATCCTAAACGATTGGAACGTTTTGAACGGCTTGAACGATTGGAACGAGTTCAGGAATTTTGTCTAATTGAGATAGCCACTGCCGCCACCCTCGGCCTCAGCCGCCGCTAGGTTGTGGCGCACGGCATCGAGATGGGGATGGATTTCCAGCGCCCGGCGAAAGCATATCGCCGCTTCGCGAAACTCGCTCACCGTCAGATGACAAAGGCCTTGCCCCGCCGCCGCGCCGAAGTGATTGGCATTGCGCGCCAAGGTTTGCTGGCAGTCGGCGATCGAGCCTTTAAAATTTTTGCGCATGTAGCGCACCGTCGCGCGCTTGTTCCAACCCTCGGCGAATGCCGGCTGTCTCTCGATCACGTGGCCGAATAACTCTTCCGCCTCTTCGAGCCGGCGGTTCTGCATGGCATCGACGCCGGCGCGAAACAGTCGATCGGTCTCAGAATCCGCCGAACGGCACCAAAGACCCCAAAGCATCGCCTCCGCCGTCGCCGCCAGCTCGGCATCGTCGCCTCTCAAGGCGACCAGCGCCTCTTGTTCGTTGGTCGGATAAGACATGAGTCAAATATCAACCGGCATTTCGCGATCGGGGTATGAACCCCGCTCGCGACCAAAGGGGATGTTCAACCCCCTTTGGAAACCCCAGCAATTTTGTGCCCGCAGCAAGCTGCGGGGAATATTAGATTTAAGGGTTCAACGTTCAATTTCAAGATTCGCGGGGAAGGACGATTCCGAGATTCTTCCGTTGAACCTTGAACCTGTGAACTAGGCCTTTCTTAGAATCCATTTCGCCGCCTTCTCGACCACGTCGCGCAACGCCTGTTCATCCGTCTTGCGCGCGCTCTTGAGCATGTGAAACGAATGATCACCGCCTTGGACAACGTCGATCTCGGCTTGCTTGCCGAGTTGCTTGCACAGCGGCTTGAGCAGTTTCAAATCGGCCAAGCCGTCGCGCGAGCCCTGCAAAAACAGCATGGGAATATCGATGTTGGCCAAATGCGCGCCGCGCTCGGCGCCGGGCTTGCCGATGGCGTGGAGCGGAAAGCCGAAAAAGACCAGCCCGCGCACCGCGGCCAACGGCTCTTCGGCCGCCGCCAACGAGGTCATGCGCCCGCCCATCGACTTGCCGCCGGCGAACAGCGGCAAACCATCGGATACTTTTTGCGCCGTCACCACCGCCGCGCGCACCGTCTCCAACATCACCGCCTCGCTATCGGGCCGCTTGATGCGCTTCTCCATGTAGGGGAACTGATAGCGGAAGGTTGCCACGCCGCGCGCGGCCAGCTCGGCTGCGCTATCGTTCATGAACTTATGCCACATGCCCGCCCCCGCGCCATGGGCCAGCACCAACAGAGCTTTAGAATCCTCTGGCTTTTGCAGCAGGCCGGTAACCACGCCGGCTTTGGCATTGATGATAAATTGCAGTTCTTTGATGCCTGGATGACTCATGCTGTTTTCATAGCATAATCAAAACTTGAGCACACCCACTTGTTTTTTTTCTTGATTCCACGCCGCGAGCAAATACCAAACAATCATTCAGCACCCACACGTCGCCAACGGCCACGGCCCGCCCCCCGCAACACCTGCTACAGCTGGGCGAGACTTTCATGCGTAGATTACCCTTCATGGCAATGAGCCTTTTTGCGAATCGGTTATTCTTACGGCAACGGCCAGCGCCGGCCCCCTCGATTCTCCCGGCGCGCAGAAATCCCTCGTGTGCAGCGCCTGTCACGGCTTTGCCGGCAACACGCCGGGTCAGCATATGCCGGTGCTCGCCGGCATGAACGCCAACTATTTTAAGAAAGCCATCAAGGACTACGCCGAGGGCAAACGCCCGTCGCCGGAGATGGAGCCCTACTCGAAGTATGTCCTGCAGTTCGGCTTGGATGAGATCGCGGATTATTTCGCCAGCCAAAAAAAGCCTGCGCTAGCCAACGTAAAGGTCGAGGCCAAAGCACTCAGCCGCGGCGCCACCCTCGCCAGCCAGTGCATCGCCTGCCACGGCCCCAAAGGCGACGGCGAAAGCGAACGTGTCATCCCGGCCCTACGCGGACAACCCAAGGGCTTTCTCCAGACTCAGATGGCGCTGTTCGCCGGCGATAAGCGCAAATTGGAAATCGCCGAATTGGCAGAAGCCAAAAAGCTTAGCTTCAAAGGACTCACCGAAGCCGACTTCGCCGACCTGGCGACGTATTACGCGACGCTGAAATAACCCGCGAACAAACGCAGACAGAATCGACAGGCCCGGCGTGCAAACGTCTGGGCCGTTTTTTGTCTAACCTAATCAACT
The DNA here is from genome assembly GCA_963847445.1 of uncultured delta proteobacterium. Lineage (GTDB taxonomy): Bacteria > Desulfobacterota > Binatia > UBA9968 > UBA9968 > DP-20. The sequence continues at coordinate 62,088 of CAWJZV010000027.1, read as the reverse complement.
GAACGACCTTCAGCTTTAAGCTGAGGGTCGCTGAACTCGTCGACTGGTAGTAAACTCTTCCTTCCGTCATTCCGGCGCAGGCCGGAATCCAGTTTATTTGAATTCGAACCAAATCGAACCTGGATGCCGGCCTTCGCCGGCATGACAAACCTTCGCATCACCTGAAGGAGCGAGATATCAACCAGCGCCGAGGGAATATTAGCCGTTTCGAACCATACACAACCAGTCTCGCCATCCGCAATCCTCTATCCTCTATCCACGAGCCAGCACAAAGAATTTCTCTTTACTCGCCTAGCGGCACCGTCGCGAAGCTTGTATAAGAACAGTCGGAACTGACTCAGCTTCAATGACTCCGGCAACCACCGACACCCTCTGGACCCGCGCTTTCGTGCTGCTCTGCATCGTCCAGTTCTTAGGCTACGCGCAGCACTTCGTGCTGCAACCGACGCTGCCGATTTACGTCACGCATCTCGGCGCGACACCGTTTGTCGTCGGTTTGGTGATGGCGTCGTTCGCCGCCACCAGCATGATCCTGCGGCCGCTGGTCGGCTATTGGTCCGACCGCTGGAGCGAAGCCGGGGTAATGGTCTCCGGCCTGTTAATCCAAGGCGCCAGCGTGTTGCTTTGCTACCTGCCGTTTGTCGGCACCACGATGATCGCCAATAGCTGCCGCGGCGTCGGCTGGGCCAGCGTCAACTCCGGCGGCTACGCGCTGCTCGCCCAAAGCGCTCCCGCCGCCCGCCGCGGTGAAGCGTCGGGTTATTACAGCGGCGCCCAGGGCAGCGCGACGATTCTCTTGCCCGCCTTGGCGCTCTGGTTGATCGACGCGCCCTTCGGCGGCTTTCACGTCGTCTTCGCGGTTTCCATGACCATCGCCGTCGCCGGCGCCGCCCTCGGCCTGCTGCTGCGCGATCGCGCCGCAGACACTGCGCGGCAACGGCGCAACGCGCTCGCCGGTCCCTGGTGGCGCGAGATCATTCGAATTCCCGACAAAGATATTTTGCTCGCCGCCGGTTTACTGTTCGCCTTGCATGTCTCGCTGCCCGCCGTCGCCGGCTTTCTGGTGCTCTACGCGCGCCAATTGGGCATCGAGCATTTCGGCTGGTACTACGTCGCCAGCGGCGCGACGAGTCTAATTGCCCGGCCAATGCTCGGCCAGCTCTCCGACAAGATTGGCCGTGGCGCCGCTATCGCCGCTGGCTTCGTACTCGAAGCCACGGCATTTTTCGTCGTCGTAAATGCCACCACGCTGGGCGGCATGATCGTCTCAGGAGTGCTCTACATGACCGGCTCGTCAATGGGCACCGCGGCGACGTTGGCGCTCGCCCTGCAGCACGCCAATCCGGAACGGCGCGGCCAAGTGATCGCCACTTATTCGATGGCCTATCCGCTCAGCGCCGGCGTCGGCTCGCTGCTCGCCGGCAGCGCCATTCAAATCGCCGGCTACAGCTGGATGTTTATCTTCGTCGCCCTGCTCAATCTTCCCGGCCTATGGATCACCTGGAAAAACCGCGCGAGCTTGCAATGATCGTCACCGGAATATCTCCCGCAAAGCCGCAAAGCTCGCAAAGTTCGAAGAAAAAAGAACGGTGAAAAAATTTCTTAGTAATTTTTCAATTTCCCCTCCGAACTTGGCGTCTTTGCGCCTCTTGTGGCAGGAATGCCGACTAGAGGCCAAAAATCCCCCGGTCCTTCGGCTCGCCCCCTTTGGCAAAGGGCGCGGCCATTGGGCGGATTTTCCGTCGTTGCTCTTGAACGTGGCGCAGCTCATTTTCATTTGCTGTGTTGTACCGATTGGTACATGAATTACTTTGCGGGAGGAACCTTCCGAATCCAAAACTTCGTGTCCTTCGTGCCTTCGTGGTGAACCATCCTAATCCATGTCCACGCCACAATCTCACACCCTCTGGACGCGCACTTTTCTGCTGCTCTGCACCGCGCAGTTCTTCGGCTCGTCGCAGCATGCGCTGCTGCAGCCGACCTTCCCGCTCTACATCACGTCGCTCGGCGGCACGCCGTTTCAAGTCGGCCTCGTGATCGCCTGCTTCGCCGTCACCAGCGTGGTCTTTCGGCCGATCATCGGCGGCTGGGCCGATCAATGGTCCGAGCCCGGCGTGTCGTTTTGCGGACTAACCTTGCTGGCGCTCGCGGTGTTGCTCTGTTTCATTCCGCTCACCGAAGCCACCATGTTCGCCAATGCCCTGCGCGGCATCGGCTGGGCCGCCATGAGCGCCGCCGGTTATTCCATGCTGGCGCTGAGCGCGCCGCCGCAGCGGCGCGGCGAAGCGTCGGGATATTATAGCGGCGTGCAGGCGAGCGGGACGATATTACTGCCGGCAGTCGCGCTTTGGCTCATCGCCGCGCCCTTCGGCGGCTTTCGCGTCGTCTTCGCCGTCGCATTCGCCCTGGCCGCCACCGGCGCGGTGGCCGCCGCCGTGCTCAAGCGCCATGTGCCGCCGCGCAGCCAAGAGCGGCGCGCCGCGCCGTCCGGTCCCTGGTGGCAGGAGATCCTGAGCGTCCTCGACCGCGAGATCATTCTCGCCTCGGTTCTGTCGTTTGTCTCCCACGTCACCTTCCCGGCGGTGGCGAGCTTTTTAGTCCTCTACGCCCGCGAACTGGCGATCGACAACATCGGTTGGTTCTACGTCGTCAGCGGCGCCACCAGCATCCTGGCGCGACCGCTGCTCGGCAAAGTCTCCGACCGGGTCGGCCGCGGCCGCGCCTTACTCGCCTGCTTCATCCTGGAAACCATCGCCCTGGTGCTACTCGCTTTCGCTACCAACCTATTCGCTCTAATCATTTCCGGCGCGCTTTATATGCTCGGCCTCGCCATGAGCAGCTCGACGACTCTCGCCATCGCCATGGAACAAGCCAAGCCCGAACGGCGCGGCCGTGCCATGGCGACCTTTTCCATCGCGCTACCGCTCAGCAACGGCATCGGCGCTTTGATCTGCGGCAGCCTGGTGCAATGGTTCGGATTTTTCGCCATGTATCTCGTCCTCGCCGCCCTCGGCGCCAGCGGACTGTTCATCACCATCGCCAACCGGGCAAGGCTGAAATAGCTCAGGCCGCCGTTCAAGGTTCAAGGGTTCAAGAGTTCAAGGACGGAACACTTCGGAGCGGCATCTCTGACATTGAACGTTGAACCTTGAACCCTTGAACGAAATCCTATTCTTATGGCTGACACCATCTGGACCAAGACGTTTATTTTTCTCTGCGCCGCGCAGTTGCTCGGCTACGCGCAGCATTTCATGCTCGCGCCGGTGCTGCCGCTGTTTCTCACGCAACTGGGCGCATCGCCGTTCGTCGTCGGCATCGTGCTCGCCTGCTTCGCCGTCACCAGCGTCGTGGTCCGTCCGCTGGTCGGTCACTGGGCCGACCGTTGGAGCGAAGCCGGCGTGATGATCGCCGGTTTGCTATTTCAAGCCGTGAGCATTTTTCTCTGCTTCATTCCGTTCGTCCCGGCCACGGCATTGGCCAATGGCCTGCGCGGCATCGGCTGGGCGGGTTTGAACACCGGCGGTTACTCGCTCCTGGCGCTGATCTCCCCCGAGAAAAAGCGCGGCGCCGCCTCCGGGCTCTACAGCGGCGTGCAAAGCTCGGCGCAAATCTTTTTTCCGCCCTTCGCCCTCTGGCTGCTCTACGCGTCCTTCGGCGGCTACCGCCTGGTGTTCGTCGTCACGGCGATTTTTTCCATCGCCGGCGCGCTCACCGGCTGGGCCATGGCATCGTCGGTGCCACCTCCGGCGAAAGTGCACGGCACCCATGAAAAAACCGATTGGTGGCGCGAAATATTTCATTTCGTCGAGCCGGAGATCTTCCTGCCGTCGCTGCTCCTGCTCTGGCTCAACCTATCGCTGCCGGCGCTCACCAACTTCATAATTCTCTACGCCAAAGAACTTGGCATCGGCAACTTCGCCGCCTATTTCGTCGTCATCGGCGCCACCAGCATGCTCGGCCGGCCGCTGCTCGGCCGCCTGTCCGATCGCATCGGCCGAGCTCGTTCCATCGCTGCCGGCTTTGCCTTGCAGGTGATCGCCCTGATTCTGATCACCATAATGTCCAATTTATTGGGCGTGATTGTCTGCGGCGCGATTTACATGCTCGGCAATGCCATCGGCAGTTCGACGACGCTCGCCCTAGCCGTCGAACGCGCCGATCCCCAACGGCGCGGCAAACAGATGGCGACCTTCTCCGTCGCCTACCCGTTAAGTTATGGCGTCGGCTCGCTCATCACCGGCAGCGCCATCGACATCGCCGGCTACATCGGCATGTTTCTGCTGCTGGCCCGATCCAAGCGGGCGGATTGATTCTTCGTCGCGTGGCGCCAAGACTGTAGAGAATTGGAATGCTGCGAGATGGATGAGGCCTTCCGAAAACCCAGTCTCCATTACTCCAACACTCCATCACTCCAACTTCGCCGTCCACCGCATGAGTTTTTCCCGCCGCCATGCTAGACCACAACGATGTCCGTTGCATCGACCAACCGATCCCTTTGGACGCGAGCGTTCGTGCTGCTCTGCTTGGCGGAATTTCTTTGCTATGCGCAGCACTTCCTTCTGCAGCCGGCGCTGCCGCTCTATATCACCTACCTGGGCGGCTCGCCGTTCATCGTCGGTCTAGTGATCGCCGCCTTTGGCATCACCAGCGTCATCTCGCGGCCGATCATCGGATACTGGGTCGATCGCTGGAGCGCTCCCGGGATGATGTTGCTCGGCATGATCGGCCAGGGGCTGAGCATCGTGTTTTGCTTGCTGCCGTTCAACGCCGCGGTGATTTTTTCCAACGCGCTGCGCGGCATTGCTTGGTCGAGTATGGCGGCATCGGGCTACACGCTGCTGGCGACCTCCGCGCCGCCGCAACGTCGCGGTGAAGCATCCGGTTATTTCGGCGGGGTCCAGTCCAGCGCAACGATCATTTTCCCCGCCATTGCGCTTTGGATCATCGACGCACCGCTGGGCGGTTTTCGCGCGGTATTTCTGTTGGCGATGGCGTTCGTTTTCAGCGGCGCAATCGCGGCGTGGGCCCTGGCGCGCGTCGCGCCGCCGCACAGCCAGGAAAGTAATACTGACCATCGAGATTCGTGGTGGCGCGAGATTGTCAATGTCGTCGACCGCCACATTCTCACCGCGGCGTTGCTGATTTTTACTTTGAACATGTCGCTGCCCTGTTTCTCCAGCTTCATTGTGCTTTACGCCCGTGATCTCGGCGTCGGCAACTTTGGTTGGTATTACGTTGCCGTCGGCGTGACCAGCGCCCTCGGGCGCCCGCTGCTCGGCCGCTTTTCCGACAAACTCGGCGCCGGCCGGTCATTGCTGATCGCCTTCAGTCTTGAGACTGCGGCCTTGCTGATCATGCCGTTCGCAAGCAGTCTCCCAGGCTTGATCTTGAGCGGCGCTCTTTGGTACACCGGCGCCGCCATCGGCGGCGCGCGGATCATGGCACTGGCAATGGAATCCGCGCCGGCACAGCGTCGCGGCCGGGCGATGGCAAGCTATTCCACCGCTTTGCCCCTAAGCAACGGCACCGGCGCGTTGATCAACGGCATAGTCGTCGATCTGGCCGGTTTCCGCTGGATGTTCACCATCGCCGGCATCCTCTGCTCGACTGGGTTTCATCGTGATCTGGAAACAATGGGCGAAACTGAAATGACCCGCTCTCGGAGAAAAATTTCACCACAGAGGGTACAGAGATCACGAGTGGGGCCGGTCGCGACCGGCCCGGTTCGGATTCGGATTATTAACCGCAAAGGGCGCAAAGAACGCAAAAAATCGCACGAGGAAATCCACACGTAGGGGCGTATGGCATACGCCCTGGGGTGGTGGAGCGGCAATCGCGTGGCCACAAAATTTGCGCAGCCGACGTAAACTCTAATGGATTGCAATGCCAAGGGCGCAAAACAATTCAAGACATATTCCGGAAGTAGGGGCGGGTTTTAAACCCGCCCTCTTGGCTCCGACCTTCGTGCCTCACTTCGAGGTGAGAAATTCTTGGTCGCATGAAAGCCCATACATCGGTGATAGTTGCTAAATCCACACAACTCTGGACCTCGACGTTTACACTGCTGTGCATAGTCCAGTCGTTGGGCTACGCGCAGCAGGCCATGCTCAACCCGACGATCCCGCTCTACATCACCCAATTGGGCGGTTCGCCCTTCGTGGTCGGATTGGCGATCTCCTCGTTTGCCGCGACCAGCGTGATCGCCCGGCCCTTTATCGGTTACTGGTCGGACCGCTGGAGCGAGTGCGGCGTGTTGGCGTTCGGCCTGCTCATGTTGGCGGCGAGCATGCTGCTGTGCTTTTTCCCCTTCGTCAGCATGGTCCTGCTCGCCAACGCCCTGCGCGGCATCGGCTGGGCCGGAGTCAACGCCGGCGGCTACGCTCTCTTGGCGCGCATCGCGCCGGCATCGCGCCGCGGCGAGGCGTCGGGATATTACAGCGGCGCGCAATCGACGCCGACGGTGCTTTTTCCCGCCGTCGCGCTGTGGTTGTTGCACGCGCCTTTTGGCGGATACAATTTGGTCTTTACCATCATGATCGCTTTGGGCCTCGCCGGAGCCGGCGTTTGCTATTTCATGTCTCGTCAGGTTCCGACCGTGGAGCATCAGGCCGAATCACAATCAGCGTCGCTCCCCTGGTGGCGGCAAATCTTCAGCGTGGCGGAACAGGGCGTGTTATTGCCCGCGGCGCTTGATGTTCTGCAATCAGCTGAGTTTCCCGGCGACCACCAGTTTCATCGTGCTTTACGCCCGCGAGATCGGCATCGACGCCATCGGTTCCTATTTCGTCGTCAGCGGCATCACCAGCGTGCTCGCCCGCCCATTGCTCGGCCGCGTCTCCGATCGCATCGGCATCGGCTATTCTCTAGTCGCGACTTTCACCCTGCAGTCCCTCGCCCTCATATTATTAGTCGCTGCGTCAAACCTCGCGACGATCTTGTGCGCGGGCGTGCTCTACATGCTCGGCATGGCGATCGGCGGTTCGGCAACGCTGATCATTGCGATGAAGCGAGCCACGCCCGAGCGGCGCGGCCGCTTCATGGCATCATTTTCGATCGCCTACCCGCTCGGCTACGGCGTCGGCGCGTTTATCACGGGTAGCGCCGTAGACATGGTCGGCTACACTTGGACTTACGCTTTGCTCGCCGTGCTCGGCAGTTCAGGACTGGTGCTGACTATCCTCAACTGGCGAAAGTTGGAATAAATCGACCAGCGCTTGTCGCCCTTTCTAGTTTACGTTAAGAGGGAGTGGGTCAAATCGAAAAGAGGAGCTTGCAGTGAAATTCGGCATCTTTATCTTCGGCGACAACCATCCTGAGCTCGGCCGCTCCAATCAGAAATATTACGACGAAGTTTTGACCATGGCCGAATGGGCCGAAGAGTTGGGCTTCGAATCGTTCTGGCTCGGAGAGCATCATCTCTACTGGTACGGCACCTGCGTCTCGCCGCCGATGCTCATCGCCGCTCTCGGACAGCGCACCAAACGAATTCGCCTCGGCCCGGCCATCGCCGTGCCGTCGTTTCACAACCCGCTCATCGTCGCCGAAGAGTACGCGCTGGCCGACAACCTGTGCAACGGACGCCTGGAATTCGCCCTCGGCAGCGGCTTCTCGCCGGTGGAGTTCGAGCAATTTGGCATGTCGATGGAGGAAGCCAAAGAAAAATTCTGGGAAGGCACGGAGATTATATTCAAGGCGTGGTCACAGGAAAAGTTCTCGCACCACGGCAAGCATTACAACTTCGACAACATCTCGCTCTATATGCAGCCGCTGCAAAAGCCCATGCCGCCGACTTGGCTCGCCGCCTCCAGCGACGAGACCTTGATCAAAGCCGGCCAGATGGGCCTACCGATGATGGGCATTCCATTCGCCCGCTCGCAGAACCTCGCCGACGTAAAGGCGAAGAACGATCTCTATGCCAACTCCTTTGCTCAAGCGGGCCATAGCGGCAAGCCGAACATCATGGTCGCCATGCATTTCTATCTGCACCAGAACGAACAAGCCGCGGTCGCCGGCGCGCGGCCCTACTTCGAGCGCGCCATCTCGTTTCACAAAACCCACCGCCGCCCCGGCTCGAAGATTCCGCAATTCGACAACATCAAGCAAGAACACCTGGCGCTGTTCACAACGCCGCAAGATACCGTCGCCATTCTGCGCGAATACGAAAAGATCGGCGTCACCCATGTCATCGCCATGGTCAACTTTGGCGGCGTGCCGATGGGCGACGTGCGCCGAACCCTGGAGCTAATGTCGAAGGAAGTCTTCCCAAAGTTCAAATGAACGTTGCTTCAGGCGAGTGCCACTTAATTGCAGGCACTTATTTTTTGACATGACTATTCACCTCGATCGACCGGAAGGTCGCACCGAGATCACAGAGAATCGGATTCGGAATCGGATAGCTAACCGCAACGACCGCAAAAACATCTACAGAGGAAATCCGAACGTAGGGGCGTATGGCATACGCCCGAGGTGGCGGAGCGGCATTCGCGCGGCGACAACAGTCCAGCGCCAGCCATATCGAAAATCGTTGCCGTAACTGCTAAGTAATTGGAATCGCTTACAGTAGCGGGGGAACAGACAAGTTATGCGCAGAGTCAAACACTTGATCGGCGGAATCATCGGCACGGCGATTTTTTTGGCTTCGCTATCGTCGCTCCATGCCAACGAGCTATCGCCGGCGGGCCTGTGGAAGACCATCGACGATAGCTCCGGCCAGGTGAAAGGTTTGGTGCGCATTCGCGAAGCGAACGGCCGCTTTGACGGCAAGATCGAAAAGATCTTCCCCAAACCCGGCGAGGATCCGACGCCCAGGTGCGATAAATGCGATGGCACGCGAAAAAACCAACCGGTCCTCGGCATGACGATACTCTGGGGCCTAGCCAGGCAGGCGGACGACTACCAAGGCGGCGAGATCCTCGACCCGGAGAACGGCAAAGTCTATCGCGCCAAGATGAAACTCATCGACGGCGGCAAGAAGCTCGAAGTGCGCGGTTTCATCGGCGTGTCGCTATTCGGCCGCAGCCAAATCTGGCTGCGCGAGGAATGAAACCCTGCTGCTGGTTTAGATTATACGTTAGAAAAATCGATCTCCTGGTTTTACTATGAAGCAATTTTCACCACGAAGGACACAGCGCGGCTGCGCCGCAACCGAATTTCGGAATATCTCGCGCAAAGCACGCGAAGGGCGCAAAGGAAGAACGTTGTCATTTCGAACGGAGAGAGAAATCCATCTTCGATCTTTAGCATTCGCTCAGCATGACAGGCCTCTGGCCTGTCACTTCGCGACCTTGGCGGCCTTGGCGCGAGGAATATCCGAATCCGAGGCGTCACGGCTCCCGGACCATTTGCGCAACTTGCGCAAACTATCACGGAGAGTAGTACAAAGAGCACGAAGTTCGGAACCTTTATTGTCCGAGCCCTTCTGTCCTTCGTGATCTTCGTGGTGAAACCAATCACGACAATAGCGCAAACATCTCCACACTACCGCGTGAAGTACCGAAATATTAGGACCCTGCCATGACCGAAGTTTATTTCCAAGACACCACCATCCGCGACGGCGCCCAGAGTCTGTGGGCCTACAACATCCGCACCGGCATGATCGCGCCGATCTGCGCGCAACTCGACGACGCCGGCTTCGAAGCCATCGAGCTCGGCGGTCCCATTGAAATCCCCAAGTGCGTCAAAGAGCTGCGCGAAGATCCCTGGGAGCGCTACCGATTGATTATCCCGAAATTCAAACGCACGCCTCTTCGCCTGGTGCATGGCTCGCGCAGCGGCTTCGCCATTTATCCCGATGCCCTGCACCAACTCTTCGATACCTGCATGGCCAATGTCGGCGTCAGCGAAGTGCGCATCTCCGATTCATGGAACGATGCCGCGGACTGGGCCTGGCGCGTCAAACAGGCCAAGAACGCCGGCCTGAAACCGATTATCAATTTGATTTACACCGTGTCGCCGCGCCATACCGACGAATACTACGCAGCCAAACTCAAAGAGGCGATCGCCCTCGATGTTTACCGCGTGATATTCAAAGATCCCGGCGGCATCCTGACTCCCGAGCGCACCAAGACCGTCGTTCCGGCGGTACTGAAAGCGGCGGGCAAGACGACGCTGGAACTGCACACCCATTGCACGACGGGTCTCGGCACGCTGTGCTGCTTGGAGGCGATCAAAGCCGGCATGGTGCACATCAACACGGCGATTCCACCGCTCGCCGACGGCTCGGGAAACCCGTCGCTATTCAATGTCGCCATGAACGCGCGTGCCCTCGGCTATAAAACCATGATCAATGAAGCAACTTTGCGCGAGGCATCCAAGTTTCTCACCGCCTGCGCCAGGCAAGCGAATCTTCCCATCGGTAAAACTCCCGAATACGACTACGCGCAATATGTCCATCAAATTCCCGGCGGCATGATTTCCAACCTGCGCCATCAATTGAGCCGCGTCGGCATGGATGACAAAATCGATCAGACCTTAGAAGAAGCCGCCCAGGTGCGCGCCGATTTCGGCTACCCGATCATGGTCACGCCGCTGTCGCAGTTCGTCGGCAGCCAGGCCGCCATCAATGTGATTGTCGGCGAGCGCTACAAACAGGTCACCGACCAGACCATCGAATACGCCATGGGCATCTGGGGCAAAGAAGGCGCCGACTTCATGGACAAGAACGTCAAAGAAAAAATCTTGAATCGCCCGCGCGCCAAAGAGATCGCCGGCCGCCCTCACCCAACCGACACGCTCCAAGAGCTGCGTAAAAAGTACGGCGGCAAGAACGACGAAGAACTCTTGTTGCGATTTTTTTCCAGCAAAGAGGACGTCGACCGCATGTACGCCGCCGGCCCGGCGCGGACCTATGCGAACGGCGGTAATCCGCTGGTCAATCTGGTCGGCGAGTTGTCGAAACAAAAAGACCGCGCTAGCGTGTTCATTCAACGCCCCGGCTTCACGCTGCGCATGCAACGCCGCAGCGCAGCCTGATCTAAACAACTGCAACCGTTGGAACCACTGGAACGACTGGAACCCAAGCCGACGTCTTGAACGATTTGAACGGAGCAAAGCGGTTGAACGGCTTGAACACGTTTTGCAATTCGAGGTACTCATGGCACGCGTAGCATTAATCGGCGAAGCCGATCATCCCGAGCTCGCCGACACTATCGCCAAAATCAAAGGCGCCCGCGGCGGGCGGCTGATCAACGTCTATCGCTTGATGCTGCATAGTCCGACGCTGGCCAATGCCTGGTTCGAGTTCAACCAAGCCGTGCGCTACGGCACCGAGATCGACGGCCAGTGCCGCGAGATCGCGGTCATCCGCGTGGCGCTATTGAACAATGTCGAATACGTCCAACGCGCCCATGGACCGGCCTACGCACTGAAGGAAGGCTTGACGCCCGAGCAGGTCACCGCCATCGCCGACTGGCAACCATCGAAGCTATTCAACGATAAGCAGCGCGCCCTGCTTGCCTACACCGACACCATGACGCGCGAAATCGAGGTACCGGACAACCTGTTCGCCGAAGTGCGCCGACACTTCAGCGAACGCCAAACCGTCGAACTGACCATGCTCATCGGTACCTACAACATGTTCACAAGAGTTTTACAGGCACTAAAAATCGACCCGGAACCCTGAGTATTCGCTCTCCCACGGGTTCAAATGTTCAACGTGAGGGCAAATCCGCGAGTCCTCAACCTTGAACCTTCTGAACCGTTGAACTGTTGAACGAAATTTATGCATCAGCTACAATTCGTCGTCGAAAACGACACCTTCCTGCGCTTGATCGAAGTCGTCCTCGATCCGTCGGCAGCCGAAGAACGGATTGCCGCCTTCGCGCACTTTTGCTTGCACGACCTGGCGGATTTCCGCGGCTGGTGTGACAGAATCCGCGCCCAGGCGAAAAATCTTTACCCATCGGATGTCCGCTTGGTCGACAGCCAGGAAGAGTTGCTAACGAATCTCCCCGGCGCAACTGTCGTCGTCATTGAAGAACTTTCTTTCGGACCGCAAGAAGTCGCCGCTGCCGGCGCGAAACTCAGATTCGTGCATAAGTACGGCTTCACGACGCGCAACATCGACGAAGAAGCTTGTGCGAAAGCCAACGCAAAAGTCTTGACGATCAGACGCCGGGCGAACATTTCGACCGCGGAACAAGGCTTGATGCTCATGCTCGCCCTGGCGCGCCAGGTGACGCAGAACGCCAACCTGATTAGCAACCAACAACTCAGCAATGCCGGCTACCGGCCGACGACCTACAATCGCCAACACACGCCCAACGGCAACTGGGCGCGCATCCCCGGCATGATCACGCTCTACCAGCGCCAACTCGGCATCGTCGGACTCGGCGAGATCGGCAGGGAACTAGCTTTGCGCGCCATCGCCCTCGGCATGCGCATCGCTTATCACCAGCGCACGCGCTTGCCCGCCGCGGTGGAAGAGCAATATCAGGCGACGTACATGAAGCTAGACGAACTGCTTGCCGGCTCGGACTTCATCAGCCTGCACTTGCCGCGCAGTCCGGCGACCGTCAACTTCATCGGTGCAGGTGAACTCTCAGTCATCAAGCCCGGCGCATTCTTAATCAACGTCTCGCAACCGAACTTAGTCGAACGCCACGCGCTGCAACGCGCCCTGGAATCACAACGGCTAGGCGGTTTCGGCCTCGACACTTTTTACGAAGAACCGGGCGACGCCGATGATCCGTTGATAAAATTTCCCAACGTCATCGTCACTCCGCACATGGGCGGCTCACCGCGCTGGAACTCGCTCGACGACATCGAAGAAGTGATCGTCAACCTCGGCCGCTTGCTCGCTTGATTGAAGTTACCAAGCTAACTTTTCTCGCTGGATTCGGGCGGCGCAGCTCGCTCGGCGCGAATAATTTCAATCCCCGCGAGCAGCGCCTGGCGCGGCGATACCTGCGGTTCATCCGAGAACCGCCCAGCGCCGCGATAGCTCACGGTGAATTCAACATGGGAAACGTCGTCGACCGGCACATGCCAGCGCAGCGAGTTTTGTTTGCCGGAGGCGATGCCTTGAGCGGTCAGCATATTGGGCATGACGAATTTGGCGCCATCGGCCGGCGGGTTTGCACCGTCGGCAATCCCTCGCAGGTAATTTTCCGCGCGCAAAACTTTCGTCGGCGGACGCCCTGCCGGTTGCTTGGCGAGACATTCATAGGGCGGCAACGCCGGCGCATCGCCCGGCCCCATATAAACAAAAATGATCCCGCCCGCTTCGACGCAAGGATAGGACGGCTGGCCGACATCCCATCGCCGCTCTTTCTCCGGCAGCCAGTCGCCGCGCAGCAGCACCTTGCCGCAAGTGTCGAACAGCCAGCCATGATACATGCAGCGCAGCCCGTCCGGCTCGACCCGGCCATAAATCATATCGACGCCCTGATGCGCGCAGTAGCGGCCGATCAAAGCCGGCTTGCCCTCCCCGTCGCGGAAGAGAATCAGCTCCTCGCCGAACAGCTGCACCGGAAACGGCTTGTCCGCCGGCACATCTTCCGACAACGCCGCCGGCTGCCAATAACGCCGCATCAGCTCGCCGCAAGGCGTGCCCTTGCCGGTCTGCTTTAATAAATTATTTTCTTCTTCGGTGACCATGAACCAAAACGCGGATCCACCACGAACTGTCCGGCAACTATGATAATCGACCGCATGCTTTGTTTCTTACCTCGGTATCTATCCGCCATCATAAACACGATCGCCCCGGGATGCCAATTGTCCAAGAAGACGCACGCACCGTGATTGACAGCAAAAACAGCCAGACGCTATAGTCCGCGCAATCTTTAAGTGTCAGGAGTACCTCATGCATCGAATCGTTCCCATGGTCCTGTCTTTACTTATCTGCGCAACGGTGACAAGCGTCGCCTCAGCCCAGGAGCGCATGCGCATCGCCTGGGCCGGCAGCACGCCGTCTAATACGCCCATCTGGGTCGCCGACCAAAAAGGCTTTTTCAAGCGCAATGGCCTCAACGCTCGAGGTCATCAGCATCAGCGCCAGCACGATCGTCATTCAAGCGCTGCTCACCGGCGAAGTCGATTTCATCGTCGCTCCTTCGGCGACGCTGGTGACTTCTAAACTCGCCGGCGCCGACACCGTCATGGTATCGACCAACCTGCCGCTGTTCATCGACCACATCGTTTCCCTGGGCAGCATCACGACCATCGAGCAGCTCAAGGGCAAATTTGGCGGCGTCAACCGCCTAGGCACCACCTCCGACATGACGCTGCGGCTCGCCCTGCGCCGCTTGGGAGTGGACCCGGAAAAGGAAACCAAAATCATCGCCACGGGCGAAAATCCCCAGCGCCTCGCCGCGTTGGCGAACAATATCACCCAGTTCACACTCCTCGGCGAACCGCTGGTGCGCGAAGCGGAAAAACTCGGCTTCCGCGATCTCTTCGACATCGGCACGCTGAAGATTCCCTACCACGTCAACGCCATCGTCACCCGGGAAAAGACCGTCAAAGAACGCCGGCCGCTGGTGCAAAAAGTCGTGCGCGCCTTCACCGAAGCGCTGCACTACATTAAGACCAACAAAGAGGACACCAAAGCGCTGATCGGCAAAAATCTCAAAACCAAAGACCCCGAAGGACTCGAGCGCGCCTACAAAGCCTACAACAGCCGCCTTCCCCGAAGTTCCTTATCCGCACGCCGAAGGCGTCAAAACCCTGCTCGACGACATGGCCCCGCGCGACAAAAAAGCTGGCGCCGCCGATCCGAAGAGTTTCGTCGATATGAGCTTGGTGCAGGAGTTGGAAGCGTCGGGGTTTATCAAGCAGCTGTATAAGCGGTAACTGGGATTCGACTCGTTTAGGTGACTCATGCGTATGCATAACCCGCCTCCTCCTGGTAAAGTTTTAAAAGACCTGTGCTTAGAACCGCTGCACCTTAACGTCACATCGCAGAGCCAAAGCCTGGGAGTTCTCGGAAAACTCTCTCGGCGATTGTCAATCGGACGTGCTCGGCGATTGGCACGGAGATGGCCGCAGCACTAGCGTCGCACTTTGACGCGTATTAGCAGGAGCATGTTGCGATTTACGATATCGCCAAGATCGAGTACGATTGGCTGGCGCAATGCCGAGGCGGCAAGAACGAGCTCGTTTTGAAAGCTTGGGCCGAGCTGCACCAACGAGGAGTTACAGGCGAATTGCGCACCGACCATTGGCCATCAGCGGCCTCGAAGCTTCGCGAGTTAAGCATTGAGCCATTGAACGTAGGATGCGCCCATGACCCACCAAATTCATCGCGTTGTATCGTTTCACAAGATCGCGCCATTCACTTTACGCGTCCACTTCGATGACGGCACATCCCAAATCGTAGATTTTCACCCTGTGCTGAAGGGGGAAGTTTACGAACCTTTGCGAGACACCGCAGTTTTCGACCAAGTCAGCATCGATCCCGAAGCGCACACGCTCGTCTGGCCCAACGGTGCGGATTTCGATCCGGCGATTTTGCACGACTGGCCGAATCCGGCCCGGCGCTCGAAGCCTTAGCCGACACCTGGGAGCCTCAGAACCATCGCGCAGCCGGAATTTCCACATAAGTTACGAAGTGGTTCTGTGCGCCAAAATAGCCGGCGCCGCCGACCCGAAAAGTTTCGTCGATATGAGCTTGGTGCAGGAACTCGAGCGTCGGAGTTTATCAAGCAGCGTTATTCAACAAGGTTGCCCGGGCTTGGACCGACTGATCGGACCGATCAAAGGCAAGGTCCGATTTGCGTAAGACGCTCGCGATCGGCAAGAAACTTGCCGGCTTGAGCGAGCGACATTATCGAAGCTCGCGACGATCGCCTGTGATTTACTTTCTCGACACCAGTGCTTTACACGGGGAGCATGCGAACGAAACCTCGAGGAGTAACTCGACTACTGTCACGTCCGGTAGCCTTGTGCAGAAGCTGTCACTGGAATGATGGCAAGTTTCCAGACTTCTGGAACGTCTTTTGGCGGGACAGATTAGCCCCGATGCGCGTACCTGGCATGTTGACGAGAGTGACTTTCAGCGCATAATTACCGCACGAGTTCGCGGGACCAAAGAATCTCTGTCTCAGTCTCACCGTGCTCAAGTAGCGACCGAATCCCATGACCCGTATTACGGATGCTTTGATCCCGCCACAGAAATTCGCGAGTCCATCTCGCATTCAGGCGCTACTCGCTGAATACGCATCGGAGCTCGGATGGGCATGCAGATTTGGATTCCACGGAACGATCGCCAAGCGGTTCTTGGGGAGTGGAGAGGCGATCGTCCTCCTCCTCTTGAACGTCTCCCCCTCAACTACGATGATGTGACACTCCGCACCATCGAGCAAATCGATGTGCTGTGGAGCTCAACGAGCGCTGAGGCCGAGCCATAAAGCGTGCATAGATCGACCTTTGAGCACACTATAGTACCTCGATCTACTCGGGTAAATCCTCCGCATGGCCGACCTTTTGGCTACTGCAACCCAACATGGACATACGGTTGCACATCGTTGCGCCGCGATAGCCGCAGCAGCAGATCCACGACAGTTGTTAAACGATTTGCGCCGGCCGGTCTTTTCGCTACGACCGCGGGCCTCTAGATCAAGAAGCCGCCCCTACGATCCGATTGTGATAGTGTCCGGGGGCTGGGCGCGCAGCCCCACCTATCGCGCATCTCTCCGACTCGGTTATCGAGGAGTACGAGGAAGATGCAGAAGAGTAGGTGTATGCCAAACCAATGCGTCGAGCCGACCTGGTTGAGGCGCTTTGCCAATCGGGAGTGCCACTGCGCCGACATCTCACGCACACAGCGTCAACAACGAATAGATAAAAACTTATTGTGCAAAGACTGAGGACAACCGGAGGCGAAGGCTCGTGCGACCTTCATTCAGTGATTTGTTCGTTTTTTATTTTTTAGCGCCCTTTGCGTTCTCTGCGACTAAATCTCCGCATCCGGAACTTTGTGGTCTTTGCAGCTTTTGTGGTGAATGAATCCGAATCCGACTCTTAATTCAACCCGTAAAACACTCGCGGGTTATCTTCGACGATCTTCTTGTGCATCGCCGCGCTGATGCCGCCGTCGTCTTTTAACGTCGTCAGGGCGTCCAACTCGGTCGACGAATCGGCGTGGCCGTAGTCGGTGCCGATCATCAAAGTGTTTTCGCCCATACAGTTCTTGATCAGATAGGGCACATCGTCGCCGATCTGGCAGGTAACGAAGATGCCGCAGCGCTCCAAGAGATCATTGGGCAATTTGCTGTTCACCGTATCCAAACGGCGGCGCAGCTCGTAAATCACCCAGGGCACCCAAGACGCTGCCGTCTCGATAAAGCCAAAGCGCAGCTTGGGAAACTTCTGAGGAATACCACAATTAAGAATGCGGAACATCGCCCCGACATTGAAAATCCGATACTGATTGAAAAAATCGCGGCTGCCGTCCGGGTTGACCATCATGTCCACCGCCGCGGCGCTGCCGTTGGCCTGGTGCAAGCCGATGCAAAAGTTCAACTTCTCGGCCATCTCGTACATCGGAAAGAAGTACGGATCGCTGATCTGGCGCGCGCCTTCGAGCGGGCGCATGAACACACCGCAGCCGCCGTTCTCCTTGGCGAACTTCAATTGATCCAACGCATCGGCCATGCTCAATAGCGGCAGTGTCGCCATCCAGCGCAGCCGGCCCTTGCTCTGCCTCCACACGTCCGCCATCCAGCGATTGTACGCGCCGCACAGCGCGACCTCGGTATCGGCGCGCTCAGTCACCTGGTCAAGAAAGATGCTGGTGTAAAGCACCTGAATATCGATCCCCAGCTCGTCCATATGCTTGATCCGCCCCGACACGTCGGCAAGATCGCGGGTGGCCATGGTCGTCGACACGTCGCGGCCGATCTCGGCGGACTTCTTGTCGAGATCTTCTTTGCTGAACGTAAAGCGAAACAAGCCGCGAATCTTGCCGTCGATGACCCAGTGCGCCTTCTGATCGTCATCCTCCGGCTTGAACAACTGCGGCCGAAACTTTTTCTCCGATGGCGTCAGGTAGTCCCACGTCAGCGGACTTTCGACGACATGCGCGTCAGCGTCTACCCATCCCATGGCGATTTCCTCCGTCCGTCCATTTTAGATTTTCGATTTTGGATTTTCGATTGTAACAACTAATCCGAAATTGCCGACTATTGCCTGTTGCCCAATGGCTATTGCCTTTTTTCTAGTGCAACACCGCCCCGCCATTGACCAGAATCGTCTGCCCGGTAACAAATGTGCTCAAATCCGAGAGCAAATACAGCGCGGTCCCAACCAAGATCCTCCGGCTGCTCGATGCGTTTGAGAATGCGCGTCGACGCCGAGCGTTCGTAGTTCTTCACCGCGTCATCGGTCGCTTTGTCCTCGCTCATGGTCGAGCCGGCGCCAAGGTATTCACGCGAATATTATCCGATCCCAGCTCCCGCGCGAGCACACGGCTGAATCCCACCACCGCCGCCTTGGAAGTCACGTAGTGCATCATCGTCAAGCCGCCGTTAAACGCCATGTTCGAGGAAATATTGACGACGCTGCCCTGCTTGCGCTTCTGCATCGCCGGCACCACCGCCCGGCTGCACAGCCACAAGCCTTTGACGTTGACCGCCATGATCCGGTCCCAGGCTTCTTCGGTGATATCCTGCCAGCTGCCTTTTTCCGCCGGCACGCTCATGAAGATCGCCGCGTTGTTGATCAGTCCATCGATCTGGCCGTAGCTGCCGAGAGCTTTCTTCGCCATCTCCTGGCAGCTGGCGAAATTGGCCACGTCCACCTTGGTCGCCAGTGCTTTGCCGCCCTTGTCGGCGATCGCTTTGGCAACGCCGTCGGCAGCCTTGTCGTCGATATCGGCGACCACCGCCGTGCCGCCTTCGCGCGCGATCCCCATGCAATAGGCGCGGCCGATGCCATGCCCGCCGCCCGTCACCACCACCACTTTGCCGTCCAGTAAACCCATTCTGCAATCCTCCGTAGTTACCTTGTATCGCAATTGCCGTATCGCTAAGCGTTCAATCGCTACGCTCGGTTCAAGCCGTTCAAGGCGTCTCGGAGGTTTTAAGAACTTGGAACGTGCGAAATCCGAGTCGTCTTGAACGGATTGAACCGCTTGAACGGCTTGAACGAAGATCTTGCGACCTATGGTCGCAAGAATCTTTTTCAGCTTTGCTTTGAGCTCGGCCGGCAAGCCGAAAAAGTCGTTGACCAATCTTCTGCACCTGTGTGCGCCGAGACCGGATCGATGTCGAGCTTGCCTTTGTCGGCTTCGGCGAGAAATTCTTTGTCGGCGAAAGTCCTCGTCAACGCCGTTTCGAGGGCCGCGGCGCGGTCGGGCGGCGTCCCTGGTGGAACCACGTAGACTTTGGCGAACTGATTGGGCGCGGCCGCGCCGAAACGCAGTAGCTGCCGCTGCTCCTCGGTCTTGGCGATCTGCGGGATCGTCGGCACGTTCTTCACCGGCAGCGCCGCGATCGGGTGATCGCCGACTTGCGCGAGTATTTGCCAGTCGCCGTTTTTGACGCGGTCCAGCGAAGTCACCTTGGTCGATTCCCAGCTGTTGAAGAATGCCGTCGATCTCGCCGCTCTCCATGGCCAGCCGGACGTCGGCCGTGCCCTTGTAGCCGCTGACGACTTTGATGTTGGCGCCGAGCAGATCGCGCATCAGCATCGGCCCCTGTTCCACCGTCGAGCCAGGGATGCCGCCGACGGTGAGCTGCTTCGACTTGGCCCCGAGCAGCTCGTCAAACTTCGTGACGCCGGATTTGTTCGTCGCCATCAGCAAATAAGTCTCGCCGATCGGCACGCCGAGAAAACGAAACTTCGCCAGATCGTACTGCACCGCGGGATTGCCAAACTGCTGCTCGAAGAATAATCTGGCCGCTGAAGTTGCCGATCACCGTGCCATCCTTCGGCGCGACGTTGAACATATGGTTGGCCAGAAGAATGCTGCCGGCGCCGGCCATGTTTTCGACGATGACACTGGGATTGCCCGGGATATGTTTCTGAATATGCCGGCCGATCACCCGAGAATAGGCATCGTAGCCGCCGCCCGCGGAAAAACCGACGACAATTTTCACCGTCTTGCCGCGGTAGAAATCCGCCACCGCCTTGTCGTCCGCCGCAGCGGCCCAGGTTCGGCCAGCCAAGCCCGCGCACGCGAGGAAGAACAGGAGCACGAACAACGAGAATAACTTTTTCACAGTTACCTCCGCGGAAGAAGTTCTTTCGTAACCCTGGCTATCACCGCTGCTCCAACGACTGTCAACAGTGGGTCGAATCGAGCGTCAAATGGCGTCTACGGTCTGGACAGTTGACGTCTCTACTAAGTGAGATAATCACTAAACGACTAGAAGCATCGGAATCACCATACGCTGACTCCAAACTCTAGACGGAACAGATTCAATGAGCAACCCACAACACAAATTCACCGAAGTCCAAGGCATCAAACTGCATTATTTAGAATGGGGCGAGCGCGGCAAACCCGAACTACTGCTGGTCCACGGCTGGACGAATTTCTCCGCGAGCTGGAGCGCGGTCGCGGAACATTTTCACGAGCGCTATCGCATCATCGCTCCCGATCTGCGCGGCCATGGCGAGTCGGACAAGCCGCTGACCGGTTACCGCCTGCGCGACTTTGCCGAGGACATTCGCCAACTGATCCAGAATCTGGAACTAAAAAGACCCGCCTACGTCGGCCACTCCTGGGGCGGCAACATCGGCACCATCCTCGCCTCCGACTCGCCGGATTGATCTCCCGCGCTTTCCTGGAAGATCCGGTCTACTGGCGCATGATCCACGCCTTCATGACTGCGCTGCCCAACGCGCTGGCAAGACGCAGCAAGCCCGAAGCAGAGATCCGCGCCGAAGCCAAGCAAAAGGGCTTGTCACAGGCTGACGAAGACACGGAGGTCTACCGCAACCACCACTTCGCCGCCCACGCGCTCACCCGGCTGCTTACCGACAATCGTGACTGGGCCTTTGGCTTCGAGGACCACTTCAAACGCATCGCCGTGCCGACGACGATCCTGGTCGCCGACCACAAAGCCGGCGGCGCCATCATGCGCGAGGAGATGAGCTATCTCGAACGCATCGCGCCGCCGCAGGTGCAATTTGGAATTCTGGGAAAACATCGGCCACGGCATGAAAGCCGCCAAGCCGGCGGAATACAACAACGCATTGGAGGCGTGGCTCCTGAAGCCGCTTGACCCAAAAGCTTAAAGAAAGCCTTGGCACCCGGTTCACCGACCAGCATGAAAGAAAAAAGACCCAACATTGAGATCGACACCGCGAATACCAAGACGGCCCGCCAGCGTCGTTGTCTCATCAAAACCACAACCGGCATTAGAAGCAGCTGCGGTTTGAGAGATAATAAGGCCGCCCAAAGACCGCCGGCAATATCCTGTTCATCCAGGTAAAAGTTACGAAGAGCACTAACAGGAAAAACACCAAGATAGAGGTTTGTCCCTCTAGTAGACAATAGGATACCCCAAAGTTACATAACACGGACAAGTACAAGCAGTAGCGATTGATCCGCGCGAAGTCCTAGAATTTCGACCAGGGCCGTCCGGCCGCCGACCAGCAAGACCAAATTGACGACTGTCATAACGAAATAAGCCGTCGGATAGGACAACCAAGCTAGAGGGGTTAACATCCATGCAAAAAACGGCGGGTACATGAAAGGCAGCACCCAATC
Source organism: uncultured delta proteobacterium (assembly GCA_963847445.1). Taxonomy (GTDB): domain Bacteria; phylum Desulfobacterota; class Binatia; order UBA9968; family UBA9968; genus DP-20. The sequence goes on along the minus strand of CAWJZV010000027.1, from coordinate 40,436 downwards.
GCCCTGCCCCAGATAAAGGGGTTGTTGTACGGCTAATTGGCTCTTCAGATCGTATAAGGATGATGCGCCGCTCGCCATCAGTTTTGCTCCGGTATAGATGCTCGAAAAATCCGGTTTTGCGTCAAGACAAGACAACCTCCCCATGACCACGAGATTCCACCAACAGCTGCCGATAAAGCCCCAAAGGCCCAATCCAACCCCAAGACCAAACGCCGTTGCCCGAACCCGGCAGATCGATAGTTTTACATGTTTCGGTGGCATCGATCGGGCTCTCAACTGAAGAAATCCATATATCGGACGGTCAAATTTCGAGCCAGCGAATTCATTGAGAGCCCAACGAAAGAAATTACCGATTGACTAGTGGAGTGTCTAAAGCGGTTGCCAGTTTATCGGGGGGAGTAACTCACCACCAAGGACACGAAGCGTTGGGATGACCAAATCTCCCAACTTCGTGCTCTTCGAGTTCTTCGGGGTGCAAACCAATTTCCCATGGGTCGCCCGGCTCTTCTTCGGTGCCTACCCGCTGTGCGCCTGGTTGATCGATGAATAAGTGCCTTCATTTAAGAGGCACTGCACTAGGTCCACTTCTTCACCCATTCAAGAATGACCGCATTAGTCTCCTCCGGCGCCTGCCAGAAAAAACCATGGGATTGGCCCTTGAGCACTTTCATCTCGGCGCCGGGGATGCGTTCCAACAATACTCTGGCTTGCGCGATATGATTGCTGCCCACCGTATCGGCCTCGCCGATCAGCACCAACGTCGGTGCCTGGACATCGCCCAAGCGATGGGTTCCTTCGAAGTTGTGGCGCGCGATGCATAGATGAATGAACGGATCGAGCTTGGCGTGGGTCGCCCAGGCGACTTTGAAAAACGCTTCGACCTGGTCGCGATGCCGGTCACGAAAATCTTTGGTGAAAAATGTATCCGAATCGACGATCTCATCGTAAATGAATTTCTCGAAGCCCATCTCGACCATGTCGTATACCAAGCGGTGCGGCAAACCCGGCACGCAATCCGAACCGGCCCGGCCCGCGGTACCCGAACCGCTTGCCGCCATAATCAAACTTTTTACCTTGCCGGGAAAGTTTTGCGCCAGCGACAATGCGATGCGCCCGCCCATGGAGTGGCCGATGAAATGGGCCGCGGGCATTTTCAAATGATCCATCATCGCGACGATGTCCAAGGCCATTTGCTCGATGGTGTAAACAGATTGCGTCGGCACCGACCGGCCACAGCCGCGCGGATCGTGGAAAATCAATTGCAGAGACTTCGCCAGCGGCATCTGCCAAGGCTTCCACACCTCGCCGGAATAAGCCGTCGACGGCACGAAGATCAGCGGCTCTCCGTGGCCGTGGCTTTCATAATAGAAATCGACACCCGTGGGTAATTTTACATTGGGCATGATGCGCTCCTTTGTTCGAATAGGGTCTCGGCCTAGATAGATTTCTCGCTGCGCTCGAAATGACACAGCTAGCGTAGTTCATAGAGCGTCGGAATCGTCATCCCGAACGCCAGTGAGGGATCGTCTTAAACTCTTCACTTCGCCGCCGCTTTGTAAAACCCTTCCTTCTCCAACTGCGCGACAAAGCGCGTGTCGAGAAAATCCTCCGGCTTTGCCGTCTTGGCCTTGGGCTCGGTGGGCAGCAACTCGCCGATGATCGTCTCCATCCCCCTGCGCGTCACGTACGGGGTCGTCTCGATATAAGCGCGCGCCTCGCCGTAGGTCGCTTCGAGAATCTCCGGATCTTTGATGCGCGCGTACTTTTGAATCGCGCGGATGCCGGCGGCTTTGTTCGCCTTCAAAAACTGCACGCCTTCGCTGTAGCCGCGGATGAAACGGCGCGTCATCTCTTCATTGGCCTTGATGAACGAGCGGGTCGAACCGATAGCCACTGATACGTACTCGGGGCCGTCCTTGGTCACGTCCATCAACTCGCTCAAGCCGGCTTTACGGGCGCGGAAATTGGTCGGCGGCGACAGCGCGCCGGCATCGACCTGGCCGGCGACCATCGCGGTGAAGATATTCGGCACGTCGACCAACTGTAACATCTGATACTCTTCCGGCTTGATGCCGGCGTTGTTCATGACCCAAAGCGTCACGCTATGGGTCGACGAGCCCAGCCGCGTGATGCCGATTTTTCGCCCTTTCATCTCAGCAAAGCTCTTGATCTCCGGGCGCGCCATGAAGGAAAACACCAAACGGTTGGCAACGCCGGCGATGATCGTCACGTCCGTGCCCTTGAGCGCCGCCGTGACCGAATTGCGGCCGTCCATGTAGGAGTAATGCAACTCGCCGGCGAGCATCACTTGAATCGCCCGCGAGGTCGACGGGATATGCACCAGCTCGACTTCAAGGCCGTTCTTCTTAAACAACCCTTCTTCCTGCGCCACCCAAGTGCCGCTCATGTTACTGGCGAACGAAGTCCACGCCACCCGCGCCTTCATCTGCGTCCGGCCGGCGCTCGGCAATAGCATTACCGCCAGAGCAGAAATCAACGCAAGGGACAAACATTTTGAGACAAGCATCATCGGCATACCCGGCCATTTCAAACCATGGATGACCGCTCCATATCACAGAACTCTTGTCGCGGTCCATGGCATCTTATACTTGATCTTGCCCAACCGGCCGTCGTAGATTCACCCAAGCTCAGCGCGCGCCGGAGGAGTCCAATGAAACGTCTCGCGAGTATCGCCATACTGTACGTTCTGCTATTCAGTTCAACGGTTCAATCCGCTGACCGCGTGCGCATCGCCTACAGCTCGATCAGCGCGGCCTACACGGGAATCTGGGTTGCCCGCGACGCCGGATTCTTCGCCAAGGAGGGACTGGAAGATCAGATCATCTTCATTCCCAGCGCTACTCAACTCGCCCAGGTCTTGGTCGCCGGCGATGTCGACATCGCGTCCCTCGGCGGCGGCCCGGTGATGGCCGCGTCATTGAGCGGCGCCGATATGAAAGTCATCGGCAACAACGTCAACAAATTGATCTTCTCGATTCACGCCAAACCGGAGGTCAAGAACCTCGAAGATCTGCGCGGCAAACGGATCGCCGTCAGCCGTTTCGGTTCGAGCGCCGACATCGCCGCCCGCGCCGCGCTGAGAAAAGTCAACATGGATCCAAGCAAAGACGTGATCCTCATGCAGTTAGGCACCATGTCGAACATGTTTGGCGCATTGAAGTCAGGCGCGGTCGAAGCCTCGGTGGTTTCGCCGCCGACGCAGTTTCTTTCCGAGAAAATGGGTTTCAAGGAAGTCTTCAGCATCACGGAATTGGATCTCGCCTATCCCAATCCATCAATGGCCGTGCCGGGCGAGCTGATCCGCAGAAAACCGGACATGATCGATCGCTTCATGCGCGCCTACGTGCGCGCCATGCAGCGCGCGCGCATCGATCGGGACGGCACAATCAAAACATTGGCGAAATACACGATGATTAATGACGCGGAGATACTAAATCGCGCCTATGACTTTTACATGACTAAAGTCCTCGAACGCGCTCCCTACATCAACATGCAGGGTATGCAAAACGCATTGGACGATGTCGCGCGAACGGTTCCCGCGGCGAAAAACGCCAAACCAGAACAGTTCGTCGACCTGCGATTCCTCGATCGGCTGGAAAAAAGCGGGTTACTGAAGGAATTGTACAAATAGAGATTTAGCCGCAAAGAACCTAGTGTCCTGACCCAGAAGTTCGATGAATATGACCAAGCATTGACGAGAATGATCCCCCCTTTGAAAAAGGGGGAAGGGGGGATTTACGTATGCGCAATAGATTCAAATCCCCCTCGATCCCCCTTTTTCAAAGGGGGAAGTACAGAGCGTTTAGTAAACGTATTTATGGACCAGGACACTAGCGCGACAGAGTCGCAATCGAAACTCGGAAGGTCTCAAAGACGCAAAGGGCGCGAAGGAAGAGAAAAATAGATTTCCAACTTTGCGACCTTGGCGCGAGGATTGTCCGAATCCGAGACGCTCCAGGCTGCGAAATATTGCGCACGCCGCGTAAATGTTCACAGATAGCAATGCAAAGGACGCAAAATCTAACGGAACAATTCACAACGAAGGACTTCTAGCCTCACCGTCCGCCGGTGGAAGGCTGTGATGGGAGCCCACGTTGAACCTTGAACGTTGAACCCTTGAACCGCGTGGCGCAAAAGCGCCGCGCTTAATTCGGCAACCAGCACACCGCCGCGATTTCGCTCAGCTCGCGCCGCAGCTTGCTCCACGACGCGCCGCCGTCGTCGCTGCGGTAGAGATAACCGTAGCGGCTCGCGGCGAAAATGACCTTCGGGTCATCGGAGTTGGTCGCGAACGTCCACATGGTCGAGTTGGGTTCCTGCGGCAACGGCAAGAGCTTCCAGCTCTTACAAAAGTCATCGCTTTGGGCGATCGCGCCTGAAGTTCCCGGCGTGAAGTCGCCGAAACTCACCATGATTTTCTTCGGATTGGCTGGGTCGACGGCAATGCCGCGCAGATAATTTTCTTTGCGCGGATAATCCCACGGCAGACACTTTTGCATGTCGCGCGGTTCCCAGCTCTTGCCATTATCCGTGCTCGCGTAGATCTCCCGGTTGGCCATGATGAAGGCCGTCTTGGGCGGGCCGGCGGTGACCGCAACGTTGTGAATATCGCGCCGTCCTGTCACTTCGACGATGCTCCAGGTGTCGCCGCCGTCGCTGCTATGACGGGCGCCGTCCACTTCAAGGCCCGCCCAGATATGGTTGGGCTCCAGCGGATCGACGGCGATGCCGGTGAATCTCGGTGTGCCAACCGCCTCGCATTCCGTCGCCACTTCCACCGGCCGCTTGTCAAAGCTGCGGCCGCCATCCTTGGAACGAAACAGCATCGCCGGCGTCGGTGTGCCGGTGCCGACAAACATGTTATCCGGATTCACCGGATCGATGCCGATCACCCAGACATAGTGGGGATTGAGCGTCGAGTCGATGTACTGCCAATTGGCGCCGCCATCGGCGCTGCGATAAAGCCCTTTCTCCGTGCCGGCAAAAAGAGTCTTGTGATCTCTTGGGTGCATGGCGATACAGCGCACCGAAGCCTCATAGGCAAATCCCCGCCGCGGCCCGATGCGCGCCCAAGTCTGGCCATTGTCTTCGCTGCGCATAATGCTCTGTCCGATGGTGCCGACAACGATAGTTACGTCTCGCATATTTCCTCCCAAGACGACTTGAACGTTTTGAACTGCTGGAACGATTTGAACGAGTCTTCTAGATATTGACCCGATGCATATCCTTGGTCCGCGGTCCCGCCGCCGCTCCCGGCGGAAAGATTGCGTCGAGCCGGGATAAATCCTCAGTCCCCAGTTTGATCTCGGTCGCTTTGATGTTCTCTTCCAAATGCGCCCGCGTCTTATTGCTGGGGATCGGAATCACGTCACTTCCCTGAGCCATCAACCACGCCAGCGCCAGTTGCGCCGGCGTGCAATGCTTCTCGCGGGCGATTTCTTCGAAGCGCGCCAGCAGCGCCAGATTCTTTGCCAGATTGTCGCCTTGAAAACGTGGGTGATTGATCCGGCCGTCGCCGTCGCTCATGTCTTTGGCATCATGCACGGCGCCGCCGAAAAAGCCGCGGCCGAGCGGCGAGTAGGCCATGAAGCCCATGTTGAATTCGCGGCAGGCCTGCACGTTGCCGCCTTCGGGATCGCGCGACCACAGCGAATATTCCATCTGCAAAGAAACGATCGGATGAACCTTGCGCGCGCGCCGGATCGAGTTGGCGCTCGCTTCCGAAAGGCCGATATAGCGAGTCAGGCCGCGCTCCACCAGTTTCGCCATGGCGCCCACCGACTCTTCGACGGGAATATCCGGATCGACCCGCGACATGCAGAAAACATCGAGGGCGTCGATCCCCAACCGCTTGACGCTTTGCTCGCAGTTCTGGGTTAAATATTCCGGCGTGCTGCCGCTGCGACTACCCGTGGCATCCGGCGCGCGCGGGCTGCCGGATTTGGAATGAATGACGATGCGCTCGCGCCGGCCTTGCAGCGCCTTGTTGATCAACTCATGGTTGTGACCCTGGCCATAGCTTGCCGAGGTATCGAGAAAGTTGATGCCGAGATCGAACGCCTTATGCAGCGTCGCGATCGATTCGTTATCGTCCGCCGGCCCATAGGCGCCAGACATGCTCATGCAGCCCAAAGCCAAGCGCGAGACCTTGAATTCCGTCGAGCCGAATTGAACGTAATCCATGCTTCCTCCGTATCGCGCCCAGAGTTACCGCAGGTCGACGTAAGAAGTCAAACTTTTCGACCGAACCAAATCACGGGTTTGAAGCCAATTTGTCGATATGGCAGTCTACCCGCTGTATTGTCTGGATTGGAGGTCTGCATGTCTTCATCAATTTAAAACGATTGCAGCCGAAGCGATGCAGCTTTCACCAACTGAGAGAGCACGATTGATTGAACGTCTGATTGCCAGTGTTGACGTCGATCCGAAAGTCGTCGAAGCATGAGCCACTGAGTGAACGCGTAACGTGAATCGAAAGTGGAACGATCCTTAGTCTCTGGCCGGAAGCGATCGCTAAACTGCTTGTTACAGATTCATCTCTAGCGCGCTTTGCCTCACTTCCCAACAATTTCTTCATCCGTTCGATCACTTCAGTGTCTTTGGTAATCACTTCCTTGGCGAGCCGATCGAGCTCCTCGCCCGAAGTGTACTCGATGTCGATGCGGCGCCGCTTCGCGTCGGCCAAGAGTTCCGGATCATTGAGCGTGCGCATGAACGATTCGCGCAGGATCTTTACGTACTCGGGCGGCGTCGCCGGCGGCAGCACATAGGGACGCCCGAATGAATTGGACGCGATCAACAAGTTCGCCAGCTTCTTGATCTGCTCCGGCGCTTTGAACTCATCGAGCAGCTCATAGACTGTCGGCACGTCGGCGAGCCGCGCATCGCGCTTGCGATGGCTCTGCACCACGGCACGGGCAAAGCCGGTCTTGCGCCAATTGGCGTAGAGATCGCCGGTGAACCAACCGGCGATGGTGAAGGCGCGGCACTGCACTTCGTTGCGCTCCACCGCCAGATCGATTTCCGGTCCGCCCGGATAACCGGTGACGACATGGAACTTCGTGCCGATACCGTCGTTCAATAGCGTCGGCAGATAGTGGCTGGTTGTGCCGGTGCCAGTCGAGCCGCACTTCGGACCTTCGACAGCCTTGCGCACGTCAGCCACAGTCTTGAACGGCGCGTCGCCGCGCATGTACATCAAATCTTCAGAGCGATCCGGGCTGCCGACGTAAATATATTTCGACCAGTCGAACTGGACATCTTTGTTGCCGCCCAGTTGATTGAAGTACAACGCCGCGTTGACGGTGCCGAACGTCAAGCCGTCGGGCTTGGCCACCGCGTAAATATAGTTCGCGCCGACAATATTGCCGCCGCCCGGCATGTTTTGCACGACCACTTCCGGTTTTCCAGGAATGTGCCTGCCGATATATTGCGCCACCAATCGGCCATAAAGGTCGTAGTTGCTACCCGCCGTGCTGCTGACGATCAACCGAACCGTCTTGCCTTGATAATAGGGGACTTGGCCATGAACCATCGCTGAAGACGATATGATAACCCACAGGACGAGAACAAAACGGCTCATCACGTTCTCCTTTTCGTGCATGACTCCGCTAGCAAAATCTCGTATCAAGATTGACAGCTCGGGGCAATCTCATTAGAACGAGGACCATAACGGCGGAGTGGTGCGCGGCCAGCACCGGCTACGAGAACCGCGGAACACGCTCACAAGGAGAACATGAGAAACATTGTCGCTCTGCCTCGTACTGGCATCGCTAGTCTGGTTCGCGCCACGGACCGCCGACGCTGCCGAAAAACTCGACAAGGTTCGCTTCACCTACGCACCGCTCTCCGGCAGCGGCTTTCTCTGGTTCATCGCCAAGGACGCCGGCTTGTTCGAGAAGAACCGCCTCGATGTCGATATGTATTTCGAAGGCGCGTCGCCGATCATGGTGCAGTCGATCCTCGCCGGCGACAATCAGTTTGCCGGCATGGGCGGCCCGGCCGTGGTCACCAACGTGCTCCAAGGCGGCGACGTCATTCAGATCGCCGCCATCACCCATACCTTTACGACACCGATGTACGTCCAGCCGTCGATCACCACCTTGCAACAACTGCGCGGCAAGAAGATCGGCGTCAGCCGCATCGGCGCGGTGTCGCATCTGACCGCCGACTCGATTCTCCGCCGCGCCCGCGTCGGCGATGTCACGATCATCCAAACCGGCGGCATTCCCGAGTCCATGGCCGCGGTCATGAGCGGCAACGTCGACGGCGCCATGGTCAACCCGCCCAACAGCATTATTCTCAAAGAAAAGGGCTTCCGCGAGATCGTCGGACCGAAAGAGCTCAAAGAAATGAATCTGCGCTTCGTCGAGAACGGCTTGGTCGCCAAGCGCTCCTACGCCGAAAAGAATCCCGACATGGTCAAGCGCTTTATCAAGGCTCTCGCCGAAGCGATGAAAAGACTCCATGACGACAAAGAGTTCGCCATGAAGTCGCTGGGCAAATACACCAAGGTCACCGACAGCAAAATGCTCGAAGAAAGCTACCGCTTCGGCATCGACAGTTTTTTCAAGGACTTCAAAACTCCGGCCGACGGCATCCGGCTCATGGTCGACCAGCTGGCCTCGGCGCGCATGATTGACGCGAGCCTCGCGCAAAAAACTCCGCTCACCGCCTACTACGAAAATCGCTACGTCGAGGAACTAGAGCGAGAAGGTTTTTTTAAGAAGCTGTGGCAGTAGGGAACAATTACAAATTCCAGATTACAGATTCCATATTGAAATCCGAGTCCGGCAATCTGGAATTTGGAATCTGAAATTTGGAATTGCGAGCAACGGGAGGTCTCGATGACAAAGCAAAAATTCGCCGCGCTGTTGGTGCTGTTGGTTGCGCTATTCAGTCAACGCGCGCCGGCCCAGGACAAACCGAAAATCTTTGTCGGCCCCTCGAGCAAGACTCTCGGCTACAGTCCGCTGTGGGTCGGCTCGAAGAAAGGCTTCTTCGAGCAGCAAGGGTTGGACGTGCAAGTGGTGGTGCTGCGCGGCATGCCGATGGTGGTGCAAGCGCTGGCCGCCGGATCTATCCAATTCGGCTCCGGCGGGCCCGAGCCGTTCATGGAGTCGAGCGACCGCGGCCTCGATTTCATCATCACCGGCGGCGTCATTAACGGCATGACAGCGGCCATCGTCGCCGGCAAGAAATATAAAAGCTTCGAAGATTTGCGCGGCACGACGGTGGGTTCGTCTTCATTGACCGGCGGCACCGTCACCGCCTTTCGCGAGGCAATGAAACAGAAAGGACTCGAATATCCCCGCGACTACAAGATCCTAGTGGTCGCCGGCGGTTCATCCGGCAATCTCGCCGCGCTCCAATCCGGTCAGATCTCCGCCACGACGGTCGCCGTGCCGCTCAACTACGCCGCCGAGGAACTGGGATTTCATAGCATCGGCCGTCTGCTCGACGCCGTACCGCAGTTTCAATCGGCGGCGTTGGCCACGCGCCGTTCCTGGGCCGAGAAAAATCGCCCGCTCATGGTGCGCTTCATGAAAGGCATGGTGCAGTCGCTGCGCTGGATGCACAACAACAAAGATGCCACGGTGGAGTTCTTGACCAAGGAGATCCAGCTAAAACCAGTCCACGCCCTGAAAGGCTGGGAGTACTATACGCAAAACCGCATCTGGCCCTACGACGGCGAACCCAACATGGAAGGCATGAAACACAACATTCGCGTCTACTACGAACAGACCGGCGCCAAAGCCCCGGTGCCGGATGTGTCTAAGTTTGTCGAGATGAGTTATCTCAACGACGCGTTGAAGGAAATGGGAAAGCGGTAACCGTGACGCGGAAGATTCCGATTCGCACAGCGAACCCTTGCGTCGACAACACCGAACTTTCACTGCCACCGGTGAGAATCGTCACATTGACGAGCTATACGAGAAGGGCTTTTCAAGAAGCTTTGCCAGTGATGAACCTATTGGCGGTTGCGCCAGCCTACGTTGTAAGCTTGGCGAAAAAGTTGATATTGACGACTTTTCCGTCATACCGGCGAAAGCCGGTATCCAGGAGCGGTAGGGCGGGAGCAAAACCTGGATGCCGGCCTCCGCCGGCATGACGGATCTTCGGTGTGCCGGCATGAGTACGATCTCAGCAATCTCTGAGCGAGATATCAATCTACTTCATTGCATTCGGAAGACTTCGGTTACATCCCTCGCACCGCCGGCATTAGCTTCTTGCGCGCACAGCCGCATCGACTTCAGCACTTTATCCTGCGCCAAGCTTCCCGACGCGATGTTCAGCATCAGCTGCTCGGGATGCATTGCGTCGACGTAGAATTTGATCTTCTCGACGCACTCCGCCGGCGTGCCCCAGACCGCCATGACGTTGGGCCATTCTGTTTCGACGGCTTTTCTTGCCTTTTCAGGCGTGCAGAGTTTTTCGAAGGCTTCGCGCGAGGCGCTCTTGCTGGCGTAGGTTTGAATCTTTTCAGTCTCCACCGGACGGCTCAGTCTGCCGCGCAGAAATACATCCGCCTGGCTCGACAGCGCGAGGGCGCCGTTTGCGATCGCCTCTTCGCGGTCGTGCGCGACGTGGCAATGAATTCCCAACACGACGTCGCTCGATTTGCCCGCCGGCAAATTTTTTCGATAGGTCTCGGTCAAACCGCGCACCAGATCGAAAGGAATGCCCAAGTATCCCGGCTGCACCAGACCCTTGGCCAACCTTCCCCGCGAAGCTCGCGCTGTCCGGCGTCGTCGCCGCCGCGGTGTAGATCGGCGGATGGGGCTGCTGCACCGGCGGCGGGCTCAGCTTGAAGTCACGGATCTGCCAGAACTCGCCGTCGAGTTTTTCGATATAGTCGCCTTTGAAGATCTCGACCAGCATGCGGATGCCCTCTTCGAAGCGCGCGCTGCTGGTGGCGGCGTCGACGTTCATGCGATTGATAACCCAAGGATGGCCGCGGCCGAGGCCGAGCATGATTCTGCCTTCGGTCAATAAATCAGCCGCAGCGACCTGGCTCGCCAACATCGCCGGATGGTGAATCGGCATGCTGACGATGCCGGTGAGAAAGCGAATCCGCCGCGCCCGCTGCGCCGCGGCGACGTAAACTCCCAGGGGAAACGGCGAACATGAGAACAGATCCTTACCGTAACTTTCGGTGATCGAGAAGAAGTCGTAGCCAAGTTCATCGGCGACGGCGATCTGCTCCAACACCTCGGCGTAAAGTTGATGCTCCGACTTGCCCGGATAGGAAAACTCGGTAAATAATCCAATCTTCATATTGTGCACAACAAACAAGGGCGGGTTTTAAACCCGCCCCTACGAATCCCAGAATTTTTTGCGCCTTTGCGTACTTTGCGGTTAATAATCCGAGATCCCAACCTTATTTCGCGCGCCGCTGCACGCCGAAAGTCCGGTTGTACTGATCGATGATGTCATTCAAGTTCGGGCCGATCGACGACGGGCTCAAGAACACGAAATCTTTCTGAAATAGCTCCTGCACCCAGGCCCGGTGCTTGATGCCGCGGCGCACGGATAAGCGCCCGACCTCGGCCATGCGCGTCTGGCCTTCTTCCGAGAGCATCCAATCGATAAACAAGACCGCTGCGAACGGATGGGGTGCCCGCTGCATCAGGGTGACGAAGTTGGGTTCGCCGGCATAGGGATCGAGCACGCGGTAATCGATCGGCGCGCCCTGCTGCTTGAATTCCGACACGCGCCGGCCGCGCGCCGCGATGGCGATGGCCGACTCGCCGGCGAGCATGAGCTGCACGCGCATGACGCTGCTTGAACCGGGCATGGCGAGATCCTGCTTGGCCAGGCCTTGCATTAACTCGTTGCCCTTGGCCTTGCCCATGGTTTCCAGGAGAACGTTGAACCAAGTGTACTCCTCGGTGCCCAAGCTCATCTTGCCCTTCCACTTGGGATGCAATAAGTCGGCGTAGCTGCGCGGCGCGTCAGCGGCGGAAACCTGCTTGGTGTTGAAGCCCAGCACCAGCGGCGTCACGTCGAAAGCCTGCCAAAAACCCTCGGGATCGAACGCGCCAGGCTGGAGCGCGCGCCGCTCAGGCGAGAGATACGGCGCCGACAGCTTGCGCTGCTTGAGCTGCCACATCTCCACCGGCGCCGAGCCGATCACGTCGGCGGCGAATCTGCCGGCGCGCGCTTCGGTGTCCACCCGCGTGAACAAGCCGGACGGCGTCGCGCGATAAGTATTGGTCTTGAGAAAGGGGTAGGCTTTTTCAAAATGCGGCAAGATCTTCGGGTAATCGGTCAAGCTCAGCGAAGTATAGAAGACGATCTCGCCTTCTTTCTTCGCCCCTGCTTCGAGAAAAGTCTTGCGCTCGGCGCCGGACAGCGCCGAGGCTTTCTTGACGACTTCCTCAATCGAGGCGGCGCTGGCGCCGCTCCCCGGCCCAACAATCAAGCCGCCGACAAGTAAGAAGTAAATAATCAGCCGCATGCGCCAGCCGCGATTACAGATCGTTGCGGCGAACCGGGCCCCAGCCCGTCGTCGAGATGTCGATCAAGTTGCCATCGGGATCGCTGGCCCGCCCTTCGGCGTAAGTCGCAATGCGATCCTTCGGCGCGCCCTCGGGATAGACGTCCATGATCCGCTTGGTGGTTTCCTGGGCATCGTCGATATGAAAGCCGAAGTGATACAGCCCCGCCGGATGTCCGGGCTCTTTGGGATCATTGGCGTTGAGAATCGCGAGATTCACCTCGCCGTCGGACAGATGCACCGAACCGTTCTTGGTTTTGTACATCTCCTGCATGTCGAAAACCCGCTTGTAATAATCCGCCAATCTTCGCCGGCTGATGCGTCAAGCATCGCCAAATGTCTGAGCTTTGCCATGATCGTCCCTCCTATTTAATTGCAAGTCATGTCAGCGCTATCACCGCACAAATAGCCTGTCAACGTAGTCGGCAAGGGCGTTCCAATCGTTCCAGCCGTCAAACCGTTCCAACGTCTTCGGAAACGCAAACGGGATAGTCGCGACTCTGACATGGGAGTGTCCTGGTTTCGCATAAATTTGTTGCAACCTCCTGTTTCCGACACGGCTTGAACGGAGCGCAGGAGTTGAACGGCTTGAACGATTTGAACGCCTCTAGCGCGCGATGCGCGCTAGATGACCATCGTCGTGCCAACGCTGTTCGGCGTAAACGCCTCGGGAAACTCGCGCGCGATCAGATGCGTCGCCTTCCAGCCGGTGCAGTGCTGCGGCACGATGACGCCGGGATTGAATTCTTTCAACGCCTGCACCGTCGGTTGAACGATCGGTTCGAAGATCGGCCCGGTCAAGTGAAAGCCGCCGATGACCGCGTGGATCTGCTTCACTCCGGTCATGTCGCGGGCGCATTTCAACGTATTCACCACGCCGGCATGGCCGCAGCCGGTAAGCACGACGAGTCCTTTGTTCTTCACATTGATAACGATCGCTTGATCGTCGTGAATCCACGGATCGGGCTGCCACTTGCCATCGATCAGCGCGACTTGATTGGGGCTGCCTTTCTCAAACGGTGTCGTCCGCGGAATCTGCCCGGTGACGAGCGCGTTGCCGCCGATCAGCATCGTCGGCCCGCGCTCCTCGATGATCTGCACATCCTCGCCTTCGAGATCCTTTTTGCTCGGCGGAATATGCTCCGACTCATGGCCGTCGCCCTGAATGTTTTTTCTTTTCAGGTAGGCGTCGGGATGGAGCACGATCGGCACCCGCGGCCGGCCATAGCGCTTGATGAATCCCAGCAAGCCGCGCGTGTGGTCGGTGTGGCCATGGCTCAAGACGACGGCGTGAAGCTCGTTGCCCTTGATGTCGAGCACGTCCATGTTGTGCAGCACGCCATCGACGGTCACGCCGGTGTCGAACAGAAACGAATCTTTGTGGCCGCCCGAGTAAGTCGTCACCAGCATCGACACGCCATGCTCGGCGCGCAACTGCGGCCGCGCTTGTGGCCGTCACTGCCGCGCTGTGGCGCTTGGCCACCGGCGTGTTGCCCATCAGCACGTCGATGGAATTATCCATCACGCTCAAGATTTCGACGCGGTCGACTTCTTTCAGCGGCACGGTAGCCATAGTACCTCCTATTTCACTTCGTAGAGAAACGGCTTTTTCAACATCCAGTTGACGATCTGCTCGACGGTCTCCGATTCCTTGCCGAAAAAACCATGCTGGCTGCGCGCTTCGCAGGGCGTCGACTGCGGCGGCAAACCGCCCCACACGGTGATCAGCGGGAACTTTTCGGCATAGCGCGCGGCATCGCCGTAGGGCGTGTAACGGCATTGATCGCTGACATGGTGCGCGAACAAAAGCGGGATTTGAATCGTCGCGAAGTCGAACCGGCTGAGACCGGGGCCGGGCTCGTTGCTGTTCCGCCCGGCCTCGCGAAACATCGTCGCGGTGAGCACGGCGCCGGCGATTCTTGGACCGAAACGAGCGCCGAGCGCCGCCGCCGATATCGTGCCGCGGCTGGTGCCGATCAGAAACACCGCCACGCCGGGGAAGCGCTTATTGAGATCGGCGACTACGACGGAGATATCCGTGAAGTGATCGCCGCCGAGGCGAAACTCATCGCTCATGCCCCAGCCGCTTTGCAGGTCCGAGGGCGCGTCGAGGATCGCCGCGATGACGCCGCGCTTGATGAACTCGGAACGGCTGCGGACCAGAAAATTGCCGCCGGCAAACTTCGGCTGGCCGCCTTCGCTGCGAAGCTGAATCAAGCCGCCGGAGCCGGGAAACAAGACAGCAATCGCTTGCAGCTGTTTCGGCGAGCTGGTGAGAAAATAGGACTGCGTCACGCCCGCGCGCGTCGGCAGCGTGACGATCTCCTGGGCGCCGGCCGGGCCATCGCAGCACCAACAGCGAATCGAAAATGAACTCAAGCGAGCAGCGCGCCATCGTGGCGCAGTAACATCATCGGTTTGTTATTTCTTCACCGACTTGTACGCCACATCGATGTTGACCCCCTAAACGGTCCTGGCCATTCCAGTCGGCGTACTCGGGCATCTTGAGTTCCTTCTTAATTTCGTCGAGGGATTTTCCCTTGGCCGCCATCTCGCCCACTCGCTTGAGCAGCAAGGTGAAAATAGCCTTCGTACTCGTCGAAGATTTTCGTCGTCGTCGGCTGGCCATGGCCGGTCACAACGATTTCCGGATTCAATGATTTCATCAGCTTGTAGCTGGCCAGCACGTCAGGCGATCACCACCGCCGGCCGAAGATTGATGAATCTCCTGCACATCAGCCGCCGACGACGCGAACAGCACCCGTTCCTTGGGCATCCATACCGCGGTGTCGGCAAAACTGTGGACGTTTTTCAGATAAGATCAGTTCAAAGGTGCGCTCGCCGACGTTAAGCGTCATGCGATCTTTATACTCGATATGCGGCGGATCATCTTCTCGCCCTTCACCGCCGTCGCGCATTTCCGGCGGACTGCGCCGCCAGTGTCTCCGCGCGCTTGGGATTGTATTCCTTTTTCATCCCGGCTCCCGCTCCTTCGGCGTTAATGACCCTCGCCGGCGGCGAAAAGACAAAATGATTCCCGGTATGATCGGCGTGGGTCTCGGTGTCGATCAGAAACAAAATCGGCTTGTCGGTAACCTTGCTAATCGCCGCCAACATATGTTGCGCGACTGCAGCGGATTGTTGCAGGCATCGATCATCACGACACCTTCCTGCGTCACGACAAAACTGCACGTCGTCGTGGTCTGGTCCGGCGCGAAGGCATAGATGCCGTCCTTGACCTGGGTGAAGCCCGGCCAAGATCCGGCGCGCCATTGCGCCGCCCCGCAGGAACGCCGCAACGCGGCCCGCCAAATCGTGCTAAGTGGCAATTTCATGGCTTCTCCTTTTGTAAACCAGCAGACATGTCCGATCCGCGCCCAGGCTAACCGAAACTCGCGGAGAGCGTCAAGCAACTATAGTCCGAAGGTTTGGCATTGACCATTGAACTCAGGTTGTACTAAGAGGCCCACTCCCACGCGATTCGCTATAGCGACCGGAGGCTATATGAAACCATCGTTCCTAGCTGTCATCATCCTGCTCACCGTCTCGGCGGCGCTCGCCCAGACGCCGTATTTCCAAGGCAAGACGATTCGCATCGTCACCGGCTACCCCGCCGGCGATGTCAACGATCTCTGGCCCCGGCTCATCGCCCGCCACATGGGCAAGTATATGGCCGGCAATCCCAGCTTTATCGTCCAGAACATGCCCGGCGCCAGCTCGATGATCGCGGCCAATTACGTCTACGGCGTCGCCAAACCCGACGGCCTCACTCTCGGCTGGATCGGACCGACGCTCTATTTCGACCAAATGGTCGGCCGCAAAGAAGTTAGATACGACTGGGCCAAATACACCTTCATCGGCTCGCCCTCACCAAGCGAACACCATCTCTACATGCGCACCGACAGCCCTTACAAGACCATTGAAGACGTGCGCAAAGCCAGCGAACCGCCAAAATGCGGTTCGGGCGGCGCCGCCGGCACCGGCTATTTATTTCCCCAAACTGCTCGAAGAAACCGTCGGCGCCAAATTCAATATCGTGTTGGGCTACCAGGGCGGCGGCCCCATCGACTTGGCAGTGGAAAAGGGCGAGATTCATTGCCGCGCCATGACCATCGAATCCTTCATGGCGCGCGAGCCGTTCCACACTTGGCGCAAAAACAATTTCGTCCGCAGCCTGGCGCAATCCGGCCGCAAGCGAGACGCGCGCCTGACCGACACCCCAACCATCTATGAACTCATGGACCAGTATAAGGCTTCAGAACAATCACGCCGAGTCGCCACCGTCATCCTCGCCGGCGGCGTCTTCGGCCGCCCGCTGGTCGGCCCCGCCGGCATCCCGCCGGACGTAGTAAAAATCCTGCGCGTCGGCGTGGCCAGCGCTCTCAAAGATGCCGAGCTCAAAGTCGAAGCGGAAAAACGCAACTACGAGCTCGACCCCGTCGGCGGTGAAGAAATGCAACGGCTAGCGAAAGAAGTGATGAGCCAACCGCCGGCGGTGCTGGAGCGAATGAAGAAAGTGCTGGGGGAGTAGCCCCGGTCCCTTCACCACGAAGGCACGAAGGACGCGAAGGTTTCGGAAGAAAATACTCCGAACTTCGTGATCGTCGTGTCTCTTCGAAATCATCGTTAAAGGATGTGTAACAAAGGAACCGATCGCGGTAGCTGCAATCCCATGATCGTCGGATCATCTCATCCAACGGGTTTCGCCATTTTGGCTCTCAGACAGTGTGCGTTTCTTTGTGCCTCCTTGGAAAATACATGTAAGGCGATGATATCCGACGATGAATAGGTCACCTGGATTCAGTCATACCCGCGAAAGCGGGTATCCAGGTTAATTCTCGCAGAACATGCCTTGATTTCCTCGGCGTGCGCGGGCATGACATGCTCAAGCAAGAGCCTTGAAGGGAATCCCGCCCATTTTCATACTCCGAAGACGAGCGTAAGCTCATGGACACTCGTGGTGAATACAACCTTGTCATCTTCTGACGAACCCATGTTTCGTGAGAAACTCCAAAACATGGCCGTCAAACGTCGCCGGATCCTCTAAACAGCACGCATGTCCCGCGCCCGAGATGGTTCGATGTTCTGCGCCGGTAATTCTCGTGCTCATGTCAATGCTGCGTTTAAGGGAATTGTCGAACTCGCCGTTCATAATCAGCACCGGCATATTCAGCTCGGGTAAACGCGCGGTCAGGTCGCGGTTCTGCAGGGCATTGAATATCTCGGCGATGGCCGGCGCGCTGAGGCGGGAATCCATTTCGGTGTGCATGCTCAGCAGATAATTCCCCAACTTTGTCTGCGGAAAATCTTTGCTGACCAGGTCGGTGAGATGTTGAATGTGAAACTTGCCCACGCCTTGGTTTCAAGTAGCCGTCGATGCGGCTCTGATAGCGATCCCCCGGCATGCTGCTGCAGCCGACAAGAATCAGCGCTTTGAAAATCTCCGGATGGTCTAAACCCAACTGCAAGCCCATGACCCCGCCGACGCTGACGCCGGCGAAGACCGCCTCGTTCGCGCCTTCTTGCCGGCACACGGCGACCACGTCATCGCACAGCTCGGCCATCGTGACCGGCGTCACCGGTTTGTCGGAATAGCCATAGGCGCGCAGATCGATATTGATGACCTTCATGAAGGTCGAGAAGTGGGCGGTCTGATAAAGAAACATGCGCCGGTCGAACGGATTGGCGTGCATCAGCACGAGCGGATAACCCTCGCCGGAGACTTCGTAGTAGGTCTTAACGCCGTTTCTAGTGCTGTAGGGCATGCGGGACTCCGAGAATAGCCGTCGGCATATGAATGAGTGAGATTGTTTCTTGAGTAATAACTCTCTTCTGCGTGCTCCTTCCCATCTTACTTCCTCCCCCTCGATGGGGGAGGATTGAGGTGGGGGTGCCCATCAATTTCAATGGCGTGCGCAGCACCCCCATCCTAGCTTCCCCGTCGGAGACTGTGTCGCAACTGTCATTCCGAGGTGAAGCCGAGGAATCTCTTTTCGTATGTAACTGAAAACACGAGATCCCTCGCTGCGCTCGGGATGACAGCTGTGAGACATTTGCGCATTGCGACACAGCCTCTCGAGGGGGAAGGAATCATTCAGAAAGCTGCCAGCGTAAAGTTCGCACGGAGTCTCGCGCATTCTAATCGTTAGCATGAGCCGCGAACGTCGCCGAGTCTTCGTTGGTGATTTGCAGGCGAAAGCCGCTCGGTTCGCGAAAATACGTCCCGAGTTGGCCGGGCTTTCTGCCGGCGCGTTCGCCGTGATCGTCGCGCTCTTCGATGCCGGCGGCATGAAGCTTGTCGACGATGGCGTGGAAGTCGTCGTCCTTCACGTGAAAGGCAAAGTGGCGGCCGCGCCAGGTCGCCTTGGTCACGTCGCTGAGTTCATCGACTTTGTTTAAAATCACGCTTTGCCCCGAGGGCACCGCGATTTCGGCCATGGTGTTGTTCTGCGTCCGCACGGTGCAGTTCATAAAGCGCTTATAGAACTCCACGCTGGCGCCGATATCCGTGCTGTCGAAGTGCAAATGGTGCAGGCGGGTCTTGGCGATCCCCGGTGTCTTGGTGATCTCCCAGAAGTTGCCCTCGGAATCTTGGAACACCAAGCCGTCGCTCCAGCAGCAGCCCGCGCCGGCTTCGTTCTTAAGTTCTCTAACGAACGAGCACGACTGGCGAATCCGCTGGACCATGCCGTCGTACTCGGCTTCCGGCACTTGAAACGAATGGCGCGGGTATGAGTTCACGCTCTCGCGTTTCGGCAGCTGGTTCGAGCCCTGGGAAAATAGCCCGATATGATTTTCGCCGAGTTTCATGAATATACGAGTCATCCTCGGCTCGTTTTCCGATTTCAACGTCCGCGCCCCCATGACCTCGGTGAAAAACTTTTCCGCCCGGGCCGGCTCCATCACCGCGACCACGAAATGATCGATATGCCGCACATCGCCATTGGCTTTGATATTGCCGCTCATAACCTTGTCTCCTTCTTCACGCTAGCTCTTGTTCCACAGACTACTGCGATTCCGCCTCGGGAAACACCACGATGCGCTCTTTCGGCAGATGGACCGTGACATCGCCCGCCTCCTTGGCTTCGTCAGGCAAGCTTTTGACATTGAGAATTCGCGCGCCGATGGTCACTTCGCTCATGACATGATCGCCAAGAAAAAACGAAGCCGCGACCTTTCCCGCCAGGCAGTTTTCCGCTCCAGCCGGCGTCGTGACGAATTTAACCTCTTCCGGGCGAATGCCGACGACCACGTTCCCTTCATACTGCCGCGGCGACGCGATGACAAGCGGGCCGATCTCCGTGTCGACTCGCCCGTCGGCAAGCGCTTTACCATGCAACCAATTGATCGAACCGAAAAACTCGGCGATTTGCGAATTCGCCGGCGATCGATACAGTTCATAAGGATTGCCGATCTGTAAAATTTCACCATGGGCCATGACCGCGATGCGATCGGCCAGCACCATCGCTTCGACTTGATCGTGCGTCACATAGAGCGCCGTGATGCCCAATCGGTTGGCGAGCTTCTTGATATTCGTGCGCACCTCCTCACGCAAGCGCGCGTCAAGATTGCTCAGCGGCTCGTCCATGAGGAGCAGCGCCGGATTGACCGCCAAAGCGCGCGCCAGCGCGACCCGCTGCTGCTGTCCGCCGCTCAACAGGCGCGCCGGCCGGTTCTCGAAGTCGTCCAGTTGCACCAAGCTGAGCGCGTGGCGAATCCGCGTCTGCGCTTCGCTCTTGCTCAGCCGCGAGCGGCCATGAGTCAGCACCAACCCGATATTCTCCGCCACGGTCAGATGCGGCCAGATGGCGTAGGATTGAAACACCATGCCGATCTCGCGCGCTTCGGGCGGCTCGGAAATGCGCCGGCTGCTGGAGAAAACGGTCTTGCCGTTGAGCGAGATTTCGCCGCCGTCGGGCTTTTCCAAACCGGCGACGCTGCGCAGGAGCGTGGTCTTGCCCGAGCCGCTCGGCCCCAGCAGCACGAAGAACTCGCCGCGCTCGACTTCGAGGTCGATACCCTGAAGCGCTGCCACGGCGTGGTCGCCGGATTGAAAATTCTTGCGCAAACCCTTGATCGAAATCACGACGCCTCGGTGAAACGGCTGCGCCGGCCGTAGTATAGATAAACAACCACCGCCGGCAGCATGAAGGCGAGCACGACGAGATTCGCCGCCGCCGCTTGGTTCAGACTGCCGCCCAGCCACAAACCCCAAACGATCATCGGCAGCGTGATGTTGCCCTGGCTGGTTACCAACACCGAAGCCATCGTCAGCTCGCGAAAGCATAGCAGCGCCATCCATAGCCAGGCGTAAACCAGCGCCGGCCGCAATAGCGGCAGCAAGATCTTGCGCATCACCTGCCAGAGCGGCAAGCCGCCGACAAACGCCGCCTCTTCCAGCTCCGGATGAATCTGCGCCAAGGAATTATTGATGATGCGGGTGGCAAAACTGATCCGGCTGATGGTGTAAACGATAATCAGAATCGCCAAACTGCCGTAGAGCGAAACCACATCGCGCAATAGAAACAGCGCAGCGAACACCGCGGCGATGGCCAGGATCAGATTCGGCACGGCGTGGGGTAAAAACGCCACGGCATCGAAGATCACGCGCCACTTGAGTCCCGAACGCAGCACGGTCCAGGAAATCGCCAAGCATAAAAGCAGCGTCAAGGTCGGCACCGTCACCATCAGCAGCACCGTATTCCAGGCGCCGTGGAACAGCAGACCCCATGGCAGGCTGTAAAAGTTTTTGAGCGAGACTTGCTCCAACGCCTCCCAAGACGGCGGCTGGAAATAGCCCAAGAGCGAGGCCCAGATCAGCAGGAGAAATGGCAACAACTTGGCAATGGTGAAGAAGCTGCCCAGGAATAGCCATGCCAAAAACCAGCCGCGCCGGCCCAACTCTACCAACCGCGGCCTGTATCCCTTGCCTGTGACCACCGCGTAGCGATGGGAAAACTTCAACGTGCGAAAATAGCCCCAGCTCAATAGCAGCGCCAAGACGACCAACAGGCTGCTCACCGCCCCGGCCATGCCGTAGCTTGGCAGCTCTTCCTGCGGTTGGATCTTGTAGAAGATAAAAGTCGAGAAGGTAAAGATCTTGTTCGACATGCCGATGATCGCCGGCACTTCAAAGGCCGATAAACCAATGGTGAAGACATAGATCGATGCGGCGATGATACCGGGAAACGTCAGCGGCAGAGTGACATAGCGCAGCGTGCGCAGGATGCCCAAGCCATGCACGCGGGCAGCCTCCTCCAGCGCCGGGTCCATGCTGCGATAGGTCGCGACGATCATGATAAAGGCGATGGAAGAGAGCCCCAACCCCTCGACCCAGCCCATGCCGACCAGCGTGGCGATATTGAACGGCGCCCGCTCCAGACCGAACAGCTCCATCAAATATTTGTTAATGATGCCGATGCGCGGATGAAGCAAAAACACCCAGCCCATGGAGGTGAAAAATGTCGGCACCAGCGCGCCGATGGTCACCAGCGCATAAATTAGATTCTTGCCGGGCAAATCCGTGCGCTCGACCAACCATGCCGTCGGCACGGCGAAAAACAGCGCGACTATAACCGTCGTGGTCGCGAAACCTATTGTATTGAGCAGCGTGCGATAGGTGGAGCCGTCGGTGAACAGCTCGCGATAATGCTTAAGCGTGTAGACGACCGGATCGCCCGGACTCCCCTGCCAAAATCCCATCCAAAAGATGATCAGCAGAAACGCCAGCACCGGCAGCAAACTCGCCACCGACACGGCGACAAACAACCAGCGGCCTTTCAAGACCTGGCTCCGAGGGGAGAGTTGGAGTAACGGAGTGTCGTGTGTTGTCTTAAAAACCAACACTCCAATAATCCAATACTCCGTTACTCCAAGCATCTTGCTTCAGTTCCCGGCCAAGATCTTTTGAAACTTTTGCCGGATGCGGCTGTGATCCTCGGCGTTCTTGAAGACCTCCGACACCGAATAAGCCGTGAACTTCACGCCGCGCTTTTCCTGGTCGACGACAAATTTTTGCATTGGCGTGCCCTTGACCAGATGAGAGCTGCTGCGCTCGGTGTTATAAAGGATGTCCTGGCCTTCTTTGCTCAGTAGAAACGCTGCCAGCAAAGTTGCCGCGTTGGGGTTGCGCGCGTTGCTCGGCACGGTCACGTACCAGTAGGAAAGAATTCCGGCGTCGCGAAAAACCTGGCCGTCCACCGGACCGCCTTTCTCTTTCGCCTCCTGCGGCGCCGCGAGATCGCAGTTGAAGACCAGCATGGCGAACTCGCCGGCGGCGATGCGGTCGTCTTCGCCGCAGCGAATCAGCCCAGCGACCTGCTTAACGAATTTCTCCAAGAACGCTGTAGTTTTGTCTTCGCCCCAGATCATCGCAAGGCGGTCGAAGGACGCCGCGTATGGGGTCGAGGCGATCTTGCCCTTCCACTTGGGATTGAGCACATCCTCGACCCGCTGCGGGATATCCTTGCCGACAACCATTTTCGAGTTGTACGTGAACCCCGGTGTCCGCGTCGTCACGATCAAGACCTTATTGTCGAAATCGATCATCGCGGGCGGTAATATGGTTGAAGGTCTTGCTCCAGTCGACGCTTTTAAGCGACATGCGCGCGACATGATTTTCCGAACCGACATACAAATCGGTCGATGACGGCTGGCCGGCTTTGGCCTCTTGAATGATCCGGCTGGCAAACTGCGGCATCGCCGGACCCGGAGTGTATTTGAATTGCAAGTTCAATCCATAGGTCTTGTTGAACGCTTTCTCCAGCGCCGCCGCCCCCTCGATGCCGCCCATGGTGCCGGTGCCCCAGCTAAGAATCAGCTGCCCTTCCTTCTTAGCCCCATCGATTAGCTGCGCCCGCGTCTGGGCAAATCCATCGACGGTCAAAAGCACAAGCCCGATAAGCAAAGTACACAGCGTCAACAGTAATCTCGAATTAGTCATGGCAATTCTCCCCTGAGCCTAACAACTGGAACCTTTGGAACATGTGGAACCCCTGGAACACTTCGTTCCTCCGACCTTGAACTTTTGAACCTTGAACCCTTGAACAAGTGTCAGAGATCCATTTTCTTGCCCAGCCCGCGCCGCACCGCTTCATCGTAAAGCCACGCCGCAAACGCCATATCGCCGTAACCGCCTTGGGATTCGCGAAAAATATTGATTTCATCGCGGCTCGCGCGCCCCACCGCGTGGCCCGCGATCAAGTCGCCCAACTCGGGAATACGGCTCCAAGAAAGTTTCCCTTCGCTCACGAGTTCGACCAGCGGCAGTGCCGCCGACTTATCGGCATACTCGCGCTCTTGCTCCTGGCTGCCGACCACGGTGCGCCCGGCTTTCAAGTGCAAATCCCGGCTGATCTCCGTCGGCTTGCCCATGCTGCTCACATGGGTGCCGGCTTCGACCCAATCCTCGGGAAAGATCGGCGTCAACGAGTTGGTCGCCGTCAAAATCACGTCCATGCCGCGCACCGCCTGTTCCGGCTTGTCGACGCCGCGCACGCTGATGCCGAGCAACTGCTCGCCCTCAGCGCAAAACTTCTTGCGCCGCTCGGGGTCCCGGCTCGACACATAGATCTCTTTGATCGGGCGCACAGTTTGCAGCGCCTTGAGAATGCCGAATGCATTGCGGCCGACGCCGAATAGGCCGAGTTTCTTAGAATCCTCCCGCGCCATATGCTTGGCCGCAATGGCCACCACCGCCGCCGTGCGCAGCGTGCCGAATGGAAAGCCCATGAACGACAACAGCTCCCCGCTCTCAGCATCGAACAACGTCGCATACATCTTATCGCCGCCGCCAAGCCCGCTGTTCGGCCCCAGGCGCACACCGACACGCTTTTGCTTGAGCACCGCGCCGGAGACGATGCGCAAGGTTTTGCCCGGCCCGACAGTGATATTGTACGGCGCATGCGCGACAATCAGCCCCACCGCCTGCTGCCGATGCGCATCCTCGATCAGCTCGATTGCCTTCGGTAGATCGAGCAACGGCGTCAATTCATCCCGACTTAGTAATAGAGGCATATATCTCTCCGCTTTGAATACGTTCCAATCGTTCAAGCCGTTCAATCGCTACGCTCCGTTCAAATCGTATCGGAGGTTTCAAACCGTGTACGCTCCGGCTCTTTCCTCCCCCGCACTCGCGGGGGAGGATGAAGGTGGGGGTTGAACGACTTGAACGATTGGAACGTTTGGAACCGCGGTTACGTCCGCGTAACCGCAAGTTCATGCGCCCGTTTGCCGAGCCGCCGGCCGCCGTTCTTGGTCACGACCACGGTATCGCCCCACTGGCAAATATACTCGCCGTCCGCCGAAATCGCCGACGGCTTGCAGATGAAAACCATATTCTCGCGCATCGCCACCGCCAACTGGCGCGGGCTCTTGGCGTGGGGCGTGATGATCGGTCCATCGTCGCCCTGGCCGCGCCCGTGCATGTTGAGTTCGCCGCGCGCCCCCGCCGCCGGGCCGATTTTCGGCGCGGCGCTTTGCGCCGTCGACTTGGTCAACTCGGCGAGTTCGCCGACGGTGACGCCCGGCTTCAAGTTTTCCACTACGCGATTGAAAACCTCCCGCTGCACTTTGACCAGTTCGGCTTGAACCGGATCGATGACTTCGACATAGACCGGCTGCACCGCTTGGGCGCGATAGCCGATCCACGACGCTTCGATCTCGTTGATGATCGCGTCGCCGCGCTCCAGCAACCGCATGCTCGGCCGGGTCAGGGTGCGCTTGGGATTTTTTCCCGACACCCAAAAACAATGCACCGGCAGCTCGGAGCCGTTGCGCGTCATGGCGTAATGCATCGCCGCCCACACTTCCCAATCCTTGACGCCGACCTTGGCCGCTTCGATCTCTGCTTGAACGGCGAGCTCATTGATCTCCATCGACTTGGCAAGCACGTCGATCTCTTCCTGACTTTTGACATAGCGCACTTCGTCGAGGATCGCCGTGGCGTCGACCAGTTGCGCATGGGGAAAGGCTTCGCGAATCTGCTTCCAGGTGCCGTAAAAGATCGTCCCTTCCGGCGTGCGCGTGCCCTCGACCTCGCCGAGACCGGTAATGCCGATCCGCCCATGATCGACGCCTAATTCCTTCAAACGCTCGACGATCACCTTGCCGTAATTGCGCCGCGCCTCGCGCACATCGGTCACCCAATCCTGCACCGTCGGCCAACGCGGCCCGGCGGAAGTCGCGATCGCCGTCACCGCGCCTTCTAGTGGAAATACCGCCGCCAAATCCGGCTCGCCGCCGCCGCAGTGAGTCAGATAGCGCGTGTTGGCTTGATAGTCCGCCGAATGGCCGCTGTTCTGCGGCGTGACGATGACGTCGAGATTCTGCTGGCGCATCAACTCGCGCACCGCCTGCCAGCGCCGGTCGCGCTCAGCGAGGGAAAAACGCGGATAGGGATAAAGTTCAGCCATGAAGTATATTTCCGAGATGACACAAGAGGACGGTGTCACCACGAAGGCCGCCACTACGAAGCCAATTTTTGTTCGAACCTTGTGCTCTCGTCCTTTGCGCCGTTGAAGGATGCTCCGATCTTTCCGCAGTCTAAACATCGATCACAACCAATTTCATATCGCGCTTGCCCAAGCGGCGCGCGCCGTTTTCGGTCACCGTCACGGTATCGCCGACGCTGGCGCGGCCCTTGCCCTGGGTCGGCCGCACTTGCGGTTTGAGTATGAAAGTCATGCCGGCCTTGCAGCTCAATCTTGGCAAATCGCTCAAGATCCTTGTCGCCCATCAGCGCCGGCCCATCGTCGCCGAGCCCGCGCGCGTGCATCATCGGATGGTTCCAAGAATAGGGTCCCGCGCCCTCGACGGTCTTGGTGTAGATGTCGAACAACGTGCCGAAAGTCACGCCTGGTTTCATGGCAGCGAGAATCGCATCGAAACAGGTGCGCGACACCTTCGACCATCGCTTGATAAGCCGGATCGGGTTTACCGACCACCGCCGGGCTCACCGCTTGCGCCGCATAGCCGCCATATTTGGCTTCGATCTCACCGACAAGATTGTCACCGTTCTGAATCACGTAGTCGGTGGGCACAAAAGAGCTATTGAACAGATTGGGCCCGGCGCTGAGAAAAAACAATGTCGGCAACTCACCGCCGTTGGAAAGCATGGCATGCAGCATGGTCGCGTAGACTTCTTTTTCGCTCACGCCCGGCTTGGCGGTTTGCTTCATCGCGTCAATGGCTTTCTCGATAATCGCCGCGGAGCGTTCCAGCATAGACACTTCCTCGGCGCTCTTGATGGCGCGAATCTCCTGCATCATATCGGTGGCGTTGACCATCTTGGCTTGGGGAAACGCTTCTTGAATGTTCTTCACCGAAGTATAGGGAATGATCCCCTCCGGCGCGCGCACCAAACCGGCAAGACCGGAAATGCCGATGGTGCCCTTGTCGAGACCCAATTCTTTGATGCGCTCGATGGCGTTCTGACTCCAGCGGTTGCGCCCGTCGCGCACGTCCGCTCACCCAATTCTGCGCCTTCTGCCACCAGCTGGCGCGATTGAAAACATACGACGTGACCTCGCCCTGCGCGGGGAAAACCGTAAACATCTCGGTGGCGAAACCGCCGATGGAAGTTAAATAACGCGAGTCGCCTTGCAGCTGCTCCCAGCGCCCCGTGTTCGCCGGCAGCAGCAACACATCGATGCCGCGCTTGGCCATCTCCGCGCGCACCAGTTGATAACGCCGATCTCGTTCTTGAATCGATAACTGTGGAATCATCGTCTGTCCTCGCTTTGTTCGGAATCTCAAATTTCAAATTTCAGATTCCAAACGTAATGAGCTTGCAGCTTTAATTTGTGAATTTTGAATTTGGAATCTGGAATCATCTCATTTCCCCGACTTCTGCCGCGCGGCGTTAATCAAATCGCCCACCGGCTTCCATTCCATCCAGTCATGCGCGGCTGATTTCGATGTAGTTGACATCCTTCTTGCGCCGCGCCGCTTCGGGCACATACTCCGCGGCAAATCTTCGCGCATCGACGTCGTGATTTCGTCTTCGATCGTATTATTCGCCTGGCGAAAAGCGATCTGCCCTTCGCGCGACAGATACCAGTTGATGAACACTTTCGCGGCGTTGGGATGCGGCTGCGTTGTTCATCAAGCCGATCGCGCCATTATTCGAGCCGATGCCCGGAGCTTCTTTGAAATGATAGGGGCTGATTTCCGCCACCGGCAGCCCTTGTTCCTGGGCGCGCCGCAGCCGGCAGAGAAAACAGAGCGGATACTTTACCCGCGGCGAGCCAATCCGTGCCCTGGCGAAAGTCGCTGAAATAAGTGATATCCATCTCGCCGCCGTAAAAGCGTTCGAGAAACTTCGGACCGATTTGCGGATGGTGATACATGAACAGCAGCGCCGTGGAAACGTAATTGGCGCGCGGCCAGAGGCCGATCATCTTGCCTTTCCATTTGGGATCGAGCAGATCCCACACCGAGCGGATCGAATCGAGGTTAAGCAGTTTGGTGTGGTGGTACACCGGCGGTCCATAGAGCGAGCTCTGATAGACAAAGACATACTGCCCTTCCGGATCGACGTAGCGGTGCTTGCCTTTCCACCACTTCGACAGATCCGTCGACTTCGGGCAAGTATCAACGCCGGCGCAATCGGATCGAGCGCCTTGCCGCGATGGAGACTGTTGTACGTCGCCCCCGGCGCGCCGAGCACCACGTCGACGAGAAACTGGCTCGCGCGCCGCTCCGCCATCACTTTGGTGACGATCTCGGCGGTGGTGCTGATCGCCAACGGAGTTCAGTTTGATCTTGGGAAATTTTTTCTTGAAGGCATCCCAAATAACTGGCAAATCACCGACGGAATTCGTCGCATAGACCGTCACCTCGCCTTCCTTCTCCGCCGCGCGCAGGACATCGTCCCAACGCACCTGCGCCGCCGCGACGGTCTGCGCAACGCAGGGAGATCGCGAGAGCAGAGCAACGCGGTCACACCAAGTCTTGCTATCAAGTCTTATCATCCTTTGGTCCTACTTCTTCACTCCGTGCTGATCTCCTGCCCCAAACCGCGCCGCTTCGCCGCTTCGTAAGCATACGCGGCCAAGGTTAAGTCGCCATAACCGCCCTGGGAATCGCGAAAAATAATCAAGCTGCGCGGCAAATCCGGCACCGCCACTTTGCCGGTCACGACATCGCAAAATTCCGCGACGCCATCCCAGGAAAGCTTTCCCTGCTGTGACAAGCGAATCAGCGGCTGATCGAGCTTCGTATCGTAGTAATTGAGTTCATGGGTCTTGCTGGTGACGCTCACCAAGTTGGCCTTGAGATAAACCTCGTCGTCGAACTCATTGGGCCGGCCGATGCCAAACACCGCCAGCCCCGGCCGCAGCCATTGACCGTGCAGCGCCGCCGCCGGCGAGTTGGTGCTGACCAGCACGAAGTCCGCTCGCTCGATCGCCGCTTGCGGCGATGTCGACCGCTGACACCGTGAGTCTTCAAGCACAGCCCGGCTTTGCGCGCAAAACTCTCGCGATTCTCCGCGCTGCGGCTGTAAACCAACACGCGCTCGATGGAACGCAACGCGCAGGCCGGCTCGAGAATCGGCAGCGCTAATCGGCCGCTGCCGATCATCGCCACGGTCTTAGCTTTGGCATCGGTGAAGCGCTCGATGGCCAGGCCGACAGTTGCGCTGATACGCAACTCGCTAAACGGGTAGCCCATCAGCGACAGCAGCTTGCCCGAGCTGATCTCAAACAACAAAGCCAGCGCGCCACCACCCGTCACACTGACGCGCAAACCGTTCTTATCCTGCGCCTCCAAGCCGCCCACCACCAAACGCATGCCGCGATTCATAAACCGCAGCGGCGCCACTTGTTTCACCTGTACCCGCGGCTTGTTCGCGAAAGGTTTGTTCGAGCACTGCCATCGCTTGGGGCAAATCGAGCAACCCCGATACTTCCGACTGTCGAAGAATCAAAGTCACCGGTAAACCTGACCGTCGCGACTAATCGGTCCGAGCTATTGCCTGTTGCCTAATGCCTATTGCCTGCCTTACTGCGCCAATATCTTTTTAATCCGCTCGACGACTTCCGCCGGCTGATCGATGACTTCCTTGGCGATCTTGGTGAGCTGCTCGCCGCTAATCGGAGTGATATCGAGTTTCTTTTGCTTCGCCTCTTCGAGCAGCGCCGGATCGGCCATCGCTTTCATGAAACCGTCGCGCAACAGCTTAATTCGGTCCGGCGGCGTCGCCGGATGGGTCACCATCGGCCGGCCGAGTTCGCCGGAACCGAGCATGACGGTGGCGACGCGCCGGCTCAACTCCGGCGTTTTGTATTCGTTCATCAGGTCGCTGAGAAGCGGCGTATCGGGCAACTGCGGATCTTTCTTCTCGCCGGTTTGCATGAGAATCCGCACAAGATTGGTTTTGCGCCAGGTGTGATAGGGCTCGCGAGAAAAATAAGCCTGGGTGGTAAATGACCGGCAGACGACCTCGTTGCGCTCCGTGGCGATGTCAATTTCATTGCCGCCGGCATAGCCGGTGACGATGTTGAACTTGGTGCCGAGCAGCTCTTCGAGCAAGCGCGGAATGTAATGGCCGCTGGTGCCGGTACCGGTGGCGCCGCACTTTGGGCGGCTCCTTGGCGTTGCGAATATCCCGCATGCTCTTATATGGCGCGTCGGTGCGCATGTAGAGCATATGCTCCGACTTATCCGGACTGGCGAGCCAGGAGAACTTCGTCCAGTCGAATTTGATCTCCTTGTTGCCCTGCAGCTGATTGAAATAGTGCGCCGGATTGATCGACGCGATGGTCAAGCCGTCGGGCTTGGCGACGGCGTAGACGTAATTGGCCGCGACGATGCCGCCGGCCGCCGGCATGTTCTGCATGATCACGGTCGGATTGCCTGGAATATGCTTGCCGATATGGCTCGCCAACAGACGGGCGTAAATATCGTAGGCCGTTCCGGCCCCCGACCCGACAATAAAAGTGATGGTCTTCCCCTGATAGTAAGGTGTTTGCGCGCCCAGCTCCGCGCCCGGAACTAACAGCAATGCAGCCAACAAGAGCAGTCGTTTCATCTCGTTTTCCTTTCCATGGTCAAATTGCGAGGGGTCCGATTCGATCCCCCGCGCCGCTAATCTCGTTACCATCAATTGAGTTAAATTGCCAAACAGGCCGCCGCGTCATCGAAGTGCCGGAAACAAGTCTGACAGGCAACGCCTAACCTAAGCTAAAACGATTCTTACTGCGCAACAAATTCGCTCGCTACGCCAGAATATCTCCGAAAACTGTTCACCGCGCCCGCATCGCGTCCCGCTACGCATGTGGACGCCCATGACCAATTGTTGACAACCGTAGCCAAATTAATGTTGTGTAAGGGACTAAGGCTCCTCCCAATAGATCGAACATGCTCTTCTGGCTTCAATTGACAAGATTTTCCCAAAATTGGATAACTTGGCCAGCCATGACGGGTATGCAACTTGCTCCAAGGCTAGGCAATCTAATCTTTTCAGTGGGGACGTATTGAATGGATCACAATGGTGGCAAAGCGGGGAGGTTTGGCCTCAAGGGTTTAATCGTCGTGGTAGTATGGACGATCGGCCTGGGAGTAATGCTCTACTACTCCGGAATCGGCACGCAATCTTCGAACAAGCCTGCACCACCGCCTGACAAATTCTCCCAAAAGCCCGTCCACACCATGAACATGGCCCTCGGCGACATGGTGTTTCTCGCCCAGGATCTCGGTTTCTCCGTCAAGACCGCCAAGGGAGAATCGATGCAAGACGCTCGCATCGCGGCTCGGATCGAGAATCAATTACAAGCGGTGCGGGATCTATTTCGCCAGGAGATCGCGCGCAATGACAAGCTAGTGGGTAGCTTGATTTTACAATTCAGCGTCACCCCGACCGGCGAAGTCAGCCAGGTCAAGGAAGTATCCTCGCGCATCAACGACGCTGAGTTCAAAAAGACCGTGCTTGCGGAAACCGGCAAATGGACATTTACCGAGCTGCTAAGCGAAACTGTGACTGTTCAATGTCCCCTGCTATTCGTTCAGGAGGGCATGGATATCACCACCTTGGTGCGTTGGGAAAGCTTTTTAAATAGCGCGATTGAAAAAGTGGTGGCTACTCCCGTAGCGAAACCGGAAACCGCCCAACCGGCAAAGACACCCGCTGCGGTAGCGCGACCGGCAGCGGTCACCAAACCCGCTCCGGTGACGGAGAAGCCTGCGCCGCCGGCGGTCAAAGCCGCTGGCGCAGAACTCCGGATCAAATACGCGACACTGCTGCGCAAGGAACCGAACTTCAGCGCGCCGGTGCTCACGACATTCACCATCGGCACCAAAGTCACGGTGATCAGCCGAAGCCGCGACTGGCTCGAAGTCCGACCCCATCACAATGGACCGAGTGGTTACATCCGAAGAGAATTCGCCGTCCCCGTCGACGTCGCGGTCAACCGCTAGCTCGCCAGTTCGAGAATTTCGTTAAATCCGCGCTTGCAAACCGGCGGCATCGTCAGCACGATGGCCGTATGGCTGTCCATATCCGAAAATCCTGGCAACTTTCCGAGCGCGAGCTCACATCGGAGAAATTTTTCCGTCAGCGCCGCCAGCTGGTCAAATCGGCCGGCCTCATCGGACTCGGCATTGCCGGCGGATTGACATCCGCCTGCGGCCCCGCCGGCGATGCAATTCGCCTCGGCGCTCAGGAAAAGCCGGCCGCAGCCGATCGCTATCCCGCACGCCGCAACCCACAGTTCATCCTCGATCGTCCAGTTACCGACGAAGCCTACGCCGCTTCGTACAACAATTTCTACGAGTTCAGCGTCTTCAAGAGTCGGGTTTACAAAAACGCCGCGCGCCTGACGACCCATCCATGGCAGGTGGAGATTGCCGGTCTGGTCGCCAAGCCGCGACTTTACGACATCGACGAACTGGTTCGCTCCATGGGACTTGAAGAGCGGCTCTATCGTTTTCGTTGTGTCGAGGCCTGGGCCATGGCGGTGCCGTGGACGGGATTTCCGCTAGCCGCGCTGCTCAAGAAAGTCGAACCGCTCTCAGCGGCCAAGTTCATCCGCTTGGTGACGTTTATGAAACCCGACCAGGCGAGCAATCAAAGCCCATCCTACGGTCCCTGGCCCTATTCCGAAGCATTGACCATGGCTGAAGCGATGAACGAACTCACCCTCCTCGCCACCGGCATCTACGGTCATCCGCTGCCCAAACAGCATGGCGCGCCGCTGCGCCTGGTCGTGCCATGGAAGTACGGCTTCAAAAGCATCAAGTCGATCGTCAAAATCGAATTCACCGCCGAACGGCCGACTACCTTCTGGAATAGCAACCGGCCCAGCGAATACGATTTCATTGCCAACGTCGACCCCCACACGCCCCACCCACGTTGGTCGCAAGCGACGGAAAAACTCATCGACACCGGCGAACGCCGGCCGACGCTGCCGTACAATGGCTATGGGGAATGGGTGGCGAAGTTGTATAGCTAGAGAAGAATGGTCGAGGAGGAGGATGGCAAGGCAATAGAAAGGATCGGACAGCCGCCGCGTTACCCGTCTCGATCATCCATCCTCTATCCTCGACCCTCATTGCAGTATGATCATGGAGTCGAAAGATGAGCTAGATCAGCTTCTTTCAGCGCCCCGGCGAGAATCTCGACATTCTCCACCCGCGAGCCATGGCCCATCAAACCGACGCGCCAGATTTTTCCCTTGAGCGGCCCCAAGCCGGCGCCGATTTCGATGTTGAACTCGTCGTATAAGCGCGCGCGCACCTTGGCGTCGTCGGCGCCTTCGGGAATCTTGATGGCGTTGATCATCGGCGCGCGGATCGATTCGGCCACCGCCGGTTCGATTTCCAGCTTGCGCATCTCGCGGATAAACACATCGTGGGTCTGCTTGTGGCGCTGCCAGGATTTTTCCAGCCCTTCTTCGAGGACGATGCGCAGCGCTTCGTGCAGCGCGTAGTTCATCGAGATCGGCGCGGTGTGATGATAGACGCGCTCGCTGCCCCAGTATTTTTCGATCATCGACAGATCGAGATACCAGCTCTGCACCTTGGTCTTGCGCTGGCGGATTACCTCAACAGCGCGCTCGTTGAAGGTCACCGGCGACAGCCCCGGCGGGCAGCCCAAACATTTTTGCGTGCCGCTGTAGCAGGCGTCGATGCCGAGTTCGTCGACCCGCACCGGCGCGCCGCCCAACGAAGTCACGGCATCGACCACCAACAGCGCGCCGCTGTCGCGCACCAGCTTGGCGATATCGTCCATCGGCTGGAGCACGCCCGTGGAAGTCTCGGCATGCACCACGGCGACCAGTTTGTATTTATTCTTTGCCAGCGCCTCTTTGACCTTTTGGGCATCGAGCGCCGTGCCCCACTCCGCCTCAACCGTGTCGACTTGCGCGCCGCAGCGCTGCGCGACGTCGACCATGCGCGTGCCGAAGACGCCGTTGACGCCGATCAGCACGCGTTCGCCGGGTTCGATCAAATTGACGAAACAGGTCTCCATGCCGGCGCTGCCCGTGCCCGACATCGGCAGGGCCAAACGGTTCTTGGTCTGAAACAACTCGCGCAGCATCGCCATACTCTGATCCATGATTTCCAAAAACTTCGGATCGAGATGACCGACCACCGGCAGCGCCAGCGCCGCGAGCACGCGCGGGCTGACCGGACTTGGACCCGGGCCGAGTAACGTTCGAATCGGTGGATTGGCTTTAGGCGCCGCTGGCATAATTCGAACTCCTCAATCTTGCTTTGTTCCGACTATCCCTCTCCGCGAGGATAGGGAGGGCTCTTTAAGGGCCGAACTTTTTCGCGCGCTCGAGGGCAAGCCTCTCTCTCAATAATCTCTACGCTTCGTCTTTGACGTACAAATCCATGCTGCCGATCTTCTCGATCGTGCCATGCAATTTGTCGCCATCGTGCAATTTGCTGACGCCGGCCGGCGTGCCCGTGGTGATGCAATCGCCGGAGCGCAGCGTCACGCAGTTGCTGAGAAAGCGAATATGCTCGCGCAGGCCGCAGATCATGTCGCTGGTGTGCGCGATCATCGCTTCTTTGCCGTTCTGCAAAACTGTAATCGACAAATTCTGCGGTTCGTCGATTTCATCCCGGGTGACGATCCACGGGCCCAAACCGGTAAAGGTATCGAAGCCTTTGCGCATGTTGCGCGTGTTGTGCATGCCCTTGCCCCAGGGATCACGCTGGCTGATGTCCCAGCACATCATGTAGCCGAACACATGGTTGAGCGAATCCGCTTCGCTGACCTTGCGCGCCGGCTTGCCGATGACGGCGCACAGCTCGCACTCGAAGTCGACCAGTTTGGACATCTTCGGCAAAATGATCGTGTCGCCGGGGCCGATGATCGACGACGTGGTCTTGATGAAGAACTCCGCCATCAAGTCGTCTTTGTTGATAATCTGTTTGTTGGCGCTGCCCATGCGATCGACCATCTCGGCGCGGTGCGCGCCATAGTTAGCCGCCGCAGCCCACAGCGTGCCGGGGTTTTGGATTGGCGCCAACAGTTTCACCGATTTCAAATCGAGCCCGCCCGAGCCATTCGCCGCGTCGCGGGCGATCTGCATCGCCGCCGGATTGTTGGCTAGCGCGTCGATGATTTCGAGCATGGTGTAGCCTTGGCGCGCCAGGCCGGCTTTGATCATCGCGTCGCCGAAGTTAATAACTTTGTCGCCGACGACGACGCCGGCCTGTTTATTGTCGTAATGACAGATTTTCATATTGAACCTCCGAGTTGGTACGAACGTAGGATTTCCTCTCATACCTGAAGCACAGACCAATGTCCAATGACTTATCGCAGCGTAAATCAAGTCAACACGCGCCGTGAATTCACGCCACGGTCGGCGATTTTTCGATTGACAAGTTTGCGTGAGCAGAGTTAAGAGAGTTTCTTCGTGACTAGCGAAGTCGCTGCACATCTAAACGTAGACGAAATTCATGACACGCTAAGGAGGGTCAGAACTCATGGACGTGGGTAAAACCATGCAAACGATTATCGATGTCGGCATTCAGGTCGGCTTCAAAGTCGTCGGCGCGATCATTTTCTATTTGGTCGGCCGGTGGCTGATCAGTTTAGCGATCCGCTTAGTGACATCGGCGCTGGAAAAGCAAAAAGTCGATCCCACCCTGCTGCGCTACATCGGCACCGTGATCTCGGTCACGCTGAATGTCATCTTGGTCGTCGCCATCTTAGGCTACTTCGGCGTCGAGACCACCAGCTTCGCCGCCATCCTCGCCGCCGCCGGCGTCGCCATCGGCATGGCCTGGAGCGGCCTGCTGGCGAATTTCGCCGCCGGCGCGTTCATGATCGTGCTCCGGCCCTTCAAGGTCGGCGACTTCGTCACCGCCGCCGGTGTCACCGGCACGGTCAAGGAGATCGGCCTCTTCGTCACGGCGGTGGTCACACCGGATAACGTGCTGACGATGCTCGGCAATAACAAAATATTCTCCGACACGATTCAGAACTTCTCGGCGAACCCGTTCCGCCGCGTCGACCTGAAAGCCCAGCTCGCCCACTCGGTGGACCACAACGAAGCGATCAAACTACTGAAGGAACGGGTCGGCAAGATGGCGAATATCAAAACCGACCCGCCGCCGGATGTCGAACTGCTTGAGTTCAACTTCAACGGCCCGGTGCTCGCCGTGCGCCCCTACTGCCACACCGATAACTACTGGCAGGTTTATTTCGATACCAACAAAGTCATCCGCGAGACCTGCGGCGCCGCCGGCTATCCCGTGCCCGAACAACATTTCGTCGTGCGCAATCCGTCGTAACCCGCGACCGGCGCTATAACCGGTAGATCGGAATATCATCTCCCACAAAGGCGCGAAGCACGCGAAGTTCGGAATCTTGATTCTATCCGAACCTTCGTGTCCTTCGCGTCCTTCGTGGTGAGACACCCGTTCCTCGTTTGCGGCAACTGTGCCTCAGCGCCGCCCGCGCGGTTTGACCTTCCGGCGTGCCTCGGCGTATGAAGGACACATCATTTTTGAGAAACGAGTCATTCCAATGTTGAACCTAAAAGTCGGCGTCACCAAAAATCCCCGCTTCGAGCCGCTCATCGACGGCAGCGTCAAATCGGCCAAGGCGACTCTGGATATTCACGTCACCACACCGCCGGAGCTATTTTTCAGGAATCTCAAGAACGACGAATTCGATGTCTTCGAAATGTCGCTCTCCGAATTTCTCATCACCCGCGAGCAGGCCAAGGGCGAGCGCTGGCAGTGGGCGGCGCTGCCGATCTTTCCCGCCAAAGCGTTTGTCTGGATGACGCTGTTCGTCAACACCGGCGCCGGCATCCAAGCGCTCTGCGATCTCAAAGGTAAACGAGTCGGCATCCCTGACTACGTCATGACCGCGGGTTTGTGGTTCAGAGTTATTCTGCGCGAACTTTGTAACATCCAACCGAATGACATCTCCTGGTACATCGGCCGGGTCCAAGACCTGAGTCATGGCGGCCTGCTCGGCATGGACAGCAGGCCCCCCGCCGGCGTGTCGACGACCTGGCTCACCAAGGAGCAGACCTTCGATGTCATGCTCGACAAGGGCGAGATCGACGCCGCCTACGGCTTCGCGCCGCGCCATGACCCCAAGCTGATGACTTTGAATATCGACCGCTACGGCGGCACGCCGCTGGAAGGCAACCCGCGGCTGCGCAAAATGTTCGCCGACGGCGGCCTATCCATCGTCGACCAGTTCTACAAGAAGACCGGCATCGTGCCGGCCAACCACGTCATCGTCGCCCAGCGCCGAGTGCTCGAACAAAATCCTGGACTGCCGCGCGAAATTTTGCGCCTGTTCAGCGAAAGCAAACGCATCGCCTACGAGCGCGGCAACTTCGGCAACCCGGCTTATCTCTATTTCGAACACAGCGATCGCGCCAGCCAGGAACAAATGGTCGGCACCGACCCCTTTCCGTTCGGCATCGCGAAAAATACGCAAAATGCTGGAAACGCTCTTTCGCAGTTCCCACGAAGAAGGGCTAACCCAACGCCTGGCGAAAATCGAAGAAGTCTTTTTCCCCGGTCTGCTCGACACCTAGCGGTCCGAAAATTTGGAATCTGAAATTTGTAATCTGGTAATTGCCCACGAGCAAAGCGAGGTCCGCATGGCAGACTTATTCGGCACCGTCGACGCCGACGGCCACCTGGAAGAAAATCATATCGACTGGAAAGCGCGGCTGCCAGAAAAGTACAAAAGCCAGGCTCCCGAGCGGCGCGACAGCGGCAACGGTCAGTTGCGCACAATCATCGAAGGCAAAGCCTGGCCGCGCCCCAGCGGCCTCGGCATCGGCGTCGGCGGCCCCTACAGCCGGCCCCATCCGCGCCGGCCCGGCATGACCGATCCGCAAGCGCGCTTGGTCGACATGGACAGCGAGAAGATCGATGTCGCCGTGTTGTTCGGCGCCGGCTTGGCGGGAACCGTCCCGGCGTTGGAAGACGCCGGCCTCGCCGCCGCGCTCGCCAGCGCGCGCAACACCTGGCTGGCCGAGTATTGCGCCGCCGACCCCAAGCGCATCAAAGGCACCGCCGCCCTGGCGCAGCAAGACATCGCCGCCAGCGTGAGCGAATTGCGCCGCAGCGTCAAAGAACTCGGCATGGTCGGCGCGTCGATCTTTCCCAACGTCAAAGGCCGCCATCTCGGCGATCCCTATTACTTTCCGCTCTACGCCGAAGCGGAAAAGTTAAACGTGCCGATCTGCGTGCATATGTTTCTCGGCCGCTACGGCTCCGATGCCACCGGCACCGAGCGCGTCGACAAGTTTTTTTATTCGCACCTGTTCGGCCATCCGTTTGAGCAGATGATCGCCTTATCGGTGATCCTCGGCGAAGGCGTGCTTGACCGCTTTCCCAAGTTGCGCTTCGTGTTTTTAGAATCCGGCTGCGGCTGGCTGCCCTACTGGTTTCACCGCATGGACGAGCATTACGAAGTGCTCGGCGTGCAGACGCCGGAGTTGAAGGCGGAACCGAGCAAACTGCTCGAACGCGGCCAGCTTTATTTTTCCTTCGAGGCCGATGAAAACGAGCTCGCCCATGTCGTCGATAGCTTTCGGCGACGACTGGCTGGTCTTCGCCTCCGACTACAGCCACTTCGACAGCCGCTGGCCCGGCGCCTCGGAACCGATCGTCAATCATCCCAAGCTCAGCGCTGCGACTAAACGTAAGATTTTGAACGACAACGCGCGCAAGCTTTATCCGCTGGATTGAAGCAACATCTTTAAAAGACCAAACGAGGATTCGACAAGCCATGCACTCCGCACAACAACGATCCGAACTCAGGTTCCCTCTCCCCTTGCGGGAGAGGGCTAGGGTGAGGGGGCGATGCAATACCAGATCACCCTCAGCTCAATCCTCGACCATCAAGGATGTAAGACTTGCCGAGTCCTCATTGCTCTTGGCGTGATTTTGTTCGTGAGTACGCTTGCCGATCACTCGCCCACGCCGAAAACATCAAGATCGGCCTGCCGTCGGTGACCATCACCGCCATGCCGTTCTTCGTCGCCAAAGAGCATGGCTTCTTCCAACAGGAAGGCCTCAACGCCGAGATGGTCGTCATGCCGGCGTCCCTCAACATCAAGGTGCTGCTCGCCGGCGACATTCAATACGCCGCCACCATGGGTTCCGCGGTCGCCGCCGCCATCCGCGGCATCAACGTGCGCATCGTCATGCTGTTCGTCGACCGGCCGCTGCAGGATCTCGTCGGCGCGGCTAACATCAGCACGATCTCCGAGTTAAAAGGCAAAGTAGTTGCGATCTCTTCGCGCGGCGGATTGCAGGACATCATCATGCGGCGCATCCTCAGCCAGTCGAAAATCGATCCCAGCCAGGTCAACGTCATCACCATTCCGGGACAAACCGCGATGATCTCCGCGCTCAAGACCGGCCGCATCGGCGCGGCCATGCTCAATCCGCCGTTTAATTTTCTCGCCTATCGCGAAGGACTCACTAACTTGGGATTCTCAGGCAACTTCGTGCGCCTGCCGAGCACCGGGGTGGCGACTTTGGGCGAGACACTGGAACGTTCGCCGGACCAAGTCCGCCGCCTCACCCGCGCGCTGGCACGCGCCAGAGCGTTTGCCAAAGAGAACAAGGCGAAAATCTTCCCGACGCTCAAACGCGCGATGCGCATCGAAGACGAAGACCTGCTGTCGAAGATCTACGAGCAACATAAACAAGTCGAAACCGCCGACGGCCGCGTCGACGCCCAGCTCATCGCCGACACCATCCGCGACGCCCGCCAGACGGAAAATATCACCAAAGAAATCCCGGCGAACCAGGTTTTCGATTTTTCCTACTTGCCGGCGCGCTAAAAAAGGGCCGAGCCTAAGACCTCATCTGCGGTGAATTTCTCGAATTCGGATATTCCTCCCGCAAAGGCGCAAAGTCGCCAAGTTCGGAATCGTTGTCATTTCGACCCTTGGAGAAATCCTTCCTCGATCCCTCGTATCCCCTCGGGATGACGGGCATCGCCCGTCACCTTTGCGGCCTTCGCGTCTTTGCGAGAGATATCTCCGCGTTTCGGTTGCGGCTCAGCCGCCGACCCACACAACATCAAGACCGATGTCTCCCGCAGCTTCCCGCTGCCGGTCATCTCCCGTGACGAAGGGAATCCTTAGTCCGGATGCCGCAACGTATCGCTTTATCAAAGCGCTCGTGTCGAACTAGGCGAATGTCACCGCTCATCGCGCTCCTCAATGATAGTCTGCGACATGGGCTTGCCCTTCACGCGGATCGGCTTCCAGGTTGGCTTAGGCATCGGTCCCCGTTTCAAAGCCGGTCTTAGTATTCCCTCCGCCTCCAACGCAAAATCACCGCCTCTTGATCTTCCTTTGGATGGAGCGGCTTGATCACTGCAATGGGCTTTCCTCTTTCAGTCAACACGACCTCCTTGCCTTGCTTCACGGCTTTCATCGCCTTTGAAAAACTCTGGTTGGCCTCT
>CAWJZV010000026.1:0-154752 GCA_963847445.1 uncultured delta proteobacterium | reverse complement strand
ACACAATTAATGGATCCACTAGCGCGGCAAATGGCTGGTGCGCGGTGCGGCCATGTCCAAGCTAAACGGACGAGAAATAAGGGGACAATGAGATGACGCTTCCGCTGGAACGTTTTCGCATGCTCGATCTGACCAGGCTGGTGCCAGGCCCCATGGCAACGTGGATGCTTGCCGATCTTGGCATGGATGTTCTGAAAATCGAGGACGTTGCCGACCGGAGTGCCTACCGCGATCAACAGGCAGCCCGCGCGTCGAGGGGCAACCTCTCCGTTAATCTGGATGCGCTGGAAGGTGAGGCTCGGTCTAATGGCTGGGACCACACCCACCGAAACAAGCGCAGCATCGCGATCAATCTGCAGAAGCCGGAAGGCCAAGCGATCTTCCATCGGCTGGTCGCGGACGCAGATGTTTTCTTCGGTTCCTTTCGTCTCGGTGTTTACAAACGTCTGGGCGCCGACTACGAGACGCTTAGCAAGATCAACCCGCGCTTGATCTACGCCACGCTCAGCGGTTACGGCTTCGGTAACAGCTTTACCGAATGGCCCGGCAACGAGCGCAACGCCCAGGGGATGTCCGGGGTGAGCGCGTTAACGACGGGGCAGGACGGCGAGCCCGCGGACATGCTTTTCCAGCCTGTGGACAGCTATTCTGCTGCATTGGCGGTGATATCGATCCAAGCCGCTCTCTGGGCGCGGGAGCAAACCGGACGCGGTCAACAGGTCGACATCGCCCTGGTGGAAGGCGGCACGGCGTTCGTGAATGCCAACGTACCCGACTACTTCCGCAAAAAGAGCGTGCGCAAGCGCGGTTTCCCAAGCATCGGCAATCTTCGATGCAAAGACGGCAAATACTTGAGCAGCGCGGCATCGGCGCAGGCGCATTTTTGGGCGCCCTTCTGCGACGCGGTTGGGCTGCCGGAAATGCGCGATAAGATGCCGTTCGGCGACGAGGAGCGCATTCGCAAGGTCAAGGCGCATATGCTGACCAAGACACGCGACGAATGGCTGGACGCTTATCCCCAAGGAGATCGCGGTCGTCCCGATGCTGGAATTCGACGAGGTGCTGGAAGGACCGTTTGCCAAGGCGCGCGGCATGGTGCTGGAGCTGGATCATCCGCTGGAGGGAAAAGTGCGGCAACTTTCGTCGCCGTTCCGCTTATCGGCCACGCCGCCGACCTTTCGCCACTTTGCGCCGGTGTTAGGCGAGCATACCGTTGAAGTCCTCCATGGCATCGGCTGTAGCGACAGCGAGATCGGCGAACTTGAGCAGGCGGGCGTTGTCCGCGCGAGCCACGGGACGTTACCACTTCGTGAAACGCAGTGTCGGTCTTTGCGTGTTAGAATTTGGAATGACGTCGGCTGCGTAAGAAATGGCTGTCCGATTCTAGCCGTGGTCGGGGCTGATTTCTCGTAACTATAACAATCACCCAAGGATCTCATCGCCTTGCATCCCAAATCAACAGAGTTCACTCTTCATCTGTGATCCCGATCCTGCTGGTCTCTGGTTTCCTTGGCGCCGGAAAGACTTCGCTCGTTCGCTGGCTGCTTGCCGAGGCTAAGCGCAACGCCAAGCGCGTCGCCGTCATCTCCAACGAGTATGGCGCGCTCGGCATTGATCAGGCGCTGCTCGGTGCCGGCGGGCCGGCGGTGGTCCAGCTCGATGGCGGGTGCGTTTGTTGCCAGCTCTCGGACGAGCTGGTCGTCACGTTGGAGATGCTGCGGCAGAAAGTGAATCCCGACCAGATTATTATCGAGACCTCGGGGGTGGCCCTCCCCGGTGACACCCAGGTGAATCTTTGGCGTGGGCCGGTGCGGTCGTGGATCGCCGACGACCTTGCGGTGGTGGTCGTCAATGCCGAGCAAGTGCTGGAGCAGCGCGATCTCGCGGGAACCTTCGAGTACCAACTCACCTCTGCGGATCTGCTTGTGCTCAACAAAGTCGATCTAGTGCCCGACAGTGCGCTACCGGCAATCGAAGCTTGTTTGCGTGCGATCGAGCCGGACGCGCCGATGGTGCGCAGCAGTCATGGCCAAGTGGATGCCTCAGTATTTTTCCCGCCTGACCCTAAGGACCTGCGCGGCCAGCGCCGCCGCGGTGGCGGCGCTGCGGGGCCGCACAGGCACGAGCGGTTTACCAGCGAGGTGGTCACGGTCGAGGCCGGCGTCGATGAAACGTCGCTGGTCGCGCGCTTTCGGGCCATCGGCGCGCTGCGCGCCAAAGGATTTGTCCACACCGCTGCAGGGGTGCGATTGCTGCAAGCGGTCGGCGGCCGCGTGCAACTCCACGATGTTGCCACACTGCCGGGCGATGAACTGCTGGGCTTCGGTGGTCGTTATCCGGAGGGCGGAATGAAGGGATTTATCATTTGGCAACCAAGCAGCAAGGCCACTACGAGCACGTCTAAAACTGACTGGTTAACCTTGTCGGTGCCTAGCTCACTCGCATCGTCGCCGGTTTTGTCGAGCGAGCTCGCTAATGTATGAGACAGGTTAATGCTCGGCGCCCGCGAAACCGCTCTAATACTCTCAACTTTTGAGCATGCACTCGGTGTAGCAAGTTTCACTCGGTGGCCGGGGTGTATTCTAGTTGGTTTACTCTGCCGGGGGAGTGAAATATTGTGCGATACGTCGGGGAAAAGCTAAGAATCTTCGGCAAAAATGGCCGTGTTCAATGGTAGAGATCGGTGATTTGGTATTGCACTTTTTCCAATTGCAGTGCCAGCCCTTCGATTTGCTCCTGCCAATAGCGCTCGGTGCCGAAGTCAGGAAACCCCATTTTGAAAGCGCTGTCTTCCCAGCGGCGCGCGATCCATGCGGAAAAGTGAATCATGCGCAGCGCCCGCAGCGGCTCGATGAGTTGCATGGTCGTCATGTCGAAAGTTCTGAACTGTTCGTAGGCTTCGAGCAAGATCTGCCTTCGCTCTTTGCCGTAGTCGTCATCTCCGCCGGTGAGCATCCAGATGTCTTGAACGGGAGGCGCGTAGAGCATGTCGTCGAAATCGATGAAGTAGGGATCGTCTCGATTCCACAAAATATTTCCCGAGTGGCAATCGCCGTGGAGCAGAACGTAGCTCGACGTCCGCGAAACGAGGAGTAATGGCATCGCAAATTTGCGTAACGATGATTTCGAAGCGACTTGCGAGTTGCAGCGGAATGAAGTTTCCGTCTGTTAAGAACTTCAACGGATCGCGCCCGTAAGTTTGCGGATCAAGCCGTAAACGGGGCGCGCCTTTTACCGTCGCCCCGACGTTATGAAGGCGAGCCATGAACCTTCCCAGGCGCGTGAGCTGTTCCGTATTCAGTTCCGGCTCCAGTCGTCCCGGACGCTTCGGGAAGATCGTGAACATCACTTCGTTGATTGCGAAAACACTTTGTCCCTTGTTGTCCGTGAGTGGGCAGACGACGGGAATTTCGCTTTTTTCGAGGGCCTTCAGGAAGTCGTGCTCGGCCTGAATCGTGGCGCGGCTCCAGCGGCCGGGGCGGTAAAATTTGATGACGACGTGGGGGCCTTCTTCCATCTCGATGTCGTACACGCGATTTTCCATCGCATTGAGCGCGTAGAAACGGCCCGTGCAACGCCCGCCCAATTTCTCGGCGGCGTCGAAAATTACCTCTGGAAGAATCTGCAGGAAGTTGTCTAGCATAGCCGTTATCCTAGACGAGCGTACACGCCTTGTACACTGCC
Organism: uncultured delta proteobacterium; assembly: GCA_963847445.1. Lineage (GTDB taxonomy): Bacteria > Desulfobacterota > Binatia > UBA9968 > UBA9968 > DP-20. The sequence goes on along the minus strand of CAWJZV010000026.1, from coordinate 151,068 downwards.
GCGGGTGGCTCTTAAGGTTTTTGTCCGTGTCAAACCGTATCCCGACATTCTTTATTAGAAGACCGTTGGTGAATGTCAGGTGGTAGGAGCGATGAATACAAGCCAGCACGGTGATCACCGGAGTGACAACCTCTGTCTCGACAGACTGTGTCACAATGCGGAAATCTCTCCTTCTTGTCATCCCGAGCGGAGCGAGGGGACTTCGTCTTTTCTGCCACTTACGAAGGCGAGATTCCTCGGCGGAGTTTATCCTGAGCGAAGCCGAAGGGCCTCGGCATGACAGTTACGACACCGGCTCTGACGGGAGGACAGAGGTGAGGGTGCGCAATTGAATTCCCCTCACCCTAGCGCTCTCCCGCAAGGGGAGAGGGGACTTTTTAGGATTGGTCATCAATTACGGTGAATTTCTTTTGTCGGTTAGGGCTCAATACTTACTTTGACAACGGGAATTTTGGGCGGGGCGTCAATGAATATTGCTCGCGCTGAGTTCGGCGAATGGCGCGGCTACTTCTTCTCCAAATGCAGAAATCCCTTCTGGGTATCGATATCCAGCTTAAAGTTGCTCAAAAAATTTAGCCCGAGCAGGCCGGCGACTTCGCGGGTCGGGGACGGCGTCGTGGATGGCGATGGCGAGATTGCGAATCTCCAAGCCGCCGATGGAGATCGACTCGATGTTGGTGATCGGTGCGTTGATCAAGCCATTCGCGGTTTGGAAGGGCATGGTCTTGGGATTGGCGCCGAGTTCGATGCCGAGATCGTAGGCAACCGCATTGGAAATCAGCGTGTAGCTGGCGCCGGTGTCGACGACGAATTTGACCGCGCGTTTATTGTTCAAAGTCGCCTGGACCAGCGCCACCGAGCCATGTTTTTCCATTGGCACCGAGGCTTTATTGCTGGGTCGAGGTTTTTTCTCTGCATCTGCCTGCCGGGGTGGGTTTGGGGCCTGAATGCGGCCGGCGTTGGGGCGCTGGTTGGGTGGCACATTGTGAAGATTATCGGTAATGTGCAACACCCCGTTGCCGTCGACCCAACGATAATACTCGGTGCTTAAACATGGCCCGGCGAGTGCCAGCTGGAGCAGGACGCCGGCACAATATGCGGTGAGAAGTTTCACGAGACTTTGTGGCAGAGTAGCATAAAAGCGGTGGCGGAGATACTTAAATAATTCAATCGTCCATATCGGGACATTTGCAAAAATTCGCAGCGATGCTTGTGGTTGTTGCCGGATAGCGGCCGGAAAGCACTGCGCCTGCCCGGATTCATCGTCGCGAAGCCGCAATTTCCACGACATCGCGGGGCCAGCGTCATTGGGGAGCAATAAGGGGCAGTTTCTGAAGGTCTACTTTACAACGTAGACTCGGTATGGTAGAAATTTTAAAACTAAAAAGGAAAGAAAGAGAGAAGCAGAGCGAAGCAATGGGAATCACTGGACAACAGAAACAAGGTCAGGTCGAACAGTTCAGGGTTCATCAGACGGACACCGGCTCACCTGAAGTGCAAGTCGCGCTGTTAAGCCAGCGTATCGAACATCTCACCGGGCACTTCAAGGTTCATGTGAAGGATCACCACTCTCGTCGTGGCCTCCTAATGATGGTTGGGCAGCGGAGGCGGCTTTTGGACTATCTCAGAAAGAATAGCTTCGAGAGATATCAAAGCTTGATCCAGCGCCTTGGAATACGCAAGTAGCTTCTAGCCGGTCGCCCGCCGTTCCCACTCCTCCGTTACATCCATCTCCCTTCAGAGGATTTTTCTATGATCAAGAAAGTCGAAATGGATTTTCATGGGCGACCCTTGTCCATCGAAATTGGCCGTTTGGCTAAGCAGGCCGATGGCGCCGCCTTAGTTCAGTATGGCGAGACTGTCGTGCTCGTGACCGCAGTGGCGGCTAAAGAGCTCAAATCCGACATGGATTTTTTTCCGTTGACCGTTGACTATCAGGAGAAGGCCTTTGCTGCCGGTAAGATCCCAGGCGGATTCTTCAAGCGTGAAGGCCGCCTTTCGGAAACCGAGATTCTAACCTGCCGGATCATCGACCGTTCGATCCGCCCGCTGTTCGCTGAGGGGTTGCGCTGCGAGACTCAGGTTATCGCCACGGTGTTATCGGTCGACAAGGAAAACGATCCCGACGTGATTGCCATGTTGGGCACTTCGGTGGCGTTGCATATCTCGGACATTCCGTTTAACGGCCCGCTCGCCGGCATACGCATCGGCCGCATCGATGGCAAATGGGTGATGAACCCGACGCAAACTCAATTGGCTGACAGCGACATGGATATTTTCATGTCCGGCAGCAAGGACGCCATCGTCATGGTCGAAGGCGGCGCCCAGATCGTTCCGGAAGAAGAGATTCTCGAAGCGCTGTTCGCCGGTCATGAAGCAATCCAGCCTTTGCTGCAACTCCAAGAAGAACTTCGCCAAGCCATCGGCAAGCCCAAGCGCCATGTGCCGTTGGCCGAGCTCAACCATGCGGTTAGCAAGCGCATCGAAGATCTAGCCCTGGCCAAGCTGCAACAGGCGCTGGAAATTCCCGAAAAGCTCGAACGCTACAAACGAATCGCGGAGGTAAAGAGCGAAGTAGTGCCGGCGGCGTTGGCCGAGTTCCCCGATAAGCAAAAAGATATCAAGGGTTCTTTCGAAGAGCTCAAGAAAAATGTTTTCCGCGGTCTGGTGATTCATCAGGAGCGGCGCATCGATGGCCGCGGCTTGAAAGATATCCGGCCGATTAGTTGCGAAGTGGAGGCGTTGCCGCGCGCTCATGGCTCGGCGATCTTCACGCGTGGTGAGACTCAAGCGTTGGTCGTCACCACGCTGGGCACTGCTTCCGACGAGCAGCGGGTCGATGCCTTGATGGGTGAGCATTTCAAAAAATTCATGCTGCACTACAACTTCCCGCCGTATAGCGTCGGCGAAGTGAAATTCCTGCGCGGCCCCGGCCGACGTGAGATCGGCCATGGCAATCTCGCCGAGCGGGCGCTACTCCCCGTGCTTCCCGTCGACCAAAACTTTCCTTACACTATTCGCATAGTTTCAGAAGTTCTAGAATCCAACGGTTCGACCTCGATGGCGAGCGTGTGTGGCGGTTCGTTGTCGATGATGGATGCCGGTGTGCCGTTGAAAGCGCCGGTGGCGGGCATCGCCATGGGCTTGATCAAGGAAGGCGAGCATGTCCGGATACTTTCCGACATCCTCGGCGACGAAGATCACTTGGGCGACATGGATTTTAAAGTTGCCGGCACGGCCGAAGGCGTGACCTCGTTGCAGATGGATATCAAGATCAGCGGCGTCAACCGCGCGATCATGGGTCAAGCGCTGCGTCAGGCTCAAGAAGGCCGCATGCATATTCTCGGCATCATGAACCAGACGCTGTCGGCGGGGCGGAGCGAGGTGTCCGGCCACGCGCCACGCATCATCACGATTCACGTCAAGCCGGAAAAGATCCGCGAAATCATCGGTCCCGGCGGCAAAGTCATCCGCGGCATCATTGAAGCCACCGGCGTCAAGATGGATGTTGAAGACGACGGTTCGGTGACGATCGCGTCGTCGGACGAAGCCGCGGCGCGCAAAGCCATCGAAATGGTTCAGGCCATCACCGCCGAAGCGGAGATCGGCAAAATCTACAGGGGCACGGTGCGCAAGGTCGTCGAGTTCGGCGCCTTCGTCGAAATTATGCCGGGCACCGACGGCTTGGTGCATATTTCCCAACTGGCGCCCGGGCGGGTGAACAAAGTGAGCGACGTGCTCAAAGAGGGCGACGAAGTGATGGTCAAAGTCTTGGAGATCGATAGACAAGGCAAGATTCGCCTCAGCCGCAAAGACGCCCTCGAAGAGCTGGCCGGCGGCGCCGAAGCGCCGCGGCAGTAAGGTTTCTTACTGCTATGTTTGCGAAGACGGTTCTCGACAACGGCATCCGCGTGGTCTCCCACGAGATGCAGGACCATCGTTCGGTGAGTCTCGGCATCTGGGTCGAGAACGGCTCGCGGCATGAGAGCGATGCCGAGAACGGCATCTCACATTTCATCGAGCATTTACTCTTCAAAGGCACCGAGCGGCGCACGGCGGCGCAGATTGCCGAGGAGATGGACGCCGTCGGCGGCGTGATCAATGCTTTTACGTCCAAAGAGCATACCTGTTACTACGCCAAGGTTCTCGACGAAAACCTGCCGCTGGCCATCGACCTGCTGAGCGATATTTTTCTCCATTCGAGTTTCGATGCCGAGGAGATCGAACGCGAACGCTCGGTGATCCTGCAAGAAATCTCCCAGGCGGAAGACACCCCGGACGATTATGTCCATGACCTTTTCAGTGTCGACTTCTTTAAAGATCATCCGATCGGCCGGCCGATTTGCGGCCGCGAAGCGACGGTTAACCATTTTCAGCGCGAAGACTTTCTCAACTTCTTCAAGGCGCGCTATCAGCCGCGCCGGGTGATCGTCGCAGCGGCCGGCAAAATCGGCCATGACGAATTGGTCAAGGAAATGGCCGCCAGACTCGGCCAGGTGAGCGATCGCGGCGCCGCCCAGGGCGGCTTGCTCGACGGCGAGCGCAAGCCGGAGATGGGTAGCGGGGTTTATCCCCATTCGAAAGAATTAGAACAGGCCCATATATGCTTGGGCATGGCCGGTATTGCGCAAGCCGATCCGCAGCGATATCCGGCTTACGTGCTCAACACCTTGCTCGGTGGCGGCATGAGCTCGCGCTTGTTCCAAGAGATCCGCGAGAAGCGTGGCAAAGCCTACTCGGTTTATTCTTTCTCGTCGTCCTACATCGATGTTGGTTATCTCGGCGTCTATGCCGGCACCAATGTCGATGCCACCGAAGAAGTAGTTGAGCTGATCCTGGCTGAATTGAGCAAGCTCGCGAAAGACGGCATCACCGACGACGAACTGCGCCGCACCCAGGGCCAACTGGTGGGCAGTATGATGTTGGGGTTGGAGTCCACCGATTCGTGGATGAGCCATGTGGCCCGCAATGAGATCTATTTCGGCAAGATGGTGCCCACCGACGAGATTTGCCGGAGCATCCGCGCGGTGACGCGCGACGATGTCGCGACTTTAGCGAACCGCCTGTTTCGTCCCGAAGCGATAACTTTGACGTTACTCGGCGATTTCAAAGACGAGTGCAAAATCAAAAGCCTCACGGCGAGCCATTAGCGCTCGCCGGTTTCTTAAATAATCAATCGGTTCGTCAGTGGAACAGATTCGCATTCAGATCAAGCGGGTGCGGCCAAGCGATCATGCTTCGGCCCTGCCAGCTTACATGACCGACGGCGCCGCGGGAATGGATCTGGGCGCCGACATCGCGGCCGACATGACGCTGGCGCCGATGGCGCGAGTGTTGATTCCCACCGGCATCGCGATCGCCTTGCCGATGGGCTTCGAAGCGCAGATCCGGCCGCGCAGCGGTTTGGCATTAAAGCAGGGCATGACCCTGGTCAATAGTCCCGGCACCATCGATGCCGACTATCGCGGCGAGATCCAAGTGATCGCGATCAATCTCGGCGACGAGCCCATCGTCATTGAACCCGGCCAACGGATCGCCCAGATGATCGTTCAGCGCGTCGTTCGCGCCGAATGGCAAGAAGTGCGCGAGTTACCACCGTCGGAACGGCAAACGGGCGGCTTCGGGCATACGGATGAGAAATAGTTCAAGGGTTCAAGGTTCAAAAGTTCAAGGCCGGATGCGCGGATTTTAAATTTTGCTGATTCGATGTTTGGACTTTTGAGCGAGCGAAGGGCATCTTAGGAACATGATTGCGCGTTATACGCGGCCGGAGATGGGTCATATCTGGTCGGAAGAAAATAATTTCCAGAAATGGCTCGAAGTGGAAATCCTCGCCGCCGAAGGTTTGGCGCAGTTGGGCAAAGTGCCCAAGGCGGCGATCCTGCGGATTCGCAAAAAGGCACGCTTCGACGTCAAGCGCATTCGCGAGATCGAAGCCGAGGTCAAGCATGAGATCATCGCGTTTTTGAGCAGCGTCGCCGAATCCATCGGCGACGATGCGCGTTATCTTCACGTCGGCATGACCTCGTCGGATGTCATGGATACGGCGTTGGCGCTGCAATTCAAAGATGCCTCGGCGATCCTCGAAGACGATATCAAGGGTCTCATGAAGGCGCTGCGCCAGCAGGCGCGCAAGTACAAATGGACGGTGCAGATCGGCCGCACCCATGGCGTGCATGCCGAACCGATCACCTTCGGTCTCAAGCTGGCGCTTTGGTATCAAGAGATGGCGCGCCATCTGGTGCGCTTTCGCGCCGCGGTGGACGATATTTGCGTCGGCCAGATTTCCGGCGCCGTTGGCACCTTCGCGCAGATCTCGCCCAAGGTCGAAGCCTATGTCTGCCGCAAGGCCGGTTTGAAACCGGCGCTGGTGTCCAATCAAATCATCCAGCGCGACCGCCACGCCTACTACTTCGCGACGTTGGCGATCATCGCCAGTTCGCTGGAAAAGTTCGCCGTGGAAATTCGCCACTTGCAGCGCACCGAAGTGCAGGAAGCGGAGGAGCCGTTTACCCAGGGACAAAAGGGCTCTTCGGCGATGCCGCACAAGCGTAATCCGATTCTTTCCGAAAACGTCTCGGGCCTAGCGCGCCTGATGCGATCCTACGCGGTGGCTGCCATGGAGAATGTGCCGCTCTGGCATGAGCGCGATATCAGCCATTCCTCGGTCGAGCGTGTGATCGCGCCGGACGCCACCATCGCCTTGGACTTCATGCTGCGGCGCATGACCTACGTGCTCGGCAATCTCTGTGTCTATCCCGACAACATGCGGCGCAATCTGGAAAAAAGCGGCGGCACGGTTTTTTCAGAAAAGGTCTTGCTCGCCTTGGTCGGCAAAGGCATCGCCCGCGACACCGCCTATCGCATGGTCCAGCGCCATGCGCTCAAAGTCGGCCGCGAAGGTGGCGATATGAAGCGCGAACTGCTCGGCGACGGGGAGATCCGGCGGTACTTGTCGCCCAAGGAGATTGAGGCAATCTGGGGCGTTAAGCAGCATTTGACCCATATCGATTTTATTTTCCGCCGGGCGTTCCAATAGTTTCATTTGGCTGAAAGTTAACCATCATGCGCGTAAAGATATTTGTCTCGCTGAAAACCGGTGTACTCGATCCCCAGGGCAAGGCCATCGAGCGGTCGCTGCACACTTTGGGTTACAAAGAAGTGCAGGACGTGCGCATGGGTAAATACTTGGAGATCGAGATGGAGTCCATGTCGCGCGCGAACGCGGAGCTGCGGGTGCGCGAGATGTGCGATAAGTTGTTGAGTAACACGGTGATCGAAGATTACCGCTTCGAGATTCAAGAGTAGTTGGCGTTGAATCGCCGGTTAGCCGATTGACTACAAAATGAAAAATGTAAAATGCACAATGCCAAATGATCGGACTCTGATGTTGGCGGGCGACGATCTGAAAGTTTTGCCTTTTGCCTTCGCCATTTTTCATTGAGTTAAAACCATGCGTTGGGGTGTCATTACATTTCCCGGTTCTTGCGATGACCAAGATGTCGTCGATGCGCTCGAGCTCGACTTGAACCAGAGCGTCGAAAAGCTTTGGCACAAAGACGAGCTCAGCGGCGAATTCGATTGTCTGGTATTGCCCGGCGGGTTCTCCTACGGCGATTATCTGCGCTGCGGTGCCATGGCGCGGTTTTCGCCGATCATGGGGGGCGTCGTCGAGCATGCCCGGCGCGGCGGTTTGGTTCTAGGCATTTGCAATGGTTTCCAGATTCTCTGCGAAGTGGGCCTGCTGCCTGGCGCGCTGGTGCGCAATGTTGGGCTTCAGTTCATCTGCCAGCCGGTGCATCTGCGGGTCGAGGAGAGTGACTCGCCGTTAACGCACAACCTGAAAAAAGGCCAGCTTGTGAAAATGCCTGTCAAGCATGGCGAAGGCTGTTATTTCGCCGACGCCGCCACCCTCGAACGCATGCATAAAAACCGTCAGATCTTGCTGCACTACGTCGATGCCAAGGGCAAAGCCACGCCGGCGGCCAATCCCAACGGTTCGGTGGAAAACATCGCCGGGGTTTGTAACGAAGGAGGCAATGTCTTCGGTTTGATGCCCCATCCGGAAGACGCCTGCAACAGGTTGCTCGGCAGCGACGACGGCGCGAAGTTGTTCACATCGATCGCCGCCGCCGTAGCCGAAGGGGTGAAGCGCCATGGCTGAGGCGGGGCGCAAAAAATTATTCCAACCGGCGGTGACGCCGGAGTTAGTCGCGAGCCATGGCATCAATCCGGATGAATATTGCAAGATCGTCGAATTTCTCGGCCGCCCCCCCAACTACACCGAGTTGGGCGTATTCTCGGTCATGTGGTCGGAGCACTGTAGTTACAAGAGTTCCCGCGTCTATCTGAAAAACCTGCCCACTGAAGGTCCTTACGTGCTGCAAGGGCCTGGTGAAAACGCCGGCGTGGTCGACATCGGCGACGGCCTGGCGGTGGCGTTTAAAATGGAAAGCCATAACCATCCGTCATTCATCGAGCCCTATCAGGGCGCGGCCACCGGCGTCGGCGGCATCCTGCGCGATATTTTCACCATGGGCGCGCGGCCCATCGCTTCGCTCAATTCGCTGCGCTTCGGCGCCATCGATCATCCGCGCACGCGCTATCTTGTCGCCGGCGTGGTCGCCGGCATCGGCGGCTATGGTAATTGCATCGGCGTGCCCACAGTCGGCGGCGAGTGTTACTTCGACGATTGCTACAATGCCAACATTCTCGTCAACGCTTTTTCTCTCGGCCTGGTCGACAAGCAGCGGATTTTTACCGGCCTCGCCCAAGGGATTGGCAATCCGGTGATGTATGTCGGCTCGAAGACCGGCCGCGACGGCATTCACGGCGCGACCATGGCGTCGGAGTCGTTTTCCGAGGAGAAAGAGCAGCGCCGGCCAACCGTGCAGGTGGGCGATCCGTTTACCGAGAAATTATTGCTCGAAGCTTGTCTGGAATTATTCCAGCACGACTACATCATCGGCATTCAAGACATGGGCGCGGCGGGCTTGACGAGCTCTTCCACCGAAATGGCCGGGCGCGGCGGCTGCGGCATCGAGCTCGATCTATCACGGGTGCCGCTGCGCGAGGACGGCATGACGCCCTATGAGATACTCTTGTCCGAATCCCAAGAGCGTATGCTCTTGGTCGCCAAGCAGGGCTGCGAAATCGACATCAAAAAAATCTTCGACAAATGGGATTTAGATGCCGTGGTGGTGGGCCGAGTCACCGATGACCAGCAGTTTCGCACGTTTTGGGATGGCGAAGAGGTGGCGTGCATGCCGATCGCCGCGCTGACCAAGGAAGCGCCGGTGTATCATCGGCCCACCGCCCGGCCGGCCTATCAAGATCAAGTGCAGCAGTTGGACTTAGCGACGATTCCTGAGCCGAAAGATTTCGGCGCGGTGTTGAAGCAATTACTCGCCTCGCCCAACCTGGCGTCCAAGGAATGGATCTATCGCCAGTACGACCAGTATGTGCGGACTAATACGATTGTCGCCGCCGGCGCCGACGCCGCGGTGATCCGCGTCAAGGGTACGGAAAAGGGTTTGGCTCTGGTTGCTGACGGCAATAGCCGCTACTGCTACCTCGATCCCTATGTCGGCGGCGTTCTCGCCGTCGCCGAGGCAGCGCGCAATCTCGCCTGTGTCGGCGCCCGTCCGGTGGGACTGACCGATTGCTTGAACTTCGGCAGTCCGGAAAATCCTGAAGTGATGTGGCAATTCGCCGAGGTGATTCACGGCATGCGCGTCGCTTGTTTATCGTTGCACGTCCCGGTGGTGAGCGGCAACGTCAGTTTCTACAACGAAACCGACGGTGTGCCGATCCATCCGACGCCAACCATCGGCATGGTCGGGTTGTTGGAAAAAGTCGAACGCTTCGTCACGCCTTGGTTCAAGGCCGCCGAAGATGTCGTCGTATTGCTCGGCCGTACCCGGGAGGAACTGGGCGGCAGCGAGTATTTGAAAACCATTCACGGCCTAACCCGCGGAACGCCGCCCTGGATCGATCTCAAGTTGGAATTGGCGGTGCAAAACTGCTGCATCGACGCCATCGAGCAGGGGCTTCTGCAATCGGCCCATGATGTATCCGACGGCGGCCTGGCGGTGGCGCTCGCGGAGTGCTGCATAGGCGGTCCAGACAAACCCTTGGGTGTGCGTGTCGAGACCCATGAAATGATCCGCACCGACGCGCTCTTGTTCAGCGAGTCGCAGTCGCGCATTATCGTCTCGGTCAAAGAAAGTAATCTCGAGCGCCTGCAAGATCTCGCCGAGCAGCATCACGTGCCGCTGCTGGCGCTCGGCGCCGTCGGCGGTAGCCGGCTGGCGTTTCTACCGCTTTTACACTTGCCGGTAGAAGAATTGCGTGCGATCTGGTCTAATGGGCTTACGGCACGGCTCAAATAGCTTGGTTCGAGAGTTCAATCGGCTAGGGCGGGATCGCGGAAATTATCGATGTCCGATGAATTGGACAAATTCCATGACGAGTGCGCGGTTATGGGCATCTATGGCCATCCCGAAGCGGCCAACATGGTTTATTTGGGCCTCTATGCGCTGCAGCACCGCGGCCAGGAATCTTGCGGCATCGTTACCTCCGACGGCAAGGGGCTGATCTCCCATCGCCAGATGGGGCTGGTCGCCGACGCTTTCAAAGAAGACGTGATCAAGCGGCTCGAAGGTCAAAACGCCATCGGCCACAACCGCTACTCCACCCAGGGCCAGAGCCATCTCAAAAACGCCCAACCCTTTGTCGTCGAATATTCCCAGGGGCCGATTGCGATCGCGCATAACGGCAATCTGGTTAACGGCACCTTGCTGCGCAACGAGCTCGAGCAGGCGGGTTCGATCTTCCAGTCAACCTCAGACACCGAAGTGATCATTCATCTGATCGCCACTTCGAAAGAGCCGACTTTGATGGGGCGGATCGTCGAAGCGCTGAGCCGCTGCCGCGGCGCCTACTCGCTGCAATTTCTGACTCTGGACAAGCTGATCGCGGCGCGCGATCCCTATGGCTTTCGCCGCTTTGGTATTGGGCCGCTTTCCCGAGGGGAAAAATCGCGGCGCCTACGTTTTCGCATCGGAAACCTGCGCTTTAGATCTGATCGAAGCCGAGTATGTTCGCGATGTTGAGCCGGGCGAGATCGTCACCGTCGGCGCCGATGGTCTGGAATCGCTCAAGCCGTTCCCGCCGGTGCCCCATGCCAAATGTATTTTCGAGTATATTTACTTTGCTCGTCCCGACAGCAAACTCTTCGGCCACAACGTTTACCAAGTGCGCAAGTCGCTGGGCCGCCAGCTGGCGCGGGAGAGCGGCATTGACGCCGACTTGGTCACGCCGGTGCCCGACTCCGGCGTGCCGGCGGCGATGGGCTTTGCCGAAGAATCGAAAATTCCCCTCGAGTTCGGTCTCATCCGCAACCACTATGTCGGCCGCACCTTTATCGAGCCGCAGCAGACGATCCGCAACTTCGGCGTTAAGATCAAACTCAATGCCCAGCGCGATGTCTTGCAGGGCAAGCGCGTCATCGTCGTCGACGACTCCATCGTGCGCGGCACCACCAGCCGCAAGATCATCCGCATGCTGCGCGACGCCGGCGCCCGCGAAGTCCATCTGCGCATCAGCTCGCCGGCGACCACCGGTCCCTGCTACTACGGCATCGACACGCCGACCCGCGGCGAATTGATCGCCTCGGCCAACTCCGTCGAAGAAATCCGCCGCTTCGTCGAAGCCGATACCCTCGCCTATCTATCCAACGACGGCATGTACACCTACTTCGACGGCGACAAAAAAGGTTTCTGCGATGCCTGCTTCACCGGCAACTACCCGGTCCATTTCGAAGACGAAGGCCATATCAAACAGCTCCATTTGTTCGACGCGCTGAACCGCTAAAGCGAAGAGAGTGTTCAACACGAAGGGCACGAAGTTTGGAGAAATTTGCTAGGTTGGGTTAGAGTCTCACATCGCCAACGGTACTTCAGAATGGCGACGCTGGAGCACTTGGTCGACGGCGATCGGACTGAGATGCTTCTGCTGAATTCAAATTATCACGCGAGACGTTGAAGTTGCTGTCAGTGGTGGGCCACCTGAGTCGGGTTACGCTAGGCTAACCCGACCTACAAGACTCGTCTTATCCGCTACTTCCGAAGACGAGATTCCTCGGTTTTGCCTCGGAATGACAATTGCGCCACAGCCTCGAATGACGGCAGGGAAGTCAACTTCGAATCGAAAGATTTCGAACCCGTTGGTTTAGACCCGACTATCCTTCAGTTTCCAACTGCGGAATCTGCCTTTAGCCATCCGCCGCTGTCCCTGGGCCGGCGCCATTTAACTTCTTTGTTCACCTGCCGATAGCTTAGCTGTTGGTGACAGGCTGCGGCCTGCCATACACCGCATTGTTAACTCTCAATAGGCAGGACAACATGGACCACGAAGACATCACCACGAGAAAACGGGTAGCGATCGCCGATGTGCGTATTGGCATGTACGTCGTCGGTTTGGACCGTTCCTGGTTAAAGACGCCGTTTCTGTTTCATCGCAAGCTGATTCAACGGACCGAAGAGATCGAACAGCTCAAGAAGCATGGCACCCGCGAAGTGGTGATCGATACCGCGCGCGGTGTTGATGTGGCGGATGCCCTGGGCGACAGTCCCGTTAAGGCCGGCGCGCCGGCGAGTTCAGCCAGCGAGGATCATCTCGCCGACGGCCATGCGGTCGCTGCACAAGCACCGCTGTCGGCCGCTGAGTTAGCCTTTCAACCACTGGCTCGGGAACTCGAAAACGCCCGGGCGATCCACGACGAGGCGTTGACTCTAGCGCAGACGATATTTGACGGCGTCGGCGGAGGGTCGCGCATCGACGGCAAGATCGCCGCACAAGCGGTAATGCAGCTCCAGGCGAGCATCATGCGCTCGCCAGAGGCGAGCCTGCTGCTCATGCAGATGCGCCGTTTTCAAACGGATCTATTTACCCATGCGGTCAACGTTTGCGTGTTGTCGCTGGTGGTGGCGCTAGCCGAGGATCTTGGCGACGACATCGCGACGCTGGGAATGGCTGCGCTGCTCCATGATATCGGCGAGACTCGTTTGCCGAGGGCGCTGCTGCACAAAACCAATAATTTTACCGACAGTGAAGCCAATTTGCTGAAACAGCATCCGGCTCTTGGCGCGGCGCTGTTAGCGCAAGCTCCGGGCATCGCGCCGATGGCGCAGAGCATCGTGCTCGCCCACCATGAGCGCATCGATGGCTCGGGCTATCCCTCTGGCGGCGCCGACCTGAGTCTTTACAGTCAGATCGTCGCGCTCACCGACAGTTATGACGATATGTTGTCGGGGCGCAATCAGGTTGCGTTGCAACCCACCGAAGTGCTGCGCCAGCTTTATCTGCAAGCCAATTCCGGCTCTGCCGACCGCGCTCTGGTCGAAAAAGTAATCCGCAGCTTGGGCGTTTACCCGATCGGCAGTGTGGTGGAACTCAACACCGGCGAACGGGGCGTAGTGGTGGCGACCAGCCGTTTGGCGGCGTTGAAACCGGTGGTGCGCGTGATCATGTCGCGCAGCGGCTTGATTCAGTTCAATGGCCCGGTCATCGGCTTAGCGGACGTTGCCAAGGACGCCATAGAGCGTCGCATCGTCGCCGTGCTCGACCCAGTCAAGGAGCGCATCGATCCACTGGTTTTTATGAGATTGGCGCCGGGAGCGTTGGCATGAGCGTCCTCAATTTTCCCAGTCCGGCGATGCCTTGCCGTCCTAACGATGACGCCGCCGGCGACGTTGTGCAGTTCTTGCTCGACGGCCTGCCGTCGGGCGCGTTGCTCACCGATGGCAAGGGCAAAATTCTCATGCTCAATCAGCACGCCGAGCGTTTTCTCGGTTGGCCGGCGGCGAAATTGATCGGCCAGCCAGCCCATGAGTGGTTCGATTGCTATTTGGAGGAGCTTACGGCCAAGCCGGAAAATTGTCCGATTGCTCGCACTCTCGAGGGTGAGAATATCGCATCCCCCGGGCGCATGTGGCTTTCCTGCCGTGGTGCGGTAGCGAAGCCTGTCGAGTACCGTTGCTCGCGCTATTCTACCGGCGGCGGCATGGGCGCTATCTTGACTTTCAATGACATCACGCGCGAACTGGCGGTGGAGAAGGATTTGCGCAGTCTGGCATCCATTGCGGAGGCCTGTCCCCTCGCCATCGTCGAACTCAACGAGGACGCCAACCTAATCCACGCCAATCCGGTGATGATGAGTTTGATGGATCGATTTGGCTTCGGCGCCGGCCTGCATGCCGCGGTGTTGCCCGAAAATATCGAAGCATTGACGGCGGACTGTATAGCCGGACAAAGTGAAATCGGCCCCATCGAAGTCAACGTCGGCGATCATTGTTATGAGTGGAAGCTCGTGCCGGTGGCCGGCGAACGGATCGTCCGCGGCTATGGCGTCGACTTGACCGCGCGCAAGCGCATAGAGCTTGCGCTGGCACGCGCCAAGATTGAAGCCGAGTCCGCCAGCCGTGCCAAGTCGGAACTCCTCGCCAACATGAGCCATGAACTGCGTACGCCGTTGAACGGCGTCATCGGCATGGCGGAATTATTGGCCGAGAGCGAATTGACCGACGACCAGCGCGACTGCGCAGAAACGATTCAAACCTGCGCGGCATCCTTGATGGGTGTCATCGAGGAACTCCTTACCATGGCGGATTTGGCAGGGGGGCGATCGACTGCCGAGCCATCGGTCTTCGACCTCGGCCCATGCTTGCAAGAAGTGAGCGAGTCTTACCGCGGCTTGGCGCAGCAGAAGGGGCTAAGGTTTACCCTATCGATTGCACCGGATCTGCCGGCTCGCGTGCGTGGCGATCGCACACGCCTAAAACAAGTGCTGCACCGCTTGCTCGCCAATGCGCTCAAGTTCACCGCACAGGGTGAAATCCGCGTCGATGTCGGCGGTATGGTGCCAAGCGCGCTTGGCGTGCGCTTCGGCGCCGGTCCTCTGCACGCGCTTGAAGGTGCGGTTTGCTTCGCGATTGTCGACACCGGTGTCGGTATTGCGGCGGAGAAGCAAGCGGTCATCTTCGAGCGTTTCGTCCAGGCAGATGGTTCGTGCACCAGGAACTTCGGCGGCACGGGTCTCGGCTTAGCGATCGCCAAAGAGCTGGTTGAATCCATGGGCGGAGCGATCGGTGTCGAGAGCGAGCCGGGGAAAGGCAGCAGTTTTTGGTTCACGGTGCCGCTGCCCGCCAGCGGTTCGTGAAATTGGTCACGGCGGCACCACCTTTCTCGCGCCACTCAAGTGCAGTGTCTCACGCTCTCGGTCGTTTATCCGGATTAACTCATCAAAAAGATCAAGAAGGGTTCGATTGGACGGTAATGCGCGCCTTGCCCCGACAAATTAGTGGTCTTCGTTGAAAGTTTGCGCGGCTCGCCTAAATTTTCCGGTGATTTGGCTACTCGAACTGAGGAATTGACTCCCGCCTAGAGCTAAAGCTCGCCAATTCGGAGTTGTTGTCATTTCGACCACGGGGAGAAAGCTTTCTTGATTCCTCGCGTCCACTCGGGATGACGTGCATCGGCCCGTGATCTTCGCGCTATGTGCGCCGTTACGGGAGATAATTCGAGTTTTGGTTGCGGCTCTGCCGCGCCAGGCTCTCTGTGGTCAAACCTTGCGGCCGAATCAGGCGATTCGTTATATCGACGTACAAGTACCCTTTAAGACGAACTACTCTAGTTGCCAATCTTTTCCACTCTCCCTATGATCGGCATCACTCGTGCGATGGCGCAGCAATTGTCATCATTCGCAAGTTTCGCGCGCGCATCGCAACCCATGCTGAAGGAGTGCGACAGTGGCAGATCATGATTTAACCGGACAAGTGGCGCTCATCACCGGCGGTGCGACCGGTATTGGCCGGGCGATGGCCCAGGCACTGGGCAATGCCGGCGCGCAGGTTTGGCTGGCTTCGCGCGATGCTGCGGCAATAGATCGGGCGGTGGCTGAGCTGCGCAGTGGCGGCATCACCGTGCACGGCGCGCAACTCGATGTCACCGATCGCGGTCAAATTAACAACCTAGTCGGCGATATCGTCAGCCGAGACGGCAAGATCGACATACTGATCAACAGCGCGGGCGTGATGATCAAGTATCCACTGTTAGATATGCCGGAAAATGTCTGGGATCAGGTGATCGGGACCAATTTGAAGGGGCCGTTCCTGTGCACGCAGGCGGTGGCGCGCGGCATGATCGCGCGCGGCTACGGCCGGATCGTTCACTTTTCGTCCGGCCATGTGAAGGGCAACGCGACCAATTCGGCTTACTCGGCGTCGAAGGGCGGTGTGGAGGCGTTCACGCGTACAATTGCCGCCGAGTTCAAGCAACTCGGCGTCGACGTGACGATCAATGCCGTCGAGCCGGGCGGCACCGATACGCCGATGTGGCGCCGGGGTAAGAGCGCCGAATATGTCAGACAGTCGCTGCAGGCCGGCCGGATCCGCCCGGCGGATTACATGGCTGCGACGGTAGTTTATTTAGCGAGCCGCGAAAGCGCGGCGGTCAACGGGCAGGTCATCGAGCGGGGGACCAGGCCCCCGCTCGTTTCTTAGTTGCAGAATTCTAGCAGTCGCTGCTGGGCGAATCCGATTCTGCCTCACGCCTCACGCCCTGTCAGAAATTAATCACGGCTTTGACCACCGAGTAGTTCGCCATCGCTGTCATGGCTTCGTTGATTTGCTCGAGCTTGTAGCTCTTGCTGATCATCTCTTCGAAAGGAAAGGTCTTTCGGCGCGAGGCGAGAAAATCGATGGCCTGGAGCCAGTGGCGCGGTTCGCCGGAACGAACGGTGATGAACAACATTTCCTGGGGAATTTTTTCCACGGCGATATTGGCTTTACCGCCGGCGCCGATGTTCAAGTAACGGCCGCCGTCGCGCAGCAAGGTTAACCCTTCCGGCACCGCCATGTTATTGGCGACCTGGATGACGACATCGGCGCCGCGCCCGTCGGTATAGTCCTTGACCCATTGGCGGCGCTGTTTTTCGTCAGTAACTTCTTCAAGATTCAAGACCGCGTCGGCGCCCATTTTCTTGGTCACTTCCAGGCGATTGGCCGGTGCGCCAATGACCAAGACTTTCTTGGCGCCATGGTCCTTGGCAACTGCGGTAGCAAAATTGCCGAGCGGTCCGCTGCCTTGGATCACCACGGTCTCATGACTTTTGATCGCGCCGAGCCGGTCGTAACCATGCATGACCGTGCGGTAGGCGCAGGCCGAGGCCGCTGCTGACGCCGAGGTCACTTCGTCGGGAACCTTGATGATCAAGCATTCTTTCGGCACGTACATATACTCGGCGCAGCTGCCGAGCAGATAGGGATGTTGATCGCTGCGGTTATGCCCCCAGGACGCGCGGCCGCGGCAGATGCAAGGCTGGCAGGCGACGGCGCAGTAATAACAAGAGCCGCAAGCGACGTAGCTCCACACCACGCGATCGCCGCGCTTGACCGGGTTGCCCAAGATATCGGTGCGATCGCCGGCGATGTCTTGAACGGTGCCGCAGGGCTCGTGGCCGGTGACGATCGGCAGGGTGTCCTTGTCGCCCAGCGGGCCATGCCAGCGGTGTACATCGGTGCCGCACAGCGTCGAGGCGGTGATCTTGATCAGCAAAGATCCCGGATCGAGGTTGGGGATCTGCACCTTTTGAATGGTTAGCGGTTTGTTATGTTCGGTGATGACAGCGGCATTGCAAGTTTCCATGGAGCTTCTTCCTTCCTTCTGAGCGGCGGTTAACGGCTGGAGCTTCTGGAACCCTGGAACGATTGGAACCGTATGTTCCAAAAGTTCCAGGGGTTCCAGTCGGATTCGTCGATTTTACAGCGGCAGCTTGTAAAAGGTTTCGGCGTTGCGCCACAGCATGGCGGCTTTGTCGTCCGCGGTGATCTCGTCGCTTTCCATTAATTCGCCAATGTCATGTTTGCAGCTTTCATGGGTGACTTCATGGGGAAAGTCCGATGAGTAGAGAAACGGCGTATTGCCAACGACTTTTATCGCGAAGGGCATGGTCAGCTCTTCGGTTTCGATGCCGAGATATAGGCGGCCGTCTTTGACTAGTTTTTTGAGCGCCTTGGCCGGGTCCTGTTGTTCGCGAATGCCAAACTCGCCTTCGGGAATATGTTGAAAGTGGGTTTCGTGCGAAGCATGGAGCCGTTCGAGCAGCAGCAACAGCCAAGCGATGCCGCCTTCGAGGAAGGCGATGCGCACGCGCGGGAAGCGTTCATAAATTCCATTGTAAAGAATGTCGGCGCAATTGATCGTCAGGCCCCAGGGATGGCCGAGAGCGTGCACCGGCACGTACATGTTCATATGATCCATGCCGAAGCGGTCGTGGGCGCCGCCGTGAACCGCGAGACAGCAGCCGAGGCGATTGGCCTCTTCGTAGACCGGCCAATACTGCTTAGCGCCTAGCGGCTGGGCAAGTCCGTTGGATGGCATCATGGCGCCCAACATGCCCAACTCGGTAACCGCGCGGCGCAGTTCCTTGGCGGCCTCTTCTGGATCCTGCATGGGAATAATCGCCATGCCTTTGAAGCGCGAATTAAACTTTAAGTAAGTGTCTGACATCCAATCGTTGTAAGCTTTGCAGACCGCTACGGCGTAGTCGCGACTGACGATTTTGCCGTAGGATAGTGCGACGGTCGGATACATGACGGTCCAGTCGATGCCGATGTCGTCAAGAAAATCCAGCCAGCCTTCTGGTCCAACCGGCGCGCGTCCGTCGCGTTGCGGCGGGGTTTCGACGGCGCGCCCGGAATGAAGATGGTCCAAGGGCGGAAAGCAGGTGCCTTTGCGTGCGGCGATTTCCCGGTAGGCCCCCTCCATATGGGCGATGATACCCGCGTTGTCTTCCATGATATGGCCGTCGCCGTCGATAATTCGCGTGCCAAGATTTGCGCTCATCCTAAAGTTCCTCCTAAAAAGTTTTGAAATTTAAATAGATCGTTGTCAGCCATGCATTGTCACTTCTTATAATCCGACTTGAGGACCGGGTTCAAGCGGGTTGTTTCCTCCGCCCTCGCGTTGTCGCCAGCTTTGCGATAAAAGGGTCGCAGGACGTTATTGGCAGACGAAATGCATCTGGAGGACATATGGCGGAAGAATCCATCGAAGCGAAACTGGCGCGGCTCGAAGCGGAGAATCAGGCATTGAAACAACAGGTCGAGCGCAAACCCGGAGAACTGCGCTTGAAGGTCAGCGAAAAGGGCGGGCTGTCGATTTACGGGTTGGGACGATTTCCCGTGACGCTCTACAAAGAGCAGTGGACGAGGTTGCTCGACTACGCCGATGAGATTCGCGAGTTTCTCAAGGCCAACGACCAGCAGTTGAAGGCGAAGCAGTAACAAATATCGCTCGATCGAGCGATCAGGAGTTTTCATGGCAGACACCGCGCAACCGATCAATCTTTTTGAGTTCGAAGATGCCGCCAAGGAGCTGCTGCCGAAAGCCGAGTACGACTACATCGCCGGCGGCGCCACCGATGAGATTAGCGTTGACCGCAACCGGCGGGCCTATGCCTCTTGGGCGTTTCGCCCGCGCGTCTTGCGCGATGTCAGTAAGCTTGACTTGTCGACCACGGTGCTGGGCTGCAAGGTCGCGTTGCCGGTATTGATCGCACCCTGCGGCGGTCACAAGCGGGCGCATCCCGACGGCGAACTCGCCACCTACCGCGCCGCGGCATCCTGCGGCACGGCGATGGCGGTGAGCGCCAATGCTAATACCTCCTTCGAAGATCTCGCCAAAGCGGCCAACGGCATGTTGTGGGTGCAGCTCTATCCGTTCCGGGACAAAGCCATGACTCAAGATTGGCTCGACCGCGCCAAGGCCAACGGCTACAAGGCGATTATCGTGACTCTCGATTCGCAGTGGCCGCCCAAACGCGAACGCAATATCCGCAACCGATATCAACGCAGCCGTGGCGCCAACTATCCCACTAGCGGTGAACCTGCCGATGCGCCGCGCCCGGCGGGTAGCGGCGCGGGCTCAGACCCGGCGGCGACCTGGAAAGATCTGCAGTGGATCAAAGCGGCGACCAGTTTGCCGGTGGTGGCCAAGGGAATCATGACCGGCGAAGATGTCGAACTCTGCGCCGACGCCGGCGCCGACGGTGTGATTGTTTCCAATCACGGTGGCCGCCATCTCGATAATACTTTAGCGACGGTGGAAGTTCTCAGCGAAGCGGTGGCCGCGGCTAAGGGAAAGATCGAAGTATTTCTTGACGGTGGCATTCGGCGCGGTGCCGATGTCGTCAAGGCGATCGCTTTGGGCGCCAAGGCGGTGTTCATCGGCCGGCCGCTGTTCTGGGACTCGCCGTCGGTGGCGAGCAGGGCGTTGTCCGCGTGCTCAATTTGCTCCGTGAAGAAATCGAGATCACCATGGCGAAGTGCGGACGGCCGACCATCGCGAGCATCGACGGCTCCACCATCGTCAAAGTTCCGTCGCTGTAAAACCGTGTCCAATAGTTGTCATTTCCAACCACTGCTAGCCAAAGCCCCCCAGTTCGATCGGTCGGTCAGATTCCTTGTAGAGTTAACGTTGCCAACGCCAGGGTTGGCAGCGTCGCTGTCGGCCACGGCGCGACCGCCAGTACAGCCCGGTAGTTTTGGTAAGATTTCCATCGTTTCATTCCAGCCGCTAAACTAGACGGTAATCTCAGCGGAATTTCCTTTGGCAATCCCCTGCCCAGACGTTACAATATTCGAATCTGGAAACGTTAAACTCTGCCAAATAAACGATTGTAGGAAGCTATGCGGACTCGGGAAAAGTTCTTTGTCGCCGTTGTTGTTGTCGCCTTGATACTTGGCAGCGTAATTGTCTACATGTTGCAGAGTAACGAAGTCGAAGCGAATTATACTCGCTGGCTTTTTTCACGGAATCTGCGCGAGTTCCTCTCTTCCCCGATGGTCTTTTTATTCGGCAGTTCCGAGTCCAGTAATTCGACCAGCGCGTTGTTTTACGGCATCCTCGGCCTGGCTTCGGAGTGCGTCATGACCGTCGTTCTGAAGATGTTCCGCGATGGCCAAATCCTGGCGCTCAAGGAGCGACTGCAAGCATTGGGAGCGGCGAAAACAGAAGCTGAACACCTGCTTCAGGAAGAAGTGTGGAAGGGCAAGACTGCGCGCCAAGCCAAAGATAGCGTGACCCGCGATCTTGAAGACAGTATCGGACGTATCGAAGCAATGATCGGCGAGCTGACGGAAAAAGAGCGGGCGCTCAAAGCGCGCGACGATGAGTTGCGCTCGCTCAAATCTAGCGGTGGCGCAGCCAAGCCGATCATCGTCAACGCCGGCGATCAAGTACTGCAGGCCGAACTGGTGCGAACCGCCGAAGCGCTGCAAGCCAAGGATGCGGAAGCCAAAGAGCTGCGCCAACAGCTGAGCGCAAAAGCGCGACTGTGGGAAAGCCAGCTGCACACCAAGGACGAGCTACTCAGTCGGCGCGACGCGGAATTGCAGATCGCCCACAGCGAGGTGAGCGAACTCGATACACAGGTCAAAGCGTTGGGCGCGGCGCGCCAGCGCGCCGAAGAACTGCTGCAAAAAGAGCTTCAGAACAAAAAAGCGGTCCTCGAAGCGAGCAATGAGGCTAACCGTAACGTCGAGAAGCGCCTCCAAGAATCCATTCGCAGCCTCGAGCATCAGGCCGGCGAACGGGAGAAGCTGCTCAAGAGCCATGAAAGTGAGCTCGCTACCCTGCATAGAAAGTTGACCGAATCGAGTGAGGCAAAAGCGCAGTCTGAAGCCCTGCTAGAGTCAACGCGTGCGGAACTTGACAAGGAACGCAGCGCGCGGGACAGCGCGCTCAAAGAACTGGAATTCCGTCTGCGCACCAACATCCGTGGTCTGCAAAATCACCTCGAGGAACGGGACCTGCTGGTCCAGGTGCGCGATGGCGAGATCAACGCGCTCACGTCGGAAGTCCACGCGCTTCGAGCCAGGTTCGATGACGCCAAGGCGGCAAGAGAGCAGGCCGAAACCGAGCTCGACGCCGAGCGCAGCAAGGGCCGGCAGGTCACCGACGAAAGCGCATTCGCGCTCCGTGGCTTGGAGGAACGCTACGATAAATCCCTGCGCCAACTGGAACAGCAATTACGCGAGAAGGAGCAGTTCTTAACCGTTCGCGACGGCGAAATTCAGTCCTTGACGTTGACGGTGCAAGGGCTCAAGCAAAAATTCGACGAAAATATCGCGGCGAGCGCCAATTTGGAACAGACGCTCAAGGACGAATTGCGCAAGGAGAAAGAGCTGCGTCAGGCTCGCGAGTCGGGCAACAAGGAGTTAGAAGGCCGCTACACTGGAGAATTGGCGCATTTGCAGCAGCAGGTCACCGAACGTGATGGTCTGCTGCAAACCCGTGGCGCCGAGATTGAAGCCCTGCAGACTCAACTCGCCTCCATGGCGGAACAGCTCAGCAAAGTCGGCTCGGCGAAAGAGCGCGCGGCCAGCTTGCTGCAAGAAAAGCTCCGCAAAGAAAAAGCCTTTCTCAGCGCCAGCGATTCGGCACTACGCGAACTGGAGGCTAACTTTAGTGCGAAAATTAGCGCTCTTGAGCAGCAACTGGCGGAACGCCAAAAGCTCGTCGGCAGCCGCGACGCCGAGGTCAGCGCGCTGCGCGCCGAGCTCATCGCCGCGCAGCAGCAGGCCAGCGAGTGGGCCGCGGCCAAACAGCAGGCCGAGAAAATGCTCGACGCGGCCTTCCAGGAAAAAACCGCGCTGCTCAGCTCCAAGGATAGCGCGGTGCAAGAGCTTCAATCCGCGCTACTGGCAAAACAAACGGCGCTGGAAGGCCAACTCGGCGAGAAAGCCAAGACTCTCAAAGATCGCGAGCGGGAGCTCGAAACGGTGCAGCGGCAATTGCTGGAATTGGCTGCCGCCAACGAGCAATCGGCCCGCTTGTTTCAAGCCGACGCCAAAGAAAAAGAAGATCTCCTGCGCGCCCGCGAGGCGGCGCTTGCTGCTCTGGAAAAACGCAACGAGGATCGCTTGCACGCTCTCCAAACGCAATTGGCCGAGAAGCAGGCTCTAGTTGACGCTCGCGCCAGCGAAGCCGAGGTTCTGCGTTCGAAGCTAAGAGAACTGACCGGGCAAGTCGACCTATTGAGCAATACCAAAGAAGAGTCGGTGCGCCAGCTCGACCAAGAACTGCGCCTGCGCAATCAAGCGCTCCAAACCAAGGACGCTGCTCTTAAGAAAGTTGAAATCCAGCTCAAAGGCCAGATCCAAGCGCTCGAAGACAGGTTGAGCGAACAACAAAACCTAATGACGACCCGCGAAGGCGAAATCGACGCGCTGTTGAACAAGGTGCGTGAGATGTCAGAACGATTTAGCTCCTTGGCTTCTGAAAAGGAGCGCAGCGACCGTGCGCTGCAAGAGGAGCTCAGAGAAAAGACCGCCCTATTAGAGGCCAAGGAGTCCTCCGTCGACGACGTCGAGGAACGCTTAACGAGCAAGCTCGAGTACCTGGGCCGCCAGCTCGCGGAAAAAGATAAGCTGGTCGAAAGCGGCGGCGCCGAGATGGCAACGTTGCGAGAGCAAATTGCTTCTCTGCATGAGAAACTGCACGAAACCGAGGCGGCAAAGCTCAGGACCGAAAGGCTGCTCGAAGAAGCGCGTGCCAGTGGGCCGCAATTGCCGGCGGTGATTCCAACCGACGACGAAGATTATGCTGCGAATGGCGATGCCGGCGGTTTAGATACCTTACTCAGTGAACGCGAGGAGCTGTTGAAGGCGCGCGACAACCTGATTCAAAATCTCATGACCGAGTTGAAAGATAAGAAGACCCAGTTGGCGCGCCATGAAATTGAAGTCTGGCAAGGCATTGAGCGGCGCGGTGTGTGGAAACATCGGCTGTCCAAGGTTGGCATTCGGCTCAAGGATTAGCGGCAGCGTTGAGTCCTGAGGGGAATGCTGGCGATTCACTCATCAATCACTCATTGCAGATTACTGCCGAGCGCTACTTTTTCCGGTCGTACAGGCTGTCGGTGCAGCCGCTCTTGTCAAATTCCTCCTTAAGCCGGTGCGCGCTTTCGATATAAGATAATTATTTCAGCAAATAACTCGCCGACTGCGGCAGACGCAGGATAGTCACGCCTTCGGTGTCTTCGACGTAGCGGATAAAGTGGTACTTGTTTTCCAGCTCGTCGTACTTGAGCGGCGGTGATTCGGTGCGGCCGGCTTCGATATTGGCGGCGATGAAATGCGGGCCGGCGTTTTTGAGAGCGTGACTCACCGCGTCTGTTAATTCTTCAACGGTATTCACGGCGCGTGAACTTTTGATACCGGCGCTGCGCGCGATGCCGGCGAAATCGACGTTGCCGGCGCTGGCCGCTGTCGGTTCGCCACCCGACGACTCATACTGTTTGTTGTCCCAGCAGATGTGAATCAGATTTTTCGGCTGGTGCAGGCCGATGGTCGCCAGCGAGCCCAAGTTCATCCACAAGGCACCGTCGCCGTCGAAGACGAAGACTTTGCGTTTGGGTAAGCCGATGGCGAGACCGAGGCCGATGGAAGAGCAAAGTCCCAAGGTTTTGACTTGGATATTGCCGTCGCTCGGGCGCACGGCGTTCCATTCGTTGGTGGCGCCGCCGGCGGTGGTGACGAACAGTTCGTTGCTAATCAACGGCGCGATCGCTTGCAGGCATTCAAAGCGTTTCATGGTGGACCTCGCTTACAGCACGGCGCGGGTTAGCAATAGCGCCACCGGCCGTTTGGAAGAATTCGCCAAGGTGACCGCCCCGGCGATCTCCTGCTTCACTTTGGCCGGGTCGCGCATGACAATATATTTGATGCCGAGTCCCTGGAGCACGGGTTCGGTGACCAAACCGACCATGTGGAAAGCGTTGTCGCCGATATCGCCGGCGTAGTAGATCAACAGGACAACCGGAATGCCGAACTGCAGCGCGGTCGTGGTCAGTCCGTTGGCGCTGTTGAGCAGGCCGCCGTTCTGCATCAGCATGGCGGGAAATTTGCCGGCGAGATGGGCGCCGGTGCAGACACCGATGCCTTCTTCCTCGCGTCCCACCGGCACATGGGCGATCTCTTTATCTTCGTAGAGCAGATTGAGCAGTTGGAGCATGTTGATGTCCGGCACGCTCGCGACCAGATCGATGCCCGCGCCTTTGAGGCCGGCTAAGATATTCTGCGCTCCAGCGATGGTTCCCATATGCGATTAACCTCTGGTCGGTTCTAGGCAACCCCACCGATACTGTCAAGGTTTGCCAAGACATTTGCCACGACGAAGATTGACACTTCCCCGGCGATTCTGTTAGCAGGGAATGCGGCTCAGAAGCAAGCAAGCAAACAAAGGTCTACCAAGGAGAGGCATCGTGATAAAGCTTGAATTGAAAATGATCGCCTTAGCGGCGGTTATGT
Source organism: uncultured delta proteobacterium (assembly GCA_963847445.1). GTDB lineage: Bacteria > Desulfobacterota > Binatia > UBA9968 > UBA9968 > DP-20. The sequence continues at coordinate 125,695 of CAWJZV010000026.1, read as the reverse complement.
TCGCTGTGCCGGCGGCACAGGCGCAGTACCCGACCAAGACGATTCAGATCATCAATCCATTTCCTCCCGGCGCGGTGACCGATATCGTCGCGCGTATTCTCGCGCCGAAGATGTCGGCGGCGTTGGGGCAGCAGGTGGTGATCGTCAATAAAGCCGGCGGTGGTGGCGCGGTGGGCATTCAAGCTGCGAAGGATGCGGCGCCGGATGGCTACACGATCCTGGTCACGCCGCCGCCAATCGCGCTGATCCCGATCGTCAACAAGAATTCCGGCTTTACCTTGAAAGACTTTACGCCGCTGGCGCTGGCCACCAGCAGCCCGAACACGACGGTGGTCAAAGCCGACGCGCCGTGGAAGAGTTTCGAAGAGTTCATCGGCCGATGCTAAGAAAAACCCCGGACAACTCACCTACGGTTCAGCCGGTCCGGGCACGACGCCGCATTTCATTGGCGAACTGGTGAAGCTCAAGACCGGCATCGACATGACCCATGTGCCGCTCGGTTCCGAGTCGGCGGCGGCCACCGCGGTATTGGGCGGTCATGTGAACGTCGGCTTTCTCACCTTGGGCACGACGCGCAGCCATGTCGAAGCCGGCACGCTGCGCGCGCTGGCGGTGGCGTCCAATCGCCGCCTCAAAGACTTTCCCAACATCCCCACCACCGTCGAGAAGGGCCATCCGGAACTCAATCTAAAAGTTTGGGTGGGCTTCTTCGCGCCGGCCAAGACGCCGCCGGCGGCGGTTAAGCGACTCGCCGCGGCGATTAGCGATAGCTTGAAAGACCCCGAAGCCAGCGCCAACATCGAAAAAGCCCAAGCTTTGATCGAAAACCTCGGCCCCGCCGAGTTCGCCAAGTTCCTCGCTGAAGAAGAGCGCAAGTGGGGCGAAGTGGCGCGCGCCGCGAAAATTTCCCAATAGTTTGTTTCGAGTCGATGCACTTAGCAGGATCCCGGATTCCGCCGTTGAAATTGAGGCTGCCAGCGAGGTGCTCTCCTGCCGTCGTGAAGACCATGATGCCTGCCTCTAAGTGGCTGGCGATCGTTGGTGCTGCGCGAAATCGCTGCGAATCCAACGCAGCGGCTTGGCCAATGCGAATTAGACGATGTAATTGCACTTCCGGGTGTCTTCACAACTCCAGGTTTGCACCTCGCTGGCGCTTTGCTGGTGGGCAGCTGCAGAATGCAGGATGAAACGATTCGAGATCACCGCCGCGGCGGCGCTCGCCGTTCTGGCCGCCTATGTCTTGTTTGAGTCGACCAAGCTTCGTATCGGCAGCATTCCGCGTGCCCCAGACTGGCTTTTACCCACGAGTCCTCGGCTTCCTTTTGGTGCTGCTCACACTGATCGAGCTGCTGCGGGCATTGCGACAGCGCGAAAGCGCAATCGCTCCGGGCAAGATCGCCAGCGAAGGTTGGTTCCGCATCTGTGTAATCCTGGCGAGCATGCTTGGCTTCGCCCTGGTGTTGGAGCGCGTGGGCTTCTTGCTCGCGACTTTTATTCTCATGGTGTTGCTCCTGCGCGCCATCGAAGCGCCGCGCTGGCCGAAAGTGTTGATTGTTGCCCTGGTCACTTCGCTCCTTTCTTACGGCTTATTTGCCTGGCTCCTGGGCGTGCCGCTGCCCGGCGGAATTTTAGGAATCTAGCGTGGAATTGCTGCACAACTTCGCCCTCGGTTTGTCGGTGGCTTTGACGCCGATGAACTTGCTGTTCTGCTTCCTCGGCGCTTTGGTCGGTACTTTGGTTGGGGTCTTGCCGGGACTTGGGCCGGTGGGCGCGGTGGCTTTTTTGCTGTCGATTACCTTCAAGATGGAGCCCGCCAGCGCGATCATCATGCTCGCGGGAATTTATTACGGCGCCATGTATGGCGGTTCGACGACCTCGATCCTGGTCAACATTCCCGGTGAGACCGCGTCGGTGGTAACCTGTCTCGATGGTTATAAGATGGCGCGCCAGGGGCGTGCCGGCGCGGCGTTAGGCATTTCCGCCTTTGGCTCGTTCATCGCCGGCACCGTCGGCGTGGTCGGCCTGATGTTTCTCGCGCCGCTGCTCGGCAGAGCGGCACTCAGCTTCGGCCCGCCGGAATATTTTGCTTTGACCCTCACCGGACTGACCTTAGTCGCCTATTTGTCCCAGGGTTCGATGCTCAAAGCGCTGATCATGGCGACGCTGGGCCTGCTCGCCGGCACCGTCGGCATGGACCCGATCTCCGGCGAGGAGCGTTTTACCTACGGTACGCTGACGCTGCGCGATGGCTTTGGCCTGGTACCGGTGGCGATGGGATTGTTCGGCATCGCCGAAGTGTTGGAAAATTTGGTCGTCCTGGGCAAGCAGTCGGTCTATGAAACCAAGATACAAGGATTGCTGCCCAATCGCCAAGATTGGCGCGATAGCGCGGCGCCGATCGCCCGCGGCTCGGCGCTCGGGTTTTTTCTCGGCATTCTCCCGGGGCCCGGTCCGGTGATCGCGTCGTTCGTTTCCTATGCCATGGAAAAACGCTTGTCGCGCTATCCGGAAAAGTTCGGCACTGGCGTCATCGAAGGCGTGGCCGGTCCGGAAGCGGCGAACAACGCCGCCACCGCCGCATCGTTCATTCCACTGCTGTCGCTCGGCATCCCCACCAGCGCGATCATGGCGCTGTTCATGGGCGCGCTAATGATCCACGGCATCCAGCCCGGCCCGCTGTTCATCGCCAAATATCCCGAACTGTTTTGGGGTTTCATCGCCAGCATGTACGTCGGCAACGCCATGCTGCTGATTCTCAACCTACCGCTGATCGGCATCTGGGTGCGGTTGTTAAAAACCCCCTACGCGATTCTCTTCCCGTTAATATTACTTTTCTGCTTGATCGGCGTTTATAGCCTCAACGCCAACGTCGCCGAGATCGTCATCATGCTCGCCTTTGGCGTCGCCGGCTTCGTCCTCCGCCGCGTCGGCTTCGAAGGCGCGCCGTTCATCCTCGCCATGGTGCTCGGGCCGATCATGGAGACATCTCTGCGCCAGACGCTGTTAATCTCGCGCGGCAGTTTTTACATTTTTCTGACGCGGCCGATCTGCGCCGTGCTGATTGGACTGACGGTAGCGTTTTTGATTTGGCCGATATTCAAGAGGAAGAGAAAAGACGCTTAACCACATGGGGCCTAGCGCGGCACCGCCGCAACCGAAGAAGATAAAAGATTTAGCCGCAAAGAACGCAAAGTTCGCAAAAAGGAATTGGATTTGTCGGAGCGGGTTTTAAAGCCGCCCTGTTTAACTCACTTGCCATACTGTCGGCTCATCTCTTCGAAGAAAGCCGGCCCTTTCCGGTTCGTTAACGAAGCGGGTTTCGATGAAGCCTTCCGGGGTGGCGCCGGCGACTTGAGGGCTGGAGCGCGACAGCAGATAGAGCATCGACGTCGCGACACTCGCCGTGGGCGTCGGTTTATACGCCAGCCGTTCGTTATGTTTCATCGTGGTCGCTCCTCTGTCATGCCACCCTGAGGAATCCGATAGCGCCGCAGCACAGGATATCCGGCCGTCACCGCCGCTAGAATCATCAGCGTCGCCAGCCCGCCGGTGAGCGCGGACATCTGGGCGCCGAGCCAAGCAGCGACGAGACCGGATTCGAATTGGCCGAGCTGCGGTCCATTGCTGGTGAAAATGCTGTTGATCGACGACATGCGGCCGCGCAATTCGTCGGGCGTGCTCAACTGGTTGATGGTCGAGCGCAGGATCGAACTGATGGTGTCGCCGGCGCCGGTCAGTGTGAGCATGATTATGGAAAACCAAAATAGCTGCGACTGAGCGAACAGCGCAGTGGACAGACCGTAGATTCCGATGCCGATGACGATCCAGCGGCCGCCCCGTCTTACCGGGCCAAGCAGTGTCATGCCGATGGCGGCGAGCAGCGAGCCGACGGCACGAGCGGCATAGAGTAATCCGAGTCCTGCCGGCCCGACGAAAAGGATGTCGCGGGCGAAGATCGGAAATAATCCGCGCGCGTTGCCAAAGAACGTCGCGCTGAAGTCGAGCAGCATCAGCGGGAAAATCACGCTGTGCGACCAGACGAAAGCCCAGCCTTCGCGCAACGACGCCAGCGAGACGCTCTTCCAGCCGCCCCCTTCGGGGATCTTGGTGCGGAGCATTCGCAAGGCCGAGAGCATCGCCAGCCAAGAGCAGGCATCGACGGCATAACAAGCGGCGGGACCGGAGAAGGCGAGAACCACGCCGGCGAGCGACGGTCCGGCGATCACCGGCACGTAGCGTTGCGTGCCTTGCAGCGTCAACGCTTGAGCCAAATGGTCGCGCGGCACCAGAGTTGGGAATCATCGATTGGCGCGACGGCTGTTCCAGCGACGTGAAGATCGCCAGCAGCATGGTCGCGGCGTAAAGCATATGCGGCGAAGCTTTGCCGAAATAAGTGAGCAGCGCCAGGGTGGTCGAGATGCAGAACAGTCCGGTCTGTGTGCACATCATGAGCTTGCGCCGGTCCATGGCGTCGGCGAGCAGGCCGCCGACCAGCAGCAAAACGATCTGCGGTAAAGCGCGGGCTAAGCCGAGCAGGCCGATTTGCATGGCTGAATTGGTCAGCTCGTAGATCTGCCACGCCATCGCCACCGTGGTGAACTGCGTGCCCATGCTGGAGAGAAACGAACCGGTCCAGAAGACGCAAAAATCCCGCTGGCGGAATAACGACAGACGGCTCGGTTGTGCGGTCATGTTGTAAATCTTCGCTGGCAATTTTTTATCTTAAAGCTCGGCCAACGACAAACCGCCGCGCGCCGCGCGCTGCGGTCGCAGCCAAGGCTTAGCGACGAGCATTGCGCCGTGAATTGCTCTTGACGCTTCGGCTCGACTGGAACTATTGTCCGTAGGGCTGCTCTGGCAGTTAGCTCGAGCGCGGCGAAGCGGCACCCGATGAGAATCATGGCCGCAAAGAACGCAAAAAAGAATCGGAATTCGTTGGGGCGGGTTGGAAACCTGCCCTTGTCCTGATGACGTGCCTTACGAACGGACCGGAGGACAGGATGCATAATCGATTATTGAAGTTTTTACAGTTCGCGGCACTCGCCATCGTGCTTGGCGTGTCGACCGTTTACGCGCAATCGCCGGGAAGCTGGACCATGAAAGCGCCGATCCCGACCCCACGCAACGAAGTGGCGCTGGCGGCGGTGGGCGGGAAAATTCACGTCATCGGCGGCGGCGTAGCCGGGGTGGCGGGCACCTATCATGATGAATACGACCCGGCCACCGATCGCTGGCGCAGCCGCGCGCCGCTGCCGCACGGTCTCGACCACATCGGCACGGCGGTTTTGAACGGCAAGATCTACACCGTCGGCGGCTTTGTCGGCTCGGTGCACAAGGACGGTCAACCCCATGTTCTTGAATACGATCCCGCCGCGGACAGCTGGCGCTCGCTCAGCCCGCTCAAGGTTGGTTTGGGCTCGGTCGGCGTCACCGCGCTCGACGGCAAGATTCACGCGGTCGGCGGCCGCACTCCGGCGGGCGATACCGTCGCGACGCACCAGGTCTACGATCCGACGACCAACAGCTTGGAGCGAGCGTGCGCCGCTGCCGAAGGCGCGTGATCATATGGCGCTGGTCGCCGCCGATGGGAAAATTCATGCGATCGGCGGACGCTTCGGCGCGAGCAATGATATGACCGATATGCACGACATCTACGACCCGGCAAGCAACACTTGGACGTCGGGGTCGCCGCTGCCGACCGCGCGCAGCGGCCTCGCCGCGACGCTCTATGAAGGCATGGTTCTGGTGTTGGGCGGCGAGCTCGCGCCCAATACCTTCGCCGAGAACGAGGCCTACAGTCCGAAAACAAAAAGCTGGCGGACGCTGGCCCCCATGCCCGGCGGCCGGCACGGGACAGCCGCCGCGACCACCGGCGGACGTGTCTACCTCGTCGCCGGATCGTTGAAGCCTGGATCAGGCGGGGTGACGGATCAACTGATCGTCTTTAGCTTGCCCTGACATGTTGGGGCGGTGAAGTGTCGATGGGGCGAACGGCGTTGAATTCGATCTCAGAACTCAGTTTGTTGCAAACCGTGAAACCATTACGCCGGCGACTAGCCGGCAAAACCTCGCTAACGCTGGCAGTAAATTGGTAATATGTGGGCCGAGTATATTGGAATAACTGCCCATGTGAATCGAACAACGACTGATTGACCATAAAGCTAAATTTCATTGCAAGGACGTAAGTCATTAATCGTAATATAGTGGTCAGTATAACAACTGCTTAGGCCCCTGGAGAACTCCCCCGCAGTCGATAGTGGCAATGGCTACGATCATTGCCGCTTTGATCGCGGGCGCGCTTTCCTTTGTGAACCTCACCCTCACTAAGGAACGAAAGACATCTGGTTTCGCCGGCTTGGATCGACGTCAGCTCCGCCTCAACAAGCGAACACATCGAACTCTTGGGTTGATCGACAGAGCGATCGCTGAGCAAACGTTAGCCAAATACCACATTCAGTCTTTGGTATACGAAGTATTTCAACCACCCTCGTCGCGTGAGTCAGACTCTGCTTTCAATTCCGTTGAAAAATGTTCCCGCCAAAAGTGTTCGCTCACAATCCCTGGCGATTGCTGTCGCTCGTATGGCGAACGATTTTCGTTGCCTCGCGGTTTGACCGAGAGTGGATTGATTTCAGCGCGACATAGCCGACGGTATCAACTCGAAGTATTGATTTCCGCTCTCGCGGACGATGGACCAGCCGAACTCGTTGGCGGCGAGTGCAAGCGCGGTCAAACGGCGGCTTCTCTTGACGTTTCGGGGTGATTGGAACCATCGTCCGCTGCATCAACCTCTGTCCGGCCGCGCGTCGACCGCGCTAGAAACTTAGACAAGAGCGATCCAATGGCTCACAGATCGTTACAGCGGAGGGCATTTCGGATGTATTCGCCGGCTGATTCACTTACCCCCGCCCGCTGCAGCGCAAACTCACGTTCGCCAACGCGGTGCGGCTCTACGATCTCAACTGGCTGCTCTAAGCGCCGAATGGCGTGCTCGACGGAGGCACGATGTTACCATTCAAAACACCAGCGTTCTTAGGCGCCTTGGCGGTCGCTTTTGCATTGGTCGACAGTGGCGCCAACGGCGCGTCTGACGAGCTGGTGAAAGCCGCGGTCAAGGAAGCCAACCTGATGATCTACGGCACCACGCAGATCGACCATATGCACGCGCTGATCAAGCAGTTCAATCAAAAGTATGCCGCGATCAAGAGCAACTATCACCGTCAAGGAACTACCGCGGTCTACGAAAGAATTCTCCGCGAGCAGCGCGCCGGGCTGTTTAGCGCCGATGTTTACGGCGGCATCGGCGGACTGCAAGCTTGGCTGCTGGCGCAGAAGGGGGCGTTGGCGCCATACCCTTCGCCGGAACGATCGACGATCAGCAACAACCTAAAAGACAAAGAAGGTTACTGGACGGCGGCGTACACCGTGAGCTTCGTCACGGCTTTCAATACCAAGCAAATCTCGCGCGCCGAAGCGCCGCGTGCCCATGACGATTTTCTCTTGCCCAAATGGAGAGGCAAAATGTGGCTCAACGAGGACGACATCGAGTGGTACGCCACCATGGTCGAAATCCTGGGCAAAGAAAAGGCGCCGCAGTTTATGCGCCGGCTGGCGCAGCAGGAGCTGCGCTACGGACGCGATCCGAGCCGCCCGCCAGTCGCCATCGGTCTAGCCAAGAACGCGCCCCACGGTAATGCCGGCAAACTATTCATCGATTTTATTCTGTCGCAAGAGGGGCAGCGGGCGATCCAAAACATCGCGCTGCGCTATCCGGTGCGCCCGGATGTCGAGCTGACCGGCTCGTTGCTGAAGCTCAAAGGCATCCGTTTTTGGGATTCCAATTGGGATACGGTCTTTCGCAATATCGACGGCTATCAGAAATCGTTCCGCCAGACTTTCGGTTTTAGCTAACCGGCGCAGTCGCTTGACGGGTTGTGCGCCATTTTCGCATTGCTCGGCGCTGCCGGGTCAATTCAACCCGCCAGCGCAGCGCAGAAAATCGCCATTTCATTTGCCGGTGTAAATCCGCGCCAGACGCCGCTGTGGATCGCTCAAGAGCAAGGATTGTTCGCCAAGCATGGCGTCGAAGCCGACGTCGTGTTTATCCGCACCGGACCGATTCAAGTCGCCGCCGTCAGCTCAGGCGCAACCCAGGTCGCCTACTCCGGTCCCGCGTCGATTCTTGGCGCCTCCAGCGCCGGCACCGACTTGCGCATGATCGCGTCGTTCACCAACAAGCTAACTTATACGATGGTCGCCCGGCCGGAAATCAAGAAAGCCGAAGAGCTGCGCGGCAAGCGCTTCGGCGTGCAAGCCATCGGCGGCTCGGTTTGGATGGGCGCGGTGCTGGGTTTGGAGCATCTCGGCCTCGAACAGCGGCGCGACAATATCAGCATTCTAAACATCGGCGATCAGACGGTGCTGGTGCAGGCGATGGAAAGCGGCACCATCGATGCGACCGCCCTTGACGGCGTGTTCAGCCGCCGCTTGAAGCAAAAGGGTTTTACGGTTCTCGCCGAGCTGGCCGAAACCAGGATTCCCTATGTCAGCAACGTCATCGTCGGTACCCGTGGTTTCTTTCAACAACAGCCGGAGGCGGCGGAGAATCTGCTCAAAGGGCTGGTCGAAAGTCTGGCGTTCATTCTGGCGCCGGCGAACAAAGCGGTGGTGGTGGGCACGATCATGAAACGGCTAAAGATCGCCGACGCCGTCGTCGCCGAGCAGGGTTATCGCGATCTGGTGCAGATCATCGACCAAAAACCCTATGTCTCGTTGGACGGCATAAAAAATATCCAGCGCTTGATGAAAATCCAAAACCCGGTCATCGGCAATGTCAAAGTCGAGGATCTCATCGACAACCGGCCGCTCAGAAAACTCGACGAGAGCGGCTTCTTGCAGCGAACCTACGCGGCCTACGGCATCAATAAATAACTCTCCGCACGGCAACTGACCTGGCGAATGCCAGCCAGCGAGAACGCGCTGGCGCCGGTGCGCAGAGGGCAGACACAGGGGTCTGCCCTACATGGTCGAACCGCTGATGATCGGAAAAAGAGTGAATCGCAGTTGCGACGCCGTTTGCTTTGATTGATCGTAAGATCTCGGTTACGGTTGGCGGCAACCGTTATGGCGAGATTGCGAAAACAGCGGCGCAGCGCTCGGCAAGCGCATGGCGATAGAGCGGTGAGAGCTCCTTGGCTGCCTGCGCTCAGCGCGCGCAGCCAAGCGCTGATCTTTGCGCTCATCGCATTGATCGTTTCGGCGCTGTTGCATTTTAGCTCGGACAAGTTCGCCGACCCCGACGCCTTTTATCATTTCCGCCACGCGGCGCTTTATGGCGAGGGGAGTCTCTTCTCGTCGGCGTTTCCGTGGATTCCCTTTTCGGTCATCGGTAAATACTCGGCGGATATTTGGTACGGCTTTCATGTCCTCTTGATGCCGTTTACCTGGATCGGCGATCCGGTGTTGGCCATGCGTCTGGCCGGGGTGGGACTGACCTGGGCGTTTCTCCTGACGATCTATTGCGCTTGTGCGAAGCTCGAGCTCAAGCCGGCATGGCTCTGGCCATTCGCACTGCTGGTATCCTCGGCGTTTCTGCTGCACCGCGTCACCATGCTTCGGCCGCAAGTGCTGTCGCTCGGACTGACTGTTCTGTTACTGGCGCAGATCGTGCACGGTCATCTTCGCGGTGTCTTTTTCATCGCCTTTGCCATCGCCTGGGTCCATTTGAGTCTTTTTTTTGCGCCGCTGATCTTGCTCGGTTTATTTCCGGCGATTAAAATCTTCACGGATAGGGAACTGCGCTGGCGTGAATTCGTTGCGGGCTGCGCGGGGCTCGTCGCCGGCTGGCTGCTGCGGCCCAATCCGTTGGGCGCGGCATCGATCGCTTATGTTCAAGTTGTCGACCTTACGCTTGCGAACGTCGCTCATGCGCCGCTCGAATTCGGCGCCGAGCTGCGCCCGTTGGTGCTCGCTTACTCCAGCAACTATCTGCCGTTTATCCTGCTGTGGTTGGCAAGTCTGCTGTTTCTCTTGTGGCGCGCCATCGCCAATCGATCCCAGCTCGCCTTGTCAATGAAAACCGCGCTACTCCTGAGCGCGATGCTGTCATCGGGTTTCTTCCTAGTTGCGATCCTGTTTGCCCGCCGCGGTTTCGATTTTTGTTCGGCTTTCGGCGTGCTGGTGTTGGCACTGGCGGTGGGCGAGATCATGCCTGGTAAAAAATGGCCGCGCCTCGCCGTCGTCGGCTTGTTCTGCGTGCTCGCGGTTTACAGCGTGACGCAGCGCCATCGCGTGGTCGCGCTCGGCTGGGATGTCAATCAAGTTGAGCCGGCGGCGCGCTGGCTCCATGCCAACTCCAACGCCGGCGATGTCGTGTTTAATTTTCGCTGGTACTATTTCGCGGAGCTGTTTTTTTGGAATACCAAGAATGTTTACACCAGCGGCATGGACCCGATCTTCCAGTACGCTTTCGATCCGCAGTTGTATTTGTCCGGTTTGAAAATCGCGGCGCACCGGCCATCGCTCCTCTGTCCCACCGGCGCCTGTGCCGATCCGGCAGGCGTGGATGCGTTTAAGTTGCTCAAGGAGCGCTATCGCGCGCGCTATATTTATTTGCTCAAGGAGTTCGATGCTAACGCCTATTTTCATTTCCTGAGCGACTCGCGATTCGCGCTGCGCTATGAGGATCGTGGCGCCGCGGTGTTCGAAGCGCTGTGAGCTTCAGATCACTTTTTCAGCTCCGCCAACACTTCTTTTAGCAAACTGTAGTCCAATACTTGGGCGGTGGGTATCGCGGTCTTGAGTTTGTTCTGCTCCCGGACGAACTCGATATCGGCGCGCACGGCGTCTTCGCTGGTGGTGCCGTCCTTGGAGTAGTGCTTGACGATCTCGCGCAACGACGCCTCGGCGGTCTTACGGTCGAGCTGAAAGTCTTCCATGATGTAGGGGATGATTTTCTCCTGGTTCGCCGGATCGCGGGCGAAGTCCATGCCGCGCAGCGCCGCGCGGATGGTGCGTTTGACCTGCGCCGGATTGGCCTTGATGCGCGCGTCGGAGGTCGCCAGGCCGGACAACACCGTGCGCAGGTAATCGGCGGCGTTGCCGAGGCTGCGGTGGCCCAGTTCTTCGGCTTTCAAGTTGAAGGGAATCGACAGCATCGCCGCCGCCGCCGAACCGGCCTGCACCGCCGCGAGGGCGTTGGCGGTGTTGCCGGCGCTTAGAAAAACCAAATCTTGATCGGGATTCATGCCGGCGGCCTTGGCCATGGCGCGCGCGCCGAGGGCGTCGGTGGCGGCCACGGCGGTGACGGCGACGGCTTTGCCTTTGAGATCCTGGATGCGTTTGGTTTCGGGCTTGACCATCATGAAGAACAGCGGTTTGTCGAGAGCGAACATCAGCGCCTTCACCGGCAGGCCGGTGGCCGCGCCGCGCAGCGATGTGCCCGCGGCGGCGATATATTCCATCTCGCCGGTGATCACCGCGGTGAGCTGCACGTCGGCCTTGCCGACCGGAAAACTCGCTTCGAGCCCTTCGTTTTTGAACAGGCCGAATTTCTCGGCCAGGTAGAAATTCAAAAAGGTCAAGCTCTTGGACGGCATGGCGATGCGTATCGGTTCGGCGCCGACACCACCGCTGAAGAAGTGTAGGAGTCCAAAGAGCACCAACGATAACATCGGTTTTGTCACCAGCAACATGGCTTCGCCTTTCGCTATTTTTCAATCACCATCGGAGCGCGATAAGAATCTGACTCCGTGTTGGCGGTTTGTGAGCGTCGCCGTTCGGCGCCATGCCAGGGTCAGCTATTGATCGCCATACCAGGGCTGGCCGTTGCCGACTGGGATTGTTTGGGCAGCCTGGTTGCGCTCAAAGTAGGGAGCTAAGACCGTGCGCATGAATTCCAGCTCGTTGCCGAAGTGCGCTTTGATTCTGTCGATCAGAAAATTGTCGAGGGAAAATAGTCTGGAAGGATCGATGCGAAAGTCGGCCTTTAAAGTCTTGCCGAGCTGCTGCTGTCTCATGGCATGAGCGCGGATTGCCGCCTCGATCGTGAACGCCTGTTGCCGATGATTGGGCGACGTTAAGCTCTCGGCGATTTTGCGCAGGCGAACGCGGGTTTCAATGGCATCAGCCAGGCGATGCACTTCGATCGGCACCAATTGCAATAGTTGTTTTTGGATCGATATCGCCTTTGCGATACCCTTGCGGAGGTCATCGGCGCGCATCGCGTAACGTGCCGCGCAGGTGCGCGCGAGCGAACCGTCCTCGTAGGCGGCGCGAACTTTAGCAATGAGTCTATCGCTGAGTTCGGGTTGGTTAGGAATCGCCATCGCGTGAAATGGGTAGAGCGTCTTGATCGCCTCGCTTTCGCCGACCAGACCTCTGATCAATAGCCCGGAGTGGACGAGGTGTCCTTGACATAACTGTTTCATCTCGGTGTCGTCGTCGGCGAACACCACCGCCAGGTGGGACAGCGTTCTGTCCAATGCGGTGACGGTGCGCGAGAGCTTGTCGAGGGTCAAGAATCGGGGAGCGGTCTCGCCGAAATCGTGAAAGCTTTTCGATCGATCGAAATTCAGACAGCCGCTCTTATTGAGTCCCGGATGGATCGCGCCGATCGTCGCGAAAAAATGCGCTTGCGGTTCGCAGCCGACCAAGTCGGCGAGCCACGCGTGCCAATCGGCGCGGCAAACTCGATCGTCGCAAGGGGTCCCCGCGCGGATATGTTCCACTGCCCGTTGCAGACCACGTTCTAATTCTAACGCATCCTGGTCGCGCGAGCGATCTTCTTCGGCGCGGTCCGGCAATTGGTTTGCGAGGCTGTCATGCCACAGGTGCAGGGCAAAAAGCGGATCGACGCAGAGCGCGAGCCAGAGCATGGTTTCGCTATCGTAGGCGCCGCTGTGAATGTAGGTTCGGAGCTTTTGCTTCTGGCCCGATGGCACGTCGCCGCTCTTTCTAAGTGCGGCGCAGAGCGCGTTGACCAGCGGCGTCAAATCTCTGTCCGTTAGCGGCGCTGTTTCTCGAAGTTTTTCCAAGATCGGATAGAGCGGCGGCCGGATCAGTCGCTGCTTAGATAAACAGGAGAGAAATATCTGCGCCCGTTTGCGTGCATCGCCCGCCAGAGCAGCGACGTGGTGTCGCAGAGCCGCGATCTGTTCGCTCTTCGCGTCATTCGGACTTCTCGTTGGCTGCGTGCAATTGCGGCAGCCAGTGCGCCTCGATGATGTTTTTGGCGCTGCCGAGCCGCACTAGCACCTTCAAGCCAGCGTGGAGTTGGCGCGAGTAAGTCGATACCACCGCAGGCTGAATGGTCTCCGGTAACAGCACCCAGACAGGCTGATCGGTATCGATGGATTCCGTCGCGGTCTTGCCAATGGTGACAAATGTCTTGGTCACGGCCGAACACCTCAGGCATCGCGAGCTGCAAGCAGTAGCTTGGGCGGAGTGAATAAAACTTAGAGGTACGAAAGCTGTAGCTGCGGTGCGTTGAACTGCTTTCGACCATATCCCTCGCGAATTGGAATCTCAAGCCTCGATGGCAACGGCGTTGCGCCGATGCGGTTGCAATTGAAATTCTATCCGCCGGCTTCGTGCCCGGCTATGATTCCTGCGCTTTATCGTCAGCTCTGGTACTCGAGTATTTCCAAGCCGTCGAGCCGGTCGATCAAGTAGAGCAAGCCGTTGGCGTCGCGATAGACATCGTTGCTTTTGACGGTCTTCTGGCCGCGCCCTGGATTGGGCACGTAGTAGCCGATTTCTTGCAGGCTGTATGGATTTGAAATATCGACGACGCGCAGGCCGCCGCTAAACCAGGTGACGAACATCTTGTTGTCGTAGACTTGCTCGGCCGGTTGGTGCGCGCCGTATTGATTGCCAGGGGCGATATCCCACGCGCCCTCGGGATTGAAGGTCGACACCGACACCGGCTGTTTTTCATCCGTGATATCGACCATCCACATGAATGCCGGCGGTGTCGGCGCGCGTTTGCCGGCCTCCTCGTCGACCACCACCATCATGTCGCGGCCCTTGAGCTTCCATGGAATGGGCAACGTCGTGTGAATCGGTGAAGGATAGGGCGGCGACCAATTGAGGCCGCTGATAAACTTCGGTTTGCTCATGTCGGCGATATCGAGAATCACGAAACCGCCGTGCCAGTAGCTGATGTAGAGCCGGTCGCCGTAGCGGATCGGATGATGGCACTGATGTGCGGTGCCTTCCCAAGTAGGCTTCTCGCCGCCGGCGGTCCATTGCCCTGGCATCCACCAGCGGCCCACTTCTACCGGCTTGGCCGGATCCTTGACGTCTAAAATAATCGGAATGCGGCCGATGTAGCCTTCGACATGCACCGACAGGTAGGCGTAACGACCGTCGAAGGTAAAGCGATGCACGCCGCCGTTGGTTTGATAAAAAGCGATCTCGCGCGGCTTTGTGCGGTCGGCAATGTCGTAAATCTTTAATCCCGTCGGCGGTCTTTCTTTGCCACGGTATCGTTCCAGATTCACCAGCATGATATCGCCGCTGACGCGCACCTTGTGCGAATGCACGCCCTCGGGGATTTCGACTTCGGCGATGACTTTCGGCTGCTTGGGATCTTTGACATCGAGGATCGTCGTGCCATGGGGCGCGTCCATGTGGCCGACGTAAGCGTAGCCGTTCTCGACGACGACTTGGCCGCCGCCGGCTAGGTCGGTGCGGCCAATCAGTTTCACGTTCTTGCTGATGCCAAATTTCGGTAGGTTGCCTTCGCTCATAGCAGTCTCCTTACTAACGAGAGTGATTGCCCCTTTCTACCAATCCAAGCCTGAAGCGGTCAAACAAAATTTTGTCGAACGCTCCGTAAACTCTCATTTCGTCGACAAAATCCCCATTAACCAGTGCACGCAGCGAGCGTCACGCGGTTTAGGTCGGCCGTGCCCGGTGCCAAGGTGTCATGCTGCTTGCAGGCAAATCCGCTTGGCCCCTGTGGGAGCTTCTAAGAATGTGAATCCTTATCCTGCGCCAAAAGGGTTCCGGCACCGCTCTAGCAATGAACACTCGCGTGAATCCTAGCGTTGGTTCAGTCAAAGGGCAGTCTCAAATGAGGCAGGGTGCGATTGTCACCCTGGCCATCGCCAACATATTGCTGCAGATCGTCGATGGACTGGCGTCCTATCACATTCTCTCCGCCGGTGTGCCGGAAGAAAATCCGGTGGTGGCCACCTACATCGCCCATTGGGGTGTCTTCGGTGGATTGCTCTATAGCAAAGCGATCGGCTGCATCTTGGTGATCCTAATCTTCATGCTGCGCAAACGGGTGGAGGCGGTGGTCGTTCATGGGTTGACGATTATTGCGTGTGTCTATTCAATCCTGGCTGTGCTGCTGATCATGAAAATGGTCGTACTGTTTGCCTAACGGTAACCCATCCTCTCGCCAGAGCACTATTGTTAGCGCACAAACTCTGTGGCGAGGCGAGCACCGCTTTGCCAGACAAGCGCGTATCGTGCCCCCCCTGCGTTTGGTCTTAGCGCGCGATAATCCGCATGTCGGTTTCGGTTCGCGCCGAGTCAGTCAGACGCTTTCGTAATGCAGCAACGCTTGTATTTCTTTCCAGATCCACAGGGGCAGGGGTCGTTTCGGCCGGTCTTCACTTTGCGTTCCGGCACTTGCGTGGCGGGCCGGAAGAATCCCTGCGGGTCGCCGTAGAGATGGGCCAAGCGCCCGGCTTCGGCGAGTAAGAACGCCTTGCCCGCGCCGATGTTCTCGACGCCCTGTTCGATGAGGTAGACGCAGGTTTGCCGCTCGATGGCCAGATCGTCGTCGGTACCTTGGCGTTGCTCGCGCGCTTTCGCGCTCTTCGGCTCCGGCGATTCCTCGATCTCCCACATCTGATCTTCAACTTCGTCCAGCACGTCGAACAAATCGTCCAGGGCGTCATCGCGGTATTCTTGCAGGATTCGTGTTTGATGAAGCACCGCGCCCAGGGCGGACTCAGGGCATACCGGTATGCCGGTGGGATATTCGATCGGCGCGCCGCAGTGTTCGCAAGCTTCTTCGCTTGGATCGGATTGCCACGGCTCGCCAAGAATCTCCTCGAACGTGCGTAGCGGTTCTGCTTCCACGACTGGCATTTTTGCTCGATGGCGGCGCTGAATCGTCGACACGAACAGCCAGGTCGGTTCGAATCCGCCCCACAGGGGAGTCGCGCGATAGCGCAGGCGCCAGTTTCTCTGCCATTGGAAAGGCAAGTGCCAGTTTTGCCGGAGTGACTGCATCGCATCTTCTAAGGCGAATCTCAGACTCGGTTCAGCGACCTGGTAAGCAGCATAAATGGCCGGCAGCGCTGCGGCTCGTCCCTGTTCGGATAAGGCTTGGGCAATCACGTCGGCCAATTCCTGGTCGTGAGCTAATGCCGCCATTAACGCCGAATGACTTTCGTCGTCGTTCATCCAGCCCAAAATCGCGTAGGCGTGCATGCGCACTTCAGCTTCGGGATCGCCGGCGAGATTAAGCGCCGCGGGGAGCGCCGGTTTGCCGATCTTCACCAGCGCTTCCGCGGCGGCGGTGGCGAGAAAATCGAAACCGGTACGGGTTATCTGCTGACCCAGAGCGGTAATACCTGCGGGGCTGCGCAGTTCGCCCAAAAGAACTATCAGCCACACGATGTCGCGGGAGTCGTCGTCTTGCCAGCGTTCGAGCGCATCGCAGAGGGGTTGCACCGTGTCGGCGCCGATCTCTATCAGCCGCTCCATGGCGCGCACCGGCATGCCGTAAGGGTGAGTCGTAATATCTTCGATCAGGTCGGCGATCATATCCGCGGTCATCTCAGTATTCTTTCAATTCTCGTCCAGTTGGTTTGTCAGCGCCGCTAGTTTGCCTCGATCGATCTTGCCGAGCCCGGTGCGCGGCAGCGCGGCGACAAACTTCACGGCTTTGGGCGCTTTATACGGCGCCAGCGACTGTTTGCAGAATTGAATCAATTCGTCTGCGATGCAATCGGCGCCGGGGTTCAAAACTACGAACGCTTGCACCGCCTCGCCCCACTGCTGACTATCGAACCCAACCACCGCCACCTCCGCAACCGCGGGATGCCGGCGCAGCGCGTCTTCAATTTCTTCGGGAAAGACGCTGATGCCGCCGCTCTTTACCATGTTCTTCTTGCGGCCGGAGATGTGCAGGTAGCCTTCTTGGTCCAAAAATCCGATATCGCCGGTGTGGCACCAGCCGCCAGTCAAGAATTCGTCCGTCGCGGTCGGGTTTCGGTAGTAACCTTGGATGGCAAGCGGCGTGCGCAGGCAAATCTCTCCCGGCTCGCCGCGCGGCACCTCGCGGCCGTCATTGTCGGCGAAGCGCAGCAGCACACACCAGATCGGTTTGCCCACGGTGTCACCGTGGGTTTCCCAGTCCTCGGCGTCGACGGTGGTGATCTGGCCGCAGTCGGTGGAGGCGTAAGCTTCAAAGATACCCGGGCTCAAGCGCTGGCGCGCTTCGCGCGCGAGTTCTTGGGAAAGATGGCCGCCGGTGATACCGAGGAAGCGGAGCGAAGTTGTGCGATATTTGTTCAAGTGCTCGGAGCGCAGCAAGCGCTCGCATAGTACCGGCACCAGCATGGTGTAGGTGATTTGCTCCCGCTCTATGGCTTGCAAGAATCTCTCGGCGTCGAACTTTTCTTGAATGATGATCGTCCCGCCGAGATACAGGATCGCCATCACCGAGCCGCGGCCGGCATTGAAGTGGACCGGTAGCGCCATCAAGGCGCGCTCGTTGTGGTTCATGCCTTTGCTGACGCTGTAGTTGAGGCAGCGCAGCGCGTAAGTTTCGTGGTTGATGCTGCAAGCTTTGGGAAACCCCGTGGTCCCGGAGGTGATCATCAGCAGGAACGGATCCTTACCATCGACAATGGTTTGTGGCTCGCTGGGATTGCCGAGTTCGACAGCGCTTTCCATACCGATACCGTCGTAGAGTTCGCCATCGGCAATCAGGATGAGCATTTCGGCAGGGATGGCACCGCGCGCCAGCCTCAGCAGGGCCTCGGTCTCTTTGCGTACTTCGATGAAAAACGCCTTGGGAGCAAAGAAGCGCACCATGGCGTCGCATTCTTGCGCGCTCCAATTGAAATCGAACGGAATCGCCACGGCACCGATCTTGGCAATGGCGAAGAGCGCTTCGAAGTGCTCGGCCCGGCTGCCCACCGAAAGACCGACCAGGTCGCCTTGGCCGACTCCTAGTTCGAGCAGATAATTGGCCAAGCGATCGGTGCGCTGGTGCAATTCGACATAGGTTACCGACCTATGCGCGTCGACGATGGCGCGCTTGTCGGGAAAGTGTTGGGCGTTGCGGGTTAAGGATTCGCCGATATTCATTGATCGCACACTCCAGGTAAGGAGTGAATAGTAAGAAGTAAGGAGATGCGGATTCCGAGCTCTTCAATCAAAGCTCCTCACTCCTAACTTTTTACTCCTTACTTCACCTTTTCCACCCTCGGGCAACAGTTTGGTTCGTCGAAATTACGCGTTGTGCCTTGCCGATGTCAAATTGCGCGCTGGCTGTTAAATCTAAACGTTCCCCGCAGCCTGCTGCGGGCACCATCAAATGGGGGATCCAAAGCGGGCGTGCATCCCCTTTGGTCGCATGCGGGGTTAAGACCCCGTACGCGAAATACCTTGTTTATTTGACAGGTTCCGGCGCGGGTGTTAGCTAGGGGTAACTTCCGAAGGCTCGGCGTTCAAAACGTTCAAGCCGTTCAAAATTCAAGTCGCTCGGACTTCGGAGGCCCGGCGTGATATTGGGCGTGAATTTGTTTTAGCGAATGGAGTTTCAATGAAATCACTGTCAATCGGATTTCTTGTGTTCGCGTGGTTCCTCTTGCCGACATCGAGGCTGTGGAGCGCGGATATCGTGCGTGTCGGTTACCCGTCGCTTGCCACTGGGTTTGCCGCATCTTGGGTAACCGCCGACAAGGGCTTTTGGAAAAAGCACGGTCTTGACGTCGAGCTGATCTTTCTGCGCGGCGGCGGGAGAACGGTCGCCGCGTTGATCGGTGGCAGTGTCGACGTCATTCTTGGCTCGGACCTGGGAATCACTACAGGGATTATCCAGGGAGCGAGTTTGACGCGGGTTGGCGTGACCACTAACACCTTGGGATATTCCATGATCGTTCAGCCCGGGATCAAAACCGTTCGGGATCTCAAGGGTAAGATCATCGGCATCACACCCGGGCGCGACGCCGCCTATGCACGGGTCGTCAAACTGCTGCGCGACAACGGCATGGACGCTGCGAAAGATGTGACGTTTCTGTCGGTGGGCGACGGCGGCCCGGCAGCGCGGGTGGCGGCGCTGTCCAGCGGCGTGATTCACGCGACCATGTTCACGCCGCCTTCGGATAAGATTTCCGAGAAGTCGGGCATGAGCATTCTCTCGCGCCTCGATGTCGCCAACGTTGGCGGCGGTATCAACACGACGCCTGCATTCGTGCAAAAGAACCGGCCGCAAGCGTTGCGATTCATGCGCGGCTATATGGAAGGGATTCACTACTTGAAGGCGAACAGGAACGAGAGCTTAAAGATTTTTGCCAAGTACGTGCGCAACCCCGATCTCGAAATCATGGCCTATCTCTACGAAGAAATTTCCACCCGCGCGGAAAAAGATTTGCGTCCGCAATCGGATGCGGTGCGCGCGTTGCTGGAGCTGGCCGCCCTCGATTTTCCGCAGGCGAAGAAGCTGACCGAGAAAGATAATTGGGATCTAAGCTTGATCGACGAGATCCAGCGCTCGGGGTTTTTGGAACAACTCTATAAGAAGTAAAGCCGTTAGGCGTAGTAGGGGTTAGGCGTTTCGGATGGACGGACGCCTTACGCCTCACCCTTTACCCCTTACCAGTCTCAATTCTTGTATAGCTGCGCAACGAAACCGGACCGGCGAATCTCATCGACTAAGCTGCTATCCCAGAAAGTTTTCTCTGTCGCCTGCTTGGCGCGTGGGTCGTCTTGGGCGGCCATGTCGTAATGGAAGGCAATCGACTCCGGGCTGGCGCGCAGTTCTTTTTCCAGCCGGCGTGTGGTCTCGTCGTAAAGGTAGCCCATCGCTGCCAGGTCGGAGTTTTGAAAATAACGCTGGAGAATTTTCAGACTCTCCGGCTTGTGGCCGATCATGTAGTGGATGCCTTCGATGTAGCCTTTGAGAAAGTTCAACACCAGCGGGCGGTTCTGCTTGAGCAGCGCGGCGCTCGTGCTGATGCCGCCGCCCGGCGTCGGCACATCGAATTTGCTGAGGACTTTCAGTCCGTCATTTCTGGCGATCAAATCCAGCGGTGGGAACAGCATGGTGCCGTGAATGACTCCCGCTTTTAGCGCCGACAGCCGGCCGCCCTCACCGCCGCCGATAGAGAGAAATTTTACGTCTTGGTTGGGGTCGAGGCCGTGATCGCGCAGCAACTTGGCCAAACGAATATAACTGGCGTCGCGCCCGCGCGAGATACCGAGAATCTTTCCTTTCAAGTCTTGAATCGATTGGACACTTGGCTGCGTCAGCAGCGAGGAGCCCAGGGTATTCATGGTCACTCCGAGCCGGACGATAGGGATTCCTTGCAGCTGCGCCGTAGTCACACCGGTATCCGAGCCGATGAGAAATTGCACGCTGTTGCCGATCAAGGCCGGCACGGCGCGGGCGCCGCCGCTTACGAGAATGGGCTCCACGTCGAAGCCGTACTTGCGCCAGATGCCCCTTTCCGCCGTTACCCAAGAGGGAGTCGAGCCGGGCGCGATGGCTGGGTAAGCGGCGCGGAGCTTTTCGGCGGCCTGTAATCTATTGCCGGCAAATACCAGCGCGAGTGCAGTGACGAGGACGGCTGTCAGCTTCATCTAAAACCACCTTCCGGTGAGAAACTGATTGATGTTGCGTTCCACCATGCGCGTTTTGCCAAGCTTGGCGTAATGCGCCGCTTTGCATATGACGCGCGACTTCTTCGCGACTTGTGCGCCCAGAATCGATCTCCAAGAGATGGCCGTAAAAGTCTTCAAGATAATCGTGCATACGCTTGAAGTAGGTCCTGCCGGACTGCTCGCCTTCGACGGCAGGTCCATGACCGGGAATCAATTGTTTGTAGCGGCAATCGAAGAGCGGCTTTAACGCGGTCAGCCAGTTGGGAATATTGCCGAAGAAGGTCACTGGATGAACTTCGGTGTAGAGCAAATCGCCGGCGATGAAGACTTCTTCTTCGTGAAAATAGATGGTCGTGTCACCCTTGCTATGGCTGTGGCCGTTCTCCGCCCGGTAAACCAAATCCAATGTCACGTCCGGCAGTTTCAGTTGAGTGGTTGAGTCGAAGACCACATCGGGCAGGGTCAGACACAGCCCGGGAAACCGTTCGTAAAGTTCGGGTACGGGCTTGAGCATGCGCGCGAAGTCGGCTGCGCCATCCTCCTGCATCGCCTGCACGCAGCCGGCGCTGGCAACAATCGGAATTTGTTTTTGCGCGAAGTAAAAATTCGCCGAGGTGTGGTCGAAATGCTCATGGGTGTCGATCAGGTAACCGACTCGGGCGCAGCCGGTGAGCCGCAGCGCTTCTTCGACTTCGTCGATGCGGCGAATATCGGCGTCAATGAGCGCGGCGCTGCCGTCGCTGCCCTTGACGATAGTGAAGTTGGTAGCGCCTTCGGGGCCGATGACAGCGTAGACGGATTTGCTGATCTGGCGGATTGTGGATTCCATGTGCCACGGGGATATCCGATTGACCTGGGGCTTTCAAGGGTAAGGTTTGTTTTGGTGGTCGATGGGAGTCCCATTTTCACCACGAAGGCACGAAGAGCACGAAGCTCGGAATAGCATTATTTGAAACCTTCGTGTCCTTCGTGCGCTTCGTGGTGAAAGACCCTTTCTGAATGGTTGACCGAAACGGACAGCAAGTGTTATTCGCCTATAGTACGACGAGCTAAGAAAGGATTTGGCAATGATCAAAGAAGGTAAATTCACGATATTGGAAACCCGCGGCGCGGTGGCGAAGTTGACGATCAACCGGCCGGAGAAGCGCAATGCGCTCAGCCGCGATGCGATTCGCGAGATGCTGGCGGTGTTCGAGGAGCTACGCAATGACGACGAGATTGCCGTGGTCTTGACCACCGGCGCGGGCGATGTCGCTTACTGCGCCGGCCGCGACCTCTCTGAATTTCCGACGGAAGGCGGGCAGAATCGCGGCAAAGACCGGCGCAAGGAGCCGCGCGCCTATCACGTCGCCGAAGTGATTCGGACTTTCCCCAAGGTGACCATAGCGGTGGTGAACGGATTCTGTTTGGGTGGCGGCATTACGTTGCTCTTGCCGCACGATCTGGCGATCGCTTCGGACAAGGCGATGTTCGGTTTGCCCGAGATCATGCGCGGCTTCTTGCCCTATCCGATCATCGCGACCATGTTCAAGACGCTGATTCCGACCAAACTTGGATTCGAGTTGATTCTCACCGGCAAAAACTGGGACGCGGAAAAGTCGATGAACGCCGGTTTGATCAACCGCGTCGTGCCGCACGATCAATTGCAAGATGAAGCGTGGAAGTGGGGCGAGGAGATCGGCAAGTTCGACAAGACGACGTTGAAATACTGCAAAATGGCGGCGCATTCATCCATGGAAGCGGCGAGCGTGCCGATGGCGGCGGAGATCGCCTGGCTGATGCAGGAAGAGCATGCGCTGGTTAATCCGCGGGCCTACGCAGGGACGAAGGAATTTCATAAATAGCGCGCTTCGCCCGCCGTTCAAAGGTTCAAAGGTTCAAGGTTCAATGTTTCGGAGCCGAGAAGACTGGCCGCAATGAACGCAAAAAATCCCGCGCAGACCGATGAGCTTGAACGTTAGGGCACCAGGCGAGCATGATGCAGTCGCATGCAAACTCTGCGTCCGCCTCAGGGCAGGGATTAGTAGCGAATCTGGATCGCGCGCAAAGCTATAATGGCCGGGTTCGAGGAGGAAGAAAGACGATGTCACTTCAGTTACGACGGGTAGTCACCGGACATGATACCAACGGTAAGGCGATAGTGAAGATCGATGAGGTTGCTAAAAATTCCGCCGCGGGCCGGCCGGGACGGTCGGCTTGTGTGGTCTGGACCACGGAATCTTTTCCCGTCAACAACACCGGCGACGCCGACGAGGGACTGCGGCAGGTAGGGACGACGTTGAATAACGGCACGGTCTTTCGCGTCGTCGAGTTTGCGCCCGGCGTCGCGCCGCGTAACCACCGGACGGATTCCATCGATTATGCCGTCGTCATGGCGGGAGAGATCGACATGGAGCTCGATAACACTGTCGTCCATCTGAAGGCGGGTGATGTGCTGGTGCAGCGCGGCACGATCCACAACTGGGTCAACCGCGGCGCCGCGCCTTGCGTGATTGCTTTCATCCTGATCGATGCCAAGCCAGTCGAGGTAGGCGGCAAGACGCTGCACGCGGAAGGTTAGTCGGAAGTCAGAGGTCAGAGGTCAGAGGTCGGAAGTCTGAAAGTCGAATTTTCATGTCATTAATTGGACTTGTCAGCTCACTTATCGCAATTCTGCTTTCAACGCCTCTGCTAGCGGCGACTAAATCCGCAACGCAACTCCGCGTCGCTTACAGCTCGATTTCCGGCTCCGCGGTGATCCCCTGGATCGCGGTCGATAAGGGAATCTTCGCGAAGTACGATCTCGACGTCGAGCTGATTTACGTCGCCGGGTCACCGGCGATGCAGTCGCTGCTCGGCGGGACCACGCAGCTTAGCATC
The DNA here is from genome assembly GCA_963847445.1 of uncultured delta proteobacterium. GTDB lineage: Bacteria > Desulfobacterota > Binatia > UBA9968 > UBA9968 > DP-20. The sequence goes on along the minus strand of CAWJZV010000026.1, from coordinate 101,980 downwards.
CAAGGCATCGAACCGGTGATGCGTGTCAATGCGCAGGGTGGTGATACCGTGATGATCGTCGGTCTGGTGACCAAGCCGCCGTTTTCGATCATCGTGCGGCCGGAGATTCGCGAACCCAAGGATCTTAAGGGCAGGGCGATGGGCGTGACACGTTTTGGTTCCGTCACCGACGCGCTGTTGCGACTGGCGCTCGATAAATGGGGGCTGCGGCCGGAAACCGACGTGCCGATCATTCAGATGGGCGGCGTGCCGCCGATTCTCTCGGGCATGCAGAGCAAAAAGATCTTCGGCGGACCGATTTCTCTCCCGACTTTGGCGGTGGCGAAGCAAGAAGGTTTTCGCGAATTGGTCGATCTCGGCGACCTGATTCCGGATTATCAGTCGGCGGGAGTGGTTACGCGCAAGTCGTTTCTCCGGCAAAATCCAGAGATCGCGCGCAACTTCGTCCGCGCCATGGGCGAAGCGATCGCGGTATTCAAAACTGACGTGGCCTTTTCCAAGAAAGTCATCAAAGACCGGTTGAAAATCGATGACGTGCTGGTGCAAGAAGAAACTCAGCGAACCTATCTCAATTACGTTCCGCGGGTGCCGTATCCGAACCGAGCGGGCATTGCGTTGATCAAAACCTTCCTGGAGAAAAGCGAACCGCAGCTGCGGCCGCTGTCGGTGGACGATCAGATCGACGGCGCCATCGTGCGCGGCCTGGAGCAGAGCGGTTTCTTCGCTGGCTTGTATCCCGCGAAGTAACGGGCACAGTAAGCCGAGCGTGGCACAACCAACGAAACGATTCGGAATCGGATATTTAACCGCAATAGGCGCAAAACAATCTGAGGTAGGGGCGTATTGCATACGCCCCGGGGTGGTGCTGTGTTGGGTTCCCTCGCCGCTAGTTTCCGATTGGCGCGAACAACTCGCTCAGCGCCGGCCGGTTCGGGATGTAGCCCTGCTCGTTGGCGTATTGGACGAATTTTTCCAGCACCACTTGGTTCTCGGGCGTTAAGCCGTGCTGCCAGGGATTCTTGCCGAAAACTTCTTCCTCTTCTTCCAAGATCAGCACCGCCGAGGGAAATGCCGAGCGCTTGGCATAGGCGTAGGACTTGCGGCAAAGTTCTTCGGCTTCGTTGAAGGCTTCGAGCAGGCTGGCCACCAGCCAAGGCTGTTTTTCGAACAGCTCCTCGCGCACCACCAGCGTGTGAGTGATCGGGAAGATTCGGGTGTGATGAAAATAATCATTGACGGTGGCGCGGATGTCTTTGAAGACGCGGCGAATGCGCGGGTCTTGTTTGCGAAACGACGGCACTATGTTGGGCGGGATCAAAGCGTCGAGCTCGCCGCGCAAGAGCATCGCTTCGGTGGACTCCTGGGCGCAGGTGAGCTCGACATTCGCCGGCAGTTGAAAGCCGGCGTCCGGCGACTCGGGTTCGTTGGTAAACCAATGGCAATCTTCCGGCCGCACGCCGTAATGTTCTTGCAGGATGCCGCGCGCCCACAGGCCGACGGTCAAGCGGTATTGGTCCATGCCGATCTTTTTGCCCTTCAAGTCCTCCGGGCGTTCGATGCCGGAGGCCGGCGAGCAAAAAATATATGGGTGGATCTGCATGCGCAACGGAAAGATCGGCAGGGCGACGACCGGCTCGTTGCGGCTGCGCGCCATTACGTACCAAGACAGAGACATCTCGGCGATGTCGTATTCTTCGTAGACCGGCCGCATGCAGGCGACGCCGGTCTCGGCGCGGTGCAGCGTGAGTTCAACACCCTGTGCTTTGATCTCGCCGTTCAATATGGGCCGCGTGCGGTGATAGTCGGCGAGGAGAAGACTCAGTTCGATGTTTTGTGCCATGAGAGTTCCTTTCAACGGGCTTGGCCGAGGGCCTTGGTGAGAAATTGCCGGGTAAAGAATTTCTCCGAGCCGCCGAGCTTTTTCGCTTCCGCTTCGATACGCGTGGCGGCGATCAGCGCTTCGATGTCTTCTTTGGTAATTGCCACCGAATAGACCTCGGCAAACTGCGCGATGACTTTGCGCACCGTGGCCGGGTCGCCAAAGTGACTCTTCTTGATCACCACGGCGGCGACTTTTTCATGGTTGCCGGCGAGGAAGTCCAAGCCGCGCTTGATCGCCCGCAGCATCGAAACGATTCCTTCAGGATCGGTCTCGATTTTTTGTTTACTGGTAACTATCACCACGAAAGGAAATCCCGGCATGACGCTGCCGATATCGAAAAGAGTGGGATAGCCTTTCCTTTCCAGTTCCAATCTTTCTAAGAAAGAAAATGGCGACGCCTGGATCTTGCCGGTTTCTAAAGCTTGGGCGCGCGCCGGACTGTTGCCGACGCCGTAAAGGATTTTATAATCGCGGTCGCGCACCAAGCCTTTTTTGGCCAGCCCTTCGACCGTGGCGAACTCGGCGATGCCGCCCGGACCGGTGACGCCGACGACTTTGCCCTTGAGGTCGTTGACGCCGGCGATGCCCTTGGCTCCGAGCAACGTGTAGTCCATGTAAGGTTGCATGCCGCTGATGATCGTCATCGGCGCGTTTTGCGCGATCGCCCGCACCGCTGCCACGCCGGCCACCAGCGTGTAATCGACGCCGCCGCCAACCAGAGCCGCCATCGCCGTCGGCCCGCCGCGAATCAGGACGGTTTTTACATCCAAACCTTCGGCGGCGAAGAAACCAAACTCCTGGGCGACGACCAGCGGCAACGTGCCGCTCAAGGTCGGTGTGTTCGACGCGAAGTTGACCGATTTTAACGACGCCGCATGATTGGCGCTGACAACGGCCAGCATGGCAACGACGATCAGAAGCGAGATGACAAGTGATCTTTTCATGGTTGAGCTTAGTCTTTCAACGAATCGCTCGCGCTCGAGCCGTTCGATTGACGAGTTGTTGAAGCGCTGTTCAGCGCTGCCGGCGCCCGCCGGAGATATAACGGTTTTGCATGGTTATTGCGGTTGCCTCGCAGCCGATACTAGCCAAATCGCCGTCCTCTGCCAAGTGCGCGGTGCGTGAAATTTTGGTTGGACAATTTGCAGCTAATTGGAGTAGAGCTAGTTGGCGTGTCCACGCTTGGAGTCAGATTATGGGAGCGAGTTTTGCGGCAATTTTCCTATCCCTGTTGATTGTCACTTCGGCAAATCGCACGGACCTGTGGGCGCAAGCGCCTTTGCAACGTGTCGCCATCGCCTACTCCAGTACCGGCGTCAATTACGTCGATCTCTTCCTTGGCAAAGAGAAGGGTTACTTTCGCGAAGAAGGTTTGGAGCCGCAGCTCATCCAGATGAGCTCCAATCTCGCAATCACCGCGAGCATCGCCGGCGAACTCGAAGGCCAAGCGGCTATCGGTAGCGCGATTCGGGCCATCCAGCGGGGCGCGTCCCTGCGGGTCGTAGTCGTGACCCTGCGCCGCCCACTGTTTTGGCTCGTGGTCCGGCCTGAGTACCGCGCAGTTAAAGAGTTAAAGGGCAAGGTGCTTGGCATATCGACGATCGGCGGCAGCCAACATCTGCCGGGCAAAAGGCATGTTGGCGGCGGGCGGTTTGGATGCGGAGAAGGATATCACTTCAATTCAAATCAACGATCAGACCATGCAGTTGCAGGCCCTGATTAACAACTCGGTGCAGATCACCGCGCTCAGTCCGCCCTGGGTTGCTGTCGCGCGCGACAAGTTCAAGATGAATATTCTCGATAGCGCGCTCGAACGTTTCGCCGGCATCGACAGTGGCCTGGTTGTTTCGCTTAAGCTCTTGCAAGAAAAGCCCGACCTGGTGAAAAAGATTTTACGCGCGCGAGCCAAGGGAAACCGTTTCTATCTGGAGAACGAGCGCGAAGGAAGCGAATACCTGGCGCGGCTTTACAAAGTCGATTTCAAGACGGCCGTGGAATCCTACCGCGCTTCCAAGCCGGCATTTACCAACACCGGCATTCCCACCGACGATGAGGTCAAGGAGCATCTCGTGAGCGACGCCCAAGATCCTCAATCTGCCTGAGCCGGCGGCGCCGTCAAGGATCGTTGATTTTACGATTCAGCGTGAAGTGCTGCGCGAGCTGGGGATCAATATACCCTGAACGATCCAACTCTTCGAGCAAGCTCGGGTCGATGAAGTCTTTGGCATTGGCGGTCTTTGCCGCTGGAATTCTCTCGATGGCGTCCTTGATGATGGTGTTGAATCCCTCCAAAGATGGGTAGGGCTTTGGCTTTACGACTTCGCGCAGTGTCAAATAGGCGTCTTCCAATTGTTTTTCATCCTTGGTTTGCCGGTACTTGGAAAAAGCGCGTTTCGACACTTCCGGATTGGTTTTTACCAGATGGATCGCTTCGACGTATGACTTTATGAACCGCCGGGCAAGATCGCGGCGCTTGGCCAGTAAACGCTGGGTGGTGACCAGACCGGTGCCTTGGTACGGCACGTTCAGTTCGCGCAGGTTGAGCAAGAGCTTCATATCTCCACGCAGCGCTTCCAGATGGTCCGGCGGCGGTAAGAGCGTCGCGTCGATGGCGCCGCCCAGCAAGGCGATGAGACGCGCCGGATTGTCGCCGATCTGCAAAAACGCCACGTCCCGCTCGCTCAAACCGTAGCGCGGCAAAATATTCAGCACGCGCAAATGCGAGGCGGAGCCAAAGCGAAAAATGCCGATGCGTTTTCCCTTTAGGTCTTCCATCGATTTGATCGTAGGGCGAGCGACCAGCCGATCGTCCAACTGATCCTGGATGCCGGCGATCATGACGGGATCGGCTCCTTGCAGCTTGGCTGAGGACATCAGTGCGCCGGTCATTTGACCGAATTCGACTTCGCCGGCGACCAATGTTTCGATCGCGGCGCGGGTGAAGATGATTTCAACGCTGAGGCCGTTGCGCAGAAACAGTCCGCCCATCTGCGCCACCCAGAGCACGCCTTGTGTCGGGCTCGGCGAGGAATAAGCGGCTCGCACTTTGTCCGGAACCGCGCTGGCACCATGCGCGATCGGTCGCGCAAATGAATCCAGTCGCAATCGAAAAGCACAACGTGGTCCAAACCAGTGATCGATAACTTTTCATCTGGTCGGAAGATAGGCAAATAAGCAGTCTACGTCAACCAGATTTCCAGACCAAACTCCAGTTGACAGGATGATTTGACATGCATAGTCTCCAGCCAAATGTCGCGGTTAGTAAAAAGGCTGCGCTCAATGCCAGTGCCGGCGAGCGCAGAAATTGACTGCCAATTCAGTAATCGCTTCAGAGGTGAACGTCTGAACAGCCAAGCCGATAGCCGTGCTCGCCAAATTGACTTTGCAACTGTTGCTCAGCCGGGCCAAGCGCACCCAGGGAGCAACACTCGCAGATCGCGCCGGCAGCGTGTGCGGCGTTTTATGGGTCGGCGGCACCGCGCCGGAGCAAGAGGCGCCGGTGGCGGCCGCGCTGGTGCAGGCAGCGAAAGAACTTTCGACGGAGTTGGCCGAGGTTTCCTCGGTTTTGCGCTAACCGGTTTGCCGAATCGACACTTGCGCTAAGTTAAAACGGAGCAGACTAGAGTTTGCAGGTATTCAAATCAACACCACCCAAATGACGAAGGGGAAATTTCTCTATGCGATTTTGCTTCGACACTGTTTTGGATCGGCTGAGGAATTGGTTTGCAGAGCCCGGATTGATCCTCAGGTCGGCAATTTGTTGCCTATTGTTTTTCGCGATCGATGCCGGCGCCCAGACTGCGCCGCAGAAAATCACCGTCAGCATGTCGAGCACCGGCATGCCGTCGATCCAACTTTTCATCGCGCGGGAGAAAGGCTTCTTTCGCGAGGAAGGCTTCGATCCGCAATTGATCCGCATGAGCGCCAACGCGGCGATCGCCGCCGGCGTCGCCGGCGATCTCGACGCCCTCGGTTCAGTGGGCAGCGCGGTGCGCGGTATCATGCGCGGCGTGCCCTTGCGCGTCGTCGCCGTCGATCTGCGCCGGCCGATTTTCTGGTTAGTGTCGCGTCCGGAGTTCCGCAATGCCAAAGAATTGAAAGGCAAGGCGCTCGGCATTGCGACCATCAACGGCAGCCAACATTCCGCAGCACGAAAAATGCTCGCGATCCATGGCGTCGACTCGGACAAAGAGCTGACCTTTTCTCAAGTAGGCGATGAGGCAACCCAGCTGCAAGCCATGATAAGCAATTCGATCCAGGTCGCCGGATTGACCCCACCCTATGTGTTTCTCGCCCGCGACAAGTTCAAGATGAACGTCCTGGAAAGTTCCATCGACAAATTTGCCAGCATCCAGCAAGGCATTGGGGTGCAAACCAGGTACGTCCAGGAGTCGCCCGATTGGCTGCGCCGGCTGTTGCGCGTTAAGGCCAAGTCGGCGCGCTTCTTCCACGACAACGAGAAAGAAACCGCGGAAATCCTCGCGCGGGTATGGAAAGTCGATCTGGCGACGGCCACCGAATGGTACCGCCGCTGTAAGCCGGCGTTTACGCCGACGGGGATTCCCACCGACGACGAGATCAAGGAGTTTCTCGCCGAGGAGGCGTTGGCGCTAAAGTTGACCGAGACAGTGCCGGCGGCGCGGATATTCGACTTTACCTTGCAGCGGGCGGTGAATAAGGAATTGGGAATTAAGGGTTAAAGGTTCAAAGCGTTCAAGTGGTTCAAGCCGTTCAAAACGTCAAAGAGAAAGAACCGGACAAAAAAAATGGCAAGCTCTTTTCGCGCTGATAATCTCGGTAGTTTGCTGCGGCCGGCGGAACTCATCGACGCCCGCACCGCCCATCGGGAAAAGCGGCTATCGACTGAGCAATTGCGGGAGATCGAGGATCGCGCGATTGTGCATGCGCTGGAGCTACAGAAGTCAGCCGGTGTCGACGTTGTCACCGACGGCGAGTATCGGCGCGGCAACTTCATGGCCGATTTTACCAGCGCGCTGGATGGCTTGGTGCCGAGCGAATCGATCATGGCGCCGATCTGGCGCGGGCCCAACGGCGAGTTAGCGAGCGGTTTCCGCCGTCCCGACGGCGAGTCGGTGGTGGGCGCCAAGCTGCGCCGGAAATCCCAGGGCATCTTCGCCGCCGAAGCGGCGTTCTTAAAACAGCAGGCGCCCGGGCCGTTCAAAGTTTGCGTGCCGAGCGTGGTCCAGTTCGCCGACAGCAAGTACAAGGCCGGCGTCACCGACAAAGTGTATCCAACTCGGCGCGACATGGTCCATGAGTTCGCCGCGCTGTTGCGCGAAGAAGTGCAGGGACTCTTCGACGCCGGAACGTCGTATGTCCAGCTCGACGGGCCATCCTATTTGACCCATCTGATGGACGAGGGACGGCGCCAGCAGTTGCGCGCCATGGGCGCGGACCCGGACGAAATCTTGGACGACGTGATCGCCGGCGACAACGCGCTTATCGGCGGTTTGACGCGAACACCAGGCGCGGTCATCGGCATTCACTTTTGCCGTGGCAACAATCGCAGCGCCTGGAGCGCTGAAGGCAGCTACGAAGTCATCGCCGAAAAAACTTTCGGCGGGCTCCATGCCGACCGCTTTCTGATGGAATACGATAGCGAGCGCGCCGGCGGTTTCGAACCGCTGCGCTTCGTCCCCAAAGGAATAACCGTCGTGCTGGGTCTGATCACCACCAAGGAAGCGCGGCTGGAGCCGGAAGAGATCTTGTGCCGCCGCATCGACGAGGCGAGTAAGTACGTGCCGTTGGAAAACCTTGCTCTCAGCACCCAGTGCGGCTTCGCATCGACGCTGTTGGGGAATTTGATCACCTGGGACGATATGCGGCGCAAGTTGGAATTGGTCGCGAGGGTCGCGCGGCGGGTGTGGGGATAGATTAATTCGTTCAAAGGTTCAAGCGTTCAAAGTTCAAGGTTTTAGCGGCTCAAGAGGTTCAACCGTCAAATCGTTCGGCGTTCAAGAGTTGTTCGGAGATCCGAAAGGTGGACTGCCAATGAAGATTACAATCGCGGTGCTGCTGTCTGTTCACGTGTTGGGATTGGCAGCGATGGCGCCGATGCGCAGACCAGCCGAAAGAAGATTCGATTGTCGCTGTCGTCGACGACGGTGACGCTGCTGCCGACCTTCGCCGCCCATGACAAGGGGTTCTTTCGCGATGAAGGGTTCGATGTCGAGCTGATTCACATGCCGGCGACGCTGGCGAGTACGGCGCTGATGACCGGCGACCTCGATTATAACGGCGCGGCGACCGGGGTGATCAGCGCCGCGGTGCAAGGGCGGCCGATGAAAGTCTTGGTGTTTACGGTGTCGCGGCCGCTGATGTTTCTGGTGAGCCGGAAGGATATCCGCGAGCCGCGCGATCTCAAGGGCAAAAAAGTCGCTGGCAGCACGCCCGGCGCTTCGGCGACGCTGCTCGCCGTGCAAGCGTTGCGCCATGTCGGTCTCGAACCGGGACGGGACGTTACGATCCTTCCCATGGGCGGCACGGCGGCGGGGCGTTTAGCGGTGCTGGAATCGGGCGCGGTTGATGCTTCGTTGCTGTCGGTGCCGGAAAACATTTTCGCGCGTGACAAGGGATTTAACGAGTTGCTCTTTCTTGGCGATGTCGTCGAGTTCGCTCAAGCCGGCTTCGGCGCCACCGAGAAGCGAATCAAGGAAAATCCCGACGAGGTCTACCGCATGGTGCGGGCCGAGTTGCGCGCACTACAGTATTTGCTAGACAAGAGCCGGCATGGGGAGATCGTCGATCTGGTGCAGAAGCGCTGGAAGCTTGGCGACCGTAAGATGGCGGAGGCGATTTTTAACGATGTCAGCCGGGTGCTGGCCAAGGACGGGACGATCTCGAACGAATCGGTGCAGCTGCTCGTCGACCTGGCGCGCGAGAGCGCCAAGGTAACCCGGCCGATCAAGGTCGCCGAGGTGGTCGATTATAGTTTCTTGGAAAAGGCGCGCCGGGAGCTTGGCTTTTCGAAATAGGGTCTTAAGATCTGAAGGTCGGAAATTGCACCACAGAGGCGCGGAGGACGTGGAGTAAAGAATTCTTGATTGAGAAATTCTCTGAACTCGGCGATCTCTGTGCCTCTGCGGTGAACACTTTTTCACCGGAAACCGGGAAGAACATTAAGATAAATCCCTTTCAGTCGAAGAGAAAAAACCTTATGGGAAAATCACGATGAAACCATTAGCGCAGATCAGGACCGACGTGGTCGGCAGTTTACTTCGTCCCAGCCATCTCAAACAGGCCTACGCAGATCAAGATGCGGGAAAAATCACCGCCGAGGAATTGCGCCGAATCGAGGACGAAGCGATCGGCCATGCGGTGCGGCTGCAGGAGGCGATCGGACTGGAGGTCGTCACCGACGGCGAGTTCCGCCGGCTCAATTTCCAGGACAGCTTTGCCGCATCGGTGAGCGGATTCGATGCCCGCCCGGCGGATCTGTCGTTTGTCGAAAGTCTGTCGCGCGAGGGTAAGCCGCTGCAGCGCTGGGATCCCTACCATGTCGCCGACGGGGCGGCGATCTTGCAGCGCCGGCCGGTGTCGCAAAAGCTTCGTTTACAGCGGAATTTGCCATTGGAAGAATATAGGTTTGTCAGCAGTGTTGCCCAGCGGCCGGCCAAGGTGACGCTGGTCGGCCCGGACCGGATCTCCCAGCGTTTCGATTATCAGAACTCAAAATCGATTTACTGGAGCATCGAGGACTTCATCGCCGATGTCGCGCGCATCGAACGGGAAATGATTCGCGGCCTGGTCGACGCCGGTTGCCGTTACGTGCAAATCGACGCGCCCAGCTACACCGCCTATGTCGACGCGCCGTCCCTCGATGAGATGAAGGCGCGCGGCGAAGATCCAGCGAAAAATCTCATGCGCTCGGTCAATGCCGATAACGAGATTTTGCGGCTCTTCGACGACGTCACCTTCGGCATTCATCTCTGCCGCGGCAACCAGCGCAGCATGTGGCACCGCGAGGGCAGTTACGACGCCATCGCCGAGATGCTCTTCACCGAGCTGCGCCATGACCGGCTCTTGCTGGAATATGACAGTCCGCGGTCGGGAACCTTCGCGCCGCTGCGCTTCGTGCCCAAAGGCAAGGTCGTGGTGCTGGGACTGGTCAGCACCAAGGTTCCGGAGATCGAAACCGTCGACGATCTCAAGCGCCGCATCGACGCCGCGGCCAAGTATCTGCCGCTCGAACAATTGGCGATCAGCCCGCAATGCGGTTTTGCCTCGGACGTGGTCGGCAATCTGGTCAGCGAAGACGATCAGAAAAGAAAGTTGGAAGTGGTCGTCGAGACGGCGCGGCAGGTGTGGGGATAGATAATTTCGTTCAAGGTTCAACGGTTCAAAAGTTCAAGGTTGGTTGCGGATTCGGACGTTGAACGGTTGAACCTTCGAACTGTTGAACGATGCGGTTTCGATCAACAGTTCAACCTCGGAAGGGAGTCTAAGTCATGGCGATACCATTTCGGGCGGATAATATCGGCAGTCTGTTGCGGCCGGCGGAGTTGCTTGAAGCGCGGGCGGCGCTGCGCGACGGGCGGATGGATGAGCGGCAGGTGCGCGAGATCGAGGACCGTTCGATCCTCCAGGCGTTGGCGATGCAGAAAGCTACCGGCGTCGATGTCTTTACCGACGGCGAGTATCGCCGGGATATTTTTACCGCGGATATCACCAAGGCGATGGATGGGCTGGTGCCTGGCAAACCTGTAGTCAAGTTCGAATGGCGCGGCAGAGGTAAAGAGTTAGCCGCCGAATCGAAAGAAGGCAATCTCCAATACATCGTCGGCGCCAAGCTGACGAGAAAAGGCCGTTTCACGCCCAACGAGGCGCCATTCTTGAAACAACATGCGCCCGGGCCGTTCAAAGTCTGCACGCCGGCGGCGATGCAGCATGCGATCATGCGCTATCGGCCAGGGGTGTCGGATAAGTTCTATCCGACGGTGCATGACATGCTGCAGGATGTCGCGGCGATCATGCGCCAAGAAGTGCAGGCACTGATCGACGAGGGGGCATCCTACGTGCAATTGGACGCGCCGTCCTATTCCAACTTCTTCGACCAGAGCCGGCGCGCCGTGTTGACCCAGAGCGGCATCGATTTGGACGAGGCGCTCGATGCCGCCATCGCGGCGGACAACGCCATGATCGACGGCATCAAGCGCAACAGCGATGTCGCCATCGGCATTCATTTTTGCCGCGGCAACAAGCGCAGCGCCTGGGGCGCCGAGGGCGGTTACGAACCGATCGCCGAGAAGGCCTTCGGCTCGCTCAAGATGGATCGCTATTTACTGGAGTTCGACAGCGACCGGGCCGGCGGCTTCGAGCCGTTGCGCTTCGTGCCCAAGGGCAAGACCGTGGTGTTGGGCTTGATCACGACCAAGGAGCCGGAACTCGAATCCGCAGATGAACTCATGCGCCGCATCGAGCAGGCGCAGAAGTATGTGGCGGTGGAGAATCTCGCTCTGAGCACCCAGTGTGGTTTCGCCTCGGCGGCGTCGGGGAATTTGATTACCTGGGACGATATGCAGCGAAAGCTGGAACTGGTCGCTAGGACGGCGCGGCGGGTGTGGGGGTAAATTACTGAAGGTTCAAAACGTTCAAAAAGTTCAAGCCGTTCAAATCGTTTTCGGAGATTCGGCGCGAAGCGCTGGACAAGTTGTCGGGTTCCGGTTTAAAAAGTCTGCAAGGCAGCAATGCCGCGAAGAATTCTATTGTGGAGGAAAATAAATGACGCAGGTTGTGGGAAGATCGACGCCGAGAGTGGAGGGCGTGGCGAAAGTGACGGGGCAGGCGCAATACAGCGCCGATTTGCAATTGCCGGAGACCTTGTGGGGCCGTTGCCTCAGGAGTCCGGTGCCTTACGCGCGGATCAAAAAAATCGACACCAGCAAAGCGGAGCAGGTGGCTGGGGTAAAGGCGGTCCTCACCGGGCTTGGACGTGCCGGGCTTGCGCATCGGCCGCTGCATCTACGACACGCCGGTGTTGGCCGACGGCATCGTGCGCTTCATCGGCGAGAAAGTTGCCGCGGTGGCCGCGACCACCAAGCAGGCGGCGGAAGCGGCGCTGGAGTTGATCGAGGTCGAGTATGACGAAATGACGCCGCTGCTCGATCCCAGTCGAAGCGGTCAAAGACGGCTCGACGGTGCTGCATCCCGATTTGCTGTCCTACAAAGGGCTTGCCCGTGCCGGTGGAAAAAGCCAGCAACCTATTCGCTTATCTCAAGTGGGGCAAGGGCGACATCGAAGCCGGCTTCAAGCAGGCCGATCTGATCGTCGAAAATACTTTCACCACTCAAGTCACGCATCAGTCTTATCTGGAACCCCATGCCTGCGTCGCCGCATACCCGCGCCGACGGCAGCGCCGATATCTGGTCATGCAGCAAGACGCCGTTCGCCGTGCGCGGCCAGTTGTCGAACTGCATCGGTATCGCCAAGGAAAAATTGATCTTTCATCCCATGCATATCGGCGGCGACTTTGGCGGCAAGGGCGGCTTCATGGACGTGGCGCTGGCGTACTTCCTGTCGAAGAAGGCCGGCATGCCGGTGAAAATGGTCATGGACTACACCGAAGAATTGACCGCCGGCAATCCGCGCCACGCGTCGATCATCAAGGTGAAGACGGGCGTCAAGAAAGACGGCACCATCGTCGCGCACCATATCGACTTTCTTTTCGACAGCGGCGCCTACGCGTCGATGAAGCCGGCCGGTTACCTGATCGGCGCGTCGACCTGCGCCGGGCCGTATAAGATCGCCAACTGTTTGATCGAAGAACGGATGGTCTACACCAACAAGATTCCCTGCGGCCATATGCGCGCGCCGGGCGATCCCCAGGGCTTTTTCGCCAACGAGAGCCAGCTGGACATCGTCGCCCGCAAGCTCGGCATGGACCCCGCCGAGTTCAAGCGCAAGAATATGCTCCATGACGGCGACGAGACACCGATCGGCGGCCATATCTCGCATATCCGCGGCGACGAAGCGTTGGACAAAGCGATTCAAATGGCCGGATTCAACAAGGCCAAGCCGAAAAATGTCGGCCGCGGTTTGGCATTTTCCGAATGGAGCCCGAGCGGCGGCGAAGGCAGTGTCTTTGTCACCATCGAAGAAGACGGCAAGATCAAAATCATCTCGCCGGTGGTCGATCAAGGCGCCGGCGTGTTGACGGTGATCGTCGAAGTGGTCGGCGAGGAGCTGCAAGTGCCGGCGGACGAGATCGAGTTGAAACAGGTCGACAGCACCATCGTGCCGAGCGACGGCGGCGTCGGCGGCAGCCGGGCGACTCGGGTCTACGGCAACGCCTCCTTCGAAGCCGGCACCAAGGCGCGCGAGGAGCTGTTCCTGTTCGCGGCGCAAGCGTTGGAAGTCGATCCGAAAGAATTGTCGACTGACCGAGGCCTGGTCTGGCATAAGCCGTCCAAGCGCAAGATGAGCTTCGCCGAGGTGATCAAGTTCAAAGGCGCGCCGATTTACGTGCGCGGTTATTATAAGAGCTCGGAGAAGTCGCACGACGCCTCGGTGTCGGCGCAGATCGCCGAAGTCCATGTCGATCCGGAAACCGGCCAGGTGACGCTGCGCAACATGATCTCGGCGCATACCACCGGCAAGGTGATCAATCCGCTAATGCACCAGGGGCAGGTGGAAGGCGGCGTGGTGTTCGGTCTCGGCTACGCGCTCACCGAAGAAGTGCTGTTCGACGACGGCGGCAAGATCACCACGAGCAATTTCGGCGAATTTAAAATTCCTAACATCACCGACATTCCGCCGCTCAAGACCCATGTCGCGGAAAGCGTGCCGGCGGGCCCGGGGCCGTATAACTCTCTAGCCATCGGTGAAGTGGCGAACACGCCGACGGCGGCGGCGGTGGCCAATGCGGTGGCGGACGCTTGCGGCGTGCGCATCACCGATCTGCCGGTGACGTCGGAGAAGGTTTATCAGGCGCTTAAACGAGCGAGAAGTAAGGTTGAGGTGGACGGGGATAGCGCCAAGATGATTCGAGTCGAGACGGACGGTCTTGCCTGATCGAGGGGAAGGCCTCTGGATGCGGCTGCCGGATGACGATCCGGTCACCTCAGAGCTTTGCGCCATCGAGGGAGGATATCGGCGTCTCACAAGCTACGATGCTATGATCAGAGGAGGTACTTATGGCTGAATCATTGCGTTACTACATCGCCCACAATGGCGGGCTTGAAGGTGATGGAGAACCGGGCCGGTTCCATGAATACCATCGCCGAGCATTTTCCCGGCGTGACTTTGGAGCATTTGATCGGCGGCATAAAGAAGCCCGAGATTGTCTTTGCCGCGGTGGCGTTCGATGGCGGCTATCGATCCGAAGACGCCGGCAAGAGCTGGACCAAGATCATGGACGGCGACGTGCGCACGTTCACGGTGGATCCCCATGACGAGCGCGTGGTTTACATGGGCATCGGGCCGATCCGGCTGTTTCGCAGCGAGGACGGCGGGAAAAAATTCGAACCCCTCGACGGCATGCTCGACTTCGGTCCCGAGGTAAAAAGTAAGTGGGGCGTGCCGCCGCGGCTGAAGGACGTCGAGACGCCTCATGTGCGCCATATCTTTATTCATCCCGACGATCGAAACCTGATTTATGTTTTGCTCGAACATGGCGGTGTCTTGCTGAGCCGCGACCGCGGCAAAACTTGGTACGACCGCAGCGTCGGCATCGATTACGTCGACATGCACTACATCGAAAACTTCCCCGGCAGCAAAGAGCGCTTTTACGTCTCGTCGGCGCGCGGTTTCTTCCGCACCGACAACTGCGGCGAACACTGGCGCCGGGTCGAGACCGGCATGCCCTGGGCTTACACCGAACTGCATAGCTATTCCCACGAGTGGCACTTCATGCCCGGCGGACGGATGGTGCTAAGCGGCGGCAAGGGCTCGCCCGGTGTATGGGCGCGCGAGCGGACACACGCCGCTGGGCCATATTCTTTTGAGCGACGACGGCGGCGAGAGCTGGCGCATTTCGGCCAACGGGTTGGAAAAAGAGAATCCATGGATGCCCTGGGTGCTGCTGCAACATCCGACCGACAAGAACGCGCTGTTCTGCGGCATGGGCGACGGCGCCCGCGGCTACGGCTTCGACGCGCGCATCACCGGCAAAGGCGGCTTGTACGCGAGCCGCGACCGCGGCGACTCGTGGGAGCCGGTGCTGAAGGACACGCCGTCGGTGCTGACCGCGTGGGTGGCGCCGGCATAGCCGGCGCGGTTCAAGGTTCAAAAGTTCAAGGTTTCGGAAATTTCCTTACTTGTAGGGGCGACCGGCGGGTCGCCCTTTCTCTTACCGCAATGATAATTCAAATCGGGATATTCGCTCTTTTCCTTCTCGCGACGGCAACCTCCGCCGGCGCCCAGCAGAAAGTCCGGCTCAACTGGGGCGCCATCAGCGGGGTCATGAGCGGTATCTGGGTGGCGCAGGAGGAGGGGCTGTTCAAGAAACATGGCCTCGATCTTGAGCTGATTCATATCGCGTCGACTTCGCGGGCGATTCAGTCGATGTTGTCCGGCGAGATTCACTACACGACAGCGGATGCGCTGAATAGTATTCAAGCCGTCGGCGCCGGCGCCGATGTCGTGATGTTCTGTGCAGGGGTCAATCGCTTTGTCTTTTCGATCATGGCGCGGCCGGACATCAAGCGTGTGGCGGATTTGAAAGGCAAGAAGATCGGCATCACGCGCATCGGCTCGTCGACCCACACCGCGGTGCTCCATGTCGTCAACAAAGCCGGCTTGGGGTCCAACGACTATGCCCTGCTACAGCTAGGTGAAGTGCCGAACATCCTGACCACTTTGCTCGCCGGCCAGATCGATGCCGGGGCGTTGTCGCCGCCGACCAATAGCCGGGCGAAGAAGGCCGGGCTGCACGAACTGGTCAATCTTGGTGTCGATGGTCCCGAATATCCGTCCACGGTCATCGCCAGCACGCGCGCTTATGTCAAAGCCAATCCCGATAACACCCGGCGTCTGGTGCGGGCGCTCGGCGAGGGCGTGGTTATCTTCAAGACCAACCGGCAAGTCGGCATAAAAGCGATTCAAAAATATACGCGCTTGAATGACGCGGATATACTCGGCGACACCTACAACCAGTTTCGCGATGCTTTCGATGCTATTCCTTACGTCAGCAGAGCGGGTATCAATTCGCTGCTCGCCAATTTGGCTGAAAAGGATGCGAAGATTCGTCAGTTGAAATTCGACGACGTGGCGGATATGCGCTTTGTCGGTGAAATAGAAAAGGAAGGTTTTTTTCAAAAACTTACGGCTAAATGACCCGAGGGATAATGGGTTTGCTTTCCTGTGGCTTCGTCCTACCCTTTGCCGCCGTCGCGATCGACAGGAACTTTTACGATGGCGATCGATCCAGACGCCAGACGTGAATTGTGAAGTATGCGGCTTGTCTGAGCATGCTGGCTATTCTTTCCGGAAAATAACCCGCTCATGCGTTATGTCGCACTCCTAAGGAAGAAGACGCGGCAACTGCTCAAACTCAGCGCGGGCCGAGACCTGGCGTTTCGCTAAATGGAAAATTGACAGAGCCGGGGTTGTTGGCTATATCGGAGCCCATGCTGACGCAAACCTGGATGACTTCCGAGCGTAAATATCGCGTGCGCGAAGCGCGCGATTGCGCGATCCCGACCGCCGACGGCACCAAGCTGAATAGTTACATCTACCGGCCCGATGCCGAGGGAAAATTTCCGGTGATCCTGGGTGTCTGCGCCTATTCACTCGAAGATCAAATCGCGCCGATCATGCCGGTGGGGGCGGGCGGAATCCGCGGCCACATGGAAGCCGGCGATCCCAACTTCTATGTCTCGCGCGGCTACGTTCACGTGATTTTGAACGTGCGCGGCACCGGCAAATCGGAGGGCTACTACGACTTCCTCGGGCCACAAGAAATTCAGGACGTCTACGACGCCATCGAATGGCTGGCTAAGCAAGAATGGTGTAACGGCAAGGTCGGCATGTTCGGCCCGTCTTATTTTACCATGGTGCAAAAACGCGTCGCCGCGCTCAATCCGCCGTCGCTCAAATGCATTTTCGCGATGTACGGGCTGACCGATCTATACCGCGACTTGGACTACCACGGCGGCATTCTGCATCACAACTTCCGGCCGCGCTGGATCGCCAAGCTGCCCAATCTGCGCTTCAAGAACCGCATGAAAGAAAAACTCGGCGAGGACGAATACCGGCGCCGGGTTCAAGCTGCGTTGAACGATCCGGAAATCGCCGCGATCCCGGCGCTCGCCGAGGCGCTGCGCGATCCCGATAGGGGGCGCAACGCCTGGATCGTCGAGCCGCTGGTGATGCCGCAGGATTCGACCTTTTGGCAGGACTGGCACGCCGCGAGCCAGGGTGAATTAAAGATTCCCGCTTACCTGGGCAGCTGCTGGGGTGTTTACGGCATCCATCTCGCGGGCGATATGCGCTCCTGGGAGGAGTGGCAGGGAGCGAAGAAGTTTACCGTCGGGCCGCCGATTTATCTCGATCGGCCGGTCTATCAATATCATTATGAATCTTTGCGCTGGTTCGATCTCTGGCTCAAGGACAATGACACCGGGCTCATGGACGAGCCGCGCGTGCAAGTGTTTCTCGACGGCGGCGAGGGTGAGTGGATTGAAGCGAACCAATGGCCGCTGCCGCAAACGCGTTGGACGCCCTTCTATTTGCACGAGCATGGTCTGCTTTCCGAGCACGAGTTCTGGCCCAACGAAGCGCCCACGGTATATGTGGACTCACCGTACGAGCGCGGCGCCGCGTTGTTTCGCACACCCGCGATGGTCGAAGCAACCGATATCTGCGGACCGCTGTCGTTGACACTGTATGCATCGACCACCGATAACGAGATCCTGTGGTTCGTGCAGCTGCTCGAAGTCGACCCGCAGGGCACCGAGCGTTTGTTGACGCGCGGCTGGCTCAGAGGCTCGCAACGGCGCATCGATCCGAAACGCTCGAAGCCCTGGGCGCCCTATCATAGCCACGACAAACGCGAGCCGCTGACCGCCAATGAGATTTATGAGTTCAATATCGAAATTCGCCCCTACGGTATCCGGCTTCGTCCCGGCTTTCGCCTCGCCATCCGCATCTCCGGGGACGACGGCGGCCCGCCGACGCATCATCTGCACGGCATCGGCTCGGGCCATGTGGCGCGTCAATCGAGTTCGCGCGTGACGCTTTACCACGACACCGAGCATCCATCGCACCTACTCCTGCCCGTGACCCGCGGCAACCGCATCGGCACATTTATCTCCGGTGGCCGGATTACCACCTAGAGCGGGTGGGATTCGATGCCGGGATTCGCCATGACTCGGTATTCTCGCGTTGTTTCGATGGTGATTCTGCGGACAGCAGGAAAAGCATTTCTCGCCCAGCGCGGATCAGCCGTCCAACGACATCGCACCGACCCGGTCTGAATCCGGCGGCAAAGTTCAAATCCGCAATTGTCAAAGCGCAGCCGTTCAAGAGTTCAAAGATAGTTGCGGAATCCGGCGTGAATTTTGAACCGTTGAACCATGAACGGTTTCCAAAGCGGCTCAAGCTTGATCTCTACCGTTCATCCGTGCCGGTCTGGTTGTAGATCGGTTCTCGCCTTAGGCGCGCGCAAGAAAAATGCCAGCGCCATCAGTCCTAGATAGATTAGCGCGATGACGAAGAACAAGTCTTGATAGGCGAGCGCGAGCGCTTGGGTGATAAGCGAGTGGGCGAGCAGGGACTCGGCGCGCTGTTCCACGGCGACAGCGAATTGACCGGCCTGAATCAAAAGCCCGCGGATGTGCGCCAGCGCTTCGAAGCGCTCGTTGGCGACAAACGCCGCGCCCTGCAGAGGCGGGATGGAGTAAAGATTGAGGTAGGCGGAGCGCTCGAGGAGAAAACTGAAGACGCCGACGCCGAAGGCTTCGCCCAGTCCCCGGCTCATGCCGATGATGCCGCTGCCCATGCGCGCCCGGCCCTCCGGCAACGCGCCCAGCGCCAGCGTGTTGAGCGGCGCATTCAAGCTCGACTCGCCGACGCTCTTCAAGCACAGGAAAACGAAGATCATCGTCACGGTGGTCCAGAGCGTCATCGTCGACAGGCCGTAGACCGCGATAAAGAGAATGACGAAACCGGAGACGATCGGGATGCGCGGCCCCAACCGGTCGCTCAAGCTTCCCGCCAACGGCGACCACAGGCCGGTGATCACCGCGCCGGGGAGAAGAAAAATCCCGGCTTGGGTGGGGCTATAGTTGAGCGCCTTTTGCAGAAACAGCGAAACCAGAAAACTGGCGCCGCGAAACGCGAAGACGCGCAGGAAAATCAAAATATTGGCGATGGTGAAATTGGCGTTGCGAAAATAACTGAGCTCCAAGAAAGGCTGCTTCACTCTAGTTTCCGCCACCAGAAAGAGCGCGGTGAGTATGGCGGCGGCGATGAAAAGGCCGACGATGAATCGACTGCTCCAGCCCTCTTCCTGGCCCATGCTGAGAGCCAGCAATAGCGCGATAGTCGCGCCGATCATCGTGATTAGGCCGAAGGCATCGAGGGGCGCCGCGGCGGCCTGAGATTTCGTGCGCGGGAGAATGTAATAGCCGGCGACAATGCTCAGCAAGCCGGTCGGCAGATTGATGTAAAAAATCGCGCGCCAATGGACATGTTCGACCAGATAGCCGCCGAGAATCGGGCCGAGGAACGGGCCTAAAGACCAACCGGTCATGAACAGCCCCATTGCCAAGCCGCGCTCATGGCGCGGAAAGGCTTCGAACATGATCGCCATCGCCACGCCCAGAAGCGGCCCCGCGCCGATCCCCTGAATGATGCGAAAGAAAATCAGCGATTCGGTATTCCAGGACAGCGAACAGAGCAACGACCCCGCGGTGAATAGCGTCGTGCTCAAGAGAAAGACATTGCGGTCGCCGAGGCGGTCGCCCAACCAGCCGACGCAGGGAATCAGCACCGTGCGGGTGATCATAAAGCCGGTGAGAACCCACTGGATGCGATTCAACGAAGTGCCGAAGGACGACATCATGGTCGGGATCGCGATATTCACGGCGGTCACGCTCAAGCCCACGGATAGAGTTCCGAGAAATAGCGTGATCGCGATCGACCATTTGCGGAATCCGGCAGAATTTTGCAGTGGGCTGGCAGGCTGCTGAAAAAGCTTCATAGGCTTCGTTGCGCTCGATCGCTTCGCTCCGCGTGCCTCGCCTCTGAGATCTTGTTGAGCAGCCTGCCCACAGCGTATCTCACAAAGCTGCTAGGAACGGTTTCCATCCGGTCCACCTCAATGGGTGTGCTTCTTGATCCGCACCACGACGAGCATGCCGACGCGCAGCGCGCCGTTAGAATTGGTCACAGAGATCTTGACCGGCAGGCGCTGGGTCGACTTGATGAATAGCCCTGTGAGTTTCTGCGGCGTGAACAGGGAAAACTCCGAAACCGTGGCGCCGCCGACTTCGACGACTTTGCCGTCAAATTGCTGGTCCGGATAGGAATCCACCCTGATGAGCACCGGGCTGCCGGGCCGGACAAAGCGAATCTGAGTTTCCTCGACATTGGCTTCGATCCAGTAGCGGCTGGCGTCGACGATCATATAGATCGGCTGGCCGCTTTGAATGACTTCGCCGGTGTTAGCGTTCTTCTTCACTACCACACCCGCCACCGGACTGTGAATCGTCGTCAGCTGCAGCTTGCGGCGCAAGTCGGCGAGCACGGCTTCGGCCCGTCGCACGTCGGCGCTGCGGGCCTGAAGATCGGCCTCCATGACCGCCGTTTCTTGAGCCTTGATGCGTGCCAAATCCAGGCTCGACTGGCCCTCTTTGATTTTTTCCTGCATCGTCGACAGCTGTGCGTCGGCCTGGCGCAAGCTGGTTTTTGCCCGCTCCAGTTCCTGCTCGGCGACGAGCGCTCGATCGAAGAGCTTTTGATTTCTCGACCAGTCCTCTTTTGCCTGATCGGCATGGGCCCGCGCGTCGTCGAATTGATGGCGCGAAGCTCGCAACGCGGCCTCCGCCTTTACCACTTCTTCTTTTTGTCTGGCGATGTGTAGTTCGATCTCCTTTGCCCCTTGCTGCGCTTTGTTACGCAAGCGGTCCGCCTCCGCGTCGGCTTGTTGGAGCAATATCTCCAGCTCGCGGCGATCCAGCGTGGCGAGCACTTCCTGGCGGGTGACCAGCTCGCCTTCCTCTTTGGTGAGGGAGTTGAGCTTGGCGGTCAGTTCCGCGCTAACCGCTACGACCTCGGCTTTGATGCGGGCGTCGTCCGTGGAGACATAGCCGGAGGTGCGCCACCACCACACGCCGAACCCGCCAACGACCGCGATGACGGCAGCCACGGCAACTAACATCTTCCAGGATTGCAGGGTCATAGCAAAAACCGCGCGGCCATAACTAAGTGACAGCCGTTCAAAGGTTCAACGGTTCAAACGTTCAATGTTGTTTCCGAAATCCGGCCTTGAACTCTTGAACCCTTGAACCTTGAACGATTTCTTAGTATCCAAATCCGTATAGCCGCGCGCAGTTATCCCACAAATATTTTCGTTTGCTCTGATCGCTGAACGGCATATTCAGAAAACTCTCCACGGCGTGGGGATATTTCACGTCTAGATGCGGGTAGTCGGTGGAGAAGACGATGTTGTCTTCGAGGCCGAACTCGGGGATGAACTTGGCGACATGTTCGTCGCACTCCACCGCGCCCCAGCATTGGCGCTGGAAATATTCCAGCGGTTCGAGCTTCATTTCCGGATGCTCGGCGGCGCCGGTGAGCTCGGCGTACTCGCCCATGCGCCACAAGAGCCAGGGCAGCCAGGCGCAGTTGCCTTCGAGGTAGGCGACTTTGAGTTTGGGAAAACGTTCCATGACGCCGCCGTAAATCATGTCCGAGCAGGCGAACATGTTGGCCATGGGAAACGACAAGGTGTTGAACATGGTGAAGCTCGGGATGAACTCCGACAGCGCCGGCTGCGGCAAAAACACCCGGCCGGCTTCGTGAAAGCCGATCGGAATATTCAGCTTCTGGCATTCTTCCCAGAGCGGGTCGTAGTAGGGATCGCTCCACATCTTGCCGTTGACATGGTTCGGCCGCACGAGGACGCTGCGGAAGCCCAGCTCTTTGACGCAGCGGCGGGTTTCTTCCACCGCCGCGGAAACATCGTGGGGCGCGACGATGCCGGCGCCGTACATGCGCTCGGGCGCGACTTTGCAGAAGTCGAACATCCAGTCGTTGTAGGCCTTGGCGATGGCGGCGGCGAGATCGGGATCGAGATGGTCGACGGCGAGGACGAACAGTCCGCGGCTCGGATAAAGGATCGCGACATCGAGACCTTCCTTATCCATGGCGCGCAGCTGGGCGACGTTGTCGAAATCGCGCGCCTCTTCTTCCTGATAGCGTTCGTTCAAAATCTTCTCGCGCAGCGGCCGCAGCGCCGGGTTCGGCTTGGGCGTCGGCCGCGGCATAACCTTGCCGTCGACCTCCACGCCCAGATCGCGTTTGTGGCGGTTCAGACCGATGGGCGCGCGGTCGAGATATTTCTTATCGATATACTTTTGCCATAGGTCACAGGGTTCCATGACATGCATATCCGAATCCATCGCTTTGTAACCGTTTTTCATGATTTGCTCCTAGAGAAGTTTCCGGCGTAGTCCATCGAATAACAAAGGGGCTGACGGGTGTCAATTTGACTTTAGACTCTTCAGCCTTCCGTGCGGGTAACGTAGCACGTTGACAATGATTTCCTGCACCACGAAGGTTAGGAAGTTTTCACCACGAAGGCAATCATGATCTCAGCGCACGCCCAGGGAGAATGAAAATCGAGGGAATTCCCTCCTCGACTCGTCATACCCGCGAACGCGGGTATCCAGGTTTGGGCTGCGCCAAACTTCCCGCGTGCGCGGGAATGACGCGTCAAGCAGGTTTGTAGGATGTGGTGACCAAAGGGAACCGCATCGTTGGTAAGCCGCACTTCTTCGATGCGGTTCGCGGACTCACCACATCCTACGGGTTTCGCCATTTTGATTTTCCGCAGGTGTGCGTAACGTAACCACATGAAACCCTTCGTGGTGAATATTCATCCGCACTAAACCTGGAAAAACCAAGATCTAAAAACAGCTTGACAGTCAGGGCGGTTTCGCGGTACTCCCGCCCATCAGTTGATAATCAGGGAGGTGGCTACGATGATTCGAATAGAGAAATCGCTTGTCAATCTTCTGATCCTGACGGCGTTCTTTTTCGCTCTGGCCGGCGAAGCGGCGGCGCAGGCGCGAACCAAGATTCGCTACGCTTTGGGCGACGTTATTTCCATCGATGAATTGCCGCTGTTGATCGCCGTGGAGCGGGCCAAGGCGCGCGGCGTGGACGTCGAGATCACTGCATTCAAGAGCGAAGAGCTGGCGACCCAGGCGGTCATCAACGGTCAGGCGGACGTGGGGCAGGGGACGCCGTATGCCGCGTTGCAGAAAGTTACCGTGCCGATCCGCTTTTTCGTTCAGCTGAGCGCCCTGCTATTTTTCCCGATCGTGAACAAAGAGAGTTACAAGAGCTGGAAGGATCTCGACAACCAGGAGATCGCCGTGCAGGGGCGCGGCTCGGGCACCGAGGCGATCATGATTCTCGCGGCCAAGCAGCACGGCATCAAGTTTAAGAACATAAGCTACGTGCCAGGGTCTCAAGTGCGTGGGCTGGCGCTCTTGAAGGGAAATATCAAGGCGTCGATTCTCGATTCGCCGAACAAGAACATGGTGATGAAGGAAGCGCCGGATAAATTTATGATTTTGCCGCTGGGCAACGTGAAGGCGAGCGACGAGGCGTTGTTCGCCAGCCGCGAGTTCATCGACAAGAACCAGGCGGCCATCAGGATTTTTATCGAAGAGCTGGTCAGGGTGAATCGCGCGATCAACGCCAATCCCAAATCGGTTCTCGACGAGCGCAAAAAGCTCGGCTTGCTCAGCGATCTGCCGGCCAAGTTGGAAGGCGAGATTATGCCGTTCTTCGAAGAGGCCGTGCAAAACGGCGTGTTTCCCAACGACGGCGGTGTCGCCGCCGCGGCCCAGAACGATCTGGAATTCTATACTCTCTCCGGCGCGTTAAAGGGTGAAAATCTCAAGGTCGAGGATTTCTGGTATTTGGCGCCGCTCAAAGCGGCGCTGGCGAATGTGAAGTGAGCAAGGCAATGGAGTACTGGAGTGATGGAGTTTTGGAGTGATGGGGTCGGAAAAACCCAATACTCCAGTACTCCATCATTCCATTACTCCAGTTTCACCTCTCGTCTGGCAGTTGATCTCTTTCGTTCTGTTCTTCGGCCTGTGGGAGCTGGCTGGACGCTGGCCGATCAGTTTTTCATTTCCGCCGTTCAGTAAGACGTTGCTGGCGCTGTTGTCGATGATCGCCGACGGCAGTCTCGCCAAGGCCTATCTGTCGACACTCCAACCGCTCATCATCGGCATAGCTCTTGCCGGCGTCATCGGCATCGGTTTCGGCATCGCGATGGGACTGTCCCGCTCCATCGAGTGGTTCAGCTTGCCGATTTTCATCGTCCTGCAGGCGGCGCCGATGGCGGCGATCATTCCGCTGATCACCTACATGTACGGCATCGGCATCCTTTCCAAGGTATTGGCCGTCGTTGTCCTGGCGGCGCCGGTGATCGTGATGAATTCCTACAAGGGCATCCGCAACACCAACCCTTCGTTGATCCAGATGTGCCGGGCCTTTCTTGGGACAAAACGTCAGGAAGTTCTCAAGATCGTTCTGCCCCATGCGAGCGCTTTGATCTTTGCCGGGCTCCGGCTTGGGAGTGGCGATGGGATTCATCGGCATCGTGATTGCCGAGCTGTTGATCACGCCGACCGGGATCGGCGATCTGATTACCTACAACAGCTCGGTGGCCGATTACCCGCAAATGTTCGCGGCGATCGTTTCGATAATCATCTTCGCCGCCTTGACGATCCACGCGCTGGAACGGCTCGAGCGCAAGCTCTTCCCGCCGGAAATGCGAGGCCTTGAGCATGCCGGCTGACTCCATCGTCGAGGTCAAAGCCGTGGGCAAGGTTTATGAGACCGGCGTCGAAGCGCTGGCGCATATCGATCTCGCGCTGCCCCAAGGTAAGTTGAGCACGCTCTTGGGCCCCAGCGGCTGCGGCAAGACCACGCTGCTTAAGATTATCGCCGGACTGATTCCACCCAGCCGCGGCGAGGTTTGGGTGAAAGGAAAAAAAATCGACGGACCTGGAGCCGAGCGCGCGTTTGTCTTTCAAGACTTCGCGCTGTTGCCCTGGGGAAATGTGCTGCGCAATGTCGCTTTCGGTTTGGAGCTGCGCGGCTTGCCCGAGGCGCAGCGCTATGAAATCGCGCGCAAACACATCGCCGAAGTCGGCCTGACAACGTTTGAAACCAGCTATCCGCACCAGCTTTCAGGCGGCATGCGCCAGCGCGTCGGTCTCGCCCGCGCCCTCACCGTCGACGCCGATATCATCTTGATGGACGAGCCGTTTTCTTCGGTCGATGAGCAGACCCGGCGCAAATTTCAGGAAGAGCTTTTGGATCTGCTCCGCCATAAGAACAAAACCGTGATCTTCGTCACCCACAGTATCGAGGAGGCGGCCTACCTTTCGGATCAGATATTCCTTTTATCGCCGCGGCCGGGAACGATATCGAAGATCATCCAGCCCAACATCGACCGCCACGGGAGAAACCCCGACGAGATCCGCCGGGACAAGAACTATCTCGATACCGTTGACGAGATATGGCAGATCCTGAAGCACTATGTGTAGACGGGGCACAACTTGCGGCGCCGTACTTCGTTCTCGGTCGTCGCCGGTCCTCAACGTACTCAACAATGTACGTTTCCGGCCGGCTCCTCCCTCGGGCCTCGTCTGGCTTGCAATTTGACCCCGCTTTCCATTCATCTGAAATTCGTGACTTGATATGATTCTGTTCGGCAAAAGAATCCCGATCCTGTTCTCACTGTTGGTGTGGTTCGTGGTCTGGGAGATTGTCGGCCGGGCCAAGCTGTCGACCATCGTGCCGCCATTTTCCGGTGTGATTGCCGCGGCAATTACGATCATCCCGACGGCGAAATTCAGCGCGGCGGTGTCGATCTCGCTACGCTCATTTGCGCTCGGCATGGCGCTGGCGCTGCTTATCGGCATTCCTATCAGGCGTCTTAATGGCCAGAGTGCCGAGCCTGGGAAAGATCCTCGGCATGTGGGTCAATATCTTCGTCAGCGCGCCGATCTCCGCGCTGGTGCCGATCCTGATGGCGCTGATCGGTATCGGTGAAAACACCGTGGTGGTCACGGTGTTTCTGTTCGCGGTCTTTGTCATCATCCTGGACACGCAGGTAGGAATCAAGCAGGCGGACCGATCGCTGGTCGAAATGGCGCGCTGCTTCGGCGCGACGCGACGGCAACTTTACAGCAAAATTCTCTTCTTGAGCGCCCTGCCGGAGATTTTGGCCGGCGTGCGTCTAGGCGTGATCCGCGGCGTCAAAGGCGTGGTGATCGGCCAGCTCTTGATCGCGATTATCGGCGTCGGCGAGTTGTTCGAGCTCTATTCGCAACACTTTCTCATGGAGGAGTTCTGGGCGCTGGTGATCATCGTGTTTACATTCGCCTTCGGGCTCTCCGAAGCGGTCGCCTATTTTGAGCGCCGCGTCGAATACTACGCCAGCTCGCGGTAGATCGGTGCGGCAGAGCCGCAACGGAATCGGAATGTCTCCCGCAAAGGCGCAAAGACGCCAAGTGACGGACCGAGGCCGTCATCCCGAGTGGATGGGAGGGATCTAAGAGAGATTTCTCCCCTCGGTCGAAATGACAATCTTTCCGACCTTTGCGCCTTAGCGCCTTTGCGAGATAAATATCTCTAATCTCTACTTTCCCCAAACGTCCGCGGCGACTTGCTGAATCAGTTCAAGCTTGCGCCACTGGTCGTCTTCGCTTAGCAAATTGCCGACGATGTTCGATGAGAAGCCGCACTGCGGGCTCAGGGCGAGTTGTTCCAAGGGAATGTAGCGGCTGGCTTCGTCGATGCGTCTTTTTAAGCCATCCGCCGATTCCAATTCCGGGACTTTGCTGCTGACCAAACCGAGGACGACAATTTTATCCTTCGGGACAAATCTCAATGGCGCAAAGGTGCCGGCGCGCTCGGTGTCGTATTCCAATAGCAGGCGATCGTGATGCAGGCTGTTGAATAGCTTCTCAGCGATGGCATCGTAGCCGCCCTCACGGTGCCACATGCTGCGCACGTTGCCGCGGCACAGGTGGATGCCGAAGGTGACGCCAGATAATCCCATCGATAACCGCATTGTCAGCTTCAATCGATTGGGTCATTTGCCGCATCGGATCGATGCCCAGGCCGCGCATGCGCTCCAGTGACTTGGCGTCGACGTAGGCTGTGTAGGCCGGAGCATCGTGCTGGATGTAGGGACAGCCAGCCTCGGCTAATTGCTTGACGATCTCGCGCTCGATGGCGATTACGTCGGCACGATACTGTTCGGCGCTGGCGTAAACTCCGGCTGCGTTCTGGCGCTGGAAGTTTTCACATATGCGGTCGGTGGCGATGAGCGTCACTTTCACCGGCTTCTTGGTCAGCGCCGAGGCGGATCGCCATTCCTCCAGCGGCACATTGCGCGCGAGCCGCAACCGCTCAGCGATCGGCCGCCAGTATTGCATCGCCGGATCGGTTTTCCCCGAGTCCGGCACCCAGCGCTGCAACGCTTCGCCGCCAACCGTGCGGCTCTCCTGAAACTGCATGGTTTGTTTCTTGGGAATAAATCCCGCGACCGATTCGACGAAGCTGTCTTGAAAGTTGAGCCGGCGATATTCGCCGTCGGTCAGGATCGATACGCCGTGGGCTTCTTGTTTGGCGATGAGTTCTTTGACGGACTCATCTTGGATCCGTGTCAATTCGCTCATCGCCGATTTCGCCGTTGCCATGGCGGGCGTAAGCGTCTTTGAGTGTTTGCGGGCGAAGCAGACTGCCGACCTGATCGACGCGGGAGCGTTTGGATAATTTGGAGATGTTTCTTGGGTCATAGGTTGGCTCGATTACGATTATACCCCGGCAGATGCGGTTGACACAGATTAAGTGAGTTGTTTGCCAATGTAACATTGAGCGATGCTCCTCACGGTAATGTAGCCTCTTAGAGCTGTTCGAAGCAGACTTCTCGTAACAGCGAATGCAGCACTCGCCTTGACTCTGGAATGCCAGCTTGCCATTGAACCGACGACTCACAATCAGTCTTAGATCAAGTGTTTCCATTACCTGTCGACGCTGAAGCTCCCCGAGTTCATCGTATGCGACTCGCCTGGATTGTTTGAATGGCTTCGTTTACGGCTAGGCCTCGGTGAGTCCATCGTCCCAGTACGGTACAGTTGAGTGATTTCTCCGACTGTCAGTGATCGCCACAACCAACGGCACTGCAGAGCTGCCGGAGACGATCTTCCTGCGTTTTCCACAGTCAGAATGCGCGATGGCCCGCAGCAAACACTTCGAATTCACGTGCCAACATGCTGGAAGCCCGAAGCAAGACGGTTGATCAGCAAACCGCCGCTGAAGCATCCGCAACCTTCCTCGGAAACAACCATAAACCCATCAACGGTGCATTTTTCGCAAATAGTTTTTCGCACCGACTTTCCTGAGAAGGCGTCTTGAAACTAGACAAGCTCCAGCTGTACGACCGACAGTTCTGGATCCTTGGCCTTTTGCGTCGACTCTCGGAGGCTGTACCATTGCCTAAAGCCCCGAAGATGCCAAAAACGCGACCAATGCCGCGGCACTTATCTTCAACTCATCGATTTCGAGCGTCTCCGCAGCTGGCGACGGGATAACCCAAGTTTCTTCCATTTCTCGAACTCCTTCCTGATGGCGAGAGCCACGCTCGTAAGAGTTGATAGCGGCCAGCGTTGCGCAGAGCCGAGCAACAGCTCCCGGAGACTGGAAGGCCAATGCGTGGGAACAAGCTTGCCCAGCTGCACCGAAGAACGGAAATGCTTCGCCATATGACTTTATCAACAGTACCTTCTGATTCGTAGCCGGTCGCGCTAGCAAGGCAATCGCTCCGATTGGCGAACTGTCGAAGTCGAAGGACTCAACGGGCCACGATTCACGAACGTAGGGATCGTCTTCACCGCTTTCCTCAATCGCGGAAATAGCCACGAGCGGACTCTTACGGAGCTTCTGATCTTCACTTCGGGATCTTCGTATTTGTTATGATGGACCTAAGCTATTTCTTGTTCACGCGTTGTCTGGTACTCTAAGCCAGCACGTCTCGTCGAGGAACGGCTTGCCCTATTGTCAGGCTGCGCGTCCTTTCTGCTCATAGCGAGATATTCGATCTCAGCGATTCTCGGCGACGAAGCCGAACGGCGGCGCGAACTCAGGCCGCGCAGTTCCTTAGTCGAACTCATTCCCGTCATTGGTTGGCAGTCATAACTGAGATAATGCTCAACGAACCGTCTAGCATGCATCGCTAGGTCAAATTTCGGCTGAGGAAGTCGGCAACCGCTGCGCGATGGCAATTTCGTCGGACGCTTGGCTTTCCGTCTTGCGATGAGTAGTGCCGTTACTTGACTTCTGAAACAATGCGATGCGGTGATGACCGGATGCTCGTTACGTAGTTTTGCCATGGTCGTATCCGGCAATCATGCTCCCGTACGCTGGTGCAATCATCTACAATACCAGCCAGGTTAGCATATTCTCTCGCACCCCTGTCGGCCTTACCTCCACAACTGCGCAAAGAACCCCGACTTCTTGATCTCCTCGATGTAGCTGTTGTCGTAGTACGCGCTGGTCGGTGTCGACGCCGCGAGCTTGGCGTCGATCTGATTCCACTCGGCGGCTTGTTGGACGATGGGTTGGATCGAACTCGCTGTCACCGTCGGGTCTTTGACGTAGATGTCGAGGGCGAAGCGGTAGCTTTGGTCGAGGACTTCGGTTTCGGATTGGCGGGTGTATTTGGCGAGGATCGCCTTCGAGTATTTTTCGTCGGTGAACATTCTCTTGGTGCCTTCCATGGTCGCTTTGATCATGCCGATGACGATCTCGCGATTCTTGGCGCCGAAGGAGCGGCGGGCGACCAGGCCGTTGATCAAGAATTCAAAGTTCAGTTTGCGAAAATCCTTCGGGCTGACCAACTCGCGGTAGCCGTCTTTCATCAGACGAAAGGTGTTGGGCGCGGAGGTGATGACGCCGTCGATCAGGCCTTGGGATAAACTCGCCACGCCTTGGGCGGTGGTGCCGGTCTGGACGACGTTGACGCCTTGGACGTTGTAGAGCTTGGTGATCGCCTGCAAGGTGAAGTGCGGGATCGCGCCCAAACGGCTGACGCCGATCTTTTTGCCGGTAAGTTCCTTGGTGGTTTTGATATCGGAACGGACGATCAAGGACTGAATCGCGTAGGGGACCATGGTGGCGACCTGAACGACATCGCCGCCTTGCAGCACGTTGGTGACCAGCGGCGTGCCGCCGCCGGCGCCGACGCCAGCCTGGCCGCCGAGCATGGCCTGGACGATCACCGGCGAGGCGCCGACGTAGATCATGTCGACGTCGAGGCCATGTTTCTCGAAGTAGCCGGCATCCTTGGCGATCCACCAGGGCCAACTGGCGACGCCGATTGGGCGTGTAGGGAAAGGATACTTTAGTGGCGGCCGGGGCGGGAGATGCAAACGCGCCGATCAACATTATGGTTAGTAAAAGGTTTTGAATTATTCGGTTCATAGGATTTGGACTTTATTGCTTCCTTGACGAGAGAAGATTCGAGATGGGGATGCCGGAGGGCGTATGCAATACGCCCCTACAATAGTTCACCCCTTCCTCAATTCTTCCCCGTCGAGGGGAAGGAGGTCGGAGCAGTTTGCGACCATTGTACTCTGTCATGCTGCGCCGCGTACTTCGTCGATGACTTCGCTCACGTTTGCCGGGATAGCGTCACCGCGCCAAGCCACGTGGCCGTCGGGGCGGACTAGCACTAAATCGCGCTCATAAATTTCGCGCACCTTCGGTTCGTCAATGTTCACGACTTCCAATGGCAATCCGACTCGCTGGGCCGAATCCGTGATCGTGCTCGTCTTGGTGCCGGAGAAATTCAACAGGACAAAACTTTTGCCGAACAAATCCAGCGTCGAGCGGCCGTCTTTGAGCCAGGCATGGGGCGCGCGGGCGCCGGGCCAAGTGGAGGGCACGTAGAGGCCGTGGTCGAGCTCGGGCGCTGGTGTGCCGTCGGCGACGCAGATCGGCGAGTTTTCGTAGCGGTAGCCCAGCTCGATGCCGGCGGAGTCATGCTGAAATTCTTTGGCGCGGGTGCGCATGATCGCGGCGCGGGCTTTGTCGCGCAGCGCTTTGCCTTCGTCGCTGTCTTCGCCGATCTTCGGTGAGAATGGCGTTTGGTTGTCGAAGTTGGCGCGCATCTCGGCGGCTTCGTTGACGTTGATCATGGCGATCGGTTTTCGTTCCGCCGTGTAACTATTGCAACAAATTCGCGCCGCCCCAGCCTTGCAGCACGGCGGCGAACTTCCAGCCGATGTCGACGGCGTCGCCGACGCCGGTGTTCATGCCGAAGCCGCCGGCCGGCCAGTTCAAGTGCGCGGCATCGCCGGCGAGAAAGACCCGGCCTTGCTGATAGCTGTCGGCAACCACGCAGTGGCCGGTCCATGGCCGCACGGCGAGCAATTCGAATGGAATATCCGGTCCGAGCGCGGCGCGGATCTTTTCCGGCGCGTTCAAACTATCGATCTGTTCCTGCAGGACGTTGCGCACGTTCAAACGCCACAGCTCTTTGCCGTCGACGGCGGCGATGGCGCCGTTGATCTGCGCGTTGATGATCTGATACTGCACCGCCGGTCCATGCGATGATCATTTTCAGCAAGGGCGAGCGGAACAGCACGGCGACGTTCATGCCTTGGGAAAACACGCCTTCGTACTTTATTCCGAGGGCGCGCCGGATGTTGCTGCGGCCGCCGTCGCAGCCGGCCAGATAGTCGGCTTCGATGGTTTCTTCTTGGCCGGAATTGACGTCGGCGACAGTTGCGACAACCTTGTCGGCGCTCTGCTCGAAGGATTTGAACTCCGTTAAATAGCGGACTTCAACCTGCGGCAAGGCCGAGGCATGTTGGCGCAAGACCGGATCGAAGTAGGGCTTGGAAATCCACAGCCGTCCTTCGGGGCTGTACGGCGAACGCGACTCGGGCGCGCCGTTGGCCGGATGATCGAAGCGGGCGATCTCGAAGCCGTCCATGCGCGTGACGAACAAATAATTGCGCGGGTAGTCGGTCGGATAGCCCGACTCGAAGCGCATGCGGTCGGCGAAGCCCCAGCGGCGCAGGTGCTCGCAGGTGCGCGTGTTGGCGAGATTCGTCGTCGGAAAATCCACCGAGCCATCGCTCTGTTCGACCACCAGGCAGCGAATGCCACGGTAGGCAAGCTCGATGGCAAGGGCTAACCCGACCGGGCCGGCGCCGGCGATGAGCACGGGGATGCGTTTGTCTGCCGATGGGGCTTGGCTCATGAAGTTTTTTCGCTCACTTCAGCAAGTTGATTGTTTCTTTTCCGTCATTCCCGCGCAGGCGGGAATCCAGGCCCATCATCCACCTGGATACCGTTTTTCAACGGTATGACGGACAGTGTCGGTCACCTGGATTCCCGCGTGCGCGGGAATGACGATTAACTGAGAGTCGACTTCAAGTGGACACTGTCTAGAATCTCTCGGCTCGTAGCCGAAGGATGTTTAAATCCCTTGATGTAATAGTTACTGCACAAGCTCTATTAACTCACTCGCCGGTTCAATGGAAGAGCGATATGGGCGGGCGGGTTGTCATCAATTAACGCTCCGCGCGCCGGGCACTGACGCGGCACATGGAGCGTTTCGTTCTGGGCGGGATTTATAAGAAACTTGCCAAATCGAAACGGTCGACGCTCACCGAGCGTCCTTCGATGCGCACCTGGTCGCCGTTTCTCAAACGGTTGAACCGGTCGGTGACCGCCTTGGGTGCGTTGAAGTTCGACCGCCACGACGACCAGCCGGTTGCGCGAATCGCGTAGCTCGAAAGTGCCGCGACCGCTGTCGACATACTCGACCCGTCCTTCGATTCGATCCAGGCGGCTACCGCCGACAGTGCCGCGGTCCTGTGCCGACTCGCGCACGCTGATCGTGTTGGTGGAGTAGCGGCCGTCGCGGTCTTGCTGGACACGCGCCGCGACGTAATCGCCGCGCTCCAAGTTGGCCACTGGGTAGGTGCGTTGGCGGTATAGCACTTGGGTGTTGTTATCGTAGCGAATCATCGAAGTGCGGCCTGAGTCGGCACGGATCTCGATCTGCCGGCTGCGGCTATCGACATTGATCACTTCGCCGACGATTTCATTGGCCGCCGAGCCATAGTTCCCTGGGAGGTCGATATGACCCGCTTCATGGCAGCCCGCCAGGGTAAAAAAAGCCAGCGCCAGGACCATCGATAGTCGCCTTATTGCTCTCATTGTCTGCCTCCCGTGGATTACAATTATACCAGCATTTTGGACGAAAATGGCGCCAGGCAATTCAATTCCCCGGCGCGTTACCCGCCGATCTATTTGACGCTCGGCCGGCAATAGAGTTAATTTGTCGACCAATACAACTCCCGTCTGGAGGCTTGCCATGCCAACGATCGATGCCGATGCTCATGTCATCGAGTGTGAACAAACCTGGTCCTATATCGAGAACGAAAAGTTCCGCCCGTACTTGATCTCGCCCGGCGGTGGCCGGCCGCAGAACTGGCTGGTCGACGGGCGGGTGTTTCACCGCGGCGTCAATCTCGACAAAGGCCTGCCGCCTCGATATCTGCGAGATGCGCGATATCAAAGGCCGGCTCAAACATATGGACGAGTTGGAGATCGACGTTCAAGTGCTCTACCCGTCGCTGTTTCTCCGGCCGCTCACCGTTAAAGCTGAGGTCGAGAACGCCATCTGCCGGAGCTACAACCAATGGGTGATCGACGTGTGCAAAAAGAGCGAAGGCCGTCTCGAATGGATAGCCCAAGTTCCGGTCATCGACATCCCGAGCACGGTGGCGGAGATCGAATTCGCCAGAGCCAACGGCGCCTGCGGCATCTTTTTGCGCGGCATGATCGACGACAAGCGCTTGAGCAATCCCGCTTTCTTCCCCATTTATGCCGCCGCGGAAAAAGCCGCCCTGCCGGTTTGCGTGCATGCCTCCACCGGTAACTTCGATTGGATGGAAATGTTTGACGGCGAGAGCGGCTTCATGCGCTTCAAAGCGCCGGTGTTGTCGGGTTTTCACTCCATTGTCCACGACGGCATTCCGAAAAGATTTCCCAATCTGAAGTTCGCTTTCATCGAAGTGCGCGCCCAGTGGATCCCCTACATGGCCATCGAGATCGCCCGGCGCTTCGAGCGCGCCGACAACTCGGTGGCGCGTAATCTGATTCGCGACAATCATGTCTGGGTGACTTGTCAGACCGACGACGACCTGCCGCAAGTGCTCAAGTACTCCGGCGAGGATAACATCATCATCGGCTCCGACTACGGCCACAACGACACGTCGTCCGAGATCGACGCGCTGCGCGCGATCAAGACCAAGGGCGAAGTCGAGCCGCGCATCATCGATAAGATTCTCTACGACAATGCCAAGGTGCTGTACGGGCTGTAGGAGAGTTGCGGTGATGGAGTAATGGTGTTCGGAGTAATGGGTTTTGGATTCGCGCTTAGGTTTTGGTTGTCGCAGTGTTGGCTTCTGGTTTTTGGCGTGACCTGCGCATTATTCGCGCAATCTGCCCCGGCGCAGGAGAAGCTCCGCATATCTCCCTCATCTCCCGGCCTGGCGTCCTGGCCGGTGCATCTGGCGGCGAAAGAAGGATTCTTCAGCCGTGAAGGGTTGAGTTCGGAGATCATCGTCATGCGCACCAACACCGGCATCGCGGCGTTGGTCACCGGCAGTATCGATTTCACCACGGCGGGCGGCTCGGCGATGCGCGCAGCGGTCAACGGCGCGCCGCTGAAAATGATCCTCAACATCACCAAGAAGGCTGACCTGTGGATCATGGCGCAGAAAAATATTCAGCGAGTCGAAGACCTGCGCGGCAAGATGATCGGCGTCGGCGGTAACTGGGGCACGCAGTTCTACCAAGTGCTCGAAGCCTTGAAGCCATCCGGCGTCGATAAAGACGTCCAGTTGGTTTCCACCGGCGATGTCGCCAACGGTTTTCTCACCTTGCAGCAGGGCAGCATGCCGGCGGTGGCGCTGACGCCGCCCTACAGCATCCTCGCCAAACGGATGGGCTATCGCGATCTGGTGAAGACCAGCGACGTGATCCCGGTCTCGCCCACCACCGGGTTGGTAACGACCAAGGAGAAGCTGGAAAAAGAAACGCCGAAGCTGCGCCGCGCCATCCGCGCGGTATTCCGCGCGGTGGACTTCGCTCGTACTCGGAAGAGCGAAACCGTGCAGTTCATCATGAATCAATACAAGATGGACAAAGATGTGTCGGAAGCGGTCTACGACGCGATCATGGAAACGCTCAATCCAGTACTCTCGCTCACCGATCAAGAAGTGCAGGTCGAACTCAACCGCATCGCCGAACAGAGCAAAATGAAAATCACCATGAAGCCGGCGGAGCTGGCGGATTTCACCCTGACGCGCCAAGTGGCGCAGGAGTTGGGCCGGTAGGAAACGAATAGGATTGGCCGCACCCTTCGACGGTGCTCAGGGCGATCGCAACGCAAGGGGGCGCAATAAAATCTCCAAGAGGAAATCCGCATGTAGGGGCGTATGGCATACGCCCTGGCGTGGTGACGGGTGATTCTGTGGCAACAATATTTGCGCGCGCCGGGCAAATGCGATAATTCAGCTGCGCGCACTGCGGGGCTACAAGCTATACAGCTTCGCCGCGTTCTCGCCCATGATTTTGGCCTTCAATCCATCGGTCAAATCTTTGCGCTCCATCACTTCTTCCACCGTATGGGGGAATTTGGAATCGCTGTGGTTGTAGTCGGTGGCGAAGACTAACCGTTCTTCGCCGACAAAATCGGCGACATAGGGCAGCATTTTCTCTTCCATCTCGAAGGCGTAAAACATCTGGCCGCTCTTCATATACTCGCTCGGCGGCTTGGTGAGCCAGGGCACGGTGGGCTGGAGGATTTCGTAGTGCTCGTCCAATCGCTCCATCCAGTAGGGCACCCAGCCGCAGCCGGCTTCCATGAAGGCGAATTTCAGTTTGGGAAAGCGCTCGAGCATGCCGCCGCAGACGACGCAGAGGGAGGCGATCATCTGCTCGAAGGGATGGGCCATGGCGTGGCTGTAGAGCGGATGATCGAAGCGCTCGGTGGCCGCCGGCACGCCGTCGCCGGCGCCGACATGGATGCACACCGGCACGTTCAATCTTTCGGCCTCGGCGAAGAACGGATGGAGATCGGGATCGTCGAGATTTTTCTTCGACGCCGAAATCGGCGGCGTGGCGACGGCGACAAACTTCAGCTCTTCGACCGCGCGCCGCAACTCTTTCACCGCTTCGGCGGGATCTTGGATGGCGACCGCGGCGACGCCCTTGAGTCTGCGATTGTCCGCATTGCAGTATCCGGCGAGCCAGTTGTTGTAGACGCGAGCGACGGCGGAGGCCAAGTCTTTATCCTCGACGAAGGGCAAGCTCAAAAACGGCGAGGTGCCGAACAGCACCGCGGTGTCGATGCCTTCGAGATCCATGTCTTTGAGACGCTGCACCGGATCGGTCATGCCGGTGGTGGCCTGGGGACTATGGCTGCGCGGCGCGCCGACGAAGCTGCACGCTTTACCCACCGGCTTGGGCGTCAGTTTGCCTTCCATCATGACGAAGGTGAAGCCGCGATTGTCCTTGACCGCTCTCGGGGCGCGATCGCGGTAGGGCGCTTCGAGTAAATCCGCCCAGGGGATATCCCGTTCCAATACATGACCGTCGGCGTCGATGATACGCATGAGTTGCTGCCTGCTTTCAGTTAAATTATTTTATCCATTATCAGTATCAGAAATCGGCGGTATTGCTCAACAGCGTCGCGAGAATTCGGCGGATGATGGGTATCGCTTTGCTCCACCCATCCTACGCGAACGGGTCGGGAGTTTGTTTCAACGTAGGGTGGGTGGAGGCGCCCGGCGCCGATACCCACCGAGTCTTCGATTCACGCACGAAGCGTGGTGCGGCAGTTGTGGCTACTATTTGAACTTGATCGTGAAGCTAACCGTTGCTGCGCATGACCGACGATGGGTATCGCTGTGCTCCACCCATCCTACGGGATTCGGATGTAGGGTGGGTGGAGGCGTCATACGCCGATACCCACCGTTTCGATTGCATCGGGGCGTAATTCCATTCTATCTTCCCGCCGTGGCGGACTACCGGCGTAATTTTGTTCCGGGCGGGAGTTATTTCTTCACAGTCAATCTCGCCGATCGCCGATCACACTTGCTCACGGATAAAATTGCTTTGCTTCGATCGGCGTTTCGATTTGTTGCGCGACGTCATCCGTTCACCACCGAGGCGGTCGTAGTGTTACCGGAGCACTTACATTGCATCTGGACGTTGCCTTCGGACGACGCCGATTTCGCCACGCGATGGCGCTTGATCAAGACGGACTTCTCGAAACAAACTGGCGCCGGCGAGCGCCGTTCACCTAGCCGCGTTGCCAAAGGTGAGCGTGGAATTTGGCAACGACGGTTTTGGGAGCACACGCTGCGCGATGAAAACGATTTCGCCCGTCACTGCGATTACATTCATTTCAATCCGGTGAAACATCGGCATGTGTCGCGTATCAGCGCGTGGCCACATTCCTCGTTCCAGCGATTTGTGCGGCTTGGATTGTATCCACTCGATTGGGGCGGGGATGGTGCGAATGACGGTGCGGGGTTTGGCGAGCGCTGATTTTCGGACGATGGGTATCGCTGGGCTCCACCCATCCTACGGGATTCGGGCGTGGGGTGGGTGGAGGCGCGGCGCCGATATCCACCGTTTCTCCGATTTAGTCGTTCCTCCAGTGTCACACCGTGATAGCCAGAGTGCCGCCAAGTTTGCTCTTTTTTTACATCGGAAATTAGCATATCGATACGTCAGGAGCATGAAGAAGCTATGAACCTCACCTCAAACTTGATCGAAGTCGAAGATAACTGGGAAGCGGTCAACGACTGGTTCTTGAAGGAAAAGCTTAGCGACGGCTTGCCCATCGTGCCGCCGACGGCGGAACGGGTCGAGAAGATGCTCGCGGCGACGACGCGGGATCCGGCGGAGGTAATCGGCCCGATCCCGCCCAAGTGGGCGCCCTGTTCGATCGAGAAGATCGCCATCAACGCGGTCATGGCGGGTTGCTTGCCGGAATACTTGCCGGTGATCATCGCCGCGGTGGAAGCGATCTGCGAGCCGCGCTTCAATCTCTATGGCGTGCAAGCGACCACCGGTTACGTCGGCCCCGCGCTTTTACTCAACGGGCCGATTCGCACGGCGCTAAACGTCAACTGCGACTCGGGCGTGTTCGGTCCCGGCTTTCGCTCCAACGCGACCATCGGCCGGGCGATTCGCTTGATCTTGATCACCGTCGGCGGCGGTTATCCCGGCGACACCGACCGTTCGACCTTCGGCTGGCCGGGTAAGTACACGATGTGCTTCGGCGAGAATCAGGAGAAAAGTCCCTGGGAACCCTATCACGTCGAATTCGGTTTCAAGCCGGACGATAGCGCCGTGACGGTTTTTGGCATCAATGGCTTTCTGCCGATCCACACCGCCGGCAATCGCGGCGAGCAGGCGCTGTCTTCGTTGGCAGAAGTGATCAGGATGCACCATGGCGTGAGCCATCTCGATGTCGGCAGTTTCGGCGGCGGCACGCCGCTGATCGCCCTCGGCATCGAAGACGCCGAGATCATGGCGCGCGACGGCATCACCAAGAAGCAGGTCAAGGATTATCTCTGGGAGCATGCGTCGTTGAAATTCTCGGAGATTCCCGCGCGCCGCAAAGGCCATAAGTCCGACGACGAGTTAATGCGCGAATCGATCAACATGACGCCCGACGGCGTGGTTCATCTATCCACCAAGGCCGAGGACATCATGGTGATCGTCATCGGCGGCAAGCACCGCCACTCGGTGTTTCTGCCGATGTGGACCGGGCGGAATACGTTGTGCGTCATCAAGCAGATAGGATGATTGGAGAGATGGAGTGTTGGCGTATTGTGTGATGGATATCCGGTCGAGGATCGAGGATGGAGGATTGAGGATCGCGTCGGCGGTAGCGCTGCTCATCGTCATCATTCTAACTGGTGTGCCTCTCGTGGCGCAGGAGAAGGTTCGCTTTCCCATCGGCGCGTCGTCGAAAACCTTCAGCTACGGGCCGTTGTGGCTCGGGCAAAAACTCGGCTACTTCGAGCGCGAGGGTTTGGATGTTCAGATCGTCGTCATGCGCGGCACGCCGATCACCATTCAAGCTTTGGCCACCGAGTCGATCTATGTCGCCAATGTCGGCACCGATGGCGTGATTGGCGCCGTCGACAAAGGGCTCGACTTGGCGATGGTCGGCAGTCTGCTCAATAATCTGAGCATGAGCCTGGTAGCCGCCAAGCCGTACAAGACCTTTGACGATCTGCGCGGCAAGACCATCGGCTCGCAGACGATTACTACCGGAACCGGCTTTGCCTTGCGTCTGGTGTTGCGCGCCCATGGCCTGGAGTATCCGCGCGATTATCAAATTCTAAATGTCGGCGGCGTGACCGATCGTTACATCGCATTGCAGTCCGGTCAGATCGCCGCGACCCCGTTGAGCGTGCCGCTCGATACCTCGGCCAAGCAGCAGGGTTTCAACGTGCTCGGCTATTTTGCCGACGATGTACCCAATTATTTTTTGAACCCGTACACCGTCAAGCGTTCGTGGGCCGAAAAAAACCGCCCGCTGGTGGT
Source organism: uncultured delta proteobacterium (assembly GCA_963847445.1). Classification (GTDB taxonomy): domain Bacteria; phylum Desulfobacterota; class Binatia; order UBA9968; family UBA9968; genus DP-20. Next base: position 62,225 of record CAWJZV010000026.1, on the reverse strand, counting down.
GCGCTACATGAAGGCGATAGTGCAAACCCATCGCTGGCTGTTCGACAACCGCGACGCGGCTTGTGGCTATCTGTCGAAGGAAATGTCGATGACAGTCGAGAACTGCCGCATTGCCTGGGAATATAGCGTTAAGAATTATGTCTGGGATCGCAACGCCGAGCTGAATCTCGACGGCGTCCGCACCATGATCAAGATCGTCGCCGAGATCGCCGGCCAGAAAGAGCCGCTGGCGACAGCCGGCGAAGTATATCGATCAGAGCTATATCAAACAGGCGTTCGCGGAGTTGGCGAAGAAGTAAGTGGTGCGGAGTAAGGGGGTTTCGGATGAAGATGCGATTCTGGATAGACTGCTTGATCTTACTGCTCTTCTTAGGCGTAGGCCGAATTGAAGCCCAGGAGAAGTTTCGCTTCCCCATCGGCGAATCGTCGAAGACCTTGAGCTACGGGCCGCTGTGGGTGGCGGCGAAGATGGGGTTTTTTGAAAAGGAAGGTCTGGACGTACCGATCGTCACCATGCGCGGCTCGCCGCTGACGATTCAGGCGCTGACGGCTGATTCGATTTACGTTGCCAGCGCGACCGTTGATACGCTCATCAACGCCTATGAGAGAGGCGCGGATATTACGATGATCGGCGGGCTGATCAATGGGCTCGGACTGAGTATGATCGGCGCCAAACAATACAAAACCTACGCCGATCTGCGCGGCACCACCATCGGTTCGCAGACGCTCACCTCCGGCACCGGGTTTGCCCTACGCCTGGTTATGAAAGTCCACGGCCTGGAGTATCCGCGCGACTACAAGCTTTTGAACATCGGCAGCGCGCCCGATCGTTTCCAGGCGCTGACCGCGGGGCAGATCTCGTCAGCGCCGGTAGGCGTGCCGCTGGATCTTGTCGCCAAGCAGCAGGGGTTTAACATCATCGGTTACTTCGCCGACGATCAGCCCAATTTTCAGTTCAATGTCTACATCGTCAAGCGATCCTGGGCCGAGAAAAACCGTCCGCTGGTTGTCAGGTTTATGAAGGCGATGGTGGCGTCCATGCGCTGGATGGCGGACAACCGGGACGCGGCCTGCGCCTATCTGACGAAAGAGATGTCGATCAGCATGGAGCACTGCCGCTATGCTTCCGATTATAACTGGAAGAACCGCATCTGGGATCGCGACGCGGGTCTCAATGTCGAGGGCGTGCGCACAATCATCAATCTCACTGCCGACCAGGGGGTTTTGAAAGAGCCTCTGCCGCAGCCGTCGAAGTATATTGACCAGAGTTATTTGAAGCAGGCGTGGGCGGAAATTGACAAAAGTAAAAAGTAAAAATTAAAAAGGAAGAATTGGCGATGACACAAGACAACGTTCATTTGCGAGTTTTTGTTTGCTGCTGCTCATTGGTTTATTTCAATCACGGCTCGGATTCGCCCAGGACAAGATTAGTATGGGGCTGAGCTCTGTGAGCGGACTGCACGCTGCGGTTTGGGTGGCGGAGACTAGAGGACTTTTTCGTAAACATGGGATTGAAGCCGAAGTGATCGTCACCGGTCAGGGCGGCACTGCGGGGATCAGCGCGTTGCTCGCCAATGACATCCAAATGGTGAACTCGGCCGGCGACGTCTTGGTTGCCGCGGCGTTGCGCGGCGGCGATACAGTGATGGTCGCCAGCGTCGTCAACAAAGGCCTGCAGAGACTTGTCACAAAGCCGGAAATAAAAACGCCGGCGGATCTCAAAGGAAAAAGAGTCGGCGTTACGCGCATCGGCGCGGTTTCTCATTCCGTTCTGCTCATGATGCTGCAGCGCTGGAAGATGACCGTGAATGATATTCAGGTCCTGCAACTCGGCTCGTCGCCGAATATGCTGGCGAGCCTCGACAAAGGCGGTGTCGACGGAGGTGTGCTGACGATTCCGTCGATGTTCGTCGCCGAGGATCGCGGCTATCGAGTGTTGCTCGATATGGCGGATACCGACATTTTCTATCTGCATACGATGGTGGCGACGACTCGGCAATACATCAAGAATAACCGCGATAAGGTCTTAAGATTTCTCAGAGGATACGTGGAAGGGATCGCGTTCGTGAAACAGAACAAGAAGGAGAGCTTGGACATCGTCAAGAAAAAACTTCGAATCGGGCCTGAGCAGGAACGAAACCTCGAGCGCTCCCTGGATCTACTGATTGCAAAATATTATGAGAACATCCCGTATCCGTCGATACGCGGCGTCGAAACCGTACTCGGCTTCATCGAGAAGGACAATCCGAAAGCCAAGACAGCCGACCCAAAATCCTTCGTCGACGATAGTTTGCTGCGCGAGATTGAGCAGAGCGGGTTTGTCAAAACGCTGTACGCGAAATAACCGTTACTGAGGGAAACATTCGTTTGAATCCGCTTGACAGTTTCCCAGTGGGTCGAATAAGAATTGATTAAATTTGACATTAAACTAAGGAGGTACGAAACGTGGCTGCAACATTATGGAAAGAATATAAGACCGTCAGGGTCGAAAAAGAGGACGGGACGACTTGGGTGATTCTCAATCGTCCAGAGAAGCGTAACGCGATGAACCCCCAGCTTCACTACGATATGCTCGAAGCCTTGACCGAATTGGAAGTCGACAAAGAGACCCAGGTGTTGGTTCTCACCGGCGCCGGGCCGAGCTGGTGCGCGGGGCAGGACCTGCGCGAGTATTTCCGCGGCACGGATAACAATGCATTGGAACGGCGCAAGGCGAGCTGGGCGTCGCAGGAGTGGCGCTGGCGCCGGCTGTTCTGGTTCCCCAAGCCGACCATCGCCATGGTCAACGGCTTTTGCTTCGGCGGCGCGTTTACGCCGCTGATCGCTTGCGACTTTGCCATCGCGGCGGAAGACGCGACCTTCGGTTTGAGTGAAGTGAATTGGGGGATTTTCCCCGGAGGCTTGGTCAGCCGGGTGCTGGCCGACGCCATGTGTTACCGCGACGCCATGTGGTGCATCATGACCGGCGATCCGTTCGACGGCAAAAAAGCCGCTGAAATGAAGCTGATCAACTATGCGGTGCCAAAAGAAAAGCTGCGCGCCGAGACCATGGCTCTCGCCGACAAGCTGAAAAAGAAAAATCCCGCGGTGTTGCGCGCTGCCAAGGAAGTCTACAAACATTGCCGCACCATGGACTACGGCCAGGCGGAAGAATACATGTGCGCCAAGGGCACGGCGTTGCGTCTAACCGATCCGGAAAAGGGCCGCGAGACCGGCATGGAACAGTTCCTCGATAAGAAGAGCTACCGTCCGGGGTTGGGCGAGTACGACCGGAACGCGAAATAGGCTTCGCGGTACAAAGTTCAAAAGTTCAAGGTTCAAGGTTCAATTCGGATCGTCCTCACTCTTCCCTCTCCCTCTGGGAGAGGGTTAGGGTGAGGGCAATGGCCGGAGCAGTCAATGGATTTCAATCTCCCCGAAGAACTGCAAATTCTCAAAGAGACGGTGCGCAAATTCGTCGACCGCGAGCTGATCCCGCTGGAGCGGGAGTGCCGGCCGGAAGGCGAAGATATGCCGGAGCAGTTCATCAAGCCGCTGCAGGAGAAAGCCAAGGCGATCGGCCTTTGGCTGCTCGACGTGCCGCAAGAGTATGGCGGCGCGGGGCTCGACTTGATGAGCCGCTGCGTGATCATGGAAGAAGTCGCGCGCACCATCGCCATCCCGTTTCGTTACGCGCCGATCTTTGGTCCCGAAGTGCGGCCGGTGTTGTTTCACTGCAACGACGAGCAGAAGAAACGTTTCTTGCAGCCGGTGATCGACGGCAAGATGCGCATTTGTTTCGCCCAGACCGAACCGGATGCCGGCAGCGATCCGGCAGGCATGAAAACTCGCGCGGTCAAAGACGGCGATCATTACGTCATCAACGGCACTAAAAGATTCATCACCGGCGCCAAGACCGCCGACTACGCGCAGGTGATCGCGGTTACCGATCCGGTCAAGGGCGCGCGCGGCGGCGTCAGCTGTTTCATGGTCAGCATGAAAGCGCCGGGCGTGACGCTGGAAAAGCTCTGGCCGACCATGATGGGCGACACGCCGGGGCAAATTCATTTCGAAAATGTCCGCGTGGCGGCGGCCGACATGATCGGCGGCGAAGGGCAGGGCTTTTCCATCGCGCAAAAGTGGATCGAAGAGGGGCGCGTGCGCGGCCATGGCGCGCGGCCGGTGGGCATCGCGTCGCGTGCCCTCGACATGATGATCGAATATTCCAAGGTGCGCACCACCTTCGGCCAGCCGCTGGCCAACCGCCAGGCGATTCAGTTCATGATCGCCGACTCGGCGATGGAGCTGCACGCTTGCCGCTTGATGGTTTACGAATGCGCCTGGCGCCATGATCGCGGCGAGGATATTCGTCAATTATCGTACATGACGAAAATTCAGTGCGCCGAGATGGCCAGCCGGGTGGTCGACCGCTCGATTCAGGTCCATGGCGGTTTAGGTCTCATGCGCGAATTACCGCTTGAATGGTGGTACCGCCAGGTGCGCAGCCTGCGCATCACCGAAGGCACGCCGGAGGTGCTGCGCTGGCGTCTGGCGGAACATATTATTCGCAATCATAAGGGATGAAGAACGGTCGAGGATAGAGGATCGAGGATGGCGTCTTGCGATTCTCTATCGTCAATTCTCCATCGTCCATCCTCGAAATCAGAGGATTCTACACTTCGATCGAACCCTGCACATGATTGAAATCACCAACGCAACCCCACTCCTCTCCGGCTACCGCGTCCTCGACTTGAGTTCCTCCATGGGATCGTTTTGCGGCAAGGTGCTGCGCGATCTCGGCATGGAAGTGATCAAGATCGAGCCGCCGGGCGGTGATGCCGGGCGCTTGGAGCCGCCCTTCGCCAATGGCCATGCGCACCGCGAGGGCAGCTTGCGCTTCGCCTATCTCAACGGCGGTAAAAAAAGTATTACGCTCGATATCGCCAAAGACAGCGGGCGAAAGATATTTCTCGATCTGGTGGCGAAGTCTGACATCGTGCTCGAAACTTTCGCGCCGGGCGAGTTCGCGGCGCGCGGTCTCGGCTATGCGCAGCTGCTGGAAAGGCACAGCAAGCTGATCCTGGTGTCGCTCACCGGTTTCGGCCAAGACGGGCCGTACGCTCATTACAAAGCGCCGGATATCGTCGGCAACGCCATGGGCGCGTTGCTTTACATCAGCGGCGATCCGAAGATGACGCCGTGCAATCCGCCGGAGACGCAGGCTTATTATTACGCCAGCTTGATGGCCTGCTATGGCACGATGTTGGCGCTGTGGCAGCGCGAGATGCGCGGCATCGGCGCGTGGATCGACGGCTCGGTGCAGGCGAGCATGGCGCTGCACGAGCATGTGGCGTTTAACTTTTCTTCCGACGGCCGGGTGATGAAACGCGCCGGTAGCCAGCACCAGCATAACGCGCCGGCGAATTTGTTCCAGTGCCAGAACGGCTGGATCGCCTTGTTCGTCACGCAGACCCACTGGCCGCTGCTGCTCAAGGTTTGGGACCATCACGAGCCGGCGCTGGACGATCCCAAGTGGATCAACAGCAACCTGCGGCGGCAGCAGGCTGACTACATCAACGCGCAGGTGACATCGTTCACGATGCGTTACACGAAAGAAGATCTGGCGGAACTGATGCAGAAGCACGGCATCCCCGGACTGCCGGTGAATTCCCCTTCGGACTTCATGAAAGACCCGCATATTCAGGCGCGCGGCTTTTTTAGCCAGGTGACGCATCCGGTGCTTGGCAGCTTCGACGCGCCGGGTAATTTCTTCACGGTGGACGGTAAGCGCGGCGGGCCGGCTCCCGCGCCGCTCGTCGGCCAGCACAACGATGAAATATTGCGCGGCGAGTTGGGCTTGGGCGCGAGCGATCTAGCGGCATTGGCGGCGGAAGGGGTTATCTGAATAATTCCAAATTACAGATTCCAGATTCCAAATTGGCAAGAACTCGCCTTAGTCTGGAATATGTAATCTGGAATTTGGAATTTTTAATCTGAGCTGAATATGAGCACGACTAACGAAATATTGAAGGGTGTGCGCATCCTCGCTTTCACCACCGGCTACGCCGGCCCCTACGCCGGCAGGTTGCTGGCCAACTATGGCGCGGAGGTGATCAAGATCGAGTCGCGCAAGGGCGGCCTCGATACCTTTCGCCATTACGGCCAGCATAAAGACATCGACGAGGCGCCGCGCTTCATCGAGTGCAATCTCGGCGTCCGCTCGCTGTCGATCAATCTAAAAAATCCCACCGGCGCGAAGCTGATTCGCGAGCTCGCCGGCAAAGCGGATGCGATATTGGAGAATTTTCGCCCTAGGGTATTGGATAAACTGGGTTTAGGCGATGACGAGTTGCGCAAAGCTAATCCTAAACTTGTGGTTGTGAAACTGCCCGGTTTCGGCACCGAAGGGCCGAAGAGCAGCTACGGCACCTGGGGATTCAATCTGACGGCTTTCTCCGGCATTACCTATCTTTGGAATCACCCCGAGCAGGATCGCCCGATCGGCAGTCAGGGCGTCTATCCCGATCATCTTGGTTTTGTCCTGGGGCCGACGATGATGATCGCGGCACTTTTGCACAGCCGGCGCAGCGGCAAAGGCGTGACCATCGATCTGGCGCAGATCGAGGGCACGGCGGCGGTGTTGGGCACGACGTACTTGGAAACTTCGGTGAACGGCGACGATCCTAAGCCCAAGGGCAATCATTACGCATTGGCTGCCCCTCATGGTGTCTACCGTTGCCAGGGCGAGGATCGTTGGTGTGTGATCTCGGTGCGCGACGATGCCGAGTGGCGGAGCTTCTGCCGTGTCACCGGCCGGGCGGAACTCGTCAGCGACGCGCGGTTTATTACCCTCCAGTTACGCTTGAATAACCGCGCGGAGCTCGATGCCATTGTCAAAGAATGGACCGAGGCGCGTCCAGCGGAAGAAGTCATGACCAGGTGCCAAGCGGCGGGTGTGCCGGCCAGCGTCGTGCAGACCGGCGCAGACTTGCTCAAAGATCCGCAGCTGCGCCACCGCAATTACTTCTCGTCATTTCCCGAGTCGCTGATTGGGCCATTTGAAATTCCGCGCAGCGGCTTTGTCTTCAAAGGCGTGCCCGAAGATCCACTGAAATTGCCCGCTCGCTTGGGCTCGGACAACGACCAAATCCTCGGCGAACTGCTGGGCTACGATAAAGCCACCATCGAACAGTGGCGCCAGGAAGACGTATTGACTTAAAGGCGGTTCAAAACTTTCAAGCCGTTCAAAAAGTTCGAATCGTTTCGGACCGATACTGGTTCAGCAATTATTTCCAGCGCTCGTGGTCTCATAGGAGAATTCGATGGCGTTACCAAGTTATCCCATCACCGCGGTTCTCGCCTGCCTTCTTTTCGCTAACGTTTGCGGCGCCCAAGAGCGCACTAAACTGCGCATCAGCTCGGCGACCAAGACGCTTGGCTACGGTCCACTTTGGATCGCCTCGCGCATGGGCTTTTTCGCCAAGCAGAACCTTGACGTCGAGGTGGTGGTGATTCGCGCTTCCGACGTCGGCATTCAAGCCCTGGCCGGCGGTTCCTTGGAGATCGCCGGCAGTGCGTCTGACGCGCCCATCGCGGCCATCGAGAAGGGGCTCGATCTGGTGATCGTCGGCGGTCTCATCAACGGCCTGACGCAGTCGATCATGGCCGCCAAGAAAATTCAAAACCTACAGCGACCTGCGCGGCGCTACATTTCGGCGCCATCAGTCTCACTTCTGGCGTCACCTTCGCGCTGCGCCAAGTGCTCAAGGTGAAAGGGCTCGAATACCCGCGGGATTACAAACTGCTGGTCATCGGCGGCACGCCGCAGACCTACGCGGCGCTGGTTGCCGGTGCCATCGATGCCGCGGCATTGTCGCTGCCGGTGAATTACGCTGCCGAAGAGCAGGGCTTTAACGAAATCGGTCGTTTCGTCGACGTGATTGCCAATTACCAGCTGGCGGCACTTTCGACCAAGCGGACATGGGCGGAAAAAAACCGGCCGGTGCTGGTGCGCGTCATGCGCGCCATGGCGCAGACCATGCGCTGGATTCACCAGAACAAAGAGCCCGCGGCGGACTATCTCGCCAAGGAAATGAATCTCAAACCCGACCATGCCCGGCGCGGCTGGGAATTTTACACGTCGACCAAGACGTGGCACCCCGACGGCGATCTGAACATCGACGGCCTGCAAAACGTCACGCAGATCTATTGGGAGCAAACCCAGTCCAAAGGCGCGGTGCCGAGCGCGGCCAAGTATGTCGATCAAAGTTATCTGCGCGAGGCGGTGAAGGAGTTGAGCGCGCGGTAAAGATCTCTTCGCGGAAATCCTCGCGCATGATTCCGCTGGAGCTACCACTCCAGCAGGCGCGGGCGGCGTTGAGTAAACACTAGTTTGTGTTACAAATTCACGACTACTTTTTCGGTCGGAGGTCGGCTCTTGTGAAGCATCGCGTTGCGGTCTGTTTTTTCGTTCTCATTACCTGGCTGTTCATGGTCGGCAATGGCAGCGCCGGCAATCATGAATTCTACCGCGGCAAGACCGTGCGCTTGGTGGTCGGCTACGCGCCGGGCGGCGGCTATGATTTCTATGCCCGCGCGGTGGCGCGTTACATGGGCAAGCATGTCCCCGGCAACCCGGCGTTCGTCGTCGACAACATGCCGGGGGCCGGCAGTCTGGCATCCGCCAATCATCTGTATCGGATCGCCAAAGCGGACGGCTTGACCCTCGGCCACTTCAGCGGCTCGCTATTTCCGCTTCAAGCCATGGGGCAGAAAGAGATTAGCTTCGACGCGGCGCGGTTTGAGTATGTCGGCGCAGTGGCCAAGGTCGAGATCGTTTGCGGCTTTCCCAAGGCCGGGGGTATCGATAGCGTGGACAAATGGCTGGCGGCCAAGACGCCGCCCCGTTTGGGCGGTACGGCGCCCGGCACCGGCGGTCATGACACGACGAGGCTGCTCGCCGCGACCATCGGTGCGCCGGCGCAGTTGGTGTTGGGTTACAAAAGCACCGGCGACATGCGTCTGGCGATTGAGCGCGGCGAGCTGACCGGGCTGTGCACCGGCTGGGAAAGCTTTCGCTCGCTGTGGAAGAAACAAATCGAAAGCGGTGAGTTCGTCATCATCCTCCAAGCCCTGGCGAAGCCCCACCCGGAGTTGCTCAAGGTGCCTCTGGCCGTGAGCTACGCCAAGAACGACGAAGCGCGCCAGCTCTTGCAAGTCGGCGCCCATGATCTCGCGTCCATCGCCAGGCCCTTCGTCATGGCGCCGGGCACGCCGAAAGATCGGGTGCAGATTTTTCGCAAAGCCTTCACCGCAACCATGAGCGATCCTGGCTTTCTGGCCGACGCCGAACGGGCCAACCTCGACATCGCACCGCTCGCCGGCGAGGAGCTGGAAAAGACCGTCTTGGGCGTGCTCAAGACGCCGCCGGCCTTGCTTGCCAAATTGAAGCAGATCATCGCGCCGCAGTGAAATGGACGCGAGGCGAGAATCTGAGTCTGGAAAATCCCAGTCACGCCTGTCCGCCTCGCGCCTCATGCCTTCAGCGCTCTTGAATATTTTTCCATGTGACCCTAAAGTTGAAAATCATCGGTTCTGGACCTTCCTAAGAGTGACATACCCACCCAAGATACTGAAAACCGAACGCTTGCGACTAAGAAAAGCCAAACTGTCGGATGCCGAGGCGATTTTTCGCCAGTACGCGAGAGATCCTGAAGTGATTAAATACGTCAGCTGGCGCGCCCATCTCAATGTTGAGGAGACGCGCGAGTACATGCACATGTGTGCGATGGCGTGGGACATCGGCAAAGCGTTTCATTGGGCGATCGAGACTCAAGAAAGCAAACAGGTCATCGGCATGATGATCGCCAGAGTCAACGCGGAAAAGTGGGAGTTGGGTTTTGTCTTGGCGCGCGCCTATTGGGGGCGCGGTTACATGACTGAAGCCGTCAAAGCGCTGATCGACTGGGCGCTCAAGCAGAAAGAAATCTTCCGCGTCTGGGCGGTGTGCGACATCGATAACAAGGCTTCGGCGCGGGTGATGGAAAAGGCCGGCATGCAGCGCGAAGGAATTCTCAAGCGCTGGTCGGTGCATCCGAACCTGAGCCCGGAACCTCGCGATTCTTACTGCTACGCGATTACCAAGTAGAAGATTTGGAGTGATGGAGTAGTGGAGTTGTGGCGTGCTGGGTAGGGAAAATCCATTGCAAAGTGGAGGTGTCATCATGAAGCTTTGGCGGCGCTCGATGCTTCTGCATATCGTTGCGTTTCTAACGGCCAGTCCGGCTTATTCCGCCAGCGATGCAGTCGGCGCCTTAGAAAAGCCAGAAATCGTCGTCGCCTACCCGCAGCCGAGCGGTGTCTTTACGCCGCTGTTCGTCGCCAGCGACGCCGGACTGTTCAAGAAATACGGTCTCAACGTCAAACTGCAACAGCTCAACCCGCAGCTCTCGGTGCAGTCCGTCGTCTCAGGATCCGCCGATATGTCGGTGGCGGCGGGCGATCTCGTCAACGCTTCGTTGCAGGGAGCGAAGATCAAACTGGTTGGCAGCTCCATGTCGCAACTGGTCTTTCAGCTCTGGACAGCCAAGGAAATCACCAACGTCCAGCAGTTGAAGGGGAAAACCCTCGCCGGCACGACGCCTCGTTCGGTGCTGGAGATCGCTACCCGCGAAGCGCTCAAGCGCCAGGGGTTGAGTTTCAACAGCGACTACAAGTTGATCTACATGCAGAGCGTGCCGGCGGTGTTGACGGCGATTGTCAGCGGCAAGGCGGCAGGCTGGTGCGCTATCGGCGCCGACGACGTTGAAGGCCAAAGACGCCGGCTTGACCATGCTGGTCGACATCGCCAAGGCGAACATTCCCGGCTCTGCCCCTGGCGTATGGCTTCACCGAACAAGTTCATCAAACAAAACCCCAACACCATCTCGGCGTTCCTGAAAGGCATCGCCGAAGGCGTGGCGCGGACCAAGAACGATCCGGCAGCGGCCAAGCGGGCCATCGCCAAGTTCACCCAGACCGAAGACGCCAAGGCGATCGACGACACCTATGATTTCTACGCGCCTTATTTCGTGACCCATCTGGCGCTGCGTCCGGAGCAGCTCTCGACTTGGTTCGGCTATCTCGACGAGACAGAATATCCGGCGGCGGCAAAAGCTAACCCGCAACGATTTCTACGACAACTCGTTTGTCGAGGCGTTGGAGAAGGCGGGATTCTTTCAGAAGCTCGGTTCCAGTAAGTAATCTTTGCCAAAGGGGAAAAGAAATTTAACCCACAAAGGGCATATAGATCAGAAAGTAGGGGCCGGTCGCGACCGGCCCAGTGCGGAATCGGGTGATTGGCCGCAAAGCTGTCCTGAGCGAATGCGAAGGAACTGAGCCACGCAAAGGGCGCAAAATGGAATGGCAATTGTAGGAGCAACCCTGTGTGGTTGCCCGTCCGATTCTCTCTACGTTTCGACGGAATAATTTCTAACTCACGAGGTGCTTCGTGCTGACCTATCTTAGAACGTTACTGACACTCATAGTTTTGCTTCTAAACTTTCAGCTCAGCGCGGCCCAGGAGCGCGTGCGCGTCGGCTGGGCGGCGATGACGGCGTCGCATACGCCGTTGTGGGTGGCGCAGGAGCGCGGCTTGTTCGCCAAGCAGGGATTAGTCGCAGAGCCGATCTTCTTCGGCGCCGGGCCGCCGGCGATGCAGGCGCTGGTGGCGGGCGATCTCGACATCGTCATTACTTCCGCGCCCAATGTCGTCAATCCGCGCCTAGGCGGCGCCGATTTCGTCATGATTCTATCGATCATCCCGACCTTCATCGATCACATCATCAGCGCCGCCAACATCACGACGGTCGAGCAGCTGCGCGGCAAAACCGGTTCGGTCAATCGCGCCGGCAGCATCTCCGACATGGGCCTGAAGCTGTCGCTCAGACGTTTGGGCATCGATCCGGATAGGGACGTAAAGATCGTTCCCGCCGGCGGCAATCCCGAACGGCTCGCCTCGATTTCAAAAGGATTGACTCAGTTCACGATCATGAACGAGCCGTTTATCAAAGAGGCCGAGCGCTTGGGCTTCCGCGATCTGGTCAACATGGCGACTTTAAAAATTCCACTGCATGGCAACGGCGTCGTTACCCGCGAGACGACCATCAAATCGCGGCGGCCGATGGTGAGCCGCTTCGCTCGGGCGATGACCGAGGCCCTGCATTTGGTCAAAGCCGACAAGGAAGGCACCAAGGCGATCATCGGCAAGTACACCCGGCTCACCGACCCGGAAGGATTGGAACGAACCTACAAAAACTACACGTCGGTTCTCCTCGATGTTCCGTACGCCGATCCCGCCGGCATCAAGACATTGCTCGACGACATGGCGCCGAAAAATCCCAAGGCCGCGGCCGCCGATCCGAAGAGCTTTCGTCGATGCGAGTTTTGTCCAGGAGATGGAGTCGTCGGGATTTATCAAGCAGCTTTACAAGAAATAGGTTTATATGATGGGATCGTTGGCGGTTGTTTCCAACGGCGTGCGCGGCGGTCGCGAAAGGGCGAATTCTAAAGGCGTCTAGGATTGCGTTCGTTCTATGCCAGTTCTATTTGCCCTTGGCTTTCGACCGTTTTTTCTGCTCAGCGGTCTGTTTGCGATACTTTCGATCGCGCTATGGGTGCCGACGTTTGTTGGCTGGCTTCCCCTGAATTCATATTACGGTCAGATCGGTTGGCATAGCCACGAAATGATCTTCGGCTATACCGCTGCAGTGATTGCCGGCTTTCTGCTTACCGCCGTGCGCAATTGGACCGAGATGGCTACGGCTCAAGGGTGGAGCTCTAGTTGCTCTGACGCTTATCTGGTGTCTCGCCCGCATCCTGCCATTTTTTCCTTCAGCCTTGTCCGCTGAAATGATCGCTCTGGTCGATCTTAGCTTTTTGCCGGCCCTTGCTGTTGGAATCGGCGTGCCACTGGTGCGGCGCGGAGATCGGCGAAACTTGCTTTTTCTCCCGCTAATTGCGGTTTTCTGGTTGGCAAATCTTCTCGTGCATTTGGCGCTCCTCGGCTTCGCACCGCATCTTGCGCATCAAGCAGTCCTCCTCGGCCTCGATTTAGTCGTTTTGTTGATCGTGATCATGGGCGGGCGGGTCATTCCTTTCTTCACCGAGGGTGCGCTTCAGGGAGTTCGGATCAAACGCTGGAGCGTAATTGAGTGGTTCACGATAATCAGCGTGATAGCCTTTACGCTTGCCGAATTTCTTTTCATCGATCCGCGCATCGCCGGCGTGTTTGCCGGAGTCGCAGCGATCGCCAACGGGATTCGGCTCGGCGGTTGGTATACGCACCGGCTTTGGCGTGTCCCGTTACTTTGGGTGCTTCATCTCGGTTATAGCTGGATTGTCGTGGGATTCATCTTGAAGGCTGGGTCGGGGTTGGCAGTTATCCCACCGCAGTTTACTCTTCACGCGTTTTCGCTGGGCGCCATTGGCGTGTTGACCATGGGCATGATGGCGCGGGTTTCTTTAGGGCATACGGGCAGGCCCCTAAAGGTCGGACCTGGGATGGCAAGTGCGTTCGCCGCGGTAAATCTTGCTGCCGTGACTCGTGGTTTGCTGCCGATTTTACATCCGCATTGGTTTTCCCAGTTGGTGATTTTGAGCGGAGGGCTATGGCTCGTTGGCTATGCGATCTTCATCGTTGTCTATGTGCCGATACTCTTGCAACCGAGGCTCGATGGTAAACCAGGCTGATGCTTGTGCATTATGACGACCCCGTAGTAAGTACGCAAGCAGATCCCGGTTTGTCTGGAGGGTGGTATGCTTACTCCTAGTTATCGACTCGCCAAAGCCCTGGTGCTATCGCTTGTGCTTGGCCAAGGTCTGCTCTGCGTCCGGTTCGCCAGCTTTCGCCGCCGAACGGCTCGTCGGTCTGCAGTCGGCGCCGAGCGTGGCGATGGCGCTGCCTTGGTTCGCCGAGGAGGCGCGGCTCTATCCGAAGTACGATCTCGACTTTCAGCTGGTCTACATCGCTTCTTCTGGAATCGTTACCGCCGCCATGAGCGGCGGCAGCGGTAACGTCGCCATCGTTGGCGGCGAGGGGCCGATTCGCGCCTATATCAGCGGCAATACAGATTTCGTTTTTATCGGCTCGGTGAAGAACGTATTGACCCATAGTCTTATGGGTAAGCCCGAGATCAAGCGGCCGGAAGACTTAAAAGGGAAACGGATCGGTGTTGGCCGCATCGGCGGCAACTCGCATTACTTCACGCATGTATGGCATGCGCCAGAAGGGCCTCGATCCGCTCAAGGATGCCAACTTGATCCAAACCGGCGGCGCGCCGGAAACCTTTCTCGCTTTGAGCACGGGCGCGGTGGACGCCGCGTCGCTGACGACGCCGCAGGACACCCGCGCCGCGTTTCAGGGTTTCAACTACGTCATCGACGGCCGCGAGATAAAGCCGGCGTACGTGGCGACGGGGTTTGTCACTTTACGTTCGGTAATCGCCAAGCGACCGAAAGCTGTCAGTCAATTCATGCATGTGATGGCCGAATCGCTGAAGATCATGATCAGCGACCGCGAACTGGCGTTTAGAGTGATCAGCAGGAAAATTGGCCTGACCGACCGCAAAGTCTTCGACGCGGCCTACACGGCCGAGTTGAAAGTCCTGGAGCCGCGGCTGGATATCAAGGCCAGCGCCATTCAAGCCAACCTGGACGAGATCGCCCGCACCGACCCGCGGGCAAAACAAGTGAAAGCCGAGCAGTTGATCGATCGCCGTTTTCTCGACGAGATGGAGAAGGACGGGACGTTTGATAAGTTGGGGTTGAAATAAGACTCGCTGACGTTCAAGGTGCCAGGTTCAAAGGTTCAATGTTTTCTTCACGGCACCAACTCTTGATCACTCTCTGATCATTGAATCTTCTCGACCGCTTCAGTCTGTCGATCAGTGCAACTGCCAGCCCCACCACCTTCGCCGGATTCTTCGTGCACACGGTATAAAGCTCGTCCTGATTCAAACCAAACGCTTCCATGTAGCCGCGCACCAGGCGCATGGCTTCGACGGAGTCGGGGAACAAAGGTTCGCCGGCATCGCTGGAAAGCGTGAAATGTTCGACGCCGACTTCGCGAATGGTGTTGTACATGATCTGCGGGTCGACGCCCAAGAGCGGCGAGAGTTCGTCCCAGGTGAAGTTGAACAGTACGCCGCTGCCGCGGATTTCTTTCATCATGTCCGGCGAGACGTTCAAGAACGGGCTGAAGGGGTGGTCGATGACGGCGCGTTTCAAGCCGGCTTTCTCTACTTCCTCGGCGAGTTTGTAGATCTCGGCGTGGGTGGCGTGGCCGAAGAACAGCGCGACGTTGCGGTCGGCGCAGAGATGGACGATGTCGCGGATCTCCGGTTTCAGTTTGCCGTTCGGCGTCGAGATCGTAGTGGCCGATTTTCATCGCTTCGTCCCAACCGATGGGGCCGACCCAGCCGGCGTTTTCGCGGCCGCGGACGAAGCGGCCGTAGGTGCCGACGGTGCTCATGGTGATCGCATGGGTGAACACCGGCAGCCAGATGGCGCTGACGCCGCGGTCGATCATCTCGCTGACGATCTTTGCCGTCACCGGCGCCATTTGCCGGCCGCAGACGTAGGCCGACCAGCAGCTGATCGGTTTGACGCCTTCTTGTTTTTCCGCCCAACGATTGACGTCGTCCTGGACGGCTTGCGTCGCCTTGCACCGGATCGTCGCCGGGAATGCTTTTGAACAGCAAACCTTTCATCTCCGCCAAGGACGCGCGCCGCGCCAGGTCGTAGGGATCTTGCTGGCCTTCATGGGCGTGGCAATGGATGTCGATGGCGTCTTTGACTTTGATATGCGGTGGATGGACAACGCCGGGCTTGTACTGCGTGCGCGCGGCGTAGGATGTGACGCAACGTTCATGGGTCGGCGTGGAAACGGTATGGGTGCTCATGGATTTAGCCTCCTTGGTCTGGCTGAGGATGATGTTGCTACAGTTGCGCTGGGTTTGTCAAAGTATCAAAAGGGCGCGAGGCTTGAGGCGTGAGCAATTCGCGAAAAATTGATTTGGTTTCTACCGGCCATCTGTTGTAAGAACGACAGCAGCAAATTGTTGTCCAGTCAAGCAAGGAGGGCCGATGATGAATTGCCATGGTTAGCGCGACTGGTTCGCGGCATGGGTCTGGTAATACTTGTCGTGTCGATGTCTGGCCGCCGGGGCTGTGTATGCGGCAGACCGGGTCAACATGATCTACACGGCGCGGGTGATGTCGCAGGCCTATCCTTGGATCGCCCAGGAGGCTGGGCTCTTAAAGAAATACGACCTGGAAGTGCCGATGGTGTTTGTCACGCCGGGGGCGCCATCGGTGGCGGCGATTCTTTCCGGCGATAGCGAGGTGGCGGTGATCGGCGCGGCGAGCATTACCCGGCCCTTGGGTGCAGGGCAACAAGGATCCGGTTTTTGTCGGCGGCATCAAGAGCCTGCTGACCCACAGCATCATCGCCAAGCCCGACATCAAGACGTCCGGAGCAATTGAAGGGCAAACGCATCGGCGTGTCGCGCATCGGCAGCAACCCGCATTATTTTGCGGTGCAGGCGCTGCGCCATTACAACATCGATTCGCGCGAAGTCAGTTTCATTCAGGCCGGCGGCGCGCCGGAGACCCTGGCGGCGTTGGTGGCGCAAGGCATCGATGCGGCGGTGTTGACGGTTCCCACCGATGCCCAGGCGCTCAAGCATGGGCTATCACTACGTGGTCTACGGTCCCGACTTGAAGATCGCCTACGCGGCGACGACGTTTGTCACGCGCCGTTCGATCGTCGCCAAACGCGGTCCGGTGATCGGCCGCTTCATGCGCGCCATGGCCGAAGCGGCGAAGATCATGCACGCGGATAAAGAATTCACCTACAAGGTCATGGAAAAATATCTGCGGGTGGACGACCGCAAGCTGCTGGAGGCGAGCTATAACGTCGAGATCAAAGCGTTGGAGCCGCGACTGGCGATGAAGCCCGAAGGTTTTCAGTCGACGCTCGACGAAATCGCTCCCACCGAGCCGCGCGCGAAGTCGGTCAAGCCGCAAGAGATGATGGACACGCGCTACCTCGACGAGATGGAGAAGAGCGGCTTTTTTGAGCAGATTTGGGGAAAGAAGTAGGCGCGAGGCTTGAGGCGAGAGGCACGAGTAAAGCCGGAAAGGGACGATGTCTCGATAACAGTGGGAAACGCAAAGCTTGCAATTGGCAAACGAGCTGTTGACGCTAGGTTCTCTTAGCCGTTAGCGCCGGCCCATGCGCAGGGCGGCTTCGACGCCCTGATAGTAGCCGGGCAGTTGGACGAGAGTGCGGTAACCCATGCTTTCGTAGAACCGTTGTGCGCCGGTGTTCGCGGCACGAACTTCAAGAGCGATCGTGACTATCCCCGCTACGGCAGCGCATTTTTCCAGCCACTGCAGCAGTTGGCGGCCGACTCCCGTCCGTTGATACTCCGGCGCCACGGCAAAGAGATTTAAATGAGCGACGTGAACGCCGTAGCTCATGATGCCAAAACCGATCAGACGATTGTCGAGGCGAGCGACGAGCACGTTGGTGTTGTCGGCGCTAATGCTCGCGGCGACCCGTTGCTCGGTCCAGCGCCAGCGCAGGCCGTACTCGATCAGTTCGCGCGACAGGTTGGCGATGGCCGCGGCGTCGCTGGCTCGCGCCAAGCGCAAGGAGAGTTCGGAATTTGTCATTATCCTTGGTGCTAGTTCCCCAACAGCTTCTTCACCCGCTCGATGACCTCCGGGGGCTGGACCATAATTTCTTTGGCGAGTTTTTCGAGTTCATCGCCGGTCGTAAGATCGATGTCCCAGTTGCGTTTCTTGGCATCGGCGAGCAGGTCGGGATCGGTCATCGCTTTGGCGAATGAGGAACGCAAAACGTTGACTCGTTCCGCGGGTGTCCCTGGCGGAGCGAAGAATGGCCGACCGAGATCAGCCGGAGGAGAGCATCACTTTCGTTACACGCTTGGTGGTATCGGATGCTTTGTAGGATTCCAATAACTCATAGATGGTTGGGGTCTCGGGTAACTTTGGGTAGCGAGTCGCGCCGCTTTGAACCAAAGCCCGGACGAATCCGGACTTGATCCAAGTGCGGGTCGGTTCACGGCCGACATAAGCCGATACGGTTC
The DNA here is from genome assembly GCA_963847445.1 of uncultured delta proteobacterium. Classification (GTDB taxonomy): domain Bacteria; phylum Desulfobacterota; class Binatia; order UBA9968; family UBA9968; genus DP-20. The sequence goes on along the minus strand of CAWJZV010000026.1, from coordinate 44,094 downwards.
CGGAGCGGCAATGGGCTTCGCCTTTCTCGATCGCCAGATTCATTTCACCACCGCCACCGTAGCCCGCGACAATATTAACCTTGAGCCCGAGCCCTTCCTCAATTAGTTTTGGAAAAAAATAACTAAGAGTGGTTCGCGCTTGAGTCGCGCACCTGGGCGGCTCGGCCGCCTTGCGAATATCTTCCAATGTTTTGTAGGGGCCGTCCGCCCGAATGAATAAGACCTGATCGATACTTTTCCGGTGAGCCGATAAAGGAAAACTTCGGCCAGTCGAACTTTACTTCCGTCGCGCGTAGGAGCTGATCGATATAGATGGCCGGATTGACCAGACCGAGAGTCAAGCCGTCAGGCTTGGCGATGTTGTAAACATGATTGGCCGCGATGATCGTGCCGGCGCCCGGCATGTTTTGCACGACGACAGTCGGAGTGCCCGGAATATGTTTGCCCAAATAGAGCGCGATAAAGCGCGCCCAGTCGTCCATAGCCGCCGCCGACCGAGTTGCCGACGATGATTCTGACCGACTTGCCTCGATAGAAGTCCTGTGAGTCTGCCGGCGCGGCGATCGGCGGCAGCGCGAGAAAATGCAGAATCGAACCGAGGATTAGAATTGTTTTCATGAAATCCCCCCTCATAGTTCTTTTACGGCTTGCCGCTCATTCGATCCCAGCCGATCTCAGTATCGACTTCGCTGCGGGCGTCGCCAGGTAGTCCGTGAATGCCGCCGCGTCGTTGCCGGAGTCTGGGGTTCGAACCGCGGCGTAGGCAGTGTAATTTTGGATTTCCGCAGGCAGCGGCCCGACGAATTTTACGCCTTTGTCAGCGCTCTCGACGATCACCGTGGTCGCGCCGAAGCCGATTGCGTTGCTCTGGCCCTTGCTGACATGATCGCGCACGGCGGCAAAATCGGCGTAACGTGCGATCTTGGCCTCGGTTTGCGCGGCAATGCCAAGGCGCTTGAACAAGTTGTCGATGTAGAGTCCCGTGGACGCTTGGTTGAAAACGATCGATTCGCTGTTCAACAGCGATTGTTTGAGTTCCTCGACAGTGGCGATCCGCGGCACCGGTGCATCGCGGCGCACCATGACGCCGACGCCGATGCGGCCCACCATGACGCGCTCGGCAGCGGCTCTCCCTGACTTGGTCAGTTCGTCGAGCAACTCCGGCGGCGCGATCACGATATCTGCCGATTCGCCGCTCGCCAACCGCTTGCGCAGTTCCGGCGCGGTCGCGAATGTAATTGCAACATCGTGGCCGGTTTCACTGCGGAAAGCGTCGACGACCCGCACCAGACCGGGCGAAACCGCGCCGGCGCTGAGAATGTTTAATTGTCCTGGCATGGTGGCGTTCTCGTTAGGGTAGCAAAGATTTCTTCACCACGAAGGCACGAAGAGCACGAAGGTTTCGGATAACTTTTCCCTAAACTTCGGTTTGCAGTAGGTAATTCAATTATGCTCTCGGCTTGCGGATGTAACCGTAGGCGAGATTACTGCGCTCCGCGCCATTGAGCATTTCTTAATCTTAGATCGAAGCATAAATTGGTGTGCCGATTCGGTTTCGCGGAATGACCGATGTTGAGGCTCCATCGCGTCGGTCCGTATGGGACACCGTCGCCTCGCTCTCTCAATCGAAGGTCGTGGTTTGAGACGGCCCGTCGAATGTAACCTTGATCCGGTTCAAAACCTCGCGCCCGATTAGCCGTTCGGATTCGGCTACGGGCTCCACTACAGCATTATAAAAACGACCGTCGAGTTCGATCCTTGCCGCGTAAAATGTTACCGAGCGCACCGCGCCGCCAAAAGGATGGGACATTCCCCGGTAGTAAGGAAAAAGAAAAAGTTCGAGATCCTGGCAATCGTCCATCGGCAAGCAAGTAACATCGGCACCAGTATCCGGGATAGCATCCACGACCGCTTTACTTTTGGTCCGCTGAAAATTGTAGATCACCGCCGCTACGCGCGGCAGCGGAGTCGGAGAATAGGTCGCGTCATAGGGAAATGACACACGCCGCTGGCGAATCACAATCTTATCCTCATCGCCGACTTTGTTCGCATAGGCATAGCCGTCTTCGGCGAGCGCCTGTTCCATGATGGATAACGGTTCATCGGCCACGGAGACGACGCGCCCTTTATGCACCGCGACCCATTTGCCGGGATACTTGATGAGCAATTCATCGCGCATCGCCCAATAATCCTGGCGGTCTTGTTCGAAACCCTTTTCAACGATCTGTCTTTCAGGACTAATCACCAGGTTAAGAATACACTATATGCACGAGATAGTAAAAAGAGAGATCCGCCCTAGTGTAATCCGCGACGACTGTGTTAAGGAATTTTCTGGCTGGCTGGAGGGATGCAAAAGTCTTTTGGCATGAGATTGTGGCGCGCAGCGGTGTTGGCAAGCAGTATGGGATGGGCAGTTGAGACTGCCACCGCGACCACCCATGATTTCTATAAAGGCAAAACCGTGCGGATCCTCGTCGGTGCATCGGCGGGCGGGGCCTTCGACACTTGGGGACGAATGCTCGGGTGTCATTTGGCGAGGAGCTGCAAAAGATCGTCGAGCGCTTGTTCAAACTGCCGCCGGCGATCGCCAACAAATTGAAGGAGGTTCTGAAGTAGAATCCGCCGAACGTTCGTTGGGCAGGCAAGCGCAGAGATTTCTTGATAAACAATTACGCTAAAACAGTGGCAGTCTTGGAGTTCGTGTCTGCGAGGTCTCATGGCCGGCGGCGAGGATGCTGAGATGCTTTCTGCTGCGAAAATCCAGCCGTTGGTGAAGCAATGGCTCGTGATTTGGCCGGGGGTGCGCGATTTTTCTAAGAAGCTCACCGCCAAACAATTTTAAAGATAGTTGAGGTAAGATTCATGGCCAGGCATTACCGTTTCATTTCTGCGGACAGTCATTATGAGTCGCCGCCGGAGCATTGGACGCACCGGGTGGCGGAGAAATACCGCGACCGGGCGCCGCGGCGGATCAAATTGGCCAACGGCAAAGACGCCTTGGCGCTGGAAGGCAAGGCGCTTGATCTACGGTGGCACGAGTCTGTACGGCGGGCGCGCGCCGGAATATTCGATCCGACGCAGTTGGACTACGACAACACGCCGGGCTGCGGCCCGGCCGAGCAGCGCTTGCGCGAGCAGGATCAAGACGGCATCGACGCCGAAGTGTTGTTCGCCCTCGACGTGCGCAATTCGGCGATCCGCGACAAGGCGGCGCGCATCGGCGTAGTGCAGGGCTTCAATGACTTCTTCGCCGAGGAATACTGCGCCGTCGACCGTGACCGGTTGATCGGCATGGCGGTGCTGCCCAACAGCGGCGTGGCCGAAGACATCGCCGAAATGGCACGCTGCAAGCGCATGGGCCTCAAGGGCGCATGGCTCAGCACTTTCCCCAGCGGCAAAGGATTTCCCACGCCGGAGGACGACCGCTTTTGGGCGGCGGCGCTGGATTTCGAAATGCCGCTGGTGATTCACACGAGCTTCCCGACCAAAGTCGGTTCGCGCGAGACGCCGCTGTTCAAGTATCCGCAAGAGCCCGAGGGCGAGCGCCGGCCGCCGACGGATTTCGTCCAGCGCTTCGCGCGCCAGGCGCCGCATCATTCCGGCTCAGTGGAAATCAGTCAGTTCATCGTCGGCGGTATTTTCGACCGCTTTCCCAAGTTGCGCATTTACTGGGCCGAGAACAACGTCGGCTGGCTGCCGTACTTCAGCGAGCAGATCGACCATGAGTACGAAACCAATCGATTTTGGGCCGAGCGGCAAATGGGTTTGCCGCGCTTGAAGCGCTTGCCGAGCGAGTATCTGAAAGAGAACGCCCAGTGGGGTTTCTTCGAAGACCGCATCGGCATGAAGCTGCGCCACGAGATCGGCGTCGACCGGATCATGTGGTCGACCGACTTTCCCCATGTGGTCACGCGCTGGCCCAATTCTTTGAAAGTCTTGGACGCGCAGATGACCGGCGTGCCGGCGGACGAGAAGCGTAAAATGGTCGCCGACAATGCGATCAAGTTTTTTCATTTGGATCGATTCGGAACATTAGCCGAAAAAATGGCGAAGGTTACAGGAAGAAGAAATTGGATGATCTCTCGCAAAGGCGCGAAGGCGCAAAGTTAGCATAGAGGGAATGTGAAAAGGGCCGCAGTTCTTCTTTGTCCGAGCTTAGCGTCTTTGCGCCTTTGCGAGAGTAATTCCGATTCCGATTGTAGGGGGCAACCACCTGTAGCACACGATCCTTGGCCTCGAACATGTCGGCCTCGACGTCAAGCGCGACAACATCAATATTCTCATGATCGGCGACTCGGTGCTGATCGGCCAGTCGTTGGAAGCCGGCAGGATCGACGCCGCGGTGCTCGACGGCGGCTTGGCGCGCCGGCTGATCAGCAAAGGATTCTCGGTCATCGTCGATCTGACCCCCGCGAATATTCCGATGGTCAATCAAGCCGTCGTCGTGACCCCGGAATTTGTCCAGAAGCGCCGTGAGCTCGCCGAACGGATTCTCATGGTATTGGTTGACAGCCTGGCGTACACGCTGGCGCCGATGAACAAGAATGTCGTCGTGCGCACGATCATGCGCCGGCTGGAGCTCGACGATGCCAAAGTCGGCGAGGACGGTTATCAGGATCTCATGACGAGCATCGAGCGCAAACCGTTTCCGTCGCTCGAAGGGTTGCGCAACATTCGCCGGCTCATGGCGACGCAAAACCCTAAAACGGCCAATGTCAAAGTCGAGGATCTGATCGACAGCCGGATCATCCGCAAACTCGATGAGAACGGCTACATGGATAAAGTCGCGGCGGGGTATGGGCTGAAGTGAATGGGATTGGCGTCATCGGCATCTCGACTCAGCCAGCCTCTAGTATTTAGGATTTCTCGTAACGATTCCGTCAGCGACGCCCCCGGCGTGTCCGTGAAATTGCTGGCGTGCAACGGCGGGTGAACGGTCTTCGTAAACAACGGAGTGAAACGGCGAGGCGGTATCCAGATATTCGCCAGCGGTTGAGCACGGCAATTCTCAGCCAATCGTAACGCAAAACCTAATAAGAAATTTTGCGCTTGCTTGTTCTTCGAACTCCCTGACGACAGTCTCCACAAGGTGATTCGCGCCGAAGCGGCATCACAGCCGATCAGGAACGCAGTCCGCACCAGGCGCCCAAGTGCTCGAACCCAGCCGGGTTTTGGCCGACTCCAGTGCTGCTTGGATCTCAGCGTCGAAGTTTTTTTTTGCCGATGGCTGTTGCGCGGACACGCCGCCCGCGCCGATACTCGTGACGATCGCGAGAGCTGTGGCGATTTTGACCCTATGGGATTGCATATTACCTCCGATTGAAAAAATTCCGCCGTGGTGAAAGAAGCTTTGCAGCTGCGCTTAAGCGCTCCTTCAATGCGAATGGCGCGAATTCAGCCCACACCCGGTTGGCTGAGGGCGATTTTCGGCACTCTAAACTTCCACTCCAGCGCCACGACAATCAGCGCTACGATAAAGCCGCAGAGGTTGGAGGCGAGCCAGATGGGTGCGGAGGCGGAGGGGATGAGCGCGACGCCGGCGATGATCATGATGATGCGTTTGGTCCAGCCGAGGGGGCGGAAGAGGAAGCCGGCTACGCCGATGGCGAGGAAAATAACGCCGATGACGGCGGTGACGATGGCGCTGCCGATATCGACGAAGCTGCCTTTGAACAGCAGCGCCGGGTGAAACACGAAGATAAACGGCACGATGTAGGCGACGATGCCCAAGCGCATGCCGGTCCAACCGGATTTCCAGAAATCGGCTCTAGCGATAGATGCGGCGGCGTAGGTGGCGATGCAGTCGGGCGGCGTGATCAAGGACAGCATGCCGAAGTAGAAAAAGAACAGATGCGCGGCTAACGGCGGGATGCCGACTTGCACCAGCGCCGGGCCGACGAGGACCGCGAGCATGATGTAGACGACGGTGGTCGGCAGCGACATGCCGAGGATGATCGACGCGATCGCCGTGAGAATTAACAGCGCGATGGTGCTGCCGCCGGCCATGTTGACCAGCAGGAGGGCGAACTTGAAGGTCAGGCCGGAGAGCTGGAAGGCGCCGATGACCAGACCGGCGAGCGCGGTGACGACGACGATGTCGAGGAGAATGCGGCCGGTTTCTTCGACGCTGGTCAGGATGCTCTTGAACGTCGGCCGCGTGTCTTTTTGCAGCGCGCCGACGAGGAAGGTCGTGACGACCGCGGCCATGCCGGCTTTGCCGGCTTCCCAGAAGGCGAACATCAAGGTGTAAACCAACACGCCCAGCGGCACGAGAAACACCCAGCCGCGTTTGATCACCTTGCGGAATTTGGGAATCTCGTTTTCCGGCATGCCCTTGAGGCCGAGCTTGGCGGCTTCGAGATCGATCTGGGTGAACAGCGCGACATAGTAAAGACAAGCCGGGATCGCCGCAGCGAGGGCGACTTCGCCGTAGGAAATATTTAAAAACTCCGCCATCAAAAAGGCCGCCACGCCCATCACCGGCGGCATAATCTGGCCGCCGTTGGATGCCACCGCTTCGATGGCGGCGGCGGTGTGCGGGGGATAGCCGCTCTTTTTCATCATCGGGATGGTGATGGCGCCGTCGACGACGACGTTAGCCACCGCACTGCCGGAAACCGTACCGAATAACGTCGACGACACCACCGCGACCTTCGCCGTACCGCCGCGGTAGCGGCCCATGAGCACGAGCGCGATGTCAGTGAGAAAGGTATCGCCGCCGACGGCGTAAAGCGCTTGGCCGAAAAAGATAAACGCGACGACGATGCCGGCAGCAACGTCGAGGGGCAAGCCGAAGATGCCGCTGGAGTCGAGGTATAGATAAGCGGCGATGCGCTGCCAGGAAGAGCCTTTGGCGTTTAAGATGCCGGGAAATAAATAGGCGAGATTGGCGTAAAGAATGATCGGCACGGTGATCCAGACCAACGCCCAGCCGACCAAGCGGCGGGTGGCTTCGAGGATTAACAAGATCGCCGCGCCGCCGAGCAGCCAACGCTCCGGCGAGAGCATGGCCAAGCGGTAGGCGATGCTCGGATACATGACGGTGACGAAACCGCCGACGATCAAACTCGCGAGTGCCAGAATCCAGTCGAACCAAGGAATGACCGCGTCGGCGGCGCCGACGCGCGCCTTGACGGTGATGAAGATGCTCGTCATCGCCAGGGCGAAGAACAGGCCGAGATACTGTTCCTTAAAAAACGTCCACTCCATCATCTCGTGAACGTCGAGCGCCCAGAACGCGCCCAACAGCGTCAACGCGCAGAGCAAGATGCGCGCGAACAGCGCCGTGGCGCCGGTCAAAATGCGGAATCTAGTTGTCGGGGCGAGGTCGTCGCTCATTTTTTAAGATAAACTTCGTTCAAAGCGTTCAATCGCTCTGCTCCGTTCAAGACGTTCAAAAAGTTCGGATTGTTCCAGTTGTTCCAGCGCTGCGCTTAGTTCCTGTCGTTGCAAATGTTTCAGTCGTGAGCAAACGCTAAACTCTAGACTACGAACTCCCAACGACGAGTTACGGATTCATCGCCAACATTTTTTTCTGCAGCTCGTCCATCTTGGCGGGCCAGACTTTGCGATCTTTGTAGAACTGCACCGCGGCGGGATGGTAGGCCATGGTCGCGTCGGGGTCGATGGCGCGCTCGCGGCTCCATTCCTGCAACGATGGATGGAGCGGCGCGAGCTTGTCGACGTTGTCCCAGATGCCTTTGAGCGCCGCGCTGACATGTTCGTTCGACAAGCCTTTGTGACCGACCAGGTACATGTCGTAGGCCTGGACGCAGGTGTCGACGATGATGCCGTTGGAGTGGCCGGCTTTGAGCGTGGTTAAATAATATCCGGGCACGGCTTTCTTGAGCCGTGCCTCGCCTGGCGGCGAACAGTCGAGGGAGACGAAGCGCACGCCGATCGCGGCGTCGGCTTCTTTGATCTTCGCCGAGGCGACGGTGTGGTTGCTGACCTCGGCGCGGCCCTGCACCAACGCGTCGATGCCTTCGTTGACTGCGGGAACGGGCACGACTTTGACATCCTCCCAAGTCAGGCCGCCGGTGGCGAGAGAGCCGAAGACGCTGAACCAGACGGCGAGATGGGCGGGATATTCTCCGGTGACGCGTTTGCCTTTGACATCGGCGATGGTTTTTACCGGACCGTCTTTTTTCGCCACCAGACTGGTTAGGAGCGGCGAGCCGCGCATGATCAGGCGCGTGTTGGCCGAGTGCGGCAGGGGATTCTTGCCGCCGATCTTTAAGCGCTGGCCTTGGTAGGCCATGCCCATGTCGACGGCGTTGACGATACCAAAGTCGATCTCGCCAATGTCGAGCAGCGGCAAGAACGTGCTGCTGCCGGTATAAGGCTGAACGATGGCCTGCATCGGTCCTGCGCCGCTGATCACTTTCGCCAAACCGCTGGCGACGGAGTAGAAAAGCGAACCGGCGGGATTCGATCCAATGGTCGTCGACGCCGGAACTTTCTGCGCGTGTACGTGTATCGCCTTGCAGTGCACAAGTCAAGACTCAGAGAAAGCAATCGCGATGATCTTCCAGTGTCGGTTCATAACATCTCTCCTGTCCGAACCTGTACTCCAGCACTCCATCACTCCAATTCATTCTTTCTTCTTTACGCTCCTATGGATTCACCGCCAGCAATCTTTTCTGCGACTCGTCCATCTTGGCGTTCCACAAATTCTTTTCCTTATAAAACTGCACGGCGGCGGGATGATAGGGCACGGTCACATCGGCGGATGCGGCGCGCTCGCGGGTCCAGTCCTGAAACTGGGCATGGAGCGGCGGCAGCTTGTCGATGTTGTCCCAGATCGCTTTGAGCGCAGGCTTGGACCACCTCGTTCGGACAACCCTTTGTGGCCGAGCATGTAAATGTCGAAAGTAAGCACACAGGTGTCGCCGACGATGCCGGTGGAGAATCCAGACTTGAGCGTCGTGTGTCGAGTAACCCGGGACCGGCTTTTCTGACGCGCGCGTCGCCCTCGGGCGTGCAATCGAGCGGATAGATGACGCACCCCGACGGCGGCGTCGGCTTCTTTTACCTTAGCGGCGCCGATCGCGTGGTATGCTCACATCGGCGCGGCCCTGAGCGACGGCGTCGACGCCGTCGTTGACGGCCGGGACGGGCACGACTTTGACATCGTCCCAGGTCAGTCCCGCGCTCGCCAGCGCGGCGTAGCCGTGATACCAGATCGCAATGTTGGCCGGGTACTCGCCGGTAACGCGCTTGCCCTTGATCTCCTGGACGCTTTTCACGCCAGTCTTTCTTGACCACGAGGCCGATAAACAACGGCGAGCCGCGCATGATCAACCGGGCGTTGGGCACATGGGGCAATGGATTCTTACCGCCGATCTTGAGTTTGGCCGGTCCTTGGTAGGCGAGGTTGGATTCGACCGCGTTGATGATGGCGAAGTCGAGCTCGCCGCTGTCGAGCAGCGGCAAGAATGTGCTCGTGCCGGTGTAAGGCTGCACCACCGACTGCATCGGCCCGGCGCCGCTGATCACTTTCGCCAAACCGGCGCCGACGGCGTAGAAAACGGTGCCGGCGGGATTGGTGCCGATGGTCGACGGAAGCGCGGAAGCTTTTGTGCGATTGGACGGGTGAACTCATGGCGAGTAATAAATTGACCAAAAGAATAGCGCGACGCCTTTGTGTAGATAATTCATAGACTTCTCTCCGTTCTGATCCCGCTACTGCCAAACTCCATTACTCCGATACTCCAGCCAGTCTTCGCTACGGTTTCCACGCCAAAAGTTTTTTCTGAGCCTCGTCCATCTTTGCCGGCCAGGCTCCGGCGTCTTTGAAATAGCGCACCGCGGCCGGATGATAGGGAATCGTCACCTCGGCATCGACGGCGCGGGCTTTGGTCCACTCGACGAAGCCTGGGTGGAATTGCGGCAGCTTGTCGATATTGACCCAGATCGCTTGCAGCACGCTGCGCACGACGGCGTCGGGCAGTTTGGCATGACCGACGAGATAAATATCGTAGGTGTAGGCGCAGACGTCTTCGAGGATTCCAGACGACGAGCCGCCTTTGACGGTCGATAAATAATATCCCGGGATCGCTTTCTTGATCCGCTCTTCGCCGAGCTTGGAACAATCGAGGGATAAAAAGCGGATTCCCACCGCGGCGTCAGCTTCCTTTAGTTTCGCCGAGCCCATGGCGTGGGTGGTGACATCGGCGCGACCTTGAACGAGCGCGTCGACGCCTTCGTTGACCGCCGGCACGGGCACGACTTTGACATCGTTCCAAGAGAGCCCGGCGTTCGAGAGCGCGCCGAACATGTTGTACCAAACCGCCAACTGCGCCGGGTACTCGCCGGTGACGCGCTTGCCTTTGACGTCAGCCAAGGTCTTGATCGGCGAATCTTTCCTGACGATAAAGCTGCTGCGCAGCGGCGAGCCGCGCATGAGCAGCCGGGAGCTGGCGACATGGGGAAACGGATTTCTGCCGCCGACTTTGAAGTTCGCGCCGCGGTAGACCATGCCCATGTCGACGGCGTTGACCACGCCGAAGTCGAGCTCGCCGGTGTCGAACAGCGGCACGAACGTGCTGGTGCCGGCGAACGGCTGGACTTGCGCCTGAATCGCCGCCGCGTCACTGACGACTTTCGCCAAGCCGCTCGCCAAGGCGTAAAACAGCGAGCCCGGCGGGTTGGAGCCGATGGCGACCGACTTGGGTAGTTGCTGGGCCTGGGTGCCAGCGGTGACGATTAGAAAGCGCGATGGCGATCAAGCTGACAAATTAAACCTCGACGCATGAATCCTCCTCGGCAAATTGGCGGTCACTGTAATGCGAACACGGTGAATAGCGTCAATGATATTCGTGGATGAGTTGAGAAACTGACAGGTTCGGTGTGAATGATGCAGAGGGCGACCGGCCGGTCGCCCCTACACCTGGCGGCATTTACTTGCCCCACAACTCCTTGGTCGCCAGCCTTGCGCCTTCCGCCATGGCTTCGAACTTCGCCCAGCAGATTTGCGGGCTGCCGACTCGCGGGCCGAAGCCGCAGTCGGTGCCGGCCATGACGTTTTCTCTGCCGACGATCTTGGCGTAGCGGACCAAGCGATCGGCGATCGCTTGCGGGTGCTCGACGATATCGGTGGCGTGGCCGACGACGCCGGGGACCAGCACTTTGCCGGCGGGGAGTTTGACTTCTTCCCAGACGCGCCATTCATGTTCGTGGCGCGGGTTGGCGGCTTCGATCGAGATGGTATTGGCGTTCACCTTCAAGATGATGTCGATGATGTCGCGCAGCGGGATGTCGTACTTGTGCGGGCCGTGGTAGCTGCCCCAGCAGGTGTGAAAGCGCACGCGGTCGGGCGGAATGTCGCGCAGTCCGTGGTTGAGCGCGTCGACGCGCAGCTCGGCGTACTTGCGATATTCCGGCACGGTCATCTGCGACATGAACTGCCAACCGTCGGGTAAATCGGGATCGTCGATTTGCAGCAAGAAGCCGGCGTCGGCGATGGCTTTGTATTCTTCGTGCATGGCATCGGCGATGGCGACAAGATAGGCCTCGTCGTTAGGGTAGTAATCGTTCTTCATCCAGTGCTCGATGGTGCCGGGGGCAACGGCGGGAAGAAAGGCTTCTGCGTATTTCTGACCTTGCAGGCCGGCTTTGAAGTCGGCGATTTCGGCTTTCAACGACTCATGGCCGGTGTATTTCAGCGGCGCGTTACAGAACACCCTCTTGACGTTGTCGCCGCGATGGTAGGCGCGCGCGCTAAAGTAATCGCTGAACTCGGTCAAATCCCTGGCGTAAATCGTCGAGGTATGGTCGCTGGCTTTAACTTCGCGCTCGATGAAGCCGCCCAATCGATCGCGGGCATAGCGTGAGAAGTTGGACTTGCCCTGTTCGCCGTCGTTGATGATATCGAGGCCGCAGGCGATTTGTTTCTTGACGATGTCGGCGACCGCGCCGCTGACCCGTTTGCTATAAACCTGCTCATCGACAGGCGTCCCCGCCGTGCGGGCGTTGTGCAATTCTTTTAAATCCGCCGGCAGCGGCAAGGCGCCGGCGTGGGTGGTCAATATTCTCTCGGTGCTGTATTTCATTTAACCTCCTGGAGTTACCTTGAACTTTTGAACCTTGAACCGTTGAACGAGTTTGTTCGTTCAAGGTTCAAACGTTCAAGGTTCAACGTCAGATAGCTACTTGATCGTTTCCCCGACCTTTTGCGCAAAGCTGAAATCGAACACCCGCTCCGGTGGCGGCGGTTGGGCGAGCTTGGTGCGCTGGGCGGCGGTGGCGATCATTTCGCGCTGGAGTTTGTCGTCGACGGTGCCGGTGGTCGACAAGTATCCCAGCGCGGCCTCGTAGACGCGCTCGGCGTACTTATCGCGGTCTTTGCCCATATCAAGGAACGGGCCGCGGATAAAGTCGGTGGCGTACTTTTTATCGGCGCGGAACAGCCGGAGGGCTTTTTGCGTGGCGCGGATGACTTTGGTCACCAGTTCCGGTTTGTCATTGATCACTGACTTGGTCGTCGTCAGGCCGCCCTGGACGGCGCGATAGACATCGGCGCCGGCAGCGATCTTGCGGTAGCCTTCGTCGACGGCGATAAAATTCTGCGGTATTTGCAGCATGGTGGCGTCGATGGTGCCGGCTTTCAAAGCAACCCAGGTGATGTCGCTGGTGCCGAGCGGTAGCATGGTGACTTGATCCAGCGGGATTTTGTTGGCGATGAAAATCTGCCGCGCGATGATTTCCGTCAGCGATCCGGGCGCCGAGATGCCGATTTTTTTGCCGCGCAGTTGAGCCACGCTGGTGATGGCGGGCGCGGCAATCAGATCGAAGGACGGCTTATCCGATAGCGCGAAGACGACCCGGACATCGGCGCCATTGACCGCCGCGCTGATCGCGGTGCCGGTGGCGGTGCCGAAGTCGACGCCGCCGGCGAGCATCGCCTGGACGGTTTGAATCGCCTTCATGAAAATAAACTCCGGTTCCAACCCCTCTTCGCGGAAGAAGCCGCGGTCGCGGGCGATGATAAACGGCATGTCGAGGGTGCTGCGCGAGACATAGGCGATGCGGAAGCTCGTGAGCTTGGCGGATTTCTCGGCGGCGTGAAGAGCATCGTTCACGCTTAGGCCGAAGCATAATAGCGCGCACAGCGCGGCGAAACTTTCTTTCGTCAAGTTCATGGGTCGCACTCCTATCCGTATGGGTTGGGACGGAAACTCGAAACTCTGGACCCGAAACTCGAAACCTATTTATGCGAAGGTGTCGTAAATGCCGTCGAACTTGTTGATCTTGAAGCGCACCATATTTTTCGCCGCGGCCCGGACCATTTCCTTGTCGCGGTCGGTGATGGCGAACTTTGCCACGGTGTCGGCCGCCATGGCGGTATGTTCGATGTCGACTTTGCCGTGGACGGCGAAGAACGTGCGCGCCCGGCTGTCGAGGCCGTAATGTTTTTCCAACGCCGCGTCGAATTCGTCGGAGTAGCGCTGCACCATGGTTTCGTTGACCAGAGCGCCGACCCGGGTTTCCGCCGGCGCGCCGACGAGCATGCCGCGGACGATCGCGCCGGTGTGGGCGACGCATTCGAAGATCATGATGCCGTCGTCGAAGTCGGCGTCGGTAAGCCCCATGGCCAGACCGAAACGTCTCATGAGACCGGGATGGGACTGCTCTTCGGTGAACAGCTCGATGAACTGCTCGTACATCGCCTGGTTGTTGGCGTTGCGCACCATCGAGAAGGCCAAGCCTTTGTTGATCACATGGTTGGACAGATAATGCTGCACGGCGAAACCCTGAATGCGCTTTTTGGAAAGCTTGCCGGCGCGCAGTTCGGTGAAGAAGCGCGTGCTCATCAACTGCTCCACGCCTGGGTGGATGATTTCCTTGAGGACAGATTCGACAAATGGGTTGGACATAAGCGTTCCCCTGCTAAAGATTTTGTAAGCGAACAGTGGCAGAGGCGAGGAGGGACTGTCAAGCGGCGCATAATCGGTTGACAGCGAACTATCAGGCTACTAAACCTTAGCACGTCGATGGGACGGGAGTATGGCTATCGCAAAATTGGCTGAGCTGGAACTCTATTACGAAACGCAGGGCGGCGGCGAGCCGGTGCTGCTCGCGCCGGCCTCCTGGTGGCCGTCGGCCACTTGGAACGTCGGCGTCGTGCCGTTTCTATCGAAGCGTTTCAAGACCATCACGTTCGACTGTCGCGGCACTGGACGAAGTAGCCAGCCGACGCGACGGTTACACGGTGACGCAGTTCGCGCAGGATTGCCTCGGCTTGCTGGCGCATCTCGGCATATCGCGCTGCCATGCCGTCGGCTTCGCTCTGGGCGGGCAGATCATGCAGGCGCTGGCGATCGAGCGGCCCGATGTAGTTGCTACCTTAACGATCGCTGCTTCGGGTGCCGGGAGTGAAGACCCTTGCCGGTGGACAACGAAGTTTATCGCCGGATACGGAACGAGAAATTCGCGCCATCGGTTTCGAGCGCTACATTCGCAACTACATCGAGAACGACAGCATGGCTTTCAATCCGCAATTCTACCGCGAACATGGCGAAGTGGTCGCTGCATTGGCCGACGCGGTATGGTCGGGGCAGAGCACGGTGGAAATGTTTCGCCGTCACGAAGATGCGCGGCTTACTTGGGATACCCTGGGGAAGGCCGGTGAAGTCACAGTGCCGACGCTGATTCTTTGCGGCGCCGACGATGATGTCGCCCGGCGCGGCAGCACGCCGGTGGGCACGGCGCAGCGTGTCGCCGAGCTGACGCCTGGGGCTGAGCTGTTCTTGATTCCCGACACCAAGCATATGACGTTTTGGGACGGCAGCGGCGGGCTGACTGCGCTGGAAGAGTTCTTGTTGCGTCATCCGATCGGGGCATAGCGATAACATTTCGTTTGAGATTGAAGTCGATGTCGCGCTACAAACAGGGAGGGGCGACCGGCCGGTCGCCCCTACAGGCGGATTCGGAAGATTGGCCGCAAAGAACCTAGCGCGGCACAGCCGCAACCAAATGGGAAAGAGTTTTTACCACGAAGGACACGCAGGGTTCGGAAAAGTATTTCTCCGAACTTCGTGCGCTTCGCATTGTCCTTCGTGGTGAGATGAAAACGAATGCACGAAGGTTTCGGAAAATTCTTTCTCCAGACTTCGCGCTCTTTGTGTTCTTCGTGGTGAAATGAATTTATCTGATTCCGAACGATTTCTTACGGACACCGGAACTGTTGTCTTATTGAGCGCGACTACTTACAGACACCGGTCCCGAAAATTCGAAAATTTCCGCAAGCTTCGCAAACTCTGAGGTATTGCGGTGCAAACGCAAACTCGGAGGAAATTCGGAGGAGGAGCGGCGGAACGGCGGTCGACTCTTCACTGAAATTACTCACCGGACAAACCCTCGCGATTCCGTCGCCTCAACAGGGTGTTGAACCGTGGCGCCATTATAAAACGCGACGTCAGTCTTTGGCGCAGCCCTACCGTTGGATGGATGGAAATTTAAACACCCTTTTCCACTGACGGGATTTATACCTACGAACCTGCGGGTAGTCAATTGCGCTTATAGCTTATGACTTTTTAGTAACAACCGATTGATGTGCCACATGTGGCGCGCTAATCGTTTGTCCGCGTCTACCCGCCGTTTCATCCGTAAACCCGCTTACCTCATCGAGGTGCTCGTCTCTAAAAGCCCAATGCCTCACCAAACTCTCCGTGCTGGTCCCCTCTTAATACCCGGCTCACATACATCGCCATCGACCTCTTTCGTGCTCGTCGCCGCCTCACTTTTTCCGAAGCTCAAGCACCTTCTTCCGACCACGCCGGACTCAAAAGGGACTGAAATTGTAATTGTACTCTTTTTAGGTTTGTTGTAGCGGTAGGTCATGGCCCGACCCCAACGAATCGGTATGAGGTATAAAATGCCGACGGCGGATTTAGGCGATGTAACGATTTACTTACGAAAGCCAAGGCGCCGGCGATGCGGTGCTGCTCTGTCCGCCGTCATGGTGGCCTTGCGATACTTGGAACGTCGGCGTGGTGCCGTTTCTATCCAAGAAGTTTCGCACGATCATCTTCGACTGCCGTGGCACCGGCCATTCGAGCAAGCCGGATCATGGCTACACCATCGAACAGTTTGCCAAGGACTGCGCCGGGCTGTTGGAGCATCTAAAAATAGCGCGTTGCCACGCCGCAGGATTCGCTCTGGGCGGCCAGATCGCCCAGGCATTGGCGATCCAGCGCCCGGACCTGGTCGCAACGCTGACCATCGCCGCCGCCGGTGCCGGGGCGAAAGCGACCGATGGCGGGCTCCCGGGTGGTACGCAACACCGACGAAGAAGAGATTCGCGAGCATGGCTTCGAGCAGTTTATCCGTGGCCATATCGAGAACACCCATATGGCGTTCGACGGCAAGTTTTTCGCCGAGCATCAAGATGTGGTCAAGGCGTTTGTCCGATGCGCTGTGGAAACGCCAAACCAGTCCCGAACAACATCGCTATCACTTCGACGCGCGGCGCACCTGGGATACCTTGGGCAACGCGCCCAGGGTCAAGGTGCCGACGTTGATCCTGTGCGGCGCCGGCGACGATGTGAATCGCGGCGGCAGCACGCCGGTGGGCACGGCGCGCAAGCTCGGCGAGTTGGTTCCCGGCTGCGAGTTGGCGTTGGTGCCCAACGTCAAGCATATGACCTTTTGGGACGGCGATGGGGCGCTGATCGCGTTGCAGGAATTTTTGCTGCGCCATCCCATCGAGAAACTTTGAACGTCGGAGCCGTTTAACGCTATTGATGCTTGTTTGAATTCAGCGCGCTCAGGAGATTGAATTCGACCTATGGAACTTCGACTATTCACTGTGAGTGCCATTGCTATTGCATGACTGTTGGTTATTGGCAACACCGGCTACGCCCAAGATAAAAGCAAAGGCGGCAACGACGCGGTGATGCAGCTATACAATGCCGCTAAGAAAGAAGGCACGGTCGTGATTTGGGGACCGACGGACGCAATTATCTATCAGCGCGCGCACGAGGCCATGAACAAGCAGTATCCGGGCATCAAAATCGAGCACTTCGAGAGTATCCCTGAACCCCTGGTGCAAAGAATCATCGCTGAGAGTCAGGCCGGCAAACCGGCGGCCGTAGATATCATTCAGTCCGGTTCGCTGCGCGCGTTGCGGCCATTGATCGATCGCGACATGTTGGCCAGCTACCCTGGGTGGGAAAAGGATTTCGGCCTCGACGCGGTTTATGCCAACCAACGGTTCGTCGGCGCTTATAATCTAACGTTGCCGATCGCTTATAACACCAAGCTGGTGAGCGCGCAGGAGGCGCCGAAGAATTGGGAAGACCTCGCCGACCCGAAGTGGAAAGGCAGAAAAATAATCATGGAGGCGAGATTAGTTCCTTTTGCCATGCTCGGCACGCAATGGGGCAAGGGCAAAGCGACTGAATTGATTAAGAGAATACTTTCGCAGCAACAGCCCCTGATCGTTCAAGGCGGCACTACCGTGGCCAATGCCTTGGCCGGGGGCCAGGTTTCCATCGCCGTCGGTACCTATGCCTACACCATCGAGCGCTTGAAAAAACAAGGCGCTGCCGTCGATTGGGTTGCCGTCTCGCCGCTACCGGTGCTCAATTCTGCAGTGGGAGTGCTCAAGACCGCGCCGCACCCCAATGCTGCGCGCTTTTTTGCCGGTTGGCTGGGAAGCACCGAGGGGCAAACGGTCAGATATACCAACACCGGCCAGGCGATCGAGGTAGGCAAGAACGCGATCGGCAATGTCGCCGCGAGAATCAAAACCACTCAGCCTGCGATCATCTTGGAAACCGAAAATAACTTCGCGGGGATTCTCGAGATCCAGCGCGAATTGGGAAAAATGCTCGGCGCACTGCGATGAATAAGGACCGGAGACTCGGGGTACCTCGGCACTGCATGAGACGCCCCGATAATGAATTGATCGAGCTGCCCGAACCGATCTCAACTTGATATGAGTGTAACGCCAACCACATTCGGTCCCAGCGCGCAGACCGGGGCTCGGTCATGGACGCGGAAATTATCGGTTCGTTCCGTTGCCTTTGGCTGCACCATTGCCGTGGTTTCTTATCTTGTGCTCGTTCCGCTCGTGATGCTGCTCTACGCCAGCGTCAAAAGCACGGAAGATAAGTTGCCCTTCGAGGCGACGGGTCATGACGCTGGCGAATTACACCACAGTTCTCACCAGTCCTTCGACTTTGCCGATCTTTCTGAATACGTTTTTATTCACCGCCGGGTCGCTGGCAGTCGGCTTGCCGCTGGCGGTCCTAATGGCTTGGCTTTTGGAACGGACCGCGATCCCGGCGCGCCGGTGGATCGCCGCGCTCATTCTCGTGCCGATGACGATTCCTTCGCTGCTCTCGGCGATCGCCTGGATTCAGCTGCTCGATCCAAGGATCGGCATCATCAATGTGGTCTTGCGCAGCGTTTTCGGTTTGTCGGGGGACTTCGGCCCGTTCGATATTTATACGCTCTACGGCATGTGCTTTGTTCAAGGCTTGCGGTTGGTGCCGTCGGCTTATCTGATGATCGCGGCTTCGTTTCGCGCGATGGACCCGTCGCTGGAAGAACAGAGCGCCATGGCAGGGCGCGGCGTCGCGCAAACGACCATGCGCATCACCCTACCGATCATGCGGCCGGCGCTGCTCGCCATGTTGATCTATTACATCATCGTCGTCATCGAATCCTTCGATATTCCCGGGTTGCTCGGTTTCACCGCGCGCATTCGCGTGCTCAGCACGGCGATCTACTGGGCGACCCACTCGGAAGTCGGCTTGCCGGATTACGGACTGGCTTCGGCCTTGGGAGCGCTGGTGTTGTTTGTGGCGCTGTTGCTCATGTGGGCGTATCAGCGTTTGACCGCGCACCAGGAAAGATTCGCGACGATCACCGGCAAGGGATACCGGCCGCGGCAAGTCAATCTCGGCGCCTGGACGGCGCCGGCCAGCGCGCTTCTGCCTACTCTACGTGGCGCTCGCCGTGGTGCTGCCCTTTTTGATGCTGATCTGGACCAGCATCCAGCCGTTTCTACGCGGTGCCGTCGGCGGATTCGCTGGCGCGAGTCTCTTTCGATGGCTACGTCAAAATTTGGCAGGAAAGCACAGTCATGCGCGCGCTCTGGAATACTCTGGTGCTCGCGCTGGTGACGTCCGCGGCGACGATCTTGCTCGCCGTAATGATCAGCTGGTTTGTCGTCCGGCGCAGCCGCGCGGCGGACGGACTGTCGCATTATCTCGCCACGGTATCGTTTTTGCCGCAGTGCGTGCCGAGCATCGTCATCGGCCTGGCATTTATCTTCGTCTACGTGCGCTTTCCCATTCCGATTTACGGCACGCTATGGATCATCGCACTGGCGATGACGACCCGCTACCTTGCGTACAGCTCACGCACGATGACCTCGGCGCTGATGCAGGTGCATGGCGAGTTGGAAGAGGCGTCGCAAATGAGCCGGGCGCCGTGGACGCGCACGCTGCGCAGGATCACCGCTGCCGCTCTTGGCGCCGGCTATGATCAATGTGTTTTTCTGGGTGGCGGTGCACGCGATGCAGGAGTTATCGATGGCTCTGATGCTGTACAATCCGGAGACGGTGGTCGTCTCGACGATGATTTGGAGCATGTGGCAAAACGGCCGCACCACGGATGCCGCAGTCTTGGGGGTGATCTTGATTTTGCTTTCCGCCATCTTGCTGCTCGGCGGCCAGCTGTTTGCGCGACTTGCGGCGCAGCCCTGACTCTAGAAAGTTGCCCGGTATTTTGATTTCACAGTGCCCGAAACGATCTCAGTGGCGAAGCGTGGTCCTGGCCGCGTTCGTGGATCTGTTCGATACGGCGAGCAAGATCACGTCGCACGGCACACGATCACATTATCTGCGAACAGGATCGATTCGTGATTAGCGTAATAGATCTGCAAAAGTCGTTTGCCGGCGCGAGGGGCGAAGTCCGCGCGTTGCGCGGCGTATCCTTCGAAGTTGGCAAGGGCGAGTTGTTTACGCTGCTCGGTCCGAGCGGCTGCGGCAAGACGACGACGCTGCGCTGCATCGCCGGACTGGAACAGCCGTTGGCCGGAGAGATTTTAATCGACGATCAGGCGGTTTTCGCGCCGCCGCCGGCACATTTATTCCACCGGAGCGGCGCAACATCGGCATGGTGTTTCAATCCTACGCGATCTGGCCGCATATGACGGTATTTCAAAATGTCGCCTACCCGCTGGCCAAAGACAGCGAACCGCGACTGAGATCGGCGAGCGCGTCGGGCGGATTCTTGACCGATTGAGTCTCGGGACTCTGGCGGATCGGCTGGCGCCAAACCTGAGCGGCGGGCAACAGCAGCGCGTGGCACTGGCGCGCGCGTTGGTGGCGCAACCGCAGGTGCTGCTGCTCGACGAGCCGCTCAGCAACCTCGACGCCAAGCTGCGCGAGCAGATGCGCTTCGAGTTGAAGTCGCTGCAAGAGTCCTTCGGCATCACCACCGTGTACGTGACCCACGATCAGGAAGAAGCGCTGGCGTTGTCGGATCGCATCGGTCTGATGCATGAAGGCATGCTCCTGGAAGTGGGCGCGCCTACGGAGCTGTATCTTCGACCGGCACATCGAATCACCGCCGATTTTCTCGGCACGGCGAATTTTATCGCCGGCCAAGTCGAGCTGCCGGGAAATGGCGCTTGGGATGAAATGTTATTGGATACCCCGGTCGGCAGATTCGCCGCGCGGCGCAGTGTTGAATGGCAGCCGGGCATGGCGGCGGAGCTGTTTTTCCGCCCGGAAAGTATCGAGCTGTTGGATGCCAATGGAATTGACGGCTTGCCTAATCACGGTTCGGCCCGGGTCGAGCGGGTGACTTTTCTCGGCAACTCAGCGGATGTGATTTTGCGCAGCGGTGCAGCGCGGTTGCGTCTGCGCGCCCATCCAGCGAGGATCCCCAGCGTCGGTACGACGGTGAGTTTTTCAGTGGCCGCGGAGTCGTGCATCGTCTTTCCGGCGTGAGGTACTCGATGTATTTCGGAATTATTGTAGGGGCGACCGGCGGTCGCCCTTGGCCCCTCACCTCTGTCCTCTTCCAGAGGGAGAGGAGGAAGCAACTCGAATGAGGAGATTCAAGATGACTGATTTATCTGTTACGGCAAACACCGAGCACGCCAATCGTATCGAGTGGCGACTCTATCTAAAAATGCTGACCACGCGGGTCTTCGAAGAAGCGCTGGTGCGCTGGGAGCATGAGAAGAAGCACTCGGCGCAAACCTTTCCCAGTAAGGGGCAGGAAGCGATCGCCATCGGCACTTGCCTGGCGTTGGAGAAGGGCGACGATGTGCTGCCGTCGTTTCGCACTCGCGGCGCGATGATCGGCATGGGTATCGGCATCGAAGAACAGCTTCGCGAGTTTTTGCACACGCCTTCGGCCGTCGGCGATTCGCGCGATGCGCCGCATCATGCGTCATGGCCAGAGCGCGGTGTGATGCCGGGATCGACGATGATCGGCGGCCATCTGGCCATGGCGGCGGGGGTGGCGCTGGCCAATCAAACCGATGGCGCCAGCAACGTCAGCGTGGCGTTCTTCGGCGACGGGACCTTGGGTTCCGGCGACCTGCACGAGACCATGCATATCGCCGGCGCGTGGCATCTGCCGCTGATTCTGGTCTGCGAGAACAACGGCTGGGAGATGGCGACGCCCTGGCCCAAGGTGCGCCGGCAGCGCTCGCTGATTCCTTACGCCGAGCCGTTCGGTCTGGCGTCGCGCCAAGTCGACGGCAACGATGCCATGGATGTTTATCAAGCGGCGCGCTGGGCGCGGGCGACGGCGCTGAGTGGACAACCGGTGTTTCTCGATTGCCTGACCTTTCGCGTCGGCCTGTATAGCTCGCACTTCGGCGAAGTGCGCTCGGGCATCGAAAACGATTTAGCCGAGGCGGCCAAGCATGATCCCTTGAAACGTTTGGGCGATTGGCTGATCAGGAACGGGATGGCGACGCAGCGATGATCTTGAACGGCTCCAGCGGGATGAAGAGCAGCGGGTTGAAGCGGCTTTCAATTCCGTTAGGGGTGAAGGGTAAAGGGTGAGGCGTCCGAATCCGGAAACTCCTGACCCTAACCTTACTCCTTACGGATTCAAAGCAGAGAGCGAAGCATGTCCACAATAAATTACCGCGACGCGGTCGGCAAAGCGTTGCAAGATTCGATGCGCGACGAACCGCGCTTGATTGTCATAGGACAAAATCTCGCGGCCCATGCTTTGAAACCGTTAGCCGATACCTACGGACTCGATCGCGTGCGCGATTGTTCGATCAGCGAGAGCGCCATGGTCGGCATGGCGGTGGGCGCGGCGATGAAAGGGATGAAGGTCGTCGTCATGATCGCCTACGCCGATATCGCTTCGGTTTGCCACATGGCGATCGTCCAGAGCGCGGCGAAGCTGCACTATCTCACCAATGGCCGGTTGAATTGTCCGATCATCATTCGTTTGCCGATCGCGCGGTTTCGCGGTCATGGTCCGGAAGGCAACGAGGTCGGCGTGTCGTGGTTCTACAACGTGCCGGATCTGAATATCGCCATGCCGGGCTCGCCGAGCGAGGCCTACTGGAGTTTTCGCGACGCGCTGACGCGGCCGACGCCGACCTTGTTTTTCGAAGACCGCTCGATTCATCTGCGCGCCGGTGAGCTTGCCGAGACTAACCCCGGCGCCAGCGCGACGATTACTCGCGCCGGCGAGCGCTTGACGATCGTCGGCGCCGGCCGCGCAGCGGCGCTGGCTGAAGACGCCGCCGATGAGTTGGCGAAGCAGGGACAGGCGACGCGGTCGAAGTGGTCAGTTTGGGATTTATCAAGCCGCTGGATACCGACACGGTGCTCAAGTCCGCGAGCAAAACCGGCCGCGTGTTGATCGTCCAGGACGAACCCGAATGGGCCGGCTACGCGCCCTATGTGCGCTGCGCTCTCGATCGCTTGCCGGCGGGCAAATTGGCGATAGCGCCGCGCTTGCTGGTCGGCGCCGATCAGTATTTGCCCTATTGGGACGAGCGGCCGTTCTTGCCGTCGCTGGAGACGGTAGTTAGCGCGGCGACAGAGATTGTTGAAGTAAAAATGTCCCGGACTGGGTGAGACGATGAAGATGAAATTTCACTTACTCGCGATCATTGCATTATTGGCATTGTTGCTAAACGGGCCGCTTGCCTTTGCCCAGGTTGCCAATCCCGATCTGGTCGCCCAAGCGAAAAAAGAAGGGCGCGTGGTCTGGTACACGACCGTGTCGATTCCGGAGAGCAAGCAGCTCATCGATCTGTTCGAGAGGCAGTATCCGTTCATCAAAGTCGATCTGCTGCGCTCGGGGGCGGGGGCGCTGGTCAACCGGGTGGTCAGCGAATACGCGGCGCGCACTTACGCCGCCGACGTGTTGCAAGGAACGGCGAGCCGAGGCGGCCTCACCTTGCTCAAGAAGCGTGAAATTCTTGGCCGTTACGAATCGCCGGAGTTCAAACATCTGCCGGCGGATTTACGTGACAAAGCGGGTTACTGGGGCTCGACGTTTCAAAATACCTTCGTGCTCGCCTACAACAAGCGCAACGTCAAGCCGGATGACGTGCCGAAAACCTACGACGACCTGCTCAAGCCGATGTGGAAGGGACGGCAGATCATCAACGACACCGACAATTTCGAATGGTTCGACGGTCTGCTCAAAGCCTGGGGCAAGGACAAAGGGCTGGCCTATTTCCGCCGCCTGGCGGCGCAGGATCAGATCTTTCAGCGCGGCGCGCGCGGCCGCATCTCGCTGGTGGCGGCGGGCGAAGCGCCGCTGACCATCGGCTATGGTCCCCATGCGCAGAGCTTCGTCAATCAAGGCGCGCCGATCGATTGGGTGCCTTTGGAGCCGGTGGTGGTGATCATCAACACGGTAAGCATCGCCGCGCGCCCGCCCCATCCGGCGGCGGCCAAGCTGTTCATCGATTTTCTTTTTTCCAAACCGGCGCAGCTGAAGCTGCGCGAGCTGAGCCGCATTCCGTCGCGCAGCGATGTCGACGCCGATCCGCCGCGGCTGAACAAAGGCTTCAAAAAAATCGTCCAGGATTTGGAAAACGAAGGGATGGCGGAGTCGATCAAACTGTTTCAACAGACCTTCGGCCTGACGGCGGGATGATTTTGAGTCGGTTCCAACCGTTCCAATCGTTCAAGCCGTTCCAAAGTGTTCGCCAGACAAGAAGTCTGCGGAGCTGCATGCCGACAATGCAAGTTAACGGTGTCGAGATTTATTATGAAACCCAGGGCAGCGGCGAACCGATTCTCTTGGTGCCGCCCAACTGGTGGCCCTGTGCGACTTGGAACGTCGGGGTTGTGCCGGCCTTGTCCAAACACTTTCGCACGATTATCTACGATGGCCGCGGCACAGGCAGAAGCGAAAGGCCGAAGGACGGCTACACGGTCAAACAGTTCGCCGTGGATGGCATCGAGTTGCTGCAACAGCTCGGTGTCGCACGTTGCCATTTGGTAGGCTTCGCCATTGGCGGCCAGATCGTTCAGGCGATGGCGATCGCGCGGCCGGACTTGGTCGCGAGTCTAACGATTTCTACCACTGGACCCGGAGTGCGCCGCCTCGACGGCACGATGCGCGAAGTGGGGCCGGAAGCACTGGACGAGATCAACAAGATCGGTTTTGAAAAATATATCCTCGAACATATCGATAACGATCATATGGCCTACAATCCGGAATTCTATCGCAGCCATCGTGAACAGGCGGCAGAGCTGGCACGCGCCTTGTGGTCGGGACAGAGCACCGTGGAGCAGTATCGCATGCACGAGCTGGCGCGGCTGACTTGGGATACCCTGGCTGAAGCGCCGAAGGTCAATGTGCCGACCTTGGTTCTTTGCGGCGCGGACGACGGCGTCGAGCGGCGTGGCAGCACGCCGGCAGCGACGGCGCGGCGACTGGCGCCGTTAATTCCGGGCGCTGAGTTGGCGTTAGTGCCCGGCGTCAGGCATATGACGTTTTGGGATGGCGATGGCGCGCTGAAAGTGCTGCAGGACTTCTTGGTGCGCCATCCGATGGGTGTAAATTAGATTATTAAACTCAGTTCACCACGAAGTGATTCATGATCTTACGCACGCCCACAGATAATGAAAATACCGGAAGCCCCCTCCCGGGGTTCGATTCCTTAGACTCGTCATGCCGGCGCAGGCCGGCATCCAGGGGCGGGAGGGGATTGGATACCGGCCTGCGCCGGTATGACGGAACAGAGAGTCGTTATCGAATGCGCAGATCATCGCTGCACGTGTATTTTCGCAGGAGGCACGAGGACACGAAGGTTTCGGAAATTAATGTTTCGAACTTCGTGCGCTTCGTGTTCTTCGTGGTGAGATGATTCCTAGGCGAACTTCGCCGCCACTAGCATCGCCAGATTGCCTTTTCCATCCAGCGCCCACAGTGTGGCTTCGCGGCCATCATTGCCGGGTTTGCCGCACAGTGTGACTTTGCCGTCGATATCATAGACCGAGCGCAGGTTTTGGAAGTCGAAGTTGGTCATGCGCTTGGCCGGTAACTCGCGGCGGCACATTTCCATCAGCAGCTGCGAGATCAGCGAGCTTTGCACCACCAGGCCCGGCAGCTTTTCTACCTTGGTCACGTAGTCGCGGTCGTAGTGGATGCGATGGCTATTGAACCGGATCGCCGAGAAGCGGAATAGCAACGGCGCATTGGGTTCGACAGTCTGATTCCATTTCGCTTCGCTGGGAATGGCGGGCGAAGTCTTGGGCGCCGCGTCCGCCCTTGCTTCGCTCAACATGACCATGTCGCGCTCCTCGACGACGCATAAGCCGCGCGCGGTCGACAGACTGTTACGTTCGATGACCGTTACTTGAGCGCCGCTGGCTCCGTCGTCGACCTGAAGATCGGCGATCTCGGTCTTGCGCGTGACGTCATCACCGATTCGTAAGGGTTCATGAAACGCCACGCGAGTGCCGCCGATGCGGCGGCGCGGCAGCGGTATCGCCGGCATGAAGCCGCCGCCCGATGCCTGTCCGTCGGTGCGCATCTTGTCGGGCCGGTGCGACGCCGGGAATAACCCGCCATACCATCCCGGCGGGATCGCCGAACCTTTCTCGAGCGGCGGATTCTCTAGTCCTAGGGTTGCCGCGAACTTCACCATCGTCGATGCCGTCACGACATCGGCGGCGGTTTCGCTCTTACCGATATAGCTTTTGAAGCTTTCCAACGATTCAGCCATGAGTTAAATCTCCTTTCGTTTGTGGCACGGCGGAGCGTAGTTCGGCTGTGAAGGTCATGTCAAGGCTAATGATCGATATTCAGAACGAACGAATGCGAAAAATGTGCTGAAGGATCTATGCCACTTTGGTAGACGAGATAGCGGCGGCGTAGTAACCGATTACGAAAAAGCCGCGAGGGCACGGATTGGACGGGTAGATGTCGCGCTGGTTGCGGTCTCGGCCGCTTTTCTTCATACGCTCACAGCGCAGCGTGCCGTCGAGCATATGCGCGCGTATCAACCCGATGTGTACATTTCCTCGCACCATGACGCCGAAAAAAACGGCCTGTGGCGCGCCACCGAGCCGCTGTTTCGCGCGATCAAGGAGGCGAACCCGAACATCGTCACGGTCTCACGCGGCTACCGGGAGCCGGTGTGCTTCGATACCGAGAATAATATTCAGCGCCGCCAAAGCCGATAATTCTTCACTACCGTGTTCGATTATACGTGTAATCCTCGCGTTCCGTAGTGCCGACGCGCAGCTCTGCCGGCAGCGGCGCGCGCGTGGCATTTACTTTGGAGTGGACGTCGAGGGCGGCCTGGTCGGTCCAGCGTTCGAGGATGACCAGGTGGTCGGGGTTGACCACGCTTTGGAAGACTTCGAACTGTTCGCAGCCGGGTTCTTTGACGATGTCTTCGCAGCGCGCTTTATAAAGCTTGCCAAGTTCGCTGCCTTTGCCGGCTGCCGCGGTGATCGTGACGATGAGTCGAACTGCCATGGAATCTCCTTGGTGCGCCTTTACGTGGCGCGTGATTTAATCAGAACAGTGCGGACTATCGTCTAGGTGGGGCGATGGTGTCAAGACGGAATAGAGCCAAAAAAGTCAAATCGCTTTTCACCACGGAATACTCAAGCGGTTGCGCGCCGAGAAACTCGGCATGTCTTCCGCACAGATGCCAAGGGCGCAAGCGACCAGCGATGTCATTTCGAACGGAGAGAGAAATCTCTCAGAGATCCCGCGCATTCGCTCGGGATGACAGGCCTCTGGCCTGCCACTTGGCGTCTTTGCGCCTTAGCGGTACGAATCCTCAAGTCCGGCTGTTTTCAACGTCCGAATCATTTGCTGATCAAACTTTGCAGCACCGGCTCCAGAACTTTCCAGACATTAGCGGCGACGATTTCTTGGCCTTTGGCCGTGGGGTGAATGCCGTCGGGCAGATTCAATTCGCGCACGCCGCCGACGTTTTCAAGGATAAAGGGGATGAGCAGGGCATTGTTCTTTTTCGCTAGCTCGGGGTAGATGATTGCGAATTTTTTGGCGTAGTCCGCGCCCATGTTGGGCGGCACTTTCATGCCGGCGAGGATGATTTTGGCTTGGGGGTATTTTTTTTGCGTCCGTTCGATGATCGCTTGGAGGTTCTGGCGCGTGGTTTCCGGCGGCAGCCCGCGCAGACCGTCGTTGCCGCCGAGTTCTAGAACCAAGCACGTCGACCTGGGAGCGCAGGAGCCAGTCCATGCGGTTAACGCCACCGGCGCTGGTGTCGCCGCTTTGGCCGGCGTTGACGGTTCGGAATGGCCACTTTTTGGCGTCGATCTTGTCTTGGATCAGGGCCGGGTAGGATTGCGACGGTTCCAGCCCGTAGCCGGCGGTAATGCTGTCGCCAAGAAACAAGATATTTTTTGGCTGGGGTGTTGCAGCGGTGAGCCATAACCAGCAGCAGAGTAACAATCCGACGCGCCGCAGCTTCGATCTTCGCATGGTGAGTTGTGTCGCCTTCATAATAGTTCTAAATTTGCTAGAGTTATTTACAATGGATTTGACGTGGAGCGATTCGATTCGTTCATTTCCATCCAACTGCAACCGGCATGAGCACCGATAATATTCTAACAGTAGAGCATTTAAGCAAGGAATTTAAGAGCGGCGACGACCAGGTTCACGTCCTGAGCGATGTGTCTTTTGCCATCGCGCGCGGCAGCAGCTGCGCCGTGGTCGGCCCTTCGGGTAGCGGCAAGACGACTTTGATCGCGATCTGCGCCGGCCTGGAGCGGCCGAGCACAGGGCGGGGTGGAGTTCGACGGCGTGGCGCTGCACCAGGCCAGCGAAGAGCAGTTGGCGCGCATCCGCAATCAGTCCGTTGGTTTCATCTTTCAAAACTTTCAGTTGCTGCCTTCGCTGACCGCGCTGGAGAACGTCATGGTGCCGGCGGAGATCAGCGGCGAGCGCATGGTGCGGGCGGGCGCGCTGGAGCTGCTCGGCCGCGTCGGCCTGCGTCACCGCATGTATCATTATCCCATGCAGCTTTCGGGCGGCGAACAGCAGCGAGTGGCGATCGCCCGGGCGTTCATGAATCAGCCGAAGATTTTGTTTGCCGACGAACCGACGGGCAATCTCGACGCCGAGACCGCCGAGAGTATCGTCAAACTGATTTTCAACTTGAACTCCATGAATCGGACGACGCTCATTCTCGTCACCCATGATCGCGAGCTCACCGAGCAGGCCGACCGGGTCATCACACTAAAAGCCGGGCGCCTGGCCTCCGATATTAGCAAGTCTGCTGCTGCCGCGGCGCTTGAAGCCGGTTCGATGATCACCTTCTGGAAACTCTGGGTCTGGCGCATGGCCTATCGCGACAGCCGGCGCGGCTTATTCCGCTTGTTGCTGTCGATGTCCAGCGTGGTGTTGGCGGTGGCCTTGGTCGTGTTGGCGTTCTCCTTCCGAGAAAACCTGCTCGCCAGCATTCAGTCTCAGTCTAAGAGCCTTTTGGGCGCCGATCTCGCCCTCGACAGCCGCGAACCGTTTTCCAAGGACGATTTACAACTGATTCATTCCCTCGGTGGCGATCAGTCGCGGCAGGTCGGTTTTACCTCGATGGTGACCTTTTCGGCCAACGGCGATTCGCGTCTGGTGCAGGTGCGGGCGATCAGCGGCCAGTTCCCTTATTACGGCGCGTTGGAGACTGTTCCGCCGTTATCGCTCGAAGTCGTTTCATTTGAGCGCCAACGCCTTGGTCGATGAAAACGTGCTGTTGCAGTTCAACGCCAAGGTCGGCGATTACGTCAAGCTTGGCAATCAAGAGTTCCGCATCGCCGGCAGCTTGCGCAAAATTCCCGGTGAATCTTTCGCCTTTTCCCTCATCAGTCCACGAATCTATATCCCCATGGCGTACCTTGAGCGCACTCAGCTGATCCAAAAGGGCAGCGTGGTGCGCTACCGGGTGTTCTTCAAGTTCGCCGCCGGGACGCAGGTCGAGCGCATCGTCAAAGAGATCACGCCGCAGTTGCAGCGCTTGCAGTTGGAAGCCGATACGGTGAGCAAACGCACCGCTTCGATCGCCGCAAATATGGAGAATCTGTCGCGCTTTCTGCGCTTGGCGGTGTTTGTCGCCGTGCTGCTCGCCGGCGTCGGCGTCGCCAGCGTCACCTATGTATATGCCAAGGAAAAAGCTCAAGCCGCGGCGCTGTTGCGTTGTATCGGCGCCCAGCCGCGGGAAACCGTTTCGGTTTATTTATTGCAACTGTTTTTCCTGACCGTGGTTTGCTCGGCGGCGGGAGTGGGTTTGGGTGTTTGGGCGCAGTCCTATTTGCCGGCGGTGCTGAAAGATTTTCTCCCGGTGGCGCCGACCATCGAGATCTCGCCAATCGGGATCGTTGCCGGTGTCGGCATCGGCATGACCACGTCGTTCTTGTTTGCTCTGTTGCCGTTGATCTCGTTGCGGCGCATTTCGCCGCTGATGGCGTTGCGCTCTTCCTACGACGAAGAACCGCGCGCCAAGGACCCGCTGGTCATATGCATCGTACTCTTGATCGCTCTGCTGGTGCTGGCGTTCGCGAGCGCGACGCTCGGTAGCTGGCGGCATGGGGCAGTATTTGCCGGCGGAGTGCTCTTGGTGTTCGTCTTGCTCGCGCTGTTGGCGCGCATGGGCGCGCTCGCCATGCGCCAGGTGGCGCCGCGCTTTCTGACGTTTTCCTGGCGCCAAGGGTTGGCTAATCTGCATCGGCCGAGCAACCAGACCACCACGGTGATGCTGGCGATCGGCCTTGGGACATTCCTCTTAGTCACGCTGCATGGCGCGCAGGATACGCTGCTGCGCCAGGTCGACCGGCGCATCGGCCAAAATGAGCCCAATTTAGTGCTCTTCGATGTTCAGAATGAGCAGCGCAAAGACATCGGCGAATTGTTGTCCCGTTTCGAGATCCCGCGCCATGCCGAAGTGCCGATCGTCACCATGCGACTGGCGGCGGTCAAAGACCGCCGTGCCGAAGAAATCCGCGCCGATGACAAATCTAAAATTCCCGGCTGGGCGCTGCGCCGCGAGTACCGCTCGACTTACCGCGGCGCTCTGAGCGGCACGGAAAAGCTGGTCAAAGGCACCTGGGTCGCCAAGACCGATGAACAACAGCAACCGATTCCAGTCTCAGTCGAAAAAGGTATCGCCGATACGCTGGGCGTCGATGTCGGCGACTCGCTGCAATTTGAAATCCAGGGCGTGCCCGTCAATACGCTAATCGCCAATCTGCGCGAAGTCGACTGGCAGCGTGTACAGCCCAATTTCTTCGTGGTTTTTCCCGAAGGCGTCTTGGAACAAGCGCCGCAGTTTTTCGCGGTGGTCGGACGCGCGCCGTCGAGCCAAGCTTCAGCGCAGTTGCAGCGCGCGGTGCTGGAGCGCTTCCCCAATGTCTCGGCGATCGATCTGAGTCTGATTCTCAGCACATTGAACACGGTCCTCGACCGGGTCGCCGGCGCCATGCGCTTCGTCGCCTGGTTTACGCTGCTCACCGGTTTTGCCGTGTTGGCCAGCGCGGTGTTGGGCAGCCGCAGCCATCGGGTGCGCGAGAGCATCCTGTTGCGCACCCTCGGCGCGGCGCGCGGGCAAATCTTTAGCTCGATTGTCGCGGAGTATGTGTTCACCGGCGCCATCGCCAGCATCGCCGGGGCCCTTCTCGGCATCCTCGCGAGTTGGGGATTGAGTTATTATTTTTTTGGCACTGCGATCGCCATCGCGCCGTTGCCGGTGCTGGCAATTATTCTCGCCGTCACCTTTGCCACGGTGGTCGCCGGTGCGCTGGGCTGTCTGCGGCGTGATTCGCCGCCCGGTGCTGGAAGCGCTGCGCGCGGAAGCTTAACGGCGTTCGCAATTCCCGATTGTCATTTCGAGCGTGGCGAGAAATCTTCTCCATGCCGTGCATGGTTGGATCTAAATCGCCGTGAATCGTTGGCCATGGCCGGATTCGTGGCGGGGTCGTTAATTTCCTGCTAAGTTGCGGCTTCGTTCCATCACAAATCAATAAACAAGGCATTTCGCGTACGGGGGATTAACCCCGCACGCGACCAAAGGGGATGCTCGCCCCCTTTGGATTCCCCATTTGATGGTGCCCGCAGCAAGCTGCGGGGAATGTTTAGATTCAAATGAATTTATTAACCGGCTGGCGCGGCAAGCTAGCAACTGTTTATTATGGCTGGCGCATGGTCGGCGTGGTCTCGGCCATGCGCGTGCTCGGTGGCGGGCTGCATGGTTACGGCTTCACGGTTTTCTTTCTGCCGGTGAGTCAAGACTTGGGTCTCACCCGCGCGCAGACTTCTCTGGCGTTTTCCCTGGCGCGCGCCGAAGGCGCCATCGAAGCGCCGATCATCGGCTATGTCGTCGACCGCTTCGGACCGCGGCCGTTGATGGTGGCCGCGGCGTTATTGGCCGGGATCGGTTATATCTCGCTCTCTTGGGTGAATAGCTACGTAGGCTTTCTTGATTGTCTACTTGGGGCTGATTTCGCTGGCGTATTCGGCCGGCTTTATCCAAACGCCGATGGTGGTGGCGAATAACTGGTTCTTGCGCAAGCGCGCGCGGGCGATGACCGTAGTCGGTTCGGCGGTCACGGTGGGCGGCATGCTGATTACGCCGGTGCTCGCCACAGTGGTGCACAGATGGGGCTGGCGCTCGGGAACTTTTATTGCCGGCTGCGCCTTCTTGCTCATCTGCATTCCGTTAAGCCTGCAAGTGAAGCGGTCGCCCGAGAGCGTCGGCCTGCAACCCGACGGTGACGATGTTTCCGATACGCGGACGGCGGGAGCAAATTTGGCGCCGCGCAGTGTGGCCGATGTCAGCGCCATCGATGCGCTCAAGACTTTGGCTTTTTGGTGCCTGGCTTTCTCGATGCTCGCGCGGGTCGGGACGCAAAGCACCATGATGGTGCATTTCATTCCGCTGATGGTGTGGAAGGGCATCACCCAGGAACATGCGGCGCTGCTCTTGAGCATCTTCGCCGGGCTCAACCTGATCACGCACTTCGTTCTCGGCTGGATCGCCGACCGGATGAACAAGCCCAAGCTGCTGTCGCTGTGGATGCTTTTGCCGATCGCCGGTATTATTATCTTGCGCACTGGCGACTCGCTGTTGTCGCTGTGGCTTTTTACGATCTTTTTCTCGACCCTGGACGCGGCGTTTCCCGTCACCTGGGCGACCAGCGGCGACTTCTTTGGCCGCAAGTACTTCGCCACTATCCGCGGCAACATGACTTTCATCTACATGTGGGGTAGCGCTCTTGGGCCGGTGATCGCCGGCTATTTGTACGACCAGACGCAGAGTTACGGCGCGATTCTTTGGGCGATCGTCGCCACCCTGTTGGTGTCGGTGCTGTTGACCGCGCTGCTGATCAAGCCCTGGAGTGAAAAGCTCCGGCAACTGTCCGCAGCACCGCTGAGGTCATCCTTGTCTTGATTCTTTTCAGAGGTTGGAGCATTGAGTTCGAAAAATTACCGAACTACGATGCGGCGGTTACTTGAATTAATTCGAATTCCAAAATGAGGCGTAAAAATGGCTGAACCAAGATCGCACCGTTTACCCACATCGGTTATCCCCGAGCGTTATGAGATCAAGCTAACTCCGGATTTGTCGCTGTGGACCTTCGCCGGCGAGGTCAAGATCGCCGTAGAGGTGCGCCAGGCGGTGCGCGAGGTCGTCCTCAACGCGGCGGAGCTATCGATCCAGTCGGTCTCGATGCGGCACGCCAACGGCGCGGTGCTGCATGGCAGCGTGCAATCGGACGAAGCCAACGAACAGGCGGTGTTGAGTTTTCCCGACATTGTGGCGCCGGGAAACTATCAGTTGCAGATTCAATTCACCGGGATTCTCAATGACAAGCTGCACGGCTTTTACCGCAGCCTGTACAAAGACGCTGACGGTCAGGACAAGCCGCTGGCGTCGACGCAGTTCGAGTCGACGGACGCGCGCCGAGCGTTTCCCTGTTGGGATGAGCCGGCGTTCAAGGCGGTTTATCAAGTGACGTTGGTGATCGACGAGAAACTCACGGCGATCTCCAACGCCCGAGTCATCGACGAGACGGTGTTGCCGGGGACGGGTAAAAAGGCAGTGGCGCTTCGCCGACTCAATGAAGATGTCGACCTATCTGGTGGCGTTCATCGTCGGCGAATTCGAAGCCACGGAGCCGGTGATGGCGGATGGCGTAGCGCTGCGGGTCTTGGCTGTGCCGGGCAAAAAGAAGCTGGCCGACTTCGCGGTCGCCATCGGCAAGGCATCGTTGGAACATTTTAGCCAGTACTACGGCATTCCTTATCCTGGGCGATAAATTGGATCTCATCGCCATCCCCGATTTCGCCTCGGGCGCCATGGAGAATCTTGGGCGCCATCACCTTTCGCGAAACCGCGCTGTTGGTCGATCCCGAAAAAGCCACCCGTGCCGAGCTCGAGCGCGTCGCCGACGTCGTGTCCCATGAAAATGCCCATATGTGGTTTGGCGATCTGGTGACGATGCAGTGGTGGAATGGGCTGTGGCTGAACGAAGCGTTCGCGACCTTCATGGAAATGCTCGCGGTGGACGCCTGGAAGCCGGAGTGGCGCCGTTGGGATAGTTTCGCGGTGTCGCGCGCCGCGGCCATGCAAGTCGATGGTCTCAAGAGCACCCGGCCCATCGAGTTTCCGGTCGAGAGACCCGAAGAGGCGGCCGGCATGTTCGACGTGCTCACCTACGAAAAGGGCGCTTCGGTGTTGCGCATGCTGGAGCAGTATCTGGGCGCGGCAAAGTTTCGCGACGGCATCCGGCTTTATTTGCAGAAACACGCCTACGGCAATGCCGAGACCACCGATCTTTGGGATGCTTTGGAGGAGTCGACGAAACAGCCGGTGCGCGCCTTGATGGACAGCTGGATCTTCCAACCGGGCTATCCGCTGATCAGCGTCGAGAGATCCGGCCGAACCATCCGTCATCTCGCAACAAATCTTTCGTTATCTGCAGGACGGCAGCGACAGCGAGCGCAGATGGCATGTGCCGATCTTTCTGCGCGCGGGACGCCGGCAGGAGTGGTTAACAAGACTCTATTGCTGACGGAAAAAGAGCAACAACGTCGAACTCGACGCGCCAGCCGATTGGGTCGTGGTGAACGCCGGCGCCCATGGCTTTTACCGGGTCCGTTACAGCCAAGAATTGCTGGCCGCGCTGCGCCAGGGAATGATGACGCAGTTGACTGCGGTGGAGCGTTTCGGTTTGGTCAACGACGCCTGGGCCGCGACTCTGGCGGGGATCGTTTCACTGACCGACTATCTTGAACTGATCGACCTGATGACCGGCGAGACCGATGTCAACGTGTGGACGACCATGATCGCATCGTTCCACCAATTGCAGCGGATCCTCGACGACGTTCAATGTAAAAAGTTGGCGAGACGGCTTCTGGTCGTTCTGTCACCGGCGCTGGCGCGGCTCGGTTGGTCGGTGCGGCCCGGCGAGGGCGAGTTGGAAAGCCAATTGCGCGGCGATCTGATCGGTGCCCTCGGCACGGTCGCCGACGACGCGGCGACCCAAGATCGTGCCGAGTGTTGTTCGCCGATTACGAAAAAAACCGCGAATCGGTGGATCGGAATGTGATCCCGGCGTTGGTGGCGATTCTTTCCCATACCGGCGGTCACGGCTGAGTACGAGAATTTCTTCGCACGATTTGAAAACGCCCAAACGCCGCAGGATGAGACTCGCTATCTTTTCGCCCTGGCAAACTTTGCCGACGCCGGGTTAATCGATCGGACTCTGGAGTTGACGATCAACGGCGCGGTGCGCACGCAGAACTCGCCCTACTCTAATGCGCGGCATGCTGCTCAATAAGCATGGCCGCGAGCGCGCGTGGTCGTTCATGAAAAAGCACTGGATTGAAATGAATCGCCAGTATCCGGACAATGCTATTCCGCGCATGTGCGAAGGCGTCGTCGGCTTGGTCGGCGCCGAGCTTGAAAAGGATGTGGTTAGTTTTTTTCATGCCCATCCGGTCAAGCAGGGGGGCAAGCAGATCGAGCAGCATCTCGAACGCTTGCGCGTCGCGGTGGCATGTCAGGAGCGATGGCGCGATTCCTTGCGCGGCTAGCGGCGCGTGCTGAGCGACGGCTGGCGTTCGCGCTCACCTGGTGATGCAAAGACGACGAAGTAGAGCGATGCTCCATTTGGTCAGCAATTAAGCGCTAATTCATGCCGTTGTGAGTGCCATCCCAGTCTCGCTGTCAGGGGCTCAACTTGAATCGGATTATATTAGTTAATATTAGCTAGTTAGGAGGGCTTGTTTCGGGCCGGTTAAAAGTTCGAAAATTTCCCTTGACAAGCTAAGTGAGTAAATGCTAACTAACCGTTATGAGCAATGCTCCCAGGCTGACGGCTGAGGCGCGCCGCGAGGCGATCGTCGAGGCGGTGCAAGACATCTTCGCGGAAAAGGGCTTCGACGGCACGACCATCAAAGAGCTGGCCCACGCGGCGGGGGTTTCCGAAGCGTTGCTCTATAAGCACTTTCCCAGCAAAGAGTCGCTCTATCACGCGATGCTCGATGCCTGTGCGAAGGGGCCGACGTTTGCCGAAGCGAGCCGCATACTTGAGTTCGAGGCGTCGACGTCGACTTTGGTGGTGATGGTTCATTTCATGATCTCCCACTATGTGCTCGGACGGCCGGGCGATACCCATCGGGCGGCGCTCAATTCTCTGCTGATGCGCAGTTTGCTCGATGACGGCGAGTTGGTGCGATTGATGCACAAGAAGCTCGCCGCGGCTTGGCTGAAGAAGTTCGAGGCTTGCTTGCAGGCGTCGGCGAAATCGGGCGAATTGCACGACGTGCCGATTTCGCAAAGATATTTGCGTTTGGTTCGTCCAACATGTGGCTTTCTCCTTGATGCTGCACCTGCGGCCCAAAGTGCCGGCGATCAATTATAAGGTTTCACGCGAGGAGCTGGTGTCCCAAGCGACCTGGTTCGCGCTCTTGGGGATCGGCCTCAAAGAGGATGCGGCGCGCCGTTATTACAGTCCGAAAGCGCTACAATTATTGGCGAGCTAATGGGGTTATTGGGGCCGGTTTAAAGATCCAGTTTATTTATTTCAAAGGGGGATGGGTTATGGAGTTCAAGGCACCTAGCAATAATGAAGGCGGCAAGAAGACCGCCGGTTTAGACGAGCGCATTGGCTCGCTGTTTCAGCCCGATACGCTGATCGGCGAAGACTATGCGGCCAATTTTCGCCGTAAGATCCCGCTGGAGGCGGAGCGCACGCTCCTGCTGGCGATCTTGGAAGATGGCATCCGTTCGTTTCAAGAAAATCTTTTTGCCACCAGCGGCAAGCGCCGGACGATTTTCGACGAGGCCAACGAGTGGATTTTTAGCGATGACGACACCTGGTTCTGCTCCTTCGTGTCGGTCTGCAACTTGCTCAGCCTGGAGCCCCAGTACATCCGCCGGGGCCTGCGCCAGTGGGAAGGTAAGATGGACAAGAACGCGGCGCAAAAGAAAGCGCAACTCGTGGTTGGAGACGAGCAGCGCCTGGTGGCGTAGCCAGAGAAGCGGCTTGAGCAGAATCTGCCGGCGCCGGAGGATGCAAAGCTCCTGGGCATTTGCACTACTCGGCGCCGGCTTGTTTTTGGCCTGCGGCAAGAAAAGTGAGACCGCTTTCGAGCGGCCCCCTGCGCCGGTGGCGGTGGTTCAGGCGGTCAGCCAAGATGTGCCGGTCTACATCGATGCTGTCGGTAAGATCTCTGCCCGCGAAGTTGTTTCCATCCAGCCGCAAGTTTCAGGGCGGATCACGCAAATCCATTTCGTTGACGGCGCCGACGTCAGGGTCGGTCAACTGCTGTTCACCGTCGACCCCCGGCCGTATCAGGCCCAATTGAATCAAGCCGAGGCCAATCTAGCGCAAGCGGAAGCGGCGCTCAGCCTGGCGAAAATAAACTTCGCCCGGGTCGAGAATGTCAGTGATCCGCGCGCCGTGTCGCGCCAAGACTACGATACCAAGAAAAGCGCGGTGGAGAGCGCCGACGCGCTGGTCAAACAAAACCGCGCGGCAGTGGAAAATGGCCGGCTCAATCTCGAGTACTGCACGATTCGTTCGCCGATCAATGGCCGGGCTGGACAGCGGGCCGTCGATATCGGCAACGTGGTCGCGGCCAACAGCGGTTCGCTGCTGGTGATTCAGCGCTTGGATCCGGTTTACGCTGATTTTACCGTGACGGAAAATGATCTGACGGCGGTGCAGCGCAACATGGCCAAGCGCAGTTTGCGCGTGGAAGTCCGCTTGCCGGATGAGAATGGTGATCCTCGCGAGGGCAAGCTCACTTTTCTCGATAACGCTGTCCAAGAGGGCACCGGCACGGTAAAACTGCGCGCCACCCTGCCTAACTCGGATCGCCGTTTTTGGCCCGGCCGATTCGCTAAAATTCGTTTAGTCCTCGACACCCGCGCGGATGCGGTTTTGGTGCCGGCCGAGGCCCCGCAGTTATCCGCCAAGGGTTCGTTCGTCTATGTGGTCAAGAATGACTCGTCGGCTGAACTTCGGCCGGTGCAGCTCGGCCAACGTCAGGGTGAATTGGTAGTCGTCACAGAGGGCGTCAAAGCCGGCGAGAGGGTTGTCGTCAAAGGCCAACTGGGTGTCACACCGGGAGGGAAGGTTAGCATCGCCGCGCAGCCCGCGGAAAAAAAGCAGGCTCCAGAGGCGGCCAAAGCCGGAGCGAAGTCGTGAACTTCTCCGAGCCCTTTATTCGCCGACCGGTGCTGACAATGGTCTTGACGTTGTCAGTGATTCTATTCGGCGTGCTCAGTTACCTGCGCTTGCCGGTGAACGATCTGCCGGCGGTCGATTATCCCGTCATTCAAGTCCAAGCCGACTATCCCGGCGCCAGCCCTGACACGGTCGCCAACAATATTGCCACGCCGCTGGAACGCCAGTTCATGCAGATCAATGGCCTGGAACTGGTCACTTCCAAAAGCACCCAGGGCCACACCAATCTGACGCTTCAATTCGCCCTGAGCAAAAGCATCGATGCGGCGGCGACCGATGTGCAGACGGCGATTTCCCAGGCCACCGGCAGTCTGCCGGTGGATCTGCCGTCGCCGCCGACATTTTCAAAAACCAACCCCAATGATCAGCCGATCATGTACATCGCGCTGACCAGCGACTCCGTGACGCGCGGTCAACTGTATGATTATGGCAGCACGCAGATCGGCCAGCGCATCAGCATCTTGCCGGGAGTTTCCCGGGTCTCGGTTTTCGGCACCAAATCGGCAATTCGCATCAAGGCGGATCCCTCGGCGATGTGGGCGCGCGGGATTTCCATCGATGATCTGACCACGGCGGTTAAGAGCGGCACGAGCTACACGGGCGCGGGACAGTTCGATAGCGCGGACGGCACGACTTTGTTGCGGCCGCAAGGGCAGCTCGACAGCGCCCAGGGCTATAGCCAGTTGATCGTCGGCGGCAAGAATGACGCGCCGGTTTATTTGCGCGATGTCGCCCAGGTGCGCGACTCGGTCCAGGACGAGCGGCTGAGCATGCGCTTTTGGGCGCGCGGCTATCCGGTGCCGGGGGCGACCGTCGTGATGGCGGTTTTCCGCCAGGCCGGCGCCAACGCCGTCGAGGTGGCAAACAGCATTCGCGCGCTGTTGCCGCAAATCAGCGCCGAGCTGCCCGGATCGGTGCTGATCACGCCGCTTTACGACCGCTCCCGCAGCATCGTTAACTCTGTCAACGACGTCAAAGAAACGCTTCTGATCGCTTTCGTGCTCGTCGTCTTGGTGATCTTTCTTTTCCTTGGACGCGCCACCGACACGCTGATCCCCGCGGTCGCATTGCCGATTTCGCTGCTGCTGACATTCATCGCGATGGAGCTGCTCGGCTACAGCCTGGACAATCTTTCGTTGATGGCGCTGACCTTGGCGATCGGTTTTTTGGTCGACGACGCCATCGTGTTTTTAGAAAACACCGTGCGCCGCATGGAGCGCGGCGAAGCGGCGCTGGAAGCGACCATCAAGAGCGCCAAGGAAATCAGCTTTACGATTCTATCGATGACGATTTCGCTGGCCGCGGTGTTTATTCCGCTGGTTTTCATGTCCGGGCTGGTCGGCCGAATCTTCCGCGAATTCGCAATTACCATCGTGGTCTCGATTATCGCCTCCGGTTTGGTGTCGCTGACGCTGACGCCGCTCATGTGCGCGCGCCTGCTCAAAGCTCGCGGCGAGGGTTCGAAGCGCACCTGGATGGAGCGCAAAGTTGGCGGCATGGAAAAACGGGTGCTCGACCGCTACGGGCGCGGGCTCTCCTGGTTTCTCGTTCATCGCTGGTTCTCGGCGCTGATTTGGCTGGTTTGCCTCGTCGGCACCGTGTACTTTTTCATCGTCGTGCCGAAGGCATTCTTGCCGCCCGGCGATAGCGGTGTGGTGACCGGCGTGTTTATCGCTCGCGAAGGTTCGTCCCCCGAACAGATGCGTGCGATCCAAGACCAGGTTGATGCCGCGCTGTTGCGCAACCCCAATATCATGGCCACCATCGAAGTCGCCGGCCTGGGCCAATTCATCGCGTCCAATCAGGGCATTATTTTCACATTTCTCAAACCGCGCCGGAACGCGGGGACCGATTCAGCAGGAAGTCGCCAACCTGATGGGCAGCCTGGGCTCGATTCCGGGCGTCATCGCGTTTTTGCGGCCATTTCCGGTGCTTGAGATCAGCACCGGTGCGACCAATCAGAATCAAGGGCAATATGCGTTTTCCATTTCCGGCGTAAATCCCAATCAGGTCTACGATGCCGGCGCAAAGCTTATGGCCAAGCTGCAAGAGTTTCCGGGCTTCCTCACCGTATCGTCGGACCTTTACAACAACACGCCCAATCTCGATATCGAATCTGCGCCGTGAGCAAGCCAAGGCGTACGGCGTTTCCGAAGCGCGTATTCTCGGCATTATTGCGCAACGCGTATGCGCAGAACTATGTCTACCTGATCAAGAAACCGGCCGATCAGTATCAGGTGATCCTCGAAGTGGCAGACTCGGCGCGTTCGACGGCGGAGAATTTGGCGCTGCTCTACATTCGTTCCGATGACGGCAAACGGCTTGTGCCGATGGACGCCTTGGTAAGCTGGAAGTCGTCGCTCGGACCGCAGGCGGTCAATCATCTCAATCAGTTCACCAGCATGACGATTTCCTTCAACCTGAAGCCGGGCGTGGCCATCGGCGACGCGACCGATTTTATCACCAAAGCTGCGGCGGAAGTCGTGCCGCCGACGTTGCGCGCCAGCTTGCAGGGTGAGGCGCTGACCTTTCGCGACACCGTGCGCGATCTGACTTTGCTGATGGTGTTGGCGGTATTCGTCATGTACGTGATCCTGGCGATTCTCTACGAGAGTTATCTCCATCCGCTGACCGTGCTGTCGACCCTGCCGACGGCGTTGGTGGGCGGCTTGGCGACGCTGTTGGTCTTCGGCGAGCAAGCGTCGCTTTATGCATTTATCGGCATGTTCATGCTCATGGGCATCGTCAAAAAGAACGGCATCATGATCGTCGATTTCGCGCTGCAACGCGTCGAGCATGGCGAAGCCCGCGGAGAAGGCGATCCACGACGCCAGCATGGACCGCTTCCGGCCGATTCTCATGACCACTCTGGCGGCCGTGTTCGGCGCGATGCCGATCGCGCTGGGCTTCGGCGCCGATGGCGCCTCGCGCCGGCCGCTCGGTCTGGTCATCGTCGGCGGTTTGATCGTGTCGCAATTCATCACGCTGTTCATTACGCCGGTCATCTATCTCTATCTCGAGGAGTTTCAGGAGCGGGTCTTGGACCGCATGTCGTTTTTTCCGCCGCGCCCGCACGGTCGCGTCGCCGACTCCTTAACGGTGCTCCGGCATATGGTGAATTTCTCAATCGCCCGAAGCTCGGTTCTAGCCCTTTTCCTCGTCTCCGCGAGCTGCACGGTCGGTCCCGACTATCGGCCGCCGAGTGTCGCGGTTGCACCCGCTTGGCTCGAAGCCTGGAATACCGGCATCGATTCCCGTTCAGTCGATTTGTCGCGCTGGTGGACCGAATTTAACGATCCCATACTCGATTCGCTCGTCGACCGCGCGGTCCAAGCGAATTTGGATCTGGCGGTGGCGCAAGCTCGCATTCGCGAAGCGCGCGGCGCAACTCGGAGTCGCCGGCGCCGAATTGTGGCCGACGCTGGATGTCGCGGCATCCTACAGCAGCATCCGCACGAGTGAAAATGCCTTTGCGTGCGGGGCAGTTGGCGCCCCAAGGGGGCGGCAGTCTGGAACAAAATCTGTATCGGACCGGCTTTGACTCGGGCTGGGAGATCGATATTTTCGGCGGCGCGCGCCGGCGCGTCGAAGCGGCCCAGGCGACAGTCGATGCGGCGGTGGAAGATCGGCGCGGCGTGCTCGTGACATTGCTCGGCGACGTGGCGAAAAACTATATCGACGTGCGCGCTTTGCAGCGCCGGCTGGCGGTCGCGCAAGAGAACTTGAAGGCGCAGCGAGAAACTGTTGCGCTTTACCAAGGTACGATTCGATGCCGGACTAGCGAGCGATCTCGACGTCGCCCAAGCGGAAGGGCTGGCGCAGACCACCGAGGCGCAAATTCCTACCCTGGAAAGCGCACTGAAACAGACGGTCTATCGCCTCGACGTGCTGCTGGGCGCTCAGCCGGGCGTTGCTGAGGAGTGAATTGGCAGAGCCGGCATGATTCCCGCGTTGCCGCCTCAAGCGCAAGTCGGGCTGCCGGTGGAACTGTTGCGGCGCCGTCCCGACATACGCCGTGCCGAGCGCCAATTGGCCGCCGCCACGGCG
Organism: uncultured delta proteobacterium; assembly: GCA_963847445.1. GTDB lineage: Bacteria > Desulfobacterota > Binatia > UBA9968 > UBA9968 > DP-20. The sequence continues at coordinate 1,855 of CAWJZV010000026.1, read as the reverse complement.
CAGGTCGGCGCGGCCACCGCCGATCTCTATCCGAAATTTTCCCTGACCGGCGCCTTCGGTTTGCAAAGCATCAGCGCCAGCGATTGGTTCACCGGCAGAAGCCGCTTCTGGTCCATCGGCCCGACGATTACCTGGCCGGTGTTCGATGCGGGAAAGATTCGCGCCAATATCGAGATTCGCAACGCCCAGCAGGAACAGGCGTTGCGGCTCTACGAAAAATCGGTGCTTGACCGGCACTCGACGATGTCGAAAGTGCGTTGGTCAACTATGGCAAAGAGCAAACCCGCTATCGCTCGTTGCTCGGAGCGGTGAGCGCCAATCGCCGCGCCATGCGCATGGCCGAAGATCTGTACACGCAGGGGCTGGTGGCTTTTCTCAACGTCCTCGATGCCCAACGCAGCGTTTTCGCCTCGGAAACGATCTCGCGCAGAGCGAAGCGAATCTGGCGTCCAATCTGGTCGCGCTCTACAAAGCGTCTGGGCGGTGGCTGGGAGATTTCCGTGTCAAGCGTTCAGGGCGGTCGCGAATTTCTTGACGGCGAGGCAGGCCCAACGGCTATTGTAGGTCTTGCCGCAAGCGCCGGTTTGATCTATTTACATGAGAGAACCTGGTTAAGGATCACAATCATCCAGGAGCGGAGGAGAGCTGCAATGAAAGATGGATTCAAAGTCATCGACGCCGACCGGCATATCTTAGAGCCGACCGACTTGTATCAAAGATACCTGCCGGAAAAATTTAAGAGCCGGGTGCGCTTGGCCGGTCCGAACCAGACCGTGCGCGAAGTTGACGGCAAGCCGGTTTCCGACTCGGCGATCCGTCCGGGCCGGATCATGGAAGACTACGGCTATATCTTTTCATCGTCCAAGCGCTGGCGCGAATGTTTCGCCGATGCCTACGCCAACAAATTCGATCCCGCTTCCAATGTCCGCGACATGGAACGCGAAGGCATCGATGTCTCGGTGCTGTTTCCGACCATCGGTCTGTACATCATGTGGCGCGACGACATCGATCCGGAACTGAGCGCGGCGATTTGCCGGGCCTATAACACCTGGCTGGCCGATTACTGCGATTATGACCGCAGGCGGCTCTACGGTGTCATGCTGATCCCGCTGCAAGACCCGAAGCTCGCTGCCGCCGAGGTTAGGTACGCGCGCGAAAAGTTGGGGCTGGTCGGCATCTTCTGGCGCCCGAACAAATTCTGCGGCCGGACGTTTTCCAGCCCGGACTATTATCCGATCTACGATGTCTGCTCCGAATTGGGCGTGACGATCTGTGTCCACGAAGGCGCGCGGACGATTCTGCCGCAAGCCGGCAACGATCGTTACAGCGAGTTTGGCCGCCATGTTGCCTGCCATCCGCTCGAACAGATGCTGTCCTGTTTGAACTTCTGCGCCGACGGCGTGCTGGAAAAGTTTCCCAAACTCAAAGTCGCCCATCTCGAATCGGGCTGCGGCTGGGTGCCGTTCTGGCTCGAGCGCATGGACGAACACTGGGAACATGAGTCCCACGGCTCGGCCAAGATCACCAAAGAAAAGCCGAGCTACTACTTCAAGCGCAATTGCTGGGTCAGCTGCGAAGCCGGCGAGGAATTGGCGCCGGTGTTCTGTCGAGCATGTCGGCGACGATTACCTGATGATCGCCACCGACTACCCGCACAGCGACGCCATCGATAAGTTCCCCGACAAGACCGTCGGCGCGATCAGCAGCAACGACAAGATCTCGCGCGCCTCACGCACTAAGATATTGTGGGACAATCCGACCAAGGCGTTTGGTTTGGGGGCGTGAGCAAGCGCTGTCAGGGTTCCGATCTAGGTGAAATCGGCAGGCCTGGGGTCGTAGACCCTGGGCCTGCTTG
>CAWJZV010000025.1:0-183979 GCA_963847445.1 uncultured delta proteobacterium | reverse complement strand
AAAAGCAATCCGTACTTTCCGACCAGCCGAACCGGCCGCATGAGAAAGTAAAGAAACGACAATCGCCCGGGCAGACGCAATAGTCGTCGATCCAGTTCGCAAGGGACTATTACGTCCATCACATACCGCAGATAATAAGGGTATAATTTGTCACGCAGCCGTTCTCGTACGAGCCAGCGGAACTGGTCAACCGTCGGCTGATCGACAACGGTGCGGTCACCTTGATCAAAAAGCTGCCGCCGAGCGTACTCCACAAGCCCATCGATAGCCGGATGCAATCCGATCGCGCAGACAACTTCCTGCGAAAGTACCGTGCCGAGCAAATTGTTCGCCAGGCGCAGGCTATAGAGGAGCATCCGCTCGCCGCCCAGTCGCCGTGCTTGGCGCAGGACCTGCGCCCAGTCGAGGTGCGGATATACCCGAACCAGTTCGGCAATGTCGCAAACCTTCGCCAGCTGTAAATAACGGCTGCCGGAGTCTTTGCTGATCTGGATGGCGAGCATGAGCAGTGTATCTTCTGGGCATAAAGTGGCTGCGGTTGTGCCCACGAGATCTACTGGCTGAAGACGTCCCGCGAGATACTCGAAAGCGAGTGGGCAAGGAAACTCCCGCGCTGCCATTCCCCTGTGTAAATCCACAGCGACTCTGCCGCGGGTATCAACAAAGGTAGACTCCCAGTCAAATTCCTTTACCAGGCGAAAGTCTTGGGAGATCAGCAGATGTTGCGCTCTGTCATAGTCGCGCTCTCGCACCAAAATATCCAAATCGGCAAATTCCCGGCACGCAACGTTCCCATAGATCGAAGCGGCCAAAACTGGTCCTTTATACGGGATGGCGGGTACATTGTGCCCCTCGAACAAACGCAGGATTTTTAGTAATTCCCCGGCCAGCAGAAGATTATGTGCCGCGTTGGCGTAGTAATGGGACTGGAGCTGCTTCGATACGGCTTGCGGAACGTTGTCGGGGCGGGCGGTATTGAGACTCTTGTATAGCAGAGGCATGACTCTGTGAGCGAGCGCCGCCCGCAATACGCAAGGCCAATCGATTTCTCCCCGGGTCAAAGCTTTGATGCGCTCTGTTCTGGCGCTGTCCAGATGACAGCTAGCGCAGGAAAGCAGCAGGTCAATTTCAGGACGACTTTTCCCCGATGAAACTTGCGGCGTCGTATTAACCAAGCTTGTTCTCCACTCGGTGTGTTGGGATGAGCGTGACGCTCAATCAAACCGCTTCGACATCAAAAGCCGATAAGCAGAAAAACCTAGCTTCTCCCAAAAAGCTCTGCCGCTGCCGTTGGCGACAAAAGTTGCCAGCTCAATGCGGTCTGCCCCGCTTTCGCGCAACCATGCAAGGCCATAAGCAACTAACGCAGCGCCGATCCCCTGTCGGCGAAACTGGCTTTCCACATAGCAATCCTCGATCCAACCCACAGTGCCGGTCCGAGCAAATGATGGCGCTATCCGCCGCTGGAATATTCGCCCGACAAAATTTTTCAGCGAGCGAGCCTGACCGGGAACAATCGCTCGAACATCGATGTACCCTAATACCGCGCCATCCGCTTCCGCAACGAAGACCCTTTCGTGGCGATTACTAAGCTTCAACTTGGCAAATCGCTCCCAGCTAAAATCCGCTGAGAGATCGAAAAACGGCGCGAAACCCCTTTGATAGGCGATCGCTTTCTGAAAAAGCTCGATGAGGCGAGCCATGTCCGCGGTCGTGGCCGGGCGGATGTTCATCAGTCCGCGAGCTGCGCGAGTTTTTGCTGCGTCAGCTCGTCAACCAATTCGACAACGCTGGAGTCCGCCGCCGCCTCGTCCACGTCAAACTCCGCCTGCAAGCGTTGGCTGATCTCGCGTAGGCTCAGCCCCTGTTTCAAGCCCTGCCAGATCCGCTCGCCGGTAACATTAAGGCTAAAATAGCTTTTGCTGTCCAGATGGAGCAGAACGACTTCGCCGTCGTCAAGCTTGGTGTCAACGACCTGCGCGTTGGGTCGAACCTTGTCGTCAAGCGTTGTCATGGCTCCTCGGCGCTGTGGGGCCTTCGTGATCCGCCCATGGGTGATGAGGAAAGTTTTTTAACCAGGAAGTTTTGCCGAGATGCTTCAAGCAATACCAGCAAGGAAAATGATCCAGTTGAGCAAACTTGCCGCCGGCTAACTTTGCTTGCTTGTCCTCCAGATATACAGCGACCATCCTGCGTGAACGCTCAACCGCCTCGGCCAAGCTGACTTCACTGAGGTTGCCCATGAAATCGGTTTTGTTGTCGGCTCCGGAATAACCGGATAGCTGGCAACAGAGCGTAACATTGCCCCGGCAATCGAGGTTAAGCTCTTGCAGTTTGAGCGGGGCGCAGGGGAAAAACGGCGATTCGCTAAAATAGCCGGGGGCCATGGCGACAAGGATGGGGGCGGCTCCTTTCAGACGCCAGATTTCGTCCTCCACCTCCAACCGCTCTTTGGGAGACAGATCCAAGCCGCGCAGGGCGGTCTCGGGCGTCGACATCAAATGGCCGAAGCGCACCGCTCTACTGCCAAGACTGGCCCCTAACTCGACCATCTCCCGCACTTCGCTGCGGTTCTCTGCCGTGAGAACCATATTGAGGGTAAAAGGAATTCCCTTGAACACGCAGATGCTCGCCGCCCGCACCACCTGCCGATAGGAGCCCTTGCCGCGCAGCCGGTCATGGGTCGTCTCGCGCGCGCCGTCGAGGCTGAAAGTGACCCCTTCTAACCACTCGCGGTGCTCGATCAACAGAGCGTAATGGTGCGAGAAGTTGCTGCCGTTACTGACAAAGCCGAAGCGGTAACCCGCCGCACAGACGAGGCGAACAATCTCGGCAAATTGCCGATGCAGGGTCGGCTCGCCGCCGGTAAAAGAGATTTCGTCGAAGCCACAGCTTTTTCCTTCTTGGAGCACCTTGCTAAGAATATCCAGCGAAAGATCACCGGTGCCCGCATGCCGCGCGTCGAAACAATGGCGGCAGCGTAAGTTACAGCGATCGGTAAGCTCGATGATTAGTCGAGCCATGGTTGCTCCGGTTGGCTCTTTTGCAGCAGCTGCATGCACACTGCCGGATCGTGGTACAGATCGACGCCGGCTTTGAGTTCATAGCATGTCGTCTGCCGCAGCAGCCGCGCTAGAAGGTCGAGCTGCTTACCCATGCTGTTTTGGTCAAACAACTGGGAACCGCTTTGCGCCAAAAGATTTTTTAAAGCCGTGATGCGATCGCAGGGAAGCAAAACGCTTTGCCGATCGGCGACAATCCGGGGAAAGAGCAGAACCGTCGGATGACATTTCTCCAAGAACTGCGCCGGGTAGGCCTCTTCAATCTTTAACCTCCGCTTCGTCCCGCCATAGGAGTCCGCGACTTCGTCTGCCAAAGGGAACTCAGCGTAATTCGCAGCGACGTCGGCGTTAACATAGAAATTCTTGCGGCACGCCAACGCTTCTATTCCGTTTGAATTCTCGCGCAGGAGCAGGGCATCGTCAGAAAGGTAGTTCCAGCCCCGTCGGATCAAACCGATAGCCAGGGTGGATTTTCCGCTCCCTGGTGGGCCGACGATGAGGACTCCCAGTCCATTTCGCGTCACGGCCGCCGCATGCAGACTGAAGATGCTCCGGTTGCGTAGCAGTTTAAGCAACGCAAAGGCCCAGAAATTTCGCTGCAAGAGAGGCGACTTGTGAGAAAAAGACGGCGACAGAAAAATATCTCCCGCGCCGGTTCGGGCTCGGCAATGAAAGGTAGACGAACCATCGGTCAGGTAGAAATCATCGTCAACTTCCATGCCGCAAAAATCATCAGCACGGAATAATTCACGCGCCGTCGGTGGGATTTCCACCTTGCAACTATCGAGACCGACACTGAGGTTAAGCAAGGGCTGGGAAACGGCATGGTCGCAGCGCACCCATGACAGATCGTCGAGCAGCTGTTCAAGGTGCGCCACTCCATCCGGTCCGAGAAGTTTTACACCTAGCGTGAGACCATGACACATGTACAGGTCCATTTGCCTCGGCCTCCGCCTACTTAGCGCCGGCTAGACCGGGTCTTGATCTCCCGGACTGAACCCGCCGAAGAAACCGGCAGTGACCTCTTTCAACTCGCCATGCTTAGTCAGTTTGGGCTTGACAAAATTCAGTTTCGGCTCTTGCCATTGCTGTTTGCCCGCGGGCTGCTCAGAGATTTGCGTCTTTTCACGCTGCGGTCGCTGAGAGTTTTTCTGTTCCATATCGACCTCCGTTCATGACCTGATTTGAATTCGCCTTAGTGGGGTATGAATAAACAAGTTTCATGACGTTTGGAATGGTTTTTTCAGCGACAGGTTTTCCCCAGAGCGTCACCCAGCTGTGGGCGACAAGTTCCTCGCCTTGCTTGCGCACAGCCAAATGGAACTCGACCGGGAACCCCAGATGAGTCAATGCGTGGTAGAGCGCCAACGACTGCCTGAGACACGCCTTGGGAAAAAGCGCCGAACGAAACGGCCGGCGATGGCATAGTCGCAGCACCAACCCAACTGCTCTTTCCATGACCAAGGCAGCGGGTATTTTTTCGCCGCAGCGAACCGGCGTGAGGAGCGCGAGGAGCGCGGGAAGAGTGTGGGATTTTTCTAGGACGGGAAGCAGGCACAACAACCCCGTGACTCGGGTTGCGAGAGAAACATTCCACCAGAAATTATTTGCCTGATTGTTTCGTGGAGATCGGAAAATCATGATGCTTCGGCCTCGAGTCGCATCGACGCATATCGCAAGCGCGATACTATGCGGTTGAGCAGCATAGGCAACCAGCAAAGCCACAGCGCGAGATCCCAAGCCAGCAGGGCTTTCGCTGGGAAAAGGCTTGGTTCGCGCACCAGACTGATTATTCTATTCATGGGGCCGTCACGGCTGCTTGCGAGGCTTTTCCTTTTCGGCAATCTTTCCAGGATCGAACTCGAACTTGAACGGCTCAGGCTGCGCTGCCGGCTTATTTATTTTCACAGCCTGTGGCGCGGACTCTTTAACTGACTCCGGCTGTGTTCTCCCTTCAGACAATACGACCACCTTCGATATTCGACGACTTTTGTCCTTGGGAGTCTCGGTATAGAAGACGGTGACGTTTTTTGCAAGCCGCTTAATCCCCTCTTCAAGCGGCACACGATCCAAACGAATGGTAACTTTTTCTTCCGGTCCGATGTTACTATCGACAGTGATCTTCGCTTGTTTTCCGATCTCTTGAAAGATTTGCCCAAGCGGTGCCTCGGCGGCCTCTAAAGAAAGATAGCCCTGGCTGACTTTCACCTGAAATGTTCCTGCGGCCTGACTCTTGGCCGGCCTGGGCTGTTCAGCGGCTTGACCGACCGTCAAGAGATAAGCAATAACCACGGCCGCGGCCACATTGTTCCAAAAAAATTTCATCGTCATCTTACCTTTTGGTGTTATCTTCTCCTGGCGAACCCAAAACATCGAGAAAGAAACTGACTGGGGCCAGCTGCTTTAAACATGTGGGAATATCGGCTGACTTTTTAGATATTCTTGAAACAGAGAATCCCCTTTCCCAGTCGCTTTTGGCGTAGCTGGATTGCCGTCAAAGCAATTAGAAACGTCACCAGTATCCGACAGCGCAATAATGTCCCTACGGCTGAGACAGAACATAGCCTTCAATATCCACAAGAAAACTGAACCTATCGAGGGTCGCCAGTCCAATCTTGAATTGGACGGTAACGGACTCGTTCCCTGTTAAGGCGTCATCAGATCCTGCATCGATGGCTTGCTTGCTTCCCGCACTGCCATTGCCTTCGGTGGCGCTAAGAAGCGTATTCCCATTAGTCAGCGTTTTCACGACCGCCTTAATCGGCGCCCAGATCTCTGCCGGGCTTGTCTTGGTCAGAACCGCGTTGATCGTGAACACGCCGGCAGAACCCCCAGCTACCCGGTTCGGGCTGAAAGACGTGCTCTGGACGACAAAGTTTACTTTGTCATTGATGATTTGACTGGCCGTAGACATTGACGGGTTCGCAGAATGAGTTACCGGACCGCCGTAAGCCCATGCCTCCGCAGTGATGCCCAAACAGCGTGCCGGTTCAGCGGCCCTGGCCGTCATCCCAGAGTAATAGTCGTGGGTGAAACCCGAATCGTTGTGGTAGATCGAGTTCGGAATCGGCTTGCTGTCGGTTTCATCCACCCAAACGTAAGGAGCGCCCGTCAGGCAGTTCACGTACTGGTTTGCGACCGCATGATTTTCGACCTTCGGCCTGGGAGCCGTCCCAATCGCGTTGAAAAACTCAAGTATGGAATGCCCCCACTCATGCTTGAACACGTTGCGGTGACCGTATGAGAAAGCCGCCTCGATGATTATTGTCGTATAGGCTTGTCCGGTACCCATCGCAGGCGTGAGTCCGGCTGCACTGCCAAGCCAAATAGACTTTCCGGTGATCTGATCTGTCGCGCGGGGATCCCAAATAACGATGACCGAGTCGAATGCAGGATCACGCTCCCCGGCGGTATTCTCTGGCGAAGGCCACCATCCGCCGCCATGCGGCGACAGTTTGCTGAGCGCTCGATCGGGATAGCGGATGGTCAGCGTTGGCAGCATGTTGCTGCTCGTGAGCGCCGGGATATCCTTTTCTACGAACTGCCTGGCTGCGTGCGCCGCTTGATCCACCTCATACTGCGTCATCGAGGCGACGACGTGGTGCTGTGTTCCAGCGCTGTCCGTATAGCTAAAGTCGGTGTCACGGTATATGAGCACCAGGATTTTCCAGGAAGGATGAGGGTTAAGTGGAACAACCGGCGTCAGCTTTATGTCGTCGAACCAAGCGGTGCCGGTTGTCGTCCCGCCATAAAATCCTAGCCGCGCGGCGACCGTGACCTGGCCATTGGATTCGGAGTTGAATAAAACTCCGGTGCGCAGCCAATCTTGGCTGCCAAGAATACCCGGCGAGCGCGTCGAACCATCTAATAGCGAAATGTTAGCGCCCGCATCGACGATTTCGGGAGAATGGGCAACATCCTTGGTCTTGACCCATCCAGACAGGTAATAAGGTTTGTTGAGCTCGACAGGCACGCTTTGAACCCAGCGAGCGTCGTCTAAAGTGGGCGAGACGATTTTTACGCTCCTGTCGCCCGTACGAGCCTCGGTCTCGTCCCAGACGGGTATGGCCGTTCGCGCCCAGGAATCCCAGGACCAGCCGCTCGGAATGCGGTTCGGCGCGAACTGCCCTTGTTCGAAGCTACCATTTGTGAGCAGATTTGCCGGCTCGCTGTCGATCGAAGCAGCATGGACAGGCTCTATAATTATGCTAGCAAGGACAAAACATATGATCCTGGCTAGACTTGCCGTTGAAGTCGCGCATGGTTCTCCCGTTCCTGTTCCTAACCGACTTCCATATCGCTCTGGCCTTATACTGAAACATAAATGCTCACCTGGACCGACTGTGTCGCCCGAGGGCCGATCGGCTCTTGGAATTAGTTTGTCGGAACGGGTCTCAAATGATCCAGCCTCTCCTTATCCCTCGCTCGCTCATTGCTGCACCGGACGCACGAACACGTCCCCTCTCCCATTGGTGTCGGTCGCCACAGGTCGCGTCGCATTGCTTGTAAACGCTACGAAGCGGCCGTCGGCGCTGATGCACAGGGCCAAGAGAGCCCACATTGCTGCTGTCGGTCCCCGCCTGATTGACATTAATCAGCGTGGTGGTTCCGGTCTTCAGATCGCGCACGAACACGTCAAAGTCCCCATTGGTGTCAGTCGCGACCAGGTCGCTCGCACTGCTGAGAAAGCCACGAAGCGGCCGTCCGCGCTGATCACGGCGCCCCCCGAGCCGAAAGGACGGAAGATGCAACCCTGGGGTTCGGGATGACACTCTGTACGGGGCCTGCCGCTGTCCGTTCCCGCCTCGTTGACGCTCACCAGCGTGGTCGTTCCTGTCTTTCAGATCGCGGACGAACACGTCCGATGTCCCGTTCGTGTCGGTCGCCACCAAGTCGCTCGCAGCCGCTCTCGAACGCCACGAAGCGGCCGTCCGCGCTGAGCGCGACGAGGAGCCGCCAGCTCTGAACTGTCCGGTCTAGGGCGATCGCCGCTGTCTGTTCCCGCCTGGTTGACAGTCACGAGCGTGGTCGTTCCGGTCTGTAGATCGCGCACGAACACGTCAAACCACGCATTGGTGTCGTTCGCCACCAGATCGCTTGCACCAGCTCGAGAACGCCACGAAACGGCCGTCCGCACTGAGCGTGGGGGAGTCCGACCCCTGTGGATTGTTATCAGAATCGCTCCCAGCATTGCCACTGTTAGTTCCCGCCCGGTTGACGCTCACCAGCGTGGTCGTTCCCGTCTGTAAGATCGCGCACGAAACACGTCCGCGACCCCGTTCGTGTCGGTCGCCACCAAATCGCTTGCCAAGCTCCAGAACGCCACGAAGCGGCCGTCCGCGCTGATCACAGGGCTTTGGCCGCCTGAAAAGCCATTGCCGCTGTCCGTTCCCGCCCGGTTGACACTCACTAGTCTTGTCGTTCCCGTCTGCAGGTCGCGCACGAAAACGTCATCATGTTCCATTAGTGTCGGTTGCGTACCAAGTCGCTTGCCAAGCTCCTGAACGCCACGAAGTGGCCGTCTGCGCTGAGCGCGGGGCTCGTACCGCCAAGCCATTGCCACTGTTGGTTCCGAACCGGTTGACACTGACTAGCGTGGTGGTTCCCGTCTGCAGATCGCGCACGAATACGTCGTCGTCCCATTGGTGTCGTTCGCCACCAGGTCGCTCGCCCGCTCGTGAACGCCACGAAGCGGCCGTCCGCGCTGATCATGGGACGAGTAAAGACGTTCCCATTGCCACTGTCCGTCCCAGCCGGTTGACGCTCACCAGCGTGGTGGTTCCCGTCTGCATATCGCGCACGAACACGTCCGACTGTCCCATTGGTGTCGTTCGCCACCAGGTCGCTCGCCGCAGCTCTCAAACGCCACGAAGCGGCCATCCGCACTGAGTCTGGGCTAGTAATGCGCTGATGCCACCGAGTAGCACGTTGCCGCTGCTCGTTCCAGACCGGTTGATACTCACCAACTCGGTCACGATGCCGAACACATCGACGAAAAACTGAAACGGCTGGCAGCGTCTTCAAGCAAACAACAAACGGCACTTGCACCGACTCGTCCGGACTCAGCAGGCCGTCGGCATACTGCCCCACCTGCGGTACTTCCATGACGGCGCCCTCTCCGCCTAAGACCGTATTGGTCTGCGGATCCAACAAGACGTTGCCGTTGGTCAACGTCTGCACGAGCACGTCCAGACCCGGCATCGCTGGACTGTCCGATTTATTCGTCAACTGCGCCGTGAAGGTGAACTTCCCGGCATAACCGGCCGGACACCCGGTGGTGTTGGTGGTGGTGCGGTAGGTCGAGGACAGAGGTGTAAAAGTCACCAGGGAATCGACATTGAACCCACCCGCCTGCGCAGTGGGTACCCCAGTTACCATCAGAAACAGAGCCAGCGCAAGCAGGCCCAGCTTCAGCACGTATGCATTGTTTTTCATAACGCTTCTCCTTTAGACGTGCTCAATTGTTCGAGCCCCTCCTTGTGCCTCACCCTCGCACATCGCGGCACCGGACGCACAAAAGCGTCCGATTTCCCATTGGTGTCGTTTGCCACGAGGTCGCTCGCATCGCTCGTCGAACGCCACGAAGCGACCGTCCGCGCTGATCCGACGGTCGTACAGGTCACTGGCAAGCAAGTCCGAACCGTTATTGCCGCGATCTTGTCCCCGCCCGGTTGACGCTCACCAGCGTAGTGGTCCCGGTCTGCAGATCGCGCACGAACACGTCAGTGCCGAACGACCCATTGGAATCGTTCTCATCCACCAGATCGCTCGCCCCGCTCCGAGAACGCCACGAAACGGCCGTCCGCGCTGATCGCAGGGTCGCCGTGAAGAAGCCATTACCGCCGTTCGTTCCCGCCCGGTTGACGCTCACTAAGCGTGGTAGTCCCGGTTTGCAGATCGCGCACGAAACACATCCCATGCCCCATTGGTGTCGTTCGCCACCAGGTCGCTCGCGTCGCTCTCGAACGCCACAAAACGCCCGTCCGCACTGATCCCGGCGAGCTGCGAGATTGCCATTGCCACTGTTCGTTCCCGCCGGTTGACGCTCACCAGAGTGGTCGTTCCCGTCTGGAGATCGCGCACGAACACATCGCATGCATTGGTGTCGTTCGCCACCAGGTCGGTCGCGTAGCTCCGAACGCCACGAAACGACCGTCCGCGCTAAGCTCAGACCAGCGAAAACTCATTGCCACTGTTCGTTCCAAACCGGTTGATACTCACCAGCGTGGTGGTTCCCGTCTGCAGATCGCGCACGAACACGTCGTTGGTGCCAGCGTGCACCAAGTCGTTCGCGCTACTTGTGAAACCCACGAAGCGCCTGCTTGCCGACCGCCAAGTTTCCATTCCCACTGTCGGTTCCGGACCGATTAACGCTGACCAGCGTGGTGAGTCCCCGTCTGCAGATCGCGCACGAACACGTCCCCGGTCCCATTGGTGTCGGTTGCCACCAGGTCGCTCGCAAGGCTCTGGAACACCACGAAACGGCCGTCGGCGCTGAGCACGAGGGTCCTGCGACCCGCTGTATTGCCACCGTTAGTTCCAAACCGGTTGACGCTCACCAACGTGGTTGTTCCGGTCTGCAGATCGCGCACGAACACGTCCGTTGCGTACACTGGTGTCGTTCGTCACCAAGTCGCTCGCTTCGCTTGTGAACGCCACGAAACGGCCATCCGCGCTGAGCCGGTCGCATTCCAGAGGCGCCATTGCCACTGTTCGTTCCAAACCGATTGACGCTCACCAACGTGGTGGTTCCGGTCTGGAGATCCCGCACGAATACGTCCGCTGCCGAAACGCTAACGGATCAGTTGGTGGCCGATCACTGTCGTTCGTCACCAAGTCGCTCGCATCGCTGTGGAACGCCACGAAGCGGCCATCCGCGCTGACTGCGAGACGTCGAGCGCCATTGCCACTGTTCGTTCCCGACAGATTGACACTCACCAGCTCGGTCACGACACCGAACACATCGACGAAAAACTGAAACGACTGGCGTGTCTTCAAGCAAACAACAAACGGCACGTCCACCGTCTCGTCCGCACTCAGCAGGCCGTCGGCATACTGCCCCACCTCGGGTACTTCCATGACAGCGCCCGCGCCGCCCAAGACGGGCGTTGGTCTGCGGATCCAGCAGCACGTTGCCGTTGGTCAATGTCTGCACGAGCACGTCCAGACCCGGCATCGCGGGACTGTCCGGTTTATTCGTCAACTGCGCAGTGAAGGTGAATTTCCCGACGAAACCGGCCGGACACCCGGTGGTGTTGGTGGTGGTGCGGTAGGTCGAGGACAGAGGTGTGAAAGTCACCAGGGAATCGACGTTGAACCCACCCGCCTGCGCGAGGTGGGCTCCCGTCAGCGTAACAACGAGCGTGAGTGCCGCGAAAACGAAAATCGAAGGAATCGTCCAGTGCTTTATTACAGATGGCTTAAACATGTCTTGTTCTCCTTCTGATCGATTTAACAAAGCCCTGACGCTTGGAAAGCCTCAGCTGGGTTATTGAGGTCTAGAAAGCGGAGATGCGGTTGCTTGATCACTGCAAGACTTTTGAGTTAACGCGTCTATCAAGGAACGTGCCAAGCCGCGGCGGGATAGTTAGAAAACTTTTCGCTACGCGCTTTGGCACGCGCGAAGAAAACATTCCGCTTAACTCAGGCGGGATATCGTCAACGTTTACGATGGATTGTTTGGCGCGATAGTCGAATGCGATAACGTCAACAGGACAAATTAGGTCAAACGCTTTGCCACAAGTGCGAAACCCTTTCCGAAGGCCGCGAAACGATCACAAGGGTCAGACTCAACGACTCAACAATTCGATAGAAAGTTATGATATCAAATTCAGCCCCAAGACCCGTGCAGAACTTTTCATCCGCTACTCTCATCCGGCTTTTACCGGCGCTTTCCTCGACCCCTTTTCGGTCCCATGCTGCTATGTCCCCCACCGCAAATTTGCGCCCTGCGACACTAAGAGCTCAACGTAGATTCGACCCGCTTTTAATCTTCCCGGAGGGCAAAACCGCTCGCTCGACGCGCCGTTTGTTCTGCTTGTCAGCTACAGGAGAGCTCGGCGTTTCCAAGGCGCCTCGGATGTTCACAAGGAAAGTGAACGGCTCCCTGTTCTGAAGACCAATCACAAACTCAAATGTCTGTGTCGCTCCGGGCAACAGTGTGTTCTCAGTACTGGGGAGAGTCACCCGAGCACCGACCCCGCCAGGGCCATCATCAGCGTTGAGCAGCAAATTTCCTTCGCTAAGGGCCACGACTTCCGCAAACGTATGCCTGATTGTCTGGGTACTAATGTTGGTGAACACGGCCGTAATGCGAAACGTACCGGCGGGGCCTCCCTCCACGGGGATTGCATCAAGCATGGTGCTCATATGCGCCAGCGCCAAGAGATCGTTCACCACGCGATCCCCCATATCGTGGAGAACAGTCACCACGGTGGAAGCTGCAGCGGAGTTCCCTGACCGATCTTGTGCCCGCACCGTTATGATGTACTGCCGACCGTTAATGTCGTTTCCGCGGCGCGAGGCTTCCAGCAGTACGGTGATTGTGTAACTGCCGCTCGACTCTAGGGGTACGCGTCCGTTAGGCTGGACAACTCCGTACTCATCGCTCACCGTATATGTCGCCGTGCTCGCATCCACGCCAGAGTCGGCATCCGTGATCGTTCCGGCGACGACGACCGGGACTGTTTTGCCGTTCGGCGACCACAGAGTCGACGGCGTGGCGGCGATGCTGATCCCCGGCGGTGTCGTATCCGGGCGAGGTGGAGCCGTACAAGCGCCATTTTCTAACAAGAGCGCCACGTTAGGATCTGAATCGTCACAATCCTTTATCGATGGGACTTTCCCACAGGAGTCGGGAGCTTTGTCAGAGATACCCCAGTTAAAGTATCCGTCTCCATCAGCGTCATAACAGGCGACCGTATACGGCGTGAACTGGCTGATGACAGGACTAAATAAGTTATAGGTGAGATAAATGTCAGACAATTGTACTTTCACATACCCATACCCCTGCTCACCCCAGGAGGGTCCCCAACTGTTCTTCAGGATCCACACCGTCTCTCCCGTCGCGGGATCCCGCACATACCCCACCAGCACCATGGCATGCCACCAACTGCTAATTCCAAATGGTAATGGACCCGATTTTATCAGTCGTCTCTTGATGTTGTCTTCTCCTTCCCAGCTGGGATTAAATCCCTCGAATCCGGCGATGCGGATTCGTTCCCGGGGCGCTGGACAACAGTTAGTGCATGGTTCATCCGTGCCGGATTCTGGAAAACATGCCTCATCCACCACTCCTACTCTCTCGACATAAGACAGCGCCGATCCCGTGTTTCCTCCATATTGGCAGCTGCCCGCTCCGCTGCACGACACCAACTCCTGCTCAGATAAGTCCAAGTCCACGTGCTGATTGAAATATAGATTGGCTTGCGCTTCCATGGCACCAAGAGTGGAATGTGCCCAACAATCCGCGCAGCGCTGACTTTTGACGGACGTCATCCATCCACTGCCGGTAGGATCCCCATCATAGTACGGAGAGCCGGGCATATTGGCTCCATGGCGATCGCTCCAGTCGAAAGAGTCGATCATCGAAGAAGATGCGCTTTCGGGCAAAAAGAGAGTCATGGTTCCGGGATTCACTTCGAAGATCCCACCCGTGTAGTACTCAGCGCCTTGCAGGTTGGGTGCGATATCACGACCGGATTCGACGCAAGAAAGGAGCTTTTTCTTCTCGGCGTACGACAGGCGCGAGATCGCCGTTTCGCCCGCACGCCAGCTCAACCCCTTCGCTTGGATCTGTCGATTCAAGACGGAGATGATCTCGGTGGCCTGAGCCTTCTTCATATTCTCCAGCTGCTGTACCGTGTCCGCTGAAAGCGCTCCGCGAGTACGCTGCGGAGCCATCAACTGATTGATGACTATCGTCTGGATCTCAAGCGAGGCATCCACCAGCTCGACCTTTAAGCTGGCCGGGGCGGTAGGCGGCAGCAGGCAGGTTTCCTGGCAGGCATCGCGGATCGGGAGGACGTAGGCGGAGGCGAGGAGCGGGTACATCTCGTAGACAAGATATTCATGGAGCTGATCATCCACCATCACAACCCGTACCATGCTCCGCTCGCTGTTGAACTGCACAAAACCGGTAATTCCAAGTCCAATGACCGATTGGCCAGAAAAAGGATACACTTCCTCGTACACCGAAAGCTGCTTGGCAACCCAAACCTCTTGCAATTGACTGCCCGGAATAGGGCGTTCCCCTACCCATACTCGCAAATCCTGCGTGGCTAATGTGGCTGGCGCGTCTGCAGCGGCCGCGGCCTCGACGTTAGCTTGCGCGAGCCAAACCAAACCTAGGAGGAGAATGCAGCGAGCAAAGCACCGGACCAGTACTCCTATAGGTGTTATCCGTTTGCTGGCCCTTGTTCGCGGTTGCCGTATGCCCCCCTCTTCGTTGGTCTTCATCGAGACGCCCTCCTCTGCGACGGCTGACTTCTCCATCGGCCTTCCAAGTAACATTGCCTTTGTAGACAGACAATTAATCTTGAGCTGTGTTTACAGCATCAAACATGCCATTGTTCTTGTTCGGCAGGCGTGCCGGAGAACACAATGAACGGCCTCAATTCGGAAGAGTTTCTTTATACAGACCTAACCATTGCATGATCTGGTAAAGTGAATTGCACAGAGACTTTTCGCGATCATGAGAAACAATTTTCCATCCCTCCGTGGCGAGCCCGGACTACGTTGCGCATACGCAGCTGCTTTGTCACTCCAAGACTTTTGAGTTAATTGCCTACCCAAAGCACATGCCAAGACGCGGCGTAATAGTTAGAAAACTCTACGCTACGCTCTTCGGCGCGCGCAAAGAAAAATTCCGGTTACCTCAGGCGGGATATCAGCAACGTTTACGATGGATTGTTTGGCGCGAAGTCTAGCAATGTAAAGACTGCAACAGGAGAAGACTAAGGCACACGCTTTTGCACAAATGACAAAAGCTTTTCCGAATACCGCGAATAATCACGAACGAGAGCAGGGAGCGATCGCGCAACAGCGCGGCAAGGCCGCAGACGAAACTCGGATATCTCGCGCAAAGTCTGTCCTGAGTTTAATCGAAGGGACGCAAAGCTCGCCAGGTGTAAAAAAAAATAACATTCCCAAACGTTTTCACTTAGATCGTGGCCATCGGATACTCCGCCGTTATACTTTCGCACGAGCTTGCCACGCGTGATCTTTGTTATGCCAACGTGACTTGACAGGCTAAACTTAGACACGACTCCCGGTACATTTTCTTTCTCTGGTCTCGTTTGACAGCTAGTTGGCCCAGGGCTACGCTGCGACTTGTGAATCTGGATAGGGCTCAAGAATCTCTAAAGGCCGCTAATCTTTGCTTACGGGAAGGTTGTGCCAACTCCGCGGCTAGCCGCGCCTACTACGCCATGTTCCAAGCAGCGCAGGTGGCGCTGGAAATTTCTGGGGTTACGCGGACTGCATGGAGCCATCCTGGCTTACAGGCCGCGTTCACTACTGAGCTCATTCATCGTCGAAAGATTTACCCCGCTCCGTTTCGGGATTATATCTCAACCGGGCTTGCTGTACGGCAAGCCGCCGACTACGGGCGCTCCGGCGTCAGCCAAAAAGTAGCCCATCGATTGACCCGCAGAGCGACTACGTTTGTAGCAGCCGTCGAGGAGGTAACACGCCATGGAAGCACGTTCTAGGAGAGACGGTTATCGAGCGGTTCTGGATGCCAAGCTCACCGAATTGGCCCTTTATGCCAAGGAGCTCTGCCCCGAGGCAGTTGTCGAGACCAGCACTATTCAATACGAAGACGAGGACGGCCACGTCGAAGTTTTCCCGCCACCCGCTCTTGCGGAGGAACAGGAAGAGAACATTGAGCTGGCCCTGGCCAGTCGCGCGGCAGAGATCTTTGAAGTTACAGGCTTGTATATTCTCTGCGCGGTTCTCGACCCGACGGTCCGGTAATGAGCTAAAAAATTACTCGCGGACGGTGGCTTTGCTTTGCGCCGGCTGGGAACTCTGCGCGGCGTAAGCACTCTGAGCAATAATGATCTGACAGAGAGCCGCGCGCGGCCACCATGACTCCGAAAAACTGTAATCCCCGACAGGCTGCAAATGAAATTCGGAATACTTCCCGCAGAGCATGGCCTGAGCGACGTCGAAGGGCGCCAAGGCCGCAAAGGTCGGAGAATAACGGAGAATAATTGCTCCAAGATTTTTCATCTCACCCCTCTGAACTTGGCGTGCTCTGCTCCTTGGCGCGAGTCAATTCCGCTGTTTGAGTAGTTCAGCCCATGGCAAATCTCTCGGGCGCCGGAAACTCTCGGATATTCCTCGCGCCAAGCTTGTCCTGAGTTTAATCGAAGGGACGCAAAGTTCGCCACACCGAACGCCTGGCATAAAGAACTTTCTCGATCGAAACCATGCTGTCCAATCGCGGATCAGGCGGCTCGATTGCTCTGCTGGGCAATTCTGCTTTGCGCGCTACCGTAGCCATAAGACACCTCCATCGGTTTGGGCAAACGATGCATGCCGAACATTTGTTTGAAGCTTCCTTTCACACCCTTCACACCAAGCGCTCTCCTTTCGGTCGGTATCCTCAAGGCAGTTGCTGAAGTACATGACACAATGCGGCTTTGCACAGTGACTTAGACCGAGCATGTGGCCAAGCTCGTGCAGCGCTTCCTTCACCGCACGCCGGCGGAAGGTTTCTTCGTTGACCCCCAGCCGAAGGCGAAACAGCGATATCACTGCACACTTTCCCGGCGAGTCCGCCAAACCGAAGACAAAATTCAGGTGATCCGAGTATAAATCGCAATCGGTCACGACCAACAGGTGCGCGCCGGGTTGGCGACGCGCCATGGCGAGCAAGTCGTCGGCTCGATATTGACGGCGGCGCGGGTCGAACGCTTGCTGCGGCAGCGATTCTTGCTTGCCAATTCTCACGTCGATTCCCTGCGCCGAGAGGGCTCGCGCCAACTCCGCCAATTGCGCTTTTTTCACGTCACCGCAAGGCAGTAACGTGAGCGACAAGGCGAAATGGCCATCGCCTTGGCGTCGAGATTCACGCATTCGATTCGCCCTAGGCCAACGCGCTCTTGGCGTCGCTTTCCGCCGCGCCACGCTTTTGCGGCTCGCTAACCAGTTGCACGCTGAACTTGAGACCGGCAGCTTTGGCCTCGGTGTCGACCGTCACGGTATCGCCGTCTTTGACTTCCCCTTTGAGAATGAGCCGGCCAAGCGCCGTCTCGATTTCTTTTTGGATCAACCGTTTGAGCGGACGGGCGCCGTAATTGGGGTCGTAACCCGTGGTCGCCAGATATTCGCGCGCAGCATCGGTCATCTGCAAAGTGATATGACGCTCATCGAGCCGCTGTTGCAGCCGCCGCAATTGAATATCCGTGATCGCTTTGAGGTGTTCACGCGACAGATTGTGGAACACGACGATCTCGTCGACGCGGTTCAAGAACTCCGGCCGAAACTCGCGCCTGAGCGCATCGAGCACCTGCGCGCGCATGGGCGCGAACGCCGCCGCATCGTCTCGCCCGCGGTAGTTGGCGATCAAATGGCTGCCGACGTTGGAAGTCATGATCACCACCGTGTTCTTGAAATCGATGGTGCGCCCATGGCCGTCGGTGAGCCGTCCGTCATCGAGAATTTGCAGCAAGACGTTGAACACATCCTGGTGCGCCTTTTCGATTTCATCGAATAACACGACGGCGTAGGGACGGCGCCGCACCGCTTCGGTGAGCTGGCCGCCTTCCTCGTAGCCGACATATCCCGGCGGCGCGCCGATCAGCCGCGCCACGGTATGCTTCTCCTGATATTCCGACATGTCGAGGCGCACCATATTGTTTTCATCGTCGAAGAGAAATTCCGCCAGGGCGCGCCCGAGCTCGGTCTTGCCGACGCCGGTGGGACCCAAGAAGATAAACGAGCCGATGGGCCGGTTGGGATCTTTGAGCCCGGAGCGGGCGCGCACCACCGCGTCGGCCACCGCCTCGACCGCTTCCTCCTGGCCGACGACGCGCTTGTGCAGGATGCTCGGGCAGCCGGAGCAACTTTTCCTTTTCGCCCTCGAGCAAGCGCGACACCGGGATGCCGGTCCAGCGCGCGACTACCGATGCGATATCGTCTTCGTCGACCTCCTGCTTGAGCAATTGCCTGCCGCCGCTCTGGCGCAAGCGCTCTTCCTCGGCCGCCAGCTCCCGTTCGAGTTGGACGAGCTTGCCGTACTTGAGCTCGGCCATGCGGTTCAAATCGTAGTCCCGCTCGGCCTGTTCCATGGCGAGTTTATTTTTTTCGATCTCTTGTTTGAGAGTTTTGAGCCGGTCGATGCCCTGCTTTTCCACTTCCCAGCGAGCGCGCAATTGGCCCTGTTCGGCTTTTAATCCCGCCAACTCGTTTTCCAACTTGGTCAAGCGCTCGCGCGAAGGCTGGTCCGTTTCTTTGCGCAGGGCTTCCCTTTCGATCTCCAGTTGCATGACCCGGCGCGAGACCTCATCCAGCTCGGTGGGCATGGAGTCGATCTCGGTGCGCAACTTGGCCGCCGACTCGTCGACCAGATCGATCGCCTTATCGGGCAGGAAACGGTCGCTGATGTAGCGATGGGACAACACCGCGGCGGTCACCAGCGCCGCGTCTTTGATGCGCACGCCATGGTGCACTTCGTAGCGTTCTTTGAGGCCGCGCAATATCGAAATCGTATCCTCGACATTGGGCTGATCGACCAGCACCGGCTGGAAACGCCGCTCCAGCGCGCGGTCCTTCTCGACATACTTGCGGTACTCATCCAACGTGGTCGCGCCGATGCAATGCAGCTCGCCGCGCGCCAACATCGGCTTGAGCAAGTTGGACGCATCCATGGCGCCTTCCGCCGCGCCGGCGCCGACCACCGTATGCAGCTCGTCGATGAACAGAATCACCTCGCCCTGCGGACTCCTGCACTTCTTTGAGAACCGCCTTCAGTCGTTCCTCAAACTCGCCGCGGAACTTGGCGCCGGCGATGAGCGCGCCCATGTCGAGCACGATCAAGCGGCGATTTTTCAGACTCTCCGGCACATCGCCGCGGACAATCCGCTGCGCCAAGCCCTTCGACAATCGCGGTCTTGCCGACGCCGGGATCGCCGATCAGCACCGGGTTATTTTTCGTGCGGCGGGATAACACCTGGATAATCCGGCGAATCTCATCGTCGCGGCCGATCACCGGATCGAGTTTGCCTTGACCGGCTAACTGGGTGAGATCGCGGCCGTAGCGCTCGAGCGCTTGATAGGTCGTTTCAGGATTGGGCGAGGTAACCCGCTGGCTGCCGCGAATTTTTTTAATCGCCGCCGAGCAGCCGCTCGCGGGTTAATCCCAGAGGCCGCAGTAGCCGCGCCACCGCACTGCGCTCGTCGGCGATCATGGCGAGCAGCAAATGCTCGACGCTGACATACTCGTCCTTGAGAGACTTGGCTTCGTCTTCGGCTTGGGTCAGGAGTCGGGCCAATCCCTGGGTAAAATACACTTGCTGCGCTTCCATGCCCGGCCCGGACACCTGCGGCATCGCATTGAGCTCCTGCTCGACTCGTTCGGTCACAGCGCTCGGCGCAATGCCCGCGGCGGCGAGACAGCCGGCAGCCAAGCCGTTCTTTTCTTCCAGTAGCGCCGCCAAAAGATGTAGCGAATCGATGCCCTGGTGATTGCGCCGCACAGCCAACTCTTGCGCCTTGCGCAACGCTTCCTGGGATTGTTCCGTCAAACGATTGAGATCCATGATGATTATTAAACTCGAGTTTATGATGATCCGATTTCGCTGCTTCTCACGTATGCACATCGCGCAGCCAGCTTTCCTACACGCTGCGAAAGAACGCGGTGGACGCGCACATGCATCCTATTGGCGCGTGATAACGCACAAAGCATACCAGGCAAAGAATCCGTACGCTAATTTGGCCGAATAGGCCGATCTACTTCAGCGATGGCATACGCTTTGCCATTGAATCTTGGCAGTAGGTGATCTTATGAACAAAGAACAATTGGATTCGCTAGCCCAGGCTCCTGCACCAGCAACGCAATCACTTTCTCCGCGAATTCCGCAGAGCGGAACAAGGCTTGGACGCCATTGCCGAGGAGCGCGAAAGCGAACTCGAAGAGCATGCCCAGGAAGAACAAACCGCGCGACTCTTGACCCGTCTCGACGATCAGACTCTGCACGCGGTTAAAGAAATCGACGCTGCCCTGCAAAAGATCTTCGACGGCACCTACGGCAAGTGCGAGGTATGTCACAAGTCGATAGCGATCGCCCGTCTACGCAGTTTACCAGCGGCCCGTTGCTGCAGACGCTGCGCCGCCAAGAACGAGTCGCGGCGTCGCATCACGGCAGGTAGCGCAGCCGAGACGCCGACGATGGGTGCCATACCAGCCGACCTGAGCTTGCTGAGTGACCAGGAGTTGACCGAAGCGATCAAGGAGCACTTGAAAGAAGACGGCCGGATTGACGTGGAAGAATTGCATGTCGCTTGCCGTAAAGGCGTCGTCTACCTGTCCGGCGTGTTACCGAGCGAAGCGGAGCATCAGATCCTGCTGAAAACCCTTACCGATGTCATGGGTTTGCAAGAGATTGTCGATCACCTGGAGATCGCCGAGCTGCTTTGGCAAACCGAAAAGCGCACTAGGGAGGCTGGTCCGGAGATCATCACCCGCTGGCAAGACCCGCCTGGGTCCGAAGATATCGTCGAGAGCATGGAAGAGGACAAGGATTTTGTCGCACCGGCGAAACCGACGCCAATGAAGAATGAAACGACACCGACCCACCGGCGCACACAGATGAAAAACCCATTGGCTGCGAACACTGTGAATTTCCGCATTGCACGCCGCCTTGACGAAGTCGCGCAAATACTAGCGTCGCAGGGAGCTAACCCGTTTCGCGTGCAAGCCTATCGACATGCGGCGGAGACCCTCAGGCACCTCACCCGCCCGGCCGATGAAATCCTCCGCCAAGAGGGTGAACCGGGACTGCGCAAGCTACCCGGCATCGGTGAGCGGCTGGCGCGATCCATCGCCACCCTATTGATTACCGGAAGACTGCCCATGCTGGATCGGCTACGCGGCAAGAGTGAGTCGGGGGCATTACTCGCTTCTGTCCCCGGGATCGGCAAGAGTCTGGCCGCGCGACTGCGCCGGGAGCTTGGCATCGATACTTTGGAACAGCTTGAGTCGGCCGCACATGACGGAAGGTTGAAAGCGATCACTGGCATCGGCAACAAACGAGTCGCCGGGATCATCGATTCCCTTTCCGCAAGGCTCGGCCGCGTGCGCCCGATCCGACCCGTGCACAAGGCCAAGGAAGCCGCCATCGCTGAACTCCTAGACGTTGACCGCGAGTACCGCGACAAGGCCACAGCCGGCGCCTTGCCGACCATTGCGCCACACCGCTTCAATCCCAATCGTGAAGCGTGGCTGCCGATCCTGCATTCAAACCGAGGCGAGCGACACTACACGGCGATGTTTTCTAATACCGCGCGCGCCCACGAAATGGGCAAGACTCGGAGACTGGGTTATTCTCTACTACGACGGCCCCGACGGCGAACGACAGTGTACCGTGATCACCAGCCAGCGCGGTGCGCTCATTGGCGAGAGAATTGTGCGCGGACGGGAAAGCGAATGTCTTGAGCACTATCGGCAAGCGACATTTCACAGCGTGCCGGCTGATAGCACGCACCAAACGGTCGAAAATCCGGCGCCGGCTGCGCACCAAGCGGCCGGATAACACCGCTGTCGTTGGGACTCGATTCAGCGCAAAAGCGACCGTCTCCCTGTGGTTGATCCCGCCCCGCAAATTTTCCGTCACCGCCTACTCACAATGGAACATAATCCACCCGGCCGCAGTAATAATCCCTGGGACAAAACACATTATGAAAACGTGATCAGCAAGGTCGCGGTGACAAAATCGAAAGTCGCAATGATGTACAGCCGGTGGCATGCCGCATAACTTTGAAAATAGCCAAAGCCGATGCCGAACAGCTAGCGGCAAGCGGTCGATCTTCACTTTTACCCCGATTCGATTCTAAGTAATGACAAACTCGTAGCCCAACTTTCGCTCTTCTGCGAAAAGCATTGGGCGCTGGCTGCGCTCGATCTAGATAATCAGATCGTCAACGCAAATTGCTCGACAAGTTCGTGGCGCATATCTTGCGTTATTACGCGGTATGCTTGACCTGCCGCAAAATCCCGGTTCAACAAGGCGGGGAGAGATGGACATGCGACCATGAAGTATATCGGCATAAATGTCGGCGCATTGACCGTCAAACTCGCCGCGCTAAACGGTGCTGATATTCATTCGACGGTGGTGCCGCATCAAGGCCGTCCGTTAGCCGTCCTGGAAAAACTCCTCACCGCGAACGAATTTGCCAACGCCGATTATTTCGGCGTGTCTGGCCATCTGGGCCAGATCTCCGAAGCCGCAGCGATTCAACGCGCCCTGCGCGAGCTGAAAACAGCTTTCGATGCGGTGGTTTCCCTCGGCGGCGAGTCGTTTCTGGTTTACATCATTGCCAACGGCCGAATCAGCAACGTCCTGTCCCATAACAAATGCGCCGCCGGCAGCGGCGAATTCTTCGTCCAACAGATTGGCCGCATGGGGCTCGGCATGGAAGAAGCGATCGAGACTTCGTTCGATGGCAAAGTCGTGCCGCTGGCGGCACGCTGCTCGGTGCACTGTAAGTCCGACATCACCCATAAGCTCAACCGCAACGAGGCCAGCGCCAAAGACATTCTCCATACCCTCCATGACAGCATGGCGAGTAAAGTCATTGCCCTGCTCGAAAAAGGCCAGAGCGAACTGCGCCGCGTGCTCTTGATCGGCGGCGTCACCCGCAATGCGGCGATGCTCGCCGCGCTGCGCGAAAAACTGCCGTCCACAGAATTCGTCGTGCTGCCCGAAAGCCCTTGGTTCGAAGCTTGGGGCAGCGCACTGCTGACACGCGACCGGCCGCAGGACTGTGCACCACGGTTTGCCACGCAGGCCACGCTGAGCCACCTGCCAGCGCTCAGCCTCTACGATGACCGGGTACAAATCATTCCTACGCCGCCGCTACAACCGCCGCCCCATGGCCCGATGGTGCTTGGCGTCGACGCCGGATCGACGACCACCAAGGCGATACTTCTCGACCCGGCGACAAATGGAGTCGTGGCCTCCTATTACGTCCGCACCAAAGGCGATCCGGTCGCCGCGACCCGCGAATGTTTGCGCGAGTTGGTCGAGCATGTCGGCAACCGCAGTGTCGGCCTGGTCGGCACCACCGGTTCGGCGCGCGAACTCGCCGGCGCCTATCTCGGCACCGAGCATGTTTACAATGAAATTTCGGCGCATGCCGCGGGCGCCGCTCACTATGATGCCGATGTCGATACGATCTTTGAGATCGGCGGCCAGGATTCGAAGTACATTTATTTACGCAACGGCGTTCCCATCGACTACGCGATGAACAACGCCTGTTCGGCGGGCACCGGGTCGTTTCTTGAAGAAAGCGCCCACGGCGACCTCGGCATGGATGTTTCTGAAATCGCCGACCTCGCGCTCGCCGCTGCCGCGCCGGTGCAGTTCAAGGCGACCTGCGCGGCGTTCATTAATTCGGATATCCGAATTGCGCTGCAAGAGGGACAATCGCGGGAGAACATCGTCGCCGGCCTGGTTTACGCTATCGCCGGCAATTATCTCAACCGTGTCAAGGGAGCGCGCTACGTCGGCAAGAAAGTTTTCCTCCAAGGCGGGGTCGCTCTCAATCGCGCTATCGGCCATGCTTTCGCTCATAGTGTCGGCCGCCAAGTCGTGATTCCGCCTAGCCCGGAGTTGCTCGGCGCGTTGGGTATAGCCCTGCTCGCGCTGCAACGAGCGCACGGCGCGCTCGGAACCGCGACGGAGCTTTTGACCCTGGCGGCGCCGGACATGCAGCGCACCAGTCGATTCACCTGCGGCGCCTGTACGATGTATTGCAGCATCGACCATTTCGAAGTGGCCGGACGGCGCTTTCCCTTCGGCGGGCGTTGCAGTCTGTATGAGAATGTTTGGAAGCGAAAAACCCGCATGGTGGCGGCGCCCGATCTGGTTGAGAAGCGAAGCAAACTACTTTTTGGCCGGCCCGATGGTGATCACCCAGTCAACGGCAGCCGCATCGGTATCCCCAAGGCGCTGACCGCGCACTCGCTGTTTCCCCTCTATTCGACGTTCTTCGCCGGTTTGGGCATGGACGTGGTCCTGTCGAACATCGACCCGCGCGGCGAACTCAAGTCGAATGCCGGCTTTTGTTTTCCCGCGCAGATCGCCCACGGTGCGGTCTTGGACTTGGTGCAACGGGGTGTCGAGCTGATCTTCCTGCCCCACGTGATGCGCATGCCGGCGCGCGAAGCTTGGAAAGAATCTTACTTATGTCCGATCACCCAGGCGAGCCCCTACTTCCTGGCCAAGGCTTACCCGCAGATTCATCTGCTCTCGCCACTGCTGGACTTCAGCGACGGTTATGCCGCCAGCTCCGCCTTGGTGGAAATGGCCGTGAATGAGCTAGGACAAACGCGCGCGTTCGCGGAGCGGCAGTGGACGGCGGCCGTCCAGGCGCAAACCGAAGCCGAGTCCGAAGTGCAAAAGTTGGGACAAGCCGCCTTGGCAGAAGCCATCGCTGCGAGCAAGCCGGCGATCGTTCTGGCGGGCCACAGCTACAATGCTTTCACTCCGGAAGGCTCGCAGTCAGTGGGCAAGAAACTCTCGAGCATGGGTGTGGCGGCGATTCCCGCAGACTGCCTTATGCCGGAAGGCGCCGGGCCGACCTCGTGGCACTTCGCCAACCAGGTGATGAATGCGGTAAACGTCGTCAAACAGCATGCCAATCTGTTTCTCCTCTGCGTGAGCAATTTTAGTTGCACCATTGACGCCTTCACCCAATCGATGCTCGCTTCCGAGTTGGGCACCAAGCCCTATCTGATTCTCGAAATCGACGCCCACACCGCCGACGCTGGTGTGCAAACCCGATTGGAAGCCTTCCTCGACATCGTGAGAAACTTCCGGGTCGGTCAGAGCAGCCATGCCGATCGATTCAACCCGGCTCGACTTATCGCCGGCCGGCAAGTTATCCGCAGCAACGGCGAGCAAGTTGCGCTCACCGACCCGCGGGTCAAGCTCTATTTCCCCAATTTTTCGCAGCACCACTCGGAATCTCTGGCGATGTCGGTTGGCTGGTTGGGCTTACACGCGGGAGCGGTGACGCCCCTTGAGCGCCGTCATCTGGGCAGAGGTTTGCAATACACGTCGGGACGGGAGTGCCTGCCGTTGCCGATTTGCATCGGCCAGTTGTTGGATATTCACGAGCAGCGCGCGGCCGGCGAGATCGCCGGATTCTACATGCTGGAAGGCGGCGCGCCTTGCGTCATCGATGCCTACATGGGCTATCTGGAGCGCTTTATCGCCGAACAGCACCTGGACGATCTCTTCCTGCTTATCCCGGGCGCCGACAATGATCACTGCGGCTACGACCAGATGACCCTGGCAAAGTATACCCTGCCGGCATTGGTGGTAGCTGACATCATGGTCGAAATCGAACAGGTGATTCATGTGGTCGGCGATGGCGACGCCAGCGCGAGGTTCAGACAGGAATGGCAGCGCTTCATCGCCAGCGCAACTTCACTGGAACAATTTCATGCCGCGCTCCCCGGCTTGGTCGAACGCCTGGCAGCGCTGCCGCGCAAACGCGATCCACTGGATTGTCCGCGGGTCTTGGTGACCGGCGATTTCTTCACACGCTTCAATCCGCTTTTCATGGAAGGCGTGCGTGAGATCTATAACGATTGCGGCATCATTCTCAAACCGGTCGACCTGAACGGCCTGCTGCTTTACGGTGCTTACAACATGGTCCATGAAGCGGCGGGCGGTTGGGGATTGAAACCGGGCGGCGCAGCACTGGCCAAAGCTTGCACGAGAATTTTCCAGCCCGATGGCAAAGAGTATCTGCGTCGTTGGCTTGCCTATCAGACGGAGAAAAGATCGGAGGAGTATTATCGCAGACTCTTTCACCAGAGCGGCTATTTGCTGACACCAAACGGCGATGCGTCGGCGACATTCACCGACGCGGCTGAGCATATCTCACCGAAAATCTACGGCGAGTTGATTCCGACAGTGGGCGACGGCGTACGCGCCGAGGTTGCGGGCTATGATGGCATCATTATAATCGGCCCGTTTAACTGTCTCCCCTTCCGCATCGCCGAAGCGATCTTGAAACCGCTCAGCATCCAACGCGGCATGCCGATCCTCACCTATGAAAGCGACGGTTACGCGGTGTCGCCGTCGTTCTTACGGCAAGTCGAAGTTCATACGCAACAGGTGCTCGATCACCATTTGCGGCCATTGTCGCGCGTTGAGGCATGGCCGGCACAAGAAGTGCGACTCTAGCCGGTCAGAGATCTTATCCTTAGTTTACGAGTCGTTGATAGGGAGGCTTGATATGAGAGTAATCAAACTTGCAGCCGTAATACTGGCGATGACCATGATCGCTGGTCCAGCCATGGTCGCTAACGGCGCGGACAAATCAGCACCGGCAAAATTCGATTTCGGCAAACGTGAATACGATTCAAAATGCGCCATCTGCCACGGCAGCGCAGGCAAGGGCGATGGGCCCTACGCTGGAATGCTCAACACCAAGGTCTCTGACTTGACGACTCTTGCTCAACGGAACCACGGCATGTTTCCGGTGCTGTGGGTGCAGGAAATCATTGATGGCAGGCGAAGCTTCAGAGCTCACGGTCCGAGCGAAATGCCGATTTGGGGCCTCGATTACCTAGGGAAGGCTCGGGAGTCCAATATGGAATTCCCTTACGAAGCCGAAGCTTATGTCCGCAGCCGCATCCTTGCGCTGACAGAGTACATCTACCGCCTGCAGGCCAAGTAGGCTTGGTGCCTGGTCTGACGGTCCGATCCATTTTTCGTGGCTCATCGGTCCGTCAGTCCGCCAATTTGGCGGTGCCGTTCACAGCGTCCTTGCCATAATGAGAATGAGAAAGCGCCCCTGCCAGCGAGTCGTCGGTCCGATACCAATCCTGCCGCGTCAGCGGCACGCCACTCCGGCCTCGGTCAGGCTTGACCAGCAATGATTGATGCAAATTCATCCGCCCGGATTGGAACTCGTAAGCCGACCCGGCGAGATAAAGCCGAAACACTCGGCAACTCAGTTCGTCAGTTTGTTTTTGTAAAGCGTCCTGCGCGGCTTCGAAACGTTGCAGCCAATGTCTTAGAGTCAGTGCATAATGTTCCCGCAAACTCTCGACGTCGCGGATTTCAAAACCCGCCGCTTCCGCCGCACGCGTGGTTTGGCCGATAGTCGCCAGAAAGTAATCCGGAAAAACATAGCGATGGCTATAGGATCGGCCGGGGCGATCTAGAGCGCTCGGTGTGCGCGTGATCGCGTGATGGAGAAATTGACCGCCGGGCCGCAGCGAGGCGACGGCTAACTTAAAATATTCTTCGAAGCGGATTTCCGGCACATGTTCGGCGGCGCCAATACTGCTCACCCGATCGAAACCCTCGGCTTCACGCCAGGCGAAAAAGTTTTCTACCTCGATACGACATTGGCGCTCCACCCCCGCTTGGTGAATCCGTTGGCGCGCCACTTCGGCTTGCTCGGGGCTCACCGTCAAGCCCACCGCCTCGACACCGTAATGAGTGGCAGCATGAACGATCAGAGCACCCCAACCGCAACCCATGTCGAGCAAGCGCATCCCCGGCCGCAGCCGCAGCTTGCGGCAGATGTAGTCGAGCTTGGCTTTTTGCGCCACCGCCAGCGAATCATCCGGCGATTGGAAATAGGCACAGCTATAGGACAGCGATTCGTCGAGCCATAAGCGCCAGAATTCCACTGGATGATCGTAGTGGTAATTCACCGCGGCGCGAGTCCGCCCCAGGGAACCTTGCGCACCAGCGTTACCGAACCCGGCGAAAAGGCCGGTCCGGGCGTAGGTCGGTGCCGGGATCGACCAGAGTTGGGTAAGCAATCGGCATTTTTCGGCGAAGGACCAAGGGATCGTCATCAAGCGATCGGCGGGTGCGAAAATATCCAGCAGCGAGCCCTTTATATCGAGGTGAAAACCTCAAAAAAGAGCTAGGAGTTTGCGCCGCAGAAAAACTTCCTTTGAAGCAGGCGCTGAAAATCGCCAAGTTGTTCCGGCCTTCCCCCTTTGAGAAAGCGGGGATCGAGGGGGATTTGCCGGGCACGCATGAAAATCCCCCCTTCCCCACTTCGAGGCTGTGTCGTAATGCGCAAATGCCCCACATCTGTCATCCCGAGCGCGGCGAGGGATCTCGTATTTTCAGCCACATACGAAGAAGAGATTCCTCGGCTTCACCTCGGAATGACAGTTGCGACACAGTCTGTTTACGAAAGTGGGGAAAGAGATCATCGCTGATGTTTTCCTTCGGCAAGTATCCGGAAAAACATTAGACCGATCCGGTGTCCCAATTGTAATAGCAGCGCGAGTGGTTCGGCGCATGTCCCGTCTTCGAGGTGAAAACCGCGAAAAAGAGCTGAACCCTGGCCAATGCCGCGAAAAGAGCCGGGCCCGCTTATCCCACAGCCGAGACGTTTCCGACATCTTGCTTCAAGATCGCGACGACTTCGTCATCGCTGACCTGGCTCGAAGTCGTCGAAGAACTGGCCGACGGCGTAAAATTCAGCCGGCACGCTCAAACAGACCATGGCGTCGCACTCGTGCAGCATCGCCCGCGCCGCTTCCGGCGACGCCACCGCCACCGCGCCAATGAGCTTCTTGGGTTTGCGCGCGCGCAACGCGCGCAGCGCCGCGGTCATCGTCGAACCGGTGGCGATGCCGTCATCGACGACGATAACGATGCGGTCATGCGGGATCGATCGGTTGCCGCAGCGGCGTATATGTCGCGCGCCGTTTGCGCAGCACGGCCAGCTGGCGCTGTTTTTCCGCCTCAAGATACTCAGGATCTAAGTCCGCGGCCCATTCGGAAACGAACGCCTTGCCCTGCTCATCGATGGCGCCGATGGCGAGCTCCGGCTTGCTCTGGGTGGGTCAGCTTATGCACCAGCACGACATCCAATTCGCCGCCAAAAGCGTCGGCGATGATCTTTGCCATCGGCACGGCGCCCCGCGGCACGCCGAGCACTAGAGGATTTTTGTTCTTATAAGCTGTTCTTAGCCGTTGGACGAGTAACTCCGCGGCATGTTGTCGATTTTTAAATCGCATGGTTCACCTCGGCGCACCTCACCAGTCCCTATCCAGGGCCGCCGGTGTCGAGAACTTCCCGGTCGTCGTTGGCAAATTCCGCCGGCGGCGATACCCGCGCGGCCTGTCAGTATCGCTGCTCTGGTCGGCTCGCTCTGCGAGGCCTGAGTGCGCACGACGGCGGTGAAGAATTGCAGCGCAGCGCGCAGTTGTTCCGCCTCCCCACCGGCAATGGCGGCGAGATCCGATAGCGAGACGATGCCCAACAGCTTGCCGTTCTGCGCGATCGGCAAGCGCTTGATGCGCCGATCCCGCATCACCTGCCGCCGCGCTGGCATGATCCTCGTCCGGGCGCAGCACATGCACCGGCCGGCGCATATGCGTGGCGATCTGGCAGCGATAAGGATCATGCTCGGCGGCGAGACAAGCGAGCAGATCGCGGTCGGTGATGATTCCTTTAACCGCGCCCGCCACGGTAATCACCAAGCAGCCCACCGCGCTTTCGCGCATGCGCTTTCCGGCCACGCCGATGGTTTCGTCGGGCGCGGCCTGGACACATCCTTCACCATGATTCCTGCAATTTCATGCGGCGATCTCCGTGTTTTGCTGCGACAAACACGCGCAACAAATCGGTCACCGAAAGCATGCCGACGACCCGTGCCTTCGACCACCGGCAACGAACTGATACGATAGGTTTCGAGAATCTTTGCGGCATCGACCAACGGCGTATCGGCGGTAACCGTCATGGGTCGGCGGTCATCGCCGCCGTGACCGTGAGATTCTCGGTGTAGCGGCGAATCTCGTCTTCATCGCGAAACAACGGATAGGCCGGCGCCACCTGGCGCACATCGCGGTCGGTGACGATGCCGATAAGTCTGCCGTCCTCCACCACCGGCACCGCGCGAATATCGCGCCGGCGCAGCAACTCCATCACCCGCTGCAGGGAATCCTTCGGTGCCACCGTCACCGGATCGACGGACATGCAGTCGCCGACCGTCAACCTCTTTATCGACTTCGCCATAAGTCACCCCGCTTCATTGTTTCCGCGTCGGTTCCGCGCCCGGCCATTCGGGATCGATCGCCTGGATCGCTTCTTCCCGGAGAGCCGCATAAGTCTTGGCGAAACTCCGGATGATTACGCTCCATGTAGCTCTTCAAGATCTCCACCTCGATTTTGATCGAGTCGAGCGCCGACGTGAGATCGATCTTGGCATCCTTCAACAACGATGCCGTCGCCTCGATTTCCGTCTGCATCAAATGAAAACGATGCTTGAGATCCGAATCTTCCACTGAATCACCTCCCGTTTGTTTGCGCTTGCCGGCAGCGCGCTTACGTTAGTTCGCGTTTCTTGGTCTCAAATTCATCCTTGTCGATCTCGCCGCTGGCAAATCGTTCTCTGCAGGATATTCCATCGCCGAGTCTGCCGCGCGACGGTTTGCTTTGACCGACAAACCAGCGGATGCCCCGCATACACCGGCAAGATATCGCACCCCAGAACAGCAGCATCATCGTCATCATGCCGATGCCCCAACCCCAGCCCCACATCGGATGCATGCGCCAGCCCCACTCGTAAGGCCCCTGCAGGGTGAGAAGCGACAGGAATGAAATCATCGAGACGTAGCTACAGCGCCAATTCGATGGCATTCATAACCACCTCCGCGGGCGACGTTGGTCAAAATACAAGTCCGACATTCACGATAAACGCATAGAGTGTGCCACGCAGACCGGGCCGCATGCTGAAATACCAATGTAAAATGGCGGGAGGATCGGCACATTTCGCAGCGCCGAGAATTTTCCCGACGAAGCCTGTTAGGATTGCGAAAGTCTCCGAGAAGGGGGACTGAATCCGAACGTTTTGAACGACTTGAACGATTTGAACGATTTGAACCCGCGGCGAAGCCGCGCGCTTACCCTTCGATTTCCAACTTTTCGATCTTGCGATAGAGCGTCGACAGACTCAGGCCCAGCAACTCCGCCGCGCGGATCTTGTCGCCGGCGGTCTTGCCGAGCGTTCGTTCGATATGGGTTTTTTCATAGAGTTCGATCGCTTTGGTCAGGTTATCTTCCAATCGATAGTCGCCGTCGGCAGCGGCGGAACTGTGGCCCGGCAGATCCGCTGGCGCGATCCATTCGCCGTTGCCGAGAATCATCGCCCGCTCGAGCACGTTATCGAGCTCGCGGATGTTGCCCTTCCACGGCAGCGACATGAGGATGCGCATGGTCGCGCTGTCGACGCCTTTGTAGGCGGTTTTCATCTCCAGGTTATGGCGGTGAATCAGATGCTCGACCAGCGCCGGCAGATCTTCCAGCCGTTTACGCAGCGGCGGGATGTCGATTTCAAAAACACAAAGCCGGTAGTAAAGATCTTCGCGAAAGCGGCCCGCCTCGACTTCCGCTTTCAAGTCGCGGTTGGACGCGGCCAGGATGCGCACGTTGACTTTCACCGGATTGGTCGAGCCCACCGGCAAGACGGTTTTTTCTTCCAGGACGCGCAAGAGTTTCGGCTGCAAGCTCATCGGCATCTCGCCGATCTCGTCGAGAAAAATCGTCCCGCCGCGGGCGCGCTGAAACAAACCTTCCTGGGAATTGACCGCGCCGGTAAACGAGCCTTTCATGTGGCCGAAGAGCTGGCTCTCCAATAAATTCTCCGGGATCGCGCTACAGTTGACCGGCAGAAAGACATTGTCTTTGGCCGGACTGTTGGCGTGGATGGTGCGGGCGACGACTTCCTTGCCGACGCCGCTCTCGCCGCTGATCAACACCGTGGTCGGCGTCGGCGCCACCTTCATGATCATCTTGACGATCTCCTGCATCGCCGGGCTGCGCCCGAGCGGCCGGTCCGGCGCGAAATGGCCGCTGACTTCGCGCCGGAGCAGCTGGTTCTCCCAAGCTAGCTGCCGATGGCTCATGAGGTTTTGAATCTTGCGCAAGACATCGTCGAAAACCAACGGCTTGAGCAGGTAATCCTGGGCGCCGGCACGAATCGCCTCGATGGCCGTCTCCACCGATGCGTGGGCGGTCATGAGAACGACCATAGTCTGCGGCGA
Source organism: uncultured delta proteobacterium (assembly GCA_963847445.1). Lineage (GTDB taxonomy): Bacteria > Desulfobacterota > Binatia > UBA9968 > UBA9968 > DP-20. The sequence goes on along the minus strand of CAWJZV010000025.1, from coordinate 151,653 downwards.
CAGCTCGCTGACATGCTTCAGCACCGCCAGGCCGTCCGCTCCCGGCATCATCAGATCGGTCAGCACGACATCGAGATCGAGCTGATTTATCTTGGCGATCCCTTCATTGCCATCCGCCGCCTCATGGACGTCGTAACCCTCGCCGCGCAAGCAGCTCGACGAGACTGTCACGGGCGCTCTCCTGATCTTCGACTACGAGTATGGTGCCGTTCGAACTCATCGAATTGCTCTTTCGCACAAGTGCAAAATCGCCGTCATGTTTCGCAAATTTGCAAAGAATAGGCGTTCACCTGCGCGATCCTTTCTTGAGCAAAGATTTCAGCAAATCACAGGCCAGCGCGGCTTGTGGGATTGCCGTCATCGGCCAGCGGCAATCGGACCGTAAATGTCGTGCCCTTGCCCACTTCGCTCTTGTAACTGATGCTGCCACCATGGGCGGCGAGGATTTGCCGGACGATGGTCATGCCGATACCGGTGCCGAAGGACTTTGTCGTAAAGAACGGCTCGAAGACATCGACCTCGGCCGGATACCCGCACCGCTGTCGGTAACTTCCAAAATCACCGCCGCCTTGTCGGCCGATCCGGTGAACAAAAGTTTGCCGCCGTTGGGCATCGCCTCGACGGCGTTCTTGGCCAGGTTTAAAATCACCTGTTTCATCTTGTCGATATCGACGCGTACTTTCGGCAGGTCCGGGGCGAATTGCGCTTCGACCTTCACACCCCGTTCGGCATATTCCGGCAACTCGATCTCGATCGCCTCGGCGACGAGTTCGGCCAATTGGGCGGGCTCAAAATTGTAGGTCTCCTTGCGCGACAACGAACGAAAATCTTGCAGCAGCGTGTTGAGCCGGGATATTTCAGTCTTCAAGCGCGCCAGGGTTGAAGTTGCCTGCTCGTCGAGGGTCGGCGATTGTTTTCTCAGCCGTTGCTCCAAAAGCTGAACGGTCAACGACATCCCGTTCAGTGGATTACCGAGCTCATGGCCAAACTTCGCCGCCATGGTGCCGATGGTCGCCAAGCGATCGCTTTCGATGGCTTGTTGTTGCAATCTCACCTTATCGGAAATATCGCGGATGAACGCGCCGTATTGAGCTTCCTGGTCGCTGGTAATCTTCGCCACCGATAATTCGATCGGAAAGGTTTCGCCGTTTTTGCGCTTCGCGGTTACCGTGCGGATGCGGCCGATGGCATGAGCTTCGCCGGTCCGTTCGTACCGTTCGATGTAGCCATCATGCTCCGAGGTGTAGGGTTCGGGCATGAGCATGTTGACTTTCTGACCGACAACCTCTTCCGGCCGATAGCCGAAGATTCGTTGCGCCGCAGGATTGAACAGGACGATTCGCGCCTGCCGATCGATGGACACCACCGCGTCTTGGGTGGTATCGATCAGACTGCGCACCCAGGCTTCGGCGCGCCGCTGTTCGGTGACGTCGCGCATGATCACTTGGACCGCTGTGCCGTCATCCCACGCCAGCGGCGCGGCGACGGTCTCGGCATAGACAAACGAACCGTCGAGACGGACCCGGCGTTGAATACTCGGCGGGTTGGGCTGGCCCGAGGCCATTGCCCGCTCGTAGCGCTGTTCGACTTCGGCTCTTCGTTCCGGTTCGACGAACTCGAACGGTGAGCGGCCAAGTAGATCCTCCGGAGAAGCCGCGCCGAGCAGACGGGCCGCCGCGTCGTTGGCGTAGACAATTTTTTTATTGAAGTTAACCAGCATCGCGTCCGGGTTGACCTCGACGAGAGTTTGATAGCGCGACCGCGCCGCTCTGAGTTCCGTTTCAACGGTTGTTCGGTGCTGGAGCTCAGCTCGTAAGCGCGCGGGTTCCCTCCGCCACACGCAAGGCCAGGCGCGCATCGCGAAAAGACAGTAAATAGGCGATCGCGCTGAGGAGCAGCGCACTGGCGAGCGCGCCGCTGTCGAATATCGCTAAATCGCGACGAATGGCGCCGCTCCACCCGTCAATCGGAATCGCCGCGAGTTCCCAGTGGCCGTCCGGCAATTCGATCGCGATGGATAACCGGATGAGAATCGAAGACGGCCGGTGCTCCGAATAACACCCGGCCGCGGCCATCGCGCAGCGCCAATTGTAAATTTTTTTGAGAAGTTATCCCCGCCTCCGCCAAGATCGGCGGCAGGTCGAGAGTGACATTGACCATGACCCCAAAACTTCTCTTCGCGAAAAATCGCCAATCGCGCTACTGCGCCAAAGCCGCCGACTATCAATTCATATGGACCGCTAATGACGATCTTGCCCGATTGCATCGCCCGCGACGCGTCCGCGCGGACTTCTGCGCGGGGATCGTTGACCAAGATCACGTCCGAGGATCGCCTCGTTGCCGGCTCGTGGATAAACGAATCGCACCACCCCGCCGGCGCGACGACTAAAGTTGCGTACGCCAGCCGATGCCTTCGCTAAGCTGGCGGGCGAAGGTCTCGAAATTGGCGCCGAGTTCCGTCGTCGAAGAATTGGTTATCACCCAGCCGCGCAACCCATAGATCAAATCGAAGCGTCGCCGCAGATCGATAGTCAGCGCGTTGCCGTATGGATCAAGCTCAGCCAACACATCGCCGCGAAGTTCGGTGAGCAGCATGTTGCGATACCGGACATGAGCGCCCCACCAGACTCCCATAAGCGCAACGAGGACAAGCAGCGCGACTGCCAAAGCTTTGCGCCTCGGAGTCGCCAGGTAAGCTCTTCGTCGGATGGTGGTTGGGGGAGTCGATCTGCGCCACGCGATATATTTCGCACTGTCGCGAAATGAATACAAACCCATTCTCGTCGCTGAAAACAAGAATCACAGGTCAGTGGCATCGGAACTAAAGACTTGGAATCACTTGGCGCCATGACACCTGACGCATGCGCCGGTCACTGGACCGGCGAGGAGATAATTCGGCGGCTCGTGCTCGATGGCTTCGCGGGCAAACTTTAGATCGCGCCGAAACGTCGGTAGATTCATATCGACCTGCGGATGGTTGGTCGGCCAGCCCGACTGGTCGAGCTTCTCCGCCGCCTGTTCCATGGCGCGCAGGTGCTCGACGATCTCGGCGCGATGCTCCTGCGGCGCGTCGTCTTGGCGCAATCAATTGATTGACTTCGCGCGCATGAGCCGCCAGCACGCGCATGGTGCCGCGCACTTCATCGCGTTCGACATAGCGGAACTCAGGCGGATAGGTAAACTGGCGCACCCAGCGGGCCAGGTCAGAGCAGCCTGACAATTGCACGGCAATCACCATTGCCAACATTAAACGATAACTCACTGCCGCCTCCCGGATTTCATCAGATAACCACCTCCATCAAGTGCACTACGCATTCTTCTTGCCAAGGCCAACGGACCAACCTGATCGCAATGGACCCAATCTTGCTCCATTGTGCAACGACAGCGGTTTAACGCAACTAACGTTAGGAGAAGTGGGAATCTAAAGCAGTTTATTTTCCCACAGTCGAGAATGGATGATGGCACAGCGAGAAATCAAACGGTAGCACCCTGGATTCTCGTCGCGGAAAGAGAGCCAACTTCACGGACGAGCTTGAGCGATCTCCTGCGCGAAGAGGGTTACCACGTCGTCGAAGCTGCCGACAGCGGCACGGCGTTGATTCAGCTTAACCGCGATCCGAGTATCAAAGTCATCCTTTCCGATCTGGAAATGCCTTCCTGGGCCACCATCGTCAAACAGGCGCGCAGCCAACTGCCGAATTCATTGATTCTCGGCATGGTGCGCTACGGCGCCGTCGCCAACGGCCGCGAAGCGCAACGCCTCGGCGCCCAAGCATATCTCGTTAAACCATTAGAATTTGCCGATGTGAATCAGTGGATCCAACGATTCCTCACCGGTCGATCGCAGATCAAGACTTAAACGCGGCTGGCATCGAGTTTGCGACTATAAATTGAGCAGCAGTGTTAATACCGGTGGTTTTAAACCGGAGGTAGTTATGGCAAACGAAAGCGAACTGTTTATCTTGGTACTGATCGTCGTCCTGACCTTGATCATGCACGTCATCCTCGCCACAAAAGGGCCGCGGCCAAACGGTAAGGCTAGCTAGATTCTTGCGGCGGGATCCTGAGAACTGGTCAACGACCGGATTGGCGATGCGGCGCGGCTTTACTTGCGACAAACGCTTGGCAAGCTGCGTCGTTCGCCAGGGGACAGTAGCGTCTGAGCACGGCATCGTGACAACTATCGCGAATCTCATCGGCATTGAGATTCTTCAGATCCAAATGCGTCAGACTGATTTTATAGAGCTGTGATTTTTCATGAACCGTGTTCGGCAATCGCCACAGCCGCACGCGGTCCTTGATCGATAAATCGACGACCTCGCGCAACCGCTCGGGCTGCTGCTGGGCGATATGACGGCGCAGTGCGTCGAAGATCATGGGCCAGCTTCGTGAGGGAGCTATATTGCCGAACGAGCGGCTATCCAACATCAAGTGCCCGCGCAAATTTCCCATCAGCGCAAACAGTGATGCCGAAGATTCTCATTTCTGACGACCGGCGCGGCGCCGACACAAGCGAAAACCGGAAGATCTCCCGCAAAGCATGTCCTGAGCAAAGTCGAAGGGACGCCAAGGCGCAAAGGAATGAGTTGATTGTCATTTCGACCGAAGCGAGAAATCTTTCTCGATTCCTCGTCTCGGCTCGGAATGACGGGCGCAGCCTTTCACTTAACGTCTTTGCGCCTTGGCGGGAGGAATGTTCGAATCCGCGAGTCTTCGACTCCGGACAATTTGCGTGAGGCACGAAAGTTCTCAAGGACAGTAATTAGCCCCATCGTCAAGTTCCCATGGCATGGGTCCTGCACAGTCTCTCTGTGGAGGAAAGCGAGAAATGTTCACCGAGGCCGGGTCAGCGAGCCAACAATCCGGTGAGCCAGCAATCAAGCGTGGCAAAACCATCGACCGTCTCCGCGCAGCGCTCGAAAAGAATAGCCGGATCGATCTGCATCGCTATCCGATAACCCTGGCGTTTGCCGGCAACGATCTCGTGCTCACCGGCGAGCTGGAAGATATCGCCGCGAAAAAGGTCGCTCTCGAATTGGCCGCGGCGATCGCGCCCGGGACGGCTATCGTCGATCGGTTGAGAGTAAAGCCGGCAGAATTCATGAGTGACGCTCAACTGTGCGATCATGTGATCAAAGCGTTGCTCGAAGAACCGGCGCTGGAGCGTTGCTTGCTGCACAGCCGGCTGCCGAAACAATTGCTAACCTCATCGTGGCGCGTATCCCGGAGCCCATCGGCACCATCGTGGTCGAAGTCCGCGATGGCGTGGTCACGCTCAACGGCGAAGTACCGAGCCTCTCCCACAAGCGCCTCGCCGGCGTGCTCGCCTGGTGGGTTGCGGGATGTCGTGACGTGATCAATGGTTTGGCGGAGGTGCCGGCGCAGCAAGACAACGACGACGAACTCACCGACGCAGTACGTCTGGCTTTGGCAAAAGACCCCTTCGTCAATGCCACCAAGACGCGGGTCACGAGCAAAGATGGTGTCGTCACATTGGAGGGCTTGGTACCTAACGAAACCATGAGGCGGATGGCCGAGCGCGATGCTTGGTACGTCCTCGGGGTTCGCGAAGTCGTCAACAAGATCGCGGTCAAATGGTGAAAAGCGGGAGGAACGGCAATGCCAACCTATGAGTTTCGCTGCGAGAAGTGCTCGAAGTTGTTCGAGCTAGTTTGGTCGCTGGCGGAGTACGACCGCAAGGTCAAGAAGACGCAAAAATGTCCGTCCTGCGGCAGCACCCGAGTGGTCAGAGCGATATCCATGGTGCAAGTAAAAACCTCGAAGAAAAGCTGATGAGGCGATTATGATGAACGGACCGACCACGACGGCAAGTCGCCGATAGAACCGTCGCCGACGTGATGAGCACGGATCTACTGACTTTGAAGCTCAACGACACCCTGCGTTTGGCCGACGACATGCTCAACCTGGCACAGGTGCGCCACTTTCCGGTCCTCGACGGCGACCGGGTCGCCGGCATCGTCAATCACGACGACCTGCTGCATGCCTCGATGGCGTCCTTGGTGCGCCATCCCAAAGACTCGCCGCGCGAAGCTCTCGGCGCGGTTGCGATCAAAGATATCATGAAAGCGGCAACCACCGTCCGTCCGGACACTTCGATCCGTGCCGCCGCCGAAACCATGGTCGAAAGAGGCATCGAAGCCTTGTTGGTGGTGCGACGGTGAAAAACTACTTGGCCTGGTGACGCGGACCGATTTGCTCCGCGAGCTGGCCAGACGCTGAACCCGGAAGGAGCCGAATTATGATTGTTGGCAACCGCATGACCAAGGAACCGATTCACCGTCGAACCGGAGGATTTATCGATCCGCGCCGCGCATAAGATGCAAGCCGGCGGCTTTCGCCGCCTGCCGGTGGTGAGCGACGGCAAACTCGTCGGCATCGTCAGCGATCGCGATCTGCGCGAGCACCGCGGCCATCTGGAACAGGTCAAAATCAGCGGCATCATGACTGAAAGACCGGTCACCGTGACGCCGGCGACCACCATCGAAGAGGCCGCGCAGATCATGCTGGAACGGCAGATCGGCGGCCTGCCGGTGGTCGCCGACGGGCGTTTGGTCGGCATGATTACGACAAGCGATATCATGCGGGCTTTTCTCGACGTGATGGGCGCCTCGCACGGCGGCAGCACGCGCATCGATTTTGTCCTTGAAGGCGAAGAGCATGGCTTCAACCAAGCCACCCGCATCGTCGCCCGCGAAGGCGGTGAAATCCTAGGCGTCGGCACCTATCGCGAGAAATCTCGGCGACAATCCGCTGTGCTATCTCCGCCTGCTCGCCGGCGACCCGGATACCATCGCCAAAGCCCTGCGCAGCAGCGGCTTCAACGTGTTGGGCGTTCATAAAATCGGCGGCTAAAGATCTGCAGTGCTAACGACTTGAACGTTTTGAACTACTTGAACGGTTTGAACCCACAAGCGTCAGGAGGAAATCATGTCGCTACAAACCTACTGTCGTAAACCGCTGATCAAAGTCGCGCCCGATACCAACATCACCGAAGCCTGTCACTTAATGGAGCAAAACAACGTCGGCTCTCTGGTCGCTGAGGAGAACGGCAAACTCTGCGGCATCGTCACCGACCGCGACATCGCCCTGCGGGTCGCCGGGGCCAAGCGCGATCCGGACAAGACCGCCGTCAAAGACATCATGACGCCGGATCCGATTCGCATCTCGGTCGATAAAGATCTGCATCATTTGACCGCGCTGATGCATGCCTACCATGTCCGGCGCGTACCGATCGTCAATGGCTTCGACACCACCTTGGGCATCGTTACGCTCGACGATTTGATCGCCCAGTTGGGCGACGAGATGGCGCGATATCGGCAAAGTGATCTCCGAAGAGTTTCCGCGGGGCAACGCCTAGCTCCAAGCCGATCGAAGAGCACGCCATTAGGGTTGAACGAAGGAGGTCGATCATGTCCGATGTCACAGAGCCTTTCCGAGAGAAACATCATCTCATGTTGCCACAGATCGAAAAGCTTCGTGTGGTCGCGGATTGCGTCGGTGAATTCTCGCGCGACCATCTGCAACGGAGCATTGACGAGGTCTACGACTTTCTTGCGCATAGTCTGATTCCCCATGCCGCGGCGGACGAAGCGGTGCTGTATCCTGCGGTCGGCAAGGCTTTGGGCACACCGCAAGCGACGACCCCCATGAGCCGGGATCACGTCGAAGTAAGCCGCCTGACGGAACAACTTAGAATCTTGCGCTCGCGCATTTTTCAGCCTGACTTCGACAGGGTCACCGCGACGGAATTGCGGCGGGTGCTCTATGGCCTTTACAGCGTAGTGAAGCTTCACTTCGCTAAAGAGGAGGAGATTTATTTGCCCATACTGGATAACCACCTCAGCGAAGACGACGCCCACGAACTTTTCCATAAAATCGCCGAAATCGCCCACCACGAGGCGCATCACCTTCTTCACTGAGGTCAACCCGGAGGAGACCATGAATAGCTTGGCGCTTGAGAAAAGCCACTTTGACGCACTGGTCAAGATACCCGTGAATGGCATCGAACTCGAAGGCATGCTCGTGGTCCCGCGCCACGCCAAGGGCGTGGTGCTGTTCGCCCATGGCAGCGGCAGTAGCCGGCTGAGCCCAAGAAACACTTTCGTCGCGAACAATCTGCACGAGTCGGGAATCGCCACCTTGCTCATGGACCTGCTCACCAAACAGGAAGACATCACCTACGGGAATCGCTTCGATATCGATCTGCTGACCTGGCGTCTTGAACGCGCGACTCAGTGGGTGATGGAGCAACCGCGTTGCTCCGCCCTCGATGTCGGTTACTTCGGCGCTAGCACCGGCGCGGCGGCGGCGCTCAATGCCGCGGCGACCTTGGGCTCGGCCATTGGCGCCGTGGTCTCGCGCGGCGGCCGGCCGGATCTGGCGCTGCCCGCCCTGGCCAATGTGCAAGCACCGACTTTACTCATCGTCGGCAGTCTGGACGATGTCGTCATCGAACTGAATAGGCAGGCTTATGAAAATACTCAAGCTGAAAAACATCTGGCGATCGTCGAGGGAGCGACCCATCTGTTTGAGGAGCCCGGGACTTTGCATGAAGTGGCGCGACTGGCTGCGCAATTGGTTCAAGCGCCACCTCGGCGGCAAAAGACCAAGCTAACAAGACCGGGAAAAGGACGGCGCCGAAAACTGCCCCATCTTCCAAGCAGCCATTCACGCGACTAAGCTGCCCGGGCGACCGGGTAGTCGCGCCGTCAACAGCAGCGCGCGGATTTCCTGCGCAATTTTTTTCGGCGTCCGCCTCGATCCGATCGAGCAACCTGACGATGTCCGGGAAGTCGGCTCTATATTCCGGGTTTCCTGATTCGATTCTCCGATTCCGGCAATTCCTCTCGCCAAGGCGCAAATACGCCAAGTTCGGCGTGGCTGTGCATATCGACTCAGCGTCGGGAGCTCGCAGTCACTCATGTTCGTCATGGATCGGCGATGCACGCATCTTGCCGCGATGCGTAGGAGCGTTCGCGAACATGTGATCGGCGATTCTCTCGGCATCTGGCGAGCGCATCACTGCTCTCGCTCGGACCTAGCGATGGCATCATTGAGCGCGCTTGCCTGCGATGCGATGAACCTGGTGGCTCTATCCGAGTAGCGGAATGGACCTCGCGTCTTGCCGCCAGCTGAAGTCTGGCGAAACGAAGGGTGTCAATTCAGGGAGGTTGATGCCGTGATCGCTGGCAAACCTCTGCAGCTAAGATCGGTTCTAGGATGCACTGCACTGCGCTTGCAGCCATCGGACCCGCAGATACTGCGAGATGCCAACAGAGTTTTGCGAGTGAACGATAAACTTCCGAACTCGGTGTAGAACTTCCGCGCCTTCGTGTCAGTTGTGACCAATTCCCGTTGCGACACTCTTCTCTTGGTTGCAGCTGTGCCGACGCTGCGCTCTTTGCGGCCAAATCCTTCTGCTCACGCCGGCCAGATCGACTGCGGGTCGCTGCGCATCAGCATGCCGCGAATCTCGCTGCGATGTCTTTCGCTGTCTTCGTAGATCCGTTCGAGCATCGCGGCGATATCCGGGAGCTCGTTGCGGACGGTCTGCATTACTTCAATCAGATCGTCCGAGCAGTGCTTTTCTTCTTCGAGATCGCCCAGTAAATATTGCCAGCTGTTTTTCGTCGTCGGCGGCTCTTTCGGCACGTTGGGAATCTTGCCGCCAAAGAGTGTGATCTTTTCCGCCAGCCACTCGGCGTGGCGCGCCTCATCCGCGGCGATGCGCAAGAGTTTCTCGCGAAACTGCGGATACTGCATGCGTTCGGCGTGCTCGGTATAGCGCTGCACATGCTGCATCTCTTCCACGTAACGGGCGCAAAGAATCTTGACAACGTGGTCGTAACCCCCGGCAGAGACACCGAGAAACTGCCGCCACCAATCCGACCAGCTCTTTTCATAAGTCATAGGAATCGCCCTTTCTGCATTGCGGTCGCTCACAACATCGTCTCGCACTAAGAGAGTTAGCAAAGGACGAACCAGCCGGCTTTATTGAGGATTGCCTGGTAGTAACCGGTGCGCCCCGCTATCGACGCCAGCGATTTGCAACCCTGAGAAACGCCGCCAGCCGTCGTCGCGGAAATGACAAGTGTGATCAGCTGCTATCGTCAATGGCTCGGAGAAATTGCCCTGGCCGCGAGGCACCAGGATTGCGTCAGCCAAGCTATCGGACAAGGAGAAATCTTTGCAGGCCATGTCAGTGTCGACGCGAGCTGAGCCTGAACCGCCAGCGGCTTTCCGAACCGCCATGGAAGTTCTGCGCCAGCGTTATCTGCGGCGCGACGGTAACGGCGCGCTGATCGAGACAGCCCGACGGCATGTTCGAGCGCGTCGCCGCGGCGGTGGCCCAACCGGCTGGACGCATACGGCGATGATGTCAGCTACTGGCAAGCGCGCTTTTACCAACGGCTACGCCGGCTTGAGTTTTTGCCCAATTCGCCGACAGTCTGAGGCATATGTTTTGCGATATTCAGCGGAGGAAAAGCTGAACATGTTCAGGGCGGTCATGTTTAAACGAAAACGCCCGACGGAGAAGAGACATGAGAACCGAAGCTGAACCTAGAATCCCCACCTTGCTAGTTGGCATTGGCATCGGCGCCGTCGGTGCGCTCATCGCTGCGCTGCTGGCGCGCAAAGAGACGCGTGAGAAAGTACTGGAGCGCGGAGCCAAGAGCCTTGATTACCTCAAGGAGCAAGGACAAAAGCTTCGAGAGAGCAGTAAAGCAGCCGTGAAAAAAGGCCGAAACTTCATTGCCTGCCAAGGCCACGAGTCGGTGCAGTCCCGTGCCGAAGGCGAAAGGCAGGCTTACGAAGAAGAAAAGCGCGAAGGCGTGGGCGGATAGATGATCGCGTTCCACTGTGGGCACTGTCGTGAATCAAGACGTGCTGGTCGGCCAGCCGATTCCTGAAGTCGTTAGAGATCGCACGGCTGACGACTCGGGAAAAGCTAAGCCATCCAATTACGATTTATCGGAGATCACGCGCAAGTACGCTCAGGCGAATTTCCGAAAAGCGTGCTGGCAACTCCTCGACACGTTTATTCCTTATGGTGTCCTCTGGGCTTTAATGCTCCATGCCGTGCGGCAGGAGTATCCCTATTGGATCACTCTGGCTTTGGCCGTGATCGCGGCAGGACTCCTTGTCCGTATTTTTATTTTGTTCCATGACTGTTGTCATGGTTCTTTCTTGCCATCCCGGCGGGCAAATACAATCCTGGGTTATATCTCAGGCATCTTGATTTTTACACCGTTTGCAGACTGGCGCTATACTCACGCCGTGCATCACGCCACGGCCGGCGACCTCGACCGGCGCGGCACCGGCGATATTTGGACGATGACGACAGAGGAATATTTGGCCGCGCCCCGACGCAAGCGGCTCGCCTATCGAATCTATCGCAATCCGTTCATCCTGTTTATTCCCGGTCCGGTACTGCTGTTTTTGTTCGTTCAGCGATTTTCCAGCAACGCTGCCAAAAAGCGCGAGCGCATCAGTGTGGCGTTCACTAACCTGGCGATTCTGCTCGTTGTCGTTGTCGCGAGTTTAACGATCGGTCTAAGGACATATCTGTTGATTCAGTTTCCCGTGATCGCGATTGCCGGCTCTTTGGGCTTGTGGTTGTTCTATCTCCAGCACCAGTTTGAGAACGTCTATTGGGCGCGCCATGAATCTTGGGATCCGGCGAGAGTAGCACTGCAAGGCAGCTCCTATTTGAAGCTGCCGAAAATTCTCCAGTGGTTCACCGGCAACATCGGTCTGCATCATATTCATCACGCCCGGCCGACTATTCCCAATTACAATCTGCAGCGCTGTTACGATAACGTCCCGGCGTTCCAGGCAGTCGAACCGTTGACTATCCGTACCAGCCTCAATTCGGCGTGGCTGAGTCTGTACGACGAAGACCAGAAAAAACTGGTTAGCTTTGGCGCCTTAAGGCTCTCACAGAACCATGACTAGTGAAACCCAGGCCAGAACGAGTATCTGGTTCAAGCTCGCGCAAACAGCACGTATGATTTTCTGGCTGGTGCTTACCGGTGTGGTGCTGCTTCAAGTATTCGGCCAGCGCGACACCACCCAGAAAGCGCGCGATAGCGTCTTCGATCAGTTTCAGAGCGAGCGTAAGTCGCGGGTGATTGCGCTCATCCACAGGCAGGACAGCCAGAGTATCTTCGGCGTGCAAGTGTCAAGCTACATCAACATCGAAGACTCTGAAGCAGTCTTGCGCGCGATTCGACTTACTCCTGACGAGCAGCCGATCGATCTGATCCTGCACACGCCCGGCGGGCTCGTGCTGGCCGCTGAGCAAATTGCCAAGGCGCTTTCCGAGCATAAGGGTAAGGTCACTGTGTTCATTCCCCATTATGCGATGAGTGGCGGCACGATGATCGCATTGGCGGCCGCCGAGATCGTCATGGATCGCAACGCCGTGCTCGGGCCCGTCGATCCGCAAATCGGCGAAGTCGCTGCTTCATCTATTCTCAAGGTCGTTGAGATAAAAAAGCACACCGCGAGCGACGAAACGTTGATGATAGCTGATATGGCGGTGAAAGCCCGGGTGCAGGTAGCCAGCTTTATCGCGGATATTTTGACTAAGCGCCTGCCCCGTAAAAAGGCCGAGGAACTGGCAGTCGTGTTGAGCGAAGGCCGCTGGACCCATGACTTTCCGATTACCGTGCAAGCCGCGCAAAAGTTGGGCTTTCCGGTAAGCACCGACATGCCACGGCGAGTGTACCAACTCATGGATTTCTATCACCAGGCCAAACCCGCGCCGGCCTTCGGTTATTTACGTGCCCATGCGTAGCATCGGTCCGGCCAAGAGTGACACTGACACGCCCAAATTGGTGCCTCAAAGCGGTAGTCGATAGCAGCTGCAAAACGCTCTACGGCGACTTTTTTGCAGCGAGCAGTGGCGCGCAAAAACACCAGGGGTTTTCTCATCGGCGCAGCAGCGCTCGGGATGAACGGAATATAGCTATCCGTTTTGCGCCTGATCAGTGGTTTCAATTTGCTCAGCACCGGTGAAAGTGCTCCAACGTGATGACTGTTGAGACCGGGTACTTTGAACTCCCACGAAAGCGCCGCTAGTACGGCAAATTCTAGTTGCCGAGCGAACCGACTCCTCGTGTCGCCCCAACCCTGAAAATGGTTCCGAACAAGTCGCTTATATAAATCCTTGTCGCCTCTTCCTGATAGAAATTGTCAGGCTTACTCGGCGGATTGATCAGCTTGCCTTCATAAAAGACCACATAGCTGATGAAATCCGGCCCGGCTTTCGTGGTGAGCACAGAAACAGCGGAATCGAAAAGCAAACGATTCTCAATATCGCGGAACTTTATTTCGAAAATTCGATGCTTTGCCCAGGTGACCCCGGAATTGTTCGAGTTCGTTTGGAGAGCCGATCATCTGGCTGGCGCCATACAAGAGTCTTTGTTTTTCTTCAGCGGTCACGAATTCCCGCACCCCTGGTGTGGTTCGCTTGATATCGAGCAGTTCAAACACTTCGCCGATTTCCATTCCCGTTTTCAGCAAATCGAGCTTTGCCATTAAGTGTTCTGGGCTTTCCGCAACTCCTTTAGGAATAATCGTCGTTCGCGAAACCGGTATCCCGCAGCCAGAAAACAGAATGAAAAACAGCAACACCGGCGCCGCTAATCTGATCATGCGTCGCTTGTAGAAGTTTGAATCACCAGCGCTGTTTAAACCATCGCTCATAACGATCTCGGTAGCTCCTTTCTCTACTGAAGCAATTGAGCAACGGACGTGCCACGCCTACGGCGCATTAGCAGGTTCGATTGCACGCGGTTTTCACCCTGACCGTGACTACTTGAACTGTAAAATTTTCCAACCTTGCGAATCGTCCCCCTCATAATTGCCAAGAATGAAAAATCCCAGAACATAAACATCGTGAGAACCGCGCAAATCCAATCATCAAAACCTGTGCATCGAAATTGCATTAGGTAAATTTCCAGAGGCGCAAGACCTAACTAAGGAGGAGGTCTAAAATGAAAAAATTAATGTTGCTGTTAGTGATGCTAGTAGCTCTCGGTCAAAGCGGTTGCGCATTCTTGGGTGGAGCAGCGGTGGGGGCTGGCGGAACAGGAGCGGCTTACGAATATAACGCCTATCGCGAGATGCAGCAGCTCGAGGAGGACTACAAAGCCGAAAGAATATCGCGTCGAGAATACGAAGAGCGTAAGAAACAGATCGAGTCAGGATCGCTCATTTACTAGCGGCCGAGGAGATTTTCGCATATCCGTTCTGTTCGTTTAAGCGAATCGAGCGGGTAACCAAGAAACAAGTAACAGGGAAAAGGAGTTATTTATGATACGGGCATTGAAAAAGTTTACCGCGATGGTGGCATTTCTACTCTTGATAGCCGGCTGCCAAGCCATGACCGGTGAGACCGCGGGACAGAACATCGATGACGGCACCCTGACGACCTATGTGAAGACCGCACTCGCAGGAGAGCGGGTTAACACCCTGACCCGTGTGGGCGTCGAGACCAACAACGGCATTGTCGTCCTTACCGGCGAAGTCGAGACCGCCCAGGAGAAGTCGCGCGCTGGAACGGTTGCCGGGCAGGTAAAGGGCGTCAGACAGGTCGTCAATAACCTGCAAGTGATCAAGCGTTAGAGACAGACGGTATCGGCGTGAGCGTAACAAGAGAGGAGGATAAACGGATGAGAACCAACGGTGAATCTAGATTCTCCTTATTGCTGATCGGTCTGGGTTTAGGGGCCATCGGTGCGCTGGTGGCCGCGCTGCTCGCGCGTAAAGAGACCCGGGAATTGCTTCGTGAGCGCAGCACTGAGGCCCTCGACTACCTAAGTCAGCAGAGCAACAAGCTGCGCGAGACCAGCGAAGCAATCGTCGAAAAAGGCAAGGAACTTTTGAGCCATGGTTGCTGCTCAGGTGACGCCGCTGCGGAGGCCCAAGAGAAGGTTGAAAAGCAAGAACGGCGAGAGACATTGGGCGGATAGGAAACCCGACAGGGTGAGTTCTTTATAGAAAGGAGTTGAAACATGCTTTGGACTATTTTTGTGATTCTTTTGGTCATGTGGGCGCTGGGATTGGTCACTTCGTACACGATGGGTGGATTCGTTCACATCCTATTGGTCATTGCCCTGGTGATGCTAGTGGTCAATTTGGTTCAGGGACGCAGAATCTAGTAGCGATCTCGGCGTTCTGACGAAGAAAGGAATCTTATGCGCATCAATCCGATAACGCTTGTCGGGATCGCTCTGATCGTTCTGGGGATCGTCGCTTTTGCTTACCAGGGCATCACCTACACCAGCCGCGAGACGGTTATCGATATTGGTCCCATCCATGCCACCGCCGACACCCAGAAGACCATCCCGCTCTCCCCTCTCTTGGGCGGGTTGGCGCTTGTCGGCGGGATTGTCTTGGTGGTGGTCGGAGCCAAGAAGGCGTAGTTCAACTTGGGGTGCAAGGTCTTGGCCGCAATCAGCCTTGGATGAAACTGCGACGAGTTGGACACGAGATGGAGGTAAGAGAAATGGATCTACTTTGGATATTGGCGATCGTAATCGTCGCCACTTGGCTGGCCGTGGAGTTCATGAGGGGACAAATCTAGCGAGAACGGTCTAGCGTGCAATAGAGGCACGTCACCCGGCGCGGTTGGTCGCGTGCACAAAAAATCACCGACCAGGCCGCTGGAGAAGTGTACTGCTCCTGTAACCCTCCTGGGGATCAAAAGCATCTTCATCAAGATATAGCGACTCGTAGAAACAAACATAACTTCGCGTGATCTAGAAGTTACGCGCCTTAAGCATTCGGAGGAGTATCATGAAACTTAATATTCGGGATCAGCTCGCGATGGCGCTGGTTATCAGCACCCTGTCATTGGCGGGGATCGGCATAGCGGCCGATGGCCAGCGACAATCGCCAGAACAGCAAAAACGTGAAAAGGACGAAAAGCAGCAACAACGCAAAGAAGACCAGCAGCAAGACAGGGCGCAAAAAAAATCCGAGCAAGAGCAAAAGCAGCAGCAACAGGAGAAAGCGCAGCGAGAATCTGAGCGGGAGCGGAATGAAATACGCGCGTGGCAGGAGCAGCAGCGCGAGCGGATTGAGCGCCAATCGGAGCAAATCCAGCAGCAGCGCGTGCAGCAACAGAAGCAAGAGCAAATTCAGGAACAGAGACAACAACAGCGTCTGTCACAGCAGCAGCAGCAACAGCGGATCAAAGAGCAGCGACAACAGGCAGAGCAGTACCGGCTACATTTGGAACAGCAGGAGCGTCTCGCCCGAGAGCATGCAGCGCGGCTACAGCAGGAAAGGCGCAGGGCTCAGTATCGCTTTCAGCAAGAGTATCTTGAGCGCCTACGGCAGCAGCAGATCTATTTACGGGACCATCGGTTCGACTACGACAATGATCCGTATTTTTACACCCCGCCGATCTATCGTTACAATCGCGGCGGCATGTACTACCAAATCAACGAATATGGCGCGCGGGCGCTACGCCAAGCGGTCAGGTATGGTTATGAAGAAGGCTTCCGCGCCGGCATAGCCGACCACGACGACCGTTGGCGTTCCAACTACAAAGACTCTTATGCCTATCGGGACGCAAACTACGGTTACAACGGCTATTACGTAAGCCGGGCCGATTACAACCACTACTTCCGTGAGGGCTTCCGGCGCGGTTATGAGGATGGTTACAATAGCCGTTATCGATATGGCCGCTTCGATAACGGAAATTATTCCATCTTGGAGACGATTTTGGCACAAATTTTAGGTTTCCAGAATCTTCGCTGACGACCGAGACGATAGTCCGCTAAAACAAGCGCGCTCAGCCACTTACCGCTCGCCTGCATGAATACTGGACAATGCTGAAGGGTTAAACATGACAGACAGTTGCACAAAGACAGGACCTTATTAACTACGCGGCCCGGTGCCGCACAACCACACGAGGCGAGCGCACGAGCGGGCGCCTCAGTGAACGAAAGGAGCACGGCAATGAGTGGAAAAACCGACCAGATCAAAGGGCGGATCAAAGAGGCAGCGGGGGCGCTGACGGATGACGAACGCTTGAAACGAGAGGGGAAGCTCGATCAGGCGGTGGGCAAGGTGAAGGTAGCAGCGGAGAAGGTGGTGGATAAGGTGAAAGATGCCGCGGAGAAGGCGGTCGATAAGGTGAAGGACGCCTGACCGACAACATCTTTTAGAATTAAAGCCAAATAACCAACGTGGTTATTGTTCCTAGAGGAAAAAAATCCATGAATACATACAGTGGAGTTCAACAAAAAATGATCCGAGTAGTTGCTAGCGCGTTGCTGGTGCTGGGTGGCGCGTTAGTGGGTGTCGGCTGCGAGCGCGAAGGAACCGTCGAGAAGGCTGGCAAGCAGGTCGACCAGGCGGTCGAGGCTGCAAAGGACAAGATCAACCCCGAGGGACCCGTCGAAAAAGCCGGCAAGCAGGTCGACAAGGCGATCGAAGAGGCGAAGGGCAAGTAAACTCGCGTCGCTCGTCTTCGCGGGCGGGGCAATTGCCCCGCCCCCTCGGTCCATAGCCTTTTCTCCCTGCGACCAGCATGGCGCTTACTATACCGGCGATCACGACTCTCATTGCGCTGGCTATTTTTTGGTTATTTCAAAGGTCGCTTTAGCTGCGCGTCAATCATCACGCGGTCCCGCCCGTCATCCTAAGGAACCATTTGCTCGTATCATGATAATCCCCTTTCATTCAGTTACGCTTTCTTCTTAACCCTTGGAAAGGCACAAGCCATGCCAGCGCAGATGTTTTTATGCGCGCGGTGATTCTCAGAACATTGCCCAGAAGTGTAATGGCGTTTGCACGACAATTCCCCGCCCGCGTAAGCGTAGATATTACGAGAACCCAATTGTTCAGCTCCGCGTTTCACACAATTGAGCGGCTCGCCTAGTCTTAGCAGATTCGCATTCTCGCAAAATTACCCTTGGGTAATTGTCAGCGATGCGACTTCCTAAAAAATAAATTCAAGTCGCGTCAACGAGTTGCAGAGATGAAGAACTGTGCATCAATCTTGCTCATTGGCCTTACCAAACGGAGAAGTTCCAATGAAGACATTAGTAGAGAAAGGAGTTGAACCATGCTTTGGACTATTTTTGTGATTCTTTTGGTCCTGTGGGCGCTGGGATTGGTCACTTCGTACACGATGGGTGGATTCGTGCACATCCTATTGGTCATTGCCCTGGTGATGCTAGTGATCAATTTGGTTCAGGGACGCAGAGTCTAGGAGCCATTTCGGCGTTGTGACAAGGAATGGATTCTTATGCGCATCAATCCGATAACGCTTGTCGGGATCGCTCTGATCGTTCTGGGAATCGTCGCTTTTGCTTACCAGGGCATCACCTATACCAGCCGCGAGAAGATTATCGATATCGGTCCCATCCATGCCACCGCCGACACCCAGAAGACCATCCCGCTCTCCCCTCTCTTGGGCGGGTTGGCGCTTGTCGGCGGGATTGTCTTGGTGGTGGTCGGAGCCAAGAAGGCGTAGTTCAACTTGGGGTGCAAGGTCTTGGCCGCAATCAGCCTTGGATGAAACTGCGACGAGTTGGACACGAGATGGAGGTAACGATGAAATGAATTTACTTTGGATTGTGGCGATCGTAATCGTCGCCACTTGGCTGGCCGTGCAGATCTTGAGGGGACGAATCTAAAGAGAAATATCTAGGAGCAGGTCAGCCGCCCGCGGTTCAGCCCCGTCCAATTATTAGACCCAGGCTCTTTGCCAAACTAGCCGAACGTCAAATCGAATCAAAAAGGAGCTAGCTTATTATGGGACTAATATTGTTGATCGTCTTGATTCTGCTCCTGTTTGGCGGTCTGCCTAACTGGGGCTATCACTCGTATGGCTACGGTCCCTCGGGCATTGTCGGGACGATATTGATTATCGTCCTGATTCTGTTCCTGCTGGGCCGAATCTGAGTGTGTTCAGCCTGGTACGGCCAGCCGTTGACACCGACAATCAGGTCGCAAAAAGCCTTACCAAAGGCGCGGTGGATCGTTCCGCGCGCTTCGGGATGGCGATTAAGTCCGAGTCGAGGGGAGATTTCTCGATCGACAACGATTTGAGATCCCTACTTTCCTGCGCGACAACCGATAACGGATTGATCATCGGCGCGGCTTGAGCCGACGACGAGGGGAAAAACCATGAGATGCCTTCGGACTATAGCCATTTTGATCTTGGTCGGATTGCCCGCCGGCTGCGCCCTGGAGACTTCGTCTCGCCGGCCCGCGCCGCAGGGAGGCCGTCCCACTGCGAGCAGCCGACCGCTTGATGCGAGGCAGACCGAGCGAGTGCAGCGGATCATGATGCCGCTAATGCGCGCGACCAATAACCCGCGCCGTTTAAACGAGATCCGCGTCCGTGTTCTTGACGATCCCAACATCAACGCGGCCAATGCCGGCGGTGGCGAGTTTCAAGTGACGACCGGTCTTCTGCAAAAGGCCAACGATGAGCACCTTAGAGGGGTGCTGGCACACGAGATTGCTCACGACGATCTTGGCCATGTGGCCAGAGCACAGACTTTGGGCACGGGTATCAATATTGGCGTGATTCTGCTCGAACAGTTTTTTCCGGGCAGCAGCGTGGTGACGCCGATCGCGGGAGCGCTGATTGCAAATAGCTACAGCCGCTCAGAGGAACTCGAAGCGGACCGTCACGGTGTCGAGATCTTGCGCCGGGCCGGATATTCCAAAGAGGTAATGATCGACACGCTGACATGGCTGACGAAGACCGCAGGAGGCGACAGTGGTGGTGGTTTCTTGTCCACTCACCCGGCGACAGAGGAAAGAATCGCCGCTTTGCGGAAATCGCCATAGATGGCGCAGTTGTTCGTGTTCGTGACTCGTGGTCGAAAACGAAAGAAGCAGTCCTTGCGCGTATCAATCCCATAACCCTCGTTGGGATGCGCTGATTTTTCTCCCGGTCGTGGCTCTTGCTCGCCCGGGCATCACCCAGACCAGCCGCGAGCAGGTTATAAAACAACGCAATCCGAGGGATTATTTGAAGAACAATAGTCAGGCCAGAAAATGTTCGCAAAGAATCTCATACTTGTGGTCGCTCTGCTCAGCCTGCCAGTTTTCCAAAGTTCAGCTCTAGCAGCCAGCGGCTTGATAGGCTCCGCAGCGCCCCACTTTAGAGTTCAATCTGGCGATGACCAGGAACTGACCTTAGACATGCTCAAGGGCAAAGTCACTGCGATATTCTATGAGAACAAAGACATTGTCGACGCCAATAAGAGACTGAAGAATGAACTAAATAAAATGTATTCCGAGCAAACGGACGCGCTAAAAAGCATCCTGGTAAGACTCCCCATTATCGATTGTTCGGAGGCATTCTGGCCCTTCCGCGGGTTATGGAAACACAAACTCAGGGAACACTCTAAGAAAGAGGGCATGGCCATTTACTGTGACTGGGACGGCAAGATGTCCTCCGACTACAAGATGAAAGCCGACGTGAGCAACATCGTCATCATAGATAAGGGTGGAAGTATTAGATTTTTTACCTCGGGCGAGGTCACCACTAAGGAAATCAATGATGTGAAGCTGCTATTAAAAGTGTTAGCACGAGAGTAAATCCTGACCCAAATACCAGACCACCCCAGCGCCGTGCTGCGCCAATCCGTCATTGACAATACTAGCGTCAAAACTTTCGTGCATTTTTAGGTTCAACGTTTCCGCCTCTACTTGTTCCGCCTGACGGCTGAACTTGATAGCCTGTGAATGAGCCCGAGCCAGCCAGGATGACCGTGAGGTATATGGATTGAAAACACTATTTCTGCAAAACCTGCGACGAAAGCTCCTTTCAGACGCCGTTGTTCTTTCGCAGCTCGAAGAACCGATTCGGGCTGAACTCTTCAGCGCCGAGCGTCTTGAGCAGCACGCTGAAAGCCTTGCCGCCGCCCAGCGTGTCACGACCACGCCGCGCAAAGGTCGTCCGCTGTTGCCGCGCGTGCTGGACAACGGGCGGGTGCTGCTCGAATCGTATCGATGCGATTGCCCAGGCGATCCGGATGAGCGCGCCATCACACCTGCGGCGGAATGGCTGGTCGACAATTATCACATCGTCGACGAACAGCTGCGCGAGATCCATGACGACCTGCCATCCGGCTATTACCGAGAACTGCCTAAGCTGGCCGAGGGTCCACTCCAGGGGTATCCGCGCGTCTATGGGCTGGCCTGGGCATTCGTCGCCCATACCGACAGCCGGTTTGACCCCGAAATGCTTCGTCGGTTCGTGCGCGCTTACCAGCGCGTGCAGCCGTTGACGATCGGCGAGCTCTGGGCGGTCGCGATCACCTTGCGGGTGGTGCTCGTGGAGAATCTCCGCCGCCTGGCGGAGCGCATCGTCGCATGACCGAGCGGCACGCCAGGAGGCTGACGCGGTGGCCGACCGCCTGCTCGGACTTGGCGGACGATCAATCGAGCCCGCGGCGACGGTCCTGCGGCAGTTCGAGGGAGCCCCGTTGGCGGCGTCCTTCATCGTGCAGCTCGTCCAGCGCTTGCGCGACCAGGATCCGGTGGTCACGCCGGCTCTTCGCTGGATTGAGGAACGCCTGGCAGCTCAGGGCACAACGGCCGATGAGATTGTCCGGGTCGAGCACCAGCGGCAGGCGGCGATGAACGTGACCGTGCGCAACGTGATCACCAGCATGCGCGTGATTTCCGCCTTCGACTGGGCGGAATTCTTCGAGAGCGTCAGTCTTGTCGACGCAATCCTCTGGGCCGACACCGGCTTTGCCGCGCCGGACTTCGCGACCCGAGATCGTTACCGGCGTGCCATCGAGGAACTCTCGCGGCGCTCACCGCACGATGAGCGTGAAGTTGCCCGGCGGGCGGTTTTTCAAGCGAAACAGGTCCAGGGTCGAAGCGCCAGGGGCCAGCGACCCAGCTGCGGACCGCCGCGCGGATCCCGGCTATTATCTGATCGCCAACGGGCGTGTCGCCTTCGAACAGGAACTCGGCTTTCGCATGCCGGTCAAAACTTGGCTTCGCCGCGCTTATGTGACTCAAGCGACGCCTCGCTACCTTGGAACTATCGCGATTGTCAGCGCTGTTATCCTCGGTTTGTTCCTGTTCAATTCCGGCGCAGCCGAAGGTGGAGTCGTGGGTGTGCTTTTTACTCGCGCTTCTTGCTCTCATCCCGGCGTCGGATCTGGCGATCGCACTAGTCAATCGTGAGGTCACGGAGATGCTTGGGCCGCGGGCGCTGCCGAGGCTCGCGCTCCGTGATGGTGTGCCAGCGGATCTGCGGACCCTGGTCGTCGTCCCGACGCTCCTGACCGGTCAGGCCCAGATTGCCGAGCAGATCGAGCGGCTGGAAGTGCACTATCTGGCGAATTCAGATGGCGATCTTCGTTTCGCGCTGCTTTCCGACTGGACAGACGCGCCTCAGGAAAACATGCCGGGAGACGACGAACTGCTGGCCGCGACCATCGACGGCATCGCGCGGTTGAACCGACGCCATGGGCCCGCGCCGGATGGGAACGAGCGATTTTTCGTTTTCCACCGCCGGCGCGGCTGGAACGAGAGCGAGCGCAAGTGGATCGGCTGGGAGCGCAAACGCGGCAAACTTCATGAACTGAATCGCTTGTTGCGCGGCGCCACGGATACCACCTTTGTGTCAGCGGACGGTCGAGCGCCTATCGTTCCTTCCGGCGTCCGCTACGTCATCACCCTGGATGCCGACACGCGGTTGCCAAGGGGGGCCGCTTGCCGATTGGTCGGCACAATGGCGCATCCCCTCAATCGGCCTCGGTTTGACCCTCTTGTCGGCCGGGTCGTTGAGGGCTACGCCTTGCTTCAACCGCGCGTCACGCCGACCCTCCCGACCGATCGCGAGGGTTCACTTTTTCAGAGGATCTCCTCGGGGCCGGCTGGCATTGACCCGTACGCCGCGGCCGTCTCCGACGTTTATCAGGATCTTTTCGGCGAAGGTTCTTACATCGGCAAGGGGATCTACGACGTCGATGCATTTGAGGCCGCCCTCGCCGGCAGGGTGCCGGAGAATGCTTTATTAAGTCATGACCTCTTTGAAGGCATCTTTGCGCGGGCGGGACTGGTCACCGATATCGAGTTCTTCGAGGAGTTTCCCGCGCACTACGAGGTCGCCGTGGTCCGCCAGCACCGCTGGGCGCGCGGTGACTGGCAGTTGCTGCCGTGGATCATAGGACACGCACCGGACATGGGCCGCGGTCGGGTCCGTACCTCGATTCCGCTGATCGGCCGCTGGAAGATGCTCGATAATCTCCGCCGCACGCTGTCGGCCCCGGCCGCCCTTGTGACCTTGATTGCCGGTTGGACGCTGCCGTTCGCTTCGCCGGTGATCTGGACCACATTCGTGCTCGCCTGCATCGCCATCCCTCCCCTATTGTCCGGTCTTGACTGGGCTGATCCCGCATCGCCGCGGAATTTCAAAACGCAGCCACGCACGGGCGGTGGGCACGGATCTAGTGCTTGCCGCTTCGCATGTCGGACTCACGGTCACATTACTTGCCGACCAGGCATGGTTGATGACCGACGCGATCATCCGGACTCTCTGGCGCGTCTATGTGACCCGCCGAAAGCTGCTTGAATGGGTGACGGCAGCGCAAGCGCAGTCCGGTTTGGACCTCAGCCTTGTCAGCTTCTATCGCCGCATGAACGGCACCGTAGCCCTCGCTGCTTTGGTAGCCATCCTTGTTGCCCTCCAACCGCCGGAAGTCTGGCCGATTGCGGCGCCCTTCGCTCTTCTCTGGGCGCTGTCGCCCGATGGTGGCTTATTGGATCAGCCTGCCACCGCGCGCAGCTGCGGCTCAGCCGCTCTCGGCAGGATGACCTCCGTACGCTGCGCTTGACCGCGCGGCGGACCTGGCGATTCTTCGAAACCTTTGTCAGCCCGCAAGACCACGCGCTTCCTCCCGACAATTTTCAGGAAGAACCGACTGCCGGTCGTGGCCCACCGCACCTCGCCGACCAACCTCGGGCTGTATCTGCTCTCGATCATCGCGGCGCACGATTTCGGCTGGATCGGCACGGTGGCGGCCATCGAGCGGCTCGAAGCGACCCTCGGCACCATGAACGACCTCGAGCGTTTTCGCGGTCACTTCTATAACTGGTATGATACCCGTGACCTGCGTCCGCTTGAACCCAAATACATATCCTCGGTCGATAGTGGCAACCTCGCCGGTCACCTCATCGCGCTCGGACAGGCGTGCCAAGAGATCATCGAGCGCCCGCTGCTCGGCCCGCGTGCGCTCTCGGGGATCGCCGATGCCATCTTACTCCTGCGCCAATCGGCACGCGCAGTCGTTGACGACCGGCGCACCCAAACGGTCACCCGCAAACACTTGGATGAGGCGCTCGATGCCCTGACCGCCGCTCTAGAACCGGTCCCTATGACTCCAGGCGAATGGGTCACATGCCTCACTGAGCTCGAGGCCCGGGCTCATACGATGGCGGACATTGCGCGCACGCTGACCGCGGAACGAGGCGACAGCGCCGAGGCGGAGTTGGTCGCCTGGGCGGAAGCTGTGCGAGTGGCCATCGAAAGTCATGCGCGCGATCTCGACGCGGCAATTCCCTGGGCGCGGCTGGTCTTTGGCAATGACTCCGAGCAATCGCCCGACGATTCCCGAACAAGAGTTGGGTTCGACGGGATCGCGCTTGTTTCCATCGTTTCCAACCCTGTCCGACACGCCGGAATGGTGCGAGACCGTCATAGGCGAACTGACGAAGCTGCGCGCGAACGCTTGGCGTCCGATAGCGCCGCAGCGAGGGACTCCCTTGCGCGAATCGATACTGTCATTGAGATGCCTCAAGCGCTCGACCGCAGCAGCCGAAGCGTTGCTCCGCCGCCTTGGACGCTCGTAACGCACACGAAAACGATGTTCGACGCGATGGAGTTTGGCTTTCTCTTCGACCCGACCCGCAAGCTCTTCTCGATCGGCTACCGCGTTGCCGATAACAGCCTCGACCCGAGTTGTTACGATCTGCTGGCGTCTGAGGCGCGCCTCGCAAGCTTTATTGCCATTGCCAAGGGTGACGTCCCGCCGACCCATTGGTTTCACCTTGGTCGCGCTTTGACGCCCGTGGATCGGGGATCTGCGCTGGTCTCCTGGTCCGGCTCGATGTTCGAGTACCTCATGCCCATGCTCGTCATGCATTCGCCGTCGGGCAGTCTGTTAGGCCAGACCTGCGCTCTCGTCGTCCGCCGTCAGAGAAATTATGGCAACGAGCGTGGCGTGCCGTGGGGAGTATCAGAATCGGCCTACAACGCACGCGATCTGGAGCTCACCTACCAGTACTCGAATTTTGGCGTTCCGGGCCTGGGGCTCAAACGCGGGCTGAGTGAAGACGTGGTCATCGCGCCCTACGCGACGGCGCTGGCGGCGATGATTGACCCGAAGTCGGCGGCAGAGAATTTCGCGCGTCTTGCCGAGGCCGGCGCGAGCGGCCGCTATGGCTTTTACGAAGCGCTCGATTACACCGCCACGCGCCTGCCCGAGAACCAAGCCGTGGCCGTCGTGCACGCCTATATGGCGCATCACCAGGGGATGTCGCTCGTGGCGCTCGCAAATGTCCTCCATGATGGCGTGATGCGCGCGCGCTTTCACGCCGAGCCGCGCATGCAAGCCACCGAGCTGCTGCTTGCAGGAACGGACGCCGCGGGACGTCTTGGTCACCCGGCCCAGAGTCGAGGAGGTGCGGGCGGTCGCCAACGTCCGCGATCTCGTGCCACCGCTCCTGCGTCGCTTCACTTCTCCACACGACCTGACTCCCGCCACCCACCTGCTCTCGAATGGGCGATACGCGGTGATGGTGACGACGGCGGGCTCCGGATACAGCCGGTGGCGCGACCTTGCCGTCACACGGTGGCGCGAGGACCGCACGCGTGACGCCTGGGGGACATACTTTTTTCTTCGCGACCGGCACAGCGGCCAGGTCTGGTCGGCTGCATACCAACCGAGCGGCGTCGAACCGGACACCTATGAAGTGGCTTTTTCCGAAGATCGCGTAGAGATCCGGCGGCGCGATGGCGCGATCGCGACCACCCTTGAAATCGTCGTCTCGCCGGAGCACGACGCGGAAGTGCGCCGGGTGTCGATCACCAATCTCGGAGCGCGAAGCCGAGAGATCGAGCTGACATCGTACGCCGAAATCGTCCTGGCGACGCCGGCAGCCGATGCCGCTCACCCGGCGTTTTCCAATCTGTTCGTGCAGACGGAATTTGCTGCCGAACTCGGCGCCCTGCTCGCGACACGCCGGCCACGGTCACCGAGCGAGCCGCAAGTATGGGCGGCGCACGTCATCGTCGCCGAAGGGGAAACCGTCGGCGACATGGAATACGAGACCGACCGCGCCCGGTTTCTCGGTCGCGGGCGCGGCATCCGAACGCCGATGTCGGTCATTGATGGCCACCCGCTCTCCAACACGGTCGGCGCGGTGCTCGACCCGATCTTCAGTCTCCGGCGCTGTGTCACGGCTCGCGCCGGGCGCCTCCGCGCGGGTCACCTTCTCGACGCTGATCGCGCAATCGCGCGACGAGGCGCTCGACCTGGCCGACGAGTACAACAATCCAGCAACATTTGAGCGCGCCGCCACACTGGCGTGGACGCAGGCCCAGGTGCAGCTGCGCCATCTCGGCATCGACGCCGATGAGGCCCATCTCTTCCAGGATCTCGCCAGCCGTATCCTGTACTCCGACCCTGCACTGCGGCCGATCATCTGCGGTGCTCACGCGGTAATACTCGCGGCCCCGCGGCACTATGGCGGCACGGAATTTCCGGCGATCTGCCAATTGTCCTCGTGCGCATCGATGAGGCTGAGGACCAGGGTATCGTACGTCAGCTGCTCCGCGCCCACGAATACTGGCGCATGAAGCAATTAGCGGTCGATCTGGTTATTCTGAACGAACAGGCCCCATCCTACGCCCAAGATCTCCAGGGCCTGTTGGAGAGCCAGCTCCGGGCTAGCCAGTCACGTTTGCCGCACGATGGGCCGGAACCGTCGGGCCGCGTTTTTATTCTCGAGGAGATCTAATTTCGGCTGAGGATCGCACGCTACTCCAGACCGCGGCGCGAGCTGTGCTCTTGAGCCGCCGCGGTACCCTGGCCGAGCAGGTAGAACGTCAGCAACGATCCCAAGCCCCTGCGCTTGCGCTGCAACGACGTCCGCCGGCGACTAAGCCATTGGAAGTCTTGCCGCCGCGGCCGGATCTGGAGTTCTTCAACGGCCTCGGCGGCTTCAGCGCCGACGGCCGTGAATACGTGACGATTCTCGGCGCGGGGCAATGGACGCCGGCGCCCTGGATTAACGTGATCGCGAACCCTACCTTTGGCTTTCAGGTCTCTGAATCGGGTTCGGGTTACACCTGGTCGCTAAACAGCCGTGAGAACCAGCTCACGCCGTGGTCCAATGACCCGGTCAGCGACCCGCCAGGCGAGACGATCTACGTGCGGGACGAAGACACTGGCGAGTTGTGGAGCCCGACGGTGCTGCCGATCCGCGAGGAGACTTCGCCCTACACCGCCCGACACGGCCAGGGCTACAGCCGCTTCGAGCACCTGTCACATGGGGTCTCGCTCGACCTCTTGCAGTTCGTACCGCTGGCGGACCCAATCAAAATCTCCCGCCTCACTATCGAGAATCACTCGGGTCGATCCAGGCGTCTCTCGGTGACCGCGTATGTCGAGTGGGTGCTTGGCGTTTCGCGGAGCGCCTCCGCGCCTTTTATTGTCACCGAGATCGACATGGAAACAGGGGCCATGCTCGCGCGCAACGCTTGGAACAGCGAGTTCGCTGGCCGCGTCGCGTTTGCCGATCTCAGCGGGCGCCAAACCGAGTGGACGAGTGATCGGACGGAGTTTCTCGGTCGCAATGGCAGCCTCGATCACCCCATCGCGCTCGAACGAGGCAACCGACTCTCAGGCAAGGTCGGTGCCGGCCTCGATCCGTGCGCTGCCCTGCAGACGACGGTGGAGTTGCGTCCCGGTGGCCGTGCGGAGATCGACTTTTTCCTCGGCGAGGCGGTGACCGCGGAAGAAGCGCGGGTGCTGATCGCCCTCTACCGCGGGGCTGACCTTGATGGAATCCTGCGCGCGGTCATGGAGCGCTGGAACAACCTGCTTGGCGCGGTCCAGGTGACAACCCCTGATCGGGCGATGAACCTGATGCTCAATCGCTGGCTGCTTTACCAGACGCTGGCCTGTCGCGTCTGGGCGCGCGCGGCGTTTTATCAGGCGGGCGGTGCCTATGGCTTTCGCGATCAGCTGCAAGACGTGATGGCGCTCATGGTGGCGAATCGAGACGTCGCGCGGGCGCAGTTATTGCGCGCCGCCGCACGGCAGTTCGTCGAGGGTGATGTCCAGCACTGGTGGCATCCGCCGTCCGGCCGGGGTGTGCGGACCCGCATTTCCGACGATCTTCTATGGCTGCCGTACGCGGTCAACCAATACCTTGAAGTTACCGGCGACATCACAGTCCTCGATGAGGTCGTTCCCTTCCTTGATGGGCCGACCCTCGAGGCTGGGCAAGACGAGTCATATTTCGCGCCGCGTGTCTCCGCGCAAAGCGCTACCCTGTTCGAGCATTGCGCGCGCGCGCTCGACCGTAGTCTAGCGGTTGGCAGCCATGGCCTGCCGCTGATCGGCACGGGAGATTGGAACGACGGGATGAACCGGGTCGGATCTGCGGGCAAAGGCGAGAGCGTCTGGCTCGGCTGGTTTCTTCACACCATACTCTGGGAATTTGCCCGGGTGGCCGACGCCCGCGGCGAGCATCGGCGCGCCGAAATCTGGCGGCTGCATGTCAGCGCGCTGAAAGCAGCGCTCGAACGCGAGGGCGTGGGATGGCGAGTGGTATCGGCGCGCCTACTTTGACGATGGCAGCCCGCTCGGCTCCGCCACCAACACGGAATGCCGCATCGATTCGATCGCCCAATCCTGGGGAGTTCTCTCCGGCGCCGCTGAACCGGCTCGCGGCGCGCGCGCCATGGCGGCGGTTGAGAAGTACCTCGTGCGCCGGGGCGACGACCTCGTCCTGCTATTTACCCCGCCCTTTGACCAAGCAAGCCCGGACCCGGGTTACATCAAAGGATACCTGCCCGGCGTGCGCGAAAACGGTGGCCAATATACCCATGCGGCGATCTGGTCCGTCCTCGCCTTCGCCGCGCTCGGCGACGGCGATAAGGCCGGCGAGCTTTTCGCGCTCTTGAACCCGATCAATCATGCCAGCAGCCGCACTGGCGTTTACCGGTACAAGGTCGAACCCTATGTCGTCGCCGCTGATATTTATGCCGAACCGCCACATGTCGGTCGCGGCGGCTGGACCTGGTACACCGGATCAGCGGGTTGGATGTATCGGGCCGGCATCGAGTGGATCCTCGGCTTTCGGGTGCGCGGCACGAGGCTTTATCTCGACCCTTGTATTCCGCGTGCATGGAAGCGCTTTGACATCGCATTCTGCTATCACTCGGCGCGCTACATAATTGCCGTCGAGAACCCACAAGGCGTTGCGCGCGGGGTGTTATCCATCGATCTCGATGGCGCATCGCTCGCAGGCGGCAGCATGCACATCCAGCTCGCCGACGACGGCGCAACCCATCTGGTACGGGTTGTTCTTGGCTCAGAGAGTGCCTCAGTCGCGCTCCAAGCTGCGATGCCGCTGTGACCACGCGAGCAAACGGCGGCCCGCTCAAGCCAATGGCAAAATTGCCCGCGCTGAGAACGGAACTAGATATAGCGCTTGCCAATCTGCGAGCGGGGCGATAATTCGCGAGTTGATTGCCAATCTTGAACTTGATCCGAGCATAGCCGTGACATCACCGACGACGGAAACCAGTCCAACACTCAATATCCTAAACGGCTTGTGTTACATCACCTTTGCCTATGACGCGGCGCGTTCCATCGATCTCAATAAGGCAGAAGCACGCATTCATGAAGCGACGCAACGTTCAACCCTGCGGCACAAACGGCCTGCTCCTAGCTACTTCGAGTATCAGCCAGCGCCGCTCCGTCTGACTCAAGATACCGAAGCAATCAAGCTTGGGAATTATCTCACCCGGCCGAGCGTCGATCTCCAGTTCTACGATTTCGGCGCGGTGGCGGTGACCTATACGGTCGACATTGCCGGACCATTTAGCGAACTGCTGACGCTGAGCGAGGAACTCTACGACAACGAGCCTTTGCTTGCCGACTCGCGGCTGCGGGTCGGTCAGTTGCTGCACGTCATCGGCGACGCAGCGGCGCAAGCCTGGCTCTCGTCGGTGGTGGAAGACTATATCGTCTTTCACATCGCGTCTTTTGCCGAAGCGATCGACTTCAACCTTTTCCATGCCCAGCATGGTCAGGAAATCGCGCGGATTCTGCGCGCCGAACGGCGGCTCTTGTCGGAGCAGGAAGTCTCCGAGGCATTCGGCGCGCGGATTTCCTACGGAATGGAAGACCTGACCATCGTCGATTGGAATGCCGCTCTGCTCATCGATCGCGACGGCGACGATATCCGCGCGGTTCTCGAATATGCCAATGTCGAGCTATTGGAAATGCGCTATCTCGATCAAAAACTCGACCGCGCCCTGGATCAAGCCTACGATACGCTTTCAAAGCGCGCGTTCAGCCTGCCGCGCCTGTTAGGCTATTACGGCGCCGATCTGCGCAGCGTCGCCGAGCTCCAGGTCGACAATGCGATCCTCTTCGAAGGCGTCAACAACACCCTGAAACTTTTGGGCGACCAGTATCTCGCCCGCGTCTATCGCTTGATCAACCGGCGTTTTCACCTGGACGAGTGGGACACCAGCATTCTGCGAAAACTGCAAACCCTGGAGAGCATCTACGAAAAGATTTCCGATCAGGCCTCCAACCGGCGCATGGAAATATTGGAATGGGTGATCGTTCTACTAATCGCCTTCTCCATCGCATTGGAATTGATCCATTGAACATTCGTCGGCCATAAACCGAGGGATTCTGATTGCGTCGACTCGAGGTCGATTTTCTCTTTGCCGATAATTCCCGCGCAGAACGGCAATCCAGCGAAGTGCAGGTCGCGCCCCGCCGCTACGAAAACCCTAGATCCTCGTTGTCACGGGGATGACGGCACTGCGCTTAGCGTGAAGGCAAGGGATTGCAACCATCCCAAGCGGGAAATGAAAAGCCACACGGGTTTCCAACCCGCCCTCTACCTTGGCGCGAATGTTTCGTTACGTTGTGCCGCGCTAGGTTCTATGCGTCCCGATCGCCCTGAGCCGTCGAAGGCGCGGCAATTCTCCGGCTCCGAATCTTCTACTCTGTGGTCTCTGTGTGCTCTGTGCCGAAACCTCGAATTCCCTGCGATCTCCGCAGCGGCACTAACTCGCTTTCGCCGGCACGGCGAGCACCGGGCAGTGGGCGGCGCGCAGCACTCGCTCCGTGGTGCTGCCGCGCAGCGCATCGAGAAAGTCCCGATGGCCCTCGGTCGTAAACACGATCAAATCCGGGGTCCACTGCTCGGCTTCCCTTTCAATCGTCTGCACCACATCGCCGTTCACCAAGCGTTCTTTCCATCGGTAATCGGACTGGTGCGGCAAAAATAGCGTCGGCATACCTTTGTCGGTGCCGATATGGAGCAACTTGAACTCGACGTCGCGGCAACCCAAACCTTCGGCGAGAAAAAAACGCCTCCTCCACTGCCGCCTGCGCGTTAGGCTGATGATCCACCGGCAGAAGAATTTTGCTGAGCTGCACAGCGCCATTGGCGGGTGAAACAAATTGCCGGCCATGGCTTGGCACGAACAGCGTCATGGCGCGCGAACGGCGCGCCAGCGGCTCGGCCACCGCCCGGTGCAGCCAGCGGTTGAGACCTTCCCTTTGATAAGTCGCCAACACCAGCAGGTCAGGCGGATGGTCGGCGCAGTAACGCACCATCGACTCCAACGGATCATCCTCCGAGTTGAGAATTTTCCGTACGCGCAATCCGGTACTATCAACTTCTTCGCGGGTGGCGCTTGGCGGCACCACCTGCCAGCGCGCTAAAGTCTCCCGGACACCGGGAAAATCGCTCCAATGGACATCTTTCTCTTTACCGATCTTGTGTCCGTGCACATGAACGATTTCCAGCTCGGCTTTCGCCAGCAAGGCGATCTTGAGCGCATGGGCAAAGGCGACTTGGCTCAAACGCGAGAAATCCGAGGGATGAACGATGCGCATGAGCGGCGGACCCGCCGCGACATGGGCGACACCCATGGCAACCTCCTTACGCTGCGGCGTCTGCCACTCTCGGCAAACTCTTGGGCTTCACCGTCAGCACCGGGCAGGGTGCGTGGCGCACGACTTTCTCGGCGACGTTGCCGATCACCAAGCGCTTAATGCCGGTGCGTCCGTGGGTCGCCAAAACAATCAGATCGGTGAGAAAATCTTCGGCGCCATCGAGGATGTTTTCGAAAGGATCGCCCTGGCGAACGTGATAGTGGACTTTGGCGACACCTTTGACTTCGTCGCGGCAGAACTGCTTAAGCAGAACCTCGGCGTGTTCCTCGGTGGCACGGACGATCTTAGCGCGCTCGCGCGACTCGGCGGCATAGGCGTCGAGCAGCGCCGGATCGGTCGAAGTAATCGACGTCATGTAGAGCTCGTCGAAGGGATTATGGATAACGTGCAAAATATCCAACACCGCGCTGTTACGGTCGGCCAGTTGCGCTGCCAAGCGCAACGCCTCCAACGAAAACTCGGATAGATCGACCGGACAAAGTATGCGTTTGAATTCGCTCATCGCCATCCTCCTTAATGGTTTACCGTTACTGCTTTCGCCCCGCTCACTGAATCATTAGGCAAAGGACGTGCCCACAACAGCGGCGCTGCGCCCAGCCACGAGGCCTTGGATTGCTACGGAATTCTCGGATCGTTCGCCGCTGCTAATTCGGCGTTTGTCAGACCTGCGAAATAATCGCCGACCCGCTGTCGAATCTGCGAAGGTTTTTCTGCGAAAGCCGCGAACCATTGGCGATCGCGCAGCGGCAACTGGCGGCATGACATTTGCGGCGCGAAATTATTAAACCCGATCACTGTCGGGTGATTTAGCGAGCGGTAACACAATCCAATCGGCGCTGTGCTTTGCAATCAGGAGAACCCTCATGCTTGAATTGCGTCAGCAGGAACAAATTCAAACAGCGCTTTGGGGCTTGGTGCTGGCGGCGGGCGATGGCAGACGGCTGCAACCCTATATTCGCGAAACCCGCGGCACCGACCTGCCCAAGCAATATGTCAATTTTGTCGGGCGCCATTCGATGCTCGAACATACCTACCGACGCTGCCAATTGCTGATCCCGGCCCGGCGCGTCCTGACCATCGTCAGCAAACAACATCTGCGCCACCCCGAAGTGCGGCGGCAGCTCCGAGACCGCCGTGCCGACACGGTGATCGTCCAGCCGGCCAACAAAGAAACCGGTCCGGGGATTCTTCTGCCGTTGCTCCACCTCTACAAACGCAACCCGGAAGCGATCGTCGCGGTCTTTCCATCGGACCATTTCATCCTTGACGAAGGCCGCTTCATGGACCATGTCGACCTCGCCGCCCGAGCCGTGGCCCGTGAGCCGTCGCGTATCGTCCTTCTCGCCATGGAAGCGCAAGCGCCGGAAGTCGAATATGGTTACATCCTGCCCCAGGGAAGCGAGGGGCTATTCAATCTGTGGGGCACGCGCCAGGTCGCCCAGTTTGTCGAAAAGCCCGACTGCCGCCTAGCTCAGGAACTGGTCAAGGCCGGCGGCCTGTGGAACACCATGATCATGGTGTTCAAAGTGCGAACGGTGTTGGAGATGATGCAGCGGCTTTGCCCGGCGACCTATTATCATTTTATTGGCATCTTGGACGCCATCGGCACGCCGATGGAGGCACAGGCGGTCGAGGCGCTTTATGAAAAGATCGAGCCGATGAACTTTTCCAAGGATTTCCTGGAAAAAGTCAGCGACCGCATGCCGGCGACCATCGCGGTCCTGCCGGTGCTCGAAGTCTACTGGAGCGACTGGGGCTCGCCGGATCGCCTGGTGCAGACCCTGGAGTTGCTGGAGCGAGCGCGTTGCATGAAAAGCGTCAGCGAACCAACGGCGCCGCGCAAGCCATACCCAGAACCGGCCAGCCCAGACCGGCAGATTGAGTTGCCATAATAAAACAACGTACGGTAATTCTCATCCTTGCCGAATAGAGCAAGCGCCCAGGAGATCCTCATGGTCGGCCAATTTCTCGGCGCGGTTGGCTTCCTAGTTCTGCTTTTGCCGCCCACGCCATCGGCCGCCCACCGTCTTTCTTGGCGCAATCAGCCAGACCTGACAGTCCGCTTTGGGTCGTCAGAACGATATCTCCCCCCGCCAGCCTGAGACGCAATCGGTGTGATTTGCAGTGCCGCGAGCGACACGCCTCGTCGCTTTGCGGCAATGATTTTTTGGGGCACAGAATCGATCCTATCAGCGACAGCGAATTAACAATTGCCTGGGCCCATGGAGATCATACCGGTGACTATGAATTTGTTTTTTAGCGCCCCTTCTGCTCCTGTCAGGCATGCCTGACAAAAGTAGATATTAGGCGGGAAAGTCGCAAATACGTGCATGCGACTTTTCCAGGAATTGAATCATAATCGAGCTTGTATTGGCCGCGAAGACAAGTGATCTCGCGCCCGGTCAGGGCAAGATGATCGTGACGCGATCTCTGCGCAACGACGGCGCCTTAGCAAAGTAGCGGCGACGAACCGGATCGATCGGCGAAAGGAGCACTGTATGACCGATGAGCTTTATCGAATCGAGAAAGACAGTCTGGGTGAAGTGCGCGTTCCGCTGGACTCGCTGTACATGGCGCAGACCCAGAGAGCCGTCGAGAACTTTCCGATTAGCGGTCTGCGCTTTGGGCGCACGTTCATTCGCGCGCTGGGTGTCGTTAAATCAGCCGCAGCAGCAGTGAATGGCGAGTTAGGATTACTTGACACGTCGATAGCATCAGCGATCGTAAAGGCATCGGCGGAAGTCGCCGAAGGGCAGCACGACGGCCATTTTCCCGTCGACATTTTTCAAACCGGCTCGGGCACGTCGACCAACATGAACGCCAATGAAGTGATCGCCACTCGCGCTCGACAGATCATGGACAGTCAAGCGGTGCATCCCAACGATCATGTGAACATGTGCCAGTCGTCGAATGACGTATTTCCTGCGGTGATCCATCTCGCCGCCGTGATCGAGCTGCAAGAGCGTCTGCTGCCAGCGCTCCGCCACCTGCACGAAGAGCTCTTGCGCAGAGCGCGAGATCATGACGACGTGGTCAAGACCGGTCGGACCCATTTAATGGACGCGATGCCGATTCGATTGAGCCAGCAAATCGGCGGTTGGGCGGCACAAATCTACCTGGCCATGGATCGCCTGATCGCTACGCAGCCACGCCTGAGCGAACTCGCGCTCGGCGGCACGGCAGTCGGCACCGGCATCAATGCCCATCCTGAGTTTGGCGCTCGCGTCGCCGCTCAAATCTCGCTCATGACAGGATTTAGTTTCGCTTGAAAGTTCAAATCACTTCGCGTCGCAATCGACGCAAGACAGCGCCGTCGAGCTCAGCGGCCAGTTAAAAGCCCTGGCGCTCGCGTTATTGAAAATTGCCAATGACCTGCGCTGGATGAACTCCGGACCGCAGGCAGGACTCGGCGAGATTGTTCTGCCGGCCTTACAGCCAGGCAGCTCAATCATGCCGGGCAAGATCAATCCGGTAATTCCGGAGTCGGTCATGATGGTTGCGGCTCAGGTGGTCGGCAACGACGCAACCATCGCCGTGGCTGCGAGCCACGGTAATTTTGAACTGCAAACGATGTTGCCGGTGATAGCGCATAGTTTACTGCAAAGCCTGCAAATCCTCGCCAACGCCAGCCGCCTCCTGGCCGATAAAGCGATAGCTGGGTTTACCGTAAACCGAGCGGCAATCGCCGCACAGGTCGAAAAGAACCCAATCCTGGTAACCGCGCTGAACCCCATCGTTGGCTATGACAAAGCCGCCGAAATCGCCAAACGAGCTTACGCCGAAGGCCGACCCATTAAAGACGTAGCGGCGGAAACCACAACGCTCTCAGCGGATGAACTCAACCGATTGTTGGATCCGCGCGCACTCACGCAAGGTGGCATCAAAGCCGAGTTAACCAGCGGATGAAGCAGATGGTTGCTCTCGTCGCCGTTATCACCGGCCGGTTCCTTAGGGATAAAGATCGGCATGTTCAACGAGATTACCGTGGCGCAGTTGTCTCAGCGCCTATTGCGGCAGCTGGCGCACGCTTTCCCGGGTATAGCATACCTGTCGCCAACCCCTTCGTGGGTTAGTCGCGCTTCTCATCAGATTTCCGCAGCGGCCGGCGAGGGATGATCTTCTTCTTGGTAGGGACGGACCTGCCCTGTTCCCTCCTTGGTCTGATTGTTGTGCCGTCACTATGGCAACTGAAGACGACGCGCACGACTATTCCGCAGACCCCACAGCGGGACGCCAGCGATTAAAGCGCTTTTCCACCCGAGTGATTGCCTCCGTTCCGATCATGCCCGTAAGCGCGAATATGAGCACGCCGACAAAGACTTTATCGGTCTGGAAGGTGGCGCCGGCAACCGTAATCATAAAACCGATGCCGGCGGTCGCGGCATAAAGCTCGCCAACCATGACACCGACAATCGCTCTGCCAAGTCCGAGCCTCAATCCAGTCAGGATAAAAGGAACCGTAGAGGGAAGCACCACGGTCTTGAAGAGCATCCACTCGGAAGCGCCAAAACTCCGGGCGGCGGTAAGTAGATTCGACGGTGTGGTCTTCACCCCGTCGCGCGCATTGATCAATATGGGGAAAACCGCGCCGAGAAAGATAATACCGACCTTGGAGAGTATGCCGATCCCCAACCAGATGATGACTAGCGGTAAAAGCGCCACGCGCGGGGTCGCGTTCATCGCGTTGACAAAGGGATCGAATATGTAGGCTACTTTCTTGTACCAGCCGATGGCGATGCCAAAGGGAACGGCAACGACGACCGATAACAAATAGCCCCCGGCAAGTTCGATACCGCTGACGTAAAGGTCATTATAGATTTCGCCGGAAGAAAACATCTCGAATAGCCGCCTTCCCAACCAACGATGGCGCGCTCATGAACATCGGATTGATCAACTGAAAGGTATTTCCAACCAGCTCCCATAGAGTCAGGAAAAGATGGCAACCGAAATGGTGCCGAGAATTTTCTTTTCCTGGTTCAGGTAGAATTTGAACAAAGCGCGACGCCTCAGCGACGCGCACATCTAAAAGTAGTTCTTCGGTGGTGATTAGCCATGGTTTTCTTCCTTTCGTTGTTTATTCGGCGTTTGTTGATTTAGTCGGCGGTATATTAACTGCGGTGTTAAGCGGCGCTTCGAGACCTTCGATCAAACCCTGTAATATCTTCACGAACTTCGGACCGGAGGACTGCAATTCTTGCAAATGATGCAGTGAGAGTGTTTTGAGAAACTCTTCGCCGTCGTGAGTCAGTTTGACCAGGACTTGGCGTCGGTCGTCGCTGGCGCGCAAGCGCAAAAGAAACCCTCGGTCGGCCAGCCGGTCGACAAGCTCAACTGTACTGTGGTGCTGCAACTGCATCCGTTCGGCGAGCACGCCGATGGTGGGTTTCAAGGTCTTAGGTAAACCCTTCACCGCCAAAAGCAGCTGGTGCTGTTGCGGCTCGATCCCTGCCTGGCGAGCAGCGGTTTCACTAAAGCGCAAGAAACGACGAATTTGATAGCGCAACTCCGCCATGGCTTTGAAGTCGGGAAGGTTGGAGTTGTTTGGCATAATTTAGATCGTATTACGATAATATCGTGACAAGATATAAAATACTTACTGGATTATGTCAACCGCGTTGGGAATAGCCAGACTTAATCACCACTCGATTCACCGCTCGGGCGCACCGGCAGGGGCGGGAAATATGCACGACGGCTCCTAGCCTAGCTTGTTTCCAAGAGGACAGAGTCCGGTGCCAGGTGCTTGATTGAACTTTTGACGCGTGTCGGAAAGAATCTCCCGTCCCAAACCTGCCGGCGGAACGGTCGTCATCAAGCATCGCTCCATGTTCGAGGAAGCGGGTGGGACAACGCCGTCACGCCGCGCTTACATGGGCAATCGGCTTGCGTCGAATCGGCAATTGGCACCACCAGGTCGGACCTTTCCATTACCGCGGAACCAAGTCCTCACCGCCAACACCCATTGAGCAGCGCCGTCTTATAGTTGGCCTCTTCTGCATGGCCAACTGCGACGCTGCATTGGCGTTGTCGTTATCTTCACTACAGCAAAATCATTTTTTCTCGGACAGGATGGCCGGTGGCGCCAGCGTAGGGTGCTTTGGTAATGCTTGACAGTTTGCGCGACTCGCGCAAATTTTCTCAGCTCCGAGCGTCTCGGAATCGAATATTCCTCGCGCCAAAGACGCCAAGCCAAGGGCGATTGATGAATCGCTCTTGGTATTTTTTCTGTCCCTTTGAGTGCTTGGCGCGAGATATTCCGAGTTTCGCTTGCGGCTCTGCCGCGCTAGGGTTGACGACAAAGCGCTATCTGGGCGCGGAATTTTTCTCCGTTATTGGCATTCGCGCGAAGAATTTCTTGACAACAACATTGAGCTGGGTAATGACCTTTAGCATTAATGCTTTTCGCCTAGAGTCTTCAACGGATCGGCGATTTCTCGCGGCGAACCAATAGTCGCAAGGAGTATGGCTATGGCAACGCGTCCGGCCGCTGAGGACTTGTCCCGGACCAACGACGACATGCAAAACCTGCTCAACAGCACCGAGGTCGCCACCCTCTTTCTCGACAACGAACTCAAGATCAAACGCTACACCGAGCCGGCCCGGCAATTGATCAATCTGATCCAGACCGACATCGGCCAGCCGGACGCCATCTGCATGATCGCGAAGCATCTCGTTGCCTGAGTGACTCTTGCCATGCCGAAGAAACGCACCACTCCAGCGAAACCAACCCCCCTGCGACAGCGGGCGGAGGCGGCCATGCGCGTCAGCCGCACCGACATCGCCCGGATGTCACCGGAGGAAAAGCAGCGACTGGTGCACGAACTCCAGGTCCATCAGATCGAGCTGGAGATGCAGAACGAGGAACTGCGACTGGCCCAGGGGGATCTGGCCCAGTCGCGCGACCGCTTCAATCATCTCTACGACTTCGCGCCCGTCGGCTACGTAACCCTCGATCCCGACGGCACCGTGCTGGAGGCCAATCTGACATTGGCGACGATGCTCGGCGTCGAACGGGACAAACTCGTCGGCGGCAAATTCACCCGCTTTGTCGCCCGCGATGCGCAGGACGCCCTCTACCTGCACCAGCACGCCGTGCTCGGCGCTGACGTGCGCCAGGAGTGCGATCTGCGCCTGCGCCGGGCGGACGGTAAGACCGTCGCAGCGAGAATGGAAACCATCGGCATCCGCGACGGCGTTTCGGCTGCTTGCCACTACCGCAGCGCGATCATCGACATCACCGAGCGCAACCGGGCAGAGCAGGCGTTGCGCGACAACGAAGAGCGGCTGCGGTTAGCGGTTGACGGCGCCGGCATGGGGACCTGGGACGTGGAATTGAAAACTGGGGTAACGGTGTGGAACCGGCGGCATTATCAAATAATGGGATTTGATCCGAGCAACGGCCCGCCTAACTGGGAGATGTGGCGCTCGCGCATTCATCCCGATGATCTCGATCGCGTCATGGCGGCGCGGAAGTCTGCTCTAGAGACACAGGGTTTGTATAACCCCGAGCATCGAATTATTCGCGCCGACAACGGCGAGATTCGTTGGCTCGCGCCGTTTGCGCGTTATATCTATAACGACGCCGGCGCAGCGATCCGTTTCGCCGGCGTCGATTTTGACATCACCGAGAGCAAGCATGCCGAGCAGGCGCTGCGCGAGAGCGAGGAGCGTTTCCGGTCGACCTTCGAGAATGTCGCTGTCGGAATCGCTCATGTGGCGCCGGACGGGCGATGGCTAAGAGTGAACGACAAGTTCTGTCAAATTGTCGGCTATCGCCGGGAACAGTTACTGGCTAAGACTTTCCAAGATATCACTCATGCCGATGATGTCAGCGCCAATCTGGCCTTGCTGCGGCGAGCACTGGCTGGGGAGATCGAGACCTACGCGATGGAAAAGCGCTATATCCGCAGCGATGGTTCAGCGGTTTGGGTCAACGTGACGACATCTCTCGTTCGTGAGGCGCGAACCCAGGTGCCGCTTTATTTCATCTCTGTGGTCGAGAATATTAGCAAACGTAAACGCGCCGAGGACCAACTGCGCGAGTTTGCCGAGGATCTGGAACGGCAAGTCGCGGCGCGAACCGCCGAGCTGAGAGCATCGCGAGAGCAGCTCAGGGCCCTCGCCGAGCGTGTGCACGAACTCCAGGAAGAAGAGCGCGCGCAGCTGGCGCGCGAGCTTCATGACGAGTTCGGCGCCGCATTCACCGCGCTAAAAGTCGATCTTCACTGGATCATGGCGCGGCTCCCTAAGAGCGTCGATGGGGTTGAAGAAAAGGCGCGAGTGATGTCGGATCTGATCGACAACTCTGTCGAGTCGGTGCGACGAACGGCTAGTCTCTTGCGGCCCCGCCTATTGGATGATTTTGGCCTGGTGGCGGCCATCGAGTGGCAAACCGCGGAATTTCAGCGGCGAACTGCCATCCAGTGCGTCACCAGGTTGCCCGAGGAAGTTGATTTGGATCAGGCGATGTCGACTGCGCTCTACCGCATTTTGCAAGAGACTCTCACCAATGTGGCGCGTCATGCCAAGGCCACCAAGGTTCACATTGGCTTACAGATCGACGGCGGCAAGGTGTTGCTCGACGTCCAGGACAACGGCATCGGCTTCGACCCCGAGGCGGCCATGAATGACCGTTCTTTCGGTCTCTTCGGCGTGCAAGAGCGCGCCTACGCCTTCGGCGGCCATGTTCGCTTCGAGAGCCGGCCCCTTCACGGCGCCACGGTGATTGTCGAAATACCGCTCTCGAGAAAAGCTTAGTGCCATGGCCAGAATCTTAATCGTCGAAGATCATCCGATTTATCGCCGCGGTGTGC
Organism: uncultured delta proteobacterium; assembly: GCA_963847445.1. Taxonomy (GTDB): domain Bacteria; phylum Desulfobacterota; class Binatia; order UBA9968; family UBA9968; genus DP-20. The sequence continues at coordinate 110,600 of CAWJZV010000025.1, read as the reverse complement.
GCGACATTCTGGCCGGCAACCGCAACTTTACCGATTTCGGCGAAGCCGGAGACGCCAGCCGGGCGGCCGAATTGCTGCGTAAAGAACGTTGGGACGCCGTGGTGCTGGACATTAACTTACCGGGCAAGAGCGGCCTGGAATTTTTAAAGGAAGTTCGGCTCGCTTATCCCAAACTACCGGTGCTCGTCTTGAGCGGTTACGCCGAGGAGCAGTATGCTCTGCGCATGCTCAAGGCCGGCGCCTCCGGCTATTTCACCAAGAGTCGCACGCCGGAAGAATTGATCGGCGCTCTGACCAGACTGCTGCAGGGCAAAAAATACATCAGCGAGTCGATCGCCGAGAAAGCGCTAGCGCAACTGCAACCTGGAGCGGAAAAGCCGGCCCATGAACTGCTCTCCGACCGGGAATTCGAAGTGCTGAAACTGATCGTCCAGGGAATCGCGCCGAGAGATATTTGCCTCCAGCTCTGCATCAGCCCGCGCACCGTCAGCACCTATCGCGCCCGCTTGCTGCAAAAGTTTAATTTCAAGAGTAACGCGCAACTGGTCCAATACGCGATCGCCAATAAGCTCTTCGACGACTAACCGCTGGCATTGGCCGGCCCAGCCCGGACGGCGATTCTAATGTCCTCTCAGGGATGGTTGCAATCCCTCGCCCTTGTCCGTCGGCCCGGCTCAGCACGCTCAGGGCTTGCTTGAGGCGAAGAGAAGTTCCTCACGCCGACGCAGTGCCTGCCCCCGGACCCGATCCGGCAGGCATCCCAGGGTGACTTGGGTGGGAAAATGCAAAACCGGGATTCCCGCGTTCGCGGGAAAGACGAGATAGAGCCAATCGCGTTCGAGTCGACGCATCGAAATCCCTCGGCTTCGAGCCGCGGGTAGTTTAAATTTCCCCGCCAGGGAGATCACCCCTCGCCGTGAAGCTCGCCCAGATCACGGCTTCGGGCTCTTGCCCTCCAGCCAGCGCGGTTAACGCCAAGGCACTCTTGTGTCGTTAAAATGATGACAAACGCGCAAGGTGAAAGACTACGGCAGAATCATCGATTTCCCACTAGTCCACTACTTTGTTATTCCATATACAGAGTACCTCAAATGTTCGCGGCCCATGCAAGGAGTCCTGCCAATGCATGCGAGAATGACGGAAGCGAAACATCACGGTAATTTTTGCCAGTCTGCGGGTGCGCCGGAATCAAACGAATCGCGGGCGAAGTCGGCCGCGACGGTCTCGACGGACGCGCTGCGCATCGGCCTGGCGCACTTCATCCACGAGATTAACACCCCCCTACAAACGGTTTACTGGGCCGCTGACATGATGGATACGCACATGCCCAAGACCACCGGTTATGGCGATCCCTTCGCCGGCAAGATGCTCCAAGAACTAAAAGGCGGGGTCGATCAATTGATCTCGCTGGTCGCTTCGTTACGGTCCCAGCTAGAGAGCCTCTGGCAAATCAACCCTTCGTGGGACTCGGTCGACTTGAATTCGCTGATCGTCGACGTCGTTCAAAGTGACGCGGCGCGGTTTGCCGCCAGCGGCGTTCGTGTCGACATGGACAGCGCCGCTGCCCTGCCGGCGCTCCAGGCCGACGAAAAACTGCTCAGACAGGTGTTCGTCAATCTTTTCCGCAATGCTGCGGACGCCATGCCGGACGGGGGAGTCTTGACCGTCAGGACCAGCGCGCGCGCAGGCTCGGTGGGGCTCGAAATTGCCGACACCGGCGCCGGCATTCCGCCCGAGTTGGACGCTTTTCAACCGTTTACCACATCGAAGCCACGGGGCATGGGCCTCGGCTTAGCGATCACCCGGCATATCGTCGAAATCCATGGCGGGACAATTGCCTACCGCAGCGAACCCGGCAAGGGCACAACCTTTTATCTGAGATTTCAGCGCAGCTTCGAAACGAAGAAAATCTCGGTACGACGCGCCGCTGCTGCGGATGGAAGCTCAGTGCGATTTTTTGGCTGTCTCTGTCATTTGGCGGAGAAAGTAATCTGTTAGACGGCAAGCAGCCAGTGCGGCGTTTCACGACCGGGTGGAGATTTGCCGGCAGCTAACGAAGGACTAAGCTATGACGCGCTTGATTGAAATTATTGGCTGGCCGATCGTCAGCATTCTTTTTGTCTTTGCCGTGGGAGTGCTGGTTGGGCGCTGGTAGGACGGCTGGTCATCGATGGCTGGGAACGCCACTGTGGCAGGGCATTCTATCGTTCCGGTGAGAGGCCGCTTCCTAACCATCCTTATCAACTACCCGAGGGTTAGGCAGGCAGATTTGCGCGCGGCCCGCACGTGGAGTGGGTTTTCGGTTGTTTCTAAAAAACGTCTCCCGAGATTGACAACAATGAGCGATCGTAACCGTCGCATAAGCCCTTCCTCTAGGATCGATTCGGTAACTACCGGCATAAATGCATCGGGTACCGCGACCCAAGGACGCGGCCATCGAAAAAAACACCGATGCCACTTGTGAAGAGTTCCCCGTTGTTAAGTTTGATTGCAATTGTCGACAATCCTTCGATCAGAAAATAGTCCGATGGATAAGCTCAAAAATCACCGGAAAAAGTAGCGAGCGCCTTAGCTTTGAATCGGAAATATACCGAATCAATGGTCGGTCACCATGGCGCGCACATTGGCGAGCGACGTTTAGAGCACCGATGGCTTCGCCGAACTCTAGATTGAAGCGCAAATGACGGCGCCGGACGATGGCGCTTTCATGTCTGGTTTATGCGTCTGAGAATTATCTTTGACCGCAACTAGCCTGTGCGGCTGGTTCACCTTCGAGTCGCTACGCACAGATGAATTAATTAAATGGCAAACACCGGAGTCTGCCTGCTTGTTGAACCTTGAACCGGCGCGTCTCGATCAATGAAGTAGCTTAGCTGCAAGCCCTGCAGCGCTTAGGCGAGTGGCGTTTCGCCAACGTCCAATTGCAGATGCAGGTGAGTGCAAGACGTAGGAGACAACGTAGCGGCGCCGATCAGCGGCGGCAGGAAATGTCGGAAATGCAACCCATGGGCAATCAGCCAGGAACGGAATTTCATGGCTCTCTCTATGACAGGCAATCCGGCCGCGGCAACCTGGTCAGCCGGCGGCGTTGCTCAATCCTTGTAGGACAATGCCGCGGTCGGCAACGATTTTGAATAAATACTGTGCCGGCTCCAGCGCCGTGCTGCGCATTTTTTCAATGGTCAAGGTGCGCACGAAGCGGCTCTTGGCCAACTCCATTTCTAGAACGATGGTGCCGGCGACGAGATACTCCTCGAGACCGCGGACATTGCGTTCGACGGAATAGGTGGTTAGGAGATTGGTGGTATTGCCGTTGGCCTGGAGGCCGTAGAACAGCGTGCGCGCCTGATCCGGCGCCCGCGAGGTCGCTTCGCGGTTGAACAAAAGCGGTCCCACCGGATCGATCACCACGCGGGTGGCGCCCATGCGCGCGATGTATGCGTTAAGATCGGTGACGACGCGTTGCACGTCGATTTTCTTCTGCGTGTCGCTGCTGCTGCTAAAGTATGCCGAAGCATCGAGAATGACGAACTCCTTGGACTCGATAAACGGCGCCAGGTCCCAGCCCAAGGACGCCGCCTGTTCGAGCACGTCGGCGGGCTTTTCGTCAATGGCGACGTAGAGTCCTTTCTCTTTTTCCATCAAACCGTTGACGAGAAACTGCAAACCGAAAACCGACTTGCCCGTGCCCGGCTCGCCGACGACGAGATAAGTTTTACCGGCCCGCAAACCGCCTTCGATCAGCGCATCGAGTTCGACGATTCCGGTGGGCACCCTATTCCCGTTGACCATGACCCATCATTCTTTCGGACGGTTGCAGTAAATTTATCTGCTGCGGCGCCGGCGATTTTCCTTCTCGCGTGAAAGTCGAACCGGCGCTCGCCGGTCGCCACGCCTGGGCCGGCGGCTACTGCCGCACTTTCCAGCGGCCGCTCTTTTCGCGCAGCTCGGCGCGTTTGCGCTCGATCTCCGCGGACAAGCGGTCATGTAAATCGATGGCCGGCACTTTGACCGGATCGGTCATGAGGCCGTCGCCGGACAGCGCCGGCTGAAGCAAATTAGCCCCGCTATCCATGCTCCCCGAAGTTACCACCGTGCGCAGTTCGACCGGTGGCAGCACTGGCAGCGAACTCGCCTAACGGCGCCGCCGCGCCGCCCTCGGTCAATCCATCGGGGCGGCTCACTGACGCCAGCGGCGGCGGCAAACCATTATCGCCGACCCGTTGAGCGAGAGTTTGTAGCTGAGTTTTGAGTTCGCGCAACTCACCGTCGCGTCGGTCGAGCGCCAACATGCCCTGGGCCACCTGATTGTGCAGCTCGCGCAGGCGCACATTCACGGTCTCTTCCACACCGGAAAGCGCGGCATCGCGCGCGCGCCGTTCGTTCAATTGCGCTTCGAGCGCCGCCATGTCGGCTTTGACAGCGCCGCGAATCTGCGCGGTCTCTTGCGTCACCAGCGCATGAGTCTGCTGGGCAAAGGTCTCCGCTTGGACTTGGCGCTGTATCAGCGTCTGGATATCACCGCGCAATTCTTGGAATTGGTTTTCCGATTCAATGGTCCCGCGCTGGTGCTGCGCGATCTGCTTATGCACTTCGTGAATTTGCTCGCGTAGCATCGCTTCGACGCTACGCACCAGGGCCTCGTTGGGCAGTGCGCCTTGCTGTTCGAGCAATGTGGATTTCAATGCGGCGATCTCCTCGCGCAAAGCCACCGTGGCTTGATAAGCGTCGCGTGCTTCAGAGGCCGCGCCGGCGCTGGCATTTTGATGGGACTGTTCCAGCTGAGCGATACGCGCCGTCAATGCCAGGGTCTCGCCGCGAAATTGTTCTTGATCGACCTTGGCGCTGGTGACGCCATGGAGCTTGTCGCGAATTTCGTCGCCCAACTCGCGCAACCGGGCGGTCAAGCGCTCGTCAAAGTCGCGCTGCCACAGCGCCCGCTCCGCTTCCCGTTCGCTCGCACTGACTTCCGACGGTGGCGTTGCCGCCACATAATCAAGCCGTTTCGTCACGCCGGCGAGTTGCACCCGCACATCGGTCAGCTCGCCATCGCGCAGGCGCAGCAACGCCGCTTTTTCGCGGATTTCCTGTTGCAGGCCATCGAGCTTTTTTTGCCAAGAGCTTTCCAGCGCTTCGGTCTGTTCGCGCACGGCTAGCGCAATTTGCTCTTGCGCCAACCGCGTATCGACTGGTATAGGTCCGCGGCTTGCGGCCGCCTCGGCATCGGTGATGCGTTCCACCAGCTCAGCCACCTGCGCACGCAACGCGCAGACTTCGGGGTTGGCAATGGCCGTTGGCGGCTGCTCGATAAAAGCTTCCAACTCGCGAATTTTAGCCGCTAGCTCGCTTTCGATCCGGCTGCTCGTCAGTTGTTGTGCTTCCAGCCCATTTTGCCGTTCGATAAATTGCTGGACTTGATCTTGTAGCAGGTCGACATCAGCGCTGTCGCTAGCTGACCCGGCGGCGGCTTGGCTGTTTTGCAGCTCGCGCATTTGCCCGAGCAGCGCTTCTTCTAGGCGCCGGATCTGTTCAACCCGTTGCGCTTCGCTAGAGGCGATCGCTTGCGCTAACCCAAGATCGGCAGCGGCGCGGCCGACCAGCCAACCATACAACACGTCTTTGCCGTTGGCGGGGCCGATCGTTTGGCCACCGAACGGTTGATCGTTTTTCTCGTTCGCCACGAATCTCGCTCCTCGCCCTTCGCCATTGCCGGGCGCAGTTCTACCTCGATTGAAAAATGTCTTCGGCCTTCACAAAGCCAAATACATGCCATCCCCTCGACGCGGTCTAAACCCCAACAAAACCAAAGGATGGCGTAATCCTGCCACACCACTCAAAGTGCGTTTGGCCGTAATTGGCCGTTTTGGCACCGAAACCAGCCACCGATGGAAAAGCGCGACGATTTCGAAGCTGTCGAGTTGATTGAGCGATCGCCTACGCCATCTGTTCACTCCTGTACAGAGTTGTGCCCCAACGGCAGCAAAATTCGTTGAATTGCTCCGAAGTTTTCCTTTCTTTCTAATAGTTTCGCGACTGGCAACCATCTTGCTCGCAACTTTCACCTCTTGGGACGTTTACGAGTGCCGATGGGGACCAGTTCAACTGTAGCCGGACGGCTAAAATTCCCGGCAAAAACGAAAGGCGCAAAAGCCATGGCAGCGCGAAAAATATTAATCGTCGATGACTCGGAAACCATCCTGCAGATGGAACAAATGATTCTCGCTAACGAGCCCTATGAGTTAGTGATTGCGCGCGATGGCGTTGAGGGCGTCGCGCGTGCGCTCGAAACCAATCCAGATCTGATTCTGTTGGACGTCGTCATGCCGAGGATGGGCGGCTTTGAAGCGTCTGCGCGAGCTGCGCCGTAACCAACGGACTAGTTCCGTGCCAATCGTCATGGTCACCACTCAAGCCGAAGCCGACAGTATCGAGACCGGCTACGCCAGCGGTTGTAGCGACTATATCGTCAAGCCCATCGACAGCATGGAACTGATCGCCAAGGTGCACGATCTCCTCGGCGATTGAATAAGTTCATGGCCAATCCATCAGCGCAACCTCACAGCGCCCGAGGGCCATTGTCGCCACCGAAGCAGGCAACCGAACGTGCAACCGCCTATCTGCACCCAGGCCAGCTGTTTGTCTCCGCCGACCGCTACGCGGTAACCACCATACTTGGTTCCTGCGTCGCGGTTTGCCTATGGGACCCGGTCACCCAGATCGGCGGCATCAACCACTTTTTGTTACCGAGCTTCAGCGGCGAAGGCATCGCATCGCCGCGCTTCGGCAACATCGCCATTGGCGCGCTGCTCGACCAGCTGGCCCAGTTGGGCTGCCAAAAACATAATCTCTTGGCCAAGATGTTCGGCGGCGCGTGTGTGCTCGAGGCCTTTCGCAACCGCGAACATCGTCTCGGAACGAAAAACATCGAGGTCGCCCGCGACCTGCTGGAGTCCGAGGCGATCCCGCTGGTGGGTCACGATGTCGGCGGCCAGCGCGGCCGCAAGGTGATCTTCCACACCGACGACGGCACGGCCTGGGTCAAACCTCTGTAGAACGATTATGGAATTAGATCTCGAAGCGATCCTACAAACCTACTTGGCCGAGTGCGACGAGCATTTTGCGAAAATGGAAGAAGCCCTCGTCGCTCTGGAAGCCAACCCGGATGACGACAAACTGCTGGAAGCGATTTTTCGCGGTGCGCATACCCTCAAAGGCAACTCGGCAAGTCTGGGTTATCCCAAAGTCGCCGCCTTCGCTCATGGCTTCGAAGAAATGCTCCAGCGCTTTCGCAATCACGCGTTACCGGTTACCCGAGAGCGCATTACCCTCTTACTCCGCTCCCTCGACGCAATGCGCCAGATGGTGCCCGAAGCGATCGCCGGCGCCGATGAACTGCAAACCCACCATGTCGAGCTGCTGCACCAATTGGCTAGCGGCAATGCGGACGACCTCGCCGACGCGCGGAATTCGCAGGCCGCCGCCGCATCGCGTCGCCCTTTCGGACGGCGCCAAGCCGACGCCACCGCGTGGATGGAGCGCGCCGGCACGATTCGCGTCGATACCCAAAAGCTCGACCGCATGCTCAATTTGGCCGGCGAAATCGCCATCGCCCAAGGCCGGCTGCACCAAGCAATCGATCAATCCGCCAGCGAAACAAGTGAAGTGCTTGAAGCCCAGAACCAAGTCGAACGGCTCTCCCTCGATCTTCAGGAGACTATCATGAAGGTGCGCATGGTGCCCGTGGGCCCGACCTTTCGCCAATACAACCGCACGGTCCGCGACGTCGCTCAAGATCACGGCAAGACCGCCCTGCTCAATTTGGTCGGCGAAGCCGTCGAGGTCGATGTCAGCGTCATCGAACATCTCAAAGACCCGCTAACGCATATGATCCGCAACGCCATCGATCATGGGATCGAGCCGCCTGAGGTTAGAAAAGCGCGCGGCAAGGATCCCTGCGGCACGATTTCGCTTAAGGCCTTTCACGAAGGCGCCAACATCGTTATCCAAGTGAGCGACGATGGTGCCGGACTGAACCGCAACAAAATCATCGAACGAGCGAAGATCATGGGTACGATGGGAGAGCCGGAAAAACTCGTCGATCAAGAACTTTATCGTCTGATTTTCGAACCCGGCTTTTCCACCGCGGAAGCGGTGACCGACATGTCTGGGCGCGGCGTCGGCATGGACGTGGTGCGGCGTAATATCGAAGCCCTGCGCGGCTCAGTGGGCATCGACAGCGAGTGGGGTAATGGCAGCACCGTCACCATCCGTTTGCCATTGACCCTGGCGATCATCGAAGGCTTTGGCGTCGGCATCGGCGAGGATACCTATGTCCTGCCGATGCATGCCGTTAGCGAGTGCATCGAGATGCCGGTTAGCGAACGATCTCATGATCGCGCTCAAGGCGTTATCAATCTGCGCGGCGAACCACTTCCCTACGTCCGTTTACGCAACTGGTTTGAACTCACCAGCCCCCGTCCGCATCGCGAAAACATCGTCGTCATCGAACTCGACGGAGCCAAAACCGGTTTGGCCGTGGATTCGCTCCAGGGTGCGCGCCAAACCGTGATCAAATCCCTCGGCGACCAGTTTAGAGATCTTCCGGGTATCTCCGGGTCGGCGATCCTCGGCAACGGCAGAGTCGCACTGATCCTCGATGTCGCCGCCCTGATGCGCGAGGTGATCCGTTTCCAGGGAAACCTCAGCACCCGCGGCGGAGCTTCGATCCGCGGCAGCGAAGGCACCTCAATTAACGCCAATGCAGCGCAATACCTTTAGGCGAGGTCCATTGATATGAATGACAAAGAAGTTTGCTTCGACCAGACCCAATATCTGACCTTTCATTTGGCCGGCGAGGAATATGCGGTGGGCATCCTCCAAGTCAAAGAAATCATCACCTATGGAACTTTGACTAAGGTGCCGCACACCCCGGCGTCGATCCGCGGCGTGATTAATTTGCGTGGCAATGTGGTTCCGGTGGTCGACCTCGGCGTGAAATTTGGCTTGGCCGCGAGTCCGGTAACCGATCGCACCTGCATCGTTATCGTCGAGGCGAATATCAACGACACCGCAGACGGTCATGGGGGTCGTCGCCGACTCAGTCAGCCAAGTGATCAGCATGGCCGGCGACAGCATCTTACCGGCGCCGGCGTTCGGCACCCAGGTACGCGTCGATTTTTTGCGCGGCATGGGGAAATCGGGCGATAAGTTCGTCTTGGTCCTGGACATCGACAAAGTCCTAGGCGCCGACGATCTCGCGCCGGTAACGGCGGGTCTCAATGCTCGGGAGTCAACTGCGGAAGCAGGCTTATAAGATGACCCTAGGCAACGAGTTGGCTGACAGGGGAAAACATCCATAAACAGGGAATGTTGCACATGATCCGGCAGGAGTACCGCGTATGAGCCAGTTCATGGCCTCAGCAAAGATCACGCGGCACATAAAGAATAGTCTAAAGGCTAAGGTCGCTTTGGCGATTGCCGCACTTTTAGTTGTGGTACTAGGAGCCGGCGCGTGGATCAATATTTCGTTTTTCACAACGGAATATCTCCAATGGCTGGAAGCACGCTCGGCGGTCATCGGTCAGCCGTTGATAGTCCGCGTCAAAGACGTGTTGTCGCAAGTTGGATATAACCCGAACGTTTTTATCGTTTTGCAAGGCGATGTCGTGGCATTGCTGAAAGCGAACTCCGAGATCGCCCATATCGCTGTGTACGATCAAACCGGCAAGTTGGTACTTCAGCGCGACGCCAAAGAAGAACAAAAGCAGGCAAATCACGGCGTCATCCCGAGTCGTTTAGGGCACCACCCCAAAACTGTCCTCACACTGGCACTTGGCGGCAACTACCATATTCTTCATCCGATCATTCACGAGAAAGGGACGGTGTACGTCGCGCTGGTTTATCGAGCGGAAGCCGTGCACCGGGCGCAGCAAAGAATGACCGGGCTTTTTGTCGTCCTGGCGTTGGTATCGCTGGCGCTTTCCGCAATCGGAGTTTTCTTTATTGTTCAAAAGTGGATCTCAGGACCGATCTACAATCTGGTGTCTCTCGCCCAAACTGTTTCTAAAGGCGATCTCAGTCAGACCGTCACGGTGCAGGGCGAGGATGAGATTGGCAAGATGCAATTGGCTTGTGGCGACATGGTCGCCCAGCTGCGTGAAATGGTGCAGTCGATTAAGTCGGCCGCGGATGGTATCTCCGCCGCGTCGACGCAGGTTGCGTACCTCGGCGCAAATGCTCTCTCAGGGCACCAGCGAACAAGCCGCTTCTGTCGAGGAATCCTGCGCTAGTCTCGAGCAGATGAATGCGTCGATCGCGCAGAACGCCGACAACAGTAAACAGATGGAACAAATGGCACTCAAGGGCGCCGGTGAAGTGGAACAGAGTGGCAAAACCGTCTCCGAAGCGGTCGATGCGATGAATTCCATCGCCGAGAAAATTACCATCGTCGAGGAAATCGCTTACCAGACCAACCTCCTCGCTTTGAACGCCGCCATCGAAGCGGCGCGCGCCGGCGAACATGGCAAAGGATTCGCCGTGGTCGCCACCGAAGTGAGAAAGCTCGCCGAACGAAGTCAGCAAGCCGCCCAGGAGATCGGCTCGCTCACCACTTCGCAGCGTGCGAATCGCCGAACGCTCGGGAACGGTGCTCAAAGATTTGGTCCCGTCGATCCGAAAAACCGCCGAGCTGGTCCAGGAAGTCGCCACCGCCTCCAGAGAACAGTCCGTCGGCGTTTCCCAAGTCAACAAAGCCATGACTCACATGGATCAGGTCACCCAGAGAAACGCCGCAGCCGCCGAACAACTCTCCAGCACCGCCGAGCAAATGGCCGATCAGGCAAAGAGCCTGCAACAACTCTTGACAGCGTTCCGAATCGACACGGCCCATGCCGGAAAAAAATTGCAGCGTAATCCTCTGCCATACGCGATTGAGAGACAATCCTGGCTCGGCGACACGGCAACCCGGGGCGCCACGGCAAAAAGCCAATGGGGAGCAAGTACCCGGCGCTGGCGATAGTTCATTTAAGCCGTCCGCCTGGACAACCGAATTACGCGCCAACGGCGTGGAAATCAAACATTCCGATACCGTGAGAGGGTAGTCGCTATGTTACGCCATTTACAAAGACAGCTCTCAATCAGAAAAAAGTTTTACTTGGTTTGCGTTTTTTTCACGCTTGGCTATGCCTTCTGTGGCACTTTGGCTGCGCAAGGCGCGAGTATCGAAGTCATCCTCGGCTCTGGGGCGGCATTGGTTATGCTAAATTGCCTGACAGCCAGGTATTTGGCGGCCAGCATCGCCCGGCCGCTGCTAGATTTCGCCGACCGTTTTAACAATCACAATCACGGCCAATCGGGTTTACTCAGATGGGTTAAAGCGACCGACCGGGGCGACGAGCTCGGCGACGTCGCGCGCGCTTACAATAGTTTTACCGATAATCTCCACGAATCGATCGAATGGGTGATCGGCACCGCCGACGCTTTATCCAAAGCTTCCAACGAAATCGCCGCCTCCGCACAGAGCCTGACGCAGACCGCCAGCGAGCACGCCGCCGCGGTGCAAGAAACCACCGCGAGCCTGGAGGAAATCAACGCTTCGATCAACCAGAACGCGGCTAACTCCCGCCAGATGGAACAAATGGCGCTGGATGGTGCGCAAGAGCTGGCGCACTGCAGCCAGGTCGTCGGTGAATCGGTGCACGCGATGAAAACTATCGCCGAGAAAATCACCATCGTCGAGGAGATCGCCTATCAGACCAACCTCCTGGCTTTGAACGCCGCCATCGAAGCGGCGCGCGCCGGCGAACATGGCAAAGGCTTCGCTGTGGTCGCCAGCGAAGTCAGAAAATTGGCCGAAAGAAGCCAGATCGCGGCGCGTGACATCAGCTCACTTACCTCTTCGAGCGTCAGCGTTGCGGAACGTTCGGGAAAAGCCTTGAAAGAGTTGGTAGCGTCGATCCGCAAGACCGCGGAGTTGGTGCAAGAGGTCGCCACGGCATCGAGAGAACAGGCCAGCGGTGTAGCCCAAGTCAACAGAGCTATGATGCAAGTCGACAAAGTGACCCAACGCAACGCGGCGCAGGCGGAAGAGCTCGCAAATACCGCCGATCAAACCGCTGCCCACGCCGAGAACGTACAACTGCTCATGAGCGTATTTAGAGAAAGCAAGTCCGAAACGCGCTCCAGCGTGGGCTCAACTCCGACCAACACCGCTTCTCAGACCCATGACGGCGAGCCGGAGGGTAGCCGTGCCGGTCAAGGCCCATCCCGCCGTGACCGCCAGCCTTCGGTGCACGGCGAACCAAATAGCGTGACCCGAGGACCACGTTTCAAACGTTCCCAGTGGGGCACTGAATTATAAAAAGCGCAGGTGACCATCAAGTCGGTAATAAGACAACTCTATGAAGGTTTTCAACTTCAATCAGATTCGCGAACGGCGCACGAATAGTTTGGTTTTTCGTTTCAGCCTGGTAACCGGCATGGCCTTACTGGTAGTCGGCATCATTTCGACGATCGTGACCAGTTACAGCGAGCGCCGGACGCTGCTGGCGGAAATAGAAAAACAGGCCGAGCGCACCGCCGAACTTTTAGCTAACAACATCGCCAGCTCGATGTTCACGTTCAATCAGTACAAAATCAACGGGACGGTTGCAGCCTTCGGCAACGATCCGGCTATTAAGTACATCGAGGTTAAAGACAGCTCTGGAAAGATCAACACATTTCGTGGGGAGAAAAAGGACCTGACGGCAACGCTAGCCGTCACCCGCCCGGTGTTTTTCAATACCACGGAAGCTGTCGGCTCAGTTACCATATGGATTTCGACAGCGTCGGTTGAACGATTGCTCAATCGCGGCTGGTGGAGCATCATCTTGCGCGAAGCGGTTGGTCTAGCTTTCCTTTTTATCGTGTTGACCATTTTGATGCGTCGGGAGATTTCCCGGCCGCTGTCACTGGTCGCCGCTCGCCTTAAAGAGATCGCCCAAGGCGACGGCGATTTGACCAAGCGCATCGACTATAATAGCGCCGACAACGAAATCGGCGATGTCGCGCGTTCGTTCAATCAGTTTGTCGATAAGCTCACTCTCGTCATTGCCCAGGTCCGCATGTCGGCGGACACAGTTGCGCTGGCATCCAATCAACTCTCATCGGCGGCGGAGGTGCTCTCACAGGGCACCAACGAGCAAGCCGCCTCGGTTGAGGAAACGACTTCGAGTCTGCAGCAAATCAACGCCTCGATCGGTCAAAACGTGGACAACAGTCGGCAAATGGAACAGATGGCTGCTCGCCGGTGCGAAGCAGGTGGAAGAATCCGGCAAGGCGGTGGCGGAGTCACTCGACGCGATGAATACCATCGCCGAGAAAATTACCATCGTTGAAGAGATCGCCTACCAAACCAATCTGCTCGCGCTCAACGCCGCGATTGAGGCGGCCCGCGCCGGCGAACATGGCAAAGGATTTGCCGTGGTTGCCACCGAGGTCAGGAAACTGGCCGAACGGAGCCAAACTGCGGCTCAAGAAATCAGCTCGTTAACGACTTCCAGTCTCAAAGTCGCGGAACGTTCCGGGATATTGTTGAAGAATCTCGTTCCGACCATTCGGAAGACAGTGGAGTTGGTCCAAGAAGTGACAACGGCGTCGCGCGAGCAAGGCACGGGTGTCTATCAAGTCAATCAGGCGATGAATCAGGTGGACCGAGTCACCCAAACCAACGCGGCGGCAGCTGAAGAACTGACGAGCACAGCCGGAGAACTCGCGACCCAAGCGCAAGAGCTACAGAAGTTGGTGAGCTCGTTTCGGATCTACCCTGAGGACCTTGGCACGGACAGATCGGCGCAGCCCGCCACCGCCCAGTCCAAACACACCCGCATTACGGCCGCCAGATGAAACATCCTCGGCGCGTGCACCGTCGAACCCGACGGGTGCAGGCAATCCACGGCGACAGCGAGAGCTCGACGATAATCGAGATTATCAGCGATTCTAACGCAGATGCGTTTAAGATGACGGCGAGCAAAGGCAGAAAAGAAATGAACGACCCAAATGTACCCTGGAGTGAGCCGGCAGCGTCTAGGCTCCAAGACACTGAAAGCCACTATACGAGCATGAATTCGCACTAAGGACCATGACATCACTCCAGCAATGCCGCGCCCACTCAATCGACCGCCGATCAGGTTATCCGTCCGGTCACGGATCGTGAGTTCGCGCTGTTCCAAAAGTTAATCTACAGCAAGGCGGGAATCCATCTTGCGCCGGCAAAAAAAGCCTTGCTCGAAGCACGGCTGACGCGACGTCTGCGCGAACTCGGGCTAAGTTCGTTCGAGGCGTATTACCGATATATCCAAGCCGTCGACGACAGTGAAGAGCTAATCGTCCTGCTCAACCGCATAGCCACCAACGAAACTCATTTCTTTCGCGAGCCCAGGCAGTTCGAGTTCCTCGAAAAACAAGTGATTCCTGGGTGGAAGTCACAGGGTCAGGTCGGCTGGCGGCAGCCGACATATTCGAATCTGGAGCGCGGCTTGTTCCACCGGTGAAGAACCCTACTCCATCGCCATGATGCTGTGGGATCACTTTCCACCGGGCTCGGGTTGGGACTTTGAGATTTTGGCGACAGATCTATCGACCCGCGTACTCGCCGCTGCCGCGGCAGCGGTCTGGCCGATCGCCAAGGCCGGCGAGATTCCCCAATGAGTATCTTAAGAAATACATGCTCGAGGGAACCGGCGAACAGAATGGCAAAATGAAAGCCGGCGCTGAGCTACGCTCGGTGATTCGCTTCGAGCGGCTCAACTTAAACGAGCAGCGTTACCCGGTCGAGGGCAATTTCGACCTGATCTTTTGCCGCAATGTCCTGATCTATTTTGACTCCGAGTCTCGCGCTGGAACGATCGCGCGGCTGATCGACCACCTCGCGCCAAATGGTTATCTGTTCGTCGGTCATGCCGAAAGTTTGCATAGCGTCACCGACCGGGTTCGCTATGTGTTACCGACGATTTACACCAACTGCAGTCAACGGCAACCGGCCCTAGAGCCCAAAAGCCATGGAGTGGAACCAGCCCAATGAGTCCTAGCGAACGCGGTCCATTGAATATCTTGGTCGTCGACGATTCCGCCGTCGTGCGTGAGGTGATGACCGCGGTTTTGTCGCAAGAGCCCGGCTTTAGCGTGACCGTCGCCGGCGATCCATTTATCGCGCATGGGTAAAATGAAAAAAAAACGGCCCGACGTCATCATTCTCGATCTCGAGATGCCGCGCATGGACGGCCTGACTTTCTTGCGCAAGATCGTCCGCGAAGATCCCATTCCCGTGGTCATCTGTTCGGCGTTGACCGGACCCGACACCAGCATCGGTCTGCAAGCGCTCGAAGAAGGCGCTGTCGACGTGGTCACCAAACCGCGCTTTGGCGTGCGTGACTTTCTCCACGAATCGGCCGTGGTTCTGATCGATGCGGTGCGCGCTGCCGCGCGCACCGCTGGGCGAAAACTCGTCGCGGCACCGTTGATCCGTAACACCGCGGCTCAACGCCGACGCCATGCTGCCAGCGAAATCGGCCGTGTCCTTGAGCGTTACCAGCGATAAAGTCGTTGCCATCGGTGCTTCCACTGGTGGCACCGAAGCACTCAAAGTCAATCCTTGAATCCATGCCACCGGATGCACCGGGACTCGTGGTCGTGCAACATATGCCGGAAGGGTTCACCGCCGCGTTTGCTCAACGCTTGAATCAATCTTGCCGGATTGAAGTCAAGGAAGCCGTCAACGGCGACCGCGTCGCCGCCGGACGCGCTCTGATCGCGCCCGGCAATCTCCACATCATGGTGCGGCGCAACGGCGCCCAGTATGCCGTCGAAGTCACCGATGGCCCGTTAGTCTCGCGCCATCGTCCGAGCGTCGACGTACTATTCCGCTCGGTGGCGCAAAGTGCTGGGCCCAATGCCGTCGGTGTGATCATGACCGGCATGGGCGACGATGGCGCCGCAGGACTTTTGGAAATGAAACACTCCGGCGCGTTCACCCTCGCCCAGGACGAAGCCTCCTGCGTGGTCTTTGGCATGCCCAAGGAAGCGATCGAGCGCGGCGCAGTCGACCGGGTCGTGAGTCTTTCCGGGATACGCCATGTCGATCTTAACGGCCGGATTACCGAAACTAGGCAACCGCCAGGGCGGCGATAAGCGCAGGGTGCCGGTGCGAAAGATGAACAAGAATCATTGGCATAGATATTAACAAAGTCGCCCAAGTCAAATCCAAGGCAATTTAGGAAGGAGAATAAAATCATGAATAAAGTAAAGGTTCTCGCGGTCGACGACTCCAAAACGATGCTCGCCATGCTCGTCGGCACAGTTAAGCGGCAGTAATTTCGAAGTCGTCGCCACCGCCAGTAGTGGCCCCGAGGCCGTGGAGAAATTTAAGGAGCTCAAACCGCAACTAGTGCTGCTCGATGTCGTCATGCCGGAAGTGACCGGCGTCGACACCCTCGAGCGTTTGCTCACTTTCGACACTGGCGCCTGCGTGGTGATGGTGAGTTCCATCGGCACCGAGGCGACGGTCCAGGAATGTCTCAAGAAAGGCGCCAAGAGCTTCCTGCAAAAACCGCTGCAGAAGGAGAACATGTTGGCGCACCTCAAAAATGTCTGCCAGGAAGCCGGGGTGGAACTATGAGCACGAGATTTTTTGGACAGTATTTGCTCGAGAGAGGGCCGAATTACTTCGCAGCAGTTGCTCACTGCTCTGGAGTTTCAAAAATCGATCTCCGCTGCCGATCGGCACCATAGCCATGGAACGGGGCTGGCTTACGGCGGTGCAGATCAACGAAATTATGACGCAACAAAAACGCAAGACTTTGCGCTTTGGCGAATTGGCGCTTGCATTGGGCCATTTAACGCAGGCACAGGTCGACGACCTTCTTGCAAGTCCAAGAGACCAGTCACCGAGTGCGATTGGGCGAAGCGCTGGTGATCAGAGGGTTTCTGACGATGGAGGCTCTCGAACGCGAGCTCAAGGAATACAACAAGGAAACTGAGAAATTCTCCTCGGAAGTCAGCGACGCGTTCGGCGCGCTTGCGCACAAAGACATCGTCAAGACTTTTACCGACTTGATGCTGATGATGTTCACTCGTTTCGGCAAGCAGGACATCATCATCGAACGCTGTGAAAGCGGTAAAGAGAAAGTTGCGGCTTTTCCGCTGGGTGATCGCGCAAAAGATCGCCGGCGACAACGTCGAATTCAACTGTCTGTTGTCGGTACCGCCCAAGCTGCTGTTGCAGATGGCCTCGACGATGCTGGACGACACCATCAGCACCGCCGATGAACTGGCTTTGGACGCGTCTAAGGAATTCGTCAACATCGCCAACGGCAATGCCTGCGCCAAGCTTTCTGAAGACGGTGTCGAACTCACCATGCTGCCACCGGAAGTCTACGAGACTACCAGTAAACCATACCCGCTTCAGACCAGAGAAGTGGTTTGCGTCCATCTTGCGTCGCCGGATTCAAAGCTGGAGGTAGCCTTCGAGTTCTAGCCGATCGCGCTGGCGGAGCGGCGGCTGATGGGCCACTGCGGAATTCGAGTTAAGTTGTCAATCGACCAGGGGGTTCAGCTAGGTTGACAATTCGCCGACGGGCAGAAGCGGCTCAACAGACAACGTGGACAGGCCGGCTTGCGGGCAAAACATACGCGCCGTCCATGAATAATCAGCCGATGCGAGAAATTAGTCCATTCCGCGGGTGGCAGGAGACGCGCCAGGTCGGTTTCGATCTTCGCTGGATTTGCTGCCGGGTTAGCCCCAACCGGCGCGCCAAGCGGCGGCAGTGGGTGTCGACGGCGATGCCCGGCTCGCCGAAGGCGTGGCCGCGAATTACATTGGCGGTTTTTCTGCCGACACCCGCAAGCTTGGTGAGATCTTCCATCGATGACGGCACTTCGCCGTTGTGATCTAAGACCAACTGTTCGGCGCAACGCTTGAGCGATTTGGCTTTGGCGCGAAACAATCCGAGGGTGCGAATACCAGCCTCGATATCGGCTAAAGAAGCTTGCGAGAGCGCGAAGGGGTCGGGATAGCGTGCGAATAAGCTCGGCGTGACTTTGTTCACCGCGGCATCCGTACACTGGGCGGACAGAATCACCGCCACCAGCAGCTCGAAATTGTTACGGTGAGTGAGCGGGCACTCGACCTCACGGTAGAGACTCGCTAGGCCGGCAGCGATGGCAGTAGCGCGCTCGGTTTTTTCTTGCGCGGGCTCTGGCCCGCGCGGCCGTGCTTTGCCGCTCGCCGGAACTGCGGTGCCCAGCTCTTCTAGCCGACGCGTCGAACCCGAAAGGCGCTCTTGCCGGCATAGACCGCTCGCTTACCCAGTTCCTCTTCGATGCGCAGGAGCTGATTATACTTGGCGGTGCGCTCGCCGCGGCAGGGCGCACCGGTCTTGATTTGGCCGGCGTTGGTCGCCACCGCCAGATCGGCGATGGTGACATCCTCGGTTTCGCCGGAACGGTGCGACATGACCGTGGTATAGCCATTTTCCTTGGCCAGCTGCATGGTCTCCAAAGTCTCCGTCAGACTGCCGATCTGATTGACCTTGACCAAGATCGAGTTGGCGACACCCGAGTCGATGCCGCGCTTCAAGCGCACTTTATTGGTGACGAACAAATCGTCGCCGACCAGCTGAATCTTCTTGCCTAAGGCCTGGGTCATCATGCGCCAACCTTCCCAGTCATCCTCGGCAAATCCATCTTCGATGGAAATAATCGGATACTGGCGCACCCAGTCTTGGTACAGCTGCACCAATTGTTCCCGGCTGCGGCTTCGGCCGTCGGATTTTTTGAAAACATACTTGCCGTCGTCATAAAATTCACTGGAGGCGACATCCAACGCCAGCGCTACTTGGGAGCCAGCCTTGTAACCGGCTTTAGTGATCGCTTCGAGCAATAGCTCGATGGCTTCGGCGTTGCTTTTGACCCGCGGTGCAAAACCGCCTTCATCGCCCACGCTGGTGGACAGACCGCGGTCGTGAAGGACTATTTTCAAGGTCGCGAAGATCTCCGCGGCACCACGCAGCGCTTCTTTGAAGCTTCTCAGGCCGTACGGCACCACCATGAACTCCTGGACGTCGACGTTATTGTCGGCGTGGGCGCCGCCGTTGAGGACGTTCAACATCGGCACCGGCAGGGTTCTACCGGCCACGCCGCCGAGATAGCGGTAAAGCGACAGCCCCTGGGCACGCGCCTGGGCCTGCGCCACGGCTAAGGACACGCCAAGAATGGCGTTGGCGCCGAGCTTGCCTTTGTTGGCCGAGCCGTCGAGGTCGACCATGATCCGATCGATGGCGACCTGGTCGCGGCCCTCTTTGCCGCGCAGCCGCGGCGCGATCTTATCATTGACATGGGCGACCGCGCGGGCCACCCCTTTGCCGAGAAAGCGCTTGCCGCCATCGCGCAGCTCCACCGCCTCATGAACGCCGGTAGACGCTCCGGAAGGCACGGTCGCCCGTCCGAGCACGCCGTTTTTGAGCGTCACTTCCACTTCGACCGTCGGCTGTCCGCGCGAATCGAGCACTTCCCGCGCATGCACTCGTTGAATTTTCATCGTCATCTCCTGGAAAAAGTTGTTAGACAAGACAAAATCATAAAATATGCTATATTGCCATGAATTCCGATGATGCTTCAGTTATCGCCACGCTGGCCGCTCTATTTGCTCGGTTCGCTGATTCTATTACTCTCCCTGGTCACCATCGTCGGTGAGCGCGGCGCGCTCCACCTCTGGCGTCTGGCGGCGAGAAGAGCCGCATCGACGAACAAAACTACCGCATGCAGCGCGACAACGAATTGCTGCGGCAAAAGGTCTTCCGCGTCACGTCACGACAATCACTATCTGGAAAAATTGGCGCGTGAGGAACTCAACATGGCGCGCCGAGGAGAAGTGGTCTACCGCTTCTCCAAAGCCGAGGCGCGCCGCAACCCCGTCACTGTCAACCAGCCTTCTGAACCACTCCCGTCAAAGGAACCAAGCGAACGTCGGTAAGTGCTTGGATCGACTCATTGCTGCGAAACGGGCGCTTTCGCACCAACTCTGAGTTTGCGCCGCATCACCGCGCGTCATAACAATCCGCCGGCTTTTTCAATCAGCGGCGGCTCTACAAGTAACATGCATGGGGATAAAGCCGAGATCATTCGAATCTAGGACTTATCTTTGAAGACGAAATGGTAATATTCATCCATGTCCATAAGAGAGTCGAGTTCCTGCTCATTCTTTAAGCGCACTTCGATGAGCCAGCCTTCGCTATAGGGATCTTCGTTGATGACCGCGGGATTGTCCTCTAACGTCGAATTGACCGCCATCACTGTGCCGGTGACCGGCGAGATCAACTCATGCACCGTCGAGGCTGACTCGATCTCGGCAAAGATCTCGCCCTCTTCGATGCTGTCGCCGACATCTGGTAGCTCCACCGAAAGCACCGAACCGAGCGCACCCTGAATATAGTTGGTGAGTCCGAGATGGACATGCCGGTCTTCGACGCCGACCCAGACATGCTGTTTGCTGACTTTGACTTCTTTTTCCGTCATGGTTGGTAACCCATCCCTACAAACTTTGTCGTTCTGCTGTCAAGAGTATTGTCCCCGGTCGCTGCCTTGACATCATCATGGAATTCACAGTAGCGATAGTCGAAACGGAAAAGCAAATCATGCGAATCTCTCAACCCTAGGAACAATATGGCAACCAACGATCCCTCGGCT
Source organism: uncultured delta proteobacterium (assembly GCA_963847445.1). Classification (GTDB taxonomy): domain Bacteria; phylum Desulfobacterota; class Binatia; order UBA9968; family UBA9968; genus DP-20. The sequence continues at coordinate 89,882 of CAWJZV010000025.1, read as the reverse complement.
GCCGGCGCGGCCATCGTCGCCGGCTTGAAAAAGGCCGGCATCGACTTTGTCGCCACCCTGCCGGACGAGAAAATGCTCGAAGTGATCCGTGCCGTCGAACGCGACCGACAGCTAAAGCACGTACCGCTGTGCCGCGAGGAAGAAGGCATCGGCATTTGCGCCGGCGCCTATCTAGCCGGCAAGAAGACCGCGATCATCATGCAGAACGCTGGCTTTTTGAATAGCTGCAACGCTCTGACCACCACGTCGTTGCAGTTGCAGATCCCGATCTTGATGCTGATCTACTACGCCGGCGATATCGGCGACCGCGGCTTTACCACCCTCGGCGCGGTCACCGAACCGGTCTTGCAGGCGATGGGGTTCCGCAGCTACGTGTTGCGCAAGCCAGAAGACATCGATGAGGTCCTGGCCGGCGCGCAGATTCTCGCTGACGATTCGAAAAAACCGGTGGCGGTGCTACTGACCAAGAGCGTCCTGGGAGTAAAATGATGCAACGTTATGACTATCTGAAAGCGATCGGTGCGACGTCGCAGGACGCCCTGGTGGTATCCACCGGTTGGGGCTCGCGCGAATGGTGGGCCGTGCGCCCCAGCGACGGCAATCTCAAGACCCGCACCCTCGGCTTGGTTTCCTCCATCGCCGCAGGTTTAGCCATCGCTTTACCGCATCGCAAAGTGATTGCCATCGATGGCGACGGCGCCTTTCTGATGAACCTATGCGGCCTGCCAACCATCGCCCAACAGAGCCCGGGAAATCTCGTTCATCTGCTTTTCGACAACGAAATCTATGAAGCGTCCGGCGGCACCGCTACCGCGTCGCGCAGCACCGATGCGGTGGCCATCGCCAAAGGAGCGGGTTACCCACACGCCATGTGGGTCGACTCACTGGAAGCGTTTCGCGGTGAATTCCTGCGCGCCTGGGAGCGCAACGAGCTGACCTTGATCGCCGTGAAAGTCGACGCCGGCCAGCCCAAAGATCTACCGCCGCTAAAACTCGACGAGATCGAGAACAAATACCGCTTCATGCGCTACTTGGAAGCCACCGAGAACAAAGGCATTCTGAATCCGGGATTCGACTCAAAATTATAAACGGCGGGTTAGAATGCCACCGGGTGCGCTGCGCGCCGGCCGCGCGAGGCACGACCCTGGAGTTATGAAGACACCCAAGCATCCGGTTGCAAAGTCATTCTGAGAGTAGGCCACACCGTTGCTTTGCTCGCGGGTAAACCGCAACACAGTAGTGATCGTTACTTGCTCAGGGCGGCAATCCAGTGTCTTCACGATGGAAAGATTGCGCCTCGCGCGCGGCGCCAATGCCAATCGCGACCTTCCGGTTAAACGCCGGTGCCGGTTTTTTTCGTTTCGGAGGCGTTGCCGATATCGGCATTTTTATTCGCTTCTTTCCTGCGCAGCGCCAGTTCGGCACGCGATAATTTACCATTGCGATTGGGTAAGCCGAGCCAATTCCACTGATCGGGATAGCGGCGAATCGCCGCTTCGAGGTACCTTGTGTAGACCGCCGTGGTCGCCACCACACTCGCTTCGAGATCTTCACGCTCCACCGCGGCGATGGCAGCGCCCACCGACAATAGCAAAGAATCGTCGCCCTCGCGGGTAGCGAACATCGGCAAGGTGACGGCGCCGGTGCGCAGAGCCAGCGTCGCCGGGCCGCGCGGCGCCGGCAGTTGCATGCCAAAAAATTCCACCATCACGTCGCCCGACTTGAACTCATCGGCGATCACCAGCACAATGCGATTTTCGCGCAACGCCTTGAGCATGCCGCGTACCGCTTGACGCCGTGGTTTGGCAGGAATCGTCTGAATGCCGACTTGCGACCGGTAGTCGTCGGTGAGCCGGGCAAACCGTTCATCGGCCGGATGTTTCACCACCACGCTGAAGGGATAGCCCGCCGCCGCCAGACGCGGGCCGATCATGGTGAAACTGCCGAGATGCGCGCTCAGGGCGAGGACGCCTTTGCCTTTGGCCAAAGCGCTTTGCAGATGCTCTTCGCCGTCGAGTCGAATGCTGCCGACGATCCGCGCTTTCGAATGATGCATGACCGCCGTAGTATCGAGCACACCGCGGGCAAAGCTTTTCCAAGCGCGCCAAACCAAATCCTTACGTTCCGCCTCGCTAGGAAATTCCTTGCCCAAGGTCAAGGCGATGTTTTCTTCCATGCGACGGCGGTACTGCGACATCAGCGTGAAGGAGAGCCAAGCCAGCAGCGTGGTAAACCGCTCGACGACTCGAAAGGGAATGTAAGTCATACCAGCGACGAATCCGCGCAACCAATATTCGCCGACACGGTAGCGCAAGTCGTAAAGAAACTGTCCGAGCGGCGAGCGCCGCTGCTTTAACCTAGCCATGAATAATCTATGAATTCGTTTGGTGCGGCTTTTCAAGCTCGCGCTAATGCGAAACCGGCGGCATCGGGCTAATCCCATTGCCGCCGGTGCTGAGGTAAATCGAATGATCGATTAGCGGCCTGCGGCCCGGCGCAGCCGGGGTTTAGGCCGGCCGGAAATCGCCATGCCACGGCGCGGTTTATCGCGCGGCGGCCGTAGTTGAATCACTTGCCCCTGGGTCTGCTGGGCGACGCGCTGCTGTTGCCATTGCGCCAAGCCGCGGCGCAGGTAGTTAGGATCGAGCCCCAAGGTCTCGCAGACGATACTGAAGGAGAAGACTCCAGAATCGTCGCGCTGAAAAACCCAATCCTCGGTGTCGCGAAACTGCGCCTTGCCCTTGCTGTCGCGGGCGAACAAATATTTTTGAAAACAGGCGACGGCATCCTCCAGAATCGCCAGCATGAGCTTTTTCTCCGGCTCCAAGTGCAGCTTGCGCCGGAAGGTATCGAGATATTGATCCGGCAGCAGCGTGTCCGGCTGAAACAGTGAAGTCACGCGCTCGTCCATACTCCGTCCATTCTCGTAAGCCATGAAAACCACCTCCCGTTAGGGCGCGGCCTAGATCCCGGTTGCAACACGAAATTTCGCATCCCGGCTACGCCGCACTCGAAAGAGAAGAGGAGCCAATAAATTCCCGGCAGGGTGAACGTCGCAAGCCCGCAATCGTCGTCCCGCTGAGCACTGCGTTAATCTTCTGCTGCACTTCGCTCCACACGCCGATCATCGTACAGCGGGGCATTTGATCGCAGCCCAAGTGTTCGTCGAGGCACGCGTTGACGGCGATCGGTCCGTCGATCGCCTCGATGACGTCGTTAAAAGAAATCTCCTCCGGCGCCCGCGCCAGCGCATAGCCGCCGCAGGAGCCGCGCTTCGATTTGATCAAACCACCGCGAATCAGGTCCTGAATGATCTTTTCCAAAAACTTGCGCGGCATGCCCTGCTGTTTGGCGATCTCGGCAATGGAGCAACATTTTTCGCGGTCTTGGCCCGACAAGTAAATCACCGCGCGTAGTCCGTAATCGACCCGCCGCGGAATTTGCATGAGCCCCATAATGTTTTTCCCTCACTGTTAACGCGCGCCAGCAACGCTGCGTTCGTCCGGCGGCCGGCGTTGGCTGCCCAACCGCCCGAGGGCCGAAAGCCCTTGTAAGCGTTGGACGATCGCCGGCACCTTTTCGTTCACATAATTAACTTCCGCTTCGCTATTGAACCGGCTCAAGCTAAAGCGCACCGCTCCCTGCAGCCAATCGGCCGGCACGTCCATCGCCCGCAAAACATGCGAAGGCTCAGCGGAGCCGGCCGTGCAAGCCGAGCCGGTGGAAGCGCAGATCCCCTGCTGGTCCAGTAGAACCAGCATCGACTCGCCTTCCAAATAACGGAAGCTGATGTTCAAGGTATTCGGCAACCGCTCTTGGTTGCGGCCATTGACCCGGCTCTCGGGACAAGCAGCCAACAGCAGCGCTTCCAAGCGATCGCGCAATCTTCTCGCATGTTCACTGTCCGCGGCGATGCGACCCAGGGCGATCTCGGCGGCTTGGCCCATGCCGACGATGCCGGCAACGTTTTCCGTGCCGGCGCGCCGATTGCGCTCTTGGTGGCCGCCGATCATAAACGGCGGGAAAGTGATGCCGCGGCGCACATACAGCGCGCCGACGCCCTTGGGTGCATGAAACTTATGGCCGGATATCGTCAGTAAATCGACCGGCAGCGCGCTGACGTTAATCGGAATCTTACCGGCCGCCTGAACTGCGTCGACATGGAGCGGAATGCCTTGGGCACGGACCAGCGCGGCAATTTTTTCGATGGGAAAAATCACCCCGGTCTCATTGTTCGCCCACATGATCGAAACTAGAGCGGTATCGTCGGACAACGCGGCGGATAATTCGGCCAAGTCGAGCGCGCCGTCCTGATCGACGCTGAGCCAGGTAACCCGATAGCCCTTTTTCTCAAGATGCTGGCACAAGCCCAACACCGCGGAATGTTCGACTTTGGTCGTGACGATATGACGTTTGTCCGGTCGCGCTTCGAGCATGCCGCGGATCGCCGCGTTATCGCCCTCGGTACCGCAACTGGTGAAGATTACTTCCACCGGATCGGCGGCGCCGAGAAGAGCCGCCACTTGGGCACGGGCCTGGGCGATCTTCTGACCGACATCGCTGCCAAAGCGGTGGATACTCGACGGATTGCCGTAAAACTCGGTGTAGTACGGCAGCATCGCCGCGGCGACTTCCGGCAGCACCCGAGTGGTGGCATTGTTATCGAAGTAAACATCCATAGGCTTCACGCAAGCGTTGGGCAACTAACCCACACTGCCCTCAAGACTCACGCCCAACAATTTCTGCGCCTCGACGGCGAACTCCATCGGCAGTTCTTTGAATACTTGCTTGCAGAAACCGTTGACGATCAGGTTCACCGCGTCCTCATTCGAGATGCCGCGCTGGCGGCAATAGAACAGCTGATCCTCGCCGATCTTCGACGTCGACGCCTCATGCTCGACCTGGGACGCGTTGTTCAACACTTCAAGATAAGGAAACGTGTGGGCGCCGCACTGATCACCCAACAATAACGAATCGCACTGTGAATAGTTGCGCGCGCCGCTGGCGCCTTTCATGATCTTCACCAGGCCGCGATAGGTGTTCTGGCCATGGCCGGCGGAAATCCCCTTGGAGATAATCGTGCTTTTGGTGTTCTTGCCGATATGGATCATCTTGGTGCCGGTGTCGGCTTGCTGATAATTATTGGTCAGCGCCACCGAATAAAATTCGCCGACCGAATCGTCCCCCTGCAAGATGCAGCTCGGATATTTCCAAGTAATCGCCGACCCCGTTTCCACCTGGGTCCAGGATATTTTTGAACGCTCGCCCAAACACTTGCCGCGCTTGGTGACAAAATTATAGATGCCGCCCTTGCCTTCTTTATCGCCCGGATACCAATTTTGCACCGTCGAATATTTGATCCGCGCATCCTTGTGCGCGACCAACTCGACCACCGCGGCGTGCAGCTGATTTTTATCGCGCATCGGCGCAGTGCAGCCTTCGAGATAACTCACGGTCGCGCCTTCGTCGGCGACGATCAGCGTGCGCTCGAACTGGCCGGTGTCCGCCGCATTGATGCGAAAATAAGTCGATAGCTCCATCGGGCACTTGCACGCCCTTGGGAATGTAACAGAACGAGCCGTCGCTGAAGACCGCCGAGTTGAGCGCGGCGAAGAAATTATCGCTGTAGGGCACCACCGAACCCAAATATTTTTGAATCAGCTCGGGGTGATTGTGCACCGCCTCGGAAAACGAGCAAAAAATCACGCCCATCTCGGCGAGCTTGCCCTTAAAAGTCGTCGCCACCGAAACACTATCGAACACGGCATCGACGGCGACGCCCGCGAGCCGCTCTTGCTCCTTGAGCGGAATACCGAGTTTCGCGTAGGTCTCGAGCAGGTCGGGGTCGACCTCTTCCAGGCTCTTGGGACCATCGTTCTGTGACTTGGGCGCCGAATAGTAGCGGACCGCTTGATAGTCGATCGCCGGATAGTGAATCTTCGCCCATTTTGGTTCGGCGTCGGCCTGCTCCAACTTGGTCCAATAGCGATACGCTTTCAGACGCCATTCGAGCATGAACTCCGGTTCGTTTTTCTTTGCCGAAATCAACCGAACCACGTCCTCATTCAAGCCCGGCGCCATGGTATCGGCTTCGATGTCCGAGACAAAGCCGTACTTGTATTCGCGTTGGGCAAGATCTTCGACAGTAGTGGACGCCATAAATGTTGATCCTTTATTTTTTCTTTCAAACGGCGAACGACGCGCCGCAACCGCAAGCCTTTTTGACGTTGGGATTTTGGAAGACGAAACCCGACTGCATTAGCTCGTCCTTGTAGTCGAGTTCCGTGCCGGTCAAATACAGCAAGCTCTTCATATCGACCAAAACCTTGGCGCCGTCTTTCTCGAAAATCTTATCGGTGCCCTTGGGCCTATCGAAGTCGACTTTGTATTGCAGACCCGAGCAACCGCCGCCAACGACTTTAACTCGGAGCCACTGGCCGTCGTGGTTCTCGGCGGCCGCCAACTCCTTGATTCTTGCAGCTGCCCTCTCGGTTACACTTACGCCCATCGCCATGATTTTTCTCCTGTCAAAAACACCAAGGGCTTAAAAAAAGCCCTCTATTGCTTGGCGTTGGCCAACTGCTGCTGGCCTTTCTTAGCTTTGTACAGCGGCGATATCAGCCGCAGTCGAGCCACCTCTTCGACCACCCGTTTGACGGTGTAGTCGATCTCTTCTTCGTTGGTAAAGCGGCCCAAGCCGAAACGAATCGCGCTGTAGGCCAGTTCATCGGCAAGGCCGATCGCTTTCAGCACATAGGACGGTTCCAGGCTCGCCGAAGTACAGGCGGAACCGGTGGACACGGCGATATCCTTTAGCCCCATCAAAAGCGATTCGCCCTCGATGTAAGCAAAACTCAAGTTCAGGTTGCCGGGCAAACGCTCGACGGCATGGCCGTTGATCTGCACATCGTCGAGCTGTTTGAGAATTCCGTCCTTCAAGCGCTCGCGCAGCGCGATCAAGCGCTCGGCTTCCGCGCTCATTTCTATTTGCGACAGCTCGCAGGCTTGGCCGAGTCCGACGATGCCTGGAACATTGAGAGTTCCCGAGCGCATGCCGCGCTCATGGCCGCCGCCGTCGATGAGCGAGTTCAATTTCACCCGCGGTTTGGCCGAGCGCACGTAAAGCGCGCCGATGCCTTTGGGGCCGTACATCTTGTGCGCCGTCAGTGACAACAGATCGATGCCCATGGCGTCGACGGCGATCGGAAACTTGCCGACGCCTTGAGTCGCGTCGCTATGAAACAAGATATTTTTTTCTTTGGCCAAGCGGCCGATCTCTTTGACCGGCTGGATCGTGCCGATCTCGTTGTTCGCCGCCATGATCGAGAGCAAAATCGTCTTGTCCGTGATGGCCGCGCGCAAGCGCTGCAGGTCGATAAGCCCATCCGACCCAACCGGCAGATAGGTTATCTCGAAACCATGCTTGGCCAAGACCTTACAGCTATCCAACACCGCCTTGTGTTCGGTGACGCAGGTGACGATATGGTTGCCTTTGTCGCGATAGGCATCGGCAACACCCTTGATCGCCAGATTATCCGACTCGGTGGCGCCGCTGGTGAAGACAATCTCACGCGGCGAAGCCGCGCCGATTAACTTTGCCACCTGTGCCCGCGCGGTATCGACCGCGTTGTCAGCTTCCCAACCGAAAGCATGGCTCTTGCTCGCCGCATTGCCAAAACGCTCGGTAAAATACGGCAACATCGCCGCCAAGACCCGTGGGTCCACCGGCGTGGTGGCGTGATTATCGAGATATATGGGCGTTTGTAGAGCCATGGAGACCGCTCTTTTTGAAATTACAGACCTTATTAGTCTGATATCAAGGTAACCAAGACTGGGATTTGAGTCAATAGCCTGAGACTCTTAACTAAGTTATCGAATTATTGGGGCTTATTGACTTCAGGAAGCAAGCACGTGACCGCAGATAACGTCCCGTCGCCGACGCCGGCTCCGCGGCAATATCCTCTGGCGTACCTTTGGCGACGATATTTCCTCCGGTCGTTCCCCCGCCAGGACCGAGATCCAAGACAAAGTCAGCACACTTAATCACTTCGAGATTATGCTCGACAATAATCATGGTGTTGCCGAGATCGGTTAGACGATTGAGCAGTTCGAGAAGTTGCTTGATGTCATCGAAATGGAGTCCGGTGGTCGGTTCGTCAAGAAGATAGAGCGAGCGCCCGGTCGAGCGACGCGCCAATTCGCGCGCCAGCTTGAGCCGTTGCGCTTCGCCGCCGGAGAGGGTCACGGCAGATTGGCCGAGGGTCAAATAGCCCAAACCAACTTCACGCAACATGCGTAACCGGTCATGAATCGGCGGCACGGCGCTCAGCAGTTCCGCCGCTTGGTTGACCGTGAGGTCCAAGACATCGGCGATGCTTAGACCTTTGTATTTGACATCCAACGTCTCGCGGTTGTAGCGCCGCCCTTTACAGGACTCGCAGGTGACAAACATCTCGGGGAGAAAATACATCTCGACCCGGGTGATACCGTCGCCCTGGCAAGCTTCGCAGCGGCCGCCCTTGGCGTTGAAGGAAAACCGTTCGGCCTTGAAGCCGCGCACCCGCGCTTCGGGAACTTGCGCGAACAGCTCGCGCAAATGATCGTGCAGTCCCATGAATGTCGCCGGGTTTGAGCGCGCCGTGCGGCCGATCGATGATTGATCGATGGCGATCACCCGGTCGAAACTTTCCCAGCCGGATATTTGCTGCGACTCGACGCTCTTGCCGCGCCCTTTCTGCAACCGTTGGCTGACCCCGCCATGAAGAACTTCCATCACCAAGGTAGTCTTGCCCGCGCCAGAAACGCCGGTAACACAACTGATCGCGCCAATCGGGAAAGCCACTGTGAGGTTCTTCAAGTTGCGTTGGCGAACGCCGTTAATCTGTAAAAAATCTCCCGCTGCCGCCGCGCCGCCGCGGCGGCCGGAGAATCTCCAACTCGCGCGAGAGATACTTTCCGGTGAGCGAGCGGTGATCTTTTTGTAATTCGGCGGGCGTACCATGCGCCACCACTTCGCCGCCGTTAACGCCGGCGCCGGGACCCATATCGATGACGTAATCGGCGGCGCCAATGGTCTCGGGATCATGCTCGACGACGATCACCGAGTTGCCGCCATCGCGCAGCTGGCGCAGCAAGCGAATCAGCCGCTCATTGTCTTGCTGATGCAGGCCGATGCTCGGCTCGTCGAGAATATAAAGCACCCCCGCCAGGCTCGAACCGATCTGGGTCGCCAGCCGCACCCGCTGCAGCTCGCCGCCAGATAACGTCGTCGTCGGCCGATCGAGACTCAAGTAGTCGAGCCCCAATTCGCGCAAGCAGCGTAGCCGGCTGGCGATCTCGGCGATAATTCTTTGCCCGACCACCTTGCGTTCTGGCGCGAGTTCGAGACCATCGAGAAATGACAGATTCTCACTAATTGACGCGGCGGCAAATGCGGCGATACTTTCGCCGGCGATGCGCACCGCCAAGCTCGCTTTGCGCAAGCGGGTGCCGAGACAATCTGAACATGGCGTGGCATCTGTCTCGTCGGCGACGCGCTTGGCGCGTGTGATCTCAATGCCAGTACCGTTGCACGCCGGGCACGCCCCCTCCGGACTGTTGAAGGAGAACAGACTCGGGGTCATTTCGCCCAGCGCCGTACCACAGTCGACGCAAGTGAAATTCTGACTGAAAAGTAATGGCACCGGCGCAGCTGCACCCGCGCCAAGAATTTCGACCTTGATCGTCTGCTGTCCTGCTCGCGCGGCAACTTCCAGAGAATCGGCCAAGCGCTTTTCAATGCCGTCACGCAGCACCAGCCGGTCGACCACGAGATCGAGTTGACTCGCGTTCTGTAGAGCATCAGGAATCTCGCCGCCCAGCTCGAAGCTATCTCCGTCGAACATGACGCGGCTAAAACCCTGGCGCGCGAGTTCTGCTAAGCTCTTGCCGGCACCGCCGGGCGAGAATTGAACTGGCGCCAAGATCAGCAGTCGCGATCCTGTCGGCAGCGCCATGATGCGATCGCCGATTTGCTCGATAGTTTGCGCGTCGATTTCCCGGCCGCAGGTGACGCACAACGGCTGGCCAACCCGCGCGAACAAGAGGCGCAAGAAAATCATAAATATCGCTGAGCGTGCCGACGGTGGAGCGTGGATTGTACGCGGCGGCTTTTTGCTGAATCGCGATGGCCGGTGACAGCCCGTCGATACGATCGACATCGGGCTTGGCCATTTGCCTGAGGAACTGGCGCGTGTCGGCGCCGAGGGATTCGAGATAGCGCCGTTGTCCTTCGGCGAAGAGCGTATCGAAGGCCAGCGAGGACTTACCGGAGCCGGACACCCCGGTGATGACGACCAGCTGGTCGCGCGGAATCTCCAGGTCGATATTCTTGAGATTGTGGACGCGCGCGCCCTGGATGACGATTTGGCCCGCCATCGTGAAAATTACTGCAGCGCGAATTCTCGCAGTTTGCCTTCGATCAGGGCGCGATATTCGTTGAGCTTGGCGGCGGACTGCGCTTCGAAACGGAGCACCAATGCCGGCTGGGTATTGGAAGCTCGCACCAACCCCCAGCCTTCCGCGAATTGCACGCGCACGCCATCGATATCGACGACATCATAGTGCCGGCGAAAATATTCTGCGGCCTTGTCGGCGATGATAAACTTTCTGTCATCGGGGCAATCGACGCGCAGCTCCGGCGTCGACACGCTGTTCGGCAGATCGGCGAGCAGCGTCGACAGCGGCTTGCCGGAATCGGCGAGTATCTCTAATAGACGGACCGAGGCATAGACGGCGTCGTCATAGCCGAAGTAGCGATCTTTGAAAAACATATGGCCGGTCATCTCGCCGGCCAACAGCGCGCCGGTCTCTTTCATCTTCGCCTTGAGCAAGGAATGGCCGGCCTTCCACATGATCGGCTGGCCGCCATGTTTGGCGATGTCGTCAAACAGCCGTTGCGAACATTTCACCTCCGAGATCACCACCGCTCCGGGATTGCGCTTGAGCATGTCCCGGGCGAACAAGATCAGTAACTCGTCGCCCCAGAGAATATTGCCCTGCTCATCGACGGCGCCGATGCGGTCGGCGTCGCCGTCGTAGGCGACGCCGAGATCGGCTTTCTCTTTTCTGACTTTGGCAATCAGCATGGCCAGATTTTCCGGCACCGTCGGATCAGGATGGTGCAACGGGAAATTACCATCCGGCGCGCAGCCGATCTCCCACACCTGGCAACCCAATTGGCGAAAAATCGGTGGCGCCACCGGTCCGCCGACGCCACTGCCGGCATCGACGACAATTTTTAACGGGCGCGCCAGCTTCGGCACGTCAGTCAATAGATGTTGGTGATAGGGCGGCAGGATTTCATAACGTTCCACATGGCCGCCCGGCCGCTCGCGAAATTCGCCGCGCTCCATCTTCTGGCGGATCTCTTGAATCCGCTCGCCATAGAGCGTGTCTTTGCCCAGGCAAATTTTGAAGCCATTGTACGGCGACGGGTTGTGGCTGGCGGTGATCTCAATACCGCCATCGACATCCAGGTGAAATAGAGAAAAATAGAGCAACGGCGACGGGCAAACACCAAGATCGTAAACCTGCAGGCCAGCCGACGCCAGGCCAGCGATCACAGCGTCGGCGTAAGCATCGGAGGTCGCCCGGCAGTCCCGCCCCACAGTGGCTCGCGTGCCGCCTGTTTCGGCGATCATGGTGCCATGCACCTTGCCGAGCAGCAGGGCGAACTCTTTGTCGAAATCGATTTCCGCTAGACCGCGAATGTCGTACTCGCGAAACACCGCCGGATTCATATTTTTTTCGGCCGATGGTTTTGCCGCGCGAGCCGCACTGCCAGGAGAATCGCTTCTTTCATGCTGGTTTCATCGGCTTTGTCCTTGCCGGCGATATCGTAGGCGGTGCCATGGTCCACCGAGGTGCGGATGAATGGCGGTCCCAGAGTCAGTGCCACGCCACCGTAGAAATGGTGCAGTTTGAGCGGGATCAAACCTTGATCGTGATACATGCACACCACCGCATCGTAATCGCCGCGCGCCGCATGATGAAACAAACTATCCGCCGGGAAACGGTCCATGCACGGGAATCCCGCGCTGGCGCGCCGCCTTGACCGCCGGCGCGATGATGTCAATCTCCTCGGCGCCGAAGTTGCCTTTTTCACCGCCGTGGGGATTGAGCGCCGCCACCGCGATGCGCGGCTGGGCGATGCCGAAGGATTTTTTCAAGCTTGTATGCGTCAAAGCAAAAGTCTTTAGCAGATTTTCCTGGTTCAAACTGCGCGCCACCTTAGCGAACGGAATATGGCCGGTCACCGGCACCACCCGCAGCTTAGCGCCGATCAGCATCATGCGGCATTCGGGCGTGCCGCCGAGCTCGGCGAACAGTTCGGTGTGGCCAGGGTAATCATATCCGGCATCGATGAGGATGTTTTTGCTCAGCGGCGCGGTGGCAATGGCATCGGCGACTTTCGAGAGTGCGAGCTTGGCCGCCACCCGAATGTAGCTGAAGGTGCCGTGTCCGGCGATTTTGGCCGCGACACCGGGGCGCGAATCTCTGGCGCTAAGCGCCGATAGCGAACAGACCGTGAATGCCTTGGGATCGTCAAGCATCGGCAACAGCCGCTGGCCAGGCTGCCAGCAGATCAATTTCGGCCGTTTGCGGCGCACACGGGTTCGCTGCAACACGCCCCAGTCGCCCAAGATCAGCGGCCGGGCGACTCTCTTGATCATTGGGTCGGCGAGCGCCTTGAGAATGATTTCCGGGCCGATCCCTGACGGATCGCCCATGGTAACGGCGATAATCGGTTTAGTAGGGCATGCAGTGGTGCAACGTCGCGAGAGATAGTTGCTCGATTATCTCCACTTACGAACGGTCAGGCAAGAGATTAGGGCTTTTTTGACGAGAACGGATTGAGCGAATCGACGATCGACGAGAAAATTCCCTTCGACTGCCCGGCCTTTTCTTCAGGCGGCGGCGCGAAAATATCCGGCGAATCGTCGGCCTTGTCGGTGACGAATAGCGGCATACCGAAGATACTAACGACGCTTTTGTTCGACAACGGGCTCTTGGGATCTTCGTCCTCGAATGGCGTCTCGTTGACGATGTAGGACATCGGATTCAAATAGCTCAATGCCGAGCGCGGCTCGCGGCGCGCCGGCCGGTTCGAACGCGCCATCAACGCATTGACGGTTTCTTCTTTCGATTCTTCCGGTTTGAACGTCACCCCGGCGAGCTTGACATCGACGCGATGTTTGCGGCGCAAATCGGACTTGAGCCATTTAGCGAAACGCTCTTCCATGGCTTTGGTGAGCAGCTCTTGCTTGATTTTCGGCGCTACCGTACTGAGCGGCAGGACACTACCGGCTTCGCGCGCTTCCAGTTTGACGATATGTATTCCCATGCTGGTGCGGAACGGCTCGCTTACTTTACCTGGACTGAGCTTTTCAAAGGCAACTTCTTCGAGCCCGGCGATCAACGTACCTTTGTTCACCCAGCCGATGTCGCCGCCATCGGCCCGCCCGGCGCCCTCGGAAGACTCCCGCGCCACGGCGGCGAAGTCTTCCCCTGCGACAATTCTTTTGTACAACTCCCGAGCCTTGGCAGACACGGCATTGACTTGGTCGGCGGGAGCTTTTTCCGGCAAGGACAACAAAATATGCCGGATGCGGGCCCGTTCATTGGCGCGGTAGTTTTTTGCGTTAAGTTTGTAATAGCGCTCGACGTCTTCGTCGGTGATGTTGACCTTGCGCTTGACTTGGCGGTCGATGACCTCGGCTTTTTCCATCTCAGTCTTGACTGAGATCATGTAGCTCGCCAGGTTAAACCCCTCGCGGGATAGGGAAGCCTTGAAATCCTCATCGGAAAGGCGATTGTTTTTCTTGACCTGTTCGATATAGCGACTGACATCGTCGTCGGTGATCCGAATTCCGGCTTCGCGCACTTCCGCTTCCATGAGCTTGTCCGTGATGAACTGCTCCAAGACCTCGCGGTCGGCGGTATTGATCTGCTGCAAATTTCCCGTCGGGAAGGATTTCGCCAGGCGACTTTTCGCGAAGGTGCTGACATTGGTGAGCGTATAAGGCTCGCCATCAATCACAGCGATCAGCTGCTCGATCACGGCCGCTGACAGGCTATGCGGCATGACGACTAGCGCCAACAGCCATAACCCGACATATTTCGCTCGTATGTACATGGTCAAGATCCCCGCTGCCAAACTCGCTGAAAGGTAACATAGTCAATTTTGAATTCCAAACCAGCAAATCCCCAGAGATTGCCGTTGTATAGGGCTTAAACACCGGCGGGCGTCGATGCCGATTATCTAAATTTTTGCCGGGGTCGCCGCCCGTGCCGCCCAGCCGATGAAGCAGACCGAGAGAAATGACAGGATCTGGGCGAGCCAAAATGCCCCTAGATAGCTGCCGGTCCAGTCATACACCGCGCCGCCGAGCCAGGGGCCGATGCCGGCGCCGGCGCCGATGAACAGCGCAATGGCGCCGATGATCGCGCCAAAGGACTTGCCGTGAAATAAATCCGCCGCGATGGTCGGATAGAGCGACTGGCGCGACGAAAAACCGAAGGCGATCAATGGCGGGAAAGCGTAAAGCAGCCAGTCCTGCTGTGAGAAACCGATAATCATCAAGAATGCGGTGCCAAGCATCAGCGACGCCGAGCCGAGAGCGTAACAGCGCGGACGGCCGATGCGATCGGCAAGCAACCCCATGAGAATCATACTGGGCGCTGTGAACAAACCGATCAAGCCTAGGGCCAAAGCGGCAACCTCCTTGGAATAGCCGGCGTCGTTGACCGCCGCCACCTGGTGAATCAACACCATATGCAGCGGAATCGCGCCGAACAGCACGCCGGCGGCAAAGGACCAAAAGCGCGTCGTGCGCAGCGCCTGCTTGAGCGTGATCCCCTGAGCGCCGGCGTTGCCGCCATGGCCATGGCCGGTGGGCACCGGCCCCTCATAGGCGCCGAAGTCCGGTTTCAGTCCCATTTGTTCCGGCCGCTGGCGCTGCAAGAAAAAATTCGCCGGTGCCACCAGGCAAATCAATAAGCCGGCGAGAATAAAAAACGCCTGCCGCCAGCCGAAGTTGGCGATTAGCCATTGAGTAAGCGGCACGACGATGAGTATGCCCAGACCGATGCCGGACGCTGCCAGGCCGATGGCCATGCCGCGCTTGCGCACGAACCAATTGGCGAGAAAGGTCGCCTGCGAGGTCATCGGCAGGGCGGCGAAGCCGGCACCGACGAGAATGCCCATGCCGAGATAAAATTCCACCACCGTGTCGGCCAGCCCGCTGACGATCAACCCCGCGGCCATGACCAGCGCACCGCCAGTCATCACCGGTCGCGGTCCATAGCGGTCGAGCAGGTTGCCGATCACCGGCGCCACCACCGTCCACACCAGCGAACCCAACATCAAGGCGCCCGAGGCGAGCGCGCGGCTCCAATGAAACTCTTCGATGACCGCGATGAGAAATACGGCAAAAGCATTACGCGCGCCAAAGGCCATGGCCACGGTGAGAAACGCCACACCGATGACGACCCAGGGATAACAGGTTTGCATCATGCGGCTCGGCGCCGGCGGGATAATATCGGCCTTCATGATTGAAGCAACACGACTTGAACCGGATTGGAGTACTGGAGTATTGGAGAAATGGGCCGAGGCCCCCGACACTCCATCACTCCACTACTCCAACACTCCAATCTTCTTCTCCCCCACCGGTATCCACTGAGCTTTTTGGGGAGCCGGAATTTCGCGAATCGCGTGGAGCAACTCGATAACTTCACCGGCCAACGGTTGCCAGTCTGATTGCTTCGGCATGAACGACAAGCGGCCGTCGGGCGCCAAGCGGAAACGATTTTTTTGCTTATGAATGAGTTCGAGCAGCTTGTCGACTTTGACCGGCGAATCAGGATGGAAGAGCAAAAATATCTTGCCGTCGGAGAAGCTGATCTGCTGGACAAGAAACTCTTTGAGCACTCGGCGCAGATTCATCACCAGAAATAAATTGTCGACGACTTCGCTATAGGGACCGAAGCGGTCTTCGATCTCTGCTTTCATCTCATCGAGCTCGGCGGCGTTCTTCAGGCTCGCCAAGCGCTTGTAAAAATACAGCCGCTGGTTGGCGTCGGGCATGTAGTTATCGGGGAAATAGGCCGAAATGCCCAGGCGGATTTCCGGATCGATCTCCGGCAAGATCTCTTCGCCTTTGAGCTCTTGAATCGCCGCCTGCATCATCTCGGTGTAAAGCTCGAAACCCACCGCGGTGATCTGCCCCGACTGCTGATCGCCCAACAGATTGCCGGCGCCGCGGATTTCGAGATCATGCAGCGCCAGCTTGAAACCGCCACCCAGGCCGTCGAGCTCCTGCAATGCGCGCAAGCGCCGCTCGGCGTCCGGCGTGATCGCATGCTCGCCGGGAATCAATAGATAAGCGAATGCATGGCGGTGCGAGCGCCCAACCCGGCCGCGCAGCTGATAGAGCTGCGCCAAGCCGAAGCGGTCGGCGCGGTTGATGATGATCGTGTTGGCGTTGGGAAAGTCGAGGCCCGACTCGATGATCGCCGAACAAACCAGCACCTGGGTCTTGTTCTCCAAGAAATCGACCATGACCTTTTCCAATTCCTTGGGGCGCATCTGCCCATGGCCCACCGCCATCTTCGCCTCGGGGATGAGTTCCGCCAATTTGAGCGCCACTCGATCGATGGTTTCGACGCGGTTGTGGAGAAAAAACACCTGCCCGCCGCGCTCGATCTCGCGCAGGATGGCGTCGCGGATCACCCGATCGTCATAACGGGTGACATAGGTCTGAATCGCCAGCCGGTCCACCGGCGGCGTTTCAATGATGCTCAAATCACGGATGCCGACCAGCGACATGTGCAAGGTGCGCGGGATCGGCGTCGCGGTGAGACTCAAGACATCGACCAGCGCGCGCATTTTTTTCAGCCGCTCTTTGTGCACCACGCCGAAACGGTGTTCTTCGTCGATGATCACCAGTCCCAAGTCTTTGAAGTCGACATCCTTCTGCAACAAGCGGTGCGTGCCGACGACGATATCGACCTGGCCTTTGGCGGTGTCGCTGAGAACCTGCGCGATTTCTTTGCTGGTCAAAAACCGGCTGACCATTTCGATGCGCACCGGATGATTGCGGAAGCGATGGCGAAAGGTCTGCATATGCTGCTGCGCCAAGATCGTCGTCGGCGCCAGGACCGCCACCTGCTTGCCGCCCTCGACGGCGAGAAACGCCGCGCGCATGGCGACTTCGGTTTTGCCGTAGCCGACATCGCCGCAGACCAAGCGGTCCATCGGCTTTCTGCTCTGCATGCTCGCCAGCGTGTCGTCGATGGCGCGCTGCTGGTCCGGCGTCTCCTCGAACTCGAAGGCCGCTTCGAACTCTTTGTACAGGTTGTCCGGCGGCGCGAACGCCGTGCCGCCGCGCGCTTCGCGCAGGGCGTAGAGCTGGACCAACTCTTCGGCCATGGCGAGCACGGTTTTTTTCGCCTTGGCTTTGACTTTTTCCCAGGCCGTGCCGCCGAGCCGGTCGAGCGACGGCTGCGCGCCATCGCCGCCGATGTATTTCTGCACCATGTTGATGCGGTCGACGGGCAAATAGAGCCGGTCGCCCGCTTCATATTCGAGATGGAGAAACTCGCCCTCGACGCCGGCCACCTTGAGAAACTTGAGGCCGCGGTAAACGCCGATGCCATGGTCGAGATGGACGACGTAATCGTCCTGCTTGAGCTCGCTCAGGCTGGAGAGAAAATGGCTCGGATAACTCTTGGTCGCCGTGGTCGGCTGGCGCTTGCGCGTGGCGAAGATCTCGTCGAAGGTGACGAAGATCAGCTGCGCTTCGGGCAAGCGAAAGCCTTGATTCAAATTGCCGCGGACGATTGCCTCGCGCGATATCCGGGCGCGCCAACACCGTCGGAATGGCATCTTCGACTAGCGCCACTTCGACTTGGTAGCCGCCCAGGAGCTCGCGCAAGCGCACCGCATCGCCCTTGGTCGGCGCGACGAAGATGACTTTCTCGTTGCTCCAAGATTTCAAACGTTCGACTAGCGGCGCCAGCGAAACATCCTTGCCGTGCAGCGCCGGGTCCTGGCGCAAATCGCTGGTCAGAAAAGACTCGACGTTCAACGTCGTCGCCTGGGCCTTCTCCGCGGCGGCAAGCAGCATCAACGCTTCGCCGTGAATGGCGGAAAACGGCTCGAGCGTTGCGCGCCACTCATGTTCGTTCAAGTATAGCTGCTCCACCGGCGCCACCAGGCGGTGATCTTCTTTGGCCTGCCGGTTGCGCGCCCAGGCATGCTGGCCAAAGCGTTCGCTTTCCGCTTCGACGCGGTCGGCGCCATCGAGCCAGACCAGAGTATTGGCCGGCAGATAGGGGGTCACCGGCACCAAGTCGGGACAGAAAAACGGCAGCAAGAATTCCACGCCGGCCACCGGGATGCCTTCGCGGAGCGATTCGAGCAGCGCTTGGCGCTCGCGCCGATCGACTTCCAACTCCAGGGCGCGCTGCTCCAAACGCTTGATCGACTCGTCGATGCCGGCGCGTTTGAGCGCGAACTCCTTCATCGGCAGAAGTATGAATTCTTCCTGCACCGCCTCGGTGCGCTGATTGGCCGGATTGAACTCGCGAATCGATTCCAAGCGATCGCCGTCGAATTCGAGGCGAATCGGCCGGCCATAACCGGGCGGAAACAGATCGACGATGCCGCCGCGCACGCTGAAATCGCCGCGCTCCTCGACCAACGGGACATTTTGAAAACCCCAGTGGATCAGATGATCGAGCAACCCCTCGCGCGGCAAATCTTGGCCGACGACGATGTAGAGATAGGATTTTTTTAACGTCTCTTTCGGAATCACCCGCTGCATCAGCGCCGCCGGCGTCGCGATCAAGATCGGCGCCGGCTCTTCGATGAGCTTGTAGAGCCCTTCCAAACGGCCGGCGATGTTTTCCGGATGGGGCGAAAGATTTTCAAAGGGCAAGACTTCCCAGGATGGAAACAGATGGAGCCGGCGGCGCAACGGCGCCAAACCGCGCTCCTCGCCGAGAAAAAACGCCAGATCGTCGTAAAGAGTTTCCGCCTGGTTGGCGCTCGGCGCGATCACCAGCATCGGCCGCTGGCCATTGGCCGCCGCGAGAGCCAGCAGATAGGCGCGCGCGCCGCCCTGGATGCCTTGAATGCGCTTGCTGCCCGTCCAGGTTCCGCGCAGGAACTGAGCGAGCTTTTCGCTGAGCGCAAGATCGGTCATAGGTCGGTCATGAAAAGAGGCTGAAACGTTGGAGCTGGATTTTCGGAATGTTCAATGCCGACGGCGTGGCGCCTGGCGGCTCGGCCGCTTTGGCCCAAGCCTCGGCTTCCGCGCAAAGCTCCTTCACCCGCACTTGGAGAAACACCGGCTGATAGTTCTCAAAGCGAATCAGCGCCTGATAAATCCCCCGCACCGCCCCCTTCACTTCGGCGAAGTCGACAAACATACGAAACGCCGCCGCCAGCTGAATCAAACCTTCGAGAAACGCTTTGTTCTCCGCCTCGCTGTCGCGGTAAAACTCTTCCAGGATCTCGTGGCAAGCGAAGAACTTCCGGTCGTTAAATAGACGTATACCGTCGCGCAGCCGAGCATCCATAAGTGTGAAAAATCTACGCTAGCAACTTCTCCGCAGCGGCTCAAGGCGAGTTGCTCGGAGCGATGGTGAACCAATGAGTTTAACCGCTTGAATGTTTTGAACTATTTGAACGGCTTGAATGCGTTCAACGCCGCGCCCACAGCCGCTGGTCGTACAGCGCCACCGCCGGAACCGCGGCGAGCCAGATGCAGACATCGGAGATCGCCAGCAGCAAGGTGGAAAGCGTAAACGACATGGTATAGCTGCCGGTCCAGTCATGGAACACGCCGCCGAAGAAAGAGCCCAACGCGCCGCCGACGCCGACGGCGACCGTGGAATAACCGAGGATCGAACCGAAGCCTTTGCCGGAAAAGATATCGGCGGTGAGCGAGGAAAAAATCACCGCCCGCGAGCCGAAGCCAATGCCGAAAAAAATCACGTAGACGTAAAGCAGCCAGGCCTGACTCGGATCGCGCAGCAACATCAAAGCGCCGACGCCGACGACGGTCATGGCAATATTCAGCGTATAGGCCGCCTGTTTGGTCAAGCGGTCGGCGATAAAGCCGAAAATCACCCGGCCGAAACTGCTGGTGATGCCGGCGAAACCAAAAATCGACGCCGCCAATAATTTGCTAAAGCCGACATCGACGACATGGGCGACTTGATGGGTGACGATGACGGTCGTGCCGCAGGCCGCGCCGATGCGGGCGATAAACAACAGCCAGAACTGCAAACTCTGCAACGCCAGCTTAGCGGTCCACTGCTTCTGCTCGTCTTTCTTCAGTGCATGATGACCGCCGCTATGCCCGTGCGGCCCCGGTTGATAGGAAACCAACACGATAGGCAGTAGCAAGACCAACACCATCGCCGCGTAGATTTCGAAAGTGCGCTCCCAGCCATAGCCGGAAAGCAGCCATTCGCTGAGCGGCGCCAACAACATGATGCCGACGCCGCTGCCGGCGTAGACCACGCCGATGGCCGAAGCGCGATTGGCCGAAAACCATTCCGAGATCAAAAAAATATGCGGCACCATGCCGGTCAAGGTGAAGCCGGTGGCGAGCACGAGCCCGAAGCAGATATAGAGTTGCCACAGCGCCGACACCTGGCTGCTGAGAAAAAGCCCAACTCCCAGAGTGAGACAGCCGGCAATGGCAATTTTCCTGGTGCCGTAGCGGTCGAGTAAATACCCAGCTCCGGGAGAAAGCAGCGCGTCGACGGCAAGGACGATGGAAAATATCCCCGCCGTCGCCCCCCGGCTCCAACCGAAGGCATCGAGTAAAGCGACGTTGAAAACACCGAAAGAAGAATGCAACCCGCGCGAAAAACCGAGCACGACGAAAGCAAACGCGGCGATTAACCAGGGTGTCGGAGAGAAACGCATGACGTGATTGCCATTTGTCCTTAGCAGAAGGATCTCAAGCCCACAAGCCGGCAAATTCAAAATAGCGCAAGCGGTCCGGCGCTGCTCGATCGCCCGTGGCTTATTGTCTTTTCGTCCTAGCGTGCTTATCTTATTACTGACCATGCAGTTTCGATTGTTATTATTAGCGTCGTCTTGTTTAGCGATTGCCGCATGCGCTGGATCGGGCACCGGCTTCTTATCCGGGCGGCAAGCGCTTTTGCGCGGCGAGCCGGATAATGCCGTCGCTTATTTCGATCGTGTGGCGCAAGCCGATCCCGGTTACGTTGCCGATTCGCCGGCGCCGCGCAAAAGTATCTGGACCTATGTCGGGCGCGCGCACTACAACTCGGGACGATACGCCGAGGCCAAAGTTGCCTTCGACAAGGCTCTCACTTATGTTAAGGACGACTATGTCGCGCGGCTTTACCGCGGGCTGACCATGCTCCGCGTCCAGTCGTCGGCGCCTCCGGCCAACGTTTTTACCCTGCAAGAAGTTTCCTATGCGCTACGCGAAGGGGTAGCGCCCCGGCGAGTGAGTACGCTGGCGCGCGAACGCGGCGTTGCCTTCGATCTCAACGTAGAGACTGAAACCCAGCTAAAAAACGCCGGCGCCGACACCATCTTGTTGGATGATCTGCGCAAGCTTCGCGCCGAGCGCGTTAAACAAAATCAACCGAGCGACAATCAGCGCAACGAGGGCGCCAAGGAGATTACCACGTGCTTTAACCGGCCTGCGCGACTGGCTCAACTACACTATCTCCAGCACTGCTCAAGGACGTTTTTGGGATCCGTCGGGAGAGATTCGCGCGGAAATTGCCCGGGGACTACGCGCTGCCACGGCGAGTCCGCGCGATTGGGAGGCCGTCATCACCGGCGCCGAATCGGTGGGTTACAAGTTGGAAGAAGAAAGCGATCGCGCCCGGCGTGACGAAGCCGACGAATTCCAACGGCGGCGGCGTTAACAACGGAGTGCGAATGGCCGGTATAGTTTACTCTTTCAGCAGTCGATTCGCTGGCCTAGACTTCTCTCTGCGGCACAGGCTCTTTTGGTTTTTTCGATTTCGTTAACCAGCTCAGCGTTACTCGGATCGACCGCGGCCGCTTTCTGTAATTCCGCCAACGCCGCTGCATATTGTCCCTGCTCGCGTAAGCTTTTGGCGCGCGCGATGTAAGGTCCGAGCCTTGCCTTGACCGCCTCCACAGGCGCGGGCGCTACTGCGGCTTTTGTTTCAATGGGTGTTTTCCGCAAAGGTATTTCGACCTGCGCTTTTTTCGGCAACTCCTTCACGACAAGGGTGACCGGAGCGCTGGTCACGTCGCCGGCGCGCACCGCGACATCGACTCGGCCCGGTCGCAAGCCACTGAGTTGACCTTCGGGCGTGATGGCGGCGATCGTCGGATCGCTGATTTGCCACCGCAAGTCACGGGTAATCGGCTTTTCACTTTGGTCGGAATAGCGGCCATGCACACGCAGCGCGACTTTATCGTTCGCGAGCAGTTCCTTGCGCGCAGGCATGATTTCAAGTTTCACCATTCTGACGGCTGGGATCTCTCTGACGATTTTTTCGTCCGATTTCACAGTCACGGTCCATGACGCACTGACAAGCTCTCCCTGACGCGCCGATATCTCGGCCATGCCCGGCTGTAACGCCTTCACCTTTCCTTGCGTATCGACAACCGCAACGCTAGCATCGCTGCTTGTCCAATCGACTGGACCCGCGACATCACTCTTTGTCCCATCGGAATACTGTCCTTGCAGTGTGAGCGCCAAGCTGTCGGCGGGCTTCAACTGTCGGCGCGTTCCATCGATGATGATCGCAGTCAGTCGACGCGCCGGCGGTTGAGACGGAGCCGGTTCGTGCACCGGCGCCACCGATTGAGTTTCACGGGCGATTCGACCAGGCATTGAAATTTGTAGTGCCACGAGAACTCCGGCAAGCGCCGCTCCACCGCCAACCAATTTCTTCCAGTGGCCCGCGAACAGCCGGCGCAAGGGGAATTGCCATGGGATCTCTTCGCTTGCCGGTGGACGCGAAATGTCATCAGCAACTTTGGGCTTACTCATCGGCCGCTTGGCATCGCCCAGCAATGCTTTTAGGTCAGCGATCAACAACGGTACTGCCGGCGCATCGGCGGAACCGTCCCAGTCTATCAAGTTAGCCGCTTGGATCGCGCGAAACCCCACTGGCGGCGCGACAGTTTTAATAAGCACTGGAAAGAGCAGTTTTTCCAACCGGCGTGCCTCTTCGGCTTCTTCCAGGACCCATGGACTTTTTAACGAGTTTTCCGACCACAGCACGATCAAGCAGCGCATGCCCTGCAGCGCCTCTTCGAGGACGGCGCGCCAAGTGCGGCCTGCCGGGATGCGGCGGTCCCACCACACGCTCAAGCCGGCCGATTCGAGAGCTCGGGCAAGATGCCCCGCAGTCTCGCGGTCTTCGTTTGCGTAACTGATAAAAATGTCCGCCATATGGATCGACCGAAAACTCTTGCGCTCAACGCGGGCAGCTACAAAGGTTCAGAACGACATGATTGTAGCAAAACCGAACAGTTTTGTAATGAAGAATTTACCCGATGAATTTACCCGGGCCATGTGGCACGGCAGCGCGTGTTGATTGTATTCCACGCACAGACCTTCTTGACAACTCGCACGGCCAAGTAATACAGCTCAACTCGATTAGGAGGGATTGCCCATGCGAGTCATCGATGCCGACGGCCATGTCGAAGAAAATTTAGATACGTTTAGCGATAAATATTTGGACCCGGCATTTCGCGCGCTGCGCCCGCGCGTCACCGGCGTCGACGGTCTGGCCTACTGGGTGATCGAAGAGCAGCTCTATCCGCGCCGCGTCGGCCCGGGCTGTCACAATCTCGGCACGCCGACCAACGTCAACGGCCAGGTCGCCGCCCACACCATGGGTAAGCAGGAAAGTATCGCCAGCATGGAGCTGGACGACATCGCGGCGCGCTTGAAGCTAATGGATGACGAAGACATCGCCGTGCAGGTCATCTACACAACGCTGTTCCTCGCCTACCCGCTGACGAAGAATGTGCCGCTGGCTACCGCGCTCACCTCTGCTTATAATCGCTGGATGGGCCAACGCTTGGCCGGTCAAGCGCGCATCAAGTGGTCGGCGGTGGTCAATCTCGACGACATCCCCGGGGCGGTCGCACAAGTTCGTGAAGCAAAAAAGCTCGGTGCCGTCTCGGTCATGGTGCTCGGCACCGCCGGCGACGACATGCTCGACCACCCGCGCCTCGATCCGTTTTACGCCGCGCTCTGCGAAGAAAATCTCGCCTTAGGCGTCCATGTCGGCTGGTCTTGCCCGTCAATAAATAATCTCTACTCGCATATCTACCCGTCCGGCGTCATCGCCTTTCACGTGCCGCTACTGATGGCCTTCACGGCGCTGGTCAGCGGCGGCGTGCTCGATCGATTTCCGCAGATGAAAGTAGTTTTTCTCGAAGCCGGCTGCCAATGGGTGCCGTTCATCATCGAGCGAATCCATCACCGCTTCAAAAACCAAGGTTCGACGCTAAGAAAATTCCTGCCGCAAACCGCGCCGATCCAAAAACTGCCGGTGATGGAATACATCAAACAAGGCAACATCTATTTCAGCACCGAAGTCGAAGACGAAATCCTGCCGAACGTATTGAATCTCGTCGGCGAAGGCCAAGTCATCTTCGGCAGCGACATGCCCCACGGCGACCGCGACCGCTGCGCCGCCGCGATCTTGCAGAAGCGCAGCGACATCAGCGAATCGGCGAAGGAAAGTATTTTGGAGAAGAATCCGGCGAAGCTGTATGGGATCGGGTAATTTGAGCTATCAGTGAAGGAATATTTTCACCACGAAGGAAACGAAGAGCACGAAGGTCGGAGTTATCATCTTCCGAACCCTTCGTGTCCTTCGTGGTGAATGAGATCATCCGCGCTGCGCGATAGAGAGGGCGTATGCCATACGCCCGTACAAACTAACTACTTTCTTTTGCGGCCTTTGCGCGACTGCGGTTCCTTTGCATTCGCTCAGTACACGCCTTGCGGCAGGCAACTACGGCTTCCAACCGCTCGCCTTTAACTCCTCATTGGCCTTGCGCGCGAGCTTCACATTCTCGCCGCGGATGCTGAGAAACTCGACGTTGATCCCTTCTTCCTTGTAGTAGCCTTCTTTGTTGGCGATGATCAGACAGACCACCGATGCCGAAAGCGAGGGATGCGCGACGCGGATATTATCGATCGCGGCAGCCGAACGGGCTGTAAGTAACCATGCGGTTAAAACAAAGCTTACGAATCGAACCAAGCATTTGCGCGTCATTGGCACGCCTCCTACGGTTAAAAGCTGTCTCGATAGCAGTTTGCTGAGAACTCACTTAGTATAAAGGTGCATCCGTTGACAAGAGACCCGGCCAGAATATGATCGCGGACCTGGCGAGTTCGTGAAATGGCCGCTGAATCGATTCGCCCACTTCCAGATAAAAAAAAGGGGAACAGCTTTCAGCTGTTCCCCTTTTTGGCGCGTTGCGCTTTTGTTTATGAGTCGGGAGTCGATCTACAACGGATCGGTCGCATCGATATGCGTCAGCGACTGGTCCGCGGCATCGGATCGTCGTCGGTGTCCGTCGGAATTGGATCGTCGCCGTCATAGCCGTCAACGATCGACTTCAAGTCGTGTGGCAGTCCGTCGTTCCGACAGTATCCGGATTCTAAGCATCGGATAGAATCGTTACTTATCGACATCGGTCGATCATCGCCGTCATCGAGTCATGGATCGATACGTTGCAACTGGTCAAGAGTCGATACCCTTGGCCGCTGCATCCAGACTTTGTATTCGCCGCCGGGATTGGGCGTGTCGTTAAACGGCATCAGCTGCACGCGTGACGTACTGCGCATTTGCCGACGCATTGCCAATCTCCATGGATCATGTGCCGAGACAACTGGTGAGTGTCGATGATACACCGCCCTGCACCATCACGCCTTCGCTGCTCGAGTCGGCCGTCTGAACAGAAGCATCTTTCCCGGATGGATCGGTCACTTGAAAGTAATAATCCCCATTCGGCAGTCCCGCCGCCGTACATGGAGCGTTGGCAGAATTCGGTCCGCCGTTCAGAGTAAACATCCTGCTTGGCGTTATAAATATTGTGGTTCACCGAACTGCCGTCGACCAGCGTGGTAAAGATCGCTCCGGTCACCTGCGCCGCCATCGCAGCCGAAGTTGTTAGCGACAGCATCATCAACCCGATGGCTGCGCTAAAGAATTTTTGTTTGGGTCTTAAATCCATATAAGTCTGTTCCTCCTTTTTGGTTGGACAGCCTTGCAACGGCGCAATGCGTATGCCAGCCATTCAAATTGGCAAGCAGTGGTAAATTGAGGTAAAGCTCGGTACATCCTTTGCTCTAGGGAGAAACTAGACTGCCAGCCTGGGTCCATAGTCGAGCCATGCGTGTCAAACTGGCGTGACAGCGTCACAGCCAAACGCCGGTTAGCAATGGCCCAGAGGGCGGGTCTTAAACTTACCCCGGCAGTCCAGAATCTTTTTTGCGCTCATTCGCGTCCTCTGCGGCTTTTCCTCCGTATCCTAATTTGACCCCGTCCAGACAACGGTGGTAAACCGTCAACCATCGATTTCGTTCTACAGGGAGTTTTTCATGGCTAATTCGATTATCGAAACGGATGTGGCGATCATCGGCGGCGGCGGCGCGGGTATACCGGCAGCCATCGAAGTCGCCCGCGCCGGCGGCAAAGCGCTGGTTCTGGAAGGAGCGGCGGAATGCGGCGGCACGGCGGCGATCTCCGGCGGCGGCTGCTGCATCGTCGGCACGCCGCTGCAAAAATCCCAAGGCATCGACGATACGCCGGACATGGCGTTCGAGGATTGGGTCAAGTGGGGCGGCGGCCAGGCTGACGAAATCTGGGCGCGCTACTATCTCGAGCATAGCTTGCACGATCTCTATCACTGGGCCGAGAGCTGCGGCGTCAAATGGGTCGACATGAAATTCCAGGAAGGCAACCGCGTCTTGCGCTGGCACCGTCCGGACAACAACGGCTTGGGTCTCATGACCGCGCTGATCGAAACCGCCGCATCGATTCCCAACATCACGATCATGACGTCGACCAAAGCCGGCAAACTGATCACGAAAGATGGCCGCGTCGCCGGTCTCACCGCTGCGAAAGGTAGTGAAGCCATCGACATCCACAGCAAAACCGTGGTCGTTGCCACTGGCGGTTTCAATTCCAATCTCGAAATGGTCCTGGAACATCGCCCCGAGTTCAAAAACTTCCGCGTCATGGAAGGCTCCGGCTTCGGCGCCAAGGGTGAAGGCCACAAGATGATCGGCGAGCTCGGCGGCTACTTCACGCATATGGACTGCATCTGGTTCTACGTCTACGCCACGCCGGATTACCGCGACCCGCAGCAGCGCCGCGGCTTGGTTTTCCGCATGGTGCCCGGCTACATCTGGTTCAACCAGCAGGGCCGGCGCTTTCACAACGAGTCGCGCACCGGCGGCGCCTCGGCGACGCCCGCGCTGCTCGCGCAAACGCCGCCCCACGCCTGGGCCATCGCCGACACGCCGATGCTGGCGAAGATCGACGTCGCCGACCCGTACTATCGCCGCGGCGATGTCATCGACCGAGCGAAGGTGGAAGAGCTGCTCAACAATTCGCCGTTCATCAAGAAGGCCGATAGTCTCGAAGAGCTGGGCAAGCAGTGCCGCTTCGACGACGTGAAGAATTTTCTTGGCGAGGTCGAAGCCTACAATCAATGCTTCGATGGGAAATTGGAAAATGAATCCAGATTCGGCAAGTCGCTCAAGGGTTCGAAGAAGTTCGACACGCCGCCCTACTACGCGATTCAGATTTGCCCGCTGGCGCGGAAAAATTTCGGCGGCGCCAAAACCGATCTGCGCTGCCGCGCGCTGAATAAATTTTTCGAACCGATCCCAGGACTCTACGCCGCCGGCGAGGTCGCCGGCATGGCCGGCGGCCACATCAACGGCAAAGCCGGCCTCGAAGGCACCATGCTCGGCCCATCGATCTTCAGCGGCCGCGTCGCCGGCGCCTGGGCGGCGCACGAAGCCGGCTTTGGCCCGGGCTTCATCGGTAAACCGAACCGGACTTGACAATAACCGTTCAAAGTTCAACCGTTCAAAAGTTCAACGTCCCGGAGTCTGACCTTGAACGGTTAAACGTTTGAACTTTTGAACCGCCGCGCACAGCACGCTAGCCGCAATCGGAGAACGACATGTCCAATCCAGCTGAGCAAGTAATTGAGGCTAAGGAAGTGCGCGGCTACTGCGCCCTCTGCACCGCGCACTGCGCCACCATCGCCACCGTCGAGAACGGCCGGGTGACGAAGTTGGAGCCGGACCACGATCATCCCAACGGCGGCGTCATGTGCGTCAAGGGCAAGGCCGCGCCGGAGCTGGTTTACAATTCCGACCGCTTGAATTATCCGCTCAAGCGCACCCGGTCCAAGACCGACGCCGATCCCGGTTGGCAGCGCGTCAGTTGGGACGAAGCGCTCGACGACATCGCGAGAAGATTGCTAGCGATCCGCGAGCAGCACGGCGCCAAAGCGATGGCGCTGGGCAAGGGTACGAAAAGCGGCACCTCGGTGGACGATGTCGAGCGCTGGCTAGGACGCTTTCTTTATCTCTACGGCAGTCCCAACTGGGTTTCGACCACTCATGTCTGCAACTGGCACAAAGACACCGGCTTCAGTTTTACCTTCGGCACGACGATTCAGACACCCGATGTCGCGCATAGCAAGAGTTTTTTACTGTGGGGCCACAACCCGAGCTCGACGTCGTTGATCCTCGCCCACGATATCGTCGCAGCCCGCCAGCGCGGCATGAAAACCGTGGTCGTCGATCCGCGCCGCGTCGGCATCGGCGCCAACGCCGACATGTTGCTGCAAGTCCGTCCCGGCACCGACGGCGCCCTGGCGTTGGCGCTGATCCACTGTCTCATCGAAGAGAGCTGGTACGACGTCGAGTTCGTGCGCCGCTGGACCAACGGCATATTTTTGCTGAACACGGCAACCGGCGCGGTCGTCAGCGAAGCCGATCTCAGCGCAGCGGGAAGCCAGAATCGCTTCGTGGTTTGGGACGAAGCGAAGAATGAAACTGTCATTTACGATCCTGACACCGGCGCGTACGCCCGCGACGACGTGCGCCCCGCACTCTTCGGCACGCGCATTCTGCGCTCGAAAGACGGCAATGAAATTATTTGTCAGCCGGTCTTCGAACGGCTCGGCGAGATCGCCGCAGAATTCGCGCCGGAGAAATCTGAAAAAATCACCTGGGTGCCGGCCGAGCAAGTCTGGAAAACCGCGCTCATGCTGGCGCACAACCGGCCGCTCAGCATGTACATGTGGAACGGCGTTGGCCAGCACACCAACGCGACCCAAACCAGCCGCGCCATCGCGTCGCTCTACGCGCTGCTTGGCGACTTCGACCGCCAGGGCGGCAACGTGACCTTTCCCAAGCTGCCGACCAACAATGTCGATGGCAAAGAGTTTCTATCGAAAGAAGCGGCGGCGCTGCGCATCGGCCGCGAGAAAAAGCCGCTCGGCCCGCCGGCATCGCCGGGCAACTGCGCCGCCTACGATATCTTCACCGCGATCCTCGACGAACAGCCCTACCCGATCAAAGCGTTTCTCGCCTTCGGCTGTAATCCGGTGATGTCCAATCCCGACCCGCGCCGCGCCCGCGAAGCTTTGAGCAAATTGGATTTCGCCGTGGCGCTGGATTTGTTCATGACGCCGACGGCCGCGCTATGCGACTATGTCTTGCCAGCCACCAGTTTCCTCGAGATGTCCACCATCACCACCGCGTTCGAACATCGACAAGCCGGCAAGACCCACCTGCAATACCGCGCCGCTGTGGTCGAACCGCTATACGAGCGGCGTTCGGACACCTGGATACTTTTTGAACTGGCCAAGCGCATGGGCATGAGCGAGCAATTTTTCAACGGCGACATCGAAGCCGGCTACGCCTACGAACTCGCACCGACAGGAATTACGCTGGACGAATTGAAAAACGCTCCCGGCGGCATTTCACGTCCGGTGGCACCGAGCTTCGAGAAACATGCCAAGACAAATAAGGACGGCCGACCGCGCGGCTTCGCCACGCCGTCGAAACGAGTCGAACTCTACTGCCACAAGTTCGCCGCCGCCGGCTATCCAGCGCTGCCGGAATATGTCGAGCCGGCGTTGAGCCCGGTTAGCCGTCCGGATATCGCTGCCAATTTTCCCCTGGTCCTGACCAACGCGAAAAACACCACCTTCGTC
The DNA here is from genome assembly GCA_963847445.1 of uncultured delta proteobacterium. Taxonomy (GTDB): domain Bacteria; phylum Desulfobacterota; class Binatia; order UBA9968; family UBA9968; genus DP-20. The sequence goes on along the minus strand of CAWJZV010000025.1, from coordinate 59,590 downwards.
CACAGCCAACATCGCTCCCTCACGAGCTTGCGCAAAGCGCTGCCCGAACCGAGCGCCGACGTTCACCCCGAAACCGCACTGCGTTACGGAATTAAAAACAAAGAATGGATGACCGTCGAAACCCCGAAGGGTGCGATCAAAGTCAAAGCGCGTGTGACCAGAAACATCATCCCCGGCGCCGTCTGCGTCCAACATGGCTGGTGGCAAGGCTGTAAAGAATTGGAATTGCCTGGCTACGACGCCTACGATTCAACCGGCGCCAACGCCGCCATGCTGATCGGCACCGATCTATCGGATCCGATCAGCGGCTCGCTGCCGCATCGGTCGTATCTATGCAGAGTCCGCCCAGTGACGTAAATTGCCGGGCGACTCCGTTCCAATCGTTTGAGACGACGGCGAAATCGGAGCTGTTTTGAAGGTTTTGAACGACTTGCACGAATATTATTTCACCGCTCTAAGATCCGCTGTGAGAGCAGTGAGGATTTCCTCCAGCGCCAGATCCCAGCTTTTCACCAGCGCTTCCGGCGATCGGCCGCTCACCGGCACGGATTTCACGTAGCGTTTCTGCATGAGAATGCCTGGCTTGGCGGGCAGATCGCTGGTCAGAAAAAACTCCAGGTCGATGACCGCAGCGGGCGATTGCAGATTTCTGAAATCGCCGTAGATCCCGTTGACGGCGCCTTCCAACACATAGCTCGGCGCCTGGCTATGCGACGCGCTGATGACATACTTGAAAAGCTGCGCGCCGATCAAACTCTTGCGAATCTCTTCGCTGATCAATCCGGCTGGCGGGGCGATAAATTGATTGTAAAAATCACTCTCGAAACCGCTGTCCGAAATCCGATAGACAAAACTTCGATCCTGGTAGCGCGGCGAAATACGCAAAGTCGACACTTGCAAAATTTCATTATGAACCGCCCCACCGGCCGGCGCCGGCGCGCGCACTTCCAAGACATAGTAACGCTTCTCGGGATAGCTGCGTTCAAGGGTGACGCAACCGCTGGCCAGCATGGCCGACATTGCTGCGGCCACAGAAAGAGTCCTGAATGATTTCATCGTTGCATCACCTTCGAGGGCGGCGGCGGCGCGCCGAACAACACCTGGGATGGATACTTGCGCGAACTTTCCGTGAGCTCTTTGATGTCACTGGAAACCGCTTGCAAGTTCTCGACTGTGGCAGCGATCCCCTGTTGCTGAGTCGCGATCAATCGGTTCATGCGCTGTAAGGTTTGCCGGAGCTGGGCGCTCGTCTCCGGCAAATCTGCGGTGACCGAATCGAGACGCTTGACCATCCGCTCCAAACTCTCAGCGGCGCGCGGCAAGTCGGCGAGCATCTGATTGACCGGCCCTTGGGCGCGCTCGATGATCTGGCGCGCGCCGCTCGCCGCCGCCGCGCTGTCTTTGAAGGCGGATTTGATTTCGCTGCTGCCGATCAACTCTTTCAACTGGCGGTTGGTGTCGCGCACCTCGGTCAAAAACGCATCGGCCTGGCCGCCGAGTTTATCGAAGTTCGCGCCTTGGGCGACCTTAGTGATCGTCAAAAGAGATTTTTCCAGACCGTCGACCAGCCGGCCGACATCGATGTTTTCCATGCTGCGGAGAATCTTTTCCACCGACTCGCTCAGCTGGGTGATCCGGCTCAAGGTAGACGGCACATAGGGATAAATCGGCTGCCAATCGATTTCCAAGGGAGGGTTGCGCGCCGGGTCTTGATAATCCGCTTCGATATACGCCGCGCCGGTGACGCCCTGGGACGCCAGCCGGACGCGCAAACCTTTTTCAACCTCGGTCATGAAACTGGGCGAGCCAGCGTCGGACAGTGGCGCTTGAAATATTTTCGTCGTCAGGCCGATGCGCACCAAAACGTAGCGGCGCTTGGTCGGGTACTCGGCGCTGGTCAGGCTAATGGTCTCGACCTTGCCGACTTGCACGCCGCGGAATTTCACCGACGAGCCGACGTCGAGTCCCTGCACCGATTCGTCGATATACGTTTCGACCAGGACTTTTTTCTGAAAGATCGTGCCGACGCCGAGGGCGACCACGCCGATGGCGCCGATGATCGTGCCGACGATGATGAACAGACCGATCTTGAAGTAGCTGGCTTTTTCCATACCCGGTGTATTGATCGGCTAAGATAGTGCTCTGCGTGCGCTACGTTGGGTTATCCGCGGACGGCTGCCGGGAAAAAAACTGCCGCACCCAGGGATTGTCGCTGCGGTCGCGCAACTCCTGGGGTTTACCCGTGGCGACGATGCCTTTGACACTTTTATCCAACATAATCACCCGGTCTGCAATCGCGAAGATGCTTGCCAGCTCGTGGCTGACGATGACAAAAGTTATTTTCAAGCTGCGCGCCAGCGACAAGATCAAATCGTCGAGTTCCGCCGAGGTGATCGGATCGAGCCCGGCCGACGGTTCGTCGAGAAACAACACCTGCGGGTCGAGCGCCATGGCGCGGGCGATGGCGGCGCGCTTTTGCATGCCGCCGCTCAATTCCGATGGCATGTGATCGTCGAAGCCGCCAAGACCAACGCGCTGCAGCTTCATCGAGGCGATCAAGCGAATCGCATCCGGCGGCAGATCGGTAAACTCCTGCAGCGGCAGACAAACATTGTCCAACACCGTCATCGAGCCGAACAGCGCGCCGCTCTGATACATGACGCCGAATTTTCTTAATAGTCGTTGGCGCTCCTGGCCTTCCACCGTGGCGACATTGTCGCCGTCGATGAGGATGGTGCCCGCCGCCGGCGCATACAAGCCGATCATATGTTTGAGCAGCGTGCTCTTGCCGCAGCCCGAGCCGCCGAGAATGACGAACACTTCGCCGCGGTAGACTTCGAAGCTTAGCTGATTGAGAATCACCCGGCCGTTGTAGGCCGCGGTAAAACCGTCCACTCGAATGAGCGTCTCGCCGATTGTCATGAGTGCTGGTCAGACCCAGAGGTAATAATAGATCACCGAAAAAATCCCGTCGGTGATGACGATCAAAATGATGCCGCTCACCACCGCATGAGTGGTGGACAAGCCTACGGCGCTGGCGCCGGTCTCGGTTTGCAGGCCGCGCAGGCAGCCGATGGCGGCGATCAGGATACCAAAGGCGAAGGCCTTGACCAGCCCGCCGACCAAAGAACCGTAACTCACCGCAGACTGAAGTTGATTAAAAAAAGTGATCAACGGAAAACCAAGAGACATCATGACCACGGAGCCGCCCATCACGCCGAACAGATCGGCGAACACCGTGAGCACCGGCGTCATGGCTACGCCGGCGAGCACCCGCGGCACGACCAGAAACCGCACCGGCTCCAGCCCCATGGTTTTGAGCGCGTCGATTTCCTCGCGCACCTTCATGGTGCCAATCTCGGCGGCGAAGGCCGAGCCCGAGCGGCCGGCGAGGATGATCGCGGTCATCAGGGGTCCCATCTCGCGCAGCACCGACAAGCCGATCATGTTGGCAACGAAGATCTCGGCGCCGAATTGGCGCAAGGCGACCGCCGCCTGAAAGGCCATGATGACGCCAACGAGAAAACTCAACAAGGCGACGATCGGCAGCGCATTGACACCGAGCTCTTCAGCGACCAGTAGAGTATCGCGCCAACGAACCGTGCTGGGATGAAGCGCTGCCTTGACGATGGCATGACCAAGTTGGCCAATAAAACTAATCACCTCGCGGATATCGTCCCAGAGTTGCACCGCCGACTGGCCAACCTCTTCGACAAGATGCACGCGAACATTGGCTTTGCTCTGGGTAGTGTCGCTGCCGCCCTGCGACCAGTCGTCGAGCAGCTCTTGGAACTCCGGCCGCAGGCCGTGGATCTCCAGCTTGCCGCCGGCCTTTTGTTGCAATCGGCGCAATTGAATCAGCAAGGCGATGCCGGAACCGTCACAGTAGTCCATCGCTGAAGCGTCGAGATCCACCGTCGCCGCCCGCGCCGCCGACACGAGCCGGGTCGACTCGCGCCACACGCGCCCGGTGCTGTCGGCGTCGAGCCGGCCGTCGATGGAGAGCTTGAGCAGGCCGTTGCGCGGGCCGTCGCTGCGCAGTTTGGCGCCATTGGAAATGAGTGAATCCATTTGCAGCTATTCGCGGTTGGTGTCTTTATTATGCGCGGTCCATCGGCGCGGTCAACTCACCGGCGCAGAGTTTTTTGCGGTGCGTGTACTGCAAGACTCAAGAACGCCGCGATCATCAAAGCGACGACGAAGGCCAAGAACGACGACTGGTAGCTGCCGGTAACATCGTGGACAAAACCGAAGAACGGCGCTCCCACGGCGCCGAACGCGTGCGTCACGAGAATACCCAGACCGCGCACCATGCCGAGGGAGACGCGACCGAAATTGGTCGCCCAAATCAATTCTTGCAGCACCCAGCCACCACCCAAACCGATGCCGTAAAGAAAAAAGCCCAAGTAGACCGGCACTACCTGGTCGGTGGCGAGCACCAGCGCCAATCCCGCCGACTGAACCAAAAACATGATTAAGCTGGAATGGCGGATGTCCATGCGCTCGCTGATCACGCCCCACACCATGGTCGAGCCAAGCTGCGTCGACGCGATAATGCTCAGCACCGTCGCCGCTACCAGCGGCGAGAAGCCGATGTCGGTAACGTAAGCGAACACATGCAGATTCAAACCGGCGATGCCGACGTTGGCCATGCCGTAGATGATACAGATAAGCCAAAACGCTCTGCTGCGAATCACTTCGCGCCAGGTCCAGACCGCTTCGTCCGCCGACAAAGTTGCTTTTTTGTCGTCATTCGATTGCTTGGCGTCGGCACTGACTGGCGGCGCGTCCATGCCATCCGGCTGCAAGCCCAGTTCTTCCGGGCTGCGCCGCATGAAGATCAAAGCGGGAACCACTACCAGGGCCAAGGTGATCAGACCAAAGATCGACCAGGTCAGCCGCCAGCCGACCCAGGCGAACAGCGTCGCGGTCACTACCGGAATACAAACTTTGGCAAATCCCTGACCCATGCTGGCGATAGCGATGGCCCGCCCGCGTTTGCGCACGAACCAGCGCGACACCGTCACGCTGACGATCATGTGACACATGAACACGCCGCCGATGGCGACGAAAATCCAACGCAGCAAAAGAAACTGCCAGAACGCGCCGACCTGGCTCATCAGCACGAAACCCAACCCCGCCGAAAGCGCGCCGCCGGCCATCAACCAGCGGCCGCCGAAACGATCGACCATCGGTCCCACCAGCGGCGCCATCGCCGCGCCGATGAGGATTTCCCCCGAGCGCAGAAGCGAGAACAAGCCGCGCGACACGCCCAAGTCCTCGGTCAACGGTTTCAAGAACACGCTCAGCGTGCTCGACATGTGAAATGCGCAAACGACGTGAGAAAGAAAGCCGACGCCGACAATGTACCAGCCGTAGAAGAACTTACGGTCGGACCGGGAAGATGAAAATGTTGTAGGAGACTTCAAGTCACAGCCATTACGAGGAAGAGTGTTCAAATTATCAAGGATCGCTGCGGTTGTAAAAGTGCCGCCGGTTGAACCTGCGAGAACCGATGAGATATAAAAACCCGTCCGGCGAACACGTTCACGAACTACGATCACGGAGGAGCCAATCCATGGCAAAAAAGGGGCTGAGCCATATCGCGCTTAAGGTGCGCGATTTGAAAAAGACCGAGGATTTCTACGTCGGCGTCTTAGGGCTAAAAGTAGCGTTCCGCCACCCGCCCAGCATGATTTTCCTGACCACGCCCGGCAGCGGCGATCTGCTGAACTTCGTCAAGACCGCGCAACGGTCAAGAGCTAACCAAGGCCTCGAACATCTCGGCTTCAAAGTCACCAAGGCGGAATTTAAAAAGCTCGAAGCAAAATTCAAAAAGATAGGCATCAAAATCGACGGCCGCCGCGGCAAAACCGCTTTCTACATCAGCGATCCCAATGGCTATCAATTGGAATACTATTGCGACTGACCTAGCGACTCTAAGGAATTGAAGCCAACAACGAGGGAACAACAAAAAAAATCCTCATCACCGGGCCGGGCTGATCGGCTGCCACAGCGCCAACGATCTGCCCAGCGCGGCGACAACGTCACACTCTAAGACTTCAATCCCAATCAAGCCTAAATCGACGCCATCGCCGCAAGATAAGGATGCGCGCGACAATAATCCTTCGTGGTGCATCTTCCTTTTCCCAACTTTGTGACCCTTGCGTTCTTTGCGGCCAATTCTCCGATCCGGCATCTTCACTTTGCGCTCAAAACAAACTCAACTGGTCCTTCTCCGGCCGGCGGAAATGTTCCGTCGTCAGCTTGGGCCAGCGTTCGATGATCCCCGACTTCTTGCGCGCTAGCTGAAACAGCGCCGCCATCTGCTCGGCGTAAATCCCCTCGCCGCGCATGCGCGATTTGAAGTTGGGATCGTTGAGCTTGCCGCCGCGGATCTCGCGCACGCGGTGAAGAATTTTATCTTTTTTGTCGGGATAGTGCTGGCCGAGCCACTGTTCGAACAATTCTTTAACGGCGAACGGTAACCGCAAAGCCACATATCCGGAGAACGTCGCGCCGGCCTGCGCCGCGGCGACGGCGATGGCCGGCGCTTCGGAGTCAGTCAGGCCGGGAATCATCGGCGCTTGCAGATAGCCCACCGGCACGCCGGCGTCGGCTAATTTTCGAATCGCCGCCAGACGGCGGGCCGGAGTAGAGCCGCGCGGTTCAAGCGCCGAGGCGAGTTTCCCGTCCAGTGTCGTTAAAGAGATCGTCACGCCGATGCAGTCAAACTTGGCCAACTCTGAAAGAACATCGATGTCACGGGTGACTAAATGGTTCTTGGTGATGATGACTGCTGGATTGCGAAACTCCAAAAGTACTTCCAAGCAGCGCCGGGTCAGTCGGTATTTATTTTCCGCCGGTTGATAGCAATCGGTGACGCCGCTCATGCCAAGCAGCTGCGGTCGCCAATTGCGACTCGATAATTCCTTGCGCAGCAGTTCCGGCGCGTCTTCCTTGACCATGATCTTGGTCTCGAAGTCCAGGCCGGCGGAGAAGCCGAGATACTCGTGCGTCGGACGAGCGTAGCAATAAACGCAACCATGCTCGCAGCCGCGATAGGGATTGATGCTGGCATCGAAGCCGACATCGGGGCTGTCGTTGAAGGCGATCAGAGATTTCGAACTGTCTCGGTAAAACTGCGTGTGAGGGGCGGTAACCTCGTCGCTATCCCCTGGCGGCTCGGGCACCCGATCGACGGACTCGAAACGGTTTTTCGGGTTGGTCGCCGAACCGCGGCCGCGCAGAGGAGGCGGCGTAATCATGACTTTGCAACTAGGCGCTGACTTCAGTCGCTGCAGCAGCTTCAGCAGCTTCGGCAGCCTTGGCAGCTTCAGCAGCCTCTTTGGCAGCGGCAGCCTTAGCGTCGGCTGCGGTCTTCGCGGCTGCGGCCTTTTCCGCAGTCTCTTTGGCAGCGGCTTCGGCGGCAGCCTGTGCCGCCACAGCCTTCTTCTCGCCAGCGAGCACGCGGCTGGTGCGCTTGAGCAGGCGGATCTTTCTTTGCAGCAGGCGCACTTTCTTACGATCGGGTTTTGCGGCGTTGAGTTCGGCCTTTTGTTTGGCCAATTGGCGGATGTTTTGTTTGACAGTCGATAATGCGCTGGCTTCCATCGAGATAATCCTCCCTTTATGAGTCGCTTTTTGGTACCATATTTTTCGTTGAAACTAAAATGACCGCTCAAACGCCGAAAAGCGCTAAAGCCGATCCGCGGGATAACCTCAAAAAGATCCTGCCCCGGCTTGAAAAAGCCCACCCCGACGCCAAACTCGACCTCGACTTCGCCAATCCGTTGGAATTGCTGATCGCACTGATCCTCGCCGCACAGGCGCGCGACGATCTGGTCACCAAAGTCACACCAGAACTGTTCAAAGCGAACCAAACCGCCGCCGATTATGCCGCACTGCCGCTGCCAGAATTGGAAAAGCAGATCGGCAAGATCAACTTCTACCGCAGCAAAGCCAAATCGATTCACAACTGTTGCGTGCAACTTGTCGAACGCTTCGGCGGGAGAGTTCCCGACAATCTAGCAGACCTCGTCAGCCTCCCCGGCGTCGGCCGTAAGACTGCTAATATCGTCCTCGGCAACGGTTTCGGCGAGCAAACTATCGGCGTCGACACTCATGTCATGCGTCTATCGCAGCGGCTCGGCTTCACGACCAAAACCGATCCGGACAAGATCGAAGCCGACCTGATGACAATCGTCCCGAAAAGACAACGGGTGCGCTTCTGCCACCTGATGCAGTACCACGGCCGCCGCGTCTGCTTAGCCAAGAAACCTAAGTGCCCGGAGTGCACCGTCAAAGATCTCTGTCCGTTCCCGGCGAAGACTGAGTAGCAACTCAGATTCCGTAGAGGTCTAGACCGATGAAATTCACCTATAGAGAAATGGCTCATCGGACAAGAAGTGAAAGTCATTCAAGCCGCGATACCGAATTACCGAGTCGCGAAGTCGTGACCTCCTCATTGTCGGCGCACGTTTTGCATAGTAAATCACCGCCAATGCGCGAAATGATTCAAATGGGCATGACCACGGTCATCACCGACAGCAGCCGGATGAAACAGGAGATCGCGCCGGCACTCATCTATCCAACTCTCAGAGAAGGGCGGCCTGCACCTATCGGCATTGTTCGGCAAGCGGATTTTAGGTAGCATCGAACCTCCAACGTTGAGCCACCGGAACCCATGAGTGAAATCCTCCAACCACCGTCGTCGTCCCATTTGATGCGCGAAGCGCGCGGGCTGATCGAGTTACCGCGGCTTCTGTTAAGATTTCCCTCCCTCGCGCGCCAGCCGCGCGGCAACGGCGAACCGATTCTCGTCCTTCCTGGCTATGGCGCCGGCGACGGCTCGACGATGATTCTCAAGGGCTATTTGCGTCTACTCGGCTATCGAGCGCGGGGTTGGGGTCTGGGTCGAAATCGCGGCGCTGCCAGCGAGTCGCTGCCGCGGCTTTTGCGACGGTTGGGAAATTTATCCCGACGGAGCAAGCAAAAGGTCGCCATCATTGGCTGGAGCTTCGGCGGGTACTTGGCCCGCGAGCTGGCGCGCGAGCGTCCCGACCTCGTTCGTCTGGTGATTACCCTGGGCACGCCGGTCGTCGGCGGCCCCAAATACACGGCTGCGGCGAAATCCTATCGCAAGCGCGGTATCGATGTTGAAGCCATCGCCGCCGAGGTCGAGCTGCGCAGTAAAATGGCCAACCTGGAGGTACCGGTTGTGGCGATCTATTCGCGCAAGGACTCGATGGTGGCCTGGCAAGCATGTATAGACGGTCAAACTCCCAACATCGAACATGTCGAAGTCATATCGACTCACCTCGGATTTGGCTTCTCCGCAGATGTTTACAAAGTCATCGCGGTGCGGTTAACGCAGTTCAAGGGGCATGGCGTCGCACCCGCGACGCGGCGACGGCAGCGCCTGAAACTTGAGAGGCTGCCGCGCTGAAACGAATCAGCGCAACCAGGCTCGACGATAACGAAGCGAACCCATGGAAGTCATTGTCTACTGGGTCGGTGCGGCTCTTCTGGTCGGACTCGGTTTGGTCGGACTCGTCCTACCCGGCTTACCGGGTGCGCCGCTAATTCTAATAGGTCTCATTGTCGGCGCTTGGGCTAACGATTTTACTTACGTCGGCCTGGGAACGATAGCCGTTCTGACGGTTTTGGCAGGATTGACTTACGCCGTGGACTTTTGGGCCACAATGTTTGGCGCCAAGAAATTCGGCGCATCCAAACGCGCCATCATCGGTGCTCTTATCGGACTCGTCGCCGGCCTGTTTCTCGGCCTGCCCGGCGTCATCTTCGGTCCGTTCATCGGCGCAGTGATCGGTGAGCTGTCAGCCCAGAGAAATCTGCACCAGGCCGCCCGCGCCGGCATCGGCGCCACCATCGGCTTAGTCCTCGGCGCCGCCCTCAAAATCGCCATGGCCTTAGCGATGATCGGAATATTCGCGGTGATGCGGTTTTTGTAGATTTTGAACAGTTAATCAGCGTCGCGCTGCACCGTCGCCGGTGCGAAGGCGGGCAAGCAAACCGCGACATACTGCGCGCCCAATCCTAGCGATTTCAGTTCCGAACGGCAGTCTGCTCCGATTACATTACGGCAGTAGATTAGTTCGTTGCTTTAACGAACACTCTTATCGTTTGAGCCCCGCTGTTGCCTCGCAAGCTGCAATGAATAGTTGCCATATACTCGACCGTATATTTACAACATACAGAGTATTCTACGACCATCTTACTCGTGCATGTCCTCGTCGTCCCCTACTCTGCCCGCGTCGTCAGCTCGATCTTGTACCCATTGGGATCTTCGAGGAAGGCGATGGCGTTGGCGCCGCTGCCATGTTTCATCGGCCCGGGCTCGCGTGTAATTTTCACGCCTTTGGCGCGCAACTCATCGCAGGTCTTGTAGACATCCGGCACGCCGAGCGCGATATGGCCGAAGCCGTTGCCGATGTCATAAGCGTGGGTGTCCCAATTATAGGTGAGCTCGATGACCGCATCAGTATCCTCTGAACCATAGCCGACGAACACGTTGGTAAAGCGGCCCGACTCATAGTCACGTTTCTTTAAAAGCGTCATACCGAGGCCGTCGCAATAGAATTTCAAACTCTCATCGAGATTGTTGACTCGGATCATGGTGTGGACAATTTTCATACGCTGCACCTCTTTGCTTAGTCTTAACTTCCGCAATCAGCGAAGTTCCAACTATTCGTCGTGCCCTTATAGCCCCGGCCAGCCTGTTCAGTCTCGCTGATGATTGCTAATTCCTCAAAAGCTCAGGCTTCTTCCGCGCGCCATAGACCCTACCCAGCCGGTCCGTCGAACACCGCAATTTATAGCAGACTGCGACAGCCAGATGCGAGCGCTTTGGCGGGTTGTTCTCAAAAATCCCGCTCTTGCCTGAGATTTCATGCCGATTCAGTCGAAGGCTAACTAACAGATGAATTTGAACGGCTACCGCCTCTTTGCCGTCCCTGACGACATCGGCCCGGTGGCCCATTCTCTCGAGCAAACTAGCGGTAACTTTTACTTGAAGTGGTGGGTGTCAACCACGAGGACACACAGACGATGTTGCACGCGGTCGCCTCGCTACCCGGTGCTGCGTGTCCAAACGGACTCATTTAGCTCGCATGGTGCCGCAGTCGGCAGCTCTGTCGCAGCTCAATGAATCGACTGTCGTGGAGAGTCGCGCAAGCCAAAGCCGCGCTCGTTGAGCGCCGATCGGACTAACGACAGCTCCGCTTCGAGCTCGGCGAGGGCTGGCGAAACGCTTGCCAAGTCATTGTGCGATCCCAGTTCCTCGATCGCCCGGGCGATGGCGAGCGCATGACCGGCACCCACCTGTCCCGCTGAAGAGCCGAGCGTATGGACCGCGCCGGTCAGCGTCTTGCAGTTGGCCGCTGACAAGGCTTGACGGATTTCCTCTAGAAGTCTTGGATACTCATCCAAAAACATCTTGGCGATCTCGTCGAGCAGCTCGCGGTTACCCTCGACGCGCGCGAGGGCATCCATAATGTCGATCGCTTCGAGTCGGGCATGGCGCGCGGTCGGCTCTATTACGGCAGCCTCCGTGAAGCTTTTAGCAGCGGCGCGCACGATGACGCGTTTAAGTTCCCGTGGTAGAATCGGCTTGGATATGTAGTCGTCGAAACCGGCGGCGATGCACTGCTCCTTGAACCCTGCCATGGCGTGCGCGGTCACCGCGACGATGGCGCAATGACGACCGCGCTCGCGCTGTAGCGAGCGAATTTGCCGGCCGGCCTCGTAGCCGTCCATCTCGGGCATCTGCAAATCCAACAGGACTATTTCGTAGGGAACCAACTTGTAGGCTTGCACCGCCTCGTTGCCGTTGCTCACCACGTCGGCGCGGTGCCCCTGATTCTGCAACAGACTAGCGGTCACCTTTTGATTGATGTGATTATCGTCGGCCACCAGGATGCGCAGCCGGCGCTGTACCTTAACCTCTCCCAAGCCGGGCCGCGTAATCGGCACCGCCGATGCGTCATCCTGCCCACTCTCGCCCATCGCCAGCGCCAAACACTCGCCCAACTGAGATAAGCTTACCGGGTTGAGCAGATATCCGTCGATGCCCGGTTGCCGCGCCTGCTCACCATCTCCGAGTTTGCTCACCGCGGTAAGGATGACCAGCTTCAACCCATCCCAGCGCTTGTCCCGCCTCACGGCGTGGGCCAGTTGGAATCCATTCATCCCCGGCAAATTAACCTGCGAGTTACCATCAATGATCGCCAAGTCGTAGGCCTTGCCCGGCGAAGCCGATCCAGCCAACAGTTCCAGCGCTGCCGCACTGTCTTCGGCGCTGTCGTAGCTCATCCCCAGCGAACTCAGATAGTGTTCTAGAACCGTGCGCGCCGTGCGCTTACCCTGCGCCAGCAGCACATGCAAGCCGCGCAACTGGCTATGCGGCACCGGCGTCGAATGGCGAGAGTCGTAACTCCTGGCCAACTGCACGCTGAACCAAAAGCGGCTGCCCTGGCCGTCTACACTACTCACCCCGATCTGTCCGCCCATCAGATCGACGAACTTCTTGCAAAGCACCAACCCCAAACCCGTGCCGCCGTATTTGCGCGTGATCGAGGCGTCGGCTTGGGTGAACGCACTAAACAGCTGACCGATCTTGTTCTCGGAGATGCCGATGCCGGTGTCGCTCACCTCGATACGCAGTTTGGCCCACTCCCCGCCGGTCTCCTCCACCGTCACCTCAACCACCACTTCCCCTTGGTTAGTAAACTTGAGCGCGTTGCCGACCAGATTCGCCAGGATCTGGCGCAGCCGCCCTGGGTCGCCGCGCAGCTCCGAGGGCACTGTGGCGTTCATCGAGTGGACCAAGTCCACGCCCTTATCCGCCGCTTGCTTGGCGAACAGCGCCACTACGTCGTCGACCACACTGCGCAGATTGAAATCGAGGATCTCGAGATCCATCTTGCCCGACTCGATCTTGGAAAAATCCAATAGTTCGTTGATGATCGTCAAGAGCGCGTCGCCGGACTGCTTGATGACGTCGCAAAATTCCTTCTGCCTGGGCGTCAATTCGGTCTCCGATAATAATCCCGCCATCCCGAGGATTCCCGTCATCGGTGTGCGAATCTCATGGCTGATATTGACGAGAAAACTAGACTTCGCTTCATTGGCGGATTCGGCGTTTTCTTTGGCCGCTTGCAACTCCACCTCTACGCGCCGACGACGAGTCAGATCCCGGGTCACGTTTGAAAAGCCCAGCAGCTCGTTCCCGCCATTGCGCACCGCGGTGATCACCACATTGGCCCAATACCTCGATCCGTCCTTGCGTATGCGCCAACCCTCATCCTCGCAGTAGCCGCCGGCCATGGCGGTGTTTAAAATTCGCTGCGGTTTTCCGCTATGAATATCTTCGGCCGTATAGAAACAAGAAAAATATTTGCCGATAATTTCTTCGAGCCGATATCCTCCGACCGATTCGGCTCCTTGGTTCCAGGTCATCACCCGGCCGCCGGCATCCAACATAAAAATCGCATGGTCTTTGACATTTTCGATCATCGATCGGAAACGCGCTTCGCTTTGCCGCAACCGCTCCTCCATCGCCTCGAGCTCGGAGATGTCTTCAATCAAACTGGCATTAGCGACCCGCAACTTTTCTTCACTTGCCTCTAAGCAAACTTTAGAAACGGTTGTGGCGTCTAATTGAACTACCATCCGGTTGAAATTCTCTGCCAATTCGCCAAACTCATCCGTACCTCTTGGAACCAAGCGATAGGTTAGGTCACCCTTGGCAATGGCTTGAGTACCGTCCATCAACTGCTTAAGCGGCCTTTTAATGCTACGCATGATAAGCAGGACGGCGCCGATAGCGCACAGTATAAATAAAGGGACCAAAACGACGGCCATGCGGACGGCATAAGCCGATGCCTGAGCCGCCCGTTTTTTAGATTCAACAAGATTTTTCACGGCCAAGAGCTGGATCTGATCATCCAGCAGGTCGTCCATCTTCGCTCGTAGATCGAGGAACGAATCGAGGCTGGTTTGCTGGGAGTTGTGAACCACCAGAACCCTTTGAACCAGGAGCAGGTTGCGCTTAAACTCTTTTGCCAGCTCTCCTGTCCAGTGTATTTCCGCTTCGGTCAATTTGAGCTTTTTGAATTGTCCAAGCTCCTCCAGAAAATCGTTGGCATTGGCAAAAATACGCTCCTTGTAGCGCTTTTTTGGAGTTCGAAGATAGTTGCCCAGCCAGGCGCCGATCTCGGCAATATTGGCCTCCATTTTCCCCGCTCGTATGGTCTTGTCGATTCCGTCCGCTCCCCGTCGGTCTATTTTTGCCTGTATTTTTTTGTCGACGATCTCGTCTAATTTCTCAAACTCCGCGCCAATTTTGCTAAAGATCAGCTCTTGTTCATCCTTTCGGTCCATCAAGATTTTACCGAGAGTCTTGAACTTCTGGTAAAGAACGACGATCTTTTGTCCCAACGCCTTGCCCGTCTCGGTGCCAACTACGCGGTCGTACTGGGCCTTGAATCTGCCAAAGTCGTCCTCATGTTGCGCCAGCTGCGCGCGGTATTCGGCGTCACCGGTCTCCAGATACTTGAGTACCGCCATGCCGCTAGCGATCGTGCTGATTTCCATCTCGTAGGCGGCGGCGCTGATCGGTTCGTCGATATCGGTCACTTGGCCGACTGTCTGCTCCAGCTGCTTAAGACCATTAAAGATCATCAGCACTGGCATCAGTCCGAGGAGTAAAACAACGGCCAGAGCCAAGCCAATCTTATGGATCACCGTCAGTCGCATACGATATCTTGTCGGTCGATGCTGTTACCTAGATTCAACTTGCATCGACTCTTAGCCCGGATGGGTTTGCCCAATCATGGCTAACCCACTTGATGTCCAGTGAAAAGCGCTGCTGTCAACGCTATTACCTAGGCTGCTCTGAGGGGATCCATGATTCATTGCATTTACCGGATCGACTGAAATAGGTCGATTCCTGACCACTGGCTGCCTGAAACACGCATTGCTTCCTGCGAATTTGTCGATGCGCAACAAATGGGCCAAAAAAATTGGCAGCTATTTAGCAATTTCCGGGAGCGAAAAGAGATTGTTGTGCAAAAATGAACAATATATGGACAAAATTGTACAGAATCGCCAGATACTTAGTGGTGTCATTCGCCGTCGAATTGATTCAGACGGTTGCCTCGGTAGGGCGGTTGGAGGGAAAAAACCGTGATGAATCTCTGCTGTCGTTTATCGACGTGATCATGCGGTCGCAGTACCCGGAAGGCGCCAATATCACTCCAGCCGCGGTGTGCAGGCGATGACAATAGGCAATAGCGAGGTCTGGAATATCAGTGCAGCGCCTCGGCGGGCGGTAAGCGAAAATAAGCCGGATTGGACATCGCCGATTTGAGCCACAAGAGTTCTCTCTCAAGTTCCGCGAGCGCAGCCGGAACCTGGGAACGATCGCCGTCGCTGCTAATAAGTTCTAGTTTGCGCGCTGCCGCCACGGCCCTTTGGCCGCCTAATTGTCCCACCGATGAGACCAAGTTGTGCGCCGTGCTGGTCAGTGTTTGATAATCCTCCTGCGCCAGCGCGCGCCGGGTTTCTGCCAGTGCTTTGGGATACTGGTTGAGAAAGATGCGCGCCACCTCGCAAAGCAGTTCGCGATTACCATCGACCAACTCTAAGGCATGCGAGAAGTTGAGGACATCGGCATGCGCTGGCGCTAGTGTTGGAGGCTCAATTGGGGGGATCGTCATCGATGCGGCGGTTCTGCGCGCGATGGCGGCTTTCAATTCCCGCGGGTTGACCGGCTTCGAAACGTAATCGTCCATGCCCGCCGCCAAACATTTTTCCTGGTCTTCTTTCCTGGCATGCGCGGTCATCGCGATGATCGGTGTATGGCGGTTCTTGGTTTTCTCGAGCGCGCGAATTTTCCGGCTGGTCTCAAGGCCATCCATTTCCGGCATCTGCACGTCCATCAAAATCATGTCATAAGGAACCAGCCTGTAAGCCTCTATCGCCTCGTGCCCATTGGCCACCACGTCGGCCCGATGGCCGAGATTCTCGAGCAAACTCACCGCCACCTTTTGATTGATGTAATTATCGTCGGCGACGAGAATGCGCAGCGGCTGCTGCGCCGCAAGCGCCGGTCTGCTGTGTCGCGAAGGTATCGCCGTTGAAGCGTCAACCTTCGGCGCTTTTCCCGTCACCACGGCCAAACACTCGATCAATGGTGCAAGACCGATGGGCTTAGTGAGAAATCCGTCGATACCGCCGTTATCGTATACCCCAAGATCGAACCGCTGGCTCGCCGTAGTCATCAGCAAAAGCTTCAGCCGACTCAACCCATTCTCGCGCCTGATCGCCCGCGCCCATTCGGGAGCATTCGTACCCGGCAACGATGAATCCAACAAGACCAGGTCCGGCAGTTCGCCGCGTTGCGCGGATGCGCGCAATAATTTTAGCGCAAACGTCGCGTCGGCGGCGCTCTGGCTGGCGATGCCCAATGAACTTAGGTAGCTTTCCAGCAACGCTCGATGGGTTGAGCTGTCATCGACGATCAGCATGCGCATCCTGCTTAATTCCACATGAATCTGGCGTGCCGGCTCAGTCAAATGGCCTTTTTCCAACTCCACGGTAAACCAAAAACTACTGCCACGACCTTCCTCGCTGCTGACACCGATCTGGCCACCCATAAGGTCGACGAATTTTTTTGAGATCGCCAAGCCCAGTCCCGTGCCGCCATACTTCCGCGTGATCGAGGAGTCGGCTTGAGTAAAAGCGTTGAATAGCTTGTCGATTTTGTCTTTGGCGATGCCGATCCCGGTATCGTTCACTGCGAAGCGTAAGTTAATCGAATTCTGATTCTGCTCGACGACCTCGACCCAAACGGCCACTTCTCCCTTGGTCGTAAACTTGAGCGCGTTGCCGACCAGATTGGAGAGGATTTGCCGTAATCGTCCCGGATCGCCTCTTAGATTCGCCGGCACGTCGGGGTGGATAAAATTGATCAGCTCAATCCCTTTGTCGTCGGCCTCGCGGACAAATAACTCGACAAATTCTTTCATCGCGCTGCGCAGATCGAAATCGATTATCTCGAGCTCCAACATGCCGGACTCGATCTTGGAAAAATCCAAGAGCTCGTTGATGATGGTCAGCAAAGATTCGCCGGAACCTCTGATAATCTCGCAGTATTCCCGCTGTTTAGCAGTGAGCTCGGTGTCACACAGCAGCCCAGACATACCGATCACGCCGGCCATCGGCGTGCGAATCTCGTGGCTGATATTCGCCAAGAAATCAGATTTGGCCTGATTCGCCGCGTCAGCCTCTTCTTTGGCCAACGTCAGCTCGTCCTCAATCCGCTTCCACCGGGTTAGATCCCGGGTAACGTTGGAAAAACCGATGAGCTTTCCGTCAGCGTCGCGCACCGCGGTTATGATGGTGCTGGCCCAAAACTTGGAGCCGTCCTTACGCGCGCGCCAACCCTCCGTTTCACATTGACCCTCGGCTAGCGCCGTTGCTAAAAGTTCTTGGGCTCTGCCGGCCGCCCGATCCTCGGCTGGAAAAAGCTCATCATAAGGCTTACCGATGATTTCGTGGTCGCGATAACCCCTAGTTCGTTGGGCACCTTGGTTCCACGTGAGCACGCGTCCCTCGGGATCGAGCATATAAATCGCGTGATCTTTAACATTCTCGATCATTGAGCGAAACCGCTCCTCGCTATGCTGTAACCGAGACTCGTACGCGCGACGCTCAGTAATATCGATAACCGAAGCTAAGACCTGGGCGCCCTCAGGCGTGTTAATCGGGTTCAAGCCGATTTCTACGGGAAATTCACTGCCGTCTTTGCGCAAACCGAAGAGATCCCTTCCGGCACCCATCGACCGCACTTTCGGATCGGTAAAAAATTCTTCTCTATGCCCCAGGTGTTGGTCACGATACCCCCCTACTATTAATGTCTCGACCGGCTGGCCGAGCAATTCCTGGCTGGAGTAACCAAACATCCTCTCCATCTGAGGGTTGGCCAGGACGACCAGTCCATTGTGATCGATCATCATCAACCCGTTGGGCACCGACTCCACCACCAAGTGAAATAGCTCCTCGGTGCGTTTGTGCTCGGAGAGAACGGCGGTGAGGACGAGGGTAGCTCCAGCGATCGTAGCCAAAAATGTTTGTAACAGGAAAACTAACTCATTAGCGTCTGCTAACGCAAAAGGACCGAATCCATGCAGGGTACCCCAGATTGCCGATGCCGCCATCGCATAGGTCGCCGTTACCGCCCCGTGTTGGCCGAACCGGAGCGCGGCCAAAAAAAGCGGTAGAATACACAAGAATACTATCGGATCAGATTTGCTATCGCTTGAAACCCACGCTCCGAAAACCATCTGGCCAACAACCAAGACCGGCAGCGACAAGAACACGGCGTCGATCGCCGAACGGGGCTGCCAATGAGGCAAGGGCGTCACCGTCCAGACCAGGATCAGCGGAGCTATGACTAGATTGCTGGTCAAATGGCCGAGCGACCAGGTGGCCCATAGGACCAAATAATCATCCCAACGGGCGAATCCGCCTAGGCAGAGGCTAGTCACGCCGAACGTGGCGCCGATTACTGTGCTCGTCAGGCCGGCAAGCGCAACAAACTTGACAACATCACTGGCTCGATCGAACGCGCTACCACCGTTAGCGAAGCGGCTAGCGAGCCAGGCGCCGACAAGCGCTTCGACGGTATTTCCCGCCGCGATGCCAAGCGAGGTCTCAAATGATCCAATCGTGGTTACATTGAGCAGAACGTCGCCGCACAGGATTGCCGGCCAAACGCGCTGTCCGAGCAGGAGAACAGCCGCAAGCGCAAAGCCTGTTGGCGGCCAAACTACCGTTGCGTTTGGATCGACAGCGGCCAACCACGACCCAAGCTTACCGATAATAAAATAAAGCGCGCAAACAACCCCGATTGTTGTTAGATTGGAAAGGGATTTTCTCATCACCGAGTCTCGTCGATCTTGGAAACCCCTACCGCCGCTTCGCCATTGACGAATGACTCTGGACGTGAGCGCACCTGAGACCCCAAACCTCCTTGGCTCTATGGCTCCAGGCAATCGTATTCAGCGCTTGCTGCACGAGCGCCGCGGCGCAGGCTGGCAAGATTAGATCGTAAAAAGGCGTCGGCATTTTTGAGTTCGTCAGTGCCACTGGCGCAATGTCTCATTGCTCGACAGAAGCCTGCGGTCTGCCCTGCGGTCGTCAGCGGGTATAAAGTTCAAGGTGATATTGCATCGCCTTCAATTGCCTCAATAGAAAAGGCCGCTTGGAGCGGAACATCTCCAGCTTCCGCCAATTTGAACACTGTTCCAGACTAGTCAAAATCTCGCTTAGCCGCTCGGCTCTAATCAGCTTGGCTCCTTCCAAAAGATCTTTCAGATCCATCGGCTCCTCCAGGGCGTCTTTACCCCGCTTCTCTAGTCGGACGATTGCATCGCTCACAGTCTGAGAAAATTTGTCCAGAACCTCGGCAAAGGCTTCGGAGTCAATGCCGATCTGTGACCTAGTGAGCTCAGGGTCTTGCAAGACTTGCCGTTTATGCGCGAAAGCTTCGTTCACTTTTTGGATCAGAGTAGAAGCTATGATCGGCTTGAAAAGATACTTCGACCCTTGTCCCAGGAGTCGGTGGTTTGCGCTCTCGGGCCGCAACGACGTGCATACCAGAATCGGGATGTCATTCCATTCCTCGCGCTCCTTGATTCTGCGCACCAATTCAACCCCATCGGCGTTGGGCATGACGATATCGGTGATGACAAGGTCAATCTCCGGGTGTGACTCCAGACATGTCAATGCCTGTTCCCCGTCATGCGCCGTGATCGTGTCGTAACCATGTTTGTCCAGTGTGTGCTCCAAAACTGTAGCACTAATCGCATTATCCTCCACAATAAGTACGTTCATGGTTAATTTCTCCCGGATCTCTTTTGACGGGCATTACCGATCAAAGTTTGTAGCGAAACTTCCCTGAGTCTCATCCGTTCGGAACTGCACAGCGTTGGGCCAAAATATATGATTTATCCCTGATCGCGGATAGGTTCGGGATACTTGATCGCCACTACGGAAATTTGAAGGCAGCAACACACGTGCCAGAGGAAAACGTTGATATTCAGCGCATTACAAGGCTTCCCGGCACTAGCGCCGTACGAAAATGCGCTTTGAATAACAAACTTGTCAGCTAATTCGCAGCATAGTTCTCGATCGAGTTGTTTAAAGCGCGTCGCCCGCTGCAAGCGCTTGATTGGCAGGTTCAGCTCATCGCCTTGGCGAAGCCGCGAATCGTCTCTTCACGGCTGCCGCCCGGCGGACTGTAGGGAATGATGGCGATTTGCTGGACGCCGGTTTTTTTGATGCGCTCGATCTGCGCTTTGCATTGGGCCACCGAGCCGGCGATGGCGAACTTGTCGACCAGCCAATCGGGAATCACATCGGCGTGGTTCGCCTGCTGATCCATGTGATGGTAGTAGTCGTAGGTTTTGCGGATCTCTTGTAAGATTTTCTGCTCGTTGGGATCGAGCACGTAGGGCAGCGGATGGGCGACCACGCGGGCGACATGGGCCTTGACCGCGTCTTTGGCGTTCGCCGTTTCCGAAACTGCGCAAGGCACCCACAGAACTAAATTAATATCTGCCAGCTTCCGTCCCGCCGCCTTGGCGCCGGCGGCGATTTTCTCCTTAGCATCAGCGATGTAATCGTCGGCGACTCCGACCAGCACAATGATGCCGTCGGCGATGCGGCCGGAGAGCTCGAGCATCTTCGGCCCGCTGGCGGCGATATAGATGGGCACGCGAGTCTTGGTCGGATGCAGCAAGTGGATCTTACCGGTCGGCAACTGCGCCTCTTTGCCGTCGAGAATCTGGCGCATTTGCTCGAGAGATTTTTCGAAGTTCGCCAGCGTCGACGGCTTCATGCCCATGGTTTCCACCGAGCTGTCGCCCAGTCCGATGCCGACAATCATTCGCCCCGGCGAATATTCTTCCAGAGTCGCGTAGCCACTGGCCAGCACTGACGGATGGCGCGTCAATGGATTAGTCACGCCGGTGCCCAACTTCACTTTGGTGGTGTTGAGCATCATTGCCGTCATGTTGATGTAGGCTTCGCGCCAAATTAAATGCGAATCGCCGACCCAGATATGGCTAAAGCCAACCTCTTCGCTCACCTTGGCCAGATGAATCATTTTCTCTAATGGTTCGGTGGGAAATAACCCCACGCCAAATTCACAAGCGCTCACGATCACTCTCCTCTAACAACAAGACTGGTTGGCCAGCACTTCGGGCGGCGGGGTTTGCTGGCTGCGGCCGGCTACTTGAACGACGCCGTCGATGATCACATAGGAAATCCCCGGCAGATCGCCCTTGGCGAATGAGTCCAGCGCATCCGTCGACACCGACCCGGTGATCTTGTGCATCAAAACGACGTCGGCGGGCCGCCCCTCTTCGAGAATGCCGAGATTCAAGCCATGGGCGCGGCCGACATTACCGGTGGCCATGCAGATGGTTTTCTCCGGCGGAATTTCACCCACCGAAGAGATGAAAGCGATCTCGCGCAGAATACCGCGCGGCACGACGCCGGTGCCGCCGGGTGTGTCCGTGCCGATCAGCACCCGGTCGTAACGGCCGTTGGCGGTGACTGCGCGTGCGAGACTCAGCGCCAGCCGGTAATTTCCAGAAGTACAAATTTCCATGAAGCATTCGGTTTCGTTGGCGATGCGCAGCATGTCCGCTTCAGGCATGGGAATCGGCCCGCCGGTGATATGGCCGATGATGTCCGGTTTGATCTTCTGCACCATGTCGAAGCCGGCCACCTGGCTCACACCGGAACGCGACACGCCGCCGGAATGAATTTTAACTTTGATGCCGCGGGCATGCGCCCAGTCGACGTAGCGGTTGGCTTCGCCGTTGGGCAACAGGCTGTAGTCGTAGAAAATGAATTTGACCAGCTTGATGCCGAGAGATTGAATCTCGTCGAAATCTTTTTCCGTCAATCCCGGCACTAGCAGCAACGTTCCGGCGTGGACTTTCACCCCCGACGGCCGCAGGTTGTCGTAACACTTCTTGGTGACGATGGCGACGGACAACGCCGTGCGCGCGTCCGGCGGCAGCGGCAGTCCCGGCAGATGCAACTCACCGGCGGAGATCAGCGCGGTCACGCCTCCATGCATGTAGTTGGTGATCCAGCCGAGTGAATTCTGCGCCGGCGTGTACTCACCGATGGAGGGATGCGAATGGGAATCGATCAAACCGGGAACCGCAGTGATGCCATGGGCATCAATGGTTTGGTCGGCGGCTTGATGCAAACCGCTGCCGATGGCCGCAATGAAACCATCTTTAATAAAGATCGAGTCCGCCTGCCGCAGCGGGCTTTCCAACTTACCCGTAACTAACGTGCCGATGTTTTTGATCAGGATTGAAGCCATAGTTCACCACGTGGTCACCGACTATATCAAAGTGTCTTTTGGAGTAAACCCATGGATTCAACCGCGTCATCGCAGCAACAGCCGACAGCGGGTTTGAAATCCGCCCTCTCGACTTTGACGCATCGAGAAATTTGCCCAAGCCGCGCAAACTATCACGGATAGTAATTCACGCTTTTCCCCAGACTACGCTAGGGAAAAGAGGTTCGCCTGTCGGCGAACAGCTGCAATCGAAACTCGGAATATCTCTCGCAAAGGCGCTAAGCTCGCAAAGGTCGGAAAATAGAATGGTGAAGAACGTTCTTAAGAATCCTATTTTTTTCCTTTCCGAATTTGGCGTCTTTGCGACTTGGCGAGAGGAATTTCCGATTCCGAGAATCTTCGACTCCCGGAATACTAAAGCCGCACGCTATGACAAACATGTTGGTGTTAGCTATTGGATAGCAATACTAAGAGTGCGCTTCTGAAACTTTCATGTCCTTGGCAGCCTTCGTGCTAAAGACCGACTTTCTCTCTCGGTTGTCCCTTTGCCAACCATAACCGATTTGTGGTTAAAATCGAGAAAAGCGAATCTGCCAAGGAGCAACGCCATGCCGATCATCGATGCCGACACCCATATCGACGAGACCGAAGCCACCTGGGAATATCTCCGCGACTTCGAGCAGGATTTCAAACCGATCACCCAACATCCCAGCCGCGTCGATCCGTCGAAGACGCCGGCCCGCTACTGGTTGGTCGACGGCCATCGCCAGATGCGCTTCGTGCGCGATGACGGCAATACCCGCACCACGGTGGAGACCCGCGAGTTGCTCGACGTGCCGGCGCGGCTGCGCGACATGGATGCCATGGGCACGGAAGTCCAAGTGCTTTATCCGACGCTATTTTTGATGGAAGCCACCGAACGCCCGGAAGTGTCCACCGCCCTGCGGCGCAGCTATAACCGCTGGCTCGCCGACCGCTGCGCCGAGTCCCACGGCCGCTTGCGCTGGGTCTGTTTGCCGCCGCTGATGAACATGGATGAGACCATCAAAGAATTACAGTTCGCCAAAGATCACGGCGCCTGCGGTATTCTCAAGAAAGGCGACTTGGAAGCCGGCAAATGGCCCGCTGACCAGTATTTCACCCCTCTATACGAGGAAGCCAATCGTTTGGACTTGCCGATCTGTGTGCACATCGGCTCGGGCACACCGGACTTCGTGCCGGCGCGGGAATTTTCGCTGGGTTCGTTCATGCGCTCGCAGTTGCCGACCGTTCATGCGTTTCACACCATCATCCGCCATCAACTGCCGGTGAAGTATCCCAAGCTGCGCTTCGGTATTATCGAAGCCGGCTGCTCGTGGATCCCGTTTATCGCCTGGGAACTGAAACGGCGCATGGAAAAAGCCGCCGACGGCTCCGGCACGTTTAGCCAGTTCGCCCGCTACTCGCTGTCATCCGACTTGCTCAAAGCCAACCGCATGTACGTCACCTGCCAAGTCGACGAAGACTTACCGTATATTTTGAAAGTCGCCGGCGAAGACAGCCTGATGGTCGGCTCCGACTACACCCACCGCGACTCGTCGATGGAATACGAGTTTCCACGCCTGCTCAAGGAACGTGCCGACGCCGGCGAGATCTCGAAAACCGCGGTGCAGAAGATTCTTTACGACAACGCCAAAACGTTCTACGGCCTGTAACCGATCCCGAGGGAACCGACCCTCTGCGTTGTTTATTGAACGCTTTTATGGCTTCCGGGTCGCCGCCAGCTTCTGATAATTCCATGTGCCGTCACGCTGCGGCGCGCGGCCTTTGAGGACATCCTTGAAATGCGGCTGTTCGTACAGCGGTGTGCGATTGGACATCTCGTCGATTAAGTTACCCGGCAAGCTTTTATAATCCTTGCCCTCAGCGCAATAGGCCAGGTAATTCATCCGTGCTTGTTCTTCTAAAAATGCCATACCCATCACCGCTTCGGACAGATTTTTTCCCGTCGTCACCGCGCCGTGGCCATAAAGCAGCATCGCTTGGCTCTCGCCCAACAGATTTGCCACCTCCATGCCTTCGGCGTCGCTCTGAATCGTCTTGACGTGGGGATAAATCGGCAACGGCTGCTGCACCAGCTGCGCGCCTTCCTGACACATCGGCCTGAGCCCGCCGGTCAGGATGCTCATGAGTATCGTGTAGCGCGGATGCACGTGCACGACCGCCTGCACGTTCGGATGCGTCTTGTAAATGCAGGCGTGGATCTTGACTTCCGAGCACTGCGTCAACCCGGTGCGCCCGCCGATCTTGAATCCCTCGGTGTCGCACATGACCATGTCATCGGCCTCCATCACCGCCAGCGCGTCGTACTCGTACTCGCGTCCTTTGACGAAAAAATGATTGGGCTCGGTGGGAATGCGCATACTCGCGTGGCCAAAGGCGGCGGCAAACCCGGTCGCTAAGCCAAGATTGGCCAGCACTCGGTTCGCCGCTGCCACCTCGCGTTTTACGTCTTCATTATCTGAATTCATTTCTCTCTCCTTCTAGCGCGCGCGCTTTTTCACGCCCGCTGGCTATGCCGTTTCGTATTTGTGCTTCTTGATTCGAATTCAAAATTTCTCCTGAACGAATGTGCAGAATTTTGATCTCCCTGACTCCCGACTCCCGCCGCTTTGCGAATCGCTAGATAACTGACTCCCCTCAAGGCCATCTCGCGATCCATTTTCATTACGCTGATCGAGGTTTTGCTCCGGCCGCGGCCATATAGCGACTAGAACGACACGCACGAACGGGCCGTCACCCGAAGCACCGAATCTTGTTGAAATTGTTCCTTGTAGGCGGCGACGAGTTCTCGAACATTCTTTTCGAAGCGTTCCTCGTTGGGATGAATAATTTGCACCACGTAGGTTGCCTCTCGAGCCATCGTGCCATTTTCCATATTCCACTGCCCCGACGCTCGAAACACGGTGAGCCCCTGCGGAAACCGAGGAGTGATGACATCTCCAAGGAATTGAGCCCATTCCTCTCCCGTAACCACTCCATCTGGCTTGGCAGTACCGAAGTACAGTGAATCATGAATGGCGGATTGCTCCTCGCTCCGACAAATTTCCTGGCGCAGTGACATACAAGCGGGTAACAAGGCAGCAGTAGCCACGACAAGCGTGATTTGTGAAAACAGCATAGCTACAGCGAGATATCCCATCAATCAACATGCTTGGCAACGCGCAACTCAACTTAGCATGACTCCATCTGCGCACCCTCAGCGCAATCACTCTTGCTCGAATCGACCCACCCACGCGATGCCCTTGAGATTGAAAATCTCCGGGCTCAGTTGCTGCCCACCTGGCAGCGAGTTTCCACTTAGCCAGGTTTCACAGCAACGAGGTTGACCAGCGTTTCTTCCCGCTGCGCCGGGACGCCGAAACCAAACCACTCGAAGGCGCCGAGATCCGATCGACTCCACCACAGATAGGGTAGCGACACATTCTGGGAGCCAAAAGTAAAACCCTGATCGCGAATCATCGCCAGGTATTCGTCCGCGCTACGCTGCGCATGCATCGGATGGCGAAACAACAGGCGAATGATCCAAGAGTGGATATAGGCACGAGTCGATTCGGCGAACAACAATAGTCCGCCGGGTTTGAGCACGCGAAACATTTGCGCCAATGCCATTTGCTGTCGCGATAGATGGTGAAAGGTTTGATGGCAAAACACCAGGTCCACGCTGGCATCGGCGATATCGAGGGCCGCGATATCGCAATGACGCAATTCTATCGGAATTTTTTCTTTCAACGCCTCGGCCTGGGCATGTCGCAGACATTTCACTTCAGCGTCGACTCCGATCAAGCGCTGCGGCGAGAAATGCTCAATCAACAGCCGGAACGACTTGCCTTGCCCGCATCCCGCATCGAGCACGATCGGATAGGATGGCTGGCGTTGCGGCATCAGTCGTTCCAAATCGTCAAGTGCGACTTTTAGAACATGGGTGGTCCAAGTCTGGGTGCCGAGAAACCAAAAGCCAATCCTGGTCTCCGGTACAAAGACTATGTCAGGAGCGCTAAGAGTTGTCTTCATACCGTATGAATTGAACAATTATCGAGTCGTCAAACCACCCGCCCTCAGCGCAAAAACTCCTTTTCAAAATAATCCGCCCATTCATTGCTCTTGTCGTAGAGCAGCTCCGGGCTGAGATAATTCGCTTTCTTGAAGCGCACGCCGGGTTTTAGGTCGGCTTGCAACGCTGGAACTTCGGGATGGGCCGGCAAGTAATTGGCGGCTTGAAACACCCGCTGGCCTCTGCGCGAAAGGACGAAGTCGAGAAACAGCATCGACGCATGCGGATGGGGCGCGGTCTTGGCAATGCCGATGGAATTGTTGGTCGCGGTCACCGGCTCCAAGGGGTGCCACTCCACCGGCGCGCCGGCGACCTTGCTGATGAAAGCATGGTGATTGAAGATTTGAATCGACAGCGGATACTCGCCGGCGATGACCAGGTCGAGTATCTGGCGCGCGCTGGCGGTGCTCTTGGCGATGTTTTGCTGTCGCAATTTTTGTAGATAAGCCTTGCCGGCTTCCTGACCCATGCTGGTGAAAATGTTGCCGACGAATTGCGGCGCGCCCGAGCCCCGGCTGGTGGACCACATCATTTGGCCTTTCCAGCGTGGATTGAGCAAGTCTTCATAGCTCTTCGGCAGCTCGGCGACTTTCACATTGCGCGTGTTGTAGCCCAGCGTCATGAAGTAAACGTTGGTGCTGCCCCAAAAACCGTTGGCGTCTTTCAGTTCGCGCGGATACTCGGCGATGGGCGGCGAGTAGAAACGCTGCATCAGCCCGGCGCGCTGCAACATGGTCGCGGCGGCGCTGCCGCTGACAACATCGACCTCATAGCGTTTAGCTTGGTGCTCAGCCAACACCCGCTGAGCCAGACGGTCGGCGTTGGCGCGAAAAAACTCGATTTGGAGAAACGGATATTCCTTTTCGAAGGCATCCTTCACCGGCCGCACCACCTGGTCGACGATCAGTCCGGTGTAGAAGGTTATCTTACCTTCTTTCTTCGCGCCTTCGATGAGGATCTTTTCGCGATTGGGCGATTTCATCAAGGCGATTTCTTCCACCGTCGCCGCGTGCGCCACAGTGGCGGGAACCGCTGCCGTGGCGGCGGCCAAAGCCAAGAGTAAGCGCATGAACAGATTGCCAAACATAATCGTTCCTCCTCGGACCGCGGTTGAGGCGATCATCTTGCCAAATCAGTCGTCAACAACTTCATGGCGCAAGCTAGACCCGCCGTCGCCTTGCTGTCAAGGATTGGTTGCCCCGGTAGCGCGAAAAACGCTCGCGCTGAATTTCTCTTGCCAGTCCGCGGATTCGTGGTAAGGTCCGGCCAGATTGGCAGGACAACCGTTTCACAGTCGAACTTTGTAGGTAGGTGGAGGCGCAAAGCGCCGATACCCACCTTGGGAAACGATGGGTATCGCTAACGCTCCACCCATCCTACGCCGGAATCACGGCGCCGCACGCTGCAGAGACCTAGACTCGCAGCTAATTTTTTCAGGAGCAGTTTGATGCCGGAACAAGCCATCAAAGACAAAACCGCCATCGCCGGTATCGGCTGGACGGCGTTTACACGCAAGTCGGGAGTGCGCACGCTGACGCTCGCCGCAGAGGCGAGTCTCAACGCCATCGCCGATGCCGGACTTGAGGTGCAGAATATCGACGGCGTCGTTTCGTATTTTCACAAGCGGCCGGAGTCTAAAGAGGTGGCCGAGCTGACGCAGATGTTGGGCATCAAGAATTGCAACTTTCAGCTCTACAGCGACGGCGGCGGCGGTTGGAACTGCGCCGCGGTATTATCCGCGGCGATGCTGGTGCACTCGGGCGTCTGTAAGAACGTTCTGGTGTTCAAAGCGCAGAATCGTTACAGCGAAGGCCGCGCCGCGCGCACCGAGCGCGCCCATGACGTGAGCGGTCCCGATCAGTTTACGATGCCCTTCGGCCAGCACCATGCCGCGGCCCATTTCGGCCCCCACGCCACCGCCCACATGGCGCGCTACGGCACGACATCTTTCGACTTCGCCCACCTCGCCGTCACCGAGCGCAGCCATGCCATGCTCAACAAGAAGGCGATGATGCGCAAACCGATGACCATTGAAGAACATCAGGCGTCGCGCTGGATCATTTATCCGTTTCGCCTGTTCGACTGCTGCCAGGAAACCGACGGCGCCGTGGCGTTGGTGGTGACTTCCGCCGAGCGCGCGCGCGATTTGAAGCATGCGCCGGTCTACATCATGGCCGGCGTCGGCGGCACCAGCGCAACCGCCGGTTGGTGGGAGACCAATGGCGTCAACACCGCGCCGCGGCTTTACGAAGGCGCCGGCATCACGCCGCGCGATGTCAGCATCGCCGAGATTTACGATCCGTTCACGTTCATGTGCATGACCCATCTCGAAGACTTGGGCGTAGTGACCAAAGGCGAGATCGGCCCATGGATTCGCGCCGGAAATAATCGCCTCGATGGCTCGCTGCCGGTCAATACCCACGGCGGCCTGTTGTCCGAAGGACATATCGCCGGCCTTAACCATTTCATCGAAGCGGTGCAGCAACTGCGCCCCGAAGGCGTCGTCGACGATCTCTGCGACGGGCCGCACAGCTACGACCGCGCCACCTGCCGCCAGGTGCGCGATCCGCAGATCGCGCTGCTCTGCGGCGAATGCGTCGACAGCGCCATGCTGCTGAGAAAGGCTTGAGTATGAACGCCTACGCCAAACCGCTGCCCCGCACCGATGTCGACACGCAACCGTTTTGGGATGCGTGCAAACTCCACCAGCTGCGCGCCCAGCGCTGCAGCGACTGCCGGCAGTTCCGCTGGCCGCCCCAAGCGTTTTGTCCCGAGTGTTATTCGTGGAAGTTTGAATGGACCCGCCTGGCGGAAACCGGCAAGGTCACAACCTTCGTCGTCGTGCACTACGCCGCGGTCGCCGCCTTTCAACCCGACCTCCCCTACGTCGTCGCCCATATCGCCATCGACGGCACCGACGGACGGGTGCAGCTCCTCAGCAACGTCATCGGCTGCCCGTGGCAAGATGTCAAAGTCGGCATGGCGGTCAAGGCGGTGTTCGAAGACGTGACGCCCGAAGTGACGTTGGCGAAGTTTAAGCCGGCGTAGGAGCGAAGACGCCAGCCCATGGTGGATTTTCGATATTCGATCTTGGATTATCGGAAAAGAAATTCACCCACCATCAGCAACACCTCTTGATGAAGCTACCTGGCATTCCCAATCTAAAATCCAAAATTCTCAAAGTGGTAAGAACAGCACTTGATTCATCAAATCGACGGGCTCGCCGACCTTGGCGATGAGATCCAAATCCTCCACGCACCTGCCGATCGACGCTTGGAGTTGATGCGCGTAGACGATGCCGTGAAATGGGATTCCTTCTCGTAGTCGCTTTGTCGCCTCAGCCAACAGGTCGTCATCGCGGGTGAACAGTACTCGACCCAGTTCACCGGCCCGGTCCAGCACACCCGCGTCATCAAGCTCGCTAGTCCCGTCTTCGTAAGCGGTGATTACGTCCGCGTCACGTAGGCGAAGCCCGAGCGTGATAGCCCGCGGAACGTGGTGATCCATGTAGAAGGTAATCGACATCAAATCCGGCCGCGCGCCTTTAATCGCTCGGCCAATGTATTGGATGCCACCCGTCGCTGAGTTTGGTCGACACTCTGAAGCCTTCGCTCGATGTCTTGGTCAAGTTCAGCTTTGTGATCCCAGTAATATGCCAGCGCCGAGTGAATCTGCCCCAGAGTCAGATCGGGGTGCTGAAAATGCAATTCTTCGGGACTCCACCCATACGCCAGATGGTCCAGCACCAGCTCGGTAACTTTCATCGTCGTGCCAACAATCATCGGCACTTGGGCGTCATTTAGCATGATGTGTTCGTAACGAGTTTGACTCAGCACCGGGCGGCCCTCCTTAACAACACCGATAGTTTACGCCGTGACCAAGGAACGCGCAAAGGGTCTTGCGACGACCTCGCTAAGGTTGTTTAAGCGGGCCATCGGAGCGACGTCATTCGTTGAATAATCCCAACACTCCATGACTCCACTACTCCATCACTCCAAGCATTTATCTAATCACCCGATCCGCTCGCGCCAGTACATTGGGCGGAATCGTCAGACCGATCTGCTTCGCCGCTTTCAGATTGACGATGAACTCGAACTTCATCGGCTGCTCGACTGGCAAGTCGGCGGGCGTCCGCCTTTGAGAATCTTGTCGACATAGGTCGCGGCGCGCCGCATCAAGTCCGGAAAGTTGGCGCCGTAGCTCATGAGCCCGCCGGCTTCGACGAAATCGGACCTAGAATAGGTCGCCGGGAGCCGGTTCTTTACCGCCAGGTCGACAAACTGCGTGCGATGCAGCGAGGCCAAGGGGTCTGCAGCACGAGGATTGCGTCAGCATGATCCTTGGTGGCGGCGCGGAATGCGGTCTCAATATCCTTGGGATCGAGCACATCCAGCTATTGAAGCTTCACCTTTAACGCCTTGGCGGCGAGTTCCACCTCTTGCAACGATTGTGCGTTGCCCGGCTGGCGCGACGTCCCGAAGACGGCGACGCGGGAAAGCCGACGAACGATTTCCTTCAGCAGCTCCAGTTGTTTGCCGCTTATCTCCGGCGCCAGGTGGATAGTCCAGTGATGTTTCCACCGGTCGCGCCAGGCTGGCGACGAAGCCGTTGCCGATCGGATCATTGTCGAATCCCATGACAATCGGAATCGTGCTGGTCGCTTGCTTAGCACCTTTAGTATCCGCCGGGCCGGCCGTAACGATCACGTCCACTTTGAGACGGACCAGCTCAGCTGCAAGGTCAGGCATGCGTTCGAGCTTCCCTCCGCCCAGCGGTACTCAATGAGAATGTTTTTTCCTTCGACATAGCCAAGCTCGCGCAGCCCCTGGCGAAATGCGTCGAGCGTGCTGCGGCGCCGTCGGCGAAGTAGCACCCAGGTATCCGATCCGCGGGATTTTCGTTGGCTGCTGCGCCTGGGCGGACAAGCATGCGCAAAGAGCAAGGTGCATAGAGCGATGCGAAGAGTTTCTTAGTCATATCTTCTCCTGTTCGATTGCTAACATCGCACGACGCTAGTCACGCGTCATCTCCCTGTCAAGTTTTTCCTCCGCCCTGCATGGCGAATTCGCCGTGGTGAAATCTGTTGCCAGCGCGCCGATTCGTGCTATGTTCCAGCCACATAATTTCCCAGACGAGATGACGGCGGTGATACTTCATCCTTCCGCCTTCATCCTTCATACTTTTTCCAAACGGAGGTTCCCATGCCCGGCGCACTAGATGACATTCGCGTAATCGATTTCACCCATGCTTTGAACGGCCCTTTCTGCACCATGCTGCTCGGCCATCTGGGCGCGGAGATTATCAAGATCGAACCGCCCGCCGGCGACGGCTTTCGCCGCTCGTGGATGCCGCCCGACGCCAAAGTCGACGCTTACGAATTTCTCTGGATCAACGTCAACAAGAAGAGCGTCGTGCTGAATCTCAAGACCGCGCAAGGCGTCGAGCTGGCGCAACAGTTGATCGCCAAAGCCGATATCGTGGTCGAAAACTACCACACCGGGCAGATGGAGAAATTCGGCCTGGGCTACGAAGATTTGAAAAAGATCAACCCGCGCCTCATCTACTCTTGCACGCGCGGCTTCGGCGAGTCGGGGCCGTACAAAGACTACGGCAGCACGGCGCATACCAACAACAGCATGACCGGCTGGACCCACACCGGCTGGGGCTACAACAAAGCGCCGGGCACCAAGGCGATCGGCATCGGCGACGAAGCCGCCGGCGTCAGCATGGTCTGCGGCATCCTCGCGGCGCTGCACGCGCGCGAGAAGACCGGCGAAGGGCAGAGAATCGTCGTGTCGATGCAGGAAGCGCTGATGGGTTTCATGATCAGCGAATTGCACGAGCATTTCATCGGCATCGAGATCGGCAACAAGCCGGTGCCGGCGGCGGACGGCTATTTTACGCTGCGCGTGCCCGATCTAAGCGACAACGGCTTTGCCAAACTGGCAAAATTCATGGGGCGCGAAGATCTGGTGCAAGACGCCCGCTTCGCGACGGAAGCGGCGCGCAAACAAAATCGCGGCGAGCTCTACAACCTAGTCAGAGCGTTTGTCGCCACCAAACCGCGCCAAGAGCTTTGGGATGGGCTGCGCGCCATCGACTACTTCGGCGCGCCGGTGCTGTCGATGGGCGAAGTCATCGAAGACGAGCATATCAAAGAGCGCAAAGCCTTCATCGACAGGAATCATCCGGTCGCCGGCCCGACCAAACTCCTGGCGCCGTGGATTCACATGTCGAAGACGCCAGCCAGCATCCGCGACGACGCCCCGCTGCTCGGCCAGCACACCGATGATGTATTGGGAAAAGTCTTGGGCTTGAGCGCCGCGCAGTTGAGCGACCTGCGCGCGGAGAATGTCATCAAGTAGCGATTGTAATTCTAGTCAGCGGAGAGAAATTCCATTCTCACGCACGAAGTCACGAAGAGCACGAATGTTCGGAGTATAAATCTTCCGAATACCTTCGTGTCCTTCGTGCCTTCGTGGTGAACAGAATCCGGTCTTCGCCCGGGAATCTTCGTCCTACCGCAAGAACTCTTTTTGAAAGTAATCGGTCCACTCGTTGGCCTTTTCATGCATCACTTCCGGGGTGATGTAGCTGGCGCGCTTGAATCGTCCGCCGCCGGGCTTGAGATCGGCTTGGCGTGCCGGGATCTCCGGGTGGGACGGCAGATAGTTGGCCGCTTGCATGATCCGTTGGCCTTTGCGCGACAGGATGAAGTCGAGAAACAACATCGCCGCGTGGGGATGGGGCGAGTTTTTCGCCAGGCCGATGGTGCTGATGGTCGCGGTCACCGGCTCCAACGGCAGCCACTCCACCGGCGCGCCGGCGGCTTTGCTGATGTAAGCATGGTGATTGAAAATCTGCAGCGCCATCGGATACTCGCCGGCGATCACCAGGTCGAGCACCTGGCGCGCGCTGGCGGTGGTCTTGGCGATATTTTGCGTCTTCAATTTTTGTAAGTAAGCCTTGCCGGCTTCTTGTCCCATGGTGAGGAGAATGTGGCCGATGAACTGCGGCCCGCCTGAGCCGCGGCTAGTGGACCACGAGCCGCGACAGTCGACCACATGATCTGCCCTTTCCAGCGCGGGTGGAGCAAGTCATCGTAGCTCTTCGGCACATCGGCCGGGCGCACGTTGCGCGTATTGTAAGCCGCGGTCATGAAGTAAACGTTGCTGCTCGCCCAAAAGCCTTTGGGATCTTTGAGTTCCGTTGGGGTACTCGGCCAGCTGCGGCGAATAGAAACGCTGCATGAAGCCCGCCTGCTGGATCATCGTCGTCGAACCGCTGCCGCTGATCAGATCGACATCGAAACGTTTGGCCTGGTATTCGAGCAGCATCTTTTGCGCGACCCGTTCCGAGTTGCCGCGAAAAAAATCCAGCTGGATAAACGGATAGTCTTTCTCGAATGCCTCCTTGAGCGGCCGCACCACCTGATCGACGATCAGTCCGGTATAGAAAGTAACCTTGCCCTCTTTCTTGGCGCCTTCGACGAGAATCTTCTCGCGGCCCGGCGACTTGAGCAGCGCAATGTCTTCCACCGTGGCTGCTAATCGAATTCGCGCCCGGTAGAATCGCGACGCCGAGGCAAACTGCCAAGAACAACTTTAACGACCGATATCCTCCGAGATTCATCATGATCATTTTCCTTTCCGCCGCTAATCGTTACCCATAAGTCGCGTCTGAACACGCCGGCTCGAGAAGATACGACAGATACTCGTTAACCACTGAAAACCTGTCAATCCTCCGTACCCCTCTTTGGCAAGGGGCAGGGGAGATTTTTTGCGTCTCGCGACCCATCGTCCCACAGGACAATCTGGCTGCTACCAAGACAACGCCCTACCGCACACCAAATCCCCCTCGATCCCCCTTTCCAAGGGGAAGAGATCACAAGAACCTTTGCCCCCGCCTCGTGTCCAGCGCGTGACATGCAGGAAGAGAAGTTGCCGTCCGATGCGCTGGAGAAATTTACCGCGAACTAATCTTGGCGCCGCGTGATGTCAAGTTAACCGCCGATTTGACAGCTCCGACGCGCTGCCATAATTTGTCCGGTGAATCATAAAGAGAAAAGGAAACACCGATGCGCGTGATCGATTGCGACGCCCATGTCGAAGAGTGTGTCGAGACTTGGCAATATCTCGACCCGGAATTTTATTTATTAAGGCCGATCCCGGTGACGTTTCCCGAAGACACCTGCTTCGGCTGGCATAACGCCGCCTGGGTGATCGACTACAAACTGCGCTTCTTTGCCGCGAATCCAACAACCATGAAACGCGCCGGCGAAAAAGACGTGTCGATCCCGGTGCAAGAAATGCGCGATGTCAAAACTCGCCTGCGCCACATGGACGAGTTGGGCATCGACACCCAAGTGGTTTTTCCGTCGATTTGGCTCGGCTGCTTGGCCGAGAACGTCGAACTCGAAGCCGCGCTGGCGCGCAGCTACAATCAATTCATGGCGACTCAGTGCGCCCAGTCCGGCGGGAGAATTTGCTACGTCGCCGTCGTGCCCTGGCGCCGTCCTGACCTGGCGGTAAAGGAAATTCGCCGGGTAAAAACTCTCGGCTGCGCCGCCGGCATCTATGCCCGCGGCATCGAATGGGACCGGCCGCTCACCCATCCCGATCACTGGCCGATCTACGAAGAGGCGGCGAATCAAGATTTACCGGTCACGGTCCACGTCGGCAACGGTTCGAGTCCGATGATCCGCGAAATGTTCCAGGGCGTGCCGCGGCCGACCTACGAAGACGGCAAGCCCCATGTCCATCCCTTGGGCAAAGGCATCGTCAGCGGCCCTTACGTGCTCTACGCCTTTCAACAAATACTCGGCTCTAAGCTGCTCGAAGATTTTCCCAAGCTGCGCGTCGCTTTCTTGGAAGCCGGCTCGGAGTGGACAGTGCAACTGATCAAAGGCCTGCGCGGCCAGAACGGCGCGAAGATCGATCAATGGCTCGCCGAACGGGTCTTCGTATCCTGCGCCATGGACGACGACCTGCCGTACATCATCGGCAAGAACGGCGACGATTTTCTCGTCACCGCCACCGACTTTCCCCATGGCGACGCGTTCCGCCAAGATCAGCTGGCCAACGGTTTAAAGGCGCGCGGCGATCTGAGCGACAGGACGATGGAGAAAATCCTCTCGGCAAATCCGCAGCGGTTGTTTCATTTTTAACTGGAGATGCGACCGGCGGGTCGCCCGCGGGCCAAGCCGCACGCTCAAGGTTTCACGACCACTGCTGGATTGGCCAACTCAGTTGGTTTTCCAATTCCTCGCCAACCGGAAAATTTCGGCGGAACGAAAGATCCCCAACAACGCATCGTCGACTAACCCACGCTTAGCCTCATCGTGCAGGATATCGAGGGCCCGCTCCCAAGGCACGGCCGGTTTATAGGGCCGGTCGCCGGCCGACAGCGCGTCGAAAATATCGGCGATGGTCATCATCTTCGACTGCATCGGGATATCCTGCGCCGCCAGACTGTGCGGGTAACCCGTGCCATCGAGTTTCTCATGATGCGCCCCGGCGATCTCGGCGACGTTCTTGATCTCCTTGGTCCAGGGGATTTGCCGTAGGAAATTCTGCGTGTGATCGACATGGGATTGAATTTGCAAGCGTTCCGCCTCGTCGAGACTGCCCTGCGGGATCGCCAACAGGCGCGCCTCCTGAGGCAACAAGAGCGCCAAGGGTCGCCCATCGGCGTCGGCGACTTGCCGCGCTGCCCCCAGGGCCAGGCGCGCAAAGTTACCTTCATGTAACAACGTCGGCTCGTTGCAGCGAACGATAAATCCGAGCAGCTCATCGAGTTCCAGCAGCTCGGCTGCCAATTCGCCCTGGAACCCCGGCTGCTGGCGCAGAAACTCGTCCCGCCCTTTGTCGAGTAGGTAGGCAAGCTGGCGTTCGCTCTGCGCGTGTTCCAAAGCTTTGCGCGCGTAGGCGAAGCGTTGTTGAATCAGTTCGAGCTGGCCGGGATAAAGCTTTTTGGCTTTGACCAGCACCTGTTCGCGCACGCCGACCTTGCCGAAGTCATGCAGCAGCGAGGCGTAGCGCAGCTCCTTCATCTCACCGCGGCTGAAGCGAACATCGCGAAATGGCGCGGTGTCGGCGCGGTCTACGGCTTGCGCCAGCCCGAGGGTCAGATCGGCGACGCGAAAGGAATGGCCGGACGTGGTCGGGTCGCGCGATTCGATGGCCGTGACCGACGCGCGCACGAAACCCTCGAAGAGAGTCTCGATGCTTTCATAGAGCCGGATGTTCTCGACCGCCACTGCGGCCTGGCTCGCCAGGGAACGCAAAATCGGCCGGCATTGCTTGGGGAAGGGCACCACCACCGCATCCACGCTCCGTTGGTCAACGCGGAGCGCCGCGTCACGTTTGCAATTGATCAGTTGCACCACGCCGATGATCTCCCCTTGGGGATTTTTCATCGGCACGGCGAGCATCGATTTGCAGCGGTAGCCGTATTCCTCGTCATAGCTGGCATTGAAAGTGAACGGCAAGTCGCGAGGAATTTGATAAACATCGTCCAATACCAACTCCGTGCCGGTGAGCGCGACGTATCCAGCGATACTGGCATGATCGATCGGCAAATAGGTCTCGGCCATAGGCTCTTGGATGCTGTCGTTTTGCGTCTGGGTAAAACGCAGCCGGCGCCCGCCGGCGCCGTCGTCCTCGACCAAGTACAGTGACCCGGCATCGCTCTGACTGATCTCCCGGCTTTTCTGCAGGATCAAATTGAGCAGCGATTCGCGGTCATGCTGAGACGACAGCGCGATGCCGATCTCATTGAGCCGGTCGATCTCGCTCTGAGTGCGCTGAACTTGTTTTTCAATCTCGCTCTGCCGGCGCGACAGCAAAAGATTATCGAAGGCAGTGCGAATCTGACTGCCCAAGACCGGCGCCGGCGCGGCGATCTGCACAACCGCGAAAATCGGCAGGCCGCTCGCGTCCGGCACGACCCCGCCACCTGGCTCAACAACGTATAACAAACGCGCGCGATGGTCGCGGATCGCCCCGCTCCAACTTTCGCCGAGCCGCTCCAACTGGTCGACAAACACCACTGCAAGACCGCAATCCTCGGCCGGGCAACTCTCCGCCAGCGGCAGAATCTGCCAGTCAGGATCAAGCCCGCTGAGCGACGCCGCCCAATCGTCACGTTGGTAATAAATTTGCCGCCCAAGGTCGGCTCGAGGGGAATCTCCACGTCCTTGGGTTTCCGCTGAAGCAGATTCGCCAGCGGATGGATGGTTAAGTTTCATGGGATTCACGGCACCGTTGCCTAATGACCAGACAAAACTATCCGATAGCGGCAGCCTACTCAACTGGGCTAGGGTCGCGCCCAAAAAGGGGCTCGATCAAGCATACCTCGCGACCGCCAAAATATTCGCTTTACGAATCAGCCGCTGATCCCGCCAAATGCTGGACAATGGCACTGGCGCCATCGCCACGGACGATTTTGGTCTGCCCGCATAGCCTCCAGCAATAACCCAAACCGGCTCACAGCTGAAAATTCTGCCAATTGGGGTGCAGCGGGACGCAGACAAATTCGCCGGGAAGGTGGCACGAGCAATGCTCTCCACGTACACCGAGACAAATCAGCTTCACGAGCTCCTGGCGGATCTTCCCGCCGGGACAATGAAAAGTGGAAAGGATCGCAACCATGAACCGATTTAAGTCAACGATGCGACGATTAGTCGTCCTCGGTAGCATCGCAGTCATAGCCGGCCAACTCGACGCCAGCGCGATTGCCCAATCCCACCCTCACCTGTTTCGCCAACGGCCAGTGGCCGTCTTGCCGGAGCGCAACGCCAGCGTGGCGTCCATCGGCGACGTTGATCACAACCTTCTGGCCAGTAACCCCGAGCGCTTGACGATCGTCGTGCCCGGCAAAGCCGATCTGCTGATCGACCGTCATCATCACGACCAGCGCAGCGCGGACAACATGGTATGGCGCGGTCAGGCCGACGACGACCCAAGCAGCAAGGTGACTTTGACCCTCCATAACGGCATTCTCCTCGGCCATATACAGAGCGGCAACGAAATCTATACGTTGCGTCCGGGACGCGATGGCCGCACGATCATCGAAAAAATCGACACCGACAGTTTTAACCCCGAATGGGGCCATGACCATCGTACCCATGGCCACGATAAAGTCCCGCCAAAGCGCGCTGGCGCGCCGACCTGAGCGTCACCAGCAGCGCAACCGCGCCCGCCAGCGCAGCAGCAACAACGACAACAGAAATTGTCTTGATGTCGGTCTACACGCCCCAGGCTCGCGCCGCCGCTGGCGGTGTAGCGCAAATCCAAGCGCAAATTCAAGCCGCCGTCGATCAAGCCAACACAGCCTTTATCAACAGTAACATGATCGCGCGTTACCGCTTGGCGCACACCGCCGAAGTGGCCTACAACGATTCCGGCAATATTGACTCCGACTTGAATTGGGTCACCGGTAACGCAGCCGTCGCCTCCTTGCGCAATACCCACTCGGCCGACATGGTGTCGCTGATCACCGAAAACGGCGGCGGTTATTGCGGCATCGGCTGGGTGCAAAGAAATCCTGGCGCTGGTTTCGCCTCCTATGCCTTTCAAGTCACGGCACGCGGCTGTCTTGCCAATAGCACCTTAGCTCATGAACACGGTCACAACCTCGGTATGGAGCATGACCCGGCTACCGCGGGAATTTCCCCGGCGGGTGCTTCCTATGACTGGTCTTTCGGCCACAACGTCCCGGGCTCATTCCGCACGATTATGTCCTACGCCTGCGCCGCGCCTTGTCCGCGCGTGTTGCATTACTCCAATCCCGATGTTCTCTACAACGGTCTGCCGACCGGCATCGCCAACCAGCGTGACAATGCTTGGACAGGAGATTTGACCGCGCCGATCGTCGCCGCCTTTCGCAGCGGCGACGCCGCCGCCGCCAATAATCCACCGGCGTTTACCAGCGATCCGATTAGCAAGCCAAACGCCACCCAGGCGCTAGCCTATTCAAGCAGCGTCGCCAGCAACGCCAGCGACGCTGACGGCGACGCTTTGACATTCTCCAAGAGTGGCGGACCAGCCTGGCTCATTGTCGCCCAAAACGGCGCTTTGACCGGCACCCCGAGTGGCAGCGATCTGGGAGTGAACACTTTCACAGTGAGCGTTACCGACGGCAAAGGCGTCACCGACAGCGCGACACTGCAAATCACCGTAGTGAGCGGGTTGAGCGCGCCGAGCGGTCTCGTCGGTTCGTCGACACTCGCGCGGCGCATCAATCTCACCTGGAACGACAACTCCAGTAACGAGAAAGGCTTCAAAATCGAGCGCTCCACGGACGGCTCGAGCTTTATTCGAATCGCCACCCGTGGCGCCAACGTAACGGCTTTTACCGATGGTAACCGCCGCTCAGGATCGACCTACTACTACCGAGTGCGCAGTTACAACGCGAGCGGCCATTCTGCCTATTCGAACACTGTCAGCGTGGTTGCCAAGTAGTCCGCCCAAGGTTCACATCACCGTCCCTCTGTCGAACCGGCTCGAGCCATCGAGCCGGTTTTTTTTCGCCTTCGTCTTGCTTGTTCTCGGTTCGATCCAAGATCGGAGCCGTAGACATTGTGCGCGCCTTGGCATAAGTGATTTGAGACAATCTGTGAAGAGGTACGCCTATGGACATCGACGAGCTAAAGCAAGACATCGTCACCGCCAGCCACATTCTCCACCAGCAAGGCATCGCCGCCGCCTTTGGCCATGTCAGCGCGCGCATTCCTGGCACGAATACGTTCATATTCCCGCCGCGCATGAGTCCCGCGCTGGTGCGACTGGATAATCTTTTGACGCTCGATGTCGACGGCAATCAGCTTTCCGGTGAAGGCCGGCCGAACACCGAATTTTGGATTCACGCGCGGATTTACCAAGCGCGCCCCGATGTCCAATCGGTATGCCATGTGCATCCGCCGAGCTGCGTGGTGTTGGGCGCTCTCGGTGAAACCGTGCGCCCGCTGCACGCGTCGGGCGCGGTGTTTAGAAATGACGTCCAGGTCTTCGATCCGATCACCTTGATTCGCACCCGCGAATTGGGCGATGCCGTGGCCAAGACTCTCGGCAAGCATGGCGCCATGTTGCTGCGCGGCCATGGCGTCAATGTCGCCGACAGAGATGTCCGGCGCGTCTGCATCATGACCCTATGGATGGAAGAAGCGGCCAATTATCAGCTGCGCGCCATGTCCGCGGGCAAGCCGCGCTATTTCACGGCGGAGGAACTGGCGGTCATATATCCGCAAGTCTCCGGTGCAGAAGTCTCCAACCGGGCGTGGGAATATTTCAGCAGCCGGGTCGAATCTCGATAGCCAAAGGCTTGAGACCGTCCACCTGATCGCGATATTGTCGGTTGCAACAATACGAGGAGAAAACCAATGGCACTAAAACACAGCGAACTGCGCCAAGCGGTCATCGAGAGCGCGAATTTTCTCGTCCGCATCGGCGCGATCTCGATGAGCCACCATGGCAACTTTAGCGTGCGCGTGCCCGGCACCGACACGATCTTGCTCACCGCATCGAGCTCCTTCGATAATTTGCAGCCGGAGAATCTCGCGCTGCTCGATCTCGACGGCAAACTCGTCGAAGGCGAGATCAACCCGACCAACGCCGAGATCGTCCACATGCACGCCATCGTCTACAAACAACGGCCGGAGACCGGCGCCGTCGTCCACACCCACTCGACCTACGCCACCAGCTTCGCCCTGGCGAGCCGCGCCTTGGCTTGCTCCTATGAAGCGTTGGTACGCAATGAAATGGCCGACGGCGTGCCGTTAGCGAAATATGGCCCACGCGGCTCCGGCGAATCCATCGCCAACATCGTCACCGCCTTGAACGGGACGAAGAACACCAAAGCCGTGCTATTGGAAAACCACGGCGTGCTCGCCTTCGGCGCCAATCCCGCCGCCGCAGCGCGGGCCAATTTGATTGTCGAAGAAGCGGCGCAAATGGCGATCTACGCCGAGGTTTTGGGCGGCGCCAAGATCATCCCGCCGGAATTACTGAAAGCCACCGTCGGCCGCAGCGATGAATTTGCCCGCGCCGGCGTGCAAAAGGCTTAAATAACGATAACGAACCAGGAAGGAAGAAAGAAAATGGCTATGACCGCAAATGAAAAACGTAAAGCGTTGAAAGCGATGATGCAGCAGCCCACCTGTCATCTGGCGCCGAGTTGTAACGATGGCATTCAAGCCCGCTTGGTTGAGTGGCAGGGCTTTCCGCTGGTGCATATTTCCGGCAGCGGACAACACCGCTCGCTCGGATTTGCCGACGCCGGCTTGCTTACCCTCACCGAGATGATCAACAAGGCGCGCGAAATCGTCGACGCCGTCAACATTCCCATCGTCAGCGACGCCGAGACCGGCTACGGCAACGCCGTCAACGTCTATCGCGCGGTAAAGGAATTCGACCGTGCCGGCGTCGCCGCCATCCACATCGAAGACCAGATGACGCCCAAGCGCGCCGGCCATGAAGGCTTCGATGTCGGCTTGATCTCGCGCGAGGAATTCGTCGCCAAAATCAAAGCCGCCGTGGACGCACGCACCGACCAGGACCTCGTCATCATCGCCCGCTCGGAAGCCAAGGACTCGCTGCAAGAGCGCCTCGAACGCACCCAGGCCTGCATCGAAGCCGGCGCCGACGCCTCCTGGGTCAGCGCGCGCACGGAGGAAGAAATCCTAGCCTACGCCAAGCTCGGCAAGCCGCTGGTCGGCGTGCCGCCGCGCGGCGTGATGACGATCCAGCGCTACGGCGAGTTGGGCGGCCGCGTCGGCTGCATCCCGACGGTGCTGCAAGTCGCCATGCTGCACGGCATGCGCCAGTGCTTGGAAGAACTGAAAAAGAACGGCACAGAAGCGGCCTATTTCAAAAACACTCCCGGCATCGAGGATACGCGCAAATGGTACGCCAACATGGGCAATGCCGAGCTCAAGGAAATGGAAAAGAAGTACGGCTATTGAGCAGGTCGTTTTCATGACCGCCCTTGAGTTGCCTGGAGAAAAACTAACACGTCGAGGTTCTTCATATGCTTAGATTGAAAAGCTTTGCGCGAATCATTCCTGCCGTGGCGCTATTCACCGTCTTAGCTCAATCGGCGCAGGCGCAACTGACGAAAATCAACGTCGGCTACAGCGCCATCAGCGGCGATGCGCTGCCGGCGTGGCTGGCCAAAGACGCCGGTATCTTTGAAAAAAATGGCCTCGACGTTCAAGCGGTTTTCTTCGCCGGCGGCACCACCGCGATCATGGCGCTGGTCTCAGCCGATACGCCGATCGCGCAGTTGGCCGGGCCCGCGGTAGTGAATTCCGTCATGGCGGGTTCCGATGCGACCATCGTCGCCGGCGGCGTCATCTCGCTAAACTATTACCTGCTAAGCCGGCCGGAGATAAAAACTCCCGAGCAGCTGAAGGGCGGCTCGGTGGCGATCAGCCGGTTCGGCTCGTCATCTGACTTTATCGCCCGCTACGCGCTGACGAAGATTGGCCTGACGCCCGGCAAAGATGTCACCATCGTGCAGATCGGCAGCACCACGGCGCGCGTCGACGCGGTGCTCGCCGGACGCGTGCAAGCCACCGTGGTCAATCCGCCGGCCAGTATCATCGCGCAAAAGCGCGGCATGAACACTCTCGCCGATCTGCCCAAGCTTGGACTTGTCTATCAACACACCGCCGTCGCCACGACCAAAAAATATATTCGAGAAAATCGCGATGTCGTTAGGCGCTATGTAAAATCTCAAATCGAAGCCGTCCATCGTATTTACACCGACAAAGAAAGCGCCATCCGAGCCTTGGGGCGATTTATCGGCCGTACCGTCGAGCGCGATGTCTTGGAAAAAACCTGGGAAAATTTAATCAGTGAAGCGGTACTGCCGAGAAAGCAATATCCGTCCGTCGAAGGTCTGAAAACCATCCTCGCTTCAGAGCCGAAAGCCAAGTCGCACAATCCCGAGGACTATTTCGACGCCAGCTTCGTGAAAGAATTGGATCTGAGCGGTTATACCGATAGCCTCTACAAGAAACGTTGAGCGAATTTGCCGAGTCAACGCCAAAAGGTCGATACGGACTGCCATGAAATTCGCCCACTTCTCTCATGTTTGGAACAAGCCCGGTATGAACGCGGCGGAGCGCTACGAGCAACTGTGGCGCGAATTAGCAGCGGCAGACGAACTCGGTTTTGACTATGGCTTTTGCGTCGAGCATCACTTCAATCCGCGCGAAAGCTGGATGCCGTCGCCGTCGATTTACTGCGCCGCGGCGGCCGCCCATACCCGACGGCTGCGCGTCGGCACCATGGGCAATATCGCGCCGCTTTACGATCCGTTGCGTATCGCCGAAGACGCCGCGGTGCTGGACAACCTCGCCAATGGCCGGTTTGAACTGGGACTCGTCTCCGGCATTGTGCCCGACTTCTTCGGACCCTACGGCGCTGATTTTAATAATCGCCGCGCGCTCACTCACGAAGCGCTGCTCTGCATCAAACAAGCGCTGTCGAGCCAGGGGCCGTTCAGCTTCAACGGGGAATTTCACCAGTACCAAAACGTCACGCTCGGGGTTAAGCCGCTCCAACAGCCCCATCCGCCGATTTGGATTCATTCGCGCGACGCCGACACTCTGGCGCTCCTCGCCCGCGAAGGCGTCCATACGGGGTATCTTTTCTTGGTGCCGCGCGACGAGGTTGCGCCGCGCTATCGCGAATATTTGCGCTTATGGCGTGACGCGCGGCCACACCGGCAAGCCGAATATCGGTTACTGGGTGTTAGTCTACGTCGATGAGACCGACGCCAAAGCCGTGGCGAAAGCTAAACCCTATTTCGAGCACTGTTTCACCAATGTCTTTGGCACCCGCGCGGACGGTGGCATCGGCTACCAGCGGCTTGCCGAGAACCACGAGAAACGCGGCAATCCCCGCGGCGCCGAGATCGCGCGCCACTCGATCGACGTCGAATATTTGCGAGAACAGCAACTTAGCCTTTGTCGGCTCGCCGAAAACTGTCATCGAACAGATCAAGCAAGCGGCCAGCGAGGGCGTATTCAACACCGTCATGGCCGAGTTCAACATCGGCGCCATCGCAGAAGAAGATTTAATGCGCTCGATCAAACTCTTCGGCAGCGAAGTCCTGCCGGC
This sequence comes from uncultured delta proteobacterium, assembly GCA_963847445.1. Lineage (GTDB taxonomy): Bacteria > Desulfobacterota > Binatia > UBA9968 > UBA9968 > DP-20. Next base: position 14,961 of record CAWJZV010000025.1, on the reverse strand, counting down.
TTTGCGCGACTTCGAACCCTATTGAGCGAAGATTTATTTGCGGTAGAGATTCTTGACGAAACCAGACGTTTCCAACTCCCGAATCAAACTGTTGTCGATATATTTTTCCGGCGTGATGTCTTTCACCTGCTCCTTCGGCAGAAAATCCAGAATCGCCTGCACCGACTCGGCGCGCACATAGGGCACTTCCTCCCAGACATTGACGAACGAACGATACGCTCCGCGGGCAATCTCCTGTGGGATGCGCAGATGCTTCATCAGCGAGGCGGTCACCACCTCCGGCTTTTCCCGCACCAGTTTCATCGCTTCAACGAAGCCCTTTAAGAAATTCAGCAGCACCGGCCGTTCACGTTGGAGATAACTCCGGTTGACGATGATCGCTCCTTGGAGAAACGGAATCCTCTGCGTCGCCAGATCGACGAGCTCACGAAAAGCGGGGCGGGGCGCGGAGGCAACGCCGGCGTCGACCAACCCCTTGTCCAATGAAACGAAAATCTCCGGCAGCGCGCCGTGATGGACGAATTTCATATCCTTGTCCGCTATCCCGGCCTTGCGCAGCGCCGCTCGCGTCGTCGTGTGTGTCGCCGAGCCCGGCGCGCTCACGCCGATGCTTCTCCCGGCCAAGTCCGCGAGCGTTTTAATCGGCGAATCCTTGCGCGTCCAAATCGACAGCACGACGTAATTGGTCTGCGCCGCGACAAAAACCAGATCGCTGCCGCCGAGATTGGCCGAGATCACTGACGCGCCGGCAAAGTGGCCCAACTCGACGGTGCCGCCGGCCAGCGCTTGGATCGGCGAAGCGCCGCGGCCGTGTACGATCTGGACATCGAGACCGTATTTCTCGAAAAGTCCCTGATCGGCAGCAACCCACACCGGCCCGTTTGACGCCGTGAGCGCGCTGTAGATGATTCGCACCGGCGCCTTGCGCGCGCCCGCGGTCTGCGCCGGCATTTCACCAGCCCAAACCAACAGCAGGAGCAAGACACAGAGTCGCAAAAACATTGGCATCACGGATAGGTTCGGTAGATCTCCGACTCCGGTGGAATTTCCATCAGCTCGATACTGTTACCGTCGGGATCGGAGACAAACGCGATGCGCTGCTTGGCGCGGCCGATGAATTTGCGATCGGGCTTCACACCCATCTTGGCCAGATGCTCCAGTGCCTGCTCCAGATTATCGAGCACCAGACAGAAATGAATGTAGCCGATCGGATCGGGCGGCGACGCCAACATGTTTTTGCCGCCGGGGAAAAGCTCGACGCACTGTCCTTTGGAAAACTCCAAGAACATCAGCTCCGGCCGCTCGCCGCTCGGCTCGACGCGATAGATCACCTTGGCGCCGAACGCATCGCCGTACCAGCGAATGCTCTTTTCCACATCCGCAACTTTAAAGGCCACATGGCCAAAACGAACTCCATCGATAGACATTATCATTGATTCCTTTCCGTTCAGTTAATGAACAATTAAAGATCTACTGAACTGCTTTGCTTCGTGCTTTACCATAGGGTGCCGGTCGTTCGCCGACGAGAAAGCCGATCCGCCGTTTCTTGGGTTCCGTGGTGTCATCAGCTCTCGGATCGCGTCGAATACGATTTTGAACTGGCTATCGTATTTTTCTTCCATCTCTTCCAGCTTGCGCGCCAAGCGGGCGTTTGACGCCAACAGTTGGCGCAGCCGTACGAAGGTCCGCATAATCGCGACATTGACTTGAACGGCGCGCCGGCTATGCAAGACCCCCGATAGCATCGCGACCCCCTGTTCGGTGAAAGCATAGGGTCGATAGCGGCGCCCTCCCCATCTTGAGGTGCCAAATTGGCACCTCAAGTCAACGAACTCCTTTTCGGTTAACTGAAAGGCAAAGTCCTGCGGGAAACGCTCGCGATTACGAGCATGAGCTCGGTTCAGTGCTTTGGTCTCGACGCCGTAGGCATCGTAAAGCACCAGCACCGGCCGGCCGCGACGCGGATATTTCTGGATGTTGCCAAAGATGCGCACCAGCTCGGCGTGCCCCATCATGCCGGTGGTACCGAAGCCGGGCGCCGCGCCTTGATGCAGCGTGATGCGCACGTCTTTGGCGTATGCGTGCGCCGGCGCAGCTCGGCGACCAACGGGTCGCGCGCCCAATAGCGAAATGCCTCTAACATCGCATCCACCGCTTCTTGCAGGCAGAGAATGCCGCGGTGATCGTCCGGCCGCGCCAATATGACTTTGGGTTCCACAGTTCCCACTTACTTCGCCAAACTTAACGAGTAAAAATCGATGCAGTTGTCGCGCAGAATTAATTTCTTTACCGGCGCCGACAGATCCTCGCGCGCCTGGAAGTGCGGAATGTCGGCGAGAAACTGTTCGAGAGTCGGCCGCTCGTGCGGGAAGTCCGACGGATACATGATCTGTTTTTCCAAGCCCAGGCCGATGACATAAGAAAGAATCTTTTCTTCTAGCTCGCAGGAAAAATAGATCGAGCCGTCCCGAACATATTCGCTCGGCGCTTTGGTCAGGAGCGGCGCCTGGTGCGGCAGCTTCTCATATTTTTCGTCGAGTCGTTCCATCAAATAAGGCACCCAGCCAACGCCGGCTTCGAGGAAAGCGATTTTAAGATTGGGAATACGCACCGGCCCGCCGTCGAGGAGAAAACTGGTAAAATGAATCTGCTGCGCCACAGCGTGTTCAAGGACGAGAATCTTGACGAACGAATCAAGAATATCCAGGCCAAGACCCGCGCTCGATCCGCCATGCACCGCCAGCGGCACGTTCAACCGCACAGCGGTTCGATAGAGCGGATCGTACATCGGATGGCCGAGCCCTTTCGACAAACCGACGGCAGGAATCACCCCGCCGACCATTCGCAAATCCTTGACGCAGCGTTCAAGTTCGTCGGCTGCCGCTGCGACATCTTGTATCGGCAGCAAAGCCACACCCCACAGCCGCTCTGGCTCCTGGGCGAGAAATTCGCCGTAAAGATAGTCGTTGTAACAGCGCGCCATCACCGTCGCCCATTGGACGTCTTTGATATGCGCCATGGCCAGACCCATTGTCGGATAAAGCACCGAGCCCGCCACGCCGGAGGCATTGAGAAACATCCGCCACCTTTCTAAACAAGGCGTTGGGTCCGGCGCCTTGCGCGTGCTGCGCGGCCAGCCGTCGAGGGATGGAAACAGCGCGGTTAGCGCGCGCCGCCCCTCGAACGGCGCCGGTAAATAGCGGCGCAGTTCGTCGTCGGTCTCCATCACATGGCCGTCGGCATCGATCGGTGCATAACTCGCGTTCATCCAAACTCCCTTTCACTTACCCCAAAGCGATTTGTAGAACCCTTCGTTGATAAGCTCTTGCACCAAACCGTTGTCGTAGAATCGCTCGGCGGTGAAATCCTTCGCCTGGGGAATCTTCGCCGCCTCTTGATCGAGCACCACTTGCACGCCTTCACGTTTCACCAGGGGAATCTTTTCGGTAAAGTCATAGGCGTATTTCATGCTGCCTTCGAGCGTGCCGGCGTCATCGATCTTGGCATATTTGGTCAAGAGCTTTTTCGCCTCGTCCTTTTGGTGAAACATGAAGTGGGTGGCGCGGCCAAAGGCGCGCAGAAAAGCTTTGGCTTCGCCGCGTTGCTCGCGCAGATAGCGGCGCGTCGTCGTCAGTCCGGCGATGACAAAGTAAATTCCTTCGTTCGCGAGGTTGGCGATGATCCGGTTTCCCCGTTGTTCGGCGATATGGAAACTCGGCGCCGACAACGGCGCCGCGCTGATCGAGCCATTGTTCAACGCCGCGGCCAATTCCGGCATGCCGCCGATCTGGACGATGTTAACGTCACGGCTGGGATTCAGCTTATTTCTTTGCAGATATTCGCGCACGGCGAAATCCGAAGACGAGCCTAAGCGCGTGACGCCAATTTTCTTGCCGCGCAGCTCCTGGACATTGGCGATCTCCGGCCGAGTCATGATGTAAAATCCGGCCACATTCATCACCGCGCCCATGAGCACCAGTTCGCCGCCCTGAAGCGTGCTGGTGACCACGCTGCCGCTATTGACCGACGAGATCGCCACCTGGCGGGCAAACATCGCCTGTGCCATGGTCGTCGAGCTGGCGATGTAGACGAGCTGCGCGTCGAGGCCTTCTTTCTTGTAAAACCCCGCTTCTTTGCCGATCCAGAACGGCAAGAACACCGAACTCACAGCGGAGTAGCCGACCACCAGCGGCTCGGCCGACGCATTTGCCCCCTGCATATGCCAGCACAACACCAAGCACAAGAAATACCGTGAAACAGGCTTCATGATCGTCGCCCCTTTCCGTTGAGCGCACGCTAATCGGAATTCCTTGATTTGGCAATTGGCTTTGTGTGCGAGATCCCAACTTTCAATTGACACCAACCCGATAGGGCGGTATGCCAAACAACATTCGTACACATACATAGCGAACCGGCGGGCGCGCAACAAAGGAATTAGAGAAATCACCGAAACCTATAAACTGTTCGCTCGCTCGTTTAGTGATGAAAACCTGATCACAACCACACCCCATGTCGAATTTCTAATCGACAAACAAGGCTACATCCGCGCCCGCTGGTTGCCCGCCGAGAGCGAAGCTTGGAGCAAAATCGCAGGTCTTCTGTCGCAAGTAGAGTTACTCAGGAATGAAAAGCCGCGCGCTGCCGCGCCGGACGATCATGTGCACTAAACACCCAAACCGTGAGAAAATTACTTTCCCTTGATAATGTTTGATCAGATTGCCGGTGAATCGAACATAAGCGCGCGGAGGTCTACAAGAACACGCTGATATTCTTCGCGTCCAGCACCGCCTGATCGAGGATGATCGTGCGCCGGGCGATCTTGAAGCTCGCCCCGGCGCGCCGCAGAGTATCCTGGCGCGTGCCGACGAAGATATCCTTGTCGCTTTCCTGGCGCGTGCGGTAGACGAGAAAATTCGAATGGGCTTCGATTTGCTCGCCGTCGTCTTTCTTAATACGGATGTTGGTAATCAGGTGGCGCGTGCGCGACGGCGGCACTTCCGCCCAGGCGATCTTCGAATAGGCGCGCTCGACGCGGATCTTCAAACTCTGCCAATCGTCGTCGAAATAATAGGCGTCGCCGGGCTGGGACAGCTCTTCGCTGACGCTTTCAGGCCGCTCCAGCGGTGTTGTGCCGCAGCGGCATCCAGTAGCGAATATCTTCGGCCAGCAGCTCGAACCACTCGCGCAGCTTGCGCTCGTCGAGCAGCTCGGCTTCGAGGTAATAAAAATCCTCGACTTGGTGGCGCAGCTGGCTATCCATTGGACGCGTTCGCAACCTCGCGCCAATTGTTCGCTTGCAGCAGCTTGGCCCAGTGCATGTACAGGCTTAGCTGATTGTTGTCGCTGAAGCGGCTTTTCACGCGTCCCGGCAGATCGATTTCCACCGGCGGCTCGTTGCCGCGCATCTGATAGTTGGCCGGAAAGCGCTGGCCGATCAGGCTGTGCGCCGCGCCGGTGACTTGAATCCAGTTGTCCATGTCGTCCTGCTCGAAGACTCCCGACGGACTGAAACGGTACTGCGCCACGAAGCGCATGACATCCTTGATCTTCGGCGAAGCCGCCTTGTCGACGATCGCCCAACTCCAGATCTCCATCTTGTCCGGCCCGCGCGGCTGCCAGACGCGAATCGTCCGCGTCAGCCAGTGCACCGAGAGATTGGGGAAAACCGTTCCCGCCGACGGGGAAATCTGCCGCGCCCGCTTGGTTCCTAAACGGCTTTCGATTTCAACTTCATGCTCTTTCATGTAGTCGGCGAGCTGATCATCCGGCTGAGCAAACCACGGCCCGCTGTCCGGCGGCGTCAGCCAGGAAACTAGAATATGGCCGTTGTCGCAGGCGATCTGACAGCCTTTGTTCCATTGGCGGGTTTTGCTGGTGGTCGTGTCGATGCCCAACTCGCGCGCCGAGCCGTGAGTCGAGGCGATGTGGTAACCGTCGCCGCCGAAATTTTCCGCGGCGGTCTTCCAGTTGGCGTCGACTACCCAGCGCTGCGGCCCGCTTACCTCCGTGCCGCCCTCGCGGCGGTCGAGGAGAATGTCCAAATACCAGGCCATGTCGCCGAGATAGTCGCGCAGTGGCGGCGCTTCGGGATCGAAGGTCGCGAAGATCAGTCCCTTGTAACTGTCGACCTGCGCCACCGAAACCAAGCCCCACTGCGAGCGATCGAGATTGCCGAAGGTGTCGACCATCGGCACCAGCGCGAGTTTGCCGTCGGTGGTGTATGACCAGCCATGATACGAGCATTGAAATAATTTGGTATTGCCGCGGTCGGCGCGGCACACCCGATTGCCGCGATGGCGGCACATGTTTAAATGCGCGCGCAGTTGGCCGTTTAAGTCGCGCGCTAGAATCACCGGGTCTTCGCCCATGTAGCGGGTGACGAAATCGCCGGGGTTGGGAATCTCACACTCGTGGCCAAGGTAAAGCCAGCAGCGCGCAAAGATACGCTCGCGTTCCAAATCGTAGATCTCCCGGTCGGCGAAGATCCGCCGATCGATGAGACCGCCTTCCGGGTCGACGAGTGATTTGATGTCCATGCCAACACCTCGCTTAGGTCGAGAGCGCCTGTTCGGTCATAATAACTCTGGCGCCATTGTGTCAAGCTAACGCCGATTAGCCAAGCGACTGCGATAAAAATCACTTTGCCGTGCGAGCAGCGCTGGTGCTATAAGCGGACAAGAGAATTGGCCGCAAAGCTGTCCTGAGCGAATGCGAAGGAACTGAGCGACGCATAGAACAGAGATTTCGGGAGAAATCCGATGTAGGGGCGTATGGCATACGCCCTGGGTGGCGGGGCGCGCTTGCACAGCAACAACACCCATTCGCGCTAAGCACTAAAGAACAACAATCAAAGGAGCACTGCCATGGCTAGCAAAGAAACCAACATAAGTCGCCGGCGCTTTCTTCAACACAGTACCACCCTCGGCCTCGGGGCTCTGATCGGGCCCGCCCTTGGAGGGAATGCGCTCGCGGCGTCCAGAGAGCGAGTCGTCATCTATCAAGGCGTCAGCCTCGACTCGCTCCATCCCTACGGCTACAGCGGCGGCGGCATCAACGGCATCTGGCTCCATCTGATCGAGCCGCTGATCGTCATGGACTACACCCGGCAAAAATATGTCGGCGTGCTCGCCGACTCATGGGAATTCCAAGGACGACGCTGGATTTTCCAGCTCAGAAAAAACATCCGCTTTCACAACGGCGCGCCGTTAACCTCGAAAGACGTGGCCTATTCCATCGAGCGCATGAAAACCGACAAGCGCAGCCTTCAGGGCGGCGACATCCTGGAGTTAGAAGTGGAAACGCCCGACGATTTCACCGTGGTTTTCAACACCAAGCAGCCGCTCTCGCTGCTGCTCGACCGCCTGGACACACGCTATATCATCAGCAAAGCCGCCGCGGAAAAATACGGCGACCAGGCCGACAACTACGCCATCGGCACCGGTCCCTATAAATTTGTCAGCTGGCAGCGCGGCGGCAACCTGGTCTTGGCGCGCAACGACGACTACTGGGGCGCCAAGGCGGAGATCAAGGAAGTCATCTTGAGAGGCGTAAAAGAAGAGGCGGCGCGGGTCGCCGGTCTGCTGTCAGGCCAGGCCGACGTGGTCAGCAACCTGCCCATCGAAGAAATCGATCGAGTAGCGAAACATCCGCGCGTCCGGGTCGAGAAGATTCCCGGCTTTCGCATGTATTTCGTCGCGATGAACGTCGCCCATAAGCCTTTCGACAACAAGTTGGTGCGCCAAGCGGTCAACCACGCCATCGATCCAGCGCCGATAATGAAACATGTCTTTTCCGGCAACGGCCAAGTGCTCAACGGCCCGCTGGCGGCGAACATGACCGGCTTCGACCCGGCGATGAAACGCTATGCCCACGATCCCAAGAAAGCCCGCGAGCTGCTCGCCCAGGCGGGCTATCCAAACGGCTTCGAAATCAAGCTGCATTTCTCGCCCGACCGCCATCTCAAGGGCCGGGAAGTCTGTGAAGTGATCGGCGATCAGTTGGCAAAAGTCGGCATCAAAATCGAATTGGTCGGCCAGGAGTACGCCGTCTACTGGGGCAAGGATGGCGTCAACGGCGGCAAGCTGCCCTTTTACTACGCCGGCCGCACCGCCTCCGACGCCGACACTTTCTACGATCAATACTTTCACACCGGCATCACCAAACGCATCGGCTACAGCAACCCGGAAGCTCGACAAACTCATCGAAGAGCAACAGCGCACCGCCGATCAGAAAAAACGCGTGGCGATCTTGCAGCAAGCTGGCCGCCTGATCATGGAAGACGCGCCCTTCGTGCCGCTCTACACGCTCTCGGAAATTTACGGTGTCGCGAGAAATGTCATCTGGAAAGGCACGCCCGACAACCGCATCCTCGCGGTGGAGATGAAGATAAGGGGATAACGGGGAATTGGAGTGATGGAGTACTGGAGTACTGGGTTCTTCGGTCCTCCCAACACTCCATTACTCCATCACTTCCATTTACTCCAGTCCTCGGAGTTGCGCCAGCGCATTTCCGAACGGCGCGGCGTGAACGCCGTACTGGTTAAAATCACCGACGAATGCACATAGCGCCCAGCGCGCCGCGTCGCGATACTTGGCGTCCTTCGTCGCTTGAGCCAATGAGAGAAAGAAGGAAGCCGCGGCGCCGTTCTGTTCTATCAAAATGAGTCGAAGCCTTGAGCGCAGCCGAATCCTGCGTGCAAATATCGTAGAAACCGCCGCTCGGGCTTTTCAGTTCTGTCAATATGAACTCGGCCAACCGTCGCGCCCGATCCACGTATGCACCATCTCCCGTCACTTGGTAGGCGCGCAACAACGCGCTGCCCATCTGCGCTTGATCCTGCAGTAGCCCCGGCACATGCGCCGCGCCGTCGAAGTAGTGAAACATCCCGCCGCCGTCGCTGCGGCAGTTCTGCCAGAGAAACTCCAGCGCGGCGAGCCCTCGCTCGCGGTAAGCCGGCTTGTCCAATAGCACCGCAGCATCGAGATACGCCGCGCTGGCAACCGCGTTCGCGTCGGTGTAAACGCAGCGATCGATGATCGTGAAGAATTCCTCGCCATCAACGGCCGGCGGTTCATAACGCAACCAATCTTCGCAGCCGTGGAAAGTTCCGCTCGCCGGATCGAAAAGCCTGGCATCCAAGTACTCAATGATCTCCTCAGCCATGCGCCGGTATTCCGCCCGCTGCGTGATACGAAAAACCGACAAGCAATTGGCCAACAACCCGGCCTCTTCCAACAGCAATTTTTCCCGGTGCGGATGGCTCCAGTCCGGGTTGGACGAAGTGCGAAAGTAGGCGCCGCCTTGATGATCGTAAAGCTCGCCGGCGCGCATGCGCTCGAGAGTCAGACAAACCTGATCGAGATATTGCGAGTCGTGGGTCGCTTGATAGCGCGCCAGCAAAAAATCATTAACTTGGGGATGGATAAATTTCTGCCCGCGATCGTAACCGCCATAGGTACGGTCCGCCAGCGCCATCACGCTCTCGGTGATCGCCGCTAGATTCGTTGCCAACTCCGAATCGGCCAGCTGTCGCGCCGGCTCAGGCGTTCTCTTCCGTAGTTCTGCGCCGCGCCACGAAGCTCGTCTTTGCGCTGCTGGTAGCTCATGTACACGTCGATGAGCAATTCTTTGAACTGATCCGCCGGCAAATAATTGACGGCCGCGAGCAACTGCCCAGCGGGCGTCATGAAGGCGATGGTCGGCCAGCCGTTCAAGTTGTAACGCGCGTCGACGTCGGGACGCTGCGTATACTCGACCCGCAGTGGAATGAAGTAAGCATTGAGCAGCGCGATGTTTTCGGTCTCAGAAAATGCTTGCTCATCCATGCGCTGGCAGAACCGGCACCAGAATGCCGACAAGAAAAGCATCACCGGTTTGTCCTCGGCGTGGGCCGCGCGTAAAGGCCGCGTCGCCCCATTCCTGCCAGGGGATGATATGAGCTTGGTTAGGAAGCGGCGAGAAACGGATCATGGTTTTGAATGACCTCGTGGATCTGCACCTTTGCACCGGCGACGAAGGTCGGAACCAGTCACTGTAGGCGCACCGTAGTCGCCCCGACAGTGGCGGTTCACTGAATTTACTGAAACTGATTGCCCCTCGGCTTTAAAACGAGGTGTCTGAATCGTCGACTGATGCCGCCTCATCCGTCATTCCGGCGCAGGCCGGAATCCAGGGTTTCTCGGCCTGCAGTACAAGCGAAGATGGATGCCGGCCTCGCCGGCATGACAACCTTCCTTCACCTGAGCGAGGTTGTGACCTTCTCCGAAAGGGACAAGGTGAATCACGACTACAAGTTGACAAGCGCAAGCGCCGGGACATAGATTGCCTAGAATCGAAGTTTGATCTATCAGTTGTGATCGGGAGATCGTCGCATGCAGCTCACCCTTGCCGTCCATCCAATCACCGACATTCAATTCGGCACGCGCTTGTCGCTCGACGGCAGCGCGCTTACGGTCGATGGCGAGGAATTGCGCCGCTTGGTACTGGAAGATGCCGCCATCGATAACGTCGCTTTCGACATCGTCCGCCCCGGCGAGAGCTGCCGCGCCGGGCCGATCTTCGATGTCGTCGAGCCGCGCGCCAAAGCCGACGGCGGCAGCGACTTTCCCGGCATCATCGGCGCCGCCGACCACCGCGGGGATGGGAACGACTCATGTGCTCGCCGGCGCGGCGGTTTCGGTCTTCGCTGAAATGTCCCCCGACCCGTCGCGCAGCGCCACCGGACGGGTGTTGGAGATGAGCGGCGAGCGCCACCGCCGGCAGCGCATATTCAAAACTTTGTCATCTCCTGGTGGTACCGCAGACAAAACCAGGGTTGCCGCGCTCGGCGGTGTTAAAAGCCTACCGCGTCGCCGGCGTCAAAGTCGCCGTGCATCTCGCCCGCGCCGCGCTTGCGCAAGCACCGGCGTCCACACAGACATTCGAGCCCATCGGCGCCGAAGACAACAAGCCGCGAAGGATTGTCCCGCGTCGTCTATATCGGCCAGATTTTTTCGCGCCAGCGCAAGCCGGCGGTCGACGAGCCGATTATTTATGGAACCAATACCGACGGCATGCTGCCGGTCATTTTACATCCCGACGAATGGCTCGACGGCGCATTGGTGCCGTCGCTCAACTCCTGGTTCGGCGGCACGGAGACCTATTTTTATCAAAATCATCCGGTGATTCTCGATCTCTACCGGCGCCACCAAGCGCGCGAGATAAACTTTGTCGGCACCGTCGCCACCGTCGCCGGCAACGATAACGTCGACCGCGAACGGCAATGCCATGCTGCGGCGAATTTAGCCAAGTGGAACCTGCGCGCCGACGGCGCCGTGATGACCAAGTACGGCGGCGGCCTGCCCCACGCCGACCTGTCGGAAACCGCGCGCTTGTTGGAACAGATCCGGCATCAAGACCGCCGTCATGGTCTCCGACGTGTCGCGTGACCGGCGCGTCGAGTCGGCGCTCTTGTTCAACGTCCCGGAAGTCAACGCCATCGTCTACAACGGCGGCAACGGCACCGAAGTACGAAATCCCCAAAGCCGCCCGCGTCATCGCCGCCAAACCGGAGTTGGCCGAGCTGCTCGTCGGACCCATGACCATCGACGCCAACAACATCATCGGCGTCACCAATCAACAGGGCGCGTCGAGGATGAGATCGTTAGTGTATTGAAGAAGGCAATAGGCATGAGGCAATAGGCATTAGTAAGAAACTCCGAGCATCCTAAATCTTACTGTTGCCTAGTGCCTATTGCCTCATGCCTAGGAGTCAATCATGAAGATCGTCTACTACGTCAATCAATTTTTCGGCGGCATCGGCGCGGAAGAACATGCCGGCGCGTCATTGGAATTTCGCGACGGCGCGTTGGGGCCGGCGAAACTGTTCGAACAACTCATGGGCGATGATGCGGCGGTAACCTGACGATCGTCTGCGGCGATAATTACGCCGTCGAACATCAAGACCAAGTAACCGCGGCGGTATTGGAGAAAATTCGCGCCAGTGGAGCGGATCTCTTCGCCGCCGGTCCCTGCTTCGATGCCGGGCGCTACGGCATGGCCGCCGGCGCGCTCTGCACGCGCCAGTGCAATCGCGAGTTGGCCATTCCGGCGATCACGGCGATGCATGTGGAAAATCCCGGCGTCGATCTGTACCGCGAAACGCTGCACATCGTCGACTCGGGAACCAACATCGCCAAGATGCGCGATATCGTCGCGCACCATGGCAAAGCTCGGCAAGAAACTCGTGGCCAAGCAACCCATCGGGCTGCCGGCGCGAGGAAGGCTATATCAGCCGCGGCCTGTTGCGCGACCAGCTGGTCGAAAAGACCGCCGCCACGCGCATGGTCGATATGCTCGTCGCCAAATTGAAAGGCGAAAAGTTCGAATCGGAAATGTTGCCGACCGCGTTCGCGCCCGTGCCGATGCCTGCGCGGATCAAAGACATGTCGAAAGCCAAGCTGATGATCATCACCGACGGCGGCTTGGTGCCCAAGGGCAATCCCGACAAGATCGAAGGCACCGCCGCGACCCGCTGGGGCGCCTACAATATCGCCGGCAGCGATGATTTACGCAGCGAAGACTACGAAGTCTCGCACGGCGGTTACGACACCAGGTTTGTCCAGGACGATCCCGACCGCTTGGTGCCTCTCGATGCTCTGCGTGAGCTGGAAAAAAGCGGCGTCATCGGCAAACTGCACGAGGAGTTTCTCTCCACCTGCGGCCGCTCCAATCCGCTGTCGAACACACGCCGTTTGGGACGGGAAATGGCTCGGAAAGATCAAACGCGACGGCGTCGACGCGGTGATCCTCACGTCAACTTGAGGCACCAGCACTCGCAGCGGCGCTGCGATCACCACCGAACTCGAAAAAGCCGGCATCCCAGTGGTGCAAATCACCTCCGCGCTGCCCATCGCCAAAATGGTCGGTTCCAACCGCGTCGTCCTAGGAACCGGCATCGTCCATGTCACCGGCGATGCCAAGCTGCCACTGAAGGACGAAAAAGAACTGCGCCGCAAGCTCGTCCAACAAGCGCTCGACGCGCTGCAATCGAACGAGAAACAGTAAGGAAGGATTCGGATCCTTTCGCATTCGGAGGATTGTCCCGCAAAGGCGCAAAGACGCTAAGTTCGGAAATTCATTTTTCTTGCCTTTGCGGTCAATTCTTCGACTCCGCATTTTGACCTCTGTGATCTCTGTGCCCTCTGTGGTGAATCATTCCGCCCCTTTGCATTGTGGCCTAGTGACTACTTCACGCCTTGCGCCGCGTACGCGCGGTCGATGAACCCGCTTTCATCGAGCCGGCGCACCCAACTTCGATCCGCCACGTCGTCAATTTTCTGCTCCGCCAGCTTCGGACTCACCGCCTTAACTTTCAAATTGACCAGCGGCCGCTCTTGAGCCCGCGTCGATCTCGGTATATGACTGGCCAGACTGAATTTCTCTGCACCCTAGAGTCTGGTTAGAAATCAGTTCAACCAACATACCAACGGAGGCAATGACAAGCATGGCTGCTGAGGCCCAGTTCGCAGCGCTCCCGGTTTCCATTACGGTCAACGGCGTCAAGCATGACGCCCTGGTCGAACCGCGCACGCTGCTGGTTTATTTTTTACGCGAGCATCTAGAATTTGACCGGCACCCATGTCGGCTGCGACACCAGTCAGTGCGGCGCCTGCACGGTGCACTTGAATGGCCGCGCGGTGAAATCCTGCACGGTGCTGGCGGTGCAAGCCAACGGCGCCGAGGTCAAAACCATCGAAGGTTTGGCCGACGGCGACAACTTTCACCCGGTGCAGGAAGGTTTCCGCGAGAAACACGGCTTGCAGTGCGGCTACTGCACCCCCGGCATGATCATGACCGCGGTGCATTTGCTCGAAACCAATCCCAATCCGAACGACGACGAGATCAAGCACGCCCTCGAAGGCAACCTGTGCCGCTGCACCGGCTACGTCAATATCGTCGAGTCGATCAAATGGGCCGCAGAAAAAATGAAGGGAGGAGGAGATAAACATGAAACTTCGAAAATTCCGAACTCATGCCTCACGCCTCGCGCCTGCCCTGAGGGCTCCGCCTATCCAAGGGAGGCTCCATGTTTCCCGCTAATTTTGGCTACGTCGCGGCCCGCTCGGTCGAAGAAGCTTTGCAACTGATGGCGCAGCACGGCGAGGATGGCAAACTCCTAGCCGGCGGCCACAGTTTGATTCCGGCGATGAAGCTCCGGCTGCAATCGCCGCAAACTTTGATCGACCTCGGCACCGTGCCGGGTCTGCGCGGCGTGAGCGTCGACGGCAATCAGCCTAGTGATCGGCGCACTGACGGTTCACGCCGATATCGCGTCATCCGACCTCGTGCGCAAGCATGTTCCCGCCCTGGCCGAAGCCGCCGCGGTGATCGGCGACGTGCAGGTGCGCAACCGCGGCACCATCGGCGGCAGCGTCGCCCACGCCGACCCCGCGGCAGACTTGCCGGTTGTTCTAACCGCGCTCAATGCCAGCTTCATCGCCCAGTCTGCGTCGGGCAAACGAGAATCGGCGTCGACGACTTCTTCACCGATTTTTACACCACGGCGCTAAAGGCCAATGAAATTCTTACGGAAATCCGCGTGCCGATCCCGGCCGCTGGCACCGGCACCGCATACGCCAAGCTGCCGCACCCAGCCTCCGGCTATGTGGTCGTCAGCGCGGCGGCGATCATCACGCGACAAGCCTCCGGCACCTGCACGGCCTCGCGGATTGCCATCGGCGGCTTGGGCAGCGGCCCGGCCCGCGCCATCGCAACGGAATTGGAACTGCAAGGCAAACCGCTGACGACACAGACGATCGCGGCCGCGGCGGCCAAAGCCGCCGAAGAAACCGACCCGGTGGAAGATTCCTACGCCGGCGCCGAGTACAAACGCCATGTCGCGACCGTTTACGCGCGCAAGGCGATCGAAGCCGCCGTGGAACGCGCAGCAAATAGCGATTTCAAGATCTTATCCCCTCTCC